>NZ_BOPF01000035.1 GCF_016863615.1 Virgisporangium aliadipatigenens | reverse complement strand
CGCCGTCCGGGTCGCCGTGTCGATGAGGTTCCGGTAGGCCGCCGGGTCTTTGAAGTCCGTCGGATCCTGGATGAGTGCGCAGAGGGCACCCTGGACCGCTCCGGCGAAGGCTCCGGTCAGCGCGGCGGCACCCACCGTGTCGAGCTGCTCCGGGAAGGCCTTCGTCAGCGCGCGGGCGATCTCGAGTTGGGCGTCGGAGTACAGCTGGAGCGCCCGTGCCCGAACGGTCGGGTTCTCGCGTATCAACCGCAGTCGTAACGCCGCGAGCCCACTGGCGACGTCCTCGTCGCTTTCCGCCTGCGCCAAGGCGCGGAGCAGCACCTCAGCGGGTCGCTCCGGCGGTCCGCTGCCGTCGATGGTGCGTACCGCCGCGGCGACCCGGTCGTCGTGGTCGGGGAACAGCAGGTCTTCCTTGCCGGCGAAGTATCGGAAGAGTGTGCGCGTGCCGACTTCGGCGGCGGCGGCCACGTCGGCGAGAGTGGTGCCGTCGAATCCTCTGCTCCGGAACAGGTCGGCTGCCGCTGTGGCCAGCGCCTGCCGGGTGCGTAGCTGCTTGACCTCGCGCAGGGACATCACCGAAGGGTACCGGCCTGACCGATCGCGGCACCCGTTGTGTGATGGCACTCACTGCCATTCGGCACACATGGCAATTTGGCATCTGCTGCCACTACCTTCGTGAGCATGTCTCCTCGCGACGTACTCATCCTCGGCGCCGGCGTCGCCGGCCCCACCCTCGCCTTCTGGCTGGCGCGGCACGGAATGCGCCCCGTCGTGGTCGAACAGGCGGCAACACTGCGCTCCAGCGGCAATCCCATCGACGTCAAGGGCCCGGCCGTCCACGTCGCCGAGCAGATGGGTGTTCTCCCACGGCTACGCGCGGCCGCCACCGCGGTTACCGGCGTGACACTGCTCGACCTCGCCGGCCGGCCGATGGCCCGGCTGCCCACCGCGCCGGAGGGGAGCCAGGACATCGAGATCACCCGAGCCGACCTGGCCACCATCATGTTCGAAGCGGCGGTGGACAGCGCCGAATACCTGTTCGGCGATACCGTCGTGAGCCTCACTCAAGATCTGGCCGGGGTCGATGTCACGTTTGCCAAGGCCGCGCCCCGCCGCTTCGACCTCGTCATCGGCACCGACGGCATCCACTCCACCATCCGGCGCATGGAGTTCGGCCCGGAAGAACGGTTCGCGCGGGATCTGGGCATCAACCTCGCGACCGTTCCGGTACCGCTCGACGCGGTCCGCGACCGGCATGACATGGTGGTTTACAACGCCCCCGGCCGCCTCGCCCTCCTGCACCCGGGCAAGGTCGAAGGACTGGCCATGTTCGTCTTCCACGGACCGGCCTCCCCCGGCCGGGACCGCCGCGACAAGGTTGCCCACACCGAGCTCGTGACCGACACGTACCGAGGCCTCGGGTGGCGCGTTCCCGAACTGGTCGACGCACTCCGACAGCACCCCGACCCCTACTTCGACCGCCTCAGTCAGATCAGAATCGACTCCTGGTCCCGCGGCCGGGTCGCCCTCCTCGGCGACGCCGCGTCCAGTGTCGCGATCTTCGGCGACGGCTCCACCCTCGCCGTCGCCGGCGCCCACACTCTCGCCGGCGCACTGGCCGCCAACCCCACCGACCACACCCGCGCGTTCCGCGAATACGAGACAACCCACCGGCGCCTGGTCAACCCCAAGGTGCGGCAGATCAAGCCACTCGCCGCGCTCCTCATCCCCCGCACCGGACGCGGACTCGCCGCGCGCAACCTCACCACCCGGGCTCTCGCACGCGTATTCGCCGACAGGTTCGCACCGAAACTCTCCACCGCGACCCGCTGATCGCCCCGCTACCGCCCCCACCCGGCTCCCGTCAGCGTCACCCGCGACGCGGATCTGTGCCGGTTCAGGAGATCGGATAGGCCTGGCCGCCCCGTTCCGGCGCGACAGCCGGCCCGAGGTCCACCTCCCGCCCGTCGACCGCGAACCGGTACCGGCCGAGCCGGCGGACCTCCGGCGTCGCTTCGAGATAGGTGCGCAGCTCGTCCAGCTCGGTCGGCGTCAGCCAGCCCGGCGGGTCCGACACCGCGCGGAACCCGCACACGTCCGCCAGATCCCGCAGCCACCCGAGCTGCCGCGGGGTGAGCAGGTTGAGCCGGCTGCGGAAGTAGACGACGTCCGGGTCGACCTGCACCAGCGGCGACCACCACAGCCGGTGGAGGCTGTTGACGAACGCATTGCGGGCGGTCGCGTCGGACGGGTCCACGGTCGCGTAGTTGTCCCACATCGGCGCCACGTCCGGGCCGCTGCGCAGGCCGTCGAGGATCCCGAGCGAGGGCAGCAGGATCGCGCCGGAACCGAGCAGGTACACGTCCTCGCCGGCCACCTCGCGGATCAGCCGCAGGCCGTCGCGGTAGGCCTCGTCCCGCCGCCGCCCCGGCAGGTACGCGGCGGCGGCGTTGACGAAGTCCAGCTTCAGATAGCGGAACCCCCACTCGTGCACCACCGTGCGGATCAGCTCGGCCACGTGCTCCCGCGCGTCCGCGCGCGCCAGGTCCAGCGCGAAGTACGGGCCGCCCCAGTTGTAGCCGGCGATCACCGGCGCTCCCGTGGCGTCGCGCAGCAGCAGGTGCGGATGTTCGGTGGCGAGCCTCGACTGCGGCAGGGCGATGAACGGTGCGATCCACAGCCCCGGCGTGAACCCCGCGTCGTCGATCCGCTCCGCGAGCGCACGCATCCCGCTCGGGAACTTCGCGTTCGGCCGCCAGTCGCCGACCCGTTCGGCCCAGCCGTCGTCGACCTGCACCACGTCGAACGGCAGCCCGGAGAGGTCCGCGATGTCCTTGTACAGCACCTCCTCGGTGATGTTCTCGTAGTAGGCGTACCAGCTGCACCAGACGTTGCCGGCGCGGCGGCCGGTGGGGCCGAAGCGCCGCGCCAGTTCGTCGGTGTAGGCGCCGAACACCTCGTCCTCGGGCCCGTGGGCGAGGAACCAGTCCGCGCCGCCCGCGGCGTACCAGCCGGCGAGCGTGTCGTGGTCGGCGGCGAGGCGCGGGGTGTCCGGGCCCAACGCGCCCAGCAGGAGCGTGCCGCCGTCGTCGCCGCGCAGCGCGGCCACCGCCGAGGAGTGGTGCCGGTTCGCGTCGTCGTGCACGGGGTCGTCGGCGGTGACCCGCCGCCGCGGGTCGGGCACCCGCAGCGGCGGTTCGCTCAGCCGGCGCCAGCCGGACGGGCTCCACGAGTTCTGCCCGTTGCGGTAGAACTCCGCGTCACCGAGTCCGTGCAGCACGGCCACCCGGCCCGGCGGCAGCAGGAGTCCGCCGTCCGTGGGTCGCGGCGTGCCGCCGCCGGAGTGCTGGACGGCGAACACGCGTCCGCCGACCTCCACGAGCTGAGCCATGTTTCTCCCTACTTGAAGAGCGCGTTCACCTGGTCGTTTGCCTTCTTCAGCGCACCCGCCGGGGCGGCCTGTCCCAACACGACGGCCTGGATCGCGTCCTGCACGATCTGGCTCACCTCGTTGCCGTGGTCGGTGATCGGCAGGAAGAACGTTCCGCCCGGTGCCGACGCCTGGTCGGTGAAGACGTGCACGTCCCGCCCGGCGGCCTTGTGCGCCGCGAGCGCCTTCTCCACCCCGGACCTCACCGCGGGGAAGACGACCGCGTTGCCGCCGACGATGTCCTGACAGGCGGCCGAGCCGAGGAACTTCACCCACGCCCACGCCTCGTCGGGATGCTTCGTGCCCGCGTAGATCGCGTCGGAGAGCCCGTTGATGGCCGTCTTGCGGCCGGCCGGGCCGGTGGGCAGCGGCGCGAAGGCGTATTTCTGCTTGGCGTTCGCGCCGAGGTAGGAGCTGATCGTCCACGAACCGGCGAACGTGAACGCCCCCGTGCCCTGGTCCATGACGGCGTCGCGGCCGAGCGTCGACTGCTTGTCGAAGCGCGGCGCGTATCCGGCGTCGATGAGGTGCGTGAACCACGCGATCGTCTGCGCCAGCTTCGGATCGTCGTAGCGGTAACGGGTGCCCCAGGGGTTCTTGTCCAGGAACGTGAAGCCGTTGGCGACAGCCAGGTTGCCCCAGCCGTTCTGGCCCTGGGAGCCGTCGGCCCACTCCGGGAGGAAGCCGTACACCTTCACGTTCGCCTTGTCGAACGCGGGATCCAGGCCGGTGCGCCCCTGACTGTCCACAGTGGATGCCGCGATCGCCCGCTCGAACGTGCCGCCGTCGACGGGGTTCCACGTGAGTGCGTCGAGTCCCGTGGTGTCCTTGACGAGCGCGGTGTTGTACACCAGCGCCATCGTGTCCCAGTCCTTCGGCAGGCCGTAGCGCTTGCCGTCCTTGACGAACAGGTCGGCGAGCCCGGCCTGGTACACGCCCAGGTCGACCCCGTCGCGTTCGACGAACGGCTGGATGTCGAGGATCTGGTTACTGGAGACGAACTGCGGATAGTACGAGGCGTGGTCGGTCCACACGTCGGGTGCGCCGCCGCTGGCGAGCTGGGTGGTGAGGTTCTGCCAGTACTGGCTCCACGCGGTCTGCGTGAACTTGATCGCGACGTTCGGGTTGGCCTTGGTGAACTCGTCGGCGCAGGTCTGATACGACGGCAGCTGCTTGTCGTCCCAGAGCCAGTAGTTGAGCGTGACCTTGCCGTCGGCGGGTTCGGCCGTGCAGGCGGCCAGCGGTAGGAGGAGGGCGAGGACCGCGAGGGCTCTTCTCATGGCGGTGGCCTTTCCGGATGCCGAGCTACTTGATGCCGGTGAAGTTGAGCGACTGCACGAGTCGTCTACCGAGGACGACGAGCAGGATCAGGACGGGTAGGACGGAGAGCGTGGAGGCGGCCATCAGCCCGGTCCAGTCCGGTTGGGTGTTCGGCGACTGCTGGCGGAAGACGCCGAGCGCCACCGTCAGCAGCCGGGTCTGCTCCCCGCGGCCCACGAGCAGCGGCCACAGGAAGTCCTTCCAGGCCCACACCGTGGTGGTGAGGGCGATCGTGCTGAGGGGGCCGCGGCTCATCGGCACGACGACGTTCCAGAAAATCCGCCAGCGACCGGCCCCGTCGATGACGGCCGCCTCCTCCACCTCGACCGGGACGGAGAGGAAGAACTGCCGGAGGAAGAAGACCGCGAACGGCGTCATCAGGAACGACGGCGCGACCATGCCGGCGAAGGTGTCGATGAGGCCGAGGTCCTTCACGAGCGTGAAGTTGGGCAGCAGCGTGAAGATGGGCGGCACCATCAGCGCCGCGACGATGACCCCGAACAGCGCGTCCCGGCCGGGGAAACGCAGGCGGGCGAAGGCGTATCCGGCCATCGCGCAGAAGAACGTCTGCCCGACCGCGATCAGTCCACAGTAGACGATCGAGTTGAGCGTGTAGCGCAGGAAGTCGATCCGCGCCCCGGAGCCGCCGGCCGCCCGCGCGGTCTCCGCGTCCACCAGCCCGAGGACGCGCCGGAAGTTGACGGTCGTGGGATGGTCGGGAAACAGCCCGGTGCTGTCGGTGTAGAGGTCCGCGGCGGGGGTCATCGCGGTGCGGACCATCCAGTAGAACGGCACGATCGTGAGCACGAGGAACACGCCGAGCGTGCACCACGCCGCGATCCTGGACATGGCGTCGCCTCCTCAGGCGAGGTCGGAGCGGGAGGCGCGCAGCAGTCGCAGCTGCACGGCGGTCAGCAGGCCGAGAATCACCACGAGCACCATGGCCGCGGCGGCGGCGTATCCCATGTGGAAGTACCGGAACGCCTGCTCGTAGATGTAGAGGTAGACGACGCGGGTGGCCCCCGCGGGATTGCCGAGGGTGGTGACCGCGACGGTGTCGAAGATCTGGAACGAGCCGATCAGCGACACCACGAGCACCAGCGCCAGCACCGGCCGCAGCAGCGGCAGCGTGATGAGCCGGAACATCCGCAGCTCCCCAGCCCCGTCGAGCGCGGCGCTCTCGTACAGGTGCGCCGGGATCTGCAGCATGCCGGCGTAGAGCAGCAGCGCCGTGTAGCCCGTGTACGCCCAGGTGTTGACGAGCGCGACGGACGGCATGGCCCACACCGGCGAGGTGAGGAACCCCTGCCGGCCCAGCCCCGCCCCGGACAGCAGATGGTTGACCAGCCCCAGGTTGGCGTCGAGCAGCCACATCCAGAGCAGGGCGACGGTGACGTTCGGGACGAGCCACGGCACGAGCAGCATCGCCCGCACCACGACCGAACGGGTCAGCCGGTGCATGAGCGCCGCGAGCCCGAGCGCGAGAACGGCCTGCGAGCCGATGTTGAGGACGACGTAGTAGGCGGTGACCCGCAGCGACCGCCAGAACTGCGGGTCGCCGGCGAGGTCGGCGTAGTTGTCGGCGCCGACGAACGTCGGCGTGTTGAGCAGGCTGTAGTCCGTGACGGAGTACCAGATCCCGCGGGCGGTCGGATACAGGTAGAACACCGTGAACCCGACGAGCACGGGCAGCAGGAACACCCAGGCGACCCGCCGGTCGTCGCTGCTTCTCGTCACGACCGAGCCTCATCTCATCTTGTGCCGGAGGACGTGCGGCCGCTAATAATGATGAAGCTCATGGAAACTTTGTCAACACCTCCTCGTATCTAGCCCCCACGGGGAGGCCCGCCGACTCCCTTCGGAGGAACCATGCGCAGACGCCTCGCGGCCGTCGCCGCCCTCTGCCTGCTTCTCGCGGGTGCCGTTCCCGGAAGCGCCGCGGCCGCGCCCGCCGGACCGCCGCCCCGGCCGGCCCCGCCCGGCACACCGGCCCCGTCCCTGACGGACCATCCGCTGACCGCCGCACCCAGCCCCCTGGACAACCCGCTCAAGGGCTTCGGCCGCTTCTACAACGCCGGCGAGAACCAGAACACCGGCTACCCGCGCTCCCTCGCCTGGAGCTACTTCGGCCTCTCCGAGGTGATGACCAGCGCGACGAACTGCACGGCGTACGACTGGTCCATCGTGGACAGTGCGCTGAACGAGACCGCCTCGTACGGCAACCAGGCGGCCATCCGCTTCTACCTGGAGTACCCGGGCGGCACCGGCAGCCATCCCGGAAATGCCGTCCCGCACTGCTTCGACGGGCACGTCGCCTACCGCGACAACACGTACTGGGGCACCGTCTCACCGGACTACGACAGCCCTTACCTGCTCGACGCGGTGTCGGCGTTCATCGCCGCGCTCGGTGCGCGCTACGACGGGGACCCGCGCATCGGCTTCATCCACCTGGGCATCGTGGGGCTGTGGGGCGAGTGGCACACGTGGCCGTTCGACACGGACACCGGCTCCGACAGCTATCCGAACCTGATGCCGACCGACGCCAACGGCGCGCGGATCGTGCGGGCGTTCGACGAGGCGTTCGACACGACGAAGCTCGAGATCCGTTACCCCGACTCGGCCGGCGGCGCCGCGAACACCCGCGACATCGGCTATCACGACGACTCGTTCTGCTACCGCGAGGGCTCGCCGCTGCAGGGCGTCACGCTGCCGCAGTCGCTCGGCGGCGCGAGCTACTCCCAGCTGACCCGGGCCCTCGCCACCGGCACCGAGAACAAATGGATCACCTCGTCGATGGGCGGCGAGGTGCGGCCCGAGATCCAGGCTTCGGCGTTCGCCTCCTGGCCCGGCGGCTCCGGCCAGGTCGACAACCTGAAGGCCTGCATCGAACTCGAACACACCACCTGGAAAATCAACCAGGGCAGCCAGAACTACGCCGCCTCGGACCCGAACGTCGCCGCCGCCGTGCGACTGATGGGCTACGACCTCACGGCCACCAACGCCTACTACCAGAACAGCGTCACCGGCAACGCCACCGTCGGCGTGAAGCTCGTCAACAACGGCGTCGCCCCGTTCTACTACCCGTGGACGGTCGCGCTCGGGCTCAAGGACTCCACCGGCGCCGTCGTGCGCACCTGGGACACGCCGTGGGACCTCAGGTCCGTGCAGCCGTTGCGGATCCGGGCGTTCCCCGAGTGGGGCGTCGGCGCCGACCCCACCTACCGCGATTTCGGCCACCCGCAGTACTTCCAGTCGAACGTCAGCCTCACCGGCGTGGCCGCCGGCTCCTACCAGCTCGTCATGCGCGTGAAGAATCCGTTGGAGGCGCTCAGCCCGGCCGCCAAGAAGCTCCGCTTCGGCAACACCACCCAGCACGCCGACGGCTGGCTCGGCCTCGGCGCCATCGGCGTCGGCACGGGCGGGGACACCACCGCCCCGTCGGCCCCGACCGGTCTCGCCTCCCCGGCGCAGACCTCGACCAGCATCTCCCTGTCCTGGAACGCCGCCACGGACAACGTCGGCGTGACCGGCTACCGCGTGCTGCGGGGCGGGACCCAGGTCGCCACGACCAGCACACCGTCCTATGTGGACACCGGGCTCACCGCCGGCACCTCCTACACCTACGCGGTGCAGGCCGTGGACGCGGCGGGCAACGCGTCGCCCGCGTCCACCCCGCTCTCCGTCTCGACCCCCGGTGCCGCGGGGCGCCTGCTCGACGACTTCGACGGAACGCCTCCGTATCCGGCCGCCGCACGAAACGACCTCGGCGCGTGGACCGGCGGCAACGGCTTCACCAACGGCGGCGGCAACGGCGTCGTCTCCGGCGGCGCGCTCACGCTGCGGTACGCCAACGGCGGCTGGCTCGGCAGCGACGTGCCCATCTCCGTCTCCTCGTACACGCATCTGGTCATCCGCGTCAAAGGCTCCGTCGGCGGCGAGCAGTCCCACTTCAGCCTCGGCCTCGGCGGCACCACGAAGCTCTTCGCCGACTACGTACTGGACGGCGGCGGCCGCCCCGTGCTGACCACCGGATACCAGGAGATCCGCATCCCGATGGCCGCGAACGGCATCGACCGCGCCGCTCCCGGACAGCTCGCCATGGGCTTCTGGTTCGGGGGGAACAGTGCGATCACCATCGACAGCGTAAGTTTCCGGTAACTTCGTAAACTCCGTAGCAGAACTCGGGAGGCGCAGCGTGGCGGATCCGGTCCTCGGTGGCACCGACCTGTCGCGGCTGCGCGAACTCAACTCGTTGACGGTGGTGCGGGCGCTCCGCGAGCAGCAGCCGGCCACCGTCACCGAGCTGGCCAAGCTGACCGGCCTCTCCCGGCCGGCCGTCGACGTCATCGCGCAGGGGCTCGTCTCCGGTGGTTGGGCCACCGTCGTGGAGCCCGACGGCAGCAGCGTCGTCGGCCGGCCGGCGCGGCGGTACCGGTTCCGGGCCGGGGCGGGGCACGTCATCGGCGTCGACGTGGGCGGGCACAAGATACTGGTGCTCCTGGCCGACCTCGACGGCAACGTGGTGCACACCGCCCGCTGCGCGGTCGCCGCCGACGCGCAGCCGCGTAAGAGGCTTGCGGCGCTGGACCGCGTTCTCGCGAAATGCCTGAACGAGGCGGGCAAGACCGCAACGGACATCTGGGCCGTGGGCGTCGGCGTGACCGGTCCGGTCGACGCGACCGGCCGGACCACCCTCTTCACGCCGCTGCCCGGCTGGCGCACGGTCGACCTCGCCGCCCACCTCAGCGACCGGTTCACCTGTCCCGTCGTCGTCGAGAACGACTGCAAGCTCGCCGCCCTCGCCGAACGCTGGCGGGGCGCCGCCCGCGACGCCGACGACATCGTCTTCCTGCTCGCCGGCATGCGCATGGGCGCCGGCCTCATCATCGACGGCCGGCTGCGGCGCGGCTACGGCGGCGCGGCCGGCGAGATCGGCGCCCTCAAGCCGGTCCGCTGGCTGAACGCCCCCAGCACCTGGAACGCTGCCCCGGCGTGCCCGACACGGTCGACCCGGACGCCGCCGCGGCCTGGGTCTTCAGCGCCGCCCGCGACGGCAACCGCGAGGCCCGCGCGGCGGTCGGCCGCTACGTCAAGGACCTCGCGGTCGGCACGGCCGCGCTGGTGCTCACGCTCGACCCGCAACTGGTGGTCTTCGGCGGCGGCTTCTCCCGCTCGGCCGACCTGGTGCTCGACCGGCTGCGCCGCGAGCTGGAGAAGCTCTGCCTGCGGGTGCCGGACGTGCGCGCGTCGACCCTCGGGGCGGACAGCGTGGCGCTGGGCGCACTGCGCTTCGCCCTGAACGAGGTCGACCACCGGCTCTTCACGGCCGGCCTGAGCGCCCCGGTGGCGCCCCGCCGCGACTGACCCGCGTCGATCCGCCGTGATGGCCGGGCACTCATTGCCCGGTGACGCGCGCTCGAGGGCAACCTGGCGGCCTGGCTGGATCCACATTGCGGCGCGCCGCCGCTCCGCTGTTCGTCGACTAGTGGTTTCCGGCAACCGGGGCGCTCGGTTGGGGGACGCGGGCGGTCGCGCGGAATGATCGAGGGATGGACGAGGCTGCGCGGCTGCGCGTCGACCTTCTGGGCGGGTTCGCGGTCTCCCGTGGTGGCGAGGCCGTGAGCGTTCCCGGTACGCGGTTGCGGCGCCTGGCCGCCCGGCTGGCGCTGGCCGGCGGTCGGACCGTCGGCGCGGGCGTCCTGGCCGAAGCGATCTGGGGCGCCGAACCCCCGGCCGAGCCCGTGCACGCTCTGCAGACGCTGGTGTGGCGGCTGCGGAAGGTCCTCGGCTCGACCGACGCGGTCACGCAGGTGGCCGACGGGTACCGGCTGGCCGTCCGGGACGTCGACGTCGACGTGCTGCGGTTCGAACAGCAGGCCGCCGCCGGCCGCGAGTCCCTGCACGCCGGCGACCCGCGGGCCGCGGTGGACGCGCTGGGTGCGGCGCTCACGCTGCCCGGGCTCCGTCCCGGTGCCGAGCCGGCGCTGCTGGCCGCGGTGGCCCCGGCGGTGTCGGCCCGGCTGGCCCATGCGTCGGTGGACGCCGTCACCGATCTGGCCGAGGCCGAGATCGCGGTCGGGCACGCCGACGCGGCTGCCGCCCGCCTGACCGCCCTGCTGGCCGGGCAGCCGGTCCACGAGCGGGCGGTCGCGCTGCTCATGGACGCGTTCGCCGCCCAGGGCCGCACGGCCGAGGCCTTGGCCGTGTACGAGCGCTTCCGCGGCACCCTGGCCGAGGCGTTGGGCGCCGACCCCGGTTCCCTGCTGCGTGACCGTCACCTGGGACTGCTCCGCGCGCAGCCGTCCGCCCCGGTGGCGGCCACTCCGGCCGAGCGGCTCGGACCGGGCAACCTGCCGGCGCCGCTGACCAGTTTCATCGGCCGCGACGACGAGCTCGCCCGGATCGCCGCACGCCTGCGGACCGGCCGCCTGATCACCGTGCTCGGTCCCGGTGGCGCCGGCAAGACCCGCCTCGCCGTCGAGGCCGCCCGCCGCCACCAGCGGGACTTCCACGACGGTGCGTGGCTGATCGATCTCGCCTCGATCACCGAACCGGCCAAGATCGGCGCGGCGGTGCTCGCGGGTATCGGATCGCGGTCCGGGAACCTGCTCGACCGCCGTGAGGATCGCGGTGCCGGCGACGTCGACGTCCTCGTCGACCAGCTCGGCGGCCGGGAGATCCTGCTGGTCGTCGACAACTGCGAGCACCTCGCCGATGCCGCCTCCCACCTGCTCACGGCCCTGCTGACCCGCTGCTCCGGGCTGCGGGTGGTGGCGACGAGCCGCGAACCGCTGGCGGTCGACGGAGAGGCCCTGGTGCCGCTGGGTCCGCTCGCGCTGCCGACCGGTGACCTCGACCTGGGCCGGGCCCGGGCGGTGCCGTCGGTGCGCCTGTTCACCGAGCGCGCGGCCGCGGTACGGCCGGGATTCGACGTCGAACCGGCCACCTGGCCGGACATCAGGCGGGTGGTGTGCGACCTGGACGGGATGCCGCTGGCGCTCGAACTGGCCGCCGCGCGGCTGCGTACCCTCTCCCTGCCGGAACTGGCCGACGGGCTGACCGACCGGTTCCGGTTGCTCACCACCGGCAACCGCACCGCGCTGCCCCGGCATCGCTCGCTGAGCGCGGTCATCGCGTGGAGCTGGGACCTGCTGACCCAGGACGAGCGCACGCTGGCCGAGCGGATCTCGGTGCTGCCCGGCGGCGTCACCCGTGCCTCGGCCACGGCGGTGTGCGCCGGCTCGTCGATACCCGCCGGTGCCGTCCCCGACCTGCTCGCGGGCCTCGTCGAGCGGTCATTGCTGCAGCTGGGACCGGCACCGGGCCGTTATCGCATGCTGGACACCATCCGCGAGTACGGCGCCGGACGCCTCGCGGCCGGCGGCGACCTCGCCGCCGTCCGGGACCGGGCCGCCGGCCATTTCACCGAGCTGGTCGCCGGCCAGGACGCGGGCCTGCGCGGCCCCGGTCAGCTGGCGGCCATGGAGGTCATCGGGGCCGAGTACGACAACCTGCAGGCCGCCCTGCGCCACCTCTGCGCGACCGGCGACAGCACCGGCGCGGTCGGGCTGGCTCTGGCGCTGAGCTGGTACTGGCAGATGTCCGGCCGGCGCTCCGACGCCACGTACTGGCTGGGCGAGGCGCTGGCGACGCCGGGCGGGCCGGCCCCCGACCGCGCCCGCGTTGTCCACCTGTTCAGCCAGGCCGGCATCTGGTCACGGCCGCCGAGCGTGCCGGCCGGCGAGGACCACCGGGCGATCCGAGAGCTGAGCGAACGGCTGCTCGCCGGACCGGCGGTGCCGGGCCCGCAAGCCGCGCTGGTTCTGCTGCCGCTGGCCTTCCTCCTCGACGAGAAGGCGGTGACGGAGGTCGTCGACGAGCTGACCGCCGGCGACGACGTATGGCTGTGCGGCTACGCCTACCTGCTACGCGCACAGTTCCTCGAGAACGTCAGCCGGATCGGTCAGATGCGCAGCGACGTGGAGGCGGCCCTGGACTGCTTCCGGCGGGCGGGCGACCGGTGGAGCCAGGCCTGCGCGTTGTCGCTGCGGGCGCAGCTGCGTCTGTACGACGACCTCGACGGCGCACTGGCCGACCTGCGCGAGTCCCGGTCACTGGCTGCGAGGTTCGGATCGCCGACGCTGGGCGACCGGATGAACGTCGACCTGCGGTGGATCGAGCTGCATCTGCGCAGTGGCGACACCGACCGGGCCATCGCGACCATCGAGGCGGCCCGGGCCCGAGCCGCGCGGGTGGCCTCGAGCTGGACGCTGGCCGTGCTCGACGTGCGCGAGGCGGGCATCCGGGTCCGGCGCGGCGAGCTGTCCCGGGCCGCGGAACTGCTCGACACAGTGCCGCCGGGACGCTCCGGCGTGACGGCGCCCCCCGGTGACATGGTGCGCGCGCTGGCCGGATGTGCCCGGGCCGGCCTGTGCCTGCGCCTGGGCGACGGTGCCGGTGCGGCGACGGCGTTGAGCGGGGCCTTCGCGGCGGCCCGGCGGAGCGGGGACCTGCCGCTGCTGTCGGCGGTGACGGTGCACGCGGCGGAGCTGGCCGCCGCGCGCGGACGGCCGGAGGAGTCGGCGGTTCTGCTCGGCGCGGCCGCCGGGCTGCGTGGAACCGACGACGACACCGATCCGCTGATCCGCGAACTCGCCGGTCAGGTGCGGGCCGAGCTGGGCCGGGAGGAGTTCGCGGAGGCGTACGCGGAAGGTCGGGCGCTGGACCGGGACACCGTGAGCCGGCTCGGCGACCCGGGGTCGTAGCCCGCACCTCTCACACGACACGCACACGCCGCTCACCGGGCCCGGCCCGGGGCACGGTCCCGCGCGAGCGCCGCGTGCGTCCCGTGACAGGCGTTGACGCGAGTCTGGATCCGCCGTACGAATGAGGGGATCTGTGTCGTGGATGACGTGCTGATCGTTGGTGGCGGGCCGGTCGGCCTGTTCCTTGCCGGAGAGCTGGCCGGGGCCGGTTGCAGCGTCCAGGTGCTGGAGCGGGAACCGGATCCGGACGCCCCGTCGAAGTCGTTGCCGCTGGGGATGCGGACGCTGTGGGACCTGTCGGCCGAGGTGTTCTACCGCCGGGGATTGCTGGCCGACATCCTTACCGCGTCGGGCTCCGGCGAGAAGGTGGTCCTGCCGCGCACGCTTCACTTCGCGGGCATCCTGGTCGACCCTGACGCCATCGACGTCGGCAGGCTGCCCTTCCAGCTGCCCAGTTCGGCCCCGGAACGCGTCGTCACCAGTCTCGCGGCGGTCGAGTCGGTGCTGGGCGAGCGTGCCGCCAAGCTCGGGGCCACCGTCCGCCGCGGTGTCGAGGTCTCCGGCCTCGAGCCGCACGACGACCACGTCGTGGTCCGGGCCGGCGCGGACGAGTACGTGGCCCGCTGGGTCGTCGGCTGCGACGGCGGGCGCAGCACCGTACGCGTCGCGGCGGGTATCGATTTCGAGGGCACCGATCCGACCTTCACCGGCTACACAACGCACGTCACCATGGACGACCCGCAGAAGGTGCGCTTTGGGTTCCATCTGACGCCCTGGGGCATGTACCTGCGGACCCAATATGAGGGACACGTCGGTATGAACGACTTCGACGGCGGAGCCTTCGACCGCTCCCAGGAGTTGACGCTCGAGCACCTGCAGGAGGTGCTGCGCCGGGTGACCGGCACCGACGTGACGCTGACCGGCGTCCGGGCGGCGTCCACGTTCACCGACCGGGCGCGGCAGGCGACGACGTACCGGCGCGGGCGGGTGTTGCTGGCCGGAGACGCCGCGCACATCCACCCCCCGCTCGGCGGGCAGGGGCTCAACCTCGGCATCGGCGACGCCCTGAACCTCGGCTGGAAGCTGGCCGCGACGATCCACGGGCAGGCGCCGGCCGGACTGCTGGACACGTACACCGAGGAACGGCACCCGATCGCCGCGCAGGTGCTCGACTGGACCCGCGCCCAGGTGGCGATCATGCAGCCGGGCCCGCTCGCGCAGGCGGTTCAGGGGGTGATCCGGGAGCTGATCCGGACCCCGGACGTGGCGACCTACATCTACGACCGGCTCTCCGGGCTGTCCATGCGCTACGACCTCGGCAGTGACCAGCCGCTCGTCGGCCGCAACGCGCCGGCCTTCCGGCTGGCCGACGGCACCTCGCTGGCCGAACTCATGGCGGACGGGAAGGGCGTGATCCTCGATTTCGCCGGTTCCCTGCGGGACGCGGCCACAACCTGGCACGACCGCGTCCGGTACGTCAGCGGCCCGGCCGAGGACGACCTGGGCTTCGACGCCGTGCTGATCCGGCCGGACGGCATCGTCGCGTGGGCCGGCGGTGACGTGCCGTCGTTCACCGAAGCGATGAACCGGTGGTTCACCGCCGGGGTCCGATAGTCAGTGCGGCGCGGATGGGCTGCTCGGCCACGGCGGCCGTGCCGACCACCGGCGGCCCGGGAGTGGTTGCCGTTGCCGGTGCTGGTGCCAACCGAGTTGGACGTGGTTCCGTCGGCGTTGGCGCTGGAGTCGTCCGAGGAGTACGACGCACCGCCCCCGGCCCCGCACCAGCGGCGGCCCCGGTCCACTGTGGACCGGGGCCGCCCCGCATCAGGCCGGCACGGGGTCCGGCGGGGCCAGCGCCGGCGAGGCCGGCGGGCCGAGCCGGGTGGCGAGCGTCGCGACGAGCAGCGCCGCCAGCACGCCGCCCGGCACCGCGGGCAGCCCGTCGGCCCACCCGCCGGTGCCGGTGAGCCCCCATAGCGCGCTGCTGACCACACTGCTGACGACCAGCCCCACCACCAGAACGACGATCGAGGCAGGCAGGGCCGCCACGGCGCCGAGCCCCCACCACAGAGCCGCGCGGCGGCGCGGGCGCGGCAGCGCGAGGCCCAGCACCAGCAGCAGCATCGGGCCGCTGAGGATCACCCCCCAGCCGGTCACGTCGAGGCCCGACCCGCTCGCGACGCCGAGCCCGCCGAGCACCGTCACCGGCACCATCAGGGCCGCCACCGCCACGTATCCGGGCGCCGGGCGGGGCCGGGCGGCGAGTGCGGCGACGACCGCCAGCGCGGCGAATCCGGCCATCGCCGCCGCCTGCGTCCAGCCGACACTGGGCAACAGGTAGGGGTGGTTCTCCACGGGGGTTCCCTGGATGGCGAGCAGCGGCCCGCCCACCGCCGCGGTGACGGCTACCACCCGCAGCCGGCGGCGCGTCACCGCGGGGTCGACCCGGGAACGTCCGGCCCCGGCCAGCAGCCACCCGACGAGCACCACGAGCAGCCCGACGGCCAGCAGCGGACGTGGGTCGACGGCCCGGTGCATTCGGTACACGGCCGCGTCGACGCCCAACAGCGCCGCGATGACCACAACCGCGCCGACGGGGGCGGCCGGGGCCGCGGCGGCGGCGACCAGCAGGGCGAGCGCGGTGACGGCGATGGCGGCCCAGCGCAACTCGTCGGTCCACATGTACAACTCGTTGTCGCCGCCGGGCACGGGTGCGCCGCGCTCCATCACGTGCGCCATGTCGGGGGTGAGCACGCCGAGAGTCCAGGCCCACGCGCCGACCCCGAGCAGCACGAGGAGCAGTGCCGCCGCGCGTACCAAGGCCGGCAGCGCGACGCCCGCGCCGTCGGGCACCACGACCGGCCTCCGGGCGCGGTGCGGCACGGCCCGCCGGGTGCCGTGGCCGAACGCGACCACCACGGCCGACAGGGCCAGCAGCAGCGGCGGCGCGCCCGCGGCGGCGTTGTGCACGTCGGCGCTGATCCGCGGGTCGGCGAACGCGTCGAGCCCGAACAGCACCCGGGGCGCCCAGGCCAGCGCGGAGAAGGGGCTGTCGCCGGCGGCCAGGGTCGGCGGGAGGGTCGCCGCGACGGTGCCCAGGTACACAGCGGCGGTGATCCCCGTCGCGGCGTCGCCGACCGCGAGCCGTTCCCGCCCGGTCGTCACGCGCCGGTCGACTGCGCGCATGGTGCCGGCCACGACGGGCGCCCAGATCAGGAGCGAGAGACCGACGCCGGCGACCACCGGGAGCGGGTCGGTGAAGAGGCCGCTCGACACGGCGCGTAGGGCCGACCAGCAGTGGACCAGCGCACCACCGGCGAGGGCCACCGCGATCGTGCCGCCGGGGCCGAGCCGGGTGCCGTCGGGCCCGCGCGGCGGTGCCAGCCGGCCCACCAGCCACCCCACCGCCAGGCCGGCCGGCAGGGTCAGCCACCCGACGGCGGCGAAGCGAAGCTCGCCCCCGCCGACGGCGCCGAACGGCGCCGCGACCAGCGACACGGCCAGTTGGGCCAGGTAGTAGGCGGACGCGGTGGCGACCACCACCAACGTCACGGCGCGGGCCACGGCGCCGACTCCGGGAACGGTCTCCCGCCAGCCCCGCGGGACGCCGTGCTCGTCCTCCACGGGAGGGGACGCGAGCAGGCTGACGGCGAACCGGAGGGCCCGGACGGCCGAGCGCACTCTCCCGGTCGCCGGGTCGGTGCGCATCGCGGTGACCTCGGCCCACCACTCATGGGCGACCTCGTCGCGCAGGTCGGCCGGCCAGCGGCGGGCGGCCAGGCGCAGCAGGGCGGCGACGAGGGAGTCGACGGTGTTCATGCCGGCTCCGGCCGGGCGACGTCGAGGCCGGTGCCCGGCGACAGCGAACGGTTGAGCCCGGCGATCTCCCGGCGGGCCGCCGCGACGCCGTGCGGGGTGAGCAGGTAGTACCGGCGGGGTGGACGGCCGGCCGCGGCGGCGTCGAGCGCCTCCCACTCGGCGCTGAGCCAGCCGGCCCGCTGGAGCCGCTTGAGAATCGGGTAGAGAGTGCCACTGGGGTGGCCGGTGACCTGCATGAGGTCGAGCCCGTAGCGGGGCTCGACGGGCTCGGTGAGGAACGCGGCGAGCACCTTCGCCACGGGAACCGTGACCCTGATGTCGGATGGCATGTAGCCATTCTACATAGGGTCCCCAATCGGCTGAAAGCGCTGCTCATTGAGCTGATTTCAGCACGGCGCGCCGACAGTCGCCCCCGTGGGCCGATCACCTCGCCGTGCGCCGGTCCCTGCCCGCGCCCGCGCGTTGGATCCCACGACGGGGCAGCCGTCTGTACTCGACCTCGACGTAGGTCATCGCCCAGGAGCCACATGCGGCCCGCCCGGGCCGGGCTCGGCGGTGGAGAAGCGGTCGAGCATTGCGCGGACTTGCGCGGCGTCGGTGTTCGCGCCGAACATTTCCGTTCCGGGTTGCATGCGCACACCCGCGGCGAGCGGCCCGGCGACGACAGGGTCGAAGCCGAGCGCGTCGACGAATGCAGCAACCGCTTCGACGTCCTCGGCGTCGTCTCCGGCGATGGCGATCGCCTTACGTCCGGCCGTTCCCGGGCCTCGGGCTTCGGCCTCAAGGTCGTGGTAACCCATGTGGTTGAACGCTTTGACGACCCGCGCCCCGGGCAGGAACGCCTGCACGATCTCGCTGGAGGAGGTACTCGGGTCGGTCAGGTCCGCACGGATCCCGTCGACCTCCCACCAGTAGTTCATCGCGTCGATGACGAGTTTGCCGCGCAGCGCCTCGGCGGGCACGGTGCGGTACTTGCCCAGCGGGAGGGCCAGGATCACGATGTCGGCCCGTTCGACGGCCTCGACCGCCGTCACCGCGGTGGCGCCAGGGGCAAGGACGCCGACGATGAGGGCGATCTTCGACGGGTCGCCCGAGCCGGCCACCAGGACGTCATAGCCGGCGGCGACGCCTAGTCGTGCCAGGACGGTGCCGACCTTGCCGCCGCCGAGGATGCCGACGGTTCGCATCGCTCAGCTCGCCATCATGTCGCGCACCATGGGTGCCACCTTGGAGCCGAACAGTTCTACGGCGCGGGTGCGGGCGTCGGCCCGCTGCGGTCCGGCGGTGTAGATGAGGTCGAAGCGGCCGACGTCGAGCGTCTTCGCCGCAGCGGCGATCTTGCGTGCCACGGTCGTCGGTGAACCGACGTACAGGGAGCCTTCGGCGACCTCTGCCTCGTAGCTCGCCCGGCGCATCGGGGGCCATCCGCGCAGAGCACCGATCCGGTCCATCTGGATCTTGTACGCCGGGTAGTGCAGTTCCTTCGCCTCTTCGTCGGTGTCGGCGATGAAACCGGGCGAGTGCATGCCGACCGGCAGCGCGGTGGTCCCGAGTTGGTCGGCGGCGCGCCGGTAGAGGTCCACGTACGGGGCGAACCGCGCGGGGTCGCCGCCGATGATGGCCAGCATGAGCGGCAGTCCGTGGCGGGCGGTTCGCACGACCGACTGCGGGGAGCCGCCAACGCCGACCCAGGCGGGCAGCCGCCCGGACTCGGTCTTCGGGAACACGTCGGCCCCGTGCAGCGCGGCCCGGGTGGTGCCCTCCCAGGTGACCGGCCCTTCGTCGAGCAGTTGGACGAACAGCTCGAGTTTCTCCTCGAAGAGGGTGTCGTAGTCGCTCAGGTCGTAGCCGAACAGCGGGAACGATTCGGTGAACGATCCGCGGCCCAGGATCACTTCGGCACGGCCGTTGGACAGCGCGTCGACGGTCGCGAAGCGCTGGAAGACGCGCACCGGATCGTCGGAGCTGAGCACGGTGACGCCGGAGGCGAGTTTGATGCGGCTGGTGCGGGTGGCGATCCCGGCCAGCACGGTCTCCGGGGTGGAGATCGAATACTCCGGGCGGTGGTGCTCACCGAGCGCGATCACGTCAACGCCCAGTTCGTCGGCGAGGACCGCCTCGTCGAGAACCTGGCGGATCGCCCCGGCGTGCGACAGGGGCGTACCGCCGTCGTCGACCGGCACGTCGCCGAAGGTGTCGAGGCCCAGAAGCAGGTCGGTCATCGTGCTGCCTTCCGTGAACGTTGACGGGTCAACTATGAACCATATGATTGACATGTCAAACACTGGAGGGTGGGCGGTTATGCCGAGATCCCGAAAGCTGCCGACCCGCGACGAGCTACGGGCCTGGCGTGAGTTCATCGAGACCACCGAACTGCTGCGCGCCGTGCTCGCCAGCCGCCTGCACCACGACGCCGGTCTGTCCTTCGGCGACTACGCCGTACTGCTCGCACTGAGCGAGGCCGAGGACACCAGGCTCCGCCCCACTGAACTCGCCGAACAGATCGGCTGGGAACGCAGCCGCCTGTCGCACCATCTCGGACGCATGCAACGACGCCACCTGGTCCGCCGCGACGAGTGCGCGACCGACAGCCGGGGCGCCGAGATCGTCCTGGAACCGGCCGGCCGCGACGCCTTCCAGGCTGCGACCGTCCCACACCTGAGCGCCGTGAAAGAGGTCTTCGTCGACGCCCTCACGCCGCATCAAATCGCCGCGGCCGCCGAAATCGCCGCCGCCCTACGCAACCGGCTCACGCGGACCGACTGACGACCCGCGACCCGACCACCACACCGCATGGACACGGTCGCGGTGCGGCCTCGGCGCGAGCCGGACCACGGCTGCCGATGTACCCGTCGCGAATGCTGCAGACGGATCCGGTCAAGGGAACGCGGCGATCACCCCTGACGCCTTGGACTCAGTGCGCATCCGATCTGCTGCGTCAGGTCGTATCGCGCAGGTATTCCGCCACCCGCTGGTGCTTCTTGTCCCGTGCCTTGGCGGCCTTCTCGGCCGGAGTCTCCTGGGCGATGTCCGTCTTCGCCGAGCGGACCACCTCGTCCTTGTTGCGGTAGTCGACAGGCGGCATGCCGCGCAACGCCTTGAGCACCTCGTTCGGCGCGCCCTCGCGCTCGGCCTCCTGGACGATCTCGTCCCTGGTCGCCGGATAGTCCAGCCCGTCGAGGTACCGCAGTACTTCGTCAACAGTGGTCATGACGCGCAGCTACCCAGCGACGGTGGCCCCGAACATGCGGCACCCGCCACGGTCGACGACGGGCTTCCTCGGACACGGTGCGCAGCGCGTCCACCATGCCACGCCGGTGCGCCTGCGAGCCCGAACAGCTCGGTCCTCGACCGCGGCATCGCGGCGTCGAGGTCGAACGTGCTGCCGACGCCGTGGCGTGAGCAATGTCTACTGCCGGAACGCCAGCGACCACCACGGCTCGGGCTCGGCGGCGGCGTCCGCAGTAGTCAGTTGCCGCCGCAGTTCCGCCGCCCGTTCGGCGCGGGCCCGCGCACCCGGCAGCGGCACGTCCACCGCTATGGCGCCCTCGGGCGGGAACGCGGCGCGCCCAGAGTGCCCAGCACGTCGTCGAAGCGGTCCAGCGGAAAGTGGACGAGCCCATCGGTGCCCCAGCGGGCAAGGAGTTCATCGTGGGTGACCGTGATGGTCGCGTTCCCTCAGGTACGCAGGCCCAAGTCACCGAGGAGGTCGTACCACTCGCCGGGCTCGGGGGCCAGCTCCAGGTAGCGCTCGGTAAACACAATGTCGGTGAACAAGGTGGCCACGTCGGGAGCCAGCTCTTCGAAGCGGTCGCTTTCGTACCACGCGACGCCGGTGTCGGGAACCACCACAGCGCGCCGGTGTCGCGGTTCTGCACCACGGGTTCGTAGTTGCGCGCCCACCGTCAGCCACCGGGACGGTTCATCGACAAACTCGGCGACGTCCCGGTACACCGACTGCGCCTTCTCCAGCCCGGATACCTTGATCATGGTGAGGACACCAGCGGTGGCGCCGTTCGTCACCTCGAACGCGGCGCGGAGCCCCGCTGGCAGGTCGGCGGGAATCTGCTGCGGCGGCAGTCCCGGCGGGAAGTCCGCGAAAAGGAACCCGTCCGCGCGCCGGTCGAGCTCGGCGCGCAGGAACGCGACCAGTTCGGGAAACTCCATCGCGCACTCCACGTATCTGCTCAGTATCGGGGTGCGATTCCCTTCAGCGGCCGAGGCCGATTCACGTCGGGAGCGCCCGCGCCGACCGTTACCATTTCGTTACCTGAATTCACGAACTGACCCCGGTGGCGGAGCATCACACATGTCGACCAACAAAGAAGCAACGCTGAGGAGAAACCCATGCGCAGGACCTGGTTGACCGGTGCGGCGAGCTGCCTTCTGCTGCTCACCGCCTGCTCGTCGGTGGCGCACGAGTCGGGCCGGGCGGCCCCGGCCGGTGCCTCGCCGGCGGCCAGCACCCCGGTCAGCGCCTCACCCGGCGCTCCCACTACGAGCGGCAGTTCCCAGCCCGGTTCCAACGCATCCATCGGCGGCGGGAATGCGGGGAACGGCGCGGAAATCGTGCCGATGCCGGCTTCCGGCGGCCATTTCCAGTCGCCGTCGAAAAATATCGTCTGCGAGGTGTACTACCAGTTCCAAGGCTTGACCCACGCACACTGCCAGACGGAGAAGCCCGCCGGTTCGGTGTCCATGGATGCCACCGGCGCGTACCAGGTTTGCAACGGTGATCAGTGCCTCGGAAACTCGGGCGAGAGCACGGTCACCCTCGAATACGGCAAGGCGGTCGCCGTCGGCCCGTTCCGCTGCGACTCGGCCAGCACGGGCGTCACCTGCGTCGTCGCCGGGGGTAAGGGCTTTCGCATCTCGAATGCCGGTATCACGTCTGCGACGTAGTCCACGAACGACTAGGGCTGTATATGCACGGCCGGCGCGGCGGCCTGCGGCGCCAACGAATCGGCGATGCGCAGGCTGCCCAGGACCGCATCGGTGCGGTCCTTAGCATCGACCTGGCGTAGCTGCACGTATACGCCGAACCCGCGCTGCGCCGGCTCGAACGTCACCTCGTCGAACGCGGTTGCCGTGCCGCCGCAGCGGACCCAACGACGGACCCGCGCCGGCACTCCGGCCACCGTCACGGTGCGGTCCGGCTCCCTGGCGCACTCCGGATGCTCGGGCAGGGTGGGGGCCACTGTGCCACCGGCCAGCGAGCGACTCGCCCCGACGAACACGCCCGGCACCGCACTACGCGGGTCGGACCAGGCCGACAGGCGGGACGACACAACAAGTCCCGGCGCATGGCCGGCAGGCAGACCGATCACCGCGGGATCCCACCCGGCGTCTCGTAGCTGGCCGGCCCAAGCGGCCGGTACCGCGACGGACAGGCCACCCGTCGCATCACTGACCCGCACCGTCGTGCCGTGGTTCTGCCAGAACACGACTCCACCCCCGGCGGTCCCCGCCAGCACCAAGCCGGCCGCCACGGCCATCACCCAGGCACGGCGCGACCGGCGGCGCGGAGACGGCGAATCGGATTCCTTCAGCGCACGCAGCGCTTCGGCGAGCGCCGCCGCCGACGGCCAGCGGCTGTCCGGATCGGCCTGCCCGGCCCGTACGACGACGTTGTCGACGGCGGCCGGGATGCCGGGCCGGAAGCGGGAGGGCCGCTGCGGCCGGCCGTTGCCGGTCCGTGCCGGCGGAACCTCTCCGGTCAGCATGTGGAACAGGATCGCGCCGATCGCGTACACGTCTGAGCGCTCATCCAGGGCGCCACCCAACTGGGCCTGCTCGGGCGACATGTAGGCCGGTGTGCCGGCCACCACGGTGAAGCCCGACGCGTGTGCAAGCGACTTCGCGAGCCCCAGATCGGTAACCACGACGCGGTCCTCGCCCGCGACCCGGTCGAACAGGACGTTGGACGGCTTGAGGTCGCGGTGCAGCACGCCGATCCGGTGCAGGTCGGCGACCGCCTCGGCGATCTCGGCGCCGACCGCCAACGCCTGCTGCACCGGCAGCGGCCCGTCGGCCAGCCGGTCGGCAAGAGTGCCGCCGGGGGCGTACGGCATGACCAGGTACGGACGCCCGTCCGGTAGCTCGTCGATATCGAGGATCCTGGCTATCCGCGGCGAATCGGCCCGGCGCATGATGCGGGCCTCCTGCATGAACCGCGCACGGACGTCCGGATGGTGCGCCCAGTTGTCGGCGAGCACCTTGATCGCCACCTGCGCGTCCAAGGTGTCATCAGCGCCGAGCCAGACGGTCGCGAACGCGCCGGTGCCGACCCGCTGTACGATGCGGTACCGGCCGATCTGCTCGGGATGTGGCACGGTCGCCATTATCAACGTTCGAAAGGTCCCCGGACCGGAGGGTGCGGTGACCTGGTGCCATACGATCCGACCTTCGCGGGCGACGAAGCCAGCATCGACGACGTGGCGCGGCACGCCGCGGCGGGCGACCGAGCCGCCCTGGACGTCCTGCTTCGCCGAATCCGTCCCCAGGTGTTGCATCGCTGCCTGCGCCTGCTGCCCTGCCTGCAGGACGCAGAGGAAGCGTGCCAGGACACCCTGCTACAGGTCGCGACCCAGATCCACACCTTCGGCGGCCGGTCGAAGTTCACGACGTGGCTGTACGTGGTCGTCGCCAACTGCGCCCGACAGACGTACCGGTCGTTGAAGCGGCGATCGATGGAGCAACCCGGCCATCCCCCGCAGATCGATATCGCCGACCCGCGCACCACCAGCGTGATCGTGGGCTCACGGTTGGACTTCATGGAGGCACTGGAAGAGTTGAGCGCCGAACGACCTGAACTGGTCACCCCGCTCCTCCTGCGCGATGTGTGCCAGCTCGACTACGAGGAAATCGCGCACCACCTCGGCATCCCGAACGGCACGCTGAAATCGCGTATCCACGCCGCCCGCCAGCGCGTGCGGGCATCGCTCCACTCGACCTGACGGTGCCATAGCCGACCGGCCGCCTGGAACGCCCTCGCGGAAGCACTGGTGACCGACTTCCGAGCAGAGTTGAACCTTGCCCGTCGCAGCTTTCCTGGATGATCGCGCCGTCGTCGACGACGGTGACCCGTCCTTCGGGGCGCAGCACCGGGATCGTCGGGCGTCCAGTCTCGGCATACCAAACGTGTTCGGCCTCTTCGGCAAGGTCGCCCAGCGGTCTACGGACCCGGCGACAACACCGTCACAGGCCTTCCCGACCCGCGCCCCCGTCGCCTTCCCGATCTTCGCGTGAACGCTCCGCGACCGCCCTTCGGGTGTCCGCGAGATGCGATTCACGTGGTCCGACGGCCTGCTCCGCCGACATCGCCGCGCCCCGGGCGTACTCGGAGTCGAAGCGGGTCTCGCCCAGCGCCGCGACGGCGGCGTTGCGCACGTGGGACAGTTCGAGCGCGTCGTCGGGGTCCGGAACCTGTCCCATGGCGTTGAAAGCGCGCGCCGTGAAACCCACCATTCGAGCGGCCCGCGGATGGTCGTGCTCGGCCGAGGCCAACGCGGCGGCGGCCACACCCAGATACGGAACGAACGACCGGTATCCCTCCCGGAACACTCGCGCCCGACTGTCCGCGAACAGTTCCCGTGCCCGGTCAATATTTCCCAGATGTAGTTCCATGAACGCGAGGTTGTGGTACTCGGCGTTGACCGTCTCCCGCTGTCCCAGCGTCTCGTTCAGCGCGATGCTGGCGAGATACAGATCGCGAGCGCGGGCGTAATCACCACTAAGCCGGGCCACGGCCGCGAGCACGTGACGCGGTCGCTCTTCCAGCCGCCGGTCCCCGGCACGCGTCGCGACCGCCAGCGCCGCCGTCGCCAGTTCCTGCGCGCGAAGCAGCTCACCGCCGCGGATGGCGACGCGGGCCAGTGCATAGAGCGCCTCGACCTCACCGGCCGGATCACCGGCGGCGCGGGCCCGTCGCACCTCCGCGTTCGCCGACCGGGACACGCCTTCGTTGTCGCCGCGTCGAAACGCCGCACGCACGTCGTTCGCGAAACTCATTGATCCTCCCTGAACTCGCGGCCACGCGACGAGGACGCCGATATGTGCGCGTGCGGCCCCGGGCGAAGTGGTTGGGGGGTTTCTGGCCGGGCCGGGACAGCATTACTGCCCAGCTCAGGCATCATGACCGAGAGTGTTGGCCCGCTGTGGCACCGTCCGCCAAGAGCTCGTCGCCGGTCCTCGGCGGGCTGTCCGGGCGGCGGAGAATGCGGCGTCGATCGTCGTGCCGCCCGCGTTCCGCAGCACGCCGTTGTACATCATGAGCGGAGCGCCACTGTGGTGGTACGTGATGCCGTGGGCGTCATCGCTGAGTCGATGGAAACCACGCCGATACGAACGGAACTTTGCCAGGAGAGCGTCGTCCACCGGCCAGATCCTTCCGCAGGTGCGCGGGGGCGCCGCGGCCGAGCCACCGATCACTGCACTTTTCGCCAGTGTTTCGTGCCCGAGCCGCAAATCCGAGTCGACGTGCCGGCATCCGCCGGCGAGCCGGAGAAGCCCGCATGGCGGGGCGGCAGCGCGGCGCTCGGTTGCGGGGCCGCGGCCTTCGACGAGCTGGCGGACCCGTTCCCGCAGCCGGTTATTGATGCGGGCCAGCGTCGACACCCACTCCCTGCACGGCACACGGAGACGGTCGGCAGCGACAGATGCAGGTCTTCGAGAGCTACACGTGATCGGTTATCTCGCCGTCCTGGTCGTGCACACGGAACTCACCGATCCGGATCCGCCATCGGGCCCCGTCGATGAGGTGCCGCCTGTCCATTTCGGCGGCCGGCCTCTGCCCGACTGCGCAGGCAGTAGCGGGGCGAGGGTCGCCCATTGCGCGTCGGTCAGGACGGACCTCCGGTGCTGGACCGGCGATGACGGGACGGAGCTATCGGGTGATCGATGTTGCGGTGAACGTGCTCGGCGCCCGCGAGTTGGAGGTGCTGCGGCTGCTCGCCGACGGTCACGGCTACCGCGGTACTGCCAGGCCGTTGCGGCTCAGCTACGAAGGGCGGAGAGGTGGACCCGAACCTGGTCAGCCTCGGGCAGTCCGAGGTCGGTGTAAAGGGCGAGGGCGTGCTGGTAGTGCTCGCGGGCGGGGGCGCGGTTGCCGAGGGTGTGGTGGGCGTGGCCGAGTCCGGTGTGGGCACGGGCCTGCTGCTCGCGGTCGCTGGTGTCGACGGCGATGGTGTGGGCGGCGGTGTGGTGAGTGATGGCGGCGGTGTGGCGGCCGGCGGTGTAGGCGGCTTCGCCGAGGCCGTTGAGCGCCCAGGCTTCGCCGTACCGATTCCCGGTGTCGCGGAAGCGGGTCAGGGCCTGCTGGTGGTGTTCGGTGGCCCGGTCGGGCTGGCCGAGGCGGGTGAAGAGAATGCCGAGGCTGTCCAGCGCCCAGGCTTCGCCCGTGTGGTTGCCGAGTTGGCGCTGCAGGGTCAGGGCCTGCCGCAGGTGTTTGCCGGCCGGCTCGTACCGGCCCGACCGTACTTCGACCTCGCCGAGGCTGATCAGCATGCCGGCTTCGCCGGCCCGGTCATCGGCCTGCCGGAACAGGGCCAGGGCCTGCTCGTAGTACTCGACGGCCGACCGGTGGCGGCCCAGCCGCCCCTCGACGTAGCCGAGGTTGTTCAGCGCACTGGCTTCGCCGGTCCGGTCGCCGATCTGCCGGAACAGGGCCACGGCCTGCGTGTATTGGCCGGTGGCCGTACCGTAGTGACCCAGCTGCACCGTGGCGAGGCCGAGGTTGTTCATGATGCGGGCCTGGCCGGCTGCGTCGCCGGCCTGCCGGAACAGGTCCAGGGCCTGCTGATAGTGCTCGACGGCCGGCCTGTATCGGCCCTGCCGATAGTGGGCGGCGCCGAGATCGGTCAGGGCGTGGGCTTGTCCGGTCGGATCGCCGTTGTGGCGTGCGGCGTGGTGGGCGTGACTGTGCACGGTCACGGCGTCCGCGTGGTGGCCGCCTTCGAGGTATCGGTGCAGCGTGCGGGCGAGTCGGGTGGTGTGGGTGGGCCATCCGTTGACAGCGGTGTGGACGGCGACCGCAATCAGGGTGGGCCGTTCGGTGTCCAACCATTTCCGGGCTGTGTCCGGGGCGGTGAGATCCGGGGCGGCGGTGCGGGCCGGCGGGATCGCGGGCCGGCGGTGGGCTTCGCCGGGGTGCAGAGCGTTCATGGCGGTGCCGGCGGTGGCGAGGTAGTGGTCGAACAGGCGGGTCAGTGCGGCGCGGCGCTCGGGTGGGCGATCCTCGTCGGTGGCCCGGATGGCGGCGTAGGCGTGGACCAGGTCGTGGAAGGTGTACCGGCCGGGTGTGCTCTGCTGCAGGAGGTGGTCGCGGTTCAAGTGGCGCAGATGCTCCTGGGCGGTGGGCAGGTCGGTGTCGGCGAGGGCCGCGGCGGCATAGGCGTCGAAGTCCTGCCCGGGATGCAGTGCCGCCAGTCGGAGCAGTCGTCGCCGCTGCGTGGGCAGATGCCGGTAGGACAGATTCACCGCGAGTTCGACGCCGGTGTCCAGGCGTCGGTCGTGATGGCGTTCGTCGAGCCGGTCGGCGTGGTCGGTCAGCGTCCAGCCGGGTGTGTTGCGGATGTGCCCGGCGATCAGGCTCAGGGCCAGGGGCAGGTAGCCGCAGCGCTGGGCGATCCGGGCCGCGGCGTGCGGATCTTGACCGACGGGAACGTCGCTTACGGCCTGAGCCAGGAAGGCCAGGGCCTCGGCGGGGGTGAACACGTCTACGGACAGGTGAGTGGCCGGGTGCAGGTCGGCCAGGCTGCGCCGGCTGGTGACCAGGGTCAGACAGCCCGGTGTGGCCGGCAGCAGCGGGCGGACCTGCTCGACAGTGGCGGCGTTGTCCAGCACCACCAAGGCGCGGATGCCAGCGAGACGGTCGCGGTAGGCGGCGGCACGCGCGTCGAGGGTGTGCGGTATCTGCTGGCCGGGCATCCCGAGCAGGCGCAGGAACCCTTCCAGAACCGCAGCCGGGTCGGCCGGCGGTTGGGTCGGGTCGGGATCGAAGCCGCGCAGGTTGACGAACAACACCCGCTCGAACGGTTGCTCCCGGTGGAGCAGGTGTCCGGCGTGCACGGCGAGTTGGGTCTTGCCGACCCCGGCCATCCCCTCGATCGCCGAGATCACCACCGCCTCTCCGCCGTGTGCCGCGTGGCGGAGCCGGTCGAGTTCGCGGGCGCGTCCGGTGAAACCGGCCAAATCCTGCGGCAGGCTGTCCTGGACCCGGACCCGGGACACTGCCGCGATCTCCCCGCCGATTACCCGCAACGCCTGACGCCACGCCGTCACGTACCCGACGTCGGGGTGCAGCGCGTGAACCACCGCGATCACCAGGTCGGTGTTGAGGCGACGCCGGTTCGGCTGGAAGCAGTAGGCGACGGTGGATTTGCTCACCAGTTCGCCGGCCGGCCGCCCGGCCGCCGTCCACGACTCGTTGACCCGATCCTTGATCGTCTCGTAGGACGGGTCACCGGCCCAGATCTTCAGGAAGCGCAGCAGCTCAGTGAGCTGGTCCAGATCTCCTGCCTGAGCCGGATCCGGCAGCCCATGAACGCTGTGCCCGTCGTGCTCACCGGATCCCCCGACGTTCAACATCGGGTCGGACACTAGCGGGCCATCACCGCGGCCGGAGGTCGCCCATCAGACAGTTGCCGGTATGGATCTCAAAGCTTCGTGCGCGGCCCTGCCGGTTCAGACCCAGCACCATCAGCGTGGCCCGACACGCGGGCAACGCCGTGCACGACGTCGCCCGGCCGACCCTCTCGGGCGAGGCCGGGCGCTCACTCGTCGATACAGGTCAGCTGTCGAAGTAGAGCGTGGCTCCCGCGCAGCCATATGGGCAGTGGAGTTCGGCCCGGTAGTTCCCGGACTGACCGATGATCAGCCAGACGACGTGCTCGGCGCTGCGGTACCGGTAGTCGCGGAGAACCTCAGCGCCGGTGTCCACATTGCGGATGATGAGGAATGAGCTGGGCGGATCCGCCTCGTCCCCGGGCGGGTTGGGCGTGCCCGGCGAGTAGATGTTCAGCGTGGCGGCGTGCGGATTGGCGCCGGCGGCGAGCCACATGGACCCGGTGCTACATCCCCATTTGTTGCTCGGCGCCACCGAGCACGACCGCTGGGCCGCCGCGGCGGCGCCGGCCGGTTGCCCTACCAGCATGATGCCGGCGAGCGCGGTCACGGCCACCATGACCCGCATGAGCTTGCTCAAGACACTCTCCCCTCTCGATGTCCTACGACGATCGTGTGGGCAACGTGGGGAGCCGCGGCGAATTCCGAACGATTTAGGATGCGCGACAACCGGTGAAGGATAGTGACCGCCAGGTGGCATCGGCGAGCTTCATCGGGACAGTGTCCCTGCGCGGGACCGCCGGAGCGGGATGCACCCACCCCGGCGGTCGCCCGGACATCAGACGGCGTCGAACGTCCTCGCCACGGCCACCGGCCCTGACGGAACCGGTACACCCGTACAGCCACCGTCGATGCGGCCGGTGTCGAAGAAGCCGATGATGTCTCCCGTGCACTCCCGCAGCGCGGAGCCGTGCACATCATCGTCCACTGTGTACACCCGGCCCCCGACGATGGTTCGCGTCTGCAGCGTCCACTCGTACGGCGACGGCGTCTCCCAGCGGTGCCCGGACAGTACGAGCGAGCCGCCGCCCGGCTTGATCCGGAACGCCTGCACCGGCAGCGGCCAGCCGGCGCAGCCGGCCGAGAACCGCAGGGTCCGTCCGGTCAACGGGTTCTGCGCGAGGTTGCGCTGGTACGTGGCCCATGCGGTGTCGAAGTCGGCGCGGCTCGGATCCTCGTTGCAGAACGCGGCCTTGTTCATGGTCCGGTTCTGGCGTTCCGGGGCGTCGGCCGGCGGTGCCTGACCCGGCCCGTCGTCGCCGAGCACCTCCTTGACGGTCGGCGGTGCGGTCGGCCCGGTCGCCTCGCGCAGCTCCTTGAGGATCTGGCCCACGAGCGGCCACACCGGCGCGCTCTGGGCGGCGGCCGTCGCGATGAACCGGCCGTCGATCGGCTCCTCCAGATCGGTGAACCGGCGCGGGTTCGCGTCGTACGAGGCGCGCAGCGCGATGATCGTCGCCCGTACCTCATCGGCGGTGGCGCCCAGCCCGTAGGTGTCGTTGTTGGCGGCCAGCCATGCGGTCAGCCGCACGGCGGCATTGCGTTCACCCGCTTCGAGGCGACCCTTCTCGAAGGCCGGGATGTCGAAGCGCGGAATGGCGACGCTGTCCAGGAACATGCGGCCGACCTGCTGCGGGAAGAGCGTGCGGTAGACGACGCCGAGCCAGGTGCCCCACGAGATCCCCAGGAAGTGCAGCCGGGACTCGCCGAGCCCGGCCCTGATCCGGTCCAGGTCCCGCGCCACGTTGGCGGTCGTAAGCCGGCCGAGGAACGCCGGATCGGAACGCCCGCAGGCGCGCAGCTCGGCGACCTGTGCGTCGTAGATGCGGCGTGCGGCCGCCTCGGTCAACGGCCCGGGCGCGGGCGCCTCGACGCGCTCGCCCGGTGCGCAGTTCACCTTGGTGCTGTAGCCGACGCCTCGCGGATCGAAGCCGATCAGGTCGTAGTGCTCGTTGAGCCCGGCGGTCGAGTCGCCGCGCATCAGCACGTCGACCGGCATCAGGTAGCCGCTGCCGCCGGGGCCACCCGGGTTCAGCGCCATGCTGCCCAGCCGGTGTGCCTGGTCGCGCGCCTTGAGCCGGGTCAGCGCCACGGTGATCTGCTGCCCGTGGGGTATGCGGTAGTCCAGCGGAACACTGACGGTGCCGCATTGCAGCCGGCCCAACAGTTCCCGGAGCTGGGCCTGCCTCTCCTGCGGTGCCATCATCCGCAGCGTCTCCTCGGAGTACGCCGGACAGCTCTGCCAGGCGACCGGGGGCACCTGTTGCCCGGCGGAGGCCGGTGGCGCGGCGACGGCCAGCGCGGCGCCCGCGAGGAGGGTCGCGGCCAGCACGGCACCGGCCCGGCGGCCGATCGTGCGGGTATCGAAGGTATCCATGGATTTCACCGTGCGGGTGGGCCGGCGTCGGCCGCGTCCGTCCCCGGAGGTAACAGAACAATTGACCTGCGACGGATCCTCCGTACGCCGCCGCGTCCGTATGCTGCGGTCGATATGACCGGAGAACTGACCCGCGGCGTGCGCGCCGTCGCCGCTCGGCCCGCCGTCCAGGACGTGGGGCTGGCGGCGGGGGTGCTGTTGCTGTGTCTAATGGTGATCGCTTGGACCGGCCAGCCGAAGGACGTCGCGCAGGCCGGCGGGCCGTCGCTGTGGTGGATCGCGACAACGGTGGCCACGGTCGGCATCGCGGCGCGTCGCCGGTGGCCGCTGCCGATGCTCGTGCTGTGCACCTTGACCGTCGTGATCCATCTGGCGCTGCGCGTGGAGCTGACCGCCATCGACCTGAGCGCGCCGATCCTGCTCGCTACCGTCGCCGTGCGGTACTCGTGGCGGGTATCCGGCGCGGCGCTCGCCGTGCTGCTGACCCTTGCCACCGCCTCCAGCGGGTTCGCCGCGAGCCGGATCGACGGGTCCACGAAGGCGGAACGGTACGACGTGGATCGCCCCGACCTGTATCGCCCGTCCCCGGAAGCGCCGCGCCCGGACCTGCCGAAGCCGATGGTCGACAAAGCGGTCCGCAACATCTCGGGCATCGAGTGGAACGACCTGCCGGCGCTCATCATCACCCTCATCGCCTCGTGGGCCATCGGGTCCGGTGCGCGCAGCCGGCGGGCGCACCTGGACGAACTGCACGCCCATGCCGCCGACCTCGAACGCCAGGCGGACCAGCAGGCGGCCCTGGCCGTGGCGGCCGAACGCAGCCGGCTCAGCCGCGAGCTGCACGACGTGGTGGCGCACGGCCTGTCGGTGATGGTGATCCAGGCCCAGGGCGCCGCCGCCGCGCTGGAGAAGCGGCCCGAAGCGACCCGCACCGCGCTCGAGGCGATCGTCAAGACGGGACGCGACTCGCTGACCGACATGCGTCGCGTGCTCGCCACGGTGGACCAGGTCGACGACGCCTGGCGCCCGCAGCCGGGGCTGGCCGCGTTGCCCGCGCTGCTCGACCAAGTGCGCGAGGCGGGCACGCCGGTGCGGCTGCACGTAACCGGTGATCCGGTGCCGTTACCGTCCACTGTGGACCTTTCGGTGTACCGCATCGTTCAGGAGGCGTTGACCAACACGATGAAGCACGGCGGCGCCGACGCGCGGGCGGAGGTCGTTCTCTCCTATACGGACGAGAGCGTGGAGATAGCGGTGACCGACGACGGGACGGAAGTGATCCGGCTCGGCGCCGATCCGGGCGGCGGTAACGGGTTGCGCGGCATGCGGGAGCGGATCCGGCTCCTCGGCGGCTCGTTCGAGGCCGGGCGGCGCGCGAGCGGTTTCGGGATCCGGGCGGTGCTTCCGCTGCGCGGCGGCCCCCGATGATCGACCTGCTCCTGGCCGACGACCAGGTCCTGGTCCGCACCGGGTTCCGCATGATCCTGGAGAACGCGGACGACATGCGGGTCGTCGGGGAGGCAGGCGACGGCGCCCAGGCGGTGCGGCTCGCGCTCGACCTACGTCCCGACGTGGTGCTGATGGACGTGCGGATGCCCGGGCTCGACGGGGTCGACGCGACCCGACGCATCTGCGCCGAGAACGCGGTACGCCAGACCCGGGTCCTGATCCTGACGACGTTCGACCTCGACGAGTACGTCTTCGCCGCCGTGCAGGCCGGTGCCAGCGGCTTTCTGCTCAAGGACACGCTCGCCGCGGACCTGCTCTCAGCCATCCGGGTCGTCGCGCGCGGGGACGCCGTGGTGGCGCCGAGCGTCACGCGCCGGCTGCTGGAACGCTACGCCGACACCGGTTCGGCGGTCGCCGACACCGCCGTGCTGGACACTCTGACCGGGCGCGAACGCGAGGTGCTCGGCCTCGTCGCCAGGGGCCTGTCCAACAGTGAGATCGCCGGCCGGCTGTACCTGTCGGAGGGCACGGTCAAGACGTACGTCAGCCGGGTGCTGGCCAAGCTCGGCGTGCGGGACCGGGTGCAGGCGGTGGTGTTCGCATACGAGTGCGGGTTGGTGCGGGCCGGCTCCGGCTGAGCAGGTAGCGGGTGTGGGCTGGCCGCCATCCAGTTGGCGTGGACGGTTTCGTGAACGCGGTCTGCGTCGACCTGTTCCACAGCTGTCCGGACATGGAGTGCGCGATCACGTGCGGGATCGCCGGCGGCGTCCCGTATCCCACCGATCCCGACAGGCGCGTCGTTGTTTGCGAGGTTGCGGGCCAGGACCGCATGGACCGGGTTTTTGATCCGCGTCCGCTGCCGCACCAGATGCGCCCGCCGGCTCACCTGCCGCCTCAGCCCGTGGGTGCGCTCGTCGGCAACCACACGTCTTCACCGGGTTCGACACCACCACCCGGGCGACCTTCCGCCTTTCATACCGGGTACGAACGCGATCGAGTCGTTGAACGCCCGCTACCGACAGTCCTATCAAGGCGTCGCCGGCGCGACGACCGTGCCGTCGATCAACTGCTGGCGCGCCGCCTCCAGCTGGGCCCGCAGCGGCACGATGGCCGTCTCGTTGGACCCGGCGTACCCCACCCCGTCTATCTTGAGGTCGAACCGCTTCACCCCGCCGGCGCGATCGCCCTTGATGAAGCCCTGGATCTCCTGGAACACCGCGTTGTCCACGCGCTTGATCATCGAGGTCAGCACCACCGGCCGCACGGCGGCGTCCACGCTCAGGTACTGGTCGGAGTCGACGCCGACGAACGCGGCCCCGTCGACCGCGGCCACCGCCTGCAGCGCACCGGCACCGGAGCCCCCGGCCGCCGCGTAGACGATGTCCACCCCGGCGGCCAGCATGCCGGCGGCCACGCCGCGGGCCCGGTCCGGCACGCCGAACCCGCTGAAGTCCGGCGGCACGCTCAGGTAGTTGACGTCGACCACGATGCCCGGCTTGACCCGCCGCGCCCCGGCCGCGAACCCCGCCTCGAACTTCTGCAGCAGCGGATTGCGCACACCGCCGATGAACCCGATCCGATCGGTGCGCGAACGCAGCGCCGCGGCGACCCCGACCAGGTAGGAGCCCTGCTCCTCGGCGAAGACCAGGGAGACGACGTTCGGCGCCGCGAACGAGTCGTCGTCAACGATCGCGAAAGTGGTCTTCGGGAACTCCGCGGCCACCGTCCTCAGCGCGGAGCCGTACAGGAAGCCGACCGCGATCACCGGGTTGTTGCCCGCCTTGGCCAGCGCGCGCAGCACCTCGGTGCGTTCGGGGTCGGTGTCCGCCTTCGGGGCGGCCTCGGTGGCGGCGACGCCCAGTTCGTTCACGGCGAGGTCGAGCCCCGCCGCGGCGGCGTCGTTGAAGCTCTTGTCGCCGCGGCCGCCCGAGTCGAAGGCGAGCCCGACGCGTATCTCCTCGGTACCGAGGCCGGCGCTGACCGGGCCGGCGAGGGAGTCGTTCGTGGCGGTGCCGCAGCCGGCCAGCACCAGCGCGGTGGCGACGGCGGCGGCCGTCCTTCTCAAGCGCATGACGTTCCCTCTCAGTACCGGAACTGACCGACGGCTTCGCGCAGTTGTCGCGACATCCGGGCGAGCTCGGCGGCGGCCTGCCGGGAGCGGGTGACGTCCGCGCTCGCCCGCGACGCCGAGGCGGCGACCGCGCCGATGTTGTCGGCGATCTGCCCGGCTCCGGCCGCGGCCCCGGCCACGTTCAGGTTCACCTCGTCGGAGGTCGCCGTCTGCGCCTCGACCGCCTCGACGACGATGGCCTGGTAGTCGTTCATCCGGGTGATGAGATCCCGGAACCGGCCGATGGCGTCCACCGCCTGCCCGCCGTCGTCCTGGATGGCCTGCACCAGGCGGCCGATGTCCTCGGTGGCGCGGGCGGTCTCCTGGGCCAGCTCCTTGACCTCGCCGGCAACGACCGCGAAGCCCTTGCCCTGCTCACCGGCGCGGGCGGCCTCGATGGTGGCGTTGAGCGCGAGCAGGTTGGTCTGCGCCGCGATCGACGTGATGAGCTGCACGACGTCGCCGATCTTCGCCGAGGAGACGCCCAGGCTGTTCACGGTGGCGCCGGCCGCCTCCACGGCGCCGACCGCCTCGGCGGCCACCCGTGAGGCGTCCGAGGCGTTGCGGGCGACCTGGCGCAGCGCCTGTCCCATCTCCTCGGTGCCGGCCGCGACGGTCCGCACGTTGCGGCTGACCTCCTGGGATGCCTCGGCGACCGTGCCGGCCTGCGCGGAGGTCTCGACCGCGCTCGCCGCGAAGGTGCCGGCGACCTCGTCCAGTTCACCCGAGGTGCGGGCGAGCACGTCGGCCTGCGCGGCGACGTCGACCACGACCGCGCGGATCGCGCCCAGGGCGTCCTCCAGCGCGAGCGCCATCTGCGCCGGCTCGTCGTTGCCCGCGGTGGGCAGCTGCACGTCGAGGTCGCGTTGCGCGACGCGGCGCAGGGCGTCCCGGGCCGCCGCGACGGGCCGGACGATGCTGCGCGTGACGATGGCGGCCAGTGCGACGCCGAGCAGCAGCGCCAGCAGCGTGCCGGCGAGGACGGCGCGTTCGGACAGCTCCCCGTTGCGTGCGGAGGCGATGACGGCCGCCCGGCCACGATGGTCGATCGAGCCGCTCAACTGCTGGATCGTCCGCATGATCCGGTAGTAGCTGTTCCAGCTGTCGTACATGGCGAGCTGGTCACCGGCCCACAGCGCCTGGGAGGTGCCCGGCGCGAACGCCTGGTTCACCTTGTCGTTCAGCGCGAAGTAGGCGTTGAACTCGGCGCGCACCTGCTCGAACAGGCGCCGCTCCGGCCCGGTCATGTCGCCGGTGCGCACGGTCGGCAGGAATGCCTCGAACCGTTCGCGCTCCTGTTGCCAGCCCTTGAGGTTGACCGAGCCGCCGCCGAGGGCACGCGCGGCGCCCAGCCGGTGGATGTCGTAGATGTACGCGCTCTGCCAGCCGTTCAGGCTGGTGGCGTAGAACCTGGCCTCCGCCGTCTGGGTGGTGAGGATCTGCAGCCCGCGCACCTGCGCGGCCGTCTGGCGCTGGTCGCGGATCGCCGTGAAGGCGACGCCGGCCACGAGCACCAGTAGCCCGAGGACGGTGACGAAGGCACCCGCCAGCCGTGCCCCGATTCTGACCCGCCGCATAACCGCCCGCCCCCGTCGTGTGTCCCGCCGATATGCACATCGGACCGGTTCCACGCGAGATAAGACCGGACGACTATGAGCGGGGACACATACCGATGAAGTGGCGCCGGAACGCTCGACCGCGGTCGACGCTCATCGTGCCGATGCCGCGCGCGTTCAGCGCGACGGGTGTGCAGTCGGCGGCGAGGTTGTACCGGCTTCACCTGAACGAGGGCTCGTAATCGGCACGCGAGTGGGTGTGAGATGCGATGGTCCGTTCATGACCGGACGCGCGTGGGATGACGCGGAGGCGGAGCATCTCACGCAGGTGACCGCATTGGCGGAGCGGCTTGTGACTGCCGAGGACCCGTACGAGGCGGGGTTGGAGCTGTGGGGTCACGCGGGACGCACTGCGGGTGAACTGGCTGTAGGCATGCAACTGATCTGGGGCTTCCTCACCGACCGGGTGGAGTTGAAGCCGGAGGAAGGGCAGCAGGCGAGGGCCGAAATGCGACGGGCGGCACGTGAGTGGCTGGCACTCGATCTCGCCGACCGGGCGGCCGTGGAGGGGTATCTCGACTACTGGCTGCACGACGTGTGCGGCTACGACAGGTAGCGGCGTGGCCGGGCTCTGTCTCATGGTCCGGTGATCTTCGCGCTGCAACGATGCTCAACGATGATGTGGTGCAGGTGCCCTCGGCGTCGCATCCGGAGTGGATCTACCCGTTCAGCGGGCTGCGGCCGGCTCAGTTTCGCCGGCTGGCGCGTCTGGTCGCGGCGGGGCTGACGACTAGGGCCTGTCTCGTGGATCACGTCGAGCCGAGGCGAGGCTCAGGGGTCGGCTGGGTGTGCGCCGGGCGCGCCCGGATACCGGTGTCGTATCCGGGTGTGACCGGCGTGCGGCCGGGCGGCGTCTGAGTCCGCCGCAGGCCGGCGTGATCCACGAGACAGGACCTAGCCCGGCGGATCATTCGGCGGCCGCCGCGCGGCAAGATCGCGCCCGACCCGGCCCGCGACCGGATCGACTCACATGATTTCGGAGGCAAGTGCGAAACTGCTCCGACAGACAGCGAGTGGTGCTTGGAGTGTGACTGATGGACCTGCCGCCACCGGGACGATTCCAGATCCGGGTGCCGGACGAGGATCTCGCTGAGCTGCGGGCGCGGCTGGCCGCCACCCGATGGCCGACGGATGCCGCCGACGCCGGGTGGCGGTACGGCACCGGCCTGGCCGACCTGCAACGGCTGACCGCACTGTGGCACACGCATGACTGGCGCGCCACGGAGGCCCGGCTGGCGCGACATGAGCACATTCGGGTCGACTGCGGATCTCACGTCCTGCACGCCATGCGGGTCGGTGCCGAGAATCCCGCGGGTACGATCCTGCTCCTGCATGGCTGGCCGAGCTCGTTCCTGGAGATGATCGACCTGGCCGAATTGCTGGCCTTCCCGCGTGACGGCGGAGCCGCCTATGACGCGGTGGCCGTGTCTCTGCCGGGTTATGGGCTGTCGGATCCGCCGGGCATCCCCGGGCCGTCGAGCTACGACACTGCCGTGCTGCTGTTGCGACTGCTCGACGGGCTGAACCTGGAACAGGTCTGGGTGCACGGCTACGATGTCGCGGCCGGCTCGGCAGCGAGGATGGTGCTACTCGCGCCGGAACGGATCCTCGGCTACCACACCACTGAGCCAGGGATTCCGTCGGTGGCCCGGCTGGCAGAGGAACTGACCGAGCCGGAGCGGGCGTACCTGGCCTACGGCGATGAGTGGGAGGCTGACGAAGGCGGCTACCTGGCGATCCTGGGCACGCGTCCGCACACCCTCGCCTACGGCCTGACCGACAGCCCGGCCGGGCTGGCCGCCTGGCTGTTCGAGAAGTGGCACAACTGGACGCTTGCCCCCGGTGCGGAGTGGGACTGGGACGGACCGTTGACCAGGACGCTCCTCGACACCCTGACCCTGTACTGGGTCACCGGATGTGTCGCCGGTGCCAATCGCGACTTCCACGGCCGGGACCGCAACGGTGTGCCCTTCCGGACGACTGACCGGGTCACGTGTCCGGTCGGCGTCACCCTGACCACCCAGCTCATCGAACACGCACCCCGCGCCCTGGCCGAGCGGCTGTTCACGAACATCCGAACCTGGGCCGAACTCGGCCGGTGCGGCCACTTCGTCACCGCAGAAGCACCACAGCTCATCGCAGCGAGGATACGCACATTCACCGGCCCGCTATGAACCTCCTGCGACGCGGCGGCTGCCGCAAGGATCCTTACATCGGGTCGTGCTCGTCGTCGACGAGCAGTCCAACCCCTTCGAGGTCGGCTGTGCGTGTGAGATCTTCGGCGGCCCGCTCCGGCCCGAGGTCGGTTTCCACCTGTACGACCTGCGCGTGGTCGCCCCGCGCGCCTCGACCCCGATGCGCGACGCGTTGTTCAGCATCGCCGCGGTCGGCAACCTCGACGACATCGACGAGGCTGACACGGTGATCGTGCCCAACCGGCCGGACGTCGAGACGCCGGCCCGGCCGGCGATGCTCGGGGCCCTGCGCCGCGCGCACGCCCGCGGCGCTCGCCTGGTGGGTCTGTGTACAGGTGCGTTCACGCTGGCCGAGGCCGGTCTGCTCGACGGCCGCCGGGCCACGACCCACTGGGCCTTGGCGCCGGAGTTCCAGGAGCGCTTCCCGGCCGTGAAGTTGGAGCCGGATGTTCTGTTCGTCGACGACGGTGAGGTGCTGACCTCGGCCGGCAGCGCCGCAGCGCTGGATCTCGGGCTGCACATCGTCCGGCGCGACCACGGTGCCGAGGTCGCGAACCACATCAGCCGCCGGCTCGTCTTCGCGGCCTACCGCGATGGCGGCCAGCGTCAGTTCGTGGAGCGCCCGATCCCCTCGGTCGAGGACCGGTCCCTGACCACGGTGATGGCGTGGGCCCAGCAACGCCTGGACGAGGCGATCACGGTGGCCGATCTGGCCCGGCAGGGCCGGATGAGCGTCGGCAGCCTGCACCGGCGGTTCCGCGCCGATGTCGGCACCACCCCGCTGGCCTGGCTCACCGTCGAACGCGTGAGCCTGGCGTGCCGCCTGATCGAGCAGGGGCTCGAGGGCATGGACACCGTCGCGCAGAGCTCCGGGCTGGGCACGGGCGCCAACATGCGCGCGCTGTTCAAGCGCCACATGGGGGTGAGCCCACTGGACTACCGGCGTCGCTTCGCGCGTACGTGAAGCGCCGGTGCGCTGAGCGAGCTGATGTACACCGTCAAGCTCAAGAAGGGCCATGAACCGGGTCAGCTCATCTCGGCTCTGGGCGAGCGCACCGGCGGCCAACGGGTGACCGTCCTGACCGGCTACGACCAGACAGACCTGTGATGGCCGAGCCTCGCAGTCGACTGGTTCACCGGATACCGGTGCGGGTGCGCCACTACTGGAAGCTGCTGGCCACCTGCGCGCTGTTCCTGGGCGTCTGCGCCGTGGTGTTCAGCACCGTCCGGGTGGCGCCGCTGGTCACCAGCGCCAGGTGTCGGCATCCGGCTCAAGGGGCAGTACTGTCCACTGTGGACGGACACGACGCCCGGAAGGGTGCCGCCGATGTCGAACAGCTCCGCACGCTGATCCGGCAACGCACCGAACACCTCGCCACCGACAGCGTCAGCACGCCGCCCCGCCACACCGGTCGGGCGGCGTGCAGCGGCCCGACCGGACCGCCCGCCGGCACCGGCGCACCGTCGCCCACGACGACCCGACCGATCGCTCGACGCCGTAACGGCCTCTACCGTGCCCGGCCCTGCCGGTGCGGCACCACGGGGAAATACACCGCACACCCGGCCGCGTGCGCCGCGGCAGCCCGCATCGCCACGTCAGCGAATTCCGGTCGCACCGGCGCAACGTCGGCGCCGTCGACAACGGCACCGCCACGAACCGCTCCGCCCCGGCACGCGCGACCGGTGCGCAACATCCTCTCGACCTCGGAGGAGCGGAGCGCACCGGCCTCCCCAGATGTCAGAACTGTGCCACGTTCGTCGGGCCACCCTTAGGCATGACAGCGTTGTGACATAGCCTTTCAACCATTTTATGCGTTTTCCAAGGCCTTTTGCCCCTCATTTTGAAGCGGCGGTTACAGAGTTGGAATAGTCGAGAAATGTCAGAGTAATGACCCGCTATCAATCTGCTCTCACCTGCAGCAACCGGTTACCCATCGCTGGCGACGCCGGGCTGGGGCGCTCGCAACGTCGGCGGGTCGGCCCGGGACATGACATCCACACCATCCGTTGTGCCGCGACCCCGGCGGCACGCTTCCTTCCCAGGAACGGAGTTCCAATATGTCCACCACCAGCAAGCGGCTGCGCACGCTTGTGGCCACGGGCGCCTTCGCGACGACCGTCGCCCTCGTGCTCGCCGGCTGCGGCGCCCGCGTAGGCGACGACACGGGCGGCGGCAAGTCGAGCGCACGCAGCTGTGTCGACACCTCCGGCAGCACCGTCAAGCTCGGCTTCCTCAACTCACTCACCGGCGGCATGGCGATCTCTGAGAAGACCGTCTCCAACGTGCTGCACATGGCCGCCGATGAGATCAACGCCGCCGGCGGCATCCTCGGAAAGAAGATCCAGTACGTTCAGGAAGACGGCGCCACCGACTGGCCCACCTTCGCGGAGAAGACCGAGAAGCTACTCACCCAGGACTGCGTCGGCGCGATCTTCGGCGGCTGGACCTCGTCCTCCCGTAAGGCCGTCAAGCCGGTCGTCGAGAAGCACAACGGCCTCTTCTTCTACCCGGTGCAGTACGAGGGCCTCGAGGCGTCGCCGAACATCTACTACACCGGTGCGACCACCAACCAGCAGATCATCCCGGCGATGGACTTCCTCGCCTCCAAGGGGGTGAAGAAGCTCTTCCTCGCCGGCAGCGACTACGTCTTCCCGCGCACCGCGAACGCGATCATCAAGCTCTACGCCGCGAAGCTCGGCATCGAGATCGTCGGTGAGGAGTACGTGCCGCTGGACAAGGACGACTGGACCACCCAGGTGGCGAAGATCAAGGCGGCCAAGCCCGACTTCATCTTCAACACCATCAACGGCTCGTCGAACGTCGGCTTCATCAAGGCCTACTACGACGCCGGCCTCACCGCGGCGACGACGCCGATCATCTCGGTGTCCATCGCCGAGGAGGAGGCGCCGGCCATGGGCCACGAGGTGACCGGCCACTACGCATCGTGGAACTACTTCCAGTCGCTCAAGACCGACACCAACCAGAAGTTCATCGACAGCTGGAAGGCCTACCCGAAGAGCAGCGGCGTCACCTCCGATCCGATGGAGGCCGCCTACATCTCGCTGTACCTGTACAAGGCTCTGGTCGAGGCGGCCGGCTCGTTCGACGTCGACGCGGTGAACGCCGCGGCGAAGAAGAACACCATCACGTTCGCCGCACCGGAGGGCACCGTCACGCTCGACGGCGAAAACCACCACATCTCCAAGCCGGGCAACATCGGCCGGATCAACGCCAGCAACCAGTTCGACATCGTCTGGTCCTCCGGCACGTTCATCAAGCCCGACCCGTTCCTCAAGGGCTACGACTGGTTCCCGGCGAACATCCGCGACCAGCTCGTGAAAGCCGCGGGCTGACCGCCCATCCCTACCCGGACGCGGGGTTGCGTGTCGCACGCGGCAGGCAACCCCGCCCCCGCACAGAGAGCGAGAGCACGTGGACGCTCTGATCTCACCCCTGCTGAACGGCAGCGCACAGGGCGCGCTGCTCCTGCTCGCCGCGCTCGGCCTCTCGCTCACCTTCGGTCAGATGGGCGTGATCAACATGGCCCACGGCGAGTTCCTCATGATCGGCGCCTTCACCGCCTACCTGGTCCAGCAGGTCATCGGCTCCAGCGACCTGTCGATCCCCGTCGCACTGCCGGTTGCGTTCGTCGTCGCGGGACTGTTCGGCCTCCTGCTGGAGGTCAGCATCATCCGATGGATGTACCACAGGCCGCTCGACACCCTGCTCGTCACGGTCGGTGTCGGCCTGATCCTGCAGCAGGCGGCACTACAGATCTTTCCGTCCCAGGGTGTCCCGGTGGAGAAGCCGGGGTGGCTCAACGGGCAGGTGACCGTCTTCGGCTACGACTGGCCGCTGCGGCAGGTGTTCACCATCCTGCTCGCGACCGTCTGCGTCGCGGCGCTTTCGGTCTGGCTCAAGTCCACCGCGTTCGGCCGCCGCATCCGGGCGACCGTGCAGAACCGGGACCTCGCCGAGGTCACGGGGATCTCCACCCGAACCGTCGACCGCCTGACCTTCTTCGTGGGGTCGGGGCTGGCCGGGATCGCCGGAGTGGCCGCCTCGCTCATCGGCGGAACGAACTCCCAGATGGGCACGCAGTACATCATCCCGGCCTTTCTCGTCGTCGCCGCCGGCGGCATCGGCCAGCTCAAGGGCACCGTCGTCGCCGCGTGGGCAGTGGGCGTCGTCCTGTCGTACTTCGCCTACTGGACGACCGGCAGCCTCGCGCAGGTGCTTGCCTTCATCCTCGTGATCGTCTTCCTGCAACTGCGCCCGCAGGGCCTGTTCACGGTGCGAACCAGGAGTCTGGTATGACCAAGTTGAGGCCACGGCTCTCCCTCTTCGGCATCGGGGCGTTCGCCCTCCTGCTCCTCGGGGTCGCTCCCCTGTTGCTCACCGATCACTGGCTCGGCAACCTCGGCAAGTACTGCTGCTGGGCGATGGCCGCCGTCGGCATCGGCCTGGCGTGGGGCCGAGGCGGGATGCTCGTGATGGGGCAGGGGGTGTTCTTCGCCCTCGGTGCCTACTCGATGGCCATGCACCTCACGCTGGAAACCGCCGGTGACGGGGTCCCGGGGTTCATGGTGCTCTACGACCCGCTCGCGCCGCTCCCGGCGTTCTGGGAGCCGTTCCGCAGCGCGGCGTTCACCCTGCTGGCGATCGTGCTGCTCCCGGTGATCGTGGCGGGCCTCCTCGGCTACGCGCTGTTCAAGCGCCGCGTGAAGGGCGCGTACTTCGCGATCCTGACGCAGGCGCTGGCTGTCGCGCTCGCCACCCTGATCAGCTCCACGATCCGCGAGACCGGCGGCGACACGGGGCTCAGCGACTTCAAGTACTTCTTCGGTTTCGTGCTCGACGACCCGGCGAACCGGAAGCTGGTGTACCTCATCACGGCCGCGCTGCTGGTCGTGTGCCTGCTCGTGGTTCGGCAGCTCTACCGCAGCCGCTTCGGTGAACTCCTCGTCGCCACCCGGGACGCCGAGGAGCGCGTGCGCTTCCTCGGCTACGACCCGGCCAACGTCAAGCTCGTCGCCTTCGTCGGCGCGGCGCTGATGGCAAGCATCGGCGGCGCGATGTTCGTACCCATCGTCGGCATCATCACCCCGGCCGAAATCGGCGCTGCCGCCTCGATCCTCATGATCGCGGGCGTTGCCTTCGGTGGCCGCGCCTCGCTCTTCGGCCCCGCGCTCGGCGCGATGGCGGTCGGATGGGGGCAGTCGAGCCTCGGCTCCACCTGGCCCGACGGCTGGACCTACATCATCGGCGCGTTGTTCATCGTCGTCATCCTCTTCCTGCCGAACGGATTGTCGTCGGTGCTCGCCAGGTTCACGGCAGCGCGCCGGAGCCCCGGCGAACAGCCGGCAGCCGCAACCGCCACCCTGCAGCTCGAGGAGGCGAAGTCGTGACCGATGCATCGCTCGTCGTCACCGATCTCCACGTCGAGTTCTCGGGCTTCGTCGCGGTCGGCGGCGTCTCCTTCGACGCGCACCCCGGCGAGGTCCGGTTCCTCATCGGCCCGAACGGCGCCGGCAAGACGACCTGCATCGACGCCATCACGGGGCTCGCTGCGGCCACCGGTTCGGCGAGGCTCGGCGAGCAGGAGCTGCTCGGCAGGCCGGTGCACAAGATCGTCCGGCTCGGGGTCGGCCGCACCTTCCAGACCGCGAGCGTCTTCAACGAACTCTCGGTACTGCAGAACCTCGACATCGCCGCGGGACGCCACCGCCACTGGGCCGCGCTGCTACGGACCCGGCGGGACGTCGACCCCTCGATCGTGCAGGCGCTCGAGGAGACCGGACTCGCCGACGAACTGGCCACGCCGGCCGGCATCCTGTCGCACGGCCAGAAGCAGTGGCTGGAGATCGCGATGCTGCTCGTGCAGGACGCGAAGGTGCTGCTGCTCGACGAGCCCGTCGCCGGCATGAGCCAGGACGAGCGCACCGCGACCGGCGAACTCCTGCAGCGGGTCGCGGCGAAGCGCATCGTGCTGGTGGTCGAGCACGACATGGACTTCATGCGCCGCTTCGCCACGCGCGTGACGGTGCTGCACCAGGGCAAGGTGCTCTCGCACGGCACGGTGGCCGAGGTGCAGGCCGACCCCAGGGTGCAGGAGGTCTACCTGGGCACCGCGGGAGCCGCGACCACGGCCGCCATGTCGGTCGTGCCCGATGTGTCAGCGGTCGGACTCGCAAGCTCGCCCGCAGTGTCAGCGGTCGGACTCGCAGGCTCGCCGCAGACTGCGGCCGGGACGCAGCAGCAGGAGGACTGACATGCTCGAACTCAACGACATCGAGGCCGGCTACGGGCGCACGCGGGTGCTGCACGGGGTAACGGTGCCGGCAGGAAAGGTCGTGGCCGTGCTCGGCCACAACGGCGCCGGCAAGACGACGCTGCTGCGTGTCGCGATCGGGCTCATCAAGCCGACGAAGGGCCGCGTGTTCTTCGACGGCGAGGACATCGCCTCGCTCGCCCCCAACAAGCGGGTCGCTCGCGGCATGGCGTACGTGCCGCAGGGTCAACAGGCGTTCAGCCAGCTCACCACGCTGGAGAATCTGCAGCTCGTCGCCGACGGTCGCCGGCGTGGAAAGGCCCTTATCGACGCGCAGCTGGCTCGCTTCCCCGCACTGGAGCAGTTCGCGGCCCGGAAGGCGGGCCTGCTCTCGGGCGGGCAGCGCCAGCAGCTCGCCATCGCCCGCGCCCTCATCACCGAGCCGAAGTTGCTCATCCTCGACGAGCCGACCGAGGGCATCCAGCCCACGATCGTCGCCGAGATCGAGCACACCATCGTGCAACTGGCCGGCGAGGGCATCAACGTGTTGCTCGTCGAGCAGCACATCGGCTTCGCCCTCGATGCTGCCGAGCATTACGTCGTGCTCGCCTCGGGCTTCGTCACACACACCGACCAGGGGGGCTCGGCAGCCGTCTCCACCGTGCGAGCCGCCATGGCGATCTGAGCCGATACAACCGGCTTCCCCGCCCGCAACAGGGTCGTAACACCGGACCGGGAGGATGCCCACCCCAGGTGCCTTAGGGGATGCCACTGTGTCGACGGACAACGCGCGCGCTGCCGCGGAGGACAGCCTCGAGGACTACGCCTTCCGCTATGTGCCGCGTACTTTCCGCCGCTGGAGCGCGGCCTCCGTGGGAGCGACCGCCCTCGGGTCCATCGCGTTCCTCGCCGATTTCTCGATCGGCGCGAGCGTCGGCATCGACCACGGCACCGCCAACGCGGTGCTCGGCATCCTGTTCGCGTCGGTCGTCATCGTCATCGTCGGCGTGCCCGTCGCCTACTACGCCGCCCGCTACAACCTCGACCTCGACCTCATCGCCCGTGGCTCCGGATTCGGCTACTACGGCTCGATGATCACGACCGTGGTCTTCGCGGGCTTCACGTGCATCTTCTTCGCCCTGGAGGGCGCCATCATGGCGCAGGGTTTGCAGGTGGCGACAAAGATGCCGCTGTGGCTCGGCTATCTCATCTCGACCGTCGTCGTGATCCCGATCGTCATCTACGGCATGCGCGCGCTGGAGCGCCTGCACTTCTGGACCACGCCCCTGTGGCTCGCCCTCGCCCTACTGCCGCTGCTGTGGGTCCTCGTCTCCGACCACGAGGCGGTGCGCGCCTTCACGTCGTTCACCGGGAAATCCGACGGCTCGGTCAGCTTCGGCGCCGTCGTCTCGAGCGCGGCCGTGTGCTTCGCCCTCACCCCGCAGCTGGCGGAGCAGATCGACTACATCCGCGCCATGCCGCCGCGCACGCCGTCGAACGCCCGCTCGTGGTGGACATCGTTCGCGTTCTCCGGCCCGGGTTGGGTCATTTTCAGCGGCACCAAACAGGTGATCGGGGTGTTTCTCGCCGTCTACCTCCTCGTGAAGGTCGAACCCGCTCTCGGGCACCAGGCGACCGAACCGGTCAAGCAGTTCGTCGGGATGTACCAGGCCCTTGTCCCCAACTGGCTCGCGATCATCCTCGCCCTCGGGCTCATCGTGGTCGCACAGGTGAAGATCAACGTGACGAACGCGTACTCGGGCTCGCTCGCGTGGTCGAACGTCTTCACCCGACTGGCCAAGCACTACCCGGGTCGCACGATCTTCGTACTGTTCAACCTCGTGATCGCATACGCGCTCATGATGCTGGACGTCTTCACCCTCCTCTCCTTCGTGCTGAGCCTCTACGCGAACGTCGTCATGGCGTGGCTCGTGACGATCGCCACCGATATCGCGATCAACAAGTGGGTGCTGCACATCTCGCCGCGCTTCCCCGAGTTCCGTCGCGGCATGTTGCACGACTGGAACCCGGTGGGGCTCGTGTCGGTGGGGCTCGCATCGGTGCTGTCGCTGCTCGCGTTCGCCGGGCTGCTCGGCGCCGCCGTCAAGCCGTTCTCGGTGCTCATCGCGATCGGCGTCGCGTTCGTCGCCACGCCGGTCACGGCCCTCGCCACGCGGGGGCGTTACTACCTTCGCCGCCGCTCTGACGGCATCGACTCCCCGCTGTTCGACGACGACGGCAACCCCTCCGGCGAGCGGCTCCGCTGCCATGTCACCGGGTATACGTTCGAGCGGCCGGATATGCTGGCCTCGGCCGAGCGGGGGCCGCACGGCGAGGTGCAGTACGTCTCGTCACTGGCGCTCACACTCGACGATTCCGATCGCTACGTGCTCCCGCCGGAAGCCACCAGGCCGCCGCACCGGGCGGCCTCTCGAGGGAGGGGGACGTGATGGCGGAGTCGGTCGACACCGCGACCGCTATTCTCGCGAGCGCCGCGGTGCTGCTGCGCGAGCAGACGTTCGACGACATCTCCTATCGTGCCCTCGCCGACGAGGTCGGTATCTCGGAGCGCACGATCTACCGCCAGTACCCCACACGCGCGCACCTGCTCGCCGCACTCTCGGACTGGATCGAGCAGACCTGCTTCCCGCTCCCGCCATTCGTGACCGTGTCCGATTTCCGCGCCGCCGTGCACGAGCGCTTCCGCGCCTACGACGCGTCGCCCGCCTATGCGTACGTCGGTGCACGGGCGTCCGCGATATCGCCGACGCTCGACGCCGAGCCGGCCTACATCACGCGGGCGATCGAAGCGATGCTCGACGTGACGGCGCCGACTCTCAACCGACGGGATCGGCGGCGGGTCGCCGCATCCCTGCGCTACTTCTCGTCGGCGATGTTCTGGGCGCGGCTGCGTACGGGGTTCGACCTCGACGCCGGCGAAATCTGCGACGCGTTCGACCGCGCCACCGACACCGTGCTCGCGAGGCTGCCCGACGCGACGACGGCGCAGCCGTGACCGGGTCGACGGCCGTCCCGGCGTTGGGCGGCACGCAAGCGGCGATCCTCGCCGCCTACGCCGAACTGATCGAGGAAGTAGGCAGCGACGACGTGTCGTTCCGGCTCATCGCGCGCCGGGCCGGAATCGCCGAGCGCACGGTCTTCCGCAACTACCCCACGCGGGTCGATCTGCTGCTGGCGACTGCAAGGTGGATCGAGGCGACGGTGTTCGTCCGCGAGGAGTCGCACTCGATCTTCGACATTCCCCTCGCGATCCGTGACGCGATGCAGCGGTACGACGCGCGACCGGAGCTCGCGCACGTCGTCGCCGAGGCGGCAATGCGCGGCGTGAGCGGCGCGGCGCCGTCGCTCGGCCGGGTGCACCTCGAACGGCTGCTGGATGCCGAGGTGCCATCCCTCGACGCGGCGCAGCGCAGAGCGGTCATCGTGGCGCTTTCGCACCTCGACTCCGCCGCGACCTGGGTGACGTTTCACCGCGAGTTCGGCATGGACCGGCGTGACATCGCCGACGCAGCCGCGTGGGCGGCGGAGGCGGTGCTCGACAGCATCCGCGACCGAGTCGCCCCGTAGGCACCACGCCGGCCTCAGCGCGTTACGGCGCAACCACCGAGCCGGCCGCGACTCCTCCACGAACTCGACCCTGCCGATTTTGATGTTCCCCGGGTATGTGGCGCCGATCGACGCCGGGGTGATGGTGTGAGCGTAGTACCTGTGCTCGTACTCGATCGGTGGCATGGCACCGATCGAGGTGTGAGTCCAAGCGTTGTTGTACCAGGAGATCCACTCGTAGATCGCGATCTGGTCTGGGCCCTCGTTTTCCACGGCCCACCGCGGTGGATCGGTTCGGCCTTGAACGTGCCGTTGAGCGCCTCGGCCATCGTCGTGCGCCGCCGGCTGCCGTGCCGCCCGTTCCTCCAGCGTCGCGTGCGGCACGGTCTCCTGCCGCCGGGCCAGGTCCGCCCGTACTCCGTCGAGGACTTCCCCGAGAACGGTCACCGCGGCCCGCCGCTGTCGACGCCGAGCGCGTGGCGGAACGTCCCGGTCGGATCCCACCGCCGTTTCGCCCGCTGCAACCGTGGATAGTTGGCGCGGTAGTACAGCTCGTGCCAGGCCACGCCGGAGGTGTTCCACGCGGGGTCGCGCAGGTCGACGTCGGCGTAGTTGATGAGGGCGCCGCCGGAGACAGGCACCCCGCCGGACTCGGCGTAGACGTCGCGATACAGGTTCCGCAGGAACGCGATGTGCGTGGCGTCCTGCGCCGCGTCGGTCCATTCGCTGACGTACAGCAGCATCAGCACACCGTCACGGTGCGGATCGGCCGTGGCGTCGGACGCGACGGCGTTCACCCGGCCGCCGTGGGGCGCGATCAGCACGCCGCTGCCGGGATGCTGATAGTCGGGACGGGTCAGCGCGCGGTGCAGGGCCTGTGCCTGCCCGTCGGTCAACGCGGCGCGGTGCACCGCCGACTTACCCTTGATCCGCCGCCCGGACGGCCGGTCCGCGAAACCGCTCCACCGGGTGGCGAGCAGCCACGGCAGCCGGCGGCGTTCGGTGACGGTGAACGCGGGGACGCCTTCGCCGACCGCGCGCAGGAATCCGTCGAGCGTCGCGTCCGCACCGGCCCCGGCGGCGACCTGCACGTTGAGCGCGACCGCCCCGCCCGAGGCGTGGAACGTCGCCAAGTGGCTGTACACCTCGGTCCCCGGCCCGCCGGGAGCGTTGTGCGCGGCGTACCAGCCGCCGTAGTTGCGCAACAGCCGGACGAACGCGTCCCGGTCCAGCGCCGGCCATGGCCAGATGACGGTGGCGACCAGCACCTCGCTCGGCGGGGTCGGCAGCGCGTGCCGTGGCACGGCCGGTGTGCCCGGGGTGCGCAGCCAGTACCTCGTGACCACCCCGAAGTTTCCGCCGCCACCACCGGTGTGCGCCCACCACAGGTCGTTCGCGGGGTCGCCGGCGGCCCGGGTGGCGCGCACCGTCCGCACGTCGCCGTCCGGGCCGGCCACCACCACCTCCACGGCATCGAGGTGGTCGACGGTCAGCCCGAACATCCGGTTCAGCGGTCCGTAGCCGCCACCGGCGAAGTGACCGCCGACGCCCACGGTCGGGCAGGAGCCGCCCGGGATCGTGACTCCCCAGCTCTTGAAGAGCCGCTCGTAGACGTTCTCCAACCGGGCGCCGGCCTCGACGGCGAACGCGCCGCGCGCGGCGTCCCACGTGACCCGGTCCATCCCCGACAGGTCGACGACGAGGTCCACGTCGGGACCGGCGACGAAGTCCTCGAAGCAGTGCCCGCCGGAGCGCACGGCGGGGCGGCGCCCGGTGCGTACCGCCCGCCGGACGGCCGCCGCCACGTCACCGGTGCCACCGGCGACGTGGACCTCGGCGGGGCGGCCGACGAAGCGCTGGTTGATCCCGCGGGCCAGATCCGGGTACTGCGGGTCGCCGGGGCGCACCACCGGGGACTCGACCAGCGGCGGCGACGCCTGCGCGGGCACGGCGCCGGTGACGGTCAACGCTCCGCCGGCGGCCAGGCCGCCGAGCAGCGTGCGACGGGTCGGGTTCATGCGACGGTCTCCTTTTCCGCGAACGCCCGCACCACTGCGGCGATCCGCTCGGTGTCGTACTCCTCGACCAGCACGGAGTCGCCCACGACAACGGTCGGCACCTTCGCCACCGCGGCACGCGAACGCCGCACCAACGCCCGCACGTCCTCGGTTCCCTCACCGGTGGCGAGGAACCGCGTCACCCGCCCGGGGGCCAGGCCGGCACGCGTCGCGCGGTCCGTCAGCACGCCGGCGTGCGACACGTCAGCGGCGTCGGTGAAGTACGCGGCGAACAGCAACTCCTCCAGCGTCCGCTGCGCCACCTCGCCGTACTCCCGGCCGGCCAGCCACAGCAGCCGGTGCGCGGCGAGGGTATTCGCGGCGAGGCCGGCGCGGTTGCGCAGCACCAGCCCCATCCGTGCGGCGTAGGCGGTCACCGCGGTGTCCATGCGGGCGGCCCGCTCGGGGCCGTACTTTCCGGCCAGCCATCGCAGCATCGGCATCGGTCGCTGCGGCTGTTCGCCGTCGATCTGGTACGGGTGGCGCACCACCTCCACCGTCAACGGGGCGATCCGGCGCAGCGCCTCCTCGATGCGCCGTTTGGCGATATAGCACCAGGGACAGGAGACGTCGAGAAACACGTCGATTCTCATGGTCGCGCTCCCGCACGGCCGGTCCGCACATCGTAGGACGGGCGCGTGTTCACGGTCTCGACGTCGAACGCCCCGGTGTGTGCGTACCGGTGCGAGATCGCGGCCAGTTCCGCGGCCGGGATGACGTCGTGCACGTGCGTGAAGCCGTCGGGTGCGCGCTGTGCGGCGAGGGTGATCACCTGTTCGGGACCCATCCGCCGGCCGGCCTCCTGCAGCGCGGTGGTGATCGGACGGCGTTCCCGCTCGTAGCCGCGCAGCGCCCGGGTGACGTCCGGGTCGCCGGCCAGGTGGGCGGCGAGCACCCGGGCGTCGAGCACGGACTGGGTGGCACCGTTGGAGCCCATCGGGTACATCGCGTGGGCGGCGTCGCCGAGCAGGGTCACCGGCCCGAACGACCACCGCGGCAGCGGTTCGCGGTCCACCATCGGGTACTCCAGGCCGGTGCCGCACGCGCGGACCAGCGCCGGCACGTCGAGCCAGTCGAAGCTCAGGTCGGCGAAGGCGTCGAGGAACGCCTCCGGCGGTACCGGGCGGTTCCAGTCGGCGCGGCGCGGGCGTTCCTCCTCGCCGGCCGGGCGGGCCAGCGCCCAGTTCATCAGTACCGTGCCGGCGGGGTCGAGGCCGGTCATCGGGTAGACCACGGCCCGGCGCCGCTCGTCACCCGCGATGATCATCGTGTTGCCGTCGAGGAACGGCCGGCGCCGCACCGCGCCGCGCCACACGAGCAGGCCGTTCCAGGGCGGCTCGCTCTCCCGCGGATACAGCACGCCACGCACGGCGGAGTGGATCCCGTCGGCACCGACCAGCACGTCCGCGTCGACGGTGGAGGTGTCGCCGGCGGACGAATGCTCGACCTCCACCCGCACACCCGTCCCGACGGTGAGGTCGCGGACCCGGCAGTCGGTGCGCACGGCGTCGGCGCCGAGACGTTCCCGCACGGCGTCGTGCAGCACCGACTGCAACAGTCCACGATGGACGGACAACTGCGGCCACCGGTAGCCCGCGGCGAGGCCCCTCGGCTCGGTCCAGATGAGGTTGCCGTGCCGGTCGTAGTACGACAGCGCGCCGGTGCGCACCGAGACCTCGACGAGCCGGTCGCCGAGGCCGAGTTCGAACAGTTCGCGCACGGCACTGGGCAGGATGTTGAGACCGACGCCGAGGGGGTCGATCCGCGGCGCCGCCTCCAGGAGCCGCACGTCGCGCAGCCCGGCCGCGTGCAGGCTCAACGCGAGAGTCAGCCCGCCGATGCCGGCCCCGGCGATGACGACCCTCATACCCGCACCCCGCCGTCGCGCTGCCGCGGGACCGCCGGCGTCCCGGTCGGCCGCCCCGCCCGCCCGCCGCCGACCAGTCCGGAGTTCTGCCGGGTCAGGTCGATGATCTGGCGCAGCAGTTCGACGCTCGCGCCGCCGCTGCCGACCGGATACAGCCGCAGGTCCGCCTGGTACGCCTGGCGGGCGATCCCGAGGTGCCGGCCGCGGAACACCACGACGGTACGCAGCAGCCGGAACAGCGACTCGGCCCCGCGGCGCAGCACCGGCGTCTCGTTGACCCCGGACGGCCCGTAGGCGGCCAGCAGCCGGCTCACGGCCGAGGGTCGGCCCTCCCACCGGGCGTAGTAGTGCCGCCAGCGCGGCAGGCTGTAGGGCACCGAGTCGCGGATGAACTCCTCGTAGTCCGGGCTGCCCAGGTCGGAGGCCCAGATGACCTGGTCGACCAGCCACAGTGGCACCTGCGCGGCGGCGGGGCCGAGCAGCACCTTGCCGTCGAGGGTCACCTCCTCGAAGTAGGCGCGCAGGACCCGGGCGAAGAAGACCGGGCTCACCTCGCGCAGCACGAGGTCGATCGAGTCGACCATCGCGCCGAGGCGGGTGGTCAGTGCGTCCAGCAGTGGCGCGAACCGGTCCTCGCCCGGCGCGGTGTCGGACAGTTCGTCGCACAGGTCCAGGCCGTGGCGCAGGGCCGGGAAGACCATCCGGACGGACTCCTGGAGCACGGACTCCTGCGGGTCGCCGGTGTACATGCGCTGCCGGTGCCCGACCGGGTTCCAGGTGGTGTAGTGGTGCACGGTGTCGCGGGGCACCATCTCCGTGCGCCGCCCGAGTTCGCGTAACACCGGGACGACCTCCGGCACAGCCGAGGCCGGTTCGGTGCCGTGCCGCTTGATGGAGCCGAGGAACATGCCGAGGTCCCGCATCGCGGCCAGGCACTCGTCGACGGAGTAGGTCTCCACCTCGTCGAGGCCGGGAGTCAGGACGCGCAGGGCGTTGGCGAGCGCCGGCACGTCGGCATTGTGGTTCATCGCGCGCAGGTGCTGGCAGGCCTGGTCGGCCGACAGCGGGTCAAGGCCGCGCACATTGGCGATGCGGCTCAGGGTCGACAGGTCGGTCAGGTGTGTCGTGTGCATCTCTCTCCTCGTGTTCGTTCGCCGGGTGTCCTCTGTGGAGGCTCCGGCGGACATGCGGGCAGAGCGACGCGCGCCACGGCTGGCGAGCGACTGGGGTGTGTTCGGTAGCGACCGGCGACCACGCCGGGACGCTGCGGGGTGCGGCTACCGGGAGACCGGTGCCGCGTCGAGCCAGTGCCGGCTCGTGTGCCACGGGCGGGGTGGCAGGGACACCGGGCGGGCACCCGGTTCGGGGGTCGGTGGCGGGGGGACGGTCGGTGCGGTGGTGTGCCCGGCGGCGATGTCGCGCAGCCGCACGGCGAATTCGTCGTGGGTGCGCGCGACGACGTGCGCCCGGTGGGCGTGCGGGATCCGGTGGTGGTTGGCGGTGTGGCAGATGTCGCGCGGCGTCAGACTGCGCGCGGCGTCGGAGGCGAGGAAGTCGGCCCAGGACCGGGCGAGGGCGCGCAGGCCGTGCGGTGAACGGGCCGACAGCAGCAGGGTGCGTCGCGCGCCGTCGTCCCGCGGCGATGCGGTCGGCGGCGCGGCGGTCAGGACGAGGTGGACGTCGGTGCCGGTCATGCCCTGGCCGTTGACGGCGACGACGGCCGGCCGGCCGGTGTCGGGCAGCGGCGTCGGCGTGGTCGGCACCACCAGGGGCACCGCCGTCCAGTCGACGTCGGTCCGGGGGCGGGTGTGGTGCAGGCTGACCGGGACGAGCCCGTTCTCCAGGCAGAGGACCGCCTTGGCCAGCCCCGCCAGGCCCGCCGCGGCCTCCGGGTGGCCGATGTTGCTCTTGAGGGAACCGACGAGGCACGGCCGCCCGGCGCGTCCCGGCGCGAGCACCTCCCGCAGCGCCGCCAGTTCCACGGCGTCGATGCCGGTGCCGGTGCCGTGCGCCTCGACATAGTCCACAGTGGACGGTTCGAGGCCGGCGTCCGCATAGGCCCACCGCATCGCGCGCACCTGCCCGCGCACCGACGGCGCGAACATCCCGGGCTTGTCGCGCCCGTCTTGCGCGACAGCGGTGCCGCACAACACCGCGCGGACCGGGTCCCCGTCGGCGAGCGCCGCCGCGAGTGGTTTGAGCACGACGCACACCACCCCGTCGCTGCGTACGAAGCCGTCGGCGGACGCGTCGGCGAACTTGCACCTGCCGTCCGCGGCCAGCACCCCGGCCCGGCCGAACGCGATCGCGCCGGCCGGGGCGAGCACCAGGTTGGCCGCGCCGACGATCGCGGTGCTGCTGTCGCCGCAGCGCAAGCTGCGCACGGCAAGGTGTACGGCCACGCCCGACGAGGCCTGGGCGCCGTCGACGAGGAGGCTGGGGCCGTGCAGGTCCAGCGCGTACGACAGTCGTCCGGCGGCCATCCCGCGCTGGGCGCTGCCGGCGAGCACCGCGAGGTCCACTGTGGACGGATCGGGGCCGTACAGGTCCCAGTAGTCGCTGTGCCCGAGGGCGACGAACACCCCGGTCCGGCTGCCGGCCAACCGTTCCGGCAGCAGCCCGGCGTCCTCCACCGCCTCCCAGGCCGTCATCAGCAGCAGGCGCTGCTGCGGGTCCATCGCGTCGGCCTCGTCGGCGGCGATGCCGAAGAAGTCCGCGTCGAAGCCCGCGACGTCGTCGAGGAACCCGCCCCGACCGCCGGCGTGGACCGTGTCGGCGACGAAGCGGGACGCCGGCACCTCGCCCACCGCGTCGCGCCCGGCGAGCAGCAGCTGCCACAACTGCTGCCCACCGTGCGCGCCCGGCAGGCGAACGCCCATCCCGATGACCGCGATCGGCTCACCGGCCGATCGGCCCGATCCGCCCATGCGCTCGTCCTCCCCCATGACTCTCCCCCGTCTGCCGCGGCGCGGAGCGTCCGCGCCGGTGGCCGGTCAGCGTTGGCCGACGGCCTGCGACCACACGTGCCACGGCCGCCCGGCGACCCAGTCGGCCAGCGGCGTGGCCACGACCCCGACCTCGTCGTGCAGCACCGTCCGGTCGAGGTCGTACAGGTGCCGGCCGTCCTCGGTGCCGGCCCAGCGGTACAGCCCGGCGACCCCGGCCGCCGCGTCCGCGCCGATCGCGTGCGCCAACCCGTTCTGGAAGTCCTCGACGTCCAGCGGCAGGTAGCGCACGTCGCGGCCGAGCGCACGGGCGAACGCCGCCGCGAGTTCCGGACCGGTGACCACGTCGGCGCCGCCGATGTCGAGCACCCGGCCGGCGAGGTCGGGACGGTGCAGCGCCGCGTCCACGGCGGCGGCGAGGTCGTCGTGCGACAGCCACGCCACGCGCCGGTCCGCCGGCAGCGGGTACGCCAGCACGCCGTGGTCGACGACCGCCGGACCGGGGCCGGGCGTGAACAGGTTGTCCAGGTAGACCGGCGGGCGCAGGACGACCACGTCGACGCCGGCCGCCCGCAGGATCGCCTCGGCCGCCCGGCGGGTCTCGAACGCCGGGTAGGGCGTCACGCCGGCCGGCACGGTGGTGTTGGTGTTGAAGACCAGCATCCGCACCCCGGCGGCGCGGGCGGCGTCGGCGATGTTGCGGGCGTAGCCGGTCACGAGGTCCTCGTCGTACACGAGCGGCAGCGTGACCGCGGCGTGCGTGATCCCGTCGAACGCCTCGCGCACAGCCGCCTCGTCGGCGAGGTCGCCGGTGACGAGGTCGACGCCGGGGATCGGCTCCGACGGCTTCCGGCGGGCGAACCCGCGCACCGGAGCACCGCGGCGGGTCAGCGCCCGTGCGATGGCACCGCCCTGGGCACCCGTCACACCCAGTACGAGGTACCGGTCACCTGGTTTGTCATCGGTCATGGTTTCAGTCCTTCCTGAGGGCCGTCCGGGACGGCGGCGGTTGCGAATGCGCGATCGGTCGGGGGGACGCGGAGCGCCCAGGACAGCGCGGCGGCGCCCACCGCGACCACGGCCCCGAGCAGGAACGCCGCCCGGACGCCGTCGGTCAGCGCCACGGCCTCGGCCGGTGACAGAGCCCGGGCCGAGCCGACCGCCGGTGCCTCGTGCGCGGCGACCACCGCCGCCATGACGGCCAGCCCCAGCACCGCGCCGAACTGCTGACTGGTGTTGATCAGCCCGGAGGCGAACCCGGTCTCCTCGGGCGGCACCTCGGCCGTGGCGGCGATGTTCGTGGTGATCGACACCAGCGGCAGGCCGACGGCGATCACCAGGGTCGGCCCGAGCACGTCACGCACGTAGCCACCGTCGACGCTCAGCCGCGACAGCCAGGCCATCCCGATCGCGACGAGCGCGAACCCGGCCACCGCGACGGTCCGCAGCCCGAAGTTGGACAGCAGCCGGTCAGCCGTTGCGGCAACGGCGATCACCAGCAACGACAGCGGCAGCAGCCCGAGCCCACCGCCGAGCGGGTCGTGCCCGCCGACCGCCTGGAGGTGCACGCTGACGAAGAAGAACATCGGGAACAGTACGGCCTGCCCGGCCGCGGAGAGCAGGTTGGCCAGCCGTACCGCGGGCCGGCGCAGCACGCTCGGGCTGACCAGGGGCTGCGCGCTACGACGTTCGACCGCGATGAAGACCAGCAGCAGGACGGCCGCGACCAGGCCGGCGACCAGTGCCCGCGACGAACGCCATCCGCTCTGCCCGGCGGTGACCAGCGCGTACGCGGAGAGGGCCAGGGCGGCGGTGATCGTCGCGGCGCCGGCGACGTCGAAGCCGCGCCCGGTGCGGCGCGCACCCGCCGCCGGCACCACCCGCACCGTGGCGGCGATCAGTGCCAGGCCGGCGAGCACGTTGAGGACGAAGATGGAGCGCCAGCCGAACCAGTCCGTGAGCACGCCGCCGAGCACGGTCCCCACAGCGCCGCCGGCGCCGGCCATGGCCGCGAAGACGCCGAGCGCACGATGCCGTTCCGGACCGTCCGGGAAGATCGACAGCACCAGGGCGAGCGCCGCCGCGGCGGCCAGCGCGGCGGCGGCGCCCTGCAACGCCCGCGCGGCGATCAGCCAGCCCGCCGCGCCCGCCACCGACCCGAGCGCCGAACTGCCGGCGAGCAGCACCAGCCCGGCCAGGAAGACCCGGCGGCGCCCCAGATGGTCGGCGAGCTTGCCGCCGAACAGCAGCAGCCCGCCGAACGCGATGAGGTACGCGTTGGCCACCCAGGACACCTCGGCCGGTGACATGCTCAGGTCCTCGCCGACGGAGGGCGCGGCAACGTTGACGATCGCCGTGTCGAGGATGAGGACGAACTGCGTGCTGGCGAGCACGGCGAGGGTCCGCCAGCGGTCGGGCACCGGCGCGGTCATGCCACGCCGTAGGGGACGTCGTCGAGCCGGTAGCCGTCGAGGCAGGTCTGCGCGAGCCGTTCGCACAGGTCGGGCCGGCCATCGCGGACGATGGCGGGCAGGTAGACGTGCGGCGCGCCGTGGTAGAAGCGTTCGTACTGTTCGTGCCTCGAGGCGAACTCCGAGCCGAGCGCGTCCCACGCCAGCTTCAGCAGCTTGATCCGCCGTTCGGCGGGGTGCTCGGGCGAGCGCACGTACTTGCGCAGCAGCGGCCCGAGGGTCGGGTGCTGAAGGTCGTAACCGGAGGCCGGCAACTGGATCAGTCCACCGCCGGCCAGCAGTTTCACCTCGGCCAGCACCTTCGGGTAGAGGTCACCGGCCATCGCCCGGTGCGCGGAGGCGATCTCCCTGTTGATCATCACCCCGGTGCCGCCCTCGACCGGTTCGCATTCGGTCTCGGCGGCGATCAGCATCGAACGGGCGATGTTGACCCAGCCGAGGATCCGGCCGATCTGCGTCTGCACCGGCGGCAGCTGGTAGGTGTTGTTGGCCTTGGCGATGAGGATCGCCAGCCCGGCCAGGAACTCCAGTTTCGTCCAGAACCGGGTCGCCGCCTGGTGCACGAAGTTGTTGTAGGCCGGCGTGGCCCACCACTGGCGCAGGCTCGCCTCCACGTCGCGGTAGACGAGGACCCGTTCCCACGGCACGAAGACGTCGTCGCAGACCAGCAACGCGTCGTTCTCGTCGAAGCGCGACGACAGCGGGTTGTCGAAGACGCTGCGCGCACCGGCCTCGTACGAGGTGCGCGACACGAACTTGAGGCCCGAGGTGTCCAGCGGGATCGAGAAGCTCACCGCGTGCGCGATGTCCTGCGGCGCCAGCGGTTCGATGGTGCCGACGATGACCTCGTCGCCGAAGACGGCCGCGGTGCCGATCATCTTGGCGCCGCGCACGGTGATCCCGCCGTCGTGCTCCTTGACGACCCGCAGCACCAGGTCGTCCTCCTCCTGCTCGGCGGCCGAACGGGTGCGGTCGATCTGCGGGTTGGTGATGGTGAACGCCTGGTACAGGTCGCCGAGCGCCATCCGCCGGTGGTAGGCGGCGACGTTCTCCCGACCGTCGAAGGTCTCCCCGTTGAACACCTCGGGCAGCGCGGCGAACCCGGCGATGCCGGACGCCATGTAGTCGGGGGAACGGCCGAGGAAGCCGAAGCTCGCCTCGGACCACGTCTTGTAGGCCCGCCGCCGCGCCACCAGGGCGGCGTGGTCGGTGGGGATGACGAAGGCGCGGTGGACGTCGGTGCCGCTGTCGGTATCCGGAACGGTCAGCACGGGCGCCGACGCGGCCTCGTGGGTCAGGTCGTACAGGGCGGCTATGGAGCGGGCCGTGTTGCGAAAGGCCCGGTGTCTCGTGATGTCGTGCACCGGCTCACCGTCGAGCCAGATCTCGCGACCGTCACGCAGGGACTCCAGGTACTGCTCACCGGTACGGGTCATGGTGTGACGCACTCCTTCGCAGGCTGGTGGAACGGGGTGTGCCGGAGGGATCTCAACGGCCGTCGAGGGCGTCGGCCCAGGATCGGCGTTGCCGCGGCGGCTGGTAGGGCGACGGCGCGTTGGCGGCCGTCACGTCGCTGCCGCCGAGCAGGGCGTAGCGGTGGACCGCCTCGGCGAACTCCTGCCGGGGCAGCGCCGCACCGCCGTCCGGTGCGTGGCGGTGCGCCAGCGCGATGACGATTTCGGGGCCGAGTTCACGGCCGGCGCGTTGCAGCCGGGTGGCGGTCGCCCGCCGGTCGGCCTCGTACGCGGCGAACGCCGTCACCGGCTCCCGGTGCGAGACGACCGCATGGGCCAGGGCACGGGCGTCGAGGACGGACTGGGTGGTGCCGTTGGAGCCCATCGGGCACATGGCGTGCGCGGCGTCGCCGATCAGCGTCACCGGCCCGAACGACCAGCGCGACAGCGGATCACGGTCCACCATCCGCTGGCGGTACACCGACGGCGTGGCGGAGATCAGCGCACCGACGTCCAGCGACCCGAACTCCCAGCCGCCGACCGCCGGCAGCAGCGACTCCGGCGGCACAGGGCCGTCCGGTTCGGCTCGGCGCGGGTCGTCACCCAGCCGGGCGACGGCCCAGTTGGTGCACAGCCGGCCGTGCTCGTCGGGCTCCGGCCGCATCGGGTAGGCGATCACCTTCCAGGTGTCGTCCCCGCCGATGACCATCGAACGGCCGCCGCCGAACGGGGGCGCCCACACCGTGCCGCGCCACACGGACTGCCGCTGCCACACCGGTGGGCCCTCGTCGGGGTAGAGCACTGCGCGCACCGCCGAACGGATGCCGTCGGCGCCGATCAGCGCGTCGGCCTCGACGGTGGCGGTGGAGCCGTCGACGGTGCGCACGGTGGCGCGCACCCGCCCGGCGGCGGTGGTGGTGAAGCCGGTCAGCCGCGTGCCGGTGCGCACGGCGGCGCTGCCGAGCCGGGCCCGCACGGCGGACAGCAGCAGCATCTGCAGCCGGCCCCGGTGCACGGAGAACTGCGGCCAGCGGTGGCCGGCCGCCCGGCCGCGCGACTCGCGCCACAGAACGTGGCCGTGCCGGTTGTAGTAGCGCAGTTCGGACGTGGCGACCGAGATCCGCGCGAGTGCCGGATGCAGGTCCAGGGCGGCCAGTTCGCGCGTGGCGTTGGGCAGCAGGTTGACCCCGGCACCGGCGGGCGCCATCCGGTCGACGGCCTCGAACACGGTCACGTCGCGCACGCCGGCCGCGTGCAGGCTCAATGCGGCGGTGAGACCGGCAATGCCACCGCCGATGATCAGGTATTGCACCGCGCCCCCGCACGTCGGTTCTTCCTCACGATGGACCGTCGGTAAGCGGCCCATCACGTTGCCTTGGAAGCCTGTCTCGCGAGATCGGTATAATCAATAAAGCTTTCGCCCGTCTCACTTAAGGATCGTCCATGCAGAGCCATGACACCTTGAGCGAACTCCTTAAGCCCATGCGACTGAGCAGCGTGTTCTACAGCCGGTGGACGGTCCGCGGCCCGTGGAACGTGCAGGGTGATGACGACGAGTGCGCGGTGATGCACTACAGCCTCCGCAACGGCTGCTACGTCACCATCGACGGCCGGCCGCCGGTGCCCGTACCGGAGGGCACGCTCGCCGTCTTCCCCTACGGCACCGCCCACACCCTCGGCGACGGCACCGACTGTCCGGCGACGCCGCTGCAGGAGCTGCTGCCGCACCGGCGGGCCGGCACCGCCACGTCCGTGCGCATCGGCGACGAGGGGCCGGCCACCGAGCTGATCTGCGCCAGCCTGCGGTACGGGGTCGCCGGCGAGCCGCCCCTGTACCGCGCGCTGCCGTCGGTGATCGTGCTCAACCAGACGCTGCTCTCGCAGGAGCCGCTGCTGCTGTCGACGTTGCAGTCGCTGGCGCCCGAGACGGAACGCGCCGGACCCGGCACGCAGTTGGTCACACTGCGGGCGTTCGAGATGGTGTTCGTGCTCGCGCTGCGGGTCGCGCTGGAGAGCCTCAGCGACGACTCGTCCGCCCTACAGGCGTTGCACCACCCGGGAATCAGCCGCGCGCTCGCCGCCATCTACGGCGAATTCCAGGAGCCGTGGACGCTCAATTCGCTGGCCCGCACCTCGGGCATGTCACGCTCGGCGTTCGCGAAGACGTTCCGCAAGCTGATCGGCGAGGGGCCGGCACAGCATCTGACGCGGCGGCGGATCCGGGAGGCCGAACGGCTCCTCACCGACACCAGCACGCCGCTGAACGAGATCCCGGAGCTGATCGGCTACCAGAGCACGGTCGGGTTCCACCTGGCGTTCCGCAAGTCGGTCGGGGAGCCACCCGGCAGCTACCGGCAACGCCGCCGGGCCGCCGTCTCCTCGTGACGGCCGATCCCGGGAGGCACGGCGCGGCTGCCCAGTGCCGCCCAGGCGTCCACGACGGGGGCCGTACCAAGATCGGTGCTTCCGGCATCTCGGTCAGTAGCTCTCGGCGGTCGGCGCCGGCCGCGGGTATGCCGGTTCTGCTGTCGGGGTCCATGCGGCCGGTGGAGCCGTTGTGCAGCTGATTCCGGGAGCTGATTTTGAAGCGGCGCAGTGCCGGGACGATGCGCGCGTACGCGCATACGGCGTTGATGCTGCTGCGGTTCCTGCACGCGCGTGGGCTGGACCTCGTGTCGGCTCTGAGCGAACCGACCGGCCATCGCGCTGACCGGACACCGGCGACGCCGCCGCGGTCGCGTGGGCAGGAGCTGACGTCGACCGGAGCGGCGCGTGCCGGTGTGTTCAGGCGCGCAGTTCGGGGAAGTGGTCGTCGCGCCATTCGCCGGGCCGGTCCGCGGCGTCTCCCCGATCGCTTTCGCGGGCCCGCAACTCGACGCGGCGGATCTTGCCCGACAGGGTCTTGGGCAACGCGGCGAACTCGATACGGCGCACCCGCTGGTACGGGTTCAGCTGTTCGCGGGCGTGCCGCAGGATCGACAGCGCGGTCTCCTTCGACGGCTCGTAGCCGGGTCCCAGCACGATGTACGCCTTGGGCACGGCCAGGCGGATCGGATCCGGCGCCGGAACGACGGCCGCCTCCGCGACGGCCGGGTGCTCGATCAGGACGGACTCCAGCTCGAACGGGCTGATCTTGTAGTCGCTGGCCTTGAAGACATCGTCGGTGCGCCCGACGTAGAAGATGTAGCCGTCCTCGTCGACGGTGGCTATGTCCCCGGTGTGGTAATAGCCGCCGGCCATCACCCCGGCGGCGCGGTCGGGATCGCCCTGGTAGCCCTTCATCAACGACAGCGGTCGGCGGGCCAGGTCGAGGCAGATCTCGCCTTCGCCGGGTCCGGTGAGCCGCTGCCCGTCGACCGGATCGACCAGCACCACCGGAACCCCGGGCAGCGGCCGGCCCATCGACCCCGGTTTGACCGCGGTTCCGGGTACGTTGGCGATCTGCGCGGTGGTCTCGGTCTGCCCGAACCCGTCGCGGATGGTCAGGCCCCAGGCCCGGTGGACGCGGTCGATGACCTCCGGGTTGAGCGGTTCGCCGGCGCCGATTGCCTCCCGCAGTCCGTGCGGTCGTTCGCCAAGGTCGGCCGTGATGAGCATCCGCCAGACGGTCGGCGGCGCGCAGAAGGTGTTGACGCCGTGTTCGCGCAGCCGGCGCAGCAGGGCGGCGGCGTCGAAGCGGGCGTAGTTGTAGACGAAGATCGTCGCCTCGGCGATCCACGGGGCGAAGAAGCAGGACCAGGCATGCTTGGCCCAACCGGGCGACGAGATGTTGAGGTGTATGTCGCCGGGCCGCACGCCGAGGAAGTACATGGTCGGCAGATGCCCGACCGGGTACGACACCTGGGTGTGCTCGACCAGCTTCGGCCGCGAGGTCGTGCCGGAGGTGAAGTACAGCAGCAGGGTGTCGTCCACCGCCGTGCGCGGGTGCGCCACCGGTGCCCAGTCCTGTGCGGCCGCTTCGCGTAGGTCGGCCCAGCCGCCTGCCGGTCCCACGCTGATCCGGGTGACGGCGCCGGGCACGGTCCGCAGCCGCTCCGTGTCGGCGGCGTTGCAGATGACGTGCCGTGCGCCGCTGCGCGCGATCCGGTCGGCGAGGTCGGCCGCGGTGACGGCGGTGGTGGTCGGCAGGATCACCGCGCCGAGTTTCATCACCGCCAGCATCGACTCCCACAGCTCGACCTGGTTGCCGAGCATCAGTACGACCGGGTCGCCCTTGGCGACGCCCCGGGCCGCCAGCCAGGTGGCGAGCCGGTCGGAGGCACGCGACATCTCGTCGTATGTGCGCGTGGTGACGGAGTCGTCCGCTTCGACGATCACGAGCGCCGGACGCCCGTTGTCCCGGGCGATCGCGTCGAACCAGTCGACCGCCCAGTTGAACTCGTCACCGAGCTGCGGCCACCGGAACTCCGCGACCGCGCGCGCATAGTCGCCCCGCAATGACAGCAGTTGGTCCCGGCTGGTCCGGTAGGCACCTGTCACGTCCATCGGGTCTCCTCACTCGGATCCACGATCACGGTCGGCCGGACGCCGCCGTTTCACCGGCCGAGCATCGCCGGACCCCGCGTGCCCGAACACCCACGTACGGGGGTATCCGGATTCGGAGGTCAGAGCACGCCGAAGAGTCGCGCCGCGTGGACGGCCGCCGTCCGGTTGGGTGCGTCGAGCTTGCGCATGGCGCTGCGCAGGTACGCCTTGACCGTCTCCGGGCTCAGTCGCAGTTCCGCGGCGATCTCGAGGTTGCTGGCCCCGACGGCCACCAGCCGCAGCACTTCGCCTTCACGGGCGGAGAGCCGGCGCCCGTCGCGGACGGCGGGTGCCCGCACCTGCGGGCACGTGGCACTGAGTTCGCGACGGAGGTGTTCCAGCCGGTGGCGAAGCGCCTCGTCCCGGGTCCGGCGGATGATGCCGGCCAGCTCGTCGATCGCGGCCGGGGTCAGCGGCCGCGCCCCTTCGTGGTGCCCGGAGCGCTCGGCCTCCCGCTCGATGCGGGCGGCGACGACGCCGGTGGCCCGCATGGCCCGATCGCCGATCGGCTGTCCGTCGCGGACCGCCCCGTAGAGCACTGCCCGCACGACGCCCCCGACCAGGACCGGGACGGCGCAGATGGAGGTGAGCCGCTCGTCGCCGACCACCACGTCGTCGTAGTCGTGGGTGATCCTGTCGGCGCGGGCGTAGTCGTCCACCCGGTACGGCCGGGCGTCTCGGATAACGGTGCCGCCCAGGCCCAGGCCGGACGGGACGCGCAGCCCTTTCAGGGAGGTGCCGAGTGTTCCGCTCAGCCGGGTGATCTCCAGCTGGCGGCCGGTCGCCGCCGCGTGGGTGGGCCCTGCGAAGACCACCGGAAGACCGGTGAGCCGATGGACGCTGTGCAGGGCCTCGGGCAGGGCCCGCTCGACCACCGCGCCCACGCTGCCGTCCAATGAGACCCCCACCGCTTCGGGTGTACCGGCCCGCCGATCTCACGCTCGCGAGACGCGCCGACGGGGGTCACCTGTCATTCGTCGCGAAGAATGTGACCAGTGACCTCGATCCGGGGGCAGTATGTTTCGGCGTCGCCACAGCGTCAAGCACGTCGGGGTACGCCGGCCGGGGCGATCGCGAGGACCCCAGGAGTAGTCGCCCGAATGAGAAGTGATCTAAGGCGCTACGGGCCCGGGCACATGGTGTTGGTTGTCGCCGGCCCAGGAGATGACGTCGGCCAGCGGGCGAGCGGGTGGTGCGGGCACGAAGTTGCGAGCGTCGTCGATGCTCCCGGTGCCGTCGTACCGGGCCCTCGTGGGGTAGGCGAAGACCGGCCGGGTGCGCTGCACTGCGCCCGCCTGGTCGCGGAACTGAGCGGTGATCGACTGCGGGGCGGCACCCTTCTCGACCCACCGGATGAGGGCCGGGAACGGGTCGAACTCGTTGAGGCGGTCGCCGCCGAGGCAGTGGTATGCGCCCGGCACCATGAACACTCGTGCGTACTGCTGGGTCGCGTGCAACCCGCCGTCCCGCTGCCACAGCCGCTGGTAGTAGTCGAGTGTCCCGACCGGTGGAATGACCTGGTCGCTCCAGCCGTGCCACATGATCAGCTTGCCGCCGGCACGACGGAACTCGCTCAGGTCGGTGTTCATCGCGTTGCCCTTGACGGCCTCGGCGGTTAGCCGGTCAAACTCCTCGACGCTGAAGTCGAAGTCCTCGATCGAGGAGTGCGGGGTGCCTATCGGGTAGCCGGCGTAGCGCAGGTAGTTGTCGGCGAGCATGATGTTGAACGCGCCGCCGTAGCTCGGCTTGGGGATGATCCAGCCGTCCCATGCCAACTCCGAGCCGACCGGTTGACCGCCCGGGTACAGCCGGCGGCCGGCCGCGTCGGTCGGTCCCGTGTAGAGCCGGCGGGCCGCCTCGACCTGGGTCGGTGTGAGGCAGCCGGGCAGTTCGGCGCCCTGGCAGGCGATGGTGCTCGGATCGAACCGGCATGCCCGGGGGTCGTCGATCTGGCCGTCGACCAGTCCATCGCCACTGTCGCAGGCGGCCAGCGCCGCGTCGTGCAGGGCGGGGAGCTTCTGCGCGGTGATGATCGGGGCGCCGTCGGGACCGGTGTTGGAGCGGGCGACCCAGGTTTCGTACACCCCGAGCAGGGCTCCCACCGCGTGCGCCGGCCCGCGGGCGATCAAGCCGTCGAAATCGTGTGGGTAGCGCTGCGCCAGCAGCATCGCCTCCCGGCCGCCGTTCGAGCAGCCGCTGAAGTAGGACGTGCGTGGCGGTGCACCGTAGTACCGCGCGATGACCCGCTTGGCCACGACCGAGACCGCGTGCGGGGCCCGGAACGACCAGTTGTCCCTGGCGGCCTGATCGTCAGCGGCCCAGCGGCCGTCCACCCACCGGAACGTCGTGTGCCCGACATGGCCGTCGTCGGTCGTGGCCACCGCGACGTCCCGGCCGGGAATGCCGCCACACTCCGGGAACACCGGTGCGGTCAGTTCACCGCAGAATCCGGAACACCCGTACTGCAGGTACCTTCCTCCGTAGGTCTTCGTCGGCAGTTGCAGCCGGAACTGGATGGTGCCCTCGACATATCCCCGCACGTCGCAGTACTCGGGCGCGTCCCCGGTCGCGGCCGTTACCGTGGCCGAAGTGACGTGCGCGGCCGCACCCGGCGCCCGGAGATCACCGGCCAGTTCCGCGCAGGGACGCACCGGTCGCGGCGACGACGTGGTGGGCGCCGCGACCGGTGGCACTCCCAATCCGACGATGGTGGCCAGTGCGGCAACCGCCACGGCGAACACAGCCGGCACGACTCATACCCCCAGCTTCGGCAACGTCCCAAGAAACGATCAAGCGCGAACGCTCCCGCGGCAAGGCAAACAAGGACATTGGCGTCCGGGTCTGGTGAGATCCCTCAATCAACCGTCGCCTATGAGGGCCGCACCAGGCTGGGTCAGCCACAACTTTTCGTGGCCGCCGCGGGCGTGGCTGGACCAGGTCGTGCCGGCCGCCGACCCACCCTCATAAACGCCGACCTCATCCGCTCCGCCCGCGACCTGCTCCCCAACCCAGAAGCCTCCCCCTACAACCCGACCCCGACCTACGCGAACTCCGCGCGGCCGGGCGGGCCCACGCGCTGACCGCATGATCCACCTGCCCCGCCGGCTACGCGGCCGGCCCCGCCTCCCGCTGACGGGTGCGGCAACTCACCGAGGTCGCGGGCATGTCCCGAACCGTCTTCAAGCGACAGTTCACCGGGCTGCTCGGCAAGCCGCTCAATGCCGGCGCGCCGGCAGCACGAGCAGGGTGATGGAGTTGGCCGGGTACGTGGCACTGATCGTGCCGCCGGTCACCGGGAGGTCGGCGCCGCGCGCGATGGCGGCCAGATCGGCCGGGCCGTAGGTGAACCGCTGGGCCTTGCGGTTGGCGTGGAACCCGGCGATCGACAGGGGCGAGGTCAGGTCGGTGCCGGTCTTGTTGACCACCATGAGGGTCAGTGCCTTGTCGCGCAGGCGCTGCGCGCCGTACTCGTCGGCCATCGCCGCGTCGAACTCACCGGTCATCGCGCTGAGCGCCGCATGCAGCTCCTCGCGGCCGGCGCAAAGCGCGTCGGCCAGGTCCTCGGTGAACAGGTAGTCCACGAACACCGCCACCGTCGGCAGCACCAAGGTCCGCTCCGACGCCGTCACGGACACCGCCCGGGGGAACCAGTCGAGCAACGCCTCTGCGAGATCGGCCGGGGACCACCGGCACAGCAGCCCGTCGCCGTCAGCCCAGCGATGCTCCACCAACGCCTCGACCACGAACGGGTCGACCTCCCGGCCGCGTATGCGAGCCCACCGGGTGAACGACTCAACCAACCGATCCCGCGCCGGATAGAAAACCTCCTCCGGTGCGTGGGTGTAAACCATGCGCACGCCCGAGCACGCTACCTGGAGTAAGACTGCGATCTTCGCGCCCGCACCTGGAACCAGCACGGTACCGGCTGCAACTGCGGCAGCGGCGGCGGCGGCCGATCCGAAGTGGAACCGGTCCGGAGTCCCGTGGCACACCTTTACCACAAGGGAAACTATCGGAAACTTCAGCAGGCCACGCCGCATCGGACCCGCGCGGCGTCTTTCACTAAGCCGGTCGGTCGCGCTGACGCCCTACCGACCTTGATCTTCTCCGAGACTTGAGGACGGAGTACGGCTTGCCTTTCGTGCGTTCGAACGATATCGATCTTTGTTACGAGACGTTCGGTGATCCAGCAGACCCGGCCATGCTGCTCATCATGGGCCTGGGCGAGCAGATGATCGCTTGGCCCGACGGATTCTGTGCTGGCCTCGCCGCCCGCGGCTTCCACGTAATCCGGTTCGACAACCGCGACATCGGCCTCTCGACCTGGCTGGACGACCTTGGCCAGGTGGACGTACCCGCGTTGTTCGCCGGTGACCTGTCATCCGTGCGGTACGGGCTGTCCGACATGGCCGCCGATACTGCCGGTCTGCTTGGTGCGCTCGGCGTGCGCCGAGCGCACCTGGCCGGTGTCTCGATGGGCGGCATGATCGCCCAGTTGGTGGCCGTCGAGCGGCCCGACCTCGTGGCCAGCCTCGCCTCGATCATGTCGACCACCGGCGATCGTTCGGTCGGGCAGAGCACGCTCGACGACGTTTCCCTACTGATGCCCAGGCCCGACGCCGACCGCGACGCCGCGATCGCCGCGGACGCCTCCCTGTACCGCCTGATCGGCTCGCCCGGCTTCGAGATCAGCGACGAGTACCTGGTCAGCTTCGCTACCGCGAAGGTCGACCGCGCCTACCATCCGGCCGGCACGGCCCGGCAGTTCGCCGCGATCGTCGCGGCTGCGGACCGGACCCCGAGCCTGCGCACTCTGAAGGTGCCCACCGTGGTCATCCACGGCGAGGCCGACCGCCTGGTTGACGTGAGCGGCGGACGGGCAACGGCCACGGCGGTCCCCGGCGCCGAACTGATACTGATTCCGGGCATGGGCCACGACCTGCCTGAGGGCGCCTGGGGTCGGATCATCGACGCCATCACCACCAACGCCGCCACCGCCTGACACCCAAGCAGAACAGCTGAAGCGGCCGGCCGCAGACCCGCTGTGCAGTAGCGAGCGGCCCGAGCACCGAGTACGCAACCGACCCGCCATGGTACGCAGCGCCGCACTGTGTAAGGCAGCGCTATTGCGTAGTCGCGTCTGGCGGCTCGGACGATGTCGGGTTCGCCGTTGCCTCGGAAGCCGATGGCGGTGTTTTCGTAGGACGGCGGCGACGGCGGGTCCGTTGCCGGCACGGGCCCGGTGCGCGCCTTGTCCGGGAGTCACGTCGCGTACCCGGTGCGGCCGGTTCTCGATGTGCCACTCCAGCCGTGCCCGGTCCTGGAGTTGGTCGGGCCGGGCTGGTCGGGCCGGGCGTGCTCGGCGGGCGACGAGATGACCAGGTAGGCGGGTCTCGCGGCTGGTCTGCCAATCGATAGTGCGGGTTCTGGTGACCGCACGGCCTGTTCGGCGTGCGGGATCTGCGGTCCGTCCGGCTCGATCCAAAGCATCGAAGACGAGGTCGGCGACTCCGACTCGGCCGCGCCGATCACTCAGCCGGTGGTCCTGAGCAGGTAGGCCACCACGTCGGCCGCGGAGTAGTCGGCGCCGGCCGCGGCCAGCTGCGGCAGGCAGTTCAGGTCCTGGCCGAGGGTGAGCAGCGGCGGTTCCACCGTACCGTCGGGCCGGCGCTGGCCCGCACCGGCCGAGGCGACCAGCCCGTTGCACAGGCAGCGGCTGCCGACGGTGTCCTCGATCGCACCGCCCCTGCGGACCTACTCGTCGACCTGCTCGGCCGGACAGCGGTAGCCGACGCCGCCACCGTCGCGCCGGAACCATCGTTGATCCACTTCCAGGTCGGCTAGGATCGCCGGTGTGCTGACCATGGTGGTGCCGCGGGTGAGCGCAGCGGGTGTTTCCGCATGCGAGGTGGTGCCGGAGGTCGCCTACGCTGGGGCGGCACGCACTGCGGGCACCGCCTCGGGCTGACGGTGGGCTGGCACTTCAAGGGCGTCTACACCGTCGGTGCGCGGGTGGCGCGACAGTGGTTCACCCGCGACGATCTCGTGCGTGGCACGTGGGCGCACATCGCACCGGCCGACGCCCCCGACGCTCTCCTGCCGCGGGTCGGCCTTCTGGTGGTGCACGGGTTCGGCCCGTCGCTCTATCGCAACGAGGTTCCATGGGACGCGTTCGCGCCGCGTGATCCGCCACGTGAACCGCCCTGCCTGCCGGCGGACCTGTACGCCTTCCACCGCCCACCGTCGGCGCTCGTCGGCTGGATGATGGAGTTCACCCGGGACACCGGGCTGCCGATCGCGTTGTACCAGTGCGAGATGAGCGGTGGCATCGACGTCGAGACCGCCCTCGTCTGCGACGCCGACGGGATTACGCTGACCGTGCGCGGTCCGCGGCGCTTCAGGCAGTGGCGCGACGGCCATTGGGAGCGGGCAAGGCGCGATCCGTTGCAGACCATGCTCCGGGCGCTCTGGGCGCGGCCGGACGGCTGGGTGTTCCCGCCGCACGAGCGTCCGTTCGACAATGCGCTGCGTGTGCCGGTGGACGTGCTCCGGCGCCGGAGCATTCACGTCGCCGCGCTCGTCGGCGACGGCCTCGCCGTTCGCAACCTGCTGGCCCACCGCGTCCTTGACGCGCGGCACACCGCCGAAGTGCTCGCGGCCGCGGCAGCGAGCGGGAGTGTCGAAGCGGTCGGGCTGCTGCTCGCGCACGGCGCACCCGTCGATGTGCCGGAGCCGGTGGGGTATGCCGCGAATCCTGACTGCGCGGCGGAGTTGCTCGAGGCCGGCGCCGGCCTCGACGGTGCGCTGGCGCGCGTCGCCGGGCACGGATTCGGCGCGACCGCCCGATACCTCGTCGCTCGTGGCTCCGCTGTGGACTTCCGTGCCGGTGGCCACCGTCTCTGGTTCGCTGCCGCCGCTGGCGGCGTCGGTTGGCTGGTCGACCGCGCGCTCGCGGAGGGTGTCGACATCGACGCGACCGACGGCTGGCAGGGCTCCGCCCTCGCGGCCGCCGCAGGGGCGGGTCAAGTGTCGATCGTGGACCGGTTGCTCGCCGCGGGCGCTGTCGTCACGTCGGAGTCGGTCACACACGCGGCGCGGGAGGGCAGGATCGTGGTCCTCCGCACTCTCCTCGACCACGGCGGCGACCCGAACTCCCAGAGCCTGCAGGGCACGGCACTGTACCAGGCCGCGTGCGGCGGCTTCCGTGACACCGTCGCGCTTCTCCTCGACGCCGGCGCCGACCCCGCGGCTGCTGCCAGCGGCTGCGGGGTGGCGCTGGCCGGCGCCTGCCACGGTGGGAACATCGAGGTGGTCGAACTGTTGCTGGCCGCCGCGCCCGGCCTCGTAGATGCCACCGGGGCCAGCGACATGACGCCTTTGTGGCAGGCTGTGGGACACGGCGATCAGGCCATCGTCGACATGCTGCTCGCGCACGGCGCCGACCCCGAAGCGTCGACGCGGTGGGGCTACCGGCTCTCCGCGTATGCCGCCCGGCAGGGCGTGTCGCTTGCGACCGGCTCAATCCCGGCCGGGCCGGTCCCGATAAGTCCGGTGTCCCACCCGGCGAGCCGCCGGCGGGTTCCCCGGAGAGCCGATTGAAGCTGCCCAGGCTGTCGCCGCATCAGCTGGATGCCGGCGATCTGCGTGGGACACCGGACCACGGGTGCCGCCAGCTGGATCGGACCATCGAATCGCAGCAGTTACTGGATCGCCGCCGGGACCATGTCCGGTTCCTCCCGCGGCAGCTGGAGCTGATCCGGATGATCCAGCAACGCCTGGAGCCCGCCGCCGAGGAGACGGACGTAAAGGGATCAGGAGGTCAGGAGGCGGATACAGGCGTCGTGGCCGTGCATCTCGGCCAGGTCGAGGGCGGTGCGGTTCTGGCCGGGAACCAGGGGGTCGGTCGGGGCGCCGGCGGCCAGCAAGATCTCGACGAGGTCGGCGTGGCCGCGGTCGGCGGCCAGGTGCAGGGGCGTGATGCCAGAGGCGTTGGCGACGTCTACGGGTTGGCCGGCGGCGATCAGGGCACGCAGGATCTCTGCGTGGTTGCCCAGCACGGCCCGCTCTACGGCCTCGGGTGGCGGGACATGTCCGTGGTCGAGGCACCACCGCACCAGCGTGGCCGAGCCGCCGGACAGGGCGACGGACACGAGCGGCTGGTCGGCGCCGGAGACGTCGGCGCCGCGGTCGATCAGGGCCAGTGCGGTGTCGGTGTGGCCACCGAGCATGGCGAAGTGGACCGGGCCGAAGGTTTGTAGGCGGACGGTCGGGTCGGCGCCGGCGTCGAGCAGGCGCAGGCACAGGTCGGTGGCGCCGCGGTCGGCGGCCAGCAGCAGCACCGCGGTGCCGGTGTCGTCGGCGTGGTCGACGTCGGCGCCCAGGTCGACGAGCGCGGTTGCGGCGGCGAAACGGCGACGGCCGACGGCCCGGTACAACGCTGGACCGTCCACTGTGGACCCGTGTGCGGCCAGGCACCGCACCAGCTCCGGCAGGTCGGCGTCGACGGCGGCGTCGAGGGCGCCGTCGATCGGGGCGCCCAGGCCGATCAGGTGGGAGGCGGCGTCGGCGTGCCCGGCCCGGACGGCGGCCAGCAGCGCGGTGTCGCGGCGCCAGTCCGGGCCGGCGGCGACGACGGTGTCGATGAGTTCGAGGTCACCGCGCGCCGCGGCAAGGTCCAGGACGGTGCGGCCGGCGCCGTCCTCCAGGTGCTGCCCGATCGGCTTGTCCGCCTCCAGCAGCAGGGCGAGCGCCTCGCGGTGGCCGCCGAGAACCGCGCAGTGCAGTGCGAGGTCACCGTCGACGTCGGCGAGCATCGTGGGGACGTTGGAGTCGAGCAGGGAGCGCAGCCGGTCGAGGTGGCCCAGCCAGGCCGCGTGGCACCAGGGCAGCCCGCCGCGCACGGAGAACTGTCCGTCGCGGTAGAGGAAGGCCTTGTCGAACGCGGCCGACGAGTCGGGTTCGTAATGGCCGGTCGGCTGCTCGCCGAACGGTTCGGTGTCGCCGAGCAGCCACCGCAGCGCCTGCAACCGCTCGGACGCCACGCGCAGCACGTTCTCGCCGGCCTCCAGCATCCACGGCTCGCACGCCCGGATCGGCACCCGGCCGTCCCGGACCGGCCAGTCGTCCTCCGCCGGTTCGGCGTCGACACCGTCGGGCAGCACCAGCCGCCACCCGCCGGGCTGCGCCGACTCGTCGTCGCGGGCGATCTCCATGACGGACGCATCCAGCGACAGGTCCCCGTCGATCAGCGGCAGATCGGCGGGCGTCAGCACGGTCAGGTACGGGTTGTCCTGAACCCAGCGGGCCAGGTTCAGCCGTTCCACGCCGATCGAGCGCAGGCGCATCCGCCAGTAGACGGCAAACCACCGCTCCCGCTCCCGAACCACCTCGGCCTCAGGCCGTAGCCGCACCGGTGCGTCGGCCTCGCCGTCGAGCTGGGCGCGGATCTTCGCGTCCGCGGGGAAGTCGGGAACCGCCTGCATCAACGACACCTGGCCGCCGACCGGCAGTTCCGTGCGGTCACCGACCGCCCAACGCAGCGCCAGGAGCGCCTCGCTACGCCAGGTGGCGTCGGTGATCTGCCGGTACGTCGGGTCGGTGCCGAGGAGGAACGCCCGCTCGGCCGGCAGCAGGTCGACCTCCAGCCCGAACGTGCGCAGCCGGGCCCGGTTCCGGTCGGGGTCCAGCCGGTTGCCGTTGTCGGCGCTGAAGCCGTCGAGCACCACCCTCGACAGAACCAGCATCCGTCGGAGCACCGCGCGAGCGTCCCTGATCGTCACGAGCGGGGATCGTAGGTCACCGCCGCCACTCGACCGGCCCCGGACCTGACGCGGCCGGCCGCTCTGCGAGACTCTCCGGTCATGGGATCCATCGGTGCCAGCATCGCAACCACCGGTGACGGCGACCTCGCAGCGGCCAGGCGGGCGGTGTGGAAGCTGGCGTACGACTTCGCCGCCTCATACGCGTACCGGCTGCCGGCCGCCCGGGAAACGTTCGAGTACCTCGACAACAACGACCCGTGCGCCGGTCCCGACACCGCCCTCGACTGGTGGTTCAAGGACCTCGCCGGATGCTGCGGTCGGTCGGCGAACCTGTGGCTGCACTGGGTCCGGTTGGCGATCGCCGTGGAGTGGAACCGGGTGGTAGCGGTCGCGGCGCGGCACGGTGTGACGGTCACCGCCGACCGCCCGCCGCGCCCGGCGGCGAACCCCCCGTTCGTGCTGCTGCGCGGCGACGTGTGGTCGGCCGGGGCGAGCGGCCTGTGGGGCGACGACCGGCACCTGCCGCTGACGGACCTCGACGCACCGGAGCTCGCGGCGTATGAAGCCGCCCGCGCCCTGTGCGCCTGCCCGCTCTGCCCGCGGCTGCGTCCCGACCCGGACGTCGAGGCGGCCATGGTGGCGCGCATGTCCGCCGACGACGCGTGGTACCTGTCGCGTACCGAGCGCAAGAGCCCGCAGACGCTGGCGGCCATCGTGCGGGCGGCGCCGCGGATCGACCCGTACGGCGATGCCGTGGCCGCCGTGCGCCGCTACGCCCGTGAGTTGCCCGGTGCCTGGGAGACGCTGATGGCCCTGGCGGCCGAGCCGGGTGGTGGGCTCGCGTTCGACGGCCTGCTAAACCTGGTCACGGACCGCCCGCCCGCCGACCGCGCCGCCCTCGAGGCCTTGATCCGCGAGCGCGGCGCCGAGTCCGCCGACGACCTGCTGTGGGAACTGTCGCAGCTGTGAGCCGGCGGCTCCGCCAGGATGTGTGCGGCAACGCCGTCAGGTCGCGAGGCACGGCCGAACGACGGTCCGTTCACCCGGCGGCCACTGGTTCGCGGCGCGGCGCGGAGTCATCCGAACCGGTACCCTCGGGCCTCCAACGTCTGCCGGAGCGCGCGCAGCGCGTGGAACATCCGCGACTTCACGGTGCCCTCGGGAATTCCGAGCACGCGCGCCGCCTCCGGCCCGGAGCGATCCCGCAGGTACACCTCGACCAGCACGCCACGCAACCGGTCGGGCAGGGTCGCCAGGGCCGCCCGCACCTCGGCCACGTCGATCGCACGGTCGAGCGCGTTGTCCGGATCGACGAACTCACGCACCGGTTCGGTCGGCCGGACGGCCCGCATGTGGTCGATCGCGAGGTTCCGCGCCACCGCGAACAGCCACGACCGGCGCCACCGGCCGTCCGGCGCCCGTGCCTCCGGGTGCCGCCACGCGCGCAGCAGCGTCTCCTGGACGATGTCCTCGGCGCGGTGCTGGTCGCCGTGCGTCAGGCGCAGGAGGTATCGCAGCAGCGGGGTCGTGTGGTCGCGGTACATCTCGCGCAACGCGTCGTCCGCGCCCACCGGTCGCAGCAACCCGTGTGCGGCCCCGCAACTGTTGCCGATGGCATCCCTCATGTCCCCGTTCCCCCCGCGATCCGTGGTGTCGGGCCAGGCCCTCAACGGACGTCGAACTCCACCAGCGAGTACCCGGGGCCGGAAAGCCGGGTGCTCGCCGTCATCCGCACGAACCGGCCGGTGAGCAGAGGTAGGTTCACGACGGCCGTCCCGCCGGAGCCGTTGCCGGTCGACCAGACGGTCAACCAGTTGTCGCCGTCGTCGGAAATCTCGACGCGGTACCGGCTCGCGTAATCGCGTTCCCAGGTGAGGCGGATCTCCGAGAGGGCCCACGCCTCATGGAGATCGATCGTTATCCACTGCGGATCGGGTGCTCCGCTCGTCCAGCGGGTCGCGGGATCACCGTCGATCGCGTTGCGTGGCGCCCGGGGCCCTTCCGTGCTGGATGCGCTCGCCGTGCCGCTCAGCGCGAGGTTGCGCCGCTCCGGGTTGGCACGGCCGGTGGCGGTCGGTGCCTTGACCGGAAAGGACGGTGCCGCGGCGGCGGGCGCCGGTGGCGACGGGGTCCGCTCCGGGGCGACCGAGGTGCACCCGATGGCCACCGAGCCGGTCCTGCCGAGGAGGACCGCGGCGGTGCCCAGGACGGCCGCGAGCACCGAGACCAGCACCGCGGCGACGGCCGCCCGCGACGCCGGCCGCGCCGCCCGGAGTCCGCGCCGGCGCGGTGACGCGGATCCGGTGCCGGACACCATGGTCACCCCGTGGCGCACCGCGTCGACGTCCCCGGCAGCGGAACCGGGCCCGGCGGCCGCCGTGGACGACGTGTGCCCGGCGATCCGGGGCCGGACGAGCAGCCACCCGGAGCCGCCGCGTTCCGGCGGGACGTCGGTGACCCGGTCGCCGGGAATCATCAGGCGGGCGCCGAGGTAGTTCGCCAGGAGTTGGAGGTCGGCCGAACCGACCTCGGGCACGTCGAGGCGGATCAGGCGATCGCGGTGCACCCAGTCGGGGCGGCGCGCGGCGACCGCAACGGCCACGGACCACACGGACGAGGCCGTGCCGAAGAGCGCGAACGGATGTTCGCCACCGGGGCCGCGGTCGAGCAGCAGCTCCGGCCGGCCGCCCGCGTCGGCCGGAGCGGAACGCAGGTCCAACCAGGGCTGTTCGCCCAACGGCGGCAACGCGGCGGTGGCGGGCGCGGGTTCGTCGAGCAGGTCGTCGAGCCCGATCGTGTCGAACGACCCGCCGGACAGCGGCACCGGCCCGCGTTCCTGCCGGCCGGCGCGTCTCGGCCAAACCCCCGTCCACACCGCGGCACGCGGCCCACGGCTGAACACCGGCGTCTGCACCTGATCGGCGAGGCGGCGGCGGAAGTCGTCGGAAACGGGCTCACCGGCGCAGACCAGCAGCACCGGCCGGCCCTGCACCTGCCCGGTGCCGACCAGGCGTTCGCCCAGTTCGGCCGGATCCACCCGGTCGGGTCGCAGCACCACGGTGAGAAATCGGAAGCCCGCCCGCCACCACGCGGGCGGCCCGCTCACCTCGCCCACGAGGACGAGATCGGAGGTCGCCCGAATCGGCAGGCCTTGTCTGCTCACCTTGTTCTCCTCACCGTCCACCCGGGCAGGGGTCGTGACCGCGTCTCCACCTAAACGGCGGCGGCTGTCGCGGCGGTTGTACGGCGGCGATCGATTTTTCGACCGGACCGGTTACCTGCCCGGCCCGTGGCCGGCGGGCTCGTCGCGGCTGGCCAGGCGCAGGGCGACGACATACTTGGGCAGCTCGCGCAGGGCGCTTTCGAGCCGGCTCGGGGCGATCTGGTCCGCGAAGAGAATGTCGACCACCCCGTCCGCGATGCCGGGCGGCAGCAGTTCGACGCTCGCCGTCGGGCTGTGGCGCCACGCGTCGATCAGGAGCAGCCGCCCGCGGACCACGGCGAGAGTTCGCTCGATGTCGGCGATGAGCCGGTCGGCGCGCACCGAGTCCACCACGAAGCGGCCCTCGCGGGCGAGCCGCAGCAGAGTGTCACCCGCGAACCCGTCGCCCATCGGCCGTCTCCGCCTCTTCCGGGCCTCCGCCAGGATCAGTTCCGAGCACATCACCCGGCGGCCCGAAGGGCACCGTCCACGGCCCGAAGGTGCCCGTTCGCCGGCGGCATCGTGCCCTTCTTGCCGATTCGTGAACCGAAGGCCCCGCGGAACCAGTTCCATGCGCGTGAGTACGACGGACGACCGGCGCCTACGCATCCGCCTTCTCGGGCCCCTGCGCGTCACGCGCGCCGGCGCGAACCCGGCCCTCGGTCCCGCACGCCAGCAGGCCGTCCTGGCCGCGCTCGCCGCATGGCCGGATCGGGCGATGCCCCGGGCCGAACTCATCGCGGCCGTCTGGGGGGACGAGCCGCCGCCGAGCGCCGCGGGCAACCTCTACACCTACATCTCGACGTTGCGTCGCAGCCTCACCCCGGATGGTGCGCCCGGCCCCGTTCTCTCCTCGGAGAACGGCACGTACCGGCTGCGGGCGGCGGCCGTGGACGTCGACGCGTGGTGCTTCGAGACGTTCCGCGAGGAAGGGCTCCGGCTACGCGCGGACCGCGACGCCGACGGCGAACGCGCCGCCCTGACCCGCGCGCTCGAACTGTGGCACGGCCCGGAAGCGCTGGACGGCGTCCCGGGACCGGATGCGGCGAACCGCCGGGAACACCTGCGCGAGCTGTACCTGGCCACCGTCGAGCGGCACGCGCAGTTGACGCTCGACCGCGGCCGGGCGGAAGAACTCGTCGAGCCGCTGGGTCGCCTCGTTGCCGCGTACCCCGCGCGGGAGAGCCTGCACGACCTGGCCATGCACGCCCTCGTCCGGGTGGGCCGGCGGGACGAGGCGGTGCTGCTCTACCGGCGGTTGCGCAACCACCTCGCCGCGCACACCGGCGCCCTACCCGCGGCGCCCCTGCGTGACCTGCACGCCGGTCTCGTCGCCGGACACGGACGCGACCCGGCGCTGCCGCCCCGCCATCCCGGGTTCGTCGGGCACACCGCCGAGACCGCCCTGCTCGAACGGGCGCTCGACGACGTGGCCCACGGACGCGGCGCAAGCATCTGGATCGACGGTCCGTCGGGCAGCGGCAAGTCGGCCCTGCTCGCCGAGGGCCTGCGGGGGGCCACCGCGCACGGCTGCCGGGTCGGCTGGGCGGTCGGCGACGAACTGGCCCGGCGGGTCCCGTACGGGCTGATCATCGAGTGCCTGGACGACGGGAACGGGGGGCCGGACGGGCCCGGTCCGCTCCGGGTCGCCGCCCGGGATCCCAACGCCGCGATGACCGTGGTCGACGAGGTCCGCGCGCTGGTGGACGCGCGGTGCGCCGCGGCACCGCTCGTCCTGGTCGCCGACGACCTGCAGTGGGCCGACGACGCGTCGCTGGTGGTGTGGCACGCCCTGCACCGCCTCACCGCGACGCTGCCGCTGCTGCTCGTCGCCGCCAGCCGCCCGTTGCCGACGAGCCGCGAACTGCGACTGCTCCGTCAGGCGCTGATGCGCGGCGGCACCCGGTTCGTCGACGTGCCGCCGCTCTCCGACGAGGTCGCCGGCCGGCTCGTGCGCCACGTGGCGCCCGCGGCGGACGCGCGCACCGTGGCGGAGGTGGTCGACTCGGCCGCCGGCAATGCGCAGCTGCTGCGACACCTCGCGACGCCCGGCGGAGACGACGCGCTGACCGCCGCGGTCCTGCGGCACCTGCACCCGCTCCGCGACGAAACCCGCCACCTGTTGCGGGTGGCCGCCTTCCTCGGCGCCGACTGCCCCGTCGCGGAACTTCCGGTCGTCACCGGCACGCCGGTACCGGCGCTGGTGCCCGCGGCCGAGGAGGCGCTCGCCGCGGGGCTGCTGGTCGAGGACGGCGGGCGGCTGCGGTTTCGCTACCCCGTGATGCGGCGGGTGCTGTACCGCTCGACGCCGACCGCGCTCCGGGTCATGATGCACCGCGACTTCGCCCAGCGGATCGCCGAGAGCGGCGGCAGCGCGGTCCGGGTCGCCGGCCATCTCGCGGCCGGTCCGGTCTCGGTCGACGCCTGGATCGAACGATGGCTGCTCCGGCACGGCGAGGCACTGAGCGCGGCCGCGCCGGATCTGGCCGAGGCGGTGTTCCGCCAGGCGCTGGCGTCGCCGCTGCTGTCCGCGCGGGCCCGGGACCGCATCGGCACGCTGGCCGCCGGCCTGCGGCCCGCACCGCGGGTCACCGCCGCGTGCGCGGGAGCGGATACGTGACCGGGCTGCGGGTGGACGTACTGGGGCCGGTCCGGGCCAGCGTCGGTGCGCGCGAGGTCGCCCTCGGACCGGCTCGCCGACGCGCCCTGTTCGCTCTCCTGGCGGTCAACTCCGACCGGTTCGTCAGCCGCGACGAACTGCTGCACGGGCTCTGGGACGGGACGCCGCCGGAATCCGCGGCCGGCAACATCTACACGTACGTCTCCGGCCTGCGGCGCGCCCTCGGCCGGTGCGGCGCGGCGCTCATCTCCGGCCCGACCGGCTACCGCCTACGGCTCGACGCCGACGCGCTCGACCTGACGCGCTTCGAGCGGCTGTACGAGTGGGCGACGCAGTCGGCCGACGCGGGAGACGGTGCCGGGGCGGTGCGGTGGCTGGACGAGGCGCTGGCGCTCTGGCGCGGAAGCCCGTACGCCAACCTCACCGGCCCCTACGTGGACCTGGACCGCGAACGGCTCGGCCAGCTGCGGCTGGCGATGCTCGTGCGGCGGGCCGACCTGATCCTCGACGCCGGTGGCGCGGACGGGCTGGTCGCCGACCTCACGGCGCTGGTGCAGGCCCATCCACTGCACGAACCGCTGCGCGAGCTGCTGGTGCGCGCGCTGCACCGGGCCGGGCGCGGCGTCGAGGCCCTGGCGGCGTTCCACGCCGCGCGTTCCACCCTGCGCGAGGAACTCGGCGTCGAGCCCGGACCCGCCCTGCGCCGGTTGTACCGGTCGGTCCTGAACGGCCCGCGAGCCCGGCCGGGTCCGCCGGTGGCCGGGCACCCCGCGCGACCGGTCTTCGTGGGCCGCGTCGCCGAGGTCGCGCTGCTGCGCCGGCTCGTCGACGACGCGGTCGCCGGGCGGGGGGCGGCTGTGTGGATCGAGGGTGATCCGGGCATCGGCAAGTCCGAGCTGCTCGCCGTCGCCGGGCGCGACGCCGCGACCCGCTGCCGGGTCACCCTGGGCACCGCCGACGAGTTCAGTCGGTGGAACGGCGTCAGGTGGCACCCCGCGCCCCCGGCCGATCCCCGCGCGGACGAGCCGCAGGTGGTGCTGCTCGACGGTCTCCAGTGGGCCGCCGAGGAGACACTCCTGGGCTGGGAACGTCTCGTGCGACAGGCCGGGCATCTGCCGCTGCTGCTCGTCGCCGCCACCCGTCCCGACCCGAACCACCACCACCTGGCCCGGTTGCGGCACGCGGTGCAGCGCAACGACGGTCACCTGCTCGCGCTCTCGCCGCTGCCCACCCGCGACATCGAACGCATCATCGGCGCGCCGCTCGGCGCGCTGCCCGCCGCCGCGGTGCGGGTGCTGGCGGTGCGCGCCGGGGGCAATCCGCTCTACGCGCGGGAACTGGCCGCCGACGCGCTGCGGCGTGGTGCCGTGCCGGTGGTCGACGGGCGCGCCGGTGCGGGTCGGTACGACGCGGCACCGCCCGCGCTGCTCACCGCCGTGCGGGCCGGGCTGGACGTGCTCGGCGAGGACACGCTCGGCGTGCTGCGCTTCGCGGCCCTGCTGGACGCGCGCTTCACGGCCGGTGCGGTGGGTGCCGTCGCCGGACTGCCGGCGGTGACCGTTCTGGCTCACCTGCACGAGGCCATGGCCGCGAACGTCGTCGTCGACCGCGGGCCGCAGTACACGTTCCGGCACCCGTTCCTGCGTCAGGCGTTGCGCTGCGGGGTGCCGGCGGCGTTGCAGCCGATGCTGCGGCGCTACGCCGAACGGTCGAATCGTTCCGCGGTCGGGCTCGCGCTCCCCGGCTGACCGGCCGAGTGCCTCAGATCATGCCCGCGCGCAGCGCGTACGCCACCGCGTGCGAACGGTTGCGCAGCTTCAAGCGCCCGGTGAGGCCGTAGAAGATGTTCTTCACGGTGCGTTCGGAGTAGCACAGTTCGCCGGCGATCTCGTTGGTGTCGAGGCCCTCCGCCATCAGGCGCAGCACGTCGATCTCCCGGGCGGTCAGGCCGGAGGAGGTGAGATTGTTCGGCGCGAGCACGTCCCGTTGGAGCCGTTCGATGTGCTTGAGTAGTTCGCCGACGAGGTTGGGCGGCATGACGCCCCCGCCCGACGCGGCGGCGAGCACGCTGTGCGCGAGACGTTCGGCTGTCGCGAGCTGGCGCGGCAGGACGGCGACGACCCGGCACTCCACGGCGGTGAGCAGTTCCTGTTCGGTGATCTCGGTGGTGATGAGCACGACCGGCGCGCCGATTTCGACCGCGCACCGCCGCAGCACCGCCACCACGTCGACCGAGAGCCGCTCGACCGCGCAGACGAACACGGTGGCGCGGGCCCGGTCGGCCTCCGGCAACAGCACGACGTCGGGCCGCTGCCGCAGATGGCCCGCAAGCCCCGCGTGGGTCAACGGATCCGGTGCGTGCAGGGCGATCCGAATCTGTTCCACCGTCACCTCCGGCCGATCGGTACGTGCCCGGACAGTATCGGCGGCCGCCCTTCACCGAATCTTGTGACGATCTACATCCATGTACATCAATGTGGATTTACCTCGATCGCACCCATGTGCTCCCGGGCCAGCCGCGCCGCATTGGTGCCGGCGGCGTGAATCGCCTCCACGATCGCGGCCTGCAGACGCGTCACGTCCGGCTCCGCGAGGATCCGGGGATCGACCCGGACGGCGTGGACCCGGCCCATCCCGTTGGCCACGACCGTGACCGCGCCGTCGGCCGAGCGGCCCACCACCACCGCGGCCGACAGGTCGCGCTGGGCGCTTCGCAGGCGATCCTCGACCGCCCGGCCGTGCGCCATGAACTCGTCGAAGGTCGGCATCCGCGCCATCGACACCCTCCCGTCAGCCGACAGCCGCAAGGCCGCCGAAGCGCGACTCCGCGGCCCGGTCCGTCCGTTCCGCGAGCCCGTCGACGTCGGCCGGCGCGAGCGTGCGCGACGCGGCCGCCCGGGCCAGTTCCCGGGCGAACTGGTGCGCCGCCCGCACGGTCCGCGCGGGCAGGCGGCCGATCAGCGCGGCGATCGCCTCGTGCACCTCGTCGGGCACGTCGTGGCCCCGGCGCCGCAGGTGCCGCACCGCGATCTCGGCCAGTTCCCCGTCGGTGTACGACGGCATCGTCCAACACCGGCCGAACACCTCGGCGGCCTTCGGCACCGCCGTTCGCAGCCGGGCCAGTGCCGTCTCCTCGGCGATCAACACGACCACGGGATCACCGGCGGCCGCGCGGACCGCCTCGGCCAGCGCCTCCATGGCCTCGTGTTCGGCGCCGGCGCCGCCGTCGGCGTAGTCGACCAGCAATACGCCGCCCTCCGCGTCGCGCATTGCGGCGGCGACGAGACTGCGCGCCTGGCCCGGCCACTGCGGCGCGAGATCCCGCCGCGTGTCGACCCGCACCACCTGACCGATCGGAACGAGTCCCAGTTCGGACAGGGCCGCCGCGTAGTGCCGGGCGAACTCGGCGCGACCGCTGCCGGCCGGCCCGCCGATCCACGCGTGGGCGTGCGTGCCGAACGACCGCCGCCGGGCCCACAGTTCGCACAGCCGCACCAGCGTCCCGCCGACGTCGTCCCGCGCCGACGCGACGCCGACCAGCGAGCAGAGCCGCTGCCAGCTGCGCGACGCGTGGACCGCCCCGGTCGGATCCGACGCGGCGTCAGGGCGGTCCCGCGGCGGCAACGGCAGTTCCTCCAGCAGCGCAAGCTCCGGCGCCAGGTCGGCCGCGTCGAGCCGGTTGAGCTCGGTGTCCTTGCTCGGTGGTGCGGCCGCCAACCGCGACGCCTGGTTGTTGACCATCGCCTCGAACAGCGTGCGGGCCACCCGGCCGTTGCCGAACGTGGCGTTGCGCGGCACCCGTTCGAAGTAGGTGTGCAACGCGTGCCACGCGTCGTCGGTGAGCTCGTAGTAGTGCTTGTGGCAGAGGTTCGAGGTGATGGTGACCAGTTCCTCGACGGAGTAGTTGGGGAACTCCACCGTCCGCGTGAAGCGGGAGGCGAGACCCGGGTTGGAGGCGAGGAAGCGCTCCATCAGCTCCGAGTAGCCGGCCACGATGACCACCAGTTCGTCACGGTGGTCCTCCATCACCTTCATCAGCGCGTCGATGGCCTCCTGGCCGAAGTCCGGGCCGGCGCCGCCCGTGCCGGCCGCCAGCGTGTACGCCTCGTCGATGAACAGCACGCCGCCGAGCGCCTTGGTGACCAGTTCGGTGGTCTTGATCGCCGTCGAACCGATGTACTGGCCGACCAGGTCGGCCCGCGCCGCCTCGATCATGTGCCCGCTGGCGAGCACACCCAGTTCCTTCAGCACCGACCCGTACAACCGCGCCACCGTCGTCTTGCCGGTACCCGGCGGACCCGCGAAGACAAGGTGCCGGCTCAGCGGCGGCATCGGCAGGCCCATCCGGGACCGCACCTGGGACATCTTGATCAGGTTCACCAGCGCGGTCACCTCCCGTTTCACGCTCCGCAGACCGATGAGGCCGTGCAGTTCGCGCAGCGGCGCGCTCAAGTCGTCCCCCGGCGGCTCCTCCACCGTCTCCACGCGTCGCGCCCGCTCGGCCGGAACGGACGGCTGCCCCCCGCCCGCGTCGAGCGCCTCCACGGTCAGCCGCACCGCGGCACCGCGCCGCACGTCCTCGGTGCCGCTGCCGCGCACCCGGCACCGCACCAGCGACACGGGCTCGTCGGTGTCCACGTTGACGCCGGCCGCGCCGCTGTCGAGGACCTCGCAGTCGACGAACGCGCCGCGGGCGCCCCGTTCCAACGAGACGCCATGCCGGCCGCAGCCACGCACCCGCAAATGGGTCGCGGTGACCGAGCCCCCGCTCACCGACAGGCCGTCGACGGACGCCGACACGATCTCGCTGTCCCGCAGCCGCACGTCGGCACCGACCGCCACCAGCCCGTCCCGTAGCACGGCCGAGCGCAGGTCCAGGTCGGACCCTTCGGTGAGCCGCACCGCACCGAGCCGCGCGTCCCGGACGGCACCCCGCCCGCCTTCGATCGCCAGCCCGACGCCGCCTTCCACGACCAGGTCCGAGCCCTCCACCGAGGCACCGCCGGTCACCAGCACGCCCGCACCCCGGGTGACCTCCGCCCGCAGCTTCCGGAACGTCATGGCCGCCGCACCCCCGACCACCGCCACGTGGCCACCGGTCCCGCGCACCGTCACGCCGACGAGCGCGGGCCGGCTCTCGCCGTCCACCACCAGTCCGATCGGAACGTCGGTGAACTCGCAGTCGGTGAAGACCGGGGCCGACCCGCCGGTCACCTGGGCAGCCGTGTGGCCGGCGCCGAGGAAGACGCAGCGGGTGAACTCGGGAACGGCCCCGTCGGCCACGTGCACCGACTGGAGAGCGGCCCCGATGAAGGTCGAGTCGCTGAACCGCACGTCCGCCCCGCCGCGCACGAACACGTCGACGTTCGCGCTGTCGCGCACGGACAGGCCGCTCAGCCGGGCGTACGCGCGCTGCTCGACGACCAGGGCCGGTTTCGCCGCACCGGTGATCGCGCAGCGCTCCAGCACCAGGCGGGCGTCGCCGCCGGCGCACACGCTGTTGGCGCCCGAACCGGAGACCTCGCACCGGCGCACGGTGAGCACGCCGCGTTCGCCCACCACGATGCCGGAGGTGCCCACGTCGCGGACCACGGTGTCCTCCACCGTGCTCGACGCCTCCGACAGCACGACGATGCCGGCACCCACCGGATTGGCGACCGCGCAGCCGCGCAACGCCAGCGAGCCGCGCAGCCGCGCCAGCAGCGCCACCCACGCCGCGCCCGTCACGCGGCAGTCGTCCAGCGCCGCCTCGCCCGCGTACACGTCGACCGCCGCGACGTCCGGGTCCGCGCTCGACAGGGCGATGCCGCGCACCTGCGCGCCCTCGCCCCGCACCACGAGGACGCTCCCCTCCTCGGTGTGCACCTCGACCGGACCGTCGGGCGCCGCGCTCACCGTCACCCGGTTGCCCAGCACCAGCTGTTCGCAATAGCGGCCGGGGTGGACGGTGATCGTCGCGCCGTCCTCGGCGTGGGCCAGCGCGGCACCGATGGTCGGGAACGAACCCTGCCGGCCGTCACCGACCACGAGCAGTTGCGGACTCATGCCGTCGCCCTCCGCGCTGTCGCGCACCCCGCCGCGATCACGACGGTGTCCTGTCGATGAGGCCCGGCAGGAGGCGGAACCGGCCGCGGGCCGCGGGCCCGGTGCGTTCGACCGCCTCCTCGGCGTCCCACCGCGCGATGCCGCGCCGCATCGACGTCACCGCCAGCTCGTCGAGGGCGACCCGGTCGGGATCGACCCGGCCGCTGTCGTCGATCTCGTTCGTGCCGATCTCGCGCATCAGAACGGTGCCGCGCGCCGCACCGGCCGGTTCCCGCAGCTCCAAGATCTTGAAGTTGGTCCCGGGCAGGAACAGCACCCGGTCCCGCACACCCGCCGCGTCGTCCGGCTCGAGCAACGCGGTGCGACGCGCGGTCATCGACCAGATCAGCACGTCGGTGTCGCCCTCCAGGGCCGCGCACGGTCGCGTCAGGGCGTTGATGAAACCCCAGTCGGTCACCACGCGGCGCCCCCGGAAGAGCCGCCATTGGGCGCCCGACGGAGACGTGCGGTACACACCGGCGCCCCGGAACGACGGCAACCGCGACAGCCCGGACACCGCGCACCGGGCGAGCGGCACGTGCGGGCCGATCCGCCCCGCGCGCAGGCCGCCGTCGACTCCCGGTCCACGGTCGGTGAGGTACAGCCGCAGGGCGACGGCGTCGGTGAGCACGTCGTCGGCGGAAAGCCCGGGGGCCTGCAGGCCCGGGTGCTCCGACATGAGACGCGAGACCGAGCTGGCCAGCACGTCGAACTCCCGACTCAACCGGCGACGCAACCACGCGCGTTCCTCCGTCAGGGCGCGGCCGGGCAGGATCGCGGCCGCGCCGCCGCGCGGAACCGGCTGCACCGCCGCCTCCGCCTCGGCACGCGACGCGGGTCCGTCCCCGTCGGCCGACGGGGTGGAACCGGCCGGTGCCGGATCCGGGCCGTTCTCCCCGGAGGTCCGGGCGGGGGTGGACCACGGGCCCACCCGGGGCGCGGACGGGGCGACCGGCGCCGCGACGACGACGTCGACCGGCCGGACCACCTCCGCCGCCGGGGCTGGCACGGGCGGCGGGTCGGCCGACGGCGCGGGCGGCAGGGCACCCGGCGGGTCGGGCGGCAGGGCGGCAGGCGGCTCGCCGTCGGGTTCCGATGCCGGCGCCGCGAGAACCGGGACGGCCACCGTGGGGGCCTCGGCCCAGGCCGGCGTCGTGGCCGGAGCCGCCGCCGGAGTGGGCGCGCCACCGGCCGTCGGACCGGAGCCGCCCCCGACGTCCCCGTCGGAATCGGCCCGCGGCCCCACCGCGCCGTGGTGTCCGGCGGGCGGCAGCAGCGCCGCCGGCCACGGTACGTCCGCCGGGCCGCCCGGGTCGTAGCCGAGCGACGGACCGATCACCGGTGCCGGCACCACCGGGGACGACGCCGGTTCCGCGGCGTCCGGCGGGATGTCGCCGTCGACCGGCGCCACGGCCGCGGACCGCACCGTCGGTTCGGCCACGTCCGCGACCGCCTCCGCACGCCCGGTCCCGCGCAGCGGCGGCGCCAGCACCGACGCCGGCACCAGCACGGCGCCCGTCTCGAACCCGCTCACCCGGGCCGCCAGGTCGGCCGCGAGTTCACGCATGCGCTCGGGCCCGGCCCGCCCGGAGTCGTCGTAGACGATCGTGCCGTGTCGCGGGTCGGCGGCCGCGCCGCGGATCCGTTCGGCGTCGCGCGGCTCCGCCGGCGTGCGCACCCAGAGGCCGGCCTGCACCACCTCGACGACCGCGTCCGGCGCGAACCAGAAGACCCGCTCGGCCGTCTCGTCCAGCGCCCGCAACGGCACGCGGTAGCTCAGCACCACGGGGCGCAGGGGCCGTGCCGTCGGATGCTGGCGCGGCGCGTAGCCGAGTTCGCGGGCGAAGGGCGACCAGCCCAACATGCCGTCCGGGAGCACGGTGCGGATCACCGGATCACGCGTCCCGCCGACCGGCACGCCGGTGTAGCAGGCGACGTTCGCGCCGAGCAGGTCGGCGAGCGCCTGCCCCACGGCATCGCCCTCGGGCACCCGGACGTCGCCGTAGCACACGAAGCGCACCCGGTGCCGCACCTCCGGTTCCAGCCCGCGCCAGAAGCGCACCACGTCGTCGAGCGACAGCGCCACGGTGCCGGGACAGCCCAGCAGCACGGTCAGCACGTCGCGTTGCGGATGCAGCCGAGCGGTCACCCGCTCGCGGTGCGCGTCCACCACGTCGGGCCTGCGGGTGTCGTGGATCCACACGCCGGCCGGCAGCGGCTCGATCTCCGCGGTCGCGCTGGACGGCCTCGGGTCCACGGCCACGTGGTCCCACACCGGTGCCGGGTAGCGTTTGGCGTCCCACACCGCCGGCTGCCCCGGCCGGAACCGCAGCCACCCGCCGCCGGGCGCGGATCGCACGAACAGCTGACCCGTGTGGCCGCGCACCAGATCACCGTCCGGAGCGATGACCGTGCGGTTCAGGCGTTCGGACAACCACCGCGCCGCCAGGGGTGCCGAGCCGCCGGCCGTGCCGACGACCACCAGCCGCAGCCCGCGCCGCCGGCGGCGCGGCAGGTGCCACGCCATCGCGTCCCAGGCGCCGTGCGGCACCGCGTCACCGAAATCGAGCACCACCACGTCGTTGTCGGGGTCCTCGTTCACGTCCAGGGCGAGCGCCTGCGCCCGGGCGCTGATGCCGTCGTCGGCGTGCAGGACGACGGCGTTGCCCACCGTGCGCCGCGCGATGCCGGTCGGGCGCTCGCCCACGCGGAAGAGGTTCCGGATGCCCGTCGCCACGTTGACCTAACCCCTCTGCGGGGCGAGCGCGGCCCCACGGCTGAGCACCGCGCCCGCCGGCAGCGTCGCCAGCAGACTTTTCGGGAACGGCACCGGCGCGACCCCGTCGAGCTTGAGCGCCGCGGCGGACCCGCCGTCCGCGACGGTGTACGCGACCCCGGCGTCGGAGACGTACGAGATCACCGGTGCGCCGGCGCCCTCGTGCGGCACCGGCACCACCACCATCGCGGTGCCCGGTGCGGCGAGCACCGACGCCTTGCCGGCACCGTCCACACCGGACAGTTCGCGTGGTGTGAAGGCCACCGCACCCGACAGTTCCCGCGCCGACCGGGGCCCCTGGCGCAGGCACGGCACCAGCTCCCCGGCGGGCTGCCACCGCAGCGCCGCCAGCTCCGGCAGGCGTTCGGTCAGCGAACGATCGGCCGACCTCGGCGCCGACACGAGAGCGGACAGGTCCAGGTCGACCGGTTGCCCCGCCGCCACCGCCGACGCGAAGAGGAACTCGGTGGGACTCATCGGCGCCAGACCGTCGGCGCGCAGCACGAAGAACTGCTCATCGCCCCGTCGGAACAGCGTTCCCACCGGATAGGAACGCCCCGCCACGGACGGCCCGCCGGAACCGGCGCGCGGGATGTCCGCCGGCGCCAGCGGTGGCCCCTCGGGCAGCAGGTCCAGCCACCGCCGGGGAGCGGCGATCGGCCGCGCCGTGTCGACACCGAGCGCCACCAGAACGGCGGGGGAATCGACCCGGAAGCGCCGCCCCGTCGCGAGCACGTGGTCCTCACCGGCCGGCCCGCGCACCACGGTGAACCGGTCGGCGGCCAGCGGCACCGCCGGCGCCCGCGGGTCGAGGTTGATCCCGAGCGCCTCGCCCGGGTTGTCGGCGACCGCACCCGGCAGGCACACCAGCCACGGCCCTGCGGAGAGCCGGTCGGTCTGCACCGACTGCGGCGCTCCCGCGATGCCGAGTTCCACGCCGCGCGGCACGCCCTTGAGCGAGGCCCGCGAGATCGGTTTCACCGTGGCGCCGGTGCCCTGGATCAGCAGCGCCGACGTCAGGTTCGGGGTCGGGTGCAGCAGGCCGGAGAGGTACACGTAACGCACGCCGGTCTCCTTTTCCACCAGGATCACGCCCCGCTGCGCGAAGGCGCGGCTGCCGCCCGGAACGATCCAGCCGTAGACGGCGAAGCCGGCCAGCACCAGCACCGCGACGAGCAGCCCGGACCAGAGGCCGGTGAGCGCACGCCGTCCGGGGATCTCCGCCCGCGTGGCGTCCCCCTCGATCAACGCCGAGCTGAGCCGTCCCACCATGAACTGGTGGGCGTGCACATGGTCACGTTGGGTCTGCACCGGTCACCTACCCGAACAGCCCGCGGGCCCACGCGTAGAGCCCGAGCGCCTGCGCCAGGATCGGCAGAACCGCCGCCCCGCACGCCACGTCGAAGAACGTCGCGGTGTACTCCCAGATCGGCAGCATCCGCCGCGGCCAGGGCCGCAACGCGGCGAGCACCAGCGGCACGATCGACGCCACGAGCGTCAGCAGCAGCAGGTAGTACCAGCCGGTCGACAGCGTTCCGGAGAGGCGTCCGACCAGCATCAGCACGCCGGCTGTCCCGGCCGCGACGAGTGCCGTGCGCTGCCACAGGCCGAGGAACGTGCGCGCGCTCAACAGCAACCCGCAGCAGACGACGGACACGAGGGCCGGGCCCGACCAGTTCGGCACCCGGAGGGTGTGCACGAACAGCACCGGCAGCACGAACGCCGCCGCCGCCAGGGTCGCCGTGACGTAGGTGTCGGCGTCGTCCGTGCGCGCGCGTACCGACTCCGATTCGGTCGGTTCGATGTCGTAGGACATCTCCGCGCCGGTGCGTGGCAGCTGCGGCCCGCGCAGCCCGGACAGCTTCACCGCCATGCGCGGGGCGAGCACCGCCCCCAGGTAGATCACCGCCACCGTGACGGCGGCGACCTCCGGCTGCGACATCCCCGACACCGGCGGCACCGACGACACCACGCCGACCACGGCCGCGCCCAGCAGCAGCGTCGACAGCGGCAGCGCCGGAAGCACCCGCGCGACGGTGCGCTGGGCCAGCAACAGCACCGCACAGACCGCCACGACCGCGACGGCCGCGGCGATCACGGCGGGCCTGGTGACCGCCGTGGCACCCGGATCGCCGTCGACGGCACTCCACGCGCCGACCGCGGCGAAGAACGCCGCCGCCGTGGCGAACAGCAGCGCCAGTGCCCCGTCCGGGTGCCGGCGTGCGCTCACCAGCGTCGCGACCAGGAATCCGACGGTCAGCACACCGCAGCCGAGGACCTGCGCCGGCACGGTCTGGCGATCGACCAGCACCCCGGCGATCGCCCCGACGCACACCGCCGACAGCGCCAGGAACAGCACCCGGCGGTACTCCGGCCGCCACCGGTCCGCGCGCCGGTTGACGTGCGTGGCGATGCCCTCGGCGAGGTCGTCGAAGTCCAGTTCGGGCAACGGGTTCTCGGCGGGGCGCAGGTGCAGTTGCTCGCCCTCCAGCCAGTCCAGGCTCTCCGGGGTGCCTGTCGGCGCGAACGGCTCCTGTCCCAGCCGCTGCAGTACCCAGGACCGTTGTTCGGTGGCGTTCGCCTCGGGCCGGCGCGCCGGATCGCTCGTGTGGCGCAGCAGCGCCGGCAGCAGTTCGGCCACCGGAACGGTCACCGGCACCACCAGGTCGGCCCGGCGATCCGGTCCGATGACCGTGACCCGGCACAGCCGGTCGTTCAGCGCGGCGCTCATCGGTGTGCCCCGGCCGTGACGAACCCGGTCTGCATGAGCCGCACGCCGCGTCGCGTCACCAACTGTGCCCGCCCTGGCGGCAGCATGCGCGGCGGCGCCTCGCCCAGGAACCGGCCCTCCTCCTTCGGATACGACAGCAGCGCGGCCGGCGAACCGAGTTCCCACATCCGGCGGATGACCGGATCCATCATGGCCCGCATCGCGCCGGACGTGCTGCGCGCGACGATGACGTGCAGTCCGATGGAGACGCCCTGGGCCAGCAACGGCAGCAACGGATCCAGCGTCGAGCCGAGACCGCCGGAGCGGGTCATGAGGTCGTAGTCGTCGACCACCACGAACAGTTCCGGCCCCTCCCACCAGTCCCGGCGGCGCATGCGTTCCGAGGAGATGCTCGCGTCCGGCACCCGCCTGTTCATCGACACCGACGTCTGCCCGGCCAGTTCGTGCAGCTTGTCGGCGGTGAACGCGAAACCGGCCTGATACCCGGCCCCGATGGCGGTGTCGAGATCGCGCCGCGTGTCGCCGAGCACCACCTTGGCGCCGTCGGGGCCGTAACGGCGCTGGATCGCCCGCAGCACCAGCCGCAGCAGGTTCGTCTTGCCGGTCTCGTTGTCGCCGAAGACCAGCAGGTGCGGGTGCACCGCGAAGTCGTGCCACACCGGCGCGAGCCGCTGCTCGTCGAGACCGATCGCCACCCGGAACTCCGGCGCCGGGTCGGGCAGCTGCTCGACCGGCAGGAGAGCGGGCAGCAGCCGCACCGGCGGCGCCACGGGCCCCGGCCAGAACGTCCCGACCTCTTCCACCATCGACTTCGTCGCCTCGGCCAGGTCCTCCACCCGCGAGTCACCGTCCATCCGGGGCAGTGCGCCGAGAAAATGCAATCCGTCCACGAGGCCGCGACCGGGCTGGTGCGGCACCGTGGCCGCCTTGCGCGAGCCGTGCTCGGACTCCATCGCGTCGCCGAGGCGCAGCTCCAACCGGGTGCCCAACAGGTCGCGCAGCCAGGTGCGCAGCTCCGACCACCGGGTCGCCGTGACGATCACGTGGATGCCGAAGGAGAGTCCGCGCGAGACGAGTTCCTGGATCCTCGGTTCGAGGTCGGCGAAGTCCTGCTTCATCGTGTACCAGCCGTCGGCGACCAGGAAGACGTGTCCGTGCCGGTCCTCGACGCGGCCGTCGGCGACCGCCTGGAAATAGCTCGCCATCGACTCCAGTCCGTGCGCCGCGAACTGCGCCTCCCGGTGTTCCATAACCTGGCGGATCTCCTCGATGGTGCGCACCACGCGGTCGCGTTCCATCCGGGTCGCGACCGAGCCGACGTGCGGCAGGCCCGCGATCGAGGCGAGGCCGCCGCCACCGAAATCCAGTCCGTAGAACTGGACCTCGCGCGGCGTGTGCGTCAACGCCAGCGCCAGCACCAGGCAACGCAGCAGCGTCGACTTCCCGCTCTGCGGCCCCCCGGCGATCCCCACATGGCCGTCGGCACCGGACAGGTCGACGACGAGCAGTTCCCGCGACTGGTCCTGGGGACGGTCGACTATGCCCACCGGGACCCGCAACCCGCCGCGGACGCCGGGATCGACCACGGTCATGCCGCGCGCCGGGTCCGGCACCACGCTCGGCAACAGCGAGTCGAGACTCGGCGGCGTCGACAGCGGCGGCAACCAGACCTGACGCGCCGGCGGCCCGGATCCGGCCAGCCGGTCGATCAGCACCTCGACGAGCGTCGGCCCGTCCGTCTCGACGGCCTCCGGCGCGTCGTCCGCATCGGTGTCGACCGGCCCGGCCCGCCCGGCGTCCCGGACAGCGCCGACCCGCCCCGTCGTGAACGGCACCACCTCGGCCGGCTGCCCCACCTGCGCCGCGGGCGCGTCACCGGGGGCGCGCACGCCGGCGTACGGCCCCGAGACGTAGGCACCCCGGAAGCGCACCAGATTCGTGGTGTCGAGCTTCAGGTACCCGTTGCCGGGCTCGGCGGGCAGCTCGTACGCGTGGCCGACCCCGATCACCGCCCGCGACTCCATCGACGAGAACGTCCGCAGCGCCAACCGGTACGACAGGTGCCCCTCGACCCGGTTGATCCGGCCCTCGTCCAGGCGTTGCGAGGCGAGCAGCAGGTGCACGCCGAGCGAACGGCCGAGCCGCCCGATCGACACGAACAGGTCCATGAACTCGGGCTTGCTCGACAGCAGTTCGCTGAACTCGTCGACGATGATCACGAGCACCGGGAACGGCACCAGCCGGGCACCGCCCGCGCGCGCCTTCTCGTAGTCGAACAGCGACGCGTACCCGCTCGCCCGCAGCATCTCCTGCCGCCGGATCATCTCGCCGTTGAGCGCGTCCTGCATGCGGTCGACCAACGGCAGTTCGTCGGCGAGGTTGGTGATGACCGCCGAGGTGTGCGGGAGGCGCTCCATGCCCAGAAAGCTCGCTCCGCCCTTGAAGTCGACCAGCACCAGGTTGAGGATCTCCGAGCTGTGCGTGGCCGCGAGCGCGCAGACGAGCGTGCGCAGGAGTTCGGACTTGCCGGAGCCGGTCGCCCCGATCAGCAGCCCGTGCGGTCCCATGCCGCCCTGCGCCGACTCCTTGAGGTCGATCTCGATGACCTCGCCGTCCTCGGTCACCCCGATCGGCACCGCGAGCCGGTTGCGCTGTGGCTGGCGCACCCGCCACAGGGCGGCCACGTCGAAGGTGTGCGCGTCGCGGATACCCAGCAACGTCGTCAGTTCGAAGCTCGTCGACAGCGGCTCCTCGACGACCTCCAGGATCCCGCTGGTGCGCTTCGGCGCGATGATTCTGGCCAACGCCGCGCACCCCGTCGCGTCGAGACCGTCGCGCCGCACCGATCCCACCCCTTCTCCCGCGGGGAACTCCACCGAGTCGGCACCGACCGTCAACCGCAGCACCTTCGGGCCACCCGGCATCTCGCCGGTCAGGTCGATCAGCACCACATTGCGGATCCCGGCCCCGAGCAGTCGCGAACCGTCCGGCACGACGGCCGCGTACGCCACGATCACGACGAACGGCTCGGTCGCGGAGGCGCGGGCGTTCCGGTCATGGTCCCCGCGGTCGGTGATCTCCGGCCCGAGCAGGTCCATCAGCGCGTCGTGCGTGTCGGCGAAGAGGCGGACCGCACCCGCGCCGTCGCACGCCGTCGGGTGGGCGTTGTGCGGTAACCACTTGACCCACTCCCACGGGTCGCGGTGCCGGGGTGGGGACAGCACCGCGACCCGCAGTTCATCCGGCGCGTGGAACGTCACCAGGTGCGCCACCACGGCCCGCGCCAGGTCGACGGCCGGCCCGGCGGCGCCCTCGAACTCGACGCTGGTGAAGGCGCTCAGCCCCACCGACGTCGGCACGGCCGCCACCGTGCGGTACGCCTCCGAGAAACGCCGCAACGATATGGACGCCAGCGGCTCCAGATCCTCGATCGGTTTCGTCGACGGAGGGATGAACCGCAGCATCGCGTCCTGCCGGCCAAGGCCGATGCGCGCCCGCCCGAAGTCGTCGTGGCTCGGCCGGCGTTCCCACAGCCGGCCGCTCATCGCCACCGACCACAACCAGTCCGGCTGGGGGTTGTTCCACAGCACGAACTCCCGCTGCTCGTCCGCCGCGGCGCGGGCCTGCTTGCGCAGCTGCGCGATGTAGCGCAGGAAGTCCCGGCGTTCGCCGCGCATCTTCCGCTTGCGTTCGGCGGCCGCCCGACCGATCTGCATCACACCCATGAGCAGCATGCCGACGGCCATCGCGCCACCCATCACGTACATGATCGGCGCACGGCTGTAGAGGCCGAACATCGCCAGCATGGACCCCATGCCGAGGCCCATCGGCACGACCATCGCGAAGGAACGGAAGTCGAGCGGCGCCTCCTCCGCCATCAGCGGAGGCTCCTGCAGTTCGACGGTGCCCTCCGGGGCCGGTGGACCGGAGGCGCGTGCGGGTCGCTTCACGACGACGGTGCTCACGGGGCGCCCCACGCCGACTGTTCCTGCCGGAGCAACCGGACGGCGTAGCGGTCGTTGCGCGCGCGGTCGGCGGCCTCGACGTCGTCCTCGTCGTCGGGCTCCGGCCGGCGCGCGGCGGGTCGCCGTTGGCCGCCGGCGGCCTTCTGCGGCGGCTCGCCCGCGAACAGGCGCTCCCGTTCCCGCCGGCGCCGCAACTCCCGCTGCCGCTCCTGCTCGGGTGTCTCGTCGAGGTCGCCGCCACAGCGCTTGGGTGCGGCCGGTTCGTCGGGCGTGGCCGGGCCCTCCTGGCGGCGCCACACGCGGCGGGCCGGCACGTCGTCGACGGTCATCGCTCAGCCTCCGCCGCGGCCGGACCGGCGTCAGCGGTCAGCCGTTCCGCATCGGTCACGTCGTCCCAGGCGGAGGTGTCGACGCGCTCGTCCGGCCGCAGCACCGGCACGCGTACGTCACCGGGCGGCGGCTGCACCACGGCCGGCGGGTACCGCCACGCGGCCGCCTCCTCGTGCAGCGGTTCGGCCGCGTCGGGGCGTTCGACCGGATCCCGATCCTCGACCGCGGGCCGCACCGCGGCCGTGCCGATGACGGCCGCCCCCGCGACGGTGAACGTGCCCGGCGCCGGGACGTCATCGCCGGCCGCGGACGCCGGTACCCGGCGCGGTCCGGGACTGCCGCCGACGGCCGGAGCGGGCGGCGGCCCGGGGAGGAACGCCACGTCGCCGGTGGCCGGGGCGGGCGGCTCCGACGGGGCCTCGACCGGCCGCAACCCCGCAAGGCCGCCACCACCCGCGAACGCACCGGTGGGCGCCTCCGGCAGGTATGCCTCGTCCGCTCCGGAGAACCAGTCCGACCCGTCGCCGTCGAGCAGTCCGTTGGCGTCCGGCGCCTCCGGCGGGGCCGCGGCGTTGCCGCCGCCGGGCGCGCCAGGGCTGCCCGGCATACCCGGCATCATCGGCCCACCGACCGCCGGCACGCCGCCGCGCAGCTCCGATGCGACCGGAGAATCGACGACGGGCGGTCGCAGCCCGTCCAGGCCGCTGCCGCCGGCGAGCGCGCCGCCGGGTGCGTCGGGCGCGCCGAAGCCGCCGCCCGCGCCGGTGACCCAGTTGTCCTCGTCGCCGTCGAGCAGTCCGTTGGCATCGGGCGCGTCCGGCAGCCCCGAGCCGCTTCCGACGCCGGGCGCACCGGGGCTGCCCGGCATACCCGGCATCATCGGCGGCGCAACGCCCGCGCCCGGAGTTGCCGAGCCCGGAGTTCCCGAGCCCGGAGTTCCGGCACCCGGAGTCCCCGCGCCGGGCAGGCCGGAACCGGGCAGGCCGAGCCCGAGGCCCGGGCCGCTTCCGACGCCGGCACCGGGAGCCTCCGGCTTCGGCACGACGGGCCGGTTGACCCCGCTGCCGAGACCGGTCCCGCTGCCTCCGGCACTGCCCGGAAGCGGCGGGACCACCGGCGGCACGAACCCACCCGACCCCGTCCCGCCCCCCGCGCCCGTGGGCGGCGGGATCACCGGCGGCACGACGTCGGCACCGCCGGCAGAACCGAAACCGGGCGGGAGGTCCCCCGGCGTCGGGACGTCGGTGTCGAGGCCCGGCGGTGGCACCGACCCGAGGTCGAGGTCCGGCGCCGGAACCGGCCCGGGACCGGCGCCCGGCGGTGGAACCGGTGGCGGCGACGGGACGGGTGGTGGCGCTGTCGGTGGGGGCGGCGGCGGTGCGGGCTGCGGCGTGGTCGTGCCCGGGGGCGGCGGTGGCAGCACGTCGTTCAGGTCGATCGCATACCTCGGTGCGAGTGTCGAGACGACGTCCATCATCTGATTCGCCATCGGCTTCTCGTACTCGGTGCCGCTGATCGACACCATGCCGTTCTCGCCACCGACGTGGTTCTGGCTGGCGATCGCGGCCCAGCCGGTGTCGATCGTGTACATCGCGGTCTGCGCCCAGTGCAGGACCTGCGCCGCGCCGTACAACCGGTTCGGCACCGAGTGGGGTCCGTGCGTTCCCCCCGACCCGTCGGAGATCGCCTCCGCCTGCCGCTCGAGATACTTGCCGAAATGGGTCACGTGATCGAGGAAGGCGTTCGCCGCGTCTCCCTGCCACGCCCTGCCCTCACCGGCGATGGCCGCCGAGTGCACGCGCAGGAAGTTCCCGATCCAGGTCAGCACGTTGAACGCCTCCTGGAAGGCCGCCGACGCCTCCAGCAACGACGCCGCGTTGACCCGCGCGTGGGCGAGGTCGTGCCCCGGCTTGGTCGCGACGGCCGCCCCGCCGTTCACGGATGCGAGGATCAGACGCCAACCGCGGGACTCCGCGGCCCACTGGACGTAGTCGTCGCGTGGTTGGACGTCCGGGATCAGCGGACAGAAAGTGGCGCCGGGCTCGGTCGCGTTCTGCCAATTCTTCCACTCAACCATGCCGGGAACCTTCCGCGAGTGTCACAACCGTCGTCACCGCACCGCATGTCGGGCTCAGGCCGGGCCCTTGTCCAGCCGGTCGTAGCGGCCGTGGGTGTCGAGAGCCTTGATCTGTGACCAGGTCTCGTTCATCACCCCGTCGAGGTCCGCGGTCGTCATCGCGTTGAACTCCTCGGCGGTGTCGTACAACCTGATCACCTCGTACAGGCCCGCGTGCATCGACAGGAGCGTGTGGCGCACCGTCTCCAGCAGTGCGGCCACGTCCTTGCTCATGCCGGCGTTCACGTCGGCGGCCTCGCCCTTCGTGCCGACTAGCTTGCGACGAAATTCCTCCGCCACCGCGAAACCACCTGGGCGTGGATTGATCCCGCCGAGTCGTCTAATCGCCGCACCGATGACTCCCTCTCCGTTGGGTGGGACGATCGCCTCCAGGTGGGACGCGAAATACTTCAGCGCGGCCGTGCTGACGGCCAGGTCGCGCCCGCTGTTGTCGCCACCGGGGTACACGGCGAGGTTCAGATCGACGACATCCGGTTTCGGGACGCCGGTGCCGTCGAACGTGACGTAGTCCGCGCCGAACCTGTACGCGGAGTATTCGATCGCCTTGTACGAGGGGAAGTACCGGTCGAACAGCGCATGCCACTTCGCTTTGGGCTGCACATCGGTGGCCCACCAGTCGTAGACGGCGAGTTCCTCCGCGTTGAACCTGCCGCGGTCCAATGCGGTGGTTCCGCCGCCGACGTGCCGGAAACCGGTCTGGAACATCATGTGCAGCGTCGTGCTCGTCCAGTCGCTTCCCGCCTTTCCGATCGCCGCGTCGTGCTGGGCGAGAATGCCCAGCAGCCCGGCGGATTCCAGCGACGGGACCTCGCGTTGCGGAGTGGTGCTCATCCGGGAGTCCTACTCGGGTAGGTCGACAGGAGGGAACGGCCACCGCGCCGGGGTCGACGCGGCGACCGCCGGAGGGAATCAACCACCCCGGATGTCGTTCCAGATCTTCGCGGCCAACTGCTCGTTGCTGCCGTAGTTGTCCGAGATCTGCAGCAACGCCACACGCGCCGCCTCGAGATGAGCGGTCATCTCGGTCGCCTTGGCGTTCCACACCTTCTTGGAGATCTTGTACTGTTCACGGGCCTCGCCGGTCCACTGCTCGAGGCTCTTCTCGACGGCGATCTCCATGCGATGCAACGTCGACTTGATGTCACCGTTGATCTTGTTCATGTCGTAGAGCGTCGCGTCGGCCTGATTGAAGTCGAAGGTAAAGTCGGACATGCCAGAACCCTCTCGGCTGTCGGCTCAGATGCCCGGCAGGGCCTGGGCGAAGGACTGCGCGGTGTTGGCGGCCTCGTCCTCGGCCGCGATGTAGCCCTGGGTGGTCGCGCCCATGACCGCCAGCATGTGCACCAGTTCGTTGATGACGCCCAGGAACGACGCCTCCCAGTTGTCCATCGCCTGGTTGAAGCCCTTCGAGGCCCGGCCGGTCCAGGACGCCTGGAGCATCGCCATCTGGGTGTTGACCGCCCGCAGGGAACCGGTGAACTCGGTAACCGTGTCGTCGAAGTGTCTGGCGGCCTGCTGCATGCCGACTTCGACGGTGGAGATGTTCGCAAGTGTCACAGTCGTTCCTCACGTTGGTCGGCGATGACCAACAGAGTCTCGGGGTGAGGTGGCCGTCCGAGGGAGACCCTCCGCGCCGTGACTGCCCGAACATCGGCCCAGAAATGCACGCGTTCGCCCTCGCCCGCCCGTCGCACGCACGTCCGGGCAGACCGGCTGCACGTGCGCACCCGAGAAGGCCTTTCGCTCTTTGCGCCGGAGCACCACGGTTCTTGACTCGGCGTACGACGGGAGGAGCGGCGAGGCATGGACGTGAGCCATATCGAACAACTCTTCGAGGAGTACCAGCGCCAGCGCACCGGCTTCACCGAACTGCACACGAGGATGCGCGCGCTGTCGGCCACCGCGACGTCGGCCCGGCGGGAGGTCAGCGTGACCGTGGGCCAGAACGGCGTCCTGACGGACGTCCAATTCCCCACCGGGGCGCACCGGCGCCTGCCTCCGGCCGACCTCGCCAGGCTGGTCCTGGAGACCTACAACACGGCCAAGGAGGACGTGTTCGAACAGGCGGCGTCGATCCTGGCACCCGTGGTGCCCACGGGGGTGGACGTCCACGCGCTGGTGCGCGGGACCGCGGGGGCCGACGCATTCATGCCGAAGGAGCCACGGATCCCCACCAGCGTGCGGGAACTGCTCGGAAGAACCGCATAGGCCGATGCACCCGTACCTCGGCCGTCTCCAGGTCGAACCCGAGGGTGTCATCGCCGTCGGCAACGCCTACGCCCTGGACAGCGAACGCTACGCCGGATACGCCGACGAGCTGGACCTCATCGTCTCCCGCCACGGCAGGAGTTGGGGCACCGACGAGACGGGCACGCAGTTCTCCGAGCGGTTCCTCCAGGGCACCGAACAGATCAACGGACTCGTCCGGGGTGTGCAGGGACGGGTCGGCTACGCCGCGACGGGCCTGCGCGAGAGCGGCCGATGCTACCTGCAGGTCGAGGACGACGCGGTCGAGTTCACCCGCGCGCTGAACGGTCTACCGGCGGGGTCGGGACAGGCCGCCGAGGCACGGATGTTCCGCATCGCCGAACGCATGGCGCCGGCCACGGTGGCACCGATCCCGTTCGAACGGGTGCCCGAGGAGGTTCGCGCGCCGACGTCGCCGCTCATGTCGTTCAGCGTGGAGTTCGGGCTCGACGAGGCCCGTCTCAACGGTGTGCCGGTGGGCGACGGGTACCGCCTGCTCGCGCTGAAGCCGTTCCCCGACGGAACCGTCACCCTGGACGTCAACCGGTTCGACGTCGTCGCACCGGTCGCGCCGGCCACGGCGATCACCACGGCGACCGGGAATCCGATCGACACTGACGGCTTGGTCCTCTTCGTCGTGAACCCGGCGGCGGGTGTCGACCCGACCGTACCGGGCTACGAGCCGCTGCCCATGACGTACGAGGCGGGAACGGGCGACCGCCAACCCACCGTCGCGACCTGACGCCCCCGTCCCGGTATGCCCGACTTCCACATCCCCAACGACCCCGAGTGGCAGTGGGTCTACACCCTCATCCTCTACGGCGTCGGTGAGGAGTTCCCGGAGGCCAATCCCACCGAGTTACGGGAGATGGCCGGCGAACTCAACACCTTCGCGGCCAAGTTGCTGGGTGCGGCCCACACCACGGGCACCATCGGATTCGGCCTGCACGACAGCCTTCAGGGACCCGCCGCCGAAGCGTTCTTCGGCGTCCAGGGTCAGTTCGCCTCGGGCGCGCCCAAGGCCGCCCGTACCGCCGTCGTGTACGGTCTCGCCGCCTCGGACTTCGCGACCGACTCCGAATCCACCCAGTACGGCATCGTCATCGCCGCCTTCACCCAGGTCTGGCAGATCGCCATGTCGCTGGCGAGCGGGTTCGGCGCAGCCGCCGTTCCCGGTCTCATCAAGGCGGGCCAGGAGGTGGTTCGCGGGCTCGTCCAGGCGTTCAAGTTCCGGCGGCTGAACAGCCTGGAAACCATCGCCTACGAGACCCTCCAGGAGGGCCTCGAGGAAGCATGGCAAAGCGCCGCCGCGCAGGGGATACAGATCGCCGAGGGCAATCGCAAGACGCTCGACATGGGCGAGATCGCACTGTCGTTCGCCGGCGGGCTTTTCATCGGACTCGGGGTCAGCGGCGTCGCCGTCGTCGGCGGCAAGCTGTTCCCGAAGTTCATGGGCAACTGGGCCAATCGCGAGGTCGGATCCGCGCTCGCCGAAACGCTGTTCGAAGGGCTCTTCTCGGCGATGCTCGGCGCCGGCTTCAATCCCGGCGCCACCTTCACCTCCGCGCTGGTCGGCGGCATCGCGCAGCACTACGCGGACGAGTACGAGAACGCCCAACTGGCCGCGCTCGAAGATCCACCGCACGGTCGCGCGGGCAGCCCGGACACCCCGACGTTTCCCTCCGGCGCCTCGGGCGTTCCGCCGGACAAGGCCGGCTCCGCCGGCGGTGGCGCCGCACCGAACGGCTCGTCGTCACCGGGGCCGGTCGACCCCGACGGACCGCCGCCGGCATACGACCAGGCAACGGCGGAGCCACCGCCGTACATCGACGGTCCCCACGGGTTCCCGCCGGACTCCGTCGATCCGCCGCCGGCCCCGTACGAACCGCCGCCGGCGTACGACGCGCCGTCGGCGCCGGAGGCGCCTCCCGAGCCGCCCGGACCGGGTGGCGGGTCCGGGCCGGACAGGTCACCGTCCCCGGACGGGCCGCCGTCGGCAGCTGTCGGGCCGGCACCGTCGAACGACGGGTCGGCGCGGGGCGGCGCGCCGTTCTCGCCGCTGCCCGGGGCGTCGTTCCCGGCACAGGCTTCCTCGGGCGATGTGCACGGTGGCGGGGGCACGCCATCCGACGGTGTGGCCGCCGGGCCAGCGACGCCCGGCGCACCGAACGCCGGGAACACGCCGACCAGCGGCGCACAGACCGGGCAGCCGCCGTCCAGCGGTGGACGGACCGCGCCGTCGCCCGCCCCGCCGGTACAGACACCGGTCGGCTCGTCGGCGCCGCCACCCGCCGCCCGGGCGTCCGCCCCGACGCCTCCGTCCGCCACACAGCCTGCGGCGGGCTCGGCCGCGACGGTCGCTGCAGCCTCCATTGTGGACAGGCCGGTGACGCCCGCCGCCGAGTCCGCCCCGGCGTCCTCGACCGTGGACGGGCCGGTGATGCCCGCCGTCACGCCCACCGCAGCACCCTCCAATGTGGACGGGCCGGCCGCCGTCACTCGCACCGCGCCCGCCGACCTCGCCGCACCGCCGAGCGGATCCGGCACACGACCATCCACTGTGGATGATGGGCACAGCGGCCGGATGCCGGCAGGCCGCTCCACCCCGGTGAGTGCCGCGTCCCCGGTGGAGAACACCCAGGCGGCGGTGGACGACACCGTTCCGGCGGTCGACGAATCCACGTCGGACCCGGGCGAACCATCGCCTCGATCCGACGGCGCGCGGTCGAAGGGCCGACACCGGGAGGCGCCGATCTCCACCGCCGAGGCCGTCGTCGACCCGCCCCTGGGCCGCCGTGCCGGCCTGAACCCGGGGAGTTCGCGGGACAGCGGCGTGCGTCCGGGCATCCCGTCCGTCCATCTGCACACCGCGTTCGCGGCGCTGCCGCCATGGACCGGCGCCGACGACTGCCTCGAACGCGTGGAGCAGGTGCTCGCGCCGTTCGGAGCTCCCGTCACCGCCCGCGACGATCTGGCGCGCCCGGAGGATCTGCTCGAGGGCCGGTTGGGCGGCAGGTTCGGCCGCGCCGACAGGAGCGCGTTGGCCGCGCTGCCCGTCGGCCACTCCACCGCCGTCCGTCTGGAGGAACCGGACCGACGCCCGCACGTGGTCGTGGTCGAACGCGTCGCCGCGGACGCGTTCGTGTACGCGGAGACCCAGGTGCGGGCGTCCGGGACGGGGGCCGTCACCGCGCCGCCGGGCGGCACGTTCCGCGGGTTCGGGCTCGACGCGCTGCGCGGCGACGCACCGATGCCGGACGGCATACGGCTCGGCGCCGTCCGTCTGGCGTACCGGGACGACGGCACCCTCGCCTCGGTGCACACCGCCACGGCGCCTCCGGCCGCGAGCATGCCGATCGACACCCGGACGGTGCGCCGCTATCTCGACGAACGCCGGCCGGACGGCCCGCCGGACAGTGTCGCCCCGACCGCCCCGAACGCGCTGTGGGAAAGCTACACGCAGGTCGATCCGTCCCGCTTCGTCGGCGACGTGCTGGCCGGCGAACCGGGGGCGTCGGAGACGGCGCGCTTCGTCACCGGCCGGCTGACCGGACGCGACGACCTGCCGCCGGTGCGGGCCCAGCTGAAACTGACGCTCACGCCGGAGCAGCTGACCGGGCTGCGCGGGGACGACGACGGGATCGGCTTCCCCGCGCCGCTCGTGGTGCACGACGGGCACCACACGTCGCCCACGGACGGCGTGACCGTCGTAGTGAACCTGGAGCGGGCCGTCGCGGTCGGCCCGCATGTCGTCGTCCCGCTCTGGCACCGGTTCCGCCTGCAGGGCGTCACCTGGGACGACGGGATCCGCCTGAGCTTCACGGACGCCGCGACCGCCACCTCGACACTCGACGGAACCCCACCGCCGACCACCGTCAGCGCCGCCGACGTGCTCACCGCGATGTACGGGGAGATCGCGGGCCCGAGTCACATCCCGCCCCAGGAACGGCACCCCGACGGTGCGGTGCGCCTCAGCCCTGCCTGGCGGCGGCTCGACGATCCCGGGGTGGTTGCCGCGCTGGCCAACGCCAAAGACGTGCGCTGGAACTTCTCGGTCGACCCCGACGGCGTCGTACACCTCGCGCCGGACGTGCCGGGGCAGACGTTGACCGACGCCGAACGCGACGAGCTCTTCACGCGGATGCACGCCAAGACCGGAATCACGCGCGAGCGGTTCCGCGAGTTGCTGGGCCTCACGGGACACCCGACGATCGCGGTCGGTTTCGACGAACGGGGCAACACCGTGGTGCGTCCCGCGCGTGTCTCCGGCGAGCTCCGGTTCGACCACGTCACCGATGCGTGGTGGATCAGCGACCGCTCCGGCCGCTACATGTCGGCGCGGGTACGACCGGTCGTCGCCCGCGACGCACAGTTCTGGCTCGCCAACACGGCACGCCTGATCGGCCGCACCCTGAACATCCGGGTTCTACCGGAGCCGTCATCGTTCGGCAGCGGCACACCCGACCCCAACCGGGTGCGCAACCAGGCGAACGTGTTCGTCAGCGAGTACGTCGGCCCCGCACCGCGACGGGCCGCGCTGCACGCGTTCGTGACGACGATGCTGCGTTCGCCGAACCACACCGTCGAGGACGTCAGGCGCCACGCCGGCACGACCGCGCGTGCGTTGGGGCTGCAGCCCGGTCAGCCGGCCGCCGTCGGTGCCGTACCGCCGGACCGTACGGCCGAGACGCTGGCGCTCGCGGCGACGTTCTACGGACCGGGCGGGCTGTCCGGCACGGAGGCCCTCGACCGGGGGCCGGCGGTCTGGACGACCTACCTGAAACGCGGCAGCACCGAGGTTCTCGCCGCGATGTACCACCCGGACCGCGAACTCAAGGAGACCGCATCGGCCGTGGTCGCGGTCGTGACACCGTTTGCGGCGAGCCTGATACCGGTCAGCGGCGTGAAGCTCACGACGGTGCTGCCGAAGAGTGTGTTCGACGCGATCGATCGTCAGGGCCACCTGGAACTGCCGGCACCGTTCGTCGGTATGCCGACGGTGCGCACGCTCGACGCGTTCGCCTCGCCGGGTCCGGAAAACGTGCGACTCGTCCTCGCCGCACGGCCGACCCTCGGCACCGGACGGCAGGCCGTGGTCCCCGCCGGTAGACGGTTCAAGGCGGTGCGGTCGGTCCAGCATGACGGCGGCGGGTTCGTGGTCGAGTGCGAGGAGCAGCGTTCCGCACTGCTGGTCGCCGAGGAGAGGAGAAGCTCGCCGCGGCAGCGGAACCGGCACGTCGCCGAGCGGCTCGCCGGATGGATCCGGACCGTCGAATCGCCGCTGCCGGCCGGCCCGGCCGAACTCGCCGCGCGGACCCTCGGGGCGTTCGTCGCCGCACACCCGGACGTGGCCGTGCCGCCGGCGACGACGTTCGAGCAGAACCCCGACGTGCGTGTGGATGTCGTGCCGCAGGCGCTGCACACGGCGTGGCGGTCCACGGACGGCGTGCCGCGCGCCGACCTGTGGCAGGCGTTGCGCCGCCGCCCCGGAGCGATGGTGCTCGTGCACGATCCGCGCACCGGTGCCGCGGCGTGGCTGTTGGCCGACGACCGCTCCGGGGTCGTGGTGCCGCGCTGGGTGGACACCACCGAGCCGGGGCTGTTCGACCAGCCGGCCGTGGCCGACACGCGGCGCATGGCGCTGCTGAACGACCTCGGCACCCGGATGCTGTTCCTCGACCCCGACGGGCGGGTGATGACGACGAGCGAATTCGTGGGTCCGTCGTTCGCGGGACTGGTGAATCAGTCGCAGGACATCTCCTGGGAGGAGCGGTACCAGGCGTTCTTCAACCGGTCGGACGAGCCGGAAGCGCACTTCGGCGCCGTCGTGTCGGCCGAGGACGTGACGCGTGGGCTGGCTGCCGCACCCGGCTCCATGACGATCGTGCGGCGGCCGGGCACAGAACGCTTCATCGTCGGCGTCTCCCGGTCCGACCCGATGACGGACGAGGTCACGATCGAGTGGCTGGCCCAGGGCCGCCGGCTGTCCACCGACGTCGCAACGAGACTCCTGTCCGCTCCGACGGTGGCCGCGGCGACGTGGGACCCGGCGGGTGCGCCCGTACCGGTCTCCGGCAGGCTCGCCGCCGCGGTGCGCGCTCTTCCGCCGTGGACCGGTGGGCCGGAGTGCGCGATCCGGGTCGCCTCGGTGTTGGGCGGCTACCGCGTGGTGTCCACATCGGACACCGACGGCAGCCGCCCGATCGACGATGTGGGTCGCCGCCTCGGCGGCAGGTTCCGTCCCGCCGGTCTCGACGTCCTGCGGGAACTCCGCCAGGGTGCGCACACTGTCGTGCGGATCGATCCCGCCGGCGCCCGACCCCACCTCGTCATCGTCGAACGGCAGCACGACGGCACGTTCACGATGGTCGAACTCGAGGCGTCGACGGCCACCTGGGACGGCTTCGCGCCGGGGACTTTCACCTCATTCGATCTCGCCGACCTCACCGACCTCGCCGACTCCGCCGACCTGGCCGACTCCGACGACCTGACTCCCTTCGACGCCCTGGTCGAAGCCATGGACCTGCCTGAAGACCTGCGGCGGCCGATCGCGTTGCCGTTCCGACCGGACGACACCCTCGCACAGGTGGACCACACCGGACCGGTTGCCTCGCACACCGTCCACACCGGACACCCGCTGGCGGCCGCGCTGCTGGACCCCCCGGTCGGCTCCCCCGGGATGCCGCGCACCGCCACGGCGTCGACGCAGCCGTATCCGTCGGGCACCGGCCCGACCGATGTGCAGATCGAGGAGGCCGTCGCCAGGGTGCGCGGCTACCGTCAGGTGCCCGACAACGCGCAGTTCCGCCGCCGGTTGGCCACTTTTCTGCGCACCCAGGCACACCGCGACGGCGGCTGGACCGACACGTGGCCGACGGCCGCGTACACCACGTACTTCGTGGAGGAGGGCAACAGCGGCCCTCCTGTCCTCGCCAAGGAGGTCACCCGCGCGCTGACCGACAACCCGGTGGTCGCCGTGGAGGCAGTCGCCTCGCCGGCGATCGTTCTCCTCCTGCGGCACGATCCCACGCGCGTCGCGCAACTGACACAGGTCGGATGGCAAAGGGTCCTCAACTCTCCGGCGGTGCACCTGGCGTTGCGAGCCGATCCCTCGGCGCTCGACGCCATGCTCGCCGATCCCGTGCTGGAGTCCTACGTCACGCTGCCCGGCTCGTCGGACGTCACACTGTTGCAGCAATACCCGCGGCTGTACGCCGACCTCGGCGGCGATGCGGAGGTGTTCCACGCGTTGGCCGGGTGTGTCTGGGGATTCATCGCCGCCGGCCAGCCCGGTTTCCGCGAGTTCCTGCGCCGCGCCGAGGACCGACACTCGATCGCGGTGCGGCTGCGCCAACACACCGGCCTCGGCGTGCTGGTGTACCACCGGGGATCGCAGATGAACCTGGACGACACGAAGTGGGGCCGGATCGTGCGCGACCCGGCGCTGCTGCGGGACCTCGACCGGTATCAGTCCGCCCTCCCCGCCCTCGCCGCCCCCAAGGTGCTCGACGTGGCACTGCGGGTCGACCGCGAGCCGTTGCGACTGCTTGCCACCGCGCCCGAACTGGCGGATGTGCTTGCCGACGCGCCGAAGCTCGTGCAACGCCTCGTCACCGGCACGGGGCGCAACGCGCTGCGCGCGGCCATCGCGAACCCGGCCGTCGCGCACCGGCTGTCGGCGAACCCGAGCGCCTACGACGACGTTCCCACGAAGGAACTGGCGGGGGTGTTCGAGGGGGAGACCGCCCCCGCGTGGACGACCGCCACGGTCACGTCGGCACAGGGGAACGCGGTGCAGCGGGCTCTCGCACTGAACCCCGGTCTCGGCCCGGTGCTGTCGGAGAATCGCACGGTGCGCACGCCCCGCGGCCCGCAGGACCCGAGCCTATTGCTGTTCGGGGTGAGGTCCGTGCAGGAGGCGCTCTCCGCGCCGCTCGGCCTGATGCCGCACGAGTACCACCGGCTGCTGCGGTCGTTGGCGTACGGCATTATCGTGCCGCCGTTACCCACGTTGGGTACCGACGTGTTGCGCGCGATGATCAACTCGCCGTTGCTCGCGTCGGCGATGAAGACTCCGGTCGGGCCGGCGGCGTCGCTGAGATATTTCCAGGAAAGGTACCCCGAGCAATTCGCGACGTTCGCGCGATCGCTGCGCACAAGCCTGACCCTCGTGGAGACGACGGTGTTCCGCCTGCGCCAGGCGGACCGGTACCGCACCGATCCCGCGATGGTCTCCCGCGCCGGCGAAAACGCGGACTACGCGAAGATCTTTGCGGCGGACGAGGTCACCTGGCTGCTGGACGCGTTCGACACCGAGCGGCTGGAACGGTACTTCGACTCACCCGACCTGGTCGCGCTGACCGCGCACAACCCGCAGGCCAACGGTGCGATCGGCGCGTCGACGCTCGACGTGGTGAACCACCCGCATCTCCTCGCCGTGCTCGGCGACCTGCCCGGGCTCGCCGACGTCGGACCGCGGCACTGGGCGGCGCTCCTGAACGACCCGACGCTGATGTCCACATTGGACACGATGCTCGCCGCGGGTGGTGACACCGCGAAGCTCGCCCGAAAGGTGCTGGCCGCGGACGTGATCGCGCCGTTCCTCGAGCTGCGGGATCCCACCACGGTCCTGACCGATCCCCGCCTGGACGCGGTGCTCGCCAGCGACGGTCACCTGTCGGACACCTTCCCGGTGCGCATGACGCCCGACGGGCAGTCCGTCACCGCTGCCGATCTCGCCGCCGCCCGGGCCATCGCCGACGGCAGCGAAACGTCGGGTGAGCCGCACGCGCTGCTCGCCGACGAAACCGACGTGCGAGCGGCGGTCGCGGGGAGCCTGTCGCTCGCGGTCACCGTCGTGCGCAACCCGGCCGTGGCGACTCTCCTGCGCGACAGTCCGCTCCTGCGGGAACTCGCCGTCGCCGAGCGGGCCATGCGGATCCTGTTGGAGGACGCGCGATTCGTCGCGGCGCTCGCCACCGACCCGCGGCTGCACGCGATGGTGGCCGACCGGTCCGCGACCCGGCAACTGCTTGCCGACGACCATGACCTGCGTGCGGCGCTCCTGGAGAACGACGGGCTCGCGCGCGCGTTCGCGATCGATGTGCTGTACCTGGACGTGCAGCAGAGGCGGCTGGTCGGCCAGCTCATGGTGCGCGACGCGGTGCTCGCCACGGCCATCGTGGACGACGAGCACCTGCGCAGGACACTCCGGGTACACGCGGACCTGACCTTCCATCTCATGTACGCGCCACCGCACGTGCGTCGGGTCGTCGTGTCGAGCCGGCCGGTGTTGGACGCGCTCACGGCGAGCCCCCAGGAGACGCTCCACGAACTGGCGTCGCGTCCCGTGCTGCTGGAGGGTCTCTGCTCCCGGCGCGGCCTGCTCCCCGATGCGCGGCACGTGCACGAACTCCTGCGGGCCGACTCGCTGCTCGACCTGATCGAACGGCGCGATCCCACGGTGCACGAAGCCCTCTTCGCCAACGACGGCGTGCTCGCGTTCCTGCTGCTCCGCCCCGAGATCGTGCACGCCGTCGCGGAGCAGCCCGACATGGCGCCGCTGCTCACCCGCAAGCCGGTACGAGCGCTGCTCAAGAAGCACGTCGCCATCGTGTGGGAACTCCAGCGCAGCGCCGACCTGCGGCGCCTCGTCACGTTGCCGGGGACGGCCGAGGCGCTCGCGTCCAACGAGCACCTCGTGAAGTCGCTGCCGGACCGGCCGTGGCTCGTGCAGGCGTTGCGGCGCGACCGGACGCTGATCGACACGGCGCGGGAATACCGGCCGGGGAAGGACGGACTCGACCACAGGTCCCCGTGGCAGGCACTCATCCACGACCAGAACCTCGCCGAGACGCTCACCGCGCGGAGCCTGCGCCGGTTGGAACAGCGACCCGCTCTGGTCGCCGCGCTCGCCGCCGGGCCGACGGGGTTCACCGGGACCGAGTGGCAGCAGGTGCTCGACGACGAACCGGCGCTCGACCGGCTCGACGCCCTCGCGCGCGACAGTGTCGGGGGCGAACCGCTGGCGCAGGCACACCGCGCGCCGGTGGGCGTCTCCCTACCGGTCCATCCCCGGCCCGCAGCGCCCGCCCCGGACGCCCCGTCGCCGCCACCCGAGCGACCCGAGCCGGCCGATCAGGGCCCGCAGCCCGAAACCGCCGACCCGGAACCCGCGACCGCGTCCACAGTGGACATGCCGGCGCCGCGGGACCCGGTCGGCGACGGCGAGGGCGCCTGGCTCAACCGCGTCCCCCGCCTCTTCGAACACCTGCGGGACGCATCCGGTACGACGCTCGCCGGCGTGCTGGCGGACTCCCCCGAACTGCTCCAACTCATGCGCACCCACGACGACATCGCCGCGTCGATCGCCGAACACCCGCATCACGCGGGCGAGTACACCCTCCGCGCTTTCCTGGCGGAAAACCCGGGGATTGACCGCGACCCGGAACGCGACATCGCCCGCTGGGCGGCGGCTCTCGACATCGTTGCCGACGACGACCTGACGCGGCAGGCGCGCGCCGTCTGGGACGCCGTCGTTGCCGAACGCCGGGCCGCCGAGGCCCGCGGCCGGGCCGAGACCGCCAACCGTCGCGTCGCGCTCGACCCGGCCGACCCGTCCACATGGCACTACAGCGGCGTGGTCCGCTACGCCGGCCAGGAGTCGCAACAGGGCTTCGACGCCGCGGAACTCGACGTCCTGCGCCGGCTCGCCGAGGGCGGCGTCGGCGTACGCGAAAAGACGCTCGCCCTCAACGCGGCCCGCCACGCACACCTGCGCGGCGGCGACCAGGGCGTCACGTTCGCGTTCGTCGTGAACGAGGAGTGGACGGTCGACCTGCTCGTCTACTCACGCAGCGAGGGCCGCAACGACCGCAACCAGTACCGCTGGCGTGGCAACGGCGGCCGCTACACCAGCGGCCCCGCGCCGCTGAACAACGTTCACGGGGATGCCGCCCTGACCTCGTCCGTCCGGCGCGTGCCCGAACGGGGCGGCACCCCCGTGCCCGACGTGCCGCCGCCGACGCCGGTGGACAACCCGCTGGGCGTGGCGCTGCGCGACTACCACCGGGCGTTCGCGGCGACGGCGGTGCCGGCACGCACCGGGCGGAAGAAAAAGAAGAAGGCGCTGACCGAGCCTCTCACGGACCGCAACGCTGCGCTGCGGTCGTTCGGGGTGGCCGACCGCGTGCTGAATCCCGACGTCGCCGGCCTGGCGGATCCGAGTTGGCCGGCGCTCGGCCCGCGCCTGCCCGACGAGGTGCTCCGGCGCGACTACCCGTGGCTTGCCGAGGTGAACCCGCTCGGTTTCGACACGAACTGCGTCATCGCGTCGATCGCCACGGACCTGTCGCTCGCGGAGGGCACCGGGCACCGCGCCTCCGACGCCACCACCCTGAACGTCTCCGACCTGTCGCGGTACGCCGACCATCCGATCGAGGACGTGTCGGGCTACGACGTCGTGACGGCACGGATGGCGGCGCAACCGGTCGGAGCCCGGGGCATCCTCGTCGTCGACGCCACCGCGGAGTCCCACTCGCACGTCTTCAACGTCGTGCGCCGCGCCGACGGCGTGTACTTCCTCGACGGCCAGGCCGCCGGACGCGACGCGACGGACTCCGGCGCCGGCGGCGCGGCACACGCCCGCGCACCGCGTCATCCGCAGCGGATCCGGTTCCTGCTCACCGGCACCGCTTCCCGGGCGGCGAGCGGCGATCCCGGACCGTCCACATCGGACAACGGCGGCGCCGGGCCGACAGCGCCGGAAGCGCCCGCACCCGAAACGCCCGAGCCGGAACAACCCGGACCGGAAACCCACGGACCGGAGACCGCCGAGCCCGAGACGGCCGAGCCGGGGCCGGCCGCCGCCGCGTCGCTCCACGACGCCGTGACTGCCGCCGCCCGATCCGGCGGCAGGACACGATTGTCCATGGTGGACAGTTCGACCGACACGGTCACGGTGACCCACGGCCGGCACGACTCACGCCTACGGGTCGTGATCGATCCGCACGCCGACGCCCCGCACCTGGCGCTCGCACCCGACTCCGCGCACGACGTCGTGACCGGCCGGAGACGCCCCGCGGTTCTCACCCTCCCGCCCGGGCTCACCGTCGAGGAGACCACGCGGCAGCTCGTGCGCTTCGGCACCCAGCTCGCCCATGAGGCGGCGACGGCCACCCGGATCCGCGCGCTGGTGCGGGGTGCCCGGACCGACCGGCTGACCCCGGGCTCCCGGCCACGGTGGTTGCGCGGTCTGAGCCCGGCCGACCGCGGCCGGATCCGCTCCCTCGCCGACCGGTTGACCGAGCTGGCCGCCGCGCCGGAGGACGAGCGCGGGCCGGCGGAGGACCGGGTTCTCGACGAGCTGCGGGGCCTCGGCGCGTTTCGCGACCGCACCGGCGGCGCCCGCCGGGCGGAAACGGTGCTGCGACGGATGGCCGCCGCCGGGGTGCTCCGCGGGGGCACGGCCGAGCAGGTGTTGCGCCGCCTGTGGGACACCCGCACGGAGGCCGGCACCGAACAGGTGGTGGAGGCGCTCGACCGGGCCGGGCGTTCCCTCCTCGCACACTCCCCGCACCTGGTCGGCGCCTTCGGGATCACCCGCGACGGCGGGTCGGTCACCCTGCGGGTGGCCGCCGGAACCGACGGCCCGGTGACCCCCGCGGCGATCCGTGCCCTGCCGGTGCGGGTTCTTTCGGTCGACGAGTGGCGCGGCCTGGTCCACTCCCGCGACGACGCGGTCGTGTCGCGGGACGGCCGGCTGTGGGTGCGTTCCGACGCCAGCGATGCGGCGATCGCCACCGAACTCGCGGGACACCTCGCCCGGCGGGCCTGGCGGCAATCACATCCCGACGCGTCCGAGGTGGACCTGATCGCCGTCGGGCTCGTCGCCGAGCACGAGGCGGTCCGCCGCCAGCACTTCGCGGTGCGTCGGCGGGCACGGGCCGAACTCGGGTTGCGTCCGAGCCCCGACAAACGGTCCGGGTCCGCCGTCGCACGGGCCGTCCGCGCGCACACCACCGGCCGCTACGCCGAACGGATCATCCGCGCCCCGCTCGATCGCATCGAACGCCGCGCCCGCGACCACCTCGCGGCGCAGCAGCGGAACCTGAGTCCGGAGCGCCGCACCGACCTTCAGGGACTGCGTGGCCGGGTCGACGGCGCCTACGTGGCACCGGAACTCAGCGGCAAGGCACCGCCGCTAATACACGTCATCCGGCGGCTCGGCGGTGCCCTTCCGTCCGCCGCGTTGGCGGCGGCGAGCGGTACCGTCGTCGGGCGGTCACCCACGATCATCGGCAACAGTGCCGCCAACACCACCGTCTTCGCCGTGACCCAAGGGGTGGCGGACACGGCCGCCGCCGCTCTGAACAGCGCCGGGGCGTCGGGACCCGTGCTGGCCGACCGCGAGGCCGCGGAACCGGTCGCCCGCTACCGGAAGCCGGCCCGCGGCGGTCCGTCGACGGCGCTGGTCAAGCAGATGCCGGCCGGCGCCCTCAGCGCGATCTACGGCCTGTTGATCGCCGGCCCGGCAACCGGCAACTGGGCGCTCGGATCGACCGTGCTCGCCTCGGGCGCCGCCCAGAGCGTCGCGCTGTTCGCCGCGACCGACTACCTGGCCGACCGGGCGGAGGACGTTGCCAAGGGACGGTTCGGGCATTACTACGCGGCTTCGCCGGACCACCGGCGCAACGCCTACGTCGAGGCGCTGCACTACTTCGGCTTCGAACTGCAGGACCGCCTGCGCGCCACCGGCGCCGGCCTTCCCGAAGCCGACGTGGCGAAGCTGCGGCTGGCGAAGGACCGCCTGGAGGCGATGCGCCGGGGCATGCGCGCCGAGGTGGGCAACCGGCTGCGGGAGCTGAACCGGCGGCGCGACTACCTCCGGCGCGTCCGCGAGGCCGTCGTCGCGCCGAAAGACCGTCCGCGCATCACGTACGACCCGGTCGATCGGGGTGTCCCGCAGGGTCGCGCACGGATCTGGCACAACGCGGCGCGGGAGGCGTTCCAACACTTCGGGATGCAACTGCCCATGTTCACCGTGGCCGCATGGACGGGCAACGGCTGGGATCTGGCGAAAGCGATGCTCGTGGCGTCCGTCCCGCGCGGATTGGGGTACGGCGCCGGAGGGAACCCGGAGCGAGCGGTCGCGCTCGCCGACTCGGTGGCCGTCGCCGCGTTCGACGCCCTGCGCCAGGTCGACCAGGCGATCGAACTGATGGACGCGCTCATCGATCCCACGCGGGCGCCGGCCGAGCGCGACCGGGCGGCGAGCACCGTCAGGCATCCGTGGCTGCGCAAGCTGTCCGAACGCGCGGCACTCGCCGTGGACCAGAACGCCGTCAACAGGCGGGCCCGGACGACTCTCGACGACGGCACGACGGCGTACCGGCCGGCCGTGGTGCCGTGGATCCATCAGCTTCTCTTCAAGCACGTGCCCGGACTCGTCGGGCAGAGCATCGGCTACGGGATCGCCGCCGGGGTCGGCTGGCTCGCCACGGGCCCGCTCATCCCGATCGTGCTGGGTGCCGGCGTCGCCGTTCAGGTCGGTACCGCCGTGGGCGAGACCCTCCTGCGGACCAACGAACCGGTCTACGCGCAGGTCGCCCGCGACCGGGCCGCCCGCGCCGAGGTCGCCGGGTTGCCGCTGGACAACGGCGGCTTCGTGGCGGCCGTGGACGCGTTCACGACCCTCGCCGACACCGCGCACCGCGCGATCGTGCCGGTACAGACCCGCCCCTGGCGCGGGGCACACCGGCGCGTCTACTCCTGGACCGTCGACACGTTGACCCGCAAGGCATATCGTGCCCACCATCTGGAACGAAGGCTCCGGCACCGGGCCGGTGACCTCCTCCATCACCACGGGCCCGTGCTCTCCCGGACGCCCGGCCGGCCGTCGACCGGCCTTCGGCTGACTCACCTGGACCGCGGCGAGGTGGCCCACCTACGGGAGATCCTCGACGACCTGGCGACCGCGCGCGACCCGCGGGCCACGGCCCGCACCGACCTCGACGTCGTCGCGCTGCGCCACGAACTGGCGATCGTGCTGGACGATCTCGGGCTGCGCGCCGAGCAGCCGGACAGTGCGGGCCGTTGGGCGGCCGTCCGCCGCGAGCTGCGCCGCACCCACCACCTCGGCGACACCGCGATCGCGGAGGTGGAGCAGCTGCGGCAGGTTCCGCTCCGACCACCGGACGACGCCGACGCCGAGGTCCTCGCCGTCGCCGCGGCCGTCCGGGTTTCGCGTGCCGGGCATCCTTCCCGGGAACGTCTCTGGGCCGCCGTCGATCATCTGCACGCGGCCCGTCCGGGCGACACCACGTGGTACGACGTCCGCGACAACGGCGCCACGCTGCACGTCGCCACGCCGCGGGGAGCGTTCACGCTGACCGTGACGCAGAACGCCGCCGAGCGGAGCACTCTCACGCTGCCCGCCGACGATGCGGTCCACGCGGCCGTCGGCCGGCATCGCGGCGGTACCACGCTGCGCGTCACACCCGACGTGGCCGCGGATCCCGAACGGTTCGCCACCGCGCTGCGCAACGCCACCGAAGCACTCACCACGTACCGCTCCTCCGTCCGGCATCGGATCGGGCAGTTGTGGCGTTCCACTGTGGACAGTCTCACCGTCCCCATCGGCACCACTGCGCCACCACCCGCTGTCCACCTGCCCGACGGTGCCGGGCTGTCGCTGCTCGCCACCGATGACGCGGCCCATCGCGAACTCGTGGCGGCGCACACCCGCAACGGCCCCGGACCCACCTTCCGCGTCTACGGCCACGGCGGCCGAGGGGTGCTCGCCGGCCGTTCCCCCGCGGAGATCGCGGGCCTCATCAAGAGCGACCCGCACTGGGCGGCGAATCCGCGCGACATCGACCTCGTCAACTGCGACCTCGGCCCGCAGTTCATCGCCGAACTCGCCACACACTTCCCCGGCCTCACCGTCACCGGCGCCCACGAGGGAACGGTCTGGGCCACACCCGACGGCGACGTCTACATCGCCGGAATCGACCGGAGCACAGGCGTTCCCCGCCCGGCACCGGAATCCGGGGCCGAACAGTGGGACACCGCGCGGGCCACCCGCAGTCGGTTCGACGCCGCATCCGGCCTCACCACCGACCGCGCCGCGCAGATCACCAGGTCGACCCCGCGTCAGCTCGCGGCACGCACGAGGCCCCGCCCGCGGCCGGTCCGCCAGTCGCACCTACCCGGTACCACGGCTCCGCAGCGGCTGCGCGAGAACGCCCTGCCCTTCTGGAGCCCGGAACGCCCGTACGGCCGCCGGCCGATCGTGGACACCGCCGAGTACACCGTCCACGCCGAACGGTTCGAATCGACGGACCTTCCCCGGCTGATCTTCGCCCGGCCGGGGGTCTCGCGCGCCCTCCGCGCCACCGCGCAGCGGCTGCTCGAGGTGCTCGAGGCCGGCGGCGACGAACGGGCCCTGCGCTCGTTCGTCATGGACGATCCGACCAGTGCCGGCCAGGTCGGCACCGCCGTCGACGACGCGCAGATCCGCGACCTCCTGCGGCAGGGCAACCCGCGGGAGATCCTGACCGCGATCTACAACGCGGCGTTCTACAACCGCCGGGCGGACGGGCCGACGCTCAAATCCGTCGTCCACGACATCTTCCGCACGGGCGACTGGGATCGGGCGGCCGCACTGGGCCTCGATGTCGACGCGCTCAAGGCCCGGGCCGCACAGTTTCACAGCCGGGCGAGAACCGTCGCCAACGCATCGACAACCCTCGTCGGGCGGGACGACTACACCGACGTCTTCAGCATCGGCAATCTGGTCGCCGGCTCCGCGCGGCCGTGGACCGACCTCGCTGCCGTCATGGCCAGTCGACAGAACCGGACCAGGTCGACGCCGGGCGCCGAACTGCCGGGAAACCGGTCGACCCCGGGCGGCATGCGACGGGTCGGCGTACCGCTGAGTGCCCGGGAGGAGGCGTTCCAACGGGCCAGCAATCCCGGAATCGCCGGCGACCTCGCCGACGGCACCGAGCTGACCTGGCGCAGCGGCCACGCGCGGTTCACCATGCGCAACGGGCTCTGGCGCCGGGCGCAGGAATCCGCCGGGATGCCCACCAATTCCGGGATCTCCGGCACGACCGCCCGCCTGCTCATGGCGTTCGACTGGCTGCGGGTCCCGGACGTCTCCCGTGAGGACTTTCTGCTCGCGCTCATCGCGTGGAACCTGCACACCGACGAACACTCCCTCTTCGAGATTCTCCGTGGCGCGGAAATCGTCGGCTCGCCCATCGCGGTTTCCACGTTCACCGCCGCCGAGGACATGTACCGGGCACTCACCACGCTCGGCCTCCCGCTGCAACTGCTCCGCGACGCCAGCAGCGCCTCGCGGATGCTGCCCCATGAGGCCGCTTACGCGGAGAAGGCCACGTCGACCTCGTCGGCCGGTCTCCTGGCCGTCACCCCGGCAGCTCGGACGATGGCCCGCCTGCAGCGTGAACTGCTCAAGGCGTTCGCGGAGTCCGACAGCGCTGCCGAGGAACTGATCCAGGATCCCCGATGGCTGAGTGACGGGCCCGCGGCGCTGGCCAACATGCGCCGGTGGCTACGGGAGAACAACCTGAACGCGCGGGTGATCGGATCACAACTCACCGACGCACATCTTCTGGCCATGCAGGTCTTCCTGAGCAATTCGTACGTCCTTGTCAACGCGATGTGGCCGACGAACCTCGCCTCGACGTTGACCGGCCCGGCGGCCCTGCGCCACCACGTCCTGAAGTACGTCGACGCCCAGCTCCAGAAGTGGCTCGGCACATCCCGGCAACCGAAGCTGCATCCGCTGCCACCCATCGAGGCGGACGGAGAGTGCAGGCAACTGCTCGACGCGATGCGGGACGTCGGAAAAAAGGATCCGACGGCACTCAGGGCCCTCCACGCGAGACTGCGCGCCCGCGCGGAAGCGCTGTTACCCCGGCTGGCCGTCGAGATGAAAATGCATCTCGACATGGTGACCGACACTCTGCAGATCCTTCCGCCGACGGCGGCGGTGACCGTCTACCGCGGAACGTGGGGCTTCGGACCGGTCGGGAGCGCCGGCCTCCCGTTGCGGGCCGTCGGCGGAGAGCGCATCACCTTCCCGACGCTCACCTCGACGAGCCGCGAACGCTCGATCGGCCTGGAGTTCGTGAACAATCACGCCAACACCCTGACGACCCACCGGAGGCTGGACGAGCTGCACAGCAAGGGCTACTCCGGACGCGACGTGTCCGGCCTGGCGGAGTACGACGAGTTCGAGACGACCCTGCTCGCGGGCGCGTCGTTCCGGGTGCGCTCGCGTGGCCTGGAGCAGCACGGCAGCGGCGACTACGCGCTCGTCCGCTCGGACGAGGAACTGCCCACAGGTGTCGCACTGGCCGTCCTGCACCAGCGGCTCACCGAGGCCGAGCGGGAGATCCAGTCGCTGGCCATGGCCCACGCCGCGCTCCGGGAACGTCTGGCCGACCTCGCCGCGCGGCTCCACGACACATCGGACGTGCCGCGGACCGAAACGCCCGCCGCCGACGCCGCAGCCCTGCGGGAAGCCGCCCGGGCACTCGGCCGCAGGGCGGCGGGCCTCGCCGCGTCGCTGAAGGCCGCGGAGCGCACCGCAGAGGAGTTCCTCGGGGCAGGTCTGGCACTCGGCTCGCACCTGGGGCGGCTGCCCGACGCGGCGCCGGGACGGCAGGCCCTGGCCCGGCTGGAAGCTCCGGTGACCAGCCTCCGCCACCTGTCCCACCACAAATTTCCTGCGCTGCTGACCCGCCTTCGGGACGACGTCGACGCACCGGTCGGCGAGGTGGTGACGCTCGTCGACGAGATCGCCGAGGTCATCACGGAGATCGCCGCGGGCGCCCCGCCGCACGGCGACGAGTACCTCGCGGACGCGGCGACGATGAACGGATACACCACCACGCTGCGACGGCACGCCGCCGAGCTGGACCAAGCCGCGCAACTCGCGCGGCAGCGCACCGCCCGACGCCAGGGCACACCGTGGAATCCGGAGTCGCACACGGCCGCGCTGGCCGGCGAGACGCGGTCGATCGAGTTGTTCCTCGGCGACACCGACCTGGTCCGCGCGGCAACCCGACTCGAAGAACAGGCGCGACGGCGGCTGTCGGACGCCAAGCGGCTCCTGGCCGCGGCGACGGACAAGGCCGAGGAGGCCGAACGGGACCTCCGGCGACTGGCCGGCGTGGCAGCCGAGATCGGATCGGTGCGGCGTTCGCTCGTCTCGGACAGCGAGGATGCCTACCGCACGATCGTCGAACTCCGGACGGCATACCTCCGCCGGCCCGCCACGGCTCACGAGTCACCCGAGTACTCCATCTGGACATCGCCGACGGGAACCGGCGGCGATGTCCCGCCCGCGCGCACCCGCGCCGTGGCCGCGCCGCGGCAGGGCGCCGTCCTGGTCGTCGATCCGGCGGTGTCGGCCGATCGGGACGGTGCCGTCCCACTCCGCGCCGTCGTCGGCCGATGGCCCGTGGATTCCGGCGGAAGCATCGGACGCTTTGTCGCCAATCCCGATTACCTGGCCACGAACGCATTTGCCCCGACCGATCCGCTGGACGCCGTGATCCGCATGGCGGCGGACGGCCGCGTCGGCCCCGAATGCCTGCTCCTTGCCCTCCGGGAGGGCCCGTTCGACCTCGCGACGGACGCCCGGGGGCGCCCGCTCCTGCGGCCGGCGCCGGACGGCCGGTCCTGCATCGTGCTCGCGACGAGCGGCCATCGACGGCTGGACTCCGGTGCGGCCCGCTGGCGGCGGGCGGACCTCACCGACCTGGTGACCGCGCTGCCGGACGGCGTCGATCTCCTGGTCAACCCAGGGAGTCCCGCGGTCGCGCGGCTCGGTGGAGATCTCGTGCGAAACGCGTTCCTGGCGATGGAGATAGCCGGTTGAACGGCTCACGCCGACCGGACTGGAGGAGTCATGACCGACGCCGCGACCGCTCGCCCGGCGCAACTGCACCACCTGCTGCTGCGCCTCGGCGGCCGGATCCCGGACGAACTGCTCACCGAGGCGCGCGACCTGCTCGCCCTCGGGAGACCGCGGCCCGCGGCGCAGATCGCGGCGGCGGCGGTACGGCAGGGGTGGTTCACCCCCACCGACGCGGAACGACGGCTGATCGCCGGCTCCGGCGCGCACCCGGCCAACCCGACCGGACGCACCACGACGACCGAGCGGGGCTGGACGTTCGCGCCGGCGGTCCCGCAGCCCGGCATCCGCACGCCGGTGGTCCTCGACCTCAGCAGCACCGGACACCTCGACGGAGGAGACGCGGCGGCCGTGGCGGCGACGTCGCGCATCGCGGGTGCCGTGGCGCTGTGGCGGGCCTGGCGTGCACCGGACGACCTGAACCCGTTCGTCGTCCCGGTCTTCCTGGTCTCGACCGACGCCCCGGGTGACGCGCTGCCCGCGATCACCGGCACGGTGCAGGAAGCCCTACGGTGTGCCGGGATCAACCACCCGCAGGTGGAGGTCTTCCGGCCCGACACCCACCCGTCCCCCTACCGGTCGTCCGCGCGCAGCCGGTCGGCTCTGCTGTGGGCCGCCACGCCGCCGTCGCCGGTCACCATCGCGCGCGACTTCGATGTCGTGGATCCGGAGCGGGGCCCCGGGTTCGCCGCCGATCACCCGGTGCTGCCGGCCGGTCCACGGAAGGTCGGGATCCTCGACCGGCTACGGGCGGGAGACCTGCTCCTGGCCACCACGGCGCACGAGACCGACGTGCTCGAGCGCGGGCGGGGTCGGGTCGTTCCGCAGAACTTCCGCACCGACGGCGCGTGGATCTGGACCGACACCGTGACCTACTACCTGGAACATCACGGCCTGAGTCCCGAACCCGGCCTCCTGCGACACATCGAGGGCCGCGACCGCCTGCCGATCGCCGTCGACGCAGTGTCCCGCCACCGGGCGTTGGTCGAACTGTTCCGACCCGTCGCCGTATAGTCGGCCGGCGCACCGGCCCGGAGCCGCGCCAGCCGCCCCGAAGCCGCCCACGCGTCGCGGCCGCCCACGGTCGCGAGCGAGCACGCCGCCCGAGTCGGAAAAAAGTCAGTAGGCCCGTACAACCCGCAGCGCGCCGGGACCCGTTGTACCCGCGTCGAAGGGAGCCGCCGGTCGTGAAATCCGATAATCAGGACAATTTCCGCGCCTTCGTTGCGGCGCGGATGTCCTCGCTGCGGGTGCTCGCGTTCCTCGCCTGCGGCGATTGGCACACGGCCGAAGACGCGGTCTCCAACGCTCTGGTGAAGCTGTACCCCCGCTTCAACCGGCTGGAAAGGCCCGACCTGTACGTGCAGACCATGGTGTTCCGCGCCGCCATCGACGAGACCCGCCGCCCCTGGTGGCGTCGCGAACGGTCGGCCTCGGACACGCTGCCCGACCCGATCCAGCTGGACCAGGCCGACGTGACGGACGAACGGTTACGCATGCGCGCGGCCCTACTCGCCGTACCGACGCGGCAACGGGCGGTCCTCGTCCTGCGGTACTACCAGGGGCTGAACGTCCAGGAGACGGCCGAGGTGCTCGGTTGCTCGGAAGGCAACATCAAGAGCCAGACGTATCACGGACTGAAGGCCCTACGACGGCTACTGGGCGACGAACGCCTGGAATCCGGGGAACTGAGCGGCAGAGGAGCGTGGACCGATGCGGGTGTCTGACGTCGTCGAGGCGGCCACGTCCGAAGCGCCGCCGCTGCGCCGCAGCGTCGAGGACATCGTCGCCGCCGCCCAGCGGCACCAACGAAACCGGCGGATCCGCTGGTCCGCGGGCGTGATGAGCGTCGTGACGCTGCTCGGGCTGATCGGCGTCGCCGGCTCGCCCGGCTGGAAGCTCTGGCCGGCCACCGGACCGAACGTGATCGCCTCCCGGCAGGCCGAGGTGGCCGAGCCGGTGCCCTCGGCATCGTCGGAGCGCGAGAAGCACCACGACTTCGTCTTCACGTTCGAGGGCTACCCGGCCGGTCGGCTGACGGTGCGGAACCCGACCGTCGTCACGCCGCTCTACCAGACCGCGAAGGTGATCAAAACATTCGGTTACGGAGGACCTGTCGTCAACGCATACCTGACCGCGTATCGACCGGGTGTCTACGACATCGACGCTGTCGACGGGGCCGAAATGACCGTCTCCGGAAGCCGTGCCAAGCGGACGGAGCGGACGTTGGCGTGGGAGTACGTGGCGAACGCCTGGGCCGTGATCGAGGTACGAAAAGGGTCACCGGAAACGCCGACGACAGAGGACCTGACGGCGGTCGCCGAAGGCTTCCGGCTCGGCGCGGCCAGCCCGGCGCGGGTGCCGTTCACGATGAGCTATCTCCCCGACGGCTTCACACCGCTCATGGTCTTTTCGCAGCCCCTCGCGGCCACGCCAGGGGTGTCCAGCACCACCATCGAGTACCAGGGAGAATACGGTGGCATCACTTTCGGCCGGTCGATGCCGACCGGCCGACTCATCGAACCGTGGGGACAGAGTGGCGGCAATCCACTCAGCCACCAGGCGATCGGGCTGGCGGTCCTTCCCGCGCCGAATCCTCCCACGCATACCAACGGGACGTCGCCCACCTGCTCCGAGGACGGGCTCACGTGCAGCATCCTGACCCCGGACGGAAAGGCGACCATCGAGGTGAGCACCGACCTGACGGCATACCGATCCGCCCTGACGAAGATCCTCGAGGGCCTCCGATTGGGCACCGTGACCGATACCTACACCTGGTTCAACGCCGACGCGGCGATCCCGAACTAACTCAACGACCGCCGGCCCGCCTGACAGGCGGGCCGGCGCAGCAACGCGACGACCAGGATCGCCGCCCCGAGCACCACCGCGACACTTTCCCGACCAGGGCGGCGAGCGACACGCCGGCACCCGGGGCACGCGTCACCGCGAACGCCGTGCCCGGCGCGTCGCCGGTCGTGCAGGTGATGCCGTATGTGCCCGCGGCGGGCGCGCCAAGAGCGCCGACCTGGGTGTAGACGTCGGCGGCATCCGCGCCGGACGGCTCCCAGCGCACCGTGAGCGCCAACTCGTCGACGCGAGCGGCGTGCTCGACCTCGACAAACTGCGCAGACCCGAAAAGAGGGCCTCCACAGGCTTGTGACCTGCGAAAACCCTCCGCTTGTCGGGACGGCCGGATTTGAACCGACGACCCCTTGTTACCAAAAGTGGCCGTTTCGACCTCGCCAACGGTCGTCACAAGTTAGCAGTGAGCTGCACGAACGCGGTCCGTCGATAGCCATCGATTGTCACTGATTGTTAGCTATCGCCAGGGGTTTTCGGGGGGTAAACGGGGGCCCAACACTCGCTTGTGCCCAACCAAGTCGGGCCCTCACCCTGGAGGCGTCGGGCATCGAATGCAGCATTAGCGCGGAAATGCTGGGGCCGCGAGGCGACCGTCGACGGGTAAGCTCCGGGACCGAAGACAGCATCCGATCAGAAATGCGGATGTTGATCTACGACACTGCAGGTCAAGAAGTGCGCTCCCCGCGCATGCGGGGGTGGTCCCTGCGCGGTGGGTACCCGGATCGAGCGCCCCACGCGCTCCCCGCGCATGCGGGGGTGGTCCCGAGACCCTCGCCCGCGCGTCCTGGCTCAGCGGGCGCTCCCCGCGCATGCGGGGGTGGTCCTCCGCTCGACCTCGGGCAGGCAACGCTGCCCCTGCGCTCCCCGCGCATGCGGGGGTGGTCCCCTGCCGTCCGGGCACCCGGCGCTGACCCTGTCGCGCTCCCCGCGCATGCGGGGGTGGTCCGGCCCGGTGAGCCTCCAGGGCCTCGGTGTGGGCGCGCTCCCCGCGCATGCGGGGGTGGTCCGGACAGTCCACTATGGACAAGGCCCGTCGCATCGCGCTCCCCGCGCATGCGGGGGTGGTCCAGGGCGGGGCCGCAAGTACCGCCTGGCGCGGCCGCGCTCCCCGCGCATGCGGGGGTGGTCCCTGTGATCCCCGCATGATGGGCAAGCACCCCGTGCGCTCCCCGCGCATGCGGGGGTGATCCGGGATCCACCATGGCCATCACCGGCGAGGCAATGCGCTCCCCGCGCATGCGGGGGTGGTCCGGCGCTCGCGGCTCTCGGCCAGGCGGCGACCCTGCGCTCCCCGCGCATGCGGGGGTGGTCCCACCTGCGCCTGCGCCTTGGCCTGCATCTTGTGGCGCTCCCCGCGCATGCGGGGGTGGTCCGCCGCCGACGACGACGGCTCCGTTCGGGATCGTGCGCTCCGCGCGCATGCGGGGGTGGTCCGTGGACCAATGAGGCGGAGCAGCGCCTGACCGAGCGCTCCCCGCGCATGCGGGGGTGGTCCGATCGCGCCCTCGGCGGCCGCCCACTGCCCCAGGCGCTCCCCGCGCATGCGGGGGTGGTCCTCCACTACGCCCAACCCAGCCAGGCCGCACACGGCGCTCCCCGCGCATGCGGGGGTGGTCCCTCGACACCGAGGCTCGGATCCTCGTCCGGCCCGCGCTCCCCGCGCATGCGGGGGTGGTCCGTAGTTGTAACAAATGCCCTGATCAGCGACCGGGCGCTCCCCGCGCATGCGGGGGTGGTCCCGCTGGCGGTGGCGAGCAGGCGACCGACGGGGGAGCGCTCCCCGCGCATGCGGGGGTGGTCCCACCGACCACGGGCCGTCCGCCTGAAACGCCGTGCGCTCCCCGCGCATGCGGGGGTGGTCCGCGGGGGCCGGGGTCCAGTAGCGCCACCAAAGGCGCTCCCCGCGCATGCGGGGGTGGTCCGTCGCCGAAGCCGTCGACGCAGTGACGGAGCAGGCGCTCCCGGCGCATGCGGGGGTGGTCCCCAGGCCGTCAGTGACAGCACCCCCCCCCACGTGCTCCCCGCGCATGCGGGGGTGGTCCCGTGGCGCTGTTGTCCAGGAGCGTCATGCGGATGTGCTCCCCGCGCATGCGGGGGTGGTCCGGCGACCGCGACGCCGTCGAGGGTGCCGGGCACGTGCTCCCCGCGCATGCGGGGGTGCTCCCCGCCTTGCGTAGTCCGGCGGCCAGTTCGCGTTGTGCTCCCCGCGCATGCGGGGGTGGTCCCCCAGTCGGCACAGCGGTCCGATAGTCGTCAGCGTGCTCCCCGCGCATGCGGGGGTGGTCCTCATCAATTCGTTGTTCGGTGTTGCCGGTGGATGTGCTCCCCGCGCATGCGGGGGTGGTCCGCACGACGCCCGCTCGTCGCTGTGGACGTACGCGTGCTCCCCGCGCATGCGGGGGTGGTCCGAACGAGACGGCGCTGGGCGCGCTCGCGAACGGGTGCTCCCCGCGCATGCGGGGGTGGTCCCTCACGATCCGGGTCATCTAGGAGGACGCCGTGGCGCTCCCCGCGCATGCGGGGGTGGTCCGTCGTCGGCAGCGAGGCGTGGCCGGTGCTGGCGGCGCTCCCCGCGCATGCGGGGGTGGTCCCAAGTCCTCCAGCACCCCGTTCAAGGTGAAGACGCGCTCCCCGCGCATGCGGGGGTGGTCCGAAGTCGGCGGCCTACGAGATCGTCGCCACCGGGCGCTCCCCGCGCATGCGGGGATGGTCCGCGTTCCAGGAAGCGCTCGTCCGGCGCGAGGCCGCGCTCCCCGCGCATGCGGGGGTGGTC
>NZ_BOPF01000034.1 GCF_016863615.1 Virgisporangium aliadipatigenens | reverse complement strand
CCCTGCAGGACGCGGGGCTCGACACCTACGAGGCCAACCTCGCGTTGGGCCACGACGAGGACGAACGGGACTACACCGCCGCCGCGCAGATGCTGGTGACGCTCGGCGTGGACAAGATCCGGCTGCTGTCCAACAACCCGGACAAGACGAAGCAGCTCACCGCGCTCGGGATCACCGTGTGCGAGGAGGTGCCGACCGGCGTGTTCCTCTCCCCGGCCAACGCCGGGTACCTCGCCGCCAAGGCGGAACGCGCCGGACAGCCCGCCCCATTTGCACATTCGCCCTGCACGGGGTGACGCCCTTCGGTCTCACGCCTACCATCTGTCACGACAAAGGAACGCGACGTGACGATTGTGTTGGGGGCACTGATGACCGTTCACGCGTATCCCTTCCGGGCGGATCGGCTCGACCTCGATCCCAAGTACGCCGAACTGCGCGCGGGCGAGCCGCTCAGCCGGGTGCAGCTGCCGTTCGGTGAGGAGGCCTGGCTCGCCACGCGGTATCAGGACGTGCGGCTGGTGCTCGGCGACCCGCGGTTCAGCCGCGCCGCGTCCGTCGGCCGGGACGAGCCGCGCCACATGCCCCAGAGCAGGGTGAGCGGCATGCTGTCGATGGACCCGCCCGAGCACACCCGGCTGCGGCGGCTCATCGCGAAGGCGTTCACCGCGCGGCGGGTGGAGGCGCTGCGGCCGTTCACGCTGGGGCTCGCCGACTCCTACGTCGACGCCATGATCGCCAAGGGCGCACCCGGCGACCTCGTGCAGGACTTCGCCGAGCCGCTGCCCGCCGCCGTCATCTGCGAACTGCTCGGTGTGCCGTTCGAGGACCGCGACCGGTTCCAGGTGTGGTCCGAGGCGATCATCTCCACGACGTCGCTCCCACCCGAGACCATCGTCGAGTACTACCAGAACCTCTTCGGCTACATCGCCACCCTGGTCGCGAAGCGGCGCGCCGAGCCCGAGGTCGACGACCTGATCGGCGCGCTGATGCGGGTCCGCGACGACGACGACGGGCGGCTCTCCGAGCAGGAGATGGTGCAGATGATCGGTGGCCTGCTGGCGGCCGGCCAGGAGACCACCACCTCGCAGCTGCCGAACTTCTTCTACACGCTGATGACGTTCCGCGAGGAGTGGGAGCGGCTCGTCGCCGACCCGGCGCTGATCCCCGGGGCCGTCGAGGAACTCATGCGCTTCATCCCGCTCGGCGTCGGCGCGGCCATTCCCCGGTACGCGCTCGAGGACGTGGCGTTCGGCGACGTCGTCGTGCGCGCCGGCGAACCGGTGCTGGTGTCGCTGGCGTCGGCCAACCGGGATCCCGACGTGTTCGAGGAGCCGGACGCGCTGAACATCCAGCGGCGCAGCAATCCGCACATCGGGTTCGGGCACGGGGCACACCACTGCGTCGGCGCGCAGCTGGCCCGGATGGAACTCCAGGTGGCGCTCACGGTGCTGACGCAGCGGCTGCCCCGCCTCGCTCCGGCCGTTCCCCCGCAGGAGCTGACGTGGAAGTCGGGGCGGCTGGTCCGCGCGCTGAGCGCGCTGCCGGTGACCTGGTGATGGCCGGCCCGGACGAGCGCTGGGCCGTCGCGATCGACCCGGCGGTCTGCATCGGCTCCGGGATCTGCGCCGCCACGGCGGACAGGTACTTCCACCTGGTGGGCGGCTACGGCGAGGTGCGGGAGAGCCCGGTGGCGGCGGATCCGCTCGTGATCGACGCCGCCGAGTCCTGCCCGGTCGAGGCGATCCTGGTGCGGCACGCCGACAGCGGGGAGATCGTCGCGCCGACGCCGTAGCCGCATAGGCTGGGCCGATGGTGGTCAACGCGCGGCCGGCCGCGGGCGGCGGCAGGTGGGTCGACATCTCACCGGAACGCCTCCGCGGCTGGCTCGACGGCTTCTACGGCCGGCACGACGGCGCCACCGAGGAGGGGCTGACCCTCACCGGGAGCAGCAACGGCGACACCGCCACGCTGCACCCGCCGCCGGGCGCCACCGCGGTGTCCACAGTGGACGCCCTGCTCGAGGCCGTGGCCCGGCCGAAGCCGATCGGCCTGCTCCTCGCCCGCAAGGGCGCGGCCGCCGCCGGTGTCCACAGTGGACTCAAACTCGTCGCCTCCAAGGTGGAACGCTTCTACGTCCAGGGCCGCACGGCGGCGGGCGGCTGGTCGCAGCAGCGGTACGCGCGACGGCGCGGCAACCAGACCGACGCGGCCGTCTCCGGGGCGGCCGACGTGGCGGCCCGGGTCCTGCTCCCGGTCGGCGGGACCGTTTCCCTGGTGTGCGGCGGGGATCGGGCGATGGTCGACGCCGTGCTGGAGGACCCGCGCCTGGCGCCGCTCGTGCCGCTGCGCCACGCCCATTTCCTGGACGTGGCGGAGCCGCGGCTGAACGTGCTGGAGGAGGCCGCCGTGGTGGCCCGGCGGGTCAGGATCCACCTGGTCCCGTAGGACCCGTGGGGCTCGACCGGGTGCAGGTGACGTCGCTCGCCGGCAGCCGGCCGCCGAGCAGGTAGGCGACCACCACCCCGTCCACGCACGGGTTCGCGTCCCACGAGTAGACGCCGTGCCGGAACGCGCCGTGCAGCGACACCATCCGCGAGCCGCGCAGCGCCCCGTGCAGCACCTGCTGCCCCGCGTACGGCGTCGACGGGTCGCCGGTCGCGCCCACCAGCAGCGCCGGCAAGGCACCGCCCACCCGCGTCGGCGGCTCCGCCGGTGCCGTCGGCCAGAACGTGCACGGCGTGACGTTGCGGTTCACCGGCCCGTACATCGGCTCGCTGACGCGGTGCGCGCGGATGTCGCGGAAGTACGCCTCGGGACCGCGGGAGTACGCGGCCCGGTCGGCGCACAGCGACGCCGCGAACGCGCTCGCCCCGGCGTCGACCTCCCGCGACGACAGGCTCTCGAAGAACGGCTCCCACTGCGGGCCCGGCGTCACCGGTTCGCCCCGGGCGGCGGCGGCGAACAGCGCCAGCAGGTCGCTCCAGCGGCCGTACAGCTCCTCGGTGTCGGTGCCGAGGGCGAGGCGGCGCACCAGGTTCGGGTCGACGGTGTGCCGGCCGATCGTCAGCGTGCCGTGCCGGTCGGCCACCTCCCGGATCGCGTCGACCGTCGCGCGTACCGCCGCGGGCGTGGTGCCGCGCCGGCGGGCCTCCCAGGCGACCCAGTTCTCCTGTTCGGCGGCCTGGGCCGCGTAGTGGTCCCGCTCGCCGTCCGGGCCGTAGGTCTGCGGGTCGGGTGCGCTGTCCAGGACCATCCGCGCCACCCGGTGCGGGAAGAGCCGCGCGTAGACCGCGCCGAGGTAGCCGCCGTAGGACCAGCCGAGGTAGGAGATCCGTCGTTCGCCGAGCGCCGCCCGGACCAGGTCGAGGTCGCGCGCCACGTTCCGGGTCGAGGCGTGCGGCAACAGCTTCCGGTGAACGGCGCAGCGCGCGGCCAGGCCGCGGTTCAGCGCGACGCTCTCGTCGAAGCTGGCCCGGTCCGGCGGGACGGCCCTGGACCCGGAGGTGGTGCGCCGCGTCGTCGGCGCCGGCCGGCGCGCACCCGACCTGGCCCGGCTGACCGAGCGCGAACGCCAGGTGCTCGGCCTCATGTCGGAGGGCCGTTCCAACGGCGCGATCGCCCAGGCGCTGCACCTGAGCGCGGCCTCCGTGGAGAAGTACGTCACCGGCATCTTCACCAAGCTGGACCTGCCGCCGTCGCCGGACGACCACCGGCGGGTGCTCGCGGTGCTTCGGTACCTAGCGCCCTGACATGACCTTGGACATGCGCACCAGCGGCACCGGAACGCCGCCGGTGGTGTCCTCGACGTGTTCCACCACGGTGAACCCGGCCGCCTCGTACAGCGGCCGCCCGGCGAGGCTCGCCATCAGCGACAGAGCCGTGAACCCCTCCGCGCGGGCCGCCTCCTCGCAGCGGGCCAGGATCAGCCGCCCCACGCCGCGCCGCGCGAACGCCGGATGCGTGAACATCGCCCGCACGCGGGCCGGCTCCCGGGTCGGGTCGAGCAGCGCCGCGTCACGGCCCCGCGAATGGTCCCCGCCGTAGAGCGTCGCCCGCCGGCTCCAGCCGCCGCAGCCCGCCAGGGCCCCGTCCGCCTCGACGACGAAGTACGTGCCGTCGTCGATCAGCTGGGTGTCGACGCCCATGCTCGAACGGCTCGCCGCGATCTGCGCCTCGTCCAGGAAGCCCTTCTGGAGCTCACCGATCGACGCCGCGATCAGCTGTCTCAGTGCCGGAACGTCCGCGTGCCGCGCGAGCCTGGTGTCCACAGTGGAATTATGGCCGCTCCGGTTCGTCGTCCTCCGCGGAGTCCGCATCCTCGGCCTCGCCGGCGGCCGCTTCGTTGCTGTCGGCGGCGGCCGCTTCCTTGTTGTCGGCGGCGGCCGTCGACTGGGCGGCGCGCGCGGCGACCGCGCCCAGCGCCGTTTCCAGCGCGTGCAGGCGTCGCTTGATGTCGCGCAGTTCGGCCGTCAACGAGTCGACCCGGTTCACCTTCGACACGGCTATCCCTCCCGGAGCGGCGCGACGGTCAGCGTGACCAGTTCCTCGCCGGCGTCGTCGCCGGGAGACACCTCGATGCCGAGAATGCGCACCCGGAACTCCCGCCCGCCCGGGAAGAACCCGTCCTTCACCAGCACCTGCGCGTGGTCGCCCACCTGGTAGGAACCGAGCGTGGGCTCGAGGTCGGCGCGCACCACCAGCTCCGGCAGCACCACCGGATCGGCCACTGTGGACAGTTCGGCGGTGGCGATCGAACGGAGCAGGGCGCGGTCCTCCACGTGCACGTACGACACCTCGGTCTCGGTCAGCGGAAAGCCCGCCGACAGCTGCGCCGCGTCGACCGCCGGCTCGATGAGCTGACCCTCCTCGCTCCCCGAACCGAGCGCGAAGACCCGGTTGGCCATCGAGGCGCCGTCCTGCGGCCAGGTGTAGGAGACCAGATTGGCGCCGTACTCCCAGAAGTGCGGGGCGCCGGGCTGGCCCAGGTGCGGTTCGCCCACCCGCAGCCGGCGCACCGCCCGCCCGTCCGCGCCGAACGCCACGTCCATCAGGATGTCCGGCCCGTTGTCGAGCGCCGCCAGCTCCCGCAGGGCCTCGCCGACGCTCTTCAGCTCGTAGCCGCGGTACTCCAACGTGCGGGGCCACCGCGGCGGGGTGCCCTCCGGCGGCGGCGGGTCGACCTGGATGCCGATGTTGCCGCCCGGGTGGCTCTGCGCGCCGCGCACCAGTGCCCGGGCGATCTCCGCCTGGTCGATGTTCGTGAACGGCACCGGTGGGAGCGTCGCGACGTCGTGCGTGGCGGGGTCGTAGTCCGGTCGCAGAACGCGGCGGCGGTCGAAGTACGACAGGAAACCGGCGGCGCCGATCTCGAGGATCCGTTCGGGCGAGCTGTACTTGCTGGTCCAGATGATGCCGCCCCACACGAGCACGCCGTCGCGCGCGACGTACAGGGCGGTGCGGCCCGGCTCGGTGACCCGCTGCGGTTCGCGGATGCCGATCCGCCGGTCGCCGATGGCCAGTTGGCCCCGGAACTCACCGGAGTCGTTGAGTACGGTGCTGAACGAGACGCCGTGCAGCGGCAGTTCGTCCAGCTCCACACCGGTGCGCAGGTCGGCGACGAGGTACGAGTAGCGCGCCCGCGACCGGGCGAACGTGGATCCCGGCACGTCGTACCCCTACACCGGGATCGCGAGCACGTTGGTGCTGGTGTATGCCCCGCTCTGCCCCGTCGACACGGCACCGGTGCCGCCGGCCCGGCGCAGGGTCAGGTCGATCGTGAGCGGCGTGTTGGCCGGCTGGTTGATGATCCCGCTGACGGTCGCCGAGTTGTACCCGTCCGACGCACCCGGCTGGATCACCACGATGGCCGCCGGCGCGCTGGCACCGGTGTACTCGATCGCCAGGTCGTACCGGCCGTTGTGCGCCGCGTAGGTGATCATCGTGTGTCCCGTCACGAGGAGCCGCCGCGGGTACGGCACCGCCGCCGCGGTGGTCCTGTTGATCACCGTCTTGACCGGTGTGGAGATCGACGTCGACACCGGCCACCCGTCGTCGGACGGCCCGTAGATCGCCAGGCCGCCGCGGGCCGCCGGGTACCAGGCCGCGCCGTCGGATATCTCGGTGGTGGCGATGTCCTGGACGTACACCACCTGCCCCGGGTACGCCGGCGACGGGCGGGCACCCCGGTTGGCCACGGGCAGGACGCCGCCGGCCGCCGTCGTGTACGAGCGCAGGTCGAGGATGTTGGAGGTGGTGATGCTGGTGGCGCCGGCCGGGACGGTGATCACCGCCAGCTTGACGTGATCGGCCGGCAGCGCCGGATCGGTGGGCGGGTTGCCCGGTGTGCCGAGCACCCGTCGGATCTCCAGCTTGGTCGCCTGGTCGCCGTACTGGGCGTCGGACTGCACCGCCACGATGAAGTCCCGGCGCGGATTGGTCGCGTGCGGCGGATCGGCCAGCACGTTGATGGTCTTCACGGTGTCGAGCGTGGCGAGATAGGCGCCCGCCGCGCTGAACCGCGTTCCCTGGATAACCGCCTGGAAGGGCTCGACCGTCACGGAACCCGACGGCGTGCTCGTCGCGCGGACCAGTCCGGGGTTGCCGGCGGTCGGCCGGATGCCCGTGCGGGCCTGGATCGGTCCGGTGCCGGGGGCGGCCAGCGCGGCGGTCGCCAGCCGGGCGTCCTCGGCGTCGAGGACACCGCCCGACACCCACCCGGAGTCACGTTCGGCCATGGGTCATCTCCTCATCAGTCGATCGGCCAGCTGGCACTGAGGTACAACGTCTCGTCGACCGCGACCGGGGCGTTCGCCGAGTCAGGGGCCACGACGACGGTGCCGTCCGGGCGCACACCCATCTCGAAGAACTGCGGCTGGCTGCGCTGGATCCCGAAGCGCGTCGCGGTCACCCACCAGTAACCCCACGCCGGACGGAACCCGGCCGGGACGGTGCAGACGACCGAGGCGCCCGTCGCGGCGGCCCGCTGGCGCGCGGCGGCCGCCCGGAAATACACCACGGACCCGATGCGCCGCACCCGGAACGCGCTCTCCTCCGCGCTGGCGCCGCCCGCGGCCGCCCAGTCCGTGGCCGGCGTCAGCGTCTGCCAACCCGTGTCGTCGGCGAGCGGATAGCGCCACTGCGCCCCGTCGAAGACCTCCAGCCGGTTGGTGTCCAGCCGGTGGATGTAGAACCCCATGTACGCGTCGACCGGGCGGTCCCCGGCGTCGCGGGCCAGCATGACGCCGCCGAGCGCACTGGTGTAGCGGCGCAGGTCGGTGATGTCGCCCGCGACGACCGTGGTGGCACCGGCGCGCACCCGGATCCGGGCCAGCGGCAGGTAGTCACCGGAGACGGCGGGATCGAGCGGGCTCACGGACGGCGCGCCGGTGATCCGTTCGACCACCATGCCGGTGCGCGAGTCCGCGTACTGCGGGTCGAACTGCCGCGCGACGAGCAGGTCATGGCGCGGCTGTGAGGCGTCGGCCGGCGCGGCGCCCAGCACGTCCACGGTCTTCGTCGCGTCGAGCGTCACCAGGTATGCGCCGGCCGACGAGCCACGCGTCCCCTGGATCACCGCCTGGAACGGCCGCACCGTCACGTCCTTCGACGCCGTGGCCGTCGCCTCTACCCGCCCCGGATGCCCGGCGGTGGGCCGGATGCCGGTGCGGCTGGCGAGCGGGCCGGAGGCCGGCGCGGCGAGCAGGCCGGTGGCGAGCCGGGCGTCCTCCGCGTCGACCACCCCGCCGGAGATCCAGCCGGAATCACGTTCTGCCATCGAGATTTCCTTTCACGTCGTGGGTCGGAGTGGTCGGTCGGGTCTGAGTCCGCCGCAGGCCGGCCAGCCACTCCGACCCACGACCTAGGTCCAGGCGTCGCGCCACTCGGCGGTGAGGCGCGCGTCGGCGTCGAAGCGCGCGGCGCGGAAGCCGATCCGGTTGGCGCCCGGCCGCAGCGGGAACCACTCCGAGTCCGGCAGCAGGAACGAACGCCGCGACGCCGTCCCCTGCAACAGCACGGTGCGCGCGTCCGTGTCGACCACCAGCACCTCGCCGCCCTGCACCGCCATGCCGAACGCCAACTGCTCCCCGGTCTCCGGATTGACGATCACCGGCTCGACGCAGGGGCCCACGATGCGCCACACCGGCCACGCCGGCGCCGTCCCGCGGTTGTCCAGCTGCAGCCGGCCGCCGGAGGAACCCTGGCCGAAGTCGAGCGGGAACGACAGCGGGAACGCCACGCCGCCGCTCGACGTCGGCAGCGGACAGGTCGCCTGGTTGAGCGCGGCGCTGTAGCGCACCGGGTCCGGGGCGGTCACCTGGATCGAGAAGTCGAAGACGCCGTTCTTGCGGTCACTGATCTTGGTCTCCGCCGACAGGCGCACCAGCAGCCGCCGGGTCAGGTGCGGCTCGGTCACCACCAGCGGGCGCAGCGGCCCGCCGTCGTTGAGCACGGCCGCCAGCCGGTCCTTCGCGTGCTCCTTCGTCATCCGGTCCGGCGCGACGGCGCTCCCCTCCAGCGTCACCACCCGCGCGCCCCGATAGGAGGGCGAGTCGAACGAGCCGTCGCGTTCGGGACGGTCCACAAGGGACAGTCGCAGCGGCGGCGTGCCGGCCCAGCCCTCCTCCTTCGTCACCCACCACTCGACACCGAGGTCGTCCACGGTGTTGCCGGCCCAGCCGTCGACCTCGAAGACGGGTTGCTGCAACACGCTGCCCGGTTCTCTCATCGCTTCGCCGCCCATGCAAGCTCGCGGGCGACGATGCGCCCGATCTCGTACTCGGACTGTCCGGCGCGGGGATGGATGTTGACCGTGACGGACTCGGCCGCCCGGCGGGGCCGCAGGTCCAGCAGGTCCGGCAGCCGGTTGAGCGGAACGATCGCCTCCGCCTGCCCCGCCTCGGCGACGTTGACCAGGCGGCCGCCGGCCGTGGGCAGTGCGATGCCGCCCTGCGCCAGGGTCGGGATGGTCGGCAGGTTGATGCCGAACGTCTTCCCGCCGACCAGCGGCACCCAGTCGGGGATGGTGACGCTGATGCTGTTCAGGCCGCGGATCACCGAGTTGACCAGTCCGATGATCGCGTTGACCGGTCCCTTGATGACCGACAGCACCGCCGAGAACGCCGCCCGCGCGAAGCCGGCCAGCCCGTCCCAGGCGGCCCGCAGCGCGCCGGTGATCCTGTTCCAGGCGCCCTGCAGCGCGTCGCCCAGCCAGTTGACCACGGCCATGACGGCGCTGCGGATGCCGTTCCACGCGCCGGTGATGATGGTCGTGATGACGTTCATGACCGTGCGGAAGTACCAGCTGATGCCGTTCCAGACGGCGGAGATGACGGTGCTGATGACGTTCATGACGGTGCGGATGACCGTCATGACGATGGTGATGTAGGTGCGCACGTAGGCCTCGATCCAGGGCCACACCGCACCGATGATCTTTTTGATGAAATCCATCACCGCGCCGACGACCTGACCGATGATCCGGAACGCCGTCTGCACGATCTGGCGCACCTTCTGGGACTGCATCGCCATGTCGACGAGCTTCGTGACGACCATCATCACCAGCCCGATGATCATCCCCAGCAGGTTGGCCTTCATGGCGGCGTTCAGGCCCTTCTGCGCCGTCGTCACGCCCTGCAGGCCGGTCTTGAAGCGGCCCATCAGCCCGCCGCTCGCCGCCGCCCGCGTGCCGGCCGCCTGGATCGCGGTCGCCGACTGGGTCGCCGAGTTGCGCAGCTGGGTGGCGGCGGTGCCGGCCTGCTGCACCGAGGTACGCAGCCGGCTCGCGGCGGAGCCCGCCTGCGTCAGAGCCGTCCGCAGCCGCCCGAGCGAAGCGGTGGCCGCGTTGATGTTCCCGTTCACGGACACTCCATCCGTCTGGCCGTCTGGCTCACTTGAACGCCTTGTTCAGGTCTTCGACGCGCTGCAACAGGGTCCTGATGGCGCCGGTCGCGCCACGTGCCTTCTCCTCCAGCGCCCCGGCCTGCTTCGTGGCCCTGGCCGCCGCCTTCTCCGCCTTCTCGGCGGCCTTTTCCGCCTTACCGGCCCGATCGTCGAGCGCGCGGAAGCGTTTGGTCGTGTTGCTCGCGTGGTCGGTGACCGCGTCCTGGGCGTCCTTCGCGGCCTTCTTCGCCGACTTCGTCGCCTGCTCCGCCTCTTTCACCGCCGACTTCGCCTTGTCGAGCTTGTCGCCGGCCTGCGTCGCCTCGGACAGCAGCTTCTTGACGTCGATGTTGTGCTTCTTCACCAGTTCGTTGTGGTCCTTCAGCTCGCCCTTGTGGGCCGTGAAGGTCTTCTTGAGCGCATCGAGCTGAAGGTCCCGCTCCGCGATCTTTCCCCCGACGCCGACGATGTCGGTCTGCAGTTTCTGCAGCCGCTTCTCCAGCGCCGCGGCAGCGGCGTCCGGCTTGGCCCCCGTCACGTCGTCGCGGGCGGGTTTGCCGGTCAGCCTGCGGCGCAGGTCGTCGATCTTCTTGGCCAGGTCGTTGACCTTGTCGGCGGTGCTCTTGGCCAGCTTGTTGTTGGTGACCCAGTCCGTGCCGAAGACCGGCCGGCCGAAGATCGTCAGCCCTTTCTCGTCGAACTTCACCACGCTGTAGTCGAGCTTGAACAGCTGGGCGCTGGCCGTCACCGCCTGCAGGTCCGCCTTGAAGGCCTGCAGCGACGCGGAGAACCACTGCACGTACGCCTTGAACTGGATCATGTCGGCGTCGTACTGCTTGATCGCGTTGGCCTTCACCTTGAGCGCGTTGACCTCCGTGGTCAGGGTCGCCAGCTCGGTGGCCACCGTGCCGACCCGGTTGATCGCGCCCTGCGCGGCCTCACGCCACTGCGCGACGCCCGCGAAGTTCTTGGTCCCGTTGGCCAGGTCGCTCACGAGGTTGTCGAACTGGGCCTTGTCGACCGGTGCCACGGCGATCCTCCTAGCTCACGGCGCGCCGAAGAAGGCGGCGATCTCAGCGGACGACGCACCGTCCGATGTGGACTCCTCCGGACCGGCCGCCGAGCCGGGCTCCACGCCGGCGGGGAGGCCCGGCCGGGCGAGCGGTTCCGGATACGGCAACGCCTCGGCGTCCTCGTCCCGGTTGACGGTGGCGAACATCCAGTTGGCCGCCGCCAACTGATCCACCACCGCCGCCAGGAGGTGCTCGGTGACGCCCCACTCGGCCGCCTCCCCGTTGACCGCCCGGCCGAACGACGAGTCGGCCGGCAGGTGCTGCACGAGAACGCGCAGCCGGCGCGAGGTCAGCGTGCCGCGGTGCCAGTCGAGCAGGTCCACGCCGTAGTGGCGCAGCAGGTCGGCCTCCAGGGCCTCGGCGTGCTCCTCGACGAGCTCGCCGAGGCTCAGCCTTCCCCCAGGGTCAGCCCCGTCTCGGTGCCGTACGCGTCGAGCACCGCCGCGACGTCCTGCACGCTCACGTCGTGCTGGGCGAAGCGTTCGAACTGCTCGGGGCCGAGCAGCAGCTCGAGCAGCCCGTCGACGTCCTCGTTCTCCAGCTGCTGCATCTTCTTGGCGGTCTGGCGCGGGAACTCCGTCGGCAGCGTGTAGGTCTGCCCGTCGAGTTCGAACTTCCACTCCCGGCCCAGGGTTTCCAGGCGCTGGGCGCGGGCGGCGTTGACGTTGAACGTACCCATGTCGATCTCACTCCTCGTGCGGGAGGATGCGGGAGGAAGCGGGGCACCGGGTCCTCCCGGCCCGGCGCCCCACGTATGTGCAGTGCCTCCGACGTGCGGGGCACTGTCAGACCGCGTAGGCGGGGTCCTTCATGAGGAACGTGACCAGCGGCGCGGCCGAGTCGACGGCGAGCGCGGTGAAGGTGACGCCCAGCTTGATCGGCGCGGTGCGGGTGAGCGTCAGCTCCTCGGTCTCGGTGACCTGGCCCCGCGCGATGACGAGCCGGTACTTCACGTCGGTCCCGTCGACGAACTCGACCCCGAGCATCCGCTCGTCGAACGCCGGGTCGCCGGCCAGTTCGTACTTGTAGTTGCCGGCGGTGGTGCCGTTGGCGGCGACCGCCCCGCCGCCGAAGAAGAACGGCAGCGTGTCCTCGTTGAGCTGGAGCAGCTGGAACTTCAGCGTCAGATCGCGGTCGGAGTAGACGAACCGGGCCGCGCTCACGCTCTGCCAGGTGTCGATCGGATCGATCTTGTCCTTCTTGGCGAGCTTCACGCCGTCGACGGTGGTGTAGCCGAGGTCCTTCCACGCGGCGTCCCACGCGACGGTGGTGTCGGCGGGCGCGGTGCTGCCGAGCTTGGCCACGAGGATGCGGCCGTTGCCCGCGACGCGGATCTCCTTGGCGTTGTTACCGGCCATGGCACTGAACCTTTCTCAGGAGGGTCGGATGACGAGACGAACCGTGGACAGGTATCGGCTGGCGCCGTTGTGCAGGTAGTCGGGCAGCCAGCGCGGCCCGTCCTCCTCGACGAGGTCGACGACGACCGCGCCGCCGTAGGTGATGCCGCGCAGCCCGACGGTGAGCGAACGCGCGACGTTGGCCACGGTGTGCGCGGCCGGCTTGTCGGGGCCGTACACCTCGAGGTCGACGAGTGCGTGGTCGAGGCGTTCGTCGACGACCCAGGCACCGCCCATCCGCGACACGAGCACGACCTTCTGGGTGCCGTCGAAGCCGGCCGGCGGGCGGTTGTCCACGACGACGCCGGCGAGTTCGGGACGGTTCTTCAGGTTGTCCACGACCAGCCGTTCGACGTCCGGGAACGTGACGAGCGGCTCAGTCATCGGACTTCTTCGCGCTCTTCTTGTCCTTCGGGGGCTCCGGCTCGGACTCGGACGCCGGCACGGAGATCACCGAGAGCGTGCGGGCGGTGGTCTCGTCCACGTCGACGACGTCACCCGGGACGTGCCCGTTCCACCAGTAGGTGAGGCGGATCTCCGGCATGACGCACCCTCCTCCAAGTTGTCTGCGTGCCATCGACGGTATGGATCGAGGGGCGGCTTGACGCCGGTGAAATCCCCGGTCTCCGCGGACGGCCGAACCCAGGGATTTCCCGGGGAACGAAACGTCGTATCAGCGCACATCGATGCCTGTTACGGTGTGCGCACGAGCGAGCCTCCCCGCTCACGCCTTTCTGGGGAGGTCATCCGTGTCCAAACTCGTCGCCCTGGGGCTGTTCCTGTGGGCCAGCCTCGTGCTCGCGCCGCCACCCGCCGCCGCGGCCGTCCCGCACACCGTCCGGTTCGTCAACAGTTCCAACCAGACGATCTGGATCGGCAGCACCGTCAACGCGGACGGGTCCGCGTCGCTCACCGGTTTGCCGACCCTCGCCCCCGGTCAGTCCGCCACGATCACCATCCCGGAGAACGTCGCCCCGGGGCACTGGCGCGGAAAGTTCTTCGCCCGGCAGGGCTGCACGGGCGCGTCCGGCAGCACGTTCCACTGTCTCGTGGGCGACTGCGGCGTGTACGCCGACCGCTGCACCACCGGCGAACAGCCGAGCAGCCTCGCGGAGTTCAACTTCGACCCCGGCGACGGCCTCGCCCCCTGGTACAACGTCAGCTACGTGAACGCGTTCTCGCTGCCGATCACGATCAGTCCCGACAACGCGCCGGCTCCCCCGCCGGGCGGCGGATCCTGTCAGGTCATGGGCTGCGCCAAGGACCTGCTGCCGTACTGCCCGGCCGGCAACGTCACGTACCACCCGAGCACCGGCGCGCGGATGCTCTGCACCAACCCGAACCGCGACGCGCAGACCCCGTACAGCGAGGCGCTCAAGGCCCAGTGCCCCTACGCCTACTCGTGGTCCCGGCACGACCAGGAGCCCGGCAACCAGGTGATGCGCCAGTGCGCCAACTGTTCCGGCTTCACGATCACGTTCCACGCGCCGGGCAGCACCGAACCGACCCCGCGCGTCGGCCCGGTCGTCGGTCTCGCCGACAAGTGCATGGACGTCGACGGCGCCAACCCCGCCGACCGGACCGTCGTGCAGCTGTACACCTGCAACACCAGCGCCGCGCAGCGCTGGACGATCGGCACCGACGGCACGATCCGCGCGCTCGGCAAGTGCCTCGACGTCGCCGACGCCGGCACCGCGAACTACACGAGGGTGCAGTTGTACACGTGCAATACCAGCGGCGCACAACAGTGGAGAGCCACGGCCGCACTGCAGTTGCAGAACCCGCAGTCCGGCCGTTGCCTCGACGTCTCCGGCGCCAACCCGGCCGACCGCACGCCGCTGGTGCTGTACGACTGCCACACCGGCGCCAACCAGAAGTGGCGCCTCCCCTAGGAATCAGCGCATTCGCGCGACCGCGCCGCGCAGGCGGTCGAGATCGCGCCGGCGCCGCTCGTAGGTCGTCGCCACGGCGACCAGTGCCAGACCGCCGATCGCGAGCGGCGCCCATCGCGGCACAAGATCCCAGATCAGGACCATTTCATGGAACGCCACCAGCACGAGCACGGCACCACCCACCACGAACGGCGCGCGCAGCCGCCACTTCGCGCCCACGAGCACCACGGCTACCGCCGCGACGCCCAGCGCGAGGCGGCGCACCGGGTCGCCCTCCTGCGCCAGTCCACTTGCGACACTCGGCCCGAACCCGGCCAACAGCGCGGCCCCGTACGCGGACCAGCTCGACAGGCCCGGCCGCCGCTTCGCGACCGTCCACCCCGCGAACACCGCCGCCGCGGCGCTCGGCACCGTGTACGCCTCCACCAGCGCCACATCGTTGGCGGCGAGCAGGTACCAGTACGCGAGAAGTTCGACCAGAGTGGCGGCGACCACGCGGGAACGGCGACCGTCCCCCGCAGCGCGCAGTGCCCGCAGCCCGACGGCGATCCCCCACAGCCCGCACACGCCCGCGGCGTGCCCGAGCCGCCCGCCCGCGAGCAGGAACGCCACCGCGGCGCCCGCATGCCCCGCGGCCTCGAGGACCGTCCACTCAGGACGGCGCCGCACCACAGCCGAACCGGCCAGCAGCACCGCCGCCGCGCCCAGCACGCAGTAGGCGACCAGATGCAGCGGCAGGTCGGCGGCCCGGCCGGCGGCCAGCCCCAGGGCGACCCCGCTCGCGCCCGCCACGAGCCACCCCGTCACGCGAACCGGCACCGAACGCCCGACCGCACCGCAGATCCCGCCCACGGCGACGATCGCGCCGAGCGCGGAGAGCGTCATCGGGCGCGTGGCGAGCGACCCCGCCAACCCCGCCGCGACCGAACCCCACGCGAGCACACCACCGACGGCGAACCGCTCCGGACGCGGGCCGAACGCGGCGAGCACAACGGCCGCGAGGCCGCCGGCCAGGCTGACGATCGGGACGGCCGGCCACTGCGCGCCGAGCGCGGCACACGCGGCGAGCGCGGTCAACGTGGCCAACGGCAGGGTCGCCCGCAACACGGTCCACAGTGGACGGTGCTCGTGGGCGACGCCGGCGGGCATGGGTGCCGCTCCGTCCGCCGGCACCGTCCCGCCCGGCGCGGGATGCGGCCCGGACAACGCCTCCGGGGCCCCTGCCGCCACGGGAGCCCAGCCCGCCGACGCGGCGATCCGCCCGGTCGCGTAGGCCCGGGCGACGAGCCCGACCACGACGGTGAGAATCGCGAGCGACACCGCGGCCGGCCCGACCCCGAAGGGACCACCGACGCCGCCGTACCCCGACCGGCCCGGCGCGAGCCCGACCCCGACCACGGCCCCGCTCCAGACCTCACCGGCCCAGCGGTACGGCCCGAACAGCAACGCACCGACGGTCGGCGCGACGGCCACCGCGAGCGCCCCGCCCACCGGCAGCGCGGCCGCACCGAGCGCACGGGTCCCGCCCGGCACACGCCGGCCGAGCACGAGGGCGAGCGCGACGGCACAGAGCAGTTCGACGGCGGCCACCACCCCGAACGGCACCCCGGGCACCGCGACGGCCGCCACCGTCACACCCGCTCCGGCGGCCGCGGACGCGAACCCGCCCGCCATCGCCCACGGCTCCCTCGCCACCCGCGGCACCGCGAGCCCACCCGCGACACCCACCGAGGCGACGACCGCGCACACCGAGGCCACGGGGGTGTCGAGCAGCACAGCCGGCGCGGCGAGCAGTTCGCCCAGGGCGGCGGCCAATGCCGGCACCGCGAGCACCACCGCGGCGACGGTCACGGCGCGTACCGCCGGCACCCGCGCGAACCACCCGACGACGATCCCGAGCGCCACCACACCGGCCAGCACTCCGGCCGTCCCCGCCGGACGCCCCAACCCGACCAGCACCGCGTGCGCCACGAGCACACCCGCGCCCGCGCCGCAGAGGTGAGCCGCGCGCCGCGACGTGACCCGCGCCGCCGCGAGCGCCAACGGCACGGCCACCAGACCGTCCACAAAGGACGGTGTCCACCACACCGTCGCGAACGACACCGGCACCGCGAACACCACCAGCGCCCCACCGACGATCCCCACGGCGGCCGGCGCCGGCACGGCGGCACGGCCGCGCGGCACGATCCGCCACAGCGCCACCGCGAACGCCCCCGCCACCAGCACCAGCGACACCGGCAACTGCCAGTCGTACAGCCGCGCCGGATCGGCCCCGTCCCGCCACGCCGGCAGCCCGAGCGCCGCCGTGAACGCCGCACCGGTCAGCGCCGAGTTGGCGAGCACCAGCGCCACACACCCCGCCACGAACAGCACCCCGGCCATGGCGCCCCGCCGGATCGCGCCGAGCACGCCGCCGCTCCACGCCACCGCCACCCCGAGCCCACCCGGCCCGGGACCACCGGCCACCGACGCAGCCGACGACACGACACCGCCCGCGAGCACACCCGGCGACGTACCGCCGCCGCCACCGGCCCCGCCCGGACCACCCGCCACCGGTGCGACGGCGGCGGGCAGGGCCACCGCGAGTGCCACGGACAGCGTCAACGCCGCGATCCCGACCGTTGCGTACCCGGGCCACGACACCGCGATCACCCGCGCCGCCCCGCCGGTCCAGCCGGCCACCGCGACAGCGGTGAGCAGGGCGGCGACGGCAGCGTTCCGGCTGCGGGCGCCGGCGTACCCGAGCACGGCGGCCAGTAGCGTGGCGGCCAGCAGCGGCGACCCGACCCATTCGCTCCGGCCGGCGCCCGCGAAGGCGAGCACGGCGAGGATGCCGGCAAGGGCGGCGTTCGGCACGAAGAGGAGCCAACCGGTGACCCGGAACCCGCGCACCGCGCCGGACACGTCAGCCCAACGGGAGCCGACCGTCGCGGCCGTCGCGTCGAGGCCGGCGACGATCGCGAACGCGGCGACCCATCCGGCGGGGCTCGGCCGCTGTTCGGCCACGAGCAGCGGCAGGACCGGCTGCGCGATCAGCAGCGCCACGAAGCGCGGCCCGACGAGCCCGGTCGCCGCGGCGTAGCCGGCCGCGATGAGCGCTGTCGCGCCGCACACCCCGCCGATGTACCTGGCCAGCGGGATCGCGTCGACGGCCGCCACGTCGAGCAGCCGTGCGGCGCACCCGTCGAGGAGCACGAGCAGCAGCCCCAGCGCCGCGAACGTCTCACCCGTCCCGGCGAGCCCACGCTGTCGGGCGATCGGACCGACGGCCAGCGCCAGAACGGTGAACGCCGTCAGGATGGCCGCCCGCCCGCCAGCGCCGAAGTTCGCCCACGCCACCGCCGTGAACACGATCGCGGCAGCGCCCAACAGCAGGCCGCCGAGCACGAACAGCAGCGTCTGCACGGTCAGCGGCGACGCCTCCGGCGCGGGTCCCCGGCTGTGGTGCGCCGGCCACCCACCGCCGACGCCCACACCACCCACGCCAGGCCCACCCGGGACAGCGGGGCCGCTCGGGCCGCTCGGGACGGGGCCGCCGTACGGACCAGGGGCCGGGGCGGTGGCAGCCGGGGCACCCGACGACGGTGGGGCGAAGCCGGGCGGCGGCACGGGCACGGGGCCGGCCGCCGACGCGAGGGATCGCTGCCGGATCATGCCGAGCAGCGACTCGAAGCGCCCCCTCGCCGCCCCGAGCTGCCCGAGCAGCGCGTGGTGCCGCAGCCACGCGGTCTGCGCCTCGGCGGACAGCCCGTCGATCTCGTCGCGCAGCCGCGCCACCTCGGGCGCCTCCGGCTCCGGCGGGCTCCCACAGGTCCGGCATCCCCGCACGATGTCCGCGACCGCGCCGCATCGCGGGCACGCGTACGCCGTGCTGTTCTCCCCCGTCATGCCGTGTGTCATGACCGTCAGGGTGCCCCGGCGGTGACCGCCGGTCATCGGCTCACATACTCAGTCGCGCTAGGTACTCAGTCGCCCCGGGTGCGCAGCCCGGTCGATGACCGGATGACACCGCAGGTACGTCATTTTCCGGGAATGAGGTACCCGGCGTGTCATCCGGTCAGCGATCGTCGCCCACGACCAGGACGTTCACCGAGCGGAGGTCGCGGTTGGCGTAGTGGACCTCCACGATCGAGGCGAGCGCGTCGCGGCCGAGTGCCCGATACGCGCCGGTGAGGAGTTCCAGGGCCTCGTGGCGGAACGCGTCGACGTCGCACCAGTGCAGCTCGCCGCCGACCGTAAGCGCGAAGGCCGGGCGTCCCTCGGCGAGTTCGGCGCGGGCCAGGTCGATGTGGCGCCGGGCGGCCGCCGGGTCGCGGTAGTCCGCCAGGCGGTGGCGCGTGGCGGCCGGTGTCAGGCGCGGGTCGCCGATGCCCGGCAGGAGGACCGGTCCGACCGAGATACCGCCCTTGGGGCGTTTCAGCCGCGTCAGCCGCCGGGGGCCGTCCTCCTTGAGCGATGCCCGGTCGATCTCGTGGAACCAGTGGAGTGCGTCGCGCAGCGGTTCCAGCACGGCGGTGTCCTCGCCGTAGCCGCGCAGGTCGCGGTCGACGTGCGCGAGGTGGATGCCGACCTGCTCCAGGATCGTGCTGCAGCGGTCGGTTCCGGTCTCGGCGGAGTCCCGCGCGTAGTTGAACGCGATGAGCGACGGCAGGTGGGCCGGATCGTCGTACCAGAGTCCGAAGTGCAGCCCGTCGCTGCCACCGCTCATGACGGTCACGAACTCGGCCGGGTCCCGCCGGTAGCGCCAGTGCAGCCGTTCGTCGAGTCCGTCGCGGGCCACCAGGCGCGGCCCGTCGGCGCCGAAGTGATCCAGCACGCCGGCCGGCCGCAGGCCCATCCGGTCGAGGGCCGCGGACTCCGCCGGGGTGGCCGAGGCGAAGAACGCCGCGGCCACGGCCGTGTGGCGGGGTAGCCGCAGCCCGTAGACGCGCCGGAAGCGTTCGGCCACGGCGGGGAACCGTCCGGTCATCTCCGCGAGCGCGGCACGCCGTTCGTCGGTCATCGCGGCAGCGTAACCGCCCGTGCGAAACGGCGAAGGCACCACGCGTGCGCCACCACCAGCGCCGCGTGCGCGGCGGTCGCCGCGATGCCCATCGGCACCAGTCCATAGTGGACGAAGCTGTCCCAGAAGTAGACGTTCGCGCCGCCGAGGAGCACGTGCAGCGCCAGCGCGAACCGGTGCCAGTATGCCCGCGGGTCGTGCCGCGCCACGAGCAGGAACAGCAGCCCCACGAGGAACGCCTGCCCGTGCGCCTCGACCCAGCCGATCGTCAGGTACGAACCGTCGAAGATGTCCCCGAGCGGCCCGACGCCGAACCGGTGCCCGACCAGTTCGAAGACGACCTGCACGCCACCGATGACGGCCAGGAAGAGCCCGTTGACGGTGAACAGCAGCCGCGGGCTCATGAGCGCACCGCCGGCACCGGACCGCACCAACGGGCGATCGCCGCCGGATCGAGCACGGAGCCGGCCCAGGCCACGTAGCCGTCGGGGCGCACCAGCACGTAATCCGGCAGCCCGGCGGCGAGCGACCGTACACAGTGGACAGTCGACGGGAGTTCCGCCGGGGTGTCGCGAGAGAGCAGCACGAACCGGCCGTCCCGCATCAGTTCGTAGAGGCGGCCGCCGTCGCAGTCCACGTCGGGCATGCGCCGGCCGACCCACGAGTGCCCGTTCGACGGGTATGCGATGCCGATGCCGCTGAGGCGTTCGGCCATGAGGAGCCGGGTGCGGTGGAAGCGCAGCACGGTCCGGATCACCACCGCCTGCGCCACGTTGCGCAGCTTCGAGCGCCCCAGCACCAGCCGGTTGAACGTGTCCGTGAGCGCCAGCACCTTCTCGCCGACCGGGTGGCGTTCGGACTCGTAGGTGTCGAGCAGCTCCGCGGCGGCCGTCCCGCGCACGGCGGCGGCGAGCTTCCAGCCGAGGTTCATCGCGTCCTGGATGCCGGTGTTCATGCCCTGGCCGCCGAGCGGCGAGTGCACGTGGGCGGCGTCGCCGGCGAGGAACACCCGTCCGACGCGGTACTTCGCGGCCTGCCGGCGTTCGCTGAGGAAGCGGGTGCTCCAGCGCGGCTCGCCCATGCCGAGGTCGCCGCCGGCGATGCGCCGGAACGCGTCGACCATCTCGTCGCGGGTGACCGGCTCGGACAGCGGTGCCCGTTCGCGGCTGCGGTCCCAGGCGATGACGCGGAACCAGCCGTCCCCGAACGGCACCGAGATGACCGCGCCCTCGGTGTTGGTGCGCGCGAACATCGCCTCGGCCGGCGGCTCGGCCAGCCGCACGTCGGCCAGCAGGATGTGCGTCTCGTACTCCTTGCCGGCGAACGGCACCCCGATCAGCGTGCGCACCGTGCTGTGCGCGCCGTCGCAGCCGACGACGTAGTCCGCCCGTTCCCGCGAACCGTCCGCGAGGGACAGGGTCACGCCGGAGGGGTCCTGCTCGAGCGCGGTGACGACGGCGCCCCGCACGATCGCGACCCCGAGCCGCGACGCCCGCGCCTGCAACGCCTTCTCGGTGGCGCTCTGCGGCGCGATGCACAGCATCGGGTAGCGGGTGTCCAGGATGCCGAGGTCCAGGTAGGCCCCGGGGACGGGGGCGACGCCGTCGATCCGCACGCCGCGCAGCAGCACCTCGTCGGCGAGGCCGCGGGCGTCGAGCAGTTCGAGGGTGCGGGCGTGCACGGCGAACGCCCGGGTGATGTTGGATTCTTCGGCGCGGCGTTCGAGGAGGCGCACCCGCACGCCGGCCAGGGCGAGTTCGCAGGCGAGGGCGAGGCCGGTGGGGCCGGCGCCGACAACGATGACATCAGCGGAATTCATGGGCACCAGCCTGCGAAAAATCGAACGCGGTCGAATCGGCGAAGTCGCCGGTCGGCATAGACTCCGCAGCGTGCTGTACGGCAGGACCGACGAGTGCGCGGCCGTGGACGCCCTTCTCGCGGGGGCGGTCGAGGGGCGCAGTGGTGCGCTGGTGCTGCGCGGCGAGGCCGGCATCGGCAAGTCCGCGCTGCTGGCCTACGCCGCCGCGCAGGCCGGAGACGCCACACAGGCCGGAAACGCCGCACGAGCCGGCGAGGGAAAACAATGGAAGATCCTGCGCGGCACCGGCATCGAGTCCGAGTCGGAGTTCCCGTTCGCGGCCGTGCACCAGCTGCTGCGGCCGGTCGCGGACCTCATCGACGCCGTTCCGGAGCGCCCCGGTGCCGCCCTGCGGGGTGCGTTCGGGCTGGGGCCGGCCGGTGGCGGGGACCGGTTCCTCATCTCGCTGGGTGTGCTGAGCGTGCTCGCCGAGGCGGCCGAGTCGGGGCCGGTGCTGTGCCTGGTGGACGACGCGCACTGGCTCGACGGCGCGTCGGCGGGCGCGTTGACGTTCGTGGCGCGGCGGTTGGACGCCGAGGGCGTGGTAATGCTGTTCGCGGCGCGGGACGGCGATCCGGCGACGTTCGCCGCGCCGGGGCTGCCGGAGCTGACGCTGGCCGGCCTGGACGCGCCCGCGGCCGGTGCGCTCCTCGCCGCACGCTCCACTGTGGAGCTTCCCGGGTCGGTGCGGGACAGCCTGGTGGCGAGCACGGCCGGGAATCCGTTGGCGCTGCTGGAGTTGCCGGGTTCGCTGAGCGGGGCGCAGCTGTCCGGCCGCGAGCCGTTGCCGCGCCGGCTGCCGGTCGGGGCCGACGTCGAGCAGGTCTTCCTCGACCGGGTGCGCCGGCAGGACCCCGCCACCCAGACGCTGTTGCTGGTCGCCGCCGCGGAGGAGACCGGGGATCCCGGTGTGGTGCTGCGCGCCGCGTCCGCGCTGGGCGTCGCCGCGGGCGCCCTCGACGCCGCCGAGCGCGCCGGGTTGATCCGGGTGAACGACCGGAGCATCGCGTTCTGCCACCCGCTCGTGCGCACGGCGGTGTACCGGGGTGCCACGTTCTGGCAACGGCGGGAGGCGCAGCGCGCCCTGGCCGACGTGCTGGCCGGCGCCGACGAGGACCGGCGCGCGTGGCATCTCGCCGCGGCCGCGCTGGGGCCCGACGAGGAGGTCGCCGCGCTGCTGCACGATTCCGCCGAACGGGCCCGCGCCCGCGGCGGGCACGCGGCAGCGGCGACGGCGTTCGAGCGGGCGGCCGCGCTGACCCTGGAGGCGCAGCGGCGCGGGGAACGCCTCGCCGACGCCGCCGACGCCGCCTGGCAGGCCGGCCTCCCCGAACGGGCGAAGTCCCTTGTGGACGGTGCGGCCGAGCTGGCCTCGACGGTGCCGCTGCGCGCGCGGGTGGCGCACCTGCGGGGCTCGATCGCGGCGGTCAGCGGCGAGCTCACCGCCGCCTACGCGACCCTGGTCGCCGCCGCGGAGCCGATCGCCACCACCGAACCGGCGCGCGCCGCCGCCATGCTGACCGAGGCGGGACAGTCGGCCTGGCTCGCCGGCGACGTGCGCGGCCTGCACGCCGTGGCGACCCGCCTCGCCGCCCTCCCGCACACCGCCCCGCCGAGCGCCCCGCCCGCCGCCGCGCCGAACGAACAGACCGCCGCCGCGCACAGCGGGCCGACCGGCGGAGCGGCACAGGCGGCCGTGCCGATGAGTGCGGAGCTGATCCTGGGCCTGGACCGCCTGCTGAGCGGCGACACCGCCCGCGCCGTCGGGCACCTGCGCGAGGTGGCCGCCCGGGCGACGCAGTCGCCGGACCTGCGCGCGGTGATGCTGACGGCGGCCGGTTCGATGTTCCTCGGCGACGACTCCGTGGCGTTGGGCCTGTTCTCGACGGGTGTGGCGCGGGCGCGTTCGGCGGGTGCGGCGGCCGTGCTGCCGGCCCTGCTCGCCCCGCTGTCGTCGCTGGAGGCGTGGACGGGTCGCTTCGCGGCGGCCACCGCCAACGCGACGGAGGGCCTGCGCATCGCCCACGACACCGGTCAGGAAAATCCGGGCGCGCACCTGCATGCCGTTCTCTCCTGGATAAATGCGGTACACGGGCGGGAGGGCGAGTGCCGGGCGCACGCCGAGGCCGCGATCAGCCGGGCGATCGGGCACCGGCTCGGACCGTCGGCCGGGATCGCCGGGTGGGCGCTGGCCCTGCTGGACCTGGCGTGCCGGCGGCCCGACGAGGCCCGCGACCGCCTCGCCGCGCTCGCCGAGGCCGGGCCGGGCGACTCGCATCCGGTGGTCGCGATCTTCTCCGCCGCCGATCTCGTGGAGGCCGCCGTCCGGACCGACCGCCTCGACCTCGCCCACCATGCGGTCGAACGTCTCGCGTCGTGGGCCGGCCACACCGGATCGGTGTGGGGCGCGGCGCTCGTGGCCCGCGGAAAGGGCCTGCTGGCGGAGGGCTCCGCGGCCGACCGGCACTTCACCGAGGCGCTGGCGCTGCACACCCGGGGCGGCCGGCCGTTCGACGCGGCGCGCACGGCGCTGCTCTACGGCGAGGTGCTGCGCCGGCGGCGCCGCCGGGCGGACGCGCGGGTGCACCTGCGGACGGCGCACGAGACGTTCGAACGGCTGGGCCTGCGGCCCTGGGCGGACCTGGCGGGGACCGAGCTGCGCGCCACCGGCGAGACCGCCCGCAAGCGCCGCCCGGACACGGCGACCGCGCTGACCCCGCAGGAGGTGCAGATCGTGCGCATCGTCGGCGAGGGCGCCACGAACCGGGAGGTCGCCGCGCAGCTGTTCCTCAGCCCGCGCACGGTCGACTACCACCTGCGCAAGGTCTTCGCCAAGCTGGGCGTCACCTCCCGGGCCGAACTGATCCTGGCCGCGCGCGCGGACCGGTGACTTCGCCGATTCGAACGCCGGTCGCGGCGTACAGTGCCTCGGCATGGGGGCGGCGTTGACGTTCATCGGTGGGTGCGTTGTCGTCGGGGCGGTGCTGTGGTGGCTGCGCCGCTCGTACGTGCTGGTCAGCGTCTCGGGCCGGAGCATGGAGCCGACGCTGTCCAACGGCCAGCGGGTGCTGGCCCGCCGGGCCGGCCTGCGCCGGGTGCGCCGCGGCGACGTGGTGGTGCTGTATCCGCCGCCGGGCGGGCCGCACGGCGACGGCCTGGTGATCAAACGGATCCTCGCGCTGCCTGGCGATCCGGTGCCGCGCGCCCGGGTGCCGAAGCTGCGCGACCTGCCGCTGGAGACGGTTCCGCCGGAGCAGCTGGTGGTGCTGGGCGACAACCCGGGCTGGAGCATGGATTCCCGCCAGCTCGGGCTGTTCCCGGCCGACCGGCTCCTCGGTGTGGTTCCGCGCCTGCGGGCCGAACGCGCCGAGGCCCGCCCGGCCGCACGACCGGACGGGCCCGGCGAGCCCTGAGGCTCGGATCAGCAGAGGCTGATGGCGCCGGCCGCCTGCCCGCACCCGGTGTTGCACCCGTTGCACTTGTTCCCGCACTGCGGCGTCGTCCAGCACCGCTGGAGGTAGCACGTGGCGCAGACCCGGCAGTACGGATCCGGGGGGCACGCCGCGGACGCCTGAACGGTCGGCACGAGCTTGCCGAGCATCCAGGAGCCCATCGATTCGATGGTCTTGATCATGATCAATCCCTCCCTTCCGTTGATCGGGCGACACGCTAGGCGCCGCGCATACGGCGCCGGTACAGGCGCGTTGTATCGACGCCGTATGCGCGGGTCCTACGGTCGGCGCTGTTGATCGCTCAGCTGATCGCAAGGGAGTGGGACCGGCGTGGCATACGTCGAAGTGGCGGTCCGGGCCCTCGTGGTGACGGTGTTCGTCGTCGCCGTGTGGGGCAAGGCGCACGGCGGGGAGGCGTGGCGGGAGTTCGTCGCCTCGGTGCGGGCGTTCGACGTGGTGCCGGCGCGCGCCGTCCGGCCCGTCGCGGCGCTCGTGGCCGGGTGCGAGGCGGTGGGTGTGGCGCTGCTGGCCGTCCCGGCGACCGTGGTCGCGGGCTATGGGCTGGCGGCCGCGCTGCTGGCGGCGTTCGCCGTCGCGATGGCGGTGTCGCTGCGGCGCGGCGCCCAGCCGGTGTGCCGGTGCTTCGGTGGGCGCGGGTCCGCCGTCACCGCCGTGCACGTCGCACGCAACCTCGGGCTCGTCGTGGTCGCGCTGCTCGCCGTGGCGGCCCGGATGTTCGTCGACGATCCGGTCGAACCGGCGGGAGCCGCGCTCGCGGCGCTCTCGGGTGTCCTGGTCGCCGCCCTCGTCGTCCGGCTCGACGACGTCGTGGCCCTGTTCGCGCCGGTCTCCTCCCCGCGTTCGCGCTGAGGCCCCTCTTGAAAGTCGGAGGCTCCGATGTGGATCCTGTCCGCGGCAGTCGTCATCTTCGGCGTGCTGACCACCCTCAACCTCATCCTCACCCTCGGGGTGTTGAAGCGCCTGCGTGAGCAGTCCGAACAGCTCGCCAAGACGGCCGTGGCCGAACAGGTCGAGGACCCGCTGCTGAGCGCCGGCGAGACACCCGGGGACTTCGCCAACACCACGATCGACGGCGAACCGGTGAGCCGCGACGACGTGACCGGTGCGCGGCTGGTGGCGTTCCTGTCGCCGCTGTGCGACCGCTGCGAGGCGCAGATCCCCGGCCTGCTCGACGCCGCGCGCAGCATGCTCGGCGGGCGGGACAACGTGCTCGTCGTCATCGTCGGCAAGGACGAGAAGGCCGGCGAGTACGCCGAACGGTTCCGCGACGTCGCGAAGGTCGTCATCGAGCCGGGCAACGGGCCGATCACGAAGGAGTTCAGGCTGACCGGGCTGCCGGCGTTCGCGCTCCTCGACCCGTTCGGGAAGGTCGTCACCAGCTCCATCGCCATCGACCGGCTGGACATCCCGGTGGCGTCGAGCGCATGAGGCAGCAACGCCTCGGGCCGCGGCGGGCCGTCTCGCACAGCCTCGCCGCGGCCGGCATGCGCTGGCGGGCCGCACCCGTCGGTTCCGTCGTCGAACTGCTGATCACGCTGCTCACCGGCGCCACCCCGGTCCTGACGGCATGGCTGCTCAAGCTGCTGCTCGACGACCTGACCTCGGGCCGGGCGAGCCGCGAACGGGTCCTCGCGCTGGCCGCCGCCCTCGGCGCGACCGGCGTTGTGGGGCTGGTGCTGCCGCACGTGACCCGTTACCTCGATGCGGAGATCACCCGCCGGGTGACCCGCCTGGTGCGGCAGCGGCTGTTCACCGCCGTGAACCGGCTCACCGGCATCGGCCGGCTGGAGGACCCGCGCTTCCACGACCGGTTGCAGCTCGCCCAGCAGACCGGCCACATGGGCCCCTCCGAACTGTCCGGCGGCCTCATGCGCATGGCCGCGGGACTGGTCGCCGTCGGCGGGTTCGCCACGTCGCTGCTGCTCCTGCACCCGCTGGTCGCCCTTCTCGTGGTGGCCGCCGCCGGCCCGGGCCTCTGGGCCGAACTGCGCCTGAGCCGGGCCCGCGCGGCCACGTTCCTGCGGATGGAGCAGCGGGAGCGGCGCGAACGCTTCTACACCCACCTGGTCACCGGCGTGGAGGCGGCGAAGGAGGTGCGCCTGTTCGGGCTCGGCGGCTTCTTCACCGGCCGTATGCTCGCCGAACTCGACGCCGCGAACGCCGAGCACCGCGGGCTCGACCGGCGTCAGCTGCGCGCGCAGTCCCTCGTCGGGCTGCTCGGCGCGGCGGTGGCCGGCCTCGCGATCTGGTCCGCCGTGGCGGCGGCGTTCGACGGGCGGATCACGGCCGGCGGCGTGGCGCTGGTGCTGGCCGCCATCCCGGGGGTGCAGGGCGGGCTCGGTTCCCTGGTCGGGCAGGCCGGCCGGATGCACCAGGCGCTGCTCTTCTTCGACCACTACCGGGTCGCCACGGGCCAGCCGCCCGACCTGCCGCTGGCCGGGTCGCCGGTGCCCGTCGCGGCGCTGTCCGAGGGGATCGTCTTTCACGACGTGTGGTTCCGGTACGGGGACAACCACCCGTGGGTGCTGCGCGGCGTGGACCTGACCCTCCCGGCCGGACGTTCGGTCGGTCTCGTCGGGTTGAACGGCGCCGGCAAGAGCACGATGGTGAAGCTGCTGTGCCGGTTCTACGACCCGACGAAGGGACGCATCACCTGGGACGGCGTGGACCTGCGCGACCTCGACCCGGCGGCGCTGCGGGCCCGGCTCGGCGCGGTGTTCCAGGACCACACCGCGTACGACCTGACCGCGACGGAGAACATCGGCGTCGCCGACCTGCCTGCCCTCTCGGATCCGGCCCGCATCGCCGCCGCGGCCCGCGACGCCGGGCTGCACGACGCGATCGCCGCCCTGCCGCGCGGCTACGACACGCTGCTGAGCCGCATCTTCTTCGACGCCGACGACCTGGCGGCCGACGGCGATCCGGACACCGGCGCCGGGGTCGTCCTCTCCGGCGGGCAGTGGCAGCGGATGGCGGTGGCGCGCGGGTTCCTGCGGGCCGACCGCGACCTGCTGATCCTCGACGAGCCGAGCAACGGCCTCGACGCCGAGGCGGAACACGACCTGCACGTGCGCCTGATGCGGATGCGGGAGGGGCGCAGCAGCCTGCTCATCTCGCACCGGCTGAGCGCCGTGCGTTCGGCCGACGTGATCGTGGTGCTCGCCGAGGGGCGGGTCGCCGAGGAGGGTGACCACGCCGCGCTGATGGCGGCCGGCGGCGGCTACGCGCGGCTCTTCTCCCTGCAGGCGCGGGGTTACGCGTCCCCGGCCGCCACGTAGGCCGACGCCGCTGCGGTGCTGCGGCGGGCCGCGTCGACGGCGAGGCGCCGCACCAGCGCGGCCTGCCGTTCGTGGCCGCCCCGGCGCAGGTTGTCGTGCAGCGCGCGGGCGATGCGGCGCACGGCGTTCTCGCCCCCGGGCACGCGGGCCGCCTGGCGCATCGCGGCGAGGAGGTTCTCCCGCTCCACGCGCAGCCAGGTGGCGCTCGCGTGCCCGGCCGCCGCGGCGTACCAGTCGAACGCCCGCATCAGGGCCGCGTGCCGGCGCACGGTCGGCTCGTAGCCGGCCAGTTCGGCGCCGTAGGCGCGCAGCAGATCGGGCAGCCGGAACCGGTCGGTGCCAACCGGCGTCACGATGTGTTCGGCGACCAGCCGGTCGAACACCGTCTCCGCCTCGCGCACACCCGAGCCGAGCACCGCCGCGAGCACCGGCACCCGGTACTCCGGCACCCGCAACTGGGCCAGCCGCCAGAGGGCTTCCGTGCCGGGGCCGAGCGTGCGGCAGGCGCGGGCGTAGTGCGTGCGCACGTCGAGCAGTTCGCAGCGCAGCTCGTCCAGCCGGAACCGCAGCGGGCGCAGCCGCGCCGCGAGCACCGGCACCGGCAGGTCCGGCCTGCGGGCCAGCCGCACGGCCGCCGCCCGAACGGCCAACGGCAACAGGTCGCAGCGTTGCGCCACGGCCGTCACGGCATCGCTGTCGTCCGGCTGCGGTTCGGCGCCGACGACGCGGGCGATCAGTTCGCGGGCCTCCGCCAGGGGCATCGCGCCCAGCGCCACCTGGAACGCCGCGGGCCGCTCCGGCACGCTGCGCCGGGTGATGATCACCGCACAGCCCGGGCCGGTCGGCAGCAGCTGGCCCAGGTCGGGGAAGGCGTCGGCGTTGTCCAGCACGAACAGCAGCCGGCGCCCGTAGCCGGCGGTGCGCAGTTCGGCGGCGTCGACCTGCGGGGTGGGCGTGCGGCGCAGCGCCTGCAGCAGCCGCCGCAACACCTGCTCGGGCGCGGTGACCGGCGACAGGTCCACGTACAACTGGCCGTCCGGGAACGCCTCGGCGACGCGGTGCGCGGCGGTCACGGCGAGCGCGGACTTGCCCACGCCGGGCGGCCCGGTCACCACCACGACGGCCGGCCCAGCACCGGGGCGCAGGGCGCCGCAGACCCGGTCGAGTTCCGCCTGCCGGCCGGTGAACCAGCCCGACGTCGGCGGCAACTGGTGCGGCACCGGCGGCGGTTCGCCGCTCCAGCCGGCCGGGGTGCCTCCGGCGACGCTGGCGTCCCGGTCCCGCACGGCGCGGTACATGGCGGCCAGCTCCGGCCCGGGTGCGATGCCGAGATCCTCCGCGAGAACGCGGGTGGCGGCGGCGTGTGCGCCCAGCGCCGCGGCCGGGTCGCCCGCGCGGTACAGGGCGAGCATCAGCTGGCTCCACGCCCGTTCCCGATAAGGATGCTCGGCGAGGTGCTGCCGTAAGCGGGCGGCCAGCTCGGCCGGGTGCGCGGCTCCGGTCCGCAGTTGCGCGGCGACGTGCTCCTCCACCGCGACCACCCGCAACTCGTCCAGCATGCCGGCCCGGGCGGCGATCAGCGGCCCGTGCGCGACGTCGGCGGCGACCGGGCCGCGCCACAGTCCGAGGGCCGCGCCGAGCAGCGCCCCGGCCTCGCCCGCCGGGGCTCCCGCGGCGTCGTTGACCGAACTCTCGAACACCTCGGCGTCCACCTCGCCGGGCGCCGCGACCAGCAGGTAGCCCTCGCCGCGGGCGACCAGCCGGTCGGGGTCGCCGAGGACGCGGCGCGCCTGCGAGGCGTAGCTGCGCAGGTTGTAGCGGGCCGAACGCGGCGGGGACGCGCCCCACAGCTCCTCGGCCAGGGCCAGCAACGGGACCACGCGGTTGGCCCGCAGCGCCATGCCGGCGAGAAAGGTCGCCAGCCGCCCCGCGGGTACCGTCCGCAGTTGTCCGTCGAGGCGGATGTCCAGCGGTCCGAGCACGCCAATGTGCAGCGACATCGTCGGCCCTCCCCGTGCCCCCGTTTGCCGACATCGCAGTCAGGAGAACCATAACGGTCGATCAGGTGGCGGTCGAGTGGAGAGCGGTGCGGGGGCCCGTCACACAAATGTTTGCCGGAATGCAACTATGTACCGTCGGAGGAGGTGGAATGGAACTGACGACCCGCGTGTCCGGGCCGCTCACGGTGGTCACCGTGCACGAGGACGCCGACCTCGCCACGGCCGCCGACCTGCGCACGTACCTGTACGACGCGCTCGAGGGCGGGGCCACCCACCTGGTCGTCGACCTGAGCGCCACCACGTTCGTCGACTCGGCGGTGCTCAACGCGCTCATCGCCGTGCACCGTCGGGCCACCACGGCCGGCGGCCGCTTCGGGGTGCTCTGCCCCGACGAACGGATCCGGCGGCCGTTCGAGGTGACCGGGCTGCACGAGGTGTTCGAGATGTACAGCAGCCTCGCTCAGGCCTCCGGGCCCCCGCCGTAGCCGATCTCGTTGCCGTCCGGGTCCCGGAACGTCACCTTGCGCACGCCGTTGCCGTAGGTCTCGCGCCCGGCGGGCTCGATGCCGCGGGCGCCGATCGCCGCCACCACCGCGTCCAGGTCCTCGACGAAGAGCGTGTGCAGGGCGTGGCCGGCGTGCTCCGGGTTGACCTCGATGTAGAGGTAGCGGTGCTCGGCCACCTCCCAGACGGCCTCGACGTCGTTGGGCACGAACGCCGGCGGGCCGCCGAAGAGGCGTTCGTACCAGGCGAGCGCGGTCGCGTAGTCGCGCACCCGGATCCCGCCGAACAGGTCCACCATGCGCGCGATCCTACGTTCCGGCGGCACTCCACCAGGGACGTTCCACTGTGGACCCGGTCAGCACGGCCCGAGCCGTCCACGGGAGCGTGCCGAACGTGCGCCGCCTGGTCACCCGGTGCATCGGCAGCGCGGCCAGGGCCAGCGGCACCGCGAGCCCGCCCGGGACGAGGGGCGCGGTGCGGGCGGCACACAGCAGGGCGAGGCGTTCCCGGGGCGGCACGGGATCGACCCGCTCGGAGTCGCCCCACTCGAGCACGACCGTCCGGACGACGGGCGCGGCGAGGGTGCGCGGCGCCGGAAGCTCCAGCCGGACCCGCTCCCCGCCCCGCACAACCTCGCCACCCGCCTCCGGCCCGCGCACGGCCCCCGGCCCGCGCACGGCGATCTTGCAGTTGTGGTGCCCGGCGTATCCGGTCCGAGCCTGATTTGTCGCCGCCACAACTGCAAGATCGGCGAAGTCCCCACCGGGAGCGGAAGCGAAGCCCAGGCGGGCGGCCGCGTCCGGGCGGAGGTCCAGGCAGCCGGGCCCGGCGTGGGCCACGCCGTCGCGCAGGTTCAGGTGGTCGTCGGTGAGCACGTCCAGCCCGGCCTCGAAGGCGAGGTACGCCATCGTCGAGGTCTTCCCGCCGCCGGACGGGGCGAGCACGGCGACCACCCCGTCGGGCGTGTGCACGGCGCCGGCGTGCAGGCAGTCGCCGCCGCGTTCGAGGGTGGCGGCGCAGACGACGAGCGACAGCATCGGGTGCACGCGGCTGTCGGGGCGGTGCACCGCCCCGCCCGTCCACCAGACGGCCTCCCCGCCCCGCCGGACCCGCACCGCCCATCCGTCGCCGGCGAACACCTCCCGCCAGCCCTCCGGCGGGTCGCCGACGCGCACCTCCAGGGCCGGCCAGTCCGGCGCGGCGGTATGCAGGTAGCGGCGGCCGAAGAGGTGGGGATCGAGCCGAAAGCCGAAGGCGCCGCAGTGCTCCACGATTAAAGAACATATACGGACAAAAACTCATACGTCGCGGTACCTTGGCGCCATGACCACGATCGTTGAGGAACGCGAGATCACGCTGGACGCCGACTACGTCCCGCCGGCCATCGAGACACTCGGCACCCAGGAGGAACTGGCCCGCACCGCCGGGGAGCCGAAGGCGATCGGCGCCTCGTTCTGACGCCACAGTTCGCCCGCCCGGCCGGCCCGCGCCAGCGCCTCGTGCGCCGGCCGGGCCGCCGCCGCTCCGGCGAGAGTGTGCAGCGGGAACCGCGCCGCCTGCGGCACACCCGCCGGGAGTTCACCGCGCCGCAGGCCAACAACGGCGTCGACCATGAGATCCGCCGCGAACACGTCGGCAGCCCGTTCCAGATACCAGAGCGAGAGCGGACCCGACGGCACCGGCATCGGCCGCCGCACGACGATCGCGCCGGTGTCGATCCCCGCGTCGACGCGGTGCACCGTGGCCCCGAGCGGTATCCCCTCGGCGAGCGAGTAGCCGACCACCCCGCTGCCGCGCATCCACGGCAGCAGCGCCGGATGGGTGTTGAGCACCGGCACCGCGACCGCGTCGATGAGTTCGGCCGGCAGGAGGCCGCAGCCGCCGAGCAGAACGCAGTCCGGCGCGAGCCGCACCAGGTCCCGGCGCAGCCGTGCGCCGGCGAGGCCGCCGCTGGTCCGGATGCCCCGCCAGCGGCGGTGGAAGTGCAGCGTGCGCCGCAGGGTCGGCCACGGCCGTTCCCAGTCGCCGGCGAGGAACACCACCGCGTCGAGCGGCACGCCCCGCCGGCGGAAGCGGTCCAGCAGCAGCCGGCCCCGGAAGCCACCCGGCGTGATCAGGACAATTCGGGCCACCTACCGCACGCTACAGGCCGATCGCGGCGCGTACCTCCGTGATGCCCTCGACGGTCAACGGGTGTTCCGGCCGGACGAAGCGCTCCGGGGTGAGCACCAGCCGGCGCAGCATGGCCAGCTCGCCGGGCCGCCGCCGCCAGCGCGACGTGCCGTTGTCGACATAGCCGACCTTGCGGCTCACCGCCAGCGAGGCCGGGTTGTCGAGGAACGCCGCCGACGTGATCTCGGCCGCGCCGAGGTGGTCGAAGAAGAGCGCGCAGACCGTGCGGCGCATGGCCGTGCCGATGCCCTTGCCCTGGAACCGCTGGCCCAGCCAGGATCCGGTCTCGCCGGTGCGCACGACCGCGTAGTCCTTCGCCGAGAAGCCCTGGACCCCGACGATCTCACCGTCCACGCGGACCACCAGGTCGAGGGTCCATTCCTCCGGGGAGAACGTCGCCCGCTTGCGCCAGTAGTAGGCGGCCATGCGGGAGGGAAGCTCCTCCTTCGGCGCCTCCGTCCACGGGAACGCGAACGGCATCCGCCCCGGCTCGTGCACACCCCCGAGCGCCAGTGCGGCCAGCGGTCCGATGTCCGCGTCCGTGACGGCGCTCAGCCGGATGTGTCCACAGTGGACGCTCAACGCGAACGGGGGCCACAGCTGCGCGGGTGTCACCATCACCCGATGATGACCAACCCGGCGGACGCTGTCTTTTCAATTACCCGCACAGCGCTCCGTCGACGCGGTGCGGCGCGCGATCGGGATCCGGGCGGCCGGTTAGGCTCGGCGCACCGCCCCACCGGGAAGGACGCGCCTTGGCGATCTACGTCGTCGGTTCGATCAACGCTGACCTGACCACCGTCGTGCCGCACCGCCCCACCGGCGGCGAGACGGTCCTCGCGAGCGAACTGCGTCGCTCCCCCGGCGGCAAGGGCGCCAACCAGGCCGTCGCGGCGGCCCGGGCGGGTGGCCGCGTCACGATGATCGGCGCGGTCGGCGCCGACGACCTCGGGCGCGCCCAGCTGGCGGCGCTCGACGCGGCGGGGGTGCGGACCGGACCGGTGGCCGTGCTGGACGACGCGCCGACCGGGCTCGCGTTCATCGTCCTGACACCCGACGGGGAGAACTCCATCGTCGTCGTGCCCGGCGCCAACCGGCGGCTCGACGGCGCCCTGTCGGCGCTGCGCGACAACCTGCGCGAGGGCGACGTCGTGGTGGCCCAGGCGGAGATCGGGCCGGCGGCGGTCGACGCGGCGGCGACGGCGGCCGCCACGCGCGGGGCCCGGCTGGTCGTCAGCGACGCGCCCGTGGTGCCGCTCGCACCGGCCACGCTCGCCGCCGCCGACCCGCTCATCGTCAACGAGCACGAGGCGCACGACCTGCTCGGCGGGCCGCTTCCCGAGGGCAGCACGCTCGCCGCCGCGGTGCTGCGGGCGACCGGGGCGCGTTCGGTCGTGGTGACGCTGGGCGGGGCCGGGTGCGTGGTCGTCACCGGGGACACCGTCGAGACGGTGGTGCCCGGCGAACCGGCCGACGTCGTGGACACCACGGGCGCCGGCGACGTCTTCGTCGGCACGCTCGCCGCAGCGGTGGCCGCCGGGGCCGACCTGCTGGCCGCGGCCCTGGCCGGCAACCGCGCGGCCGCGCGGTCCGTGGGGGTGGCCGGCGCCCGGGGCTGACCCGCTCGCCGATCTTGCAGTTGTGGCTGCGACAAATCCCCACCGAAGGCCGCAGGTCGGGCGCCACAACTGCAAGATCGCACGGTCAGTGGCGGTGGTGCAGGTACTCGGCCGGGCGCAGCAGCATCGCCAGGAGCATCGTCGCGAACATCAGCGTGTGCCCGGCCATCATCAGCGTCTCCCCGGAGACGGCGCCCAGCCAGTACGGCACGAGCAGCACCACGAACGGCGCCACCATCGCCACCGACATCTCCACGATCGGCCGCCACGCGTGCCGACGCACCCGCATCCACAGCACCATGCCCACCGTCATGTCGAACGCCATCACCAACGCCCCCACGTCGTCGCGCGCCACGAGTCCGGGCGCCGCGAACGACCACACCGGCGCCAGCACGAACATGCCGACGAACATGGCCACCACCATCTCCACGTAGTGGCCCGCGAAGCGAAGGTAGGAGCGGGAACGAAGCGAAGTCGTATCGGTCATGCCGCACAGGGTGTCGAACCGGCCGGCCGCGCGCACGTGCCGAACGTCATGACCCGGGTCATGGTCCCAGCAGCCCCAGCGCACGGGCCCGCAGCGCCGCCTGCGTCCGGTCGCGCGCACCGAGCTTGCCCAGCACGTTCGTGACGTGGTTCTTGACGGTGCCCTCGGCGAGGAACAGCGCCGCCGCGATCTCCCGGTTGCTGTGCCCCCCGGCGAGCAGCCGCACGACGTCGAGTTCGCGGTCGGACAGCGGTGACGTGACCGGCGGCGGCTCGTCCGGCAGGCGCGCGAACGCCGCCACCACCTTGGCCGCCACGGACGGCTGGAGCACGGACTCGTCGCGTGCGGCCGCCCGAACGGCCTCGACGAGGCGTTCGGAGGAGACGTCCTTGAGCAGGTAGCCGACCGCGCCGGCGCGCAACGCCGCGAACACGTCCGCGTCGTCGTCGAACGTCGTCAGCGCGATCACCCGCGCGCCGGGGCGTTCGGCACGCAGGCGGCGGGTCGCGGCGATCCCGTCGAGCACCGGCATGCGCAGGTCCATCAGCACCACGTCGGGTGCCAGTTCGGCGGCGCGGCGCAGCGCCTCCTCGCCGTTGCCGGCCTCCCCGACGACCTCGATGTCCTCGTGCACGCTCAGCAGCACCGCGAGCGCCTCGCGGAAGAGCGACTGGTCGTCGACGAGCAGCACCCGCGTCATCCGGGCACCTCCACGCGGAGCGTGTAACCCTTGCCGGGCAACGATTCCAGCGTCATCGTTCCGCCGGCGTGCGCGGTGCGCTCCTCGATGCCGAGCAGTCCGAAGCCGCCCCGCGCACCGTCCACATCGGACACTCCGGTGCCGTCATCGCGCACCTCCAGGCGGACGTTCGCGGCGTGCGTGTAGTCCAGGGTCAGGTCGGCGCGGGTGGCGGCGGCGTGCTTGCGGACGTTCGTCAGGCCCTCCTGGGCCGCACGGTACAACGACTCCGTCGCCGCGGGAGCCAGCGGGCGGGCCTCCCCTACGACGTCCAGGCCCGTGGGCACGCCGGCCGCCGAGGCCTCCTCCGCCAGGGCCCGGAGGGCGTCCGGTAGCGGTGCGCGCGACTCCGGTTCCCGCAAAGCTCCGACGGAACGGCGAACGTCGCGCAACGCCGTCTCCGCCTGGGACTGCGCCTTGGACAGCACCGCGTCCGCGCGGGCCGCGTCCGCCGCCAGCACCGCGCGCGCCGCCTTGATCTGCATCTGGACGACCGTCAGCGAATGGCCCAGCCCGTCGTGGATGTCGCGGGCCACCCGGTTGCGCTCCCGCACGACGGCGAGCCCTTCCGCCTGGACGGCGTACTCGCGCAGCCGTCTGTGCGCCTCGGCCAGTTCGGCCCGCGACCGCTGTTCGCGCATCAGCAGCTTCGTCACGAACGCCGTGAACAGCCCGGCCGCCAGCAGTCCCAGCCCCTCGCGCAGCCCGTCCCGCCACGCCATCCCGACGTGGTAGAACGGCACCACACCGACCACCACCGCCGCCGCCCGCCAGGGCAACAGCAGCACGCTCTGGCTCACCAGCACCACGAGGAACAGCGTCGCGCCGACGTACGACCGCGCGCCGACGAAGACGATGAAGCCGAGCAGCATCTGGACGACGACGTACGCGTACGCCCCGGCCCGCCCGCGCCGCGCCACCCATTGGAACCCGGCGATCGCCGCCGCGGCGAAGAGCGCGCTCGGCACCAGGGGCCACAGCCGCTGGCCCGCCCCGATCAGGTCCACCCCGATCGTCGCGAACGCCCCGAGCGTCAGGGCGGCCAGCGCGCGTCTCATGCCCCCACTCTGCCGTGCGCGGGCGCGGAAAAGCTACTGGCCGATCCGGCCGTCGATCCGTTCGCGCAGCAGGTCGGCGTGGCCGCAGTGGCGCGCGTACTCCTCGATCATGTGCACCAGCACCTGCCGCAGCGGGAGGCCGGTGGGGCCGGTGGGACCCAGGTCGGGAGCGGCGTCGACAAGGCGTTCCGCGAAATCCACCTCGGCCCGCCACGCGGCCCACGCGTCCGCGACGACGGCGGGATCGGCGGACGCCCCGTCCCACGCCTCCTCCCCCGGACCGTACAGGTACGGCGCGTCCGCGCCGGCGAGCCGGCGGCGGAACCAGCCGCGCTCCACCTCCGCGAGGTGGCGCACCAGGCCGAGCAGCGACATGGTCGACGGCGGCACCGAACGGCTGGCCAGCTGCGCGGCGTCCAGATCCGCGCACTTCAGCTCCAGCGTGCGCCGGTAGCGGTGCAGGAAGTCGCGCAGCGTGGTGCGCTCGTCGACGTACGCGACGCCGGTCTCCCGTGGGTCGTCGGCGGGGTCGACCCACATGTCGGCGTAAACGGTGGACTTGGTCCAGCGGCCGGGCTCGTCCGAGGTCATTCCCGCATCCTTGCCGGGCGACGGACCGGCCCGCCACCGCAATTGCGCACGACGCCCGTCCGTCCACACACGACAGACGGGCGCCGGCAGCTCGCGTGGGGCTTCAGCTGGAGGTGCAGCCCGGCGTCAGGGAGCCGGCGGTGCCGGTGCCCTGGAAGCCGAACTCGGTGCTCTGACCGGCCGCGACCCGGCCGTTGTAGCTGACGTTGGCGAACCGGACCGCGCCGCTCGTGCCGCTGGCCGTGGCGTTCCACGAGTTGCTGACCGCCGCGCCGCTCGGCAGCGTCAGCGCGACGTTCCAGCCGTTGATGGCCGAGGCGCCGGCCGTCACGCGGACGGTGACGACGAAACCGTTGTTCCACTGGTTGATCGACACGCTCGCGGTGCAGCCGTTACCGGTCGGCGGCGGGCTGGAGGTGACCGGCGGCGACGACGGCGGCGTGCCCGGCGAGGACTGGCCGGGCGACGACGGCGGGGGGCTGCCGGCGTTCAGGGCGTTGAGCGTGGAGGTGTAGGCGGCCTTCTTGTTGCCGCTGCTGTCGAAGAGCAGCGGGGTGCCGCTGGCGCGCCACGAGTCGCTGTCCCGGATGCCCCACACCGTGATGCCGTTGCAGCGGGCCACGGCGAGGCAGGCGTTGACGACGGTCGCGAAGTTGTTCGCCTGCGCCGTTCCGGAACCCTCGATGTCGAGTTCGGTGATCTGCACGTCCACGCCCAGGGCGGCGAAGCGGGCCAGGTTGGCCCGGTAGTCACCGGGCACCGGCGACTGCGCGTTGAAGTGCGACTGGAAGCCGACGCAGTCGATCGGCACGCCGCGCGCCTTGAAGTCCTGCACCATCGCGTAGACGGCGTTCGACTTCGCGTTCTGGCCGTCGGTGTTGTAGTCGTTGTAGCAGAGCTTGGCGCCGGGGTCGGCGGCGCGCGCGGCGCGGAACGCGGCCTCGATCCAGTCGTTGCCGGTGCGCTGCAGGTTGGAGTCGCGGCGGGCGCCGCTGTTGCCGTCGGCGAACGCCTCGTTCACCACGTCCCACGAGTCGATCTTGCCCCGGTAGTGGGTGGCGACGTTCGTGACGTGGTTGAGCATGGCGTTGCGCAGCGCCGTACCACTCAGGCTCGACGTCCAGCCGGGCTGCTGCTGGTGCCAGGCGAGCGCGTGTCCGCGCACCTTCATGCCGTTGGCCTGCGCGTGGCTGACCAGCCGGTCGCCGTTGGTGTAGTTGAACGAGTTCTGGTTGGGCTCGGTGGCGTCCCACTTCATCTCGTTCTCCGCCGTGACGGAGTTGAACTCGCGGTTGAGGATGCCGACGTACACCGAGTCGGACAGCTTGTTCACGGCGACGGCGGTGCCGAAGTAGCGGCCCTTCTCCGCGGCCGACGCGCCGAGCGTGGTGCCGGCGTCGGCCACACCGGTCGTGGCGATGAGAACGGCGGTGACAGCGGCGGCCGTGGCCGCCAGGGGCACGGCGAGTCGTGCCGAGAGGGGAATCTTGGCCATGTCCAGCCTTCCGGGCGGGGGGAGCAAGGACGCGCCGGAAGGCTAGCGGCGGGCGGGCGGGCAAATCGACGTTCGTACCCGGCCGAAACATGCTCAGCGCGCTCTACCTGGGAAAACGTCAGACAGACCGCTGGAAGTTTCAGCGTCGGACTGGAAATTTAGATCTACACTCGGTACCGCGGTCCTGCGGACGGGGGTCAGATGCGCGCGACGGAACGGGCGGTGCTCGACGCGGCCGAGCGGGTCGCGACGGCCGCCACCGAGCTGGGCGCCTCGGCGCGCGGCCTCGCCGCCCTGGCCCGGGACGCCACCGTCGAGTCGGGGCGCGCACTCGGCACCGTGGAGGCGCTGCGCACCGCCACCGCCGACATCCGTTCGGCCGTCGGCCTCATCTCCCAGGTGTCCGCGCAGACCCGGCTGCTCGCGCTCAACGCCACCATCGTGGCCGCGCACGGCGGCGGGACGTGGCGCGGCTTCGGCCTCCCGACCGACCCTCCGGCCGACGAGGCGGCCGTCCCCGACCGGGTCGACGCCCTGCTGCGGGCCGTCGACGAGGCCGTCACCGCGCTCGAACGGGCCACCGCCGGCATCCGTCGGATGGACGAGACGATCACCGGGATCACGGCGGCGGTCGACGGGGCCGGCGGGGCGAGCGCCGGGCTGTGCCGCCTGGTGGAGGCGCTGCGGACCGAGGTCACCCACGCGGCGGCGGCACTGCGCGACGACTGAGCCCGGTCAGCCCACTACAGCGGGTTCCCGCAGACCCGCCATTCGCCGTCGGCCTCCCGGCGCAGTTCCACGGAACGATTTATCTCGTCGTCGCCGCGGTAGAAATACAGCGACACCCGGACGCGCGCGACGCCGGCCTTGTCGCTCTCGGGCTCGGGAGGACGAATGCCGGGAAGCACGCGGAGCAGCAGAACGCAGAACAGCATCATGGCCGTCAACTTGATGATCCATTCCATCACCGTCGCGCCGTCGACGCGTCTGTCCATCGGCCGCCGCCTTTCCCCGTGCGCTGCTGCCGTCGAGGATGTTCCACACGGTGCGGTGTGCGACAGGTCGGCCGGCGGCTGTCCGGGCCGGGCCCCGGCTGCCGGGTTCCGGCAATCTAGGTGGTGCCCGTCGAGGGAACGACGAGGCCGGTCTCGTAGGCGACCACCACCGCCTGCGCCCGGCTGTTCAGCCCGAGCTTGGCCATCACGCGCTTGACGTGCGTCTTGACGGTCGCCTCGCTGAGCACGAGCCGTTCGGCGATCTCGGTGTTGCTGAGGCCGGTGCCGACGAGGCTCAACACCTCCGCCTCGCGCGCGGTCAGCTCGGCCAGCGCGGAACCGCCGACCGTCGTCGTGCGGTGCTTGTCGGCGTACGCCTCGATGAGCCGGTGCGTGATGCGCGGTGCGATGAGGATGTCGCCGGCCGCGATGGTGTGCACGGCGGCGATGATGCGCTGCGGCGGCGTGTCCTTCAGCAGGAACCCCGACGCGCCGGCCCCGAGCGCGGTGTACACGTACTCGTCGAGGTCGAACGTCGTCAGCACCACCACGTGCGGCCGGTGCGGGCTGTCGTCGGCGAGGATCGCCCGGGTGGCGGCGATGCCGTCCATGACGGGCATGCGGATGTCCATCAGCACCACGTCCGGCCGGGTCTCGGCGGTCAGCGCCACGGCCTGGGCGCCGTCGCTCGCCTCCCCCGCGATCTCCAGCCCGGGCGCCGCCCGGAACAGGGCCACGAGCCCGGCCCGGATGAGGTCCTGATCGTCGACGACCAGAACCCGCACCGGCGCCGCCGACGAGTCGCCGGGCGCGCCGACAGGAGGGGTGCTCATCGCGCCGCCCCCACCGGCAGCCGCAGTTCGACCGTGAACCCGCCCCCGTCGGCGGGCGACGCGGTCAACACGCCCCCGTACAGTTCCGCCCGTTCCCGCATGCCCTTGATGCCGTGCGACGTCGGGGAGACCGCCGCCGAACGGGACACCCGCCCGCCGGTGTCGCTGATCCGCACGGTGAGCGCCCGTTCCGAGTACTCGACCTCCACCCGCGCCGAGGCGGGGCCGGCGTGCTTGAGCACGTTCGTCAGCGACTCCTGCACCACCCGGTAGGCGCACAGGTCGGGGCCGGGCGGCAGCGGGACGGCCGTTCCGGTGACCGTCACGTCGACCGGGACGCCTGCGGTGCGCGTGCGATTCACGAGTTCCTCCAGTTGGGCGAGGCCGGGTTGCGGCCGGTAGCCGTCGTCGCGACCGGTGTCGGGGAGGTCGCCCGGTTCGACGCGGAGCACGTCGAGCAGGCGGCGCATGTCCAGCAGGGCGTCGCGACTCGCCTCGCCGACGGTGGCGATAGCGGTGCGCGCGGTCGGCGGGTCGGCGTCCAGAACGTACTCGGCGAGGCCGGCCTGCAGGGAGATGACCGACATGTGGTGCGAGACGATGTCGTGCAGTTCGCGGGCGATGCGGACGCGTTCGTTGGCGGCGGCGCGGGCGGCCTGGGCGGCGAGCCGTTCGGCGCGCGTCGACCACTCGCGGGTGCTCTCCCCGAGCGCCCACACGCCGGCGATCAGCAGGGCGATCTGGAGGATCTGCGACCACGGCAGCGCGTCCGGAAACGTGCGGCTGTAGGCGATCGCCATCACGGCCAGCGCCGCCACGAACAGTCCCGCCACGACCGCGCGCCGGCACAGCATCGCGGCGGTGAACATGCCGAAGAGCAGGCCGACGCCCGAGTCGGGGAACTCGCCGTTGCCGAGCATCGCGTAGCCGGTGAGCCCGACCAGGATCGCCACCACGGTGAGCACGGGCGCGCGCTGGCGCCAGGCGATCGGCGCGACGCTGAGCGTGGCGAAGAGGACGGCTGGAAGGCTCGGCCTGCCGTCGCGCTGCTGGACGAGCGTGGCCAGGGCCAGCCCGGTGAACACGATGGCCAGCAGCACGTCCACCAGGACGGATCGGAGGAGCGTCCGCACCCGTTCGACGATAGTCGCGATCTCCCCGGTGAGCCTCTCACCAGCGTGGTAACCCCCGGTACCCCCGGCGGGGTAGGCGAAGTTGCCGTGCCCGTGTGACGACTGCGGTCGATGTCCCGCCATAGCGTTCCCAAGCATGAAGCCACTTCGGATCACATTGACGGCTGCCACCGCCGCCGTGCTCGCGGCCGGCGTCGCCCTTGTCGGCACCGGCACCGCGGAGGCGGGTGAGAGAACCACCCTGCAACGCGACGCCGACGCGCTGTTGAAGTACGGCACACCGGGCGTGCTGGTCGGGGTCGACACCCCCGGCCGCGACATCAAGGTCCGTAGCGGGCTCGGCGACGTCTCCGCCCGGACACCCGTTCCGTGGAACGCCAAATTCCGCATCGGCTCCTTCACGAAGACGTTCGTGGCGGCGACCGTGCTGCAGTTGGTGGGCGAGGGGAAGCTCTCCCTCGACGACCCGGTCGAGCGTTGGCTGCCCGGCGTGGTGAACGCCAACGGCAACGACGGCCGCGCCATCACCGTTCGCCAGCTGCTGCAGCACACCAGCGGCCTGAACGAGTACCTGATGGACATGCCGTGGCTCTTCTCCGAACAGGGCTTCCGGGACAAGCGCTTCACGACGGTGACGGCGGAGGAGGCGGTGGCTTTGGCCGTGCAGCACCCGCCACTGTTCCCGCCCGGCGCCGGATGGGAGTACTCGAACACGAACTACGCGCTCGCCGGCATGATCATCCAGAAGGTCACCGGGCGCACGTGGTTCGACGAGGTGCGCGAGCGCATCATCGAGCCGTTCGGCCTCAAGGACACCAGCGCCCCGTACACGGAGAGCCGGATCCCGCGCCCGCACGCCGTCGGCTACGAACGCTTCCCCGGCGAGGGCGCCACCGAAGAGGACCCGAAGTACGGCGAGTTCGTCGACGTCACCGAGCAGAACCCGTCCTGGGGCGGCGCGGCCGGCGCCATGGTCAGCACGCTCGACGACGGCAACCGGTTCCTGCGCCTGCTGCTGAGCGGCAGGGTGCTCAAGCCCGCACAGCTCGAGGAGATGCGGGCGACCGTGACGCCGAGCGAGGAGTTCCGGGAGAACTGGCCGGGCGCCCGCTACGGCCTGGGGCTCGTGTTCGTCCCGAACTCCTGCGGCGGCTCGTGGTCGCACGGCGGCGACGTCATCGGCTTCCAGACCCGCAACGGCGTGACGCCGGACGGCAGGCGGAGCGTGATGGTCTCGTTCAACACCCACTCGTTCGAGCCCGACGAGGGCGTCACGCCGCCCCGGACGGACAAGTCCATGGAGCTGATCGACCACGCACTCTGCTCCCACTGACCCGATCCGGATCACGGGCCGGCGCCTCCGGGATGCCGGCCCGTGATCGTCATTTCTTACCGAAAACCGCCGTCCGGCAACACCTTCTCGTAAAAGATGGCGATCATGCGCGCCACACTGTCCGCCATCGCCACCGCCGCCCTCTGTGTCAGCCTGTCCGCGACACCGGCCGCCGCCGCCTCCGGCGAGGGGTGGGCGCAGGACGGCTACGGCCCGGCCAACACCGGCTGGAACCCGCACGAGCGCGCCATCAACCCGAGGACCGCCGGCGCGCTGACGTACCGCTGGTCGATCGTCTCCCCCGCGGTGCGCGCGAGCTGCCTCGGGCAGTGGTCGCCGGTGGTGGCCGGCGGGCGGATGTTCCTCTCCGACGCGAACGGCTTCGCCGCCTACGACGCCGCGACCGGCAGACGCCTGTGGCGGCACACCGTCGACAGCACCGCCGACGAGGAGACGCCGGAGCTGAGCGTCGCCGGGGACACGCTCGTCGCGGCGGCCAACACGTGCGGCTCCACGAGCGACCCGGACGGCTTGCTCACGGCGTACGACGCGGCGACCGGCCGGGAACGCTGGTCGCTCCGGCGCGACGCGCCGATGTACCAGGTGGTCGTGGCCGGCGACGTGGTGGTGGCGGGCGGCGGCGACGCCGGCGTGGACACGGTGACCGCGTACCGGCTCGACGACGGCCGTCCACTGTGGACACGTGACGGGGTCGAACTGGGCTCCGGCGCGGCGGCCGGCAACCTGATCCTGCTGACGCGCACCGACGGCAGCGCCACCGAGGCGGTGCACCTGCGCACCGGGAAGCGGCTCTGGACCCGGCCGGCGGAGTGGTCCGTGCAGGCCGCCGATCGGGACGGCCGGCTCTTCCTCGCCACGACGCCCGGTGGTGACCTGCTGGCCGTGCACGCCCGCACCGGCGCAACCGCCTGGAAAGCCCCGAACGCCGCCGGCCGGCTGGCCGTCGACGACACCCGCGTCTACGTGGCGCACGGCGAGGACATCCTCGCCCTGAACCTGACCGACGGCCGCCCCGCGTGGAAGCACGAGGTGTGGAGCCCGGTCGCCCGGCCGGTGGTCGCCGGCGGCGTCGTGTTCGCCGGTTCGGACCTGCAGTCGGTGACGATGCTCGACGCGCGCACCGGTCAGCCGCTCGAGGACACGCCGATCATCCGCCGTTCGGTCGGGCACGTCGTGGTGGTCGACGGCCGCCTGTACGCGACGGACGGCCGCGTCCTCGACATGTTCCGCTGAGTCGGGACGGCCGCGGGGCCCGATGCCCCGCGGCCGCTTCCCAGGACCCGCGTCAGCGTTTCGGTTTCTGCGGGATGCGCGGCTGCACGTACGGCGCACCGGCCGTCGCCAGGTCCGCCCGCATCGACTGGTAGGCGTGCTTCGGGTTGTAGTTCGTGTCGTAGATGGCGGCGAGACCGGTACGTCCCTCGCCCCCGAACTCCCAGTCGTTCGTCCACTGGTAGCGGTCGGTGAAGCCCCATACCGTGAACGACAGGCACTTGCGGCTCATCAGGCAGCCCTGCAGCAGTGCGCTGTAGTTGAACGCCGACCCCTGCAGCCGCGGGTTGATCTCCTTGGTGTCGCCGGCCTCGACGGCCGGGGTGCGCTGGCTGCGCACGTCGACCTCGGTGTAGGCGGTGGCGACGCCCAGCCCGGCGAACTTGTCCAGGGCGTCCCTGATCTGGAACGCGCTGTAGTTGCCGTACTGCGTGGAGAGGTGGCCCTGGCTGCCGACGCCGTCGATCGGGACGCCCTGCGCGCGCAGGTTCTTCGTCATGTTGTAGACGAACTGCACCTTGTCCATCGGGCCCTCGTCGCCGAACGCCTCGAGGTTGTAGTCGTTGTAGAAGAGCAGCGCCTGCGGGTCGGCCGAGCGCGCCCAGCGGAACGCGTCGGCGATGTAGCCCGGCCCGAGGTGATCGGCCCAGAAGACCTGGTTGTCACCGGCGCCGGCGGCGGGGGTGGGCCGGTAGGTGATGCCGCTCGGCGGGCTGTCCCACGGGTCGGTGACGGCCTCGTTGACGACGTCCCACTGCCAGATCTTGCCCCGGAAGTGCGACACGACGGTCTTCACGTGGCGTTCCAGGATGGCGCGCAGCTCGGTCTTGGAGATGGAGCCGTCCTTGACGCCCTTGCCCAGCCACTCGGGCACCTGGTTGTGCCACACGAGCACGTGCCCGCGCACCTTCTGGCGGTTCTTGCGGGCGAAGTCGATCAGCTTGTCGGCCTCGGTGAAATCGTACGGGCCGTTCTTTTCCTTCTGCAGCGCCTCCCATTTCATGACGTTCTCGGCGGTGACGGTGTTGAATTCGGTGCTGGCCAGTTCGCGGTAGCGCGACTCGGCGGGGTCCTGCAACGCGTCCATGTTGACGGCCGTGCCGACGTACAGCCCGTGGCGCTGGGCCAGGGCGCGGAGCGTTTCTCCGGCGGGGTTGGGTGGGGTGTGTGAGGCCGATGCCGACAGCGACGGAAGCAGTACGGCAGCGACAACACCTGCGACGATGAGTCTTCGCGATAACACGCATGAACGCTAGGTGTGCATTTCGTGACCCGTCAAGAACTGATCATTCGTCGCCGCCAATTGGTATTTCGACCGTTCGAAAGTTGCGCCGAAAGTGCGGCGGGCGGGAGCCGGGGGTAGATTGGCATCGATCGCTCATTTGCCCCCAAACTGGGAGATCCGACATGCACCGTCCACTGTGGACAACTGCGGCACTCGTCGCGGGCGCCGCCGTCATCGGCGCCGTCACGTTGCAGGCGCACCGGCCGGCCGAGGCGCGGGCCGCCGGCGGCTTCGACTTCACCCGCCCGGAGACCGTCGCCACCAACCTCGCCACGCCGTGGGGTGTGGCGTTCCTGCCCGACGGGAGCGCACTGGTCGCCGAGCGCGACAGCGCACGCCTCCTGCGCGTCCGCGCCGGGAGCGCGCCGGTCTCCCTGGGCACCGTGCCGAACGTGGTGCGCGGCGGCGAGGGCGGGCTGCTCGGGCTGGCCGTGTCGCCCACGTTCGCCCAGGACAACCTCGTGTACGCGTACTTCACGGCCGCCGGCGACAACCGCATCGTGCGCTTCGACCTGAACAGCATCCAGGCGCAGACCGCCGTCGTCACCGGCCTCGCGAAGGCGTCCATCCACAACGGCGGGCGGATCGCGTTCGGGCCGGACGGCAACCTCTACGCCGGCGTGGGCGACGCGGGCACCACCTCCAACGCGCAGAACCCGAGCAGCCGCAACGGAAAGATCCTGCGCATGCGCCCCGACGGCAGCGTGCCGGCCGACAACCCGACCGCGGGTTCGCTCGTCTACAGCCTCGGCCACCGCAACGTGCAGGGGCTGGCGTGGGACACCCAGGGGCGGCTGTTCGCCACGGAGTTCGGCCAGAACACCTGGGACGAGGTCAACCTCATCGTCGCCAGCGGCAACTACGGCTGGCCGACGGTCGAGGGCATGGGCAACAACGCCAACTTCCGCAACCCGATCGTCGTGTGGAGCACCGCGCAGGCCTCGCCGAGCGGGGCGGCGTTCGCAAACGGCACGCTCTTCGCGGCGGCGCTGCGCGGCACCCGGCTGTGGACCGTCCCGATCACCGCGAGCGGCGGCGCCGGTACGCCGGTGGCCGAGTTGCAGGGGCAGTACGGCCGGCTGCGCACCGTCGTCGTCGGGCCGGACGGCTACCTCTGGGTGACGACGAGCAACCGGGACGGCCGCGGTTCGCCCGCCGCCACCGACGACCGCATCCTCCGCTTCCCGCCCGTCTGATAGATCCCTATTTACGCGCGTCCGCCGTGGGCGCGACCGTATGCTCCCGCGCGCACCGCTCCGCTGCCGGGCTCGCGTTCACTCCCAACGCGCGTAGCCGCGCACGGCGAGCGGACAGAAGAGCACGAGGAACACCGCGCACCAGACGAGCCCCGGTGCCCTCAGCATCCGCGACGGCCAGATCATCGCCAGAGCTGAGGGCACCGGGGCCGCCCTGTCCGTCGCGGCACTCGGCTAGTCGCAGCGCTCGGGTGTGCGATAGATGTCGCCGGGGCCTCAGGTCGCGCTGGAAGGCGTCGCGCTCCCTGTGGTGGGCGCCCTCGTACTCGACGCCCACCCGCTGTGCCTCGTAGGCCAGGTCGAGCCGGGCGACAAGAGCGCCGCACCTGTCACGCACCTCGTGCTGCGTCAGCGGTCTGGGCAGGCCGCCGTCAAGCAGCATCGGACCACCACGAGGCCGCGCTGCGGCGCCAGCCGCTTGTCCCGCGGGACCGTCACCTCCACCGGAGCGTCCCGCGGGAGCACGTCGGCTCCTCGGAGCAGGGCCGCGGAGTGGCCACTCAGCGCGCCCCGTCCCCTGAGCAGCAGCGCGGCGGCGCGGCACCACGCGGCGTGATCCAGCGTCACCCCGGCCGCGGCGTACACGTCGGGGAAGAGCCGCACGTAGTGCGGGCCGGCATTGGGGTCCGCGCACGGTGGCCCGCAAGACGCACCTGCGGGCTGTGGACAACTAGCCGGTCGCGTGTAGGCCCAGGCCTCGACCGTCCACTGTGGTCAGTGTCAACCGATCCCCCTTGACGGACACTGTCGCCTCGTCGGCGAGCGTTCCCACGACCGACGCGTGCAACTGGTCGTGGCACGGCGTGTGCATCAGATCGGCGAAGCGCAGCCTGTCTCCCTCGCGGGTGTAGGACCCCTCGAAGACCCCGCACGGCGTGGACCCGGTGACCCGCCCGTCCGCGAACACCAACCCCGCGCTCCCCTGCCCCGAACTCGCGACGCCACCGCTGAACACCGTGTCGACCGTCCACCTGGTACCGAGGAGCGGCCGGTCCGGCTCGGCCACCCGCTGGTCCACGAACGTCACCGTGACGGCGCCGGCCGTCAGGGTCAGCGTGTCGCCGTCGAGCTTCCAGCCGGGGCGCCCGCTCAGCACTCCGGCGAACCATTGATCCTGCTCGGAGAGCCCCGGCGGGCAGCCGATGGCGGTGCTGCCCAGTTCGCCGACGACGAGCTTGTCGCCGTCGAGGCTCACCGGGCCGGAGAGGTGGTTGCAGCCGGCGTTCGCCTTCACCTCGTCGGCCGTGAACGACATCCGGATCCGGGTGTTGGCCGCGAGCGGCTTCGGCTGCCCGCCGTCGGTGACACCGGTCGACAGGAACGTGCGTCCCTCGAAGGAACCGGTGTCGGCCGACGCCTCCCCGCAGGCCGTCGCGGCGAGAACGAGCAGGAGTGCCAGGGCGCGCAGCTTCACGCCGTCTTTGACGCGCGGGGGCACCCGTCCGGTTCCGCTCACGCGTACACCAACTCGACGGCCACCGGAACGGTGTCGCCGGGCTCGATGCCCTCCTTCTTGCGCACCGCCCGCTTGACCGGCAGCACGTACGGCCCACCGCCGGAGCCCGGGAAGATCGAGGTCGACCACGTGCTGCCGCCGATCGAGGCGCGCACCTTGAGCGACCCGAACCCCCGCGCGTTACCCGCCGTCAGCGCACGGATCTCCTCCGAGGCGTCCTCCGGCAGGCTCACGAAGGTCCACGTCTCGGAGCGGCGCGCGTCCCACACCCACAGCTCCGCCTCGAACTCCACCATCACTCAGCCTTTATAGGCCGTCGACGTCGGGCGCGGAGCGGCAGGTGTCGCCGTTGCGCTACTTCTTCGGGCAGTTGTTGCTCTTGCGTTCGACCGAGTACTCCCGGTCGTCGGTGGTGATGCCGGAGGGCTTGCCGTCGAAGTTGGCCACGACCTTCTGCCAGCCGGCGTGCACCTCGTAGTGCAGGTGCGGCGCACCCGACTCGCCGGTGCTGCCGACCTTGCCGATCTGCTGCCCGGTCGCGACGCGGTCGCCCTTCTTGACCATGGGCTGCTCGATCATGTGCAGGTACTGGGTCGACCACTTACCGCCATGGTCGATCTCCACCATGTAACCGCCGCCGCGGCCCATCGGGCCCTTGGGGTTCTCCTTGGTGCGTCCGCCCAGGTCGCCGCTGGGGCCGGCCTTGACGACCTCGCCCGCGTAGGCCGCGAGGATCGGCCGCCCCCACGCCTCCCCCTGGGTCGGGAAGAAGTCCACATCGAAGTCGTCGTGGCCGGGATACGTGCCCAGCCGCCAGGTCTCGCCGCAGGCCACCGGCATCTGGAACGTCGGCTCCGGCCCGGGCGGCCGCGTGTACTGGTACGCCACGACGGCACCGGCGATGAGCGCCGCGACGACGCCGAACGCGAAGACCCCGAGAACGGTCCGGAGGCGACGGCGTCGGCTGCTGCTGCGTGATCGGATGATCGTCATCGTTATCGAGCATGACACGCGTCGACCACCGTCAGCCCGCGCCGCTGAGGAAGCGCTCAGGTTGTGCGGGTTCCCTTAGCGGGCGCAGCAGGAGCCAGCCGAACGCCGGCACGAGCACCAGCGGCGCCAGCGCGGCCCGCAGCGACGTGGCGTCGGCGAGCGCACCGATCAGCGGGGCGACCGCGCCGCCGACGCTGACCGTGAGGCCGAGCGTGACGCCGCTCGCCGTGCCGACGTGCCTGGGCAGATAGTCCTGGCCCAGGGTGATGTGCAGCGAGAACGGCACGTACAGGCCGGCCGAGGCGAGGGCCACGAACGCGAGCAGCGCCGGCCCGCTCGTCAGGACGACCCCGGCGACGGCGAGGATCGTCAGCGCGTAGGCGGCCCGCACCACGGGCACGCGCCCGTATCTGTTGGCCAGGCGGCCGCCGGCGACCGTTCCGACGGCGCCGCCGAGGTACAGGACGAACAGCGCGGTCGTGCCCTGGGCCCCGCCGCCGGCGTGCAGGGCGATGAAGGCGCTCAGGCCGACGAAGACGATCGAACGGCAGACGATGGCGCCGGAGAGCCGTCCGAACGATCTCCAGTCGTCGATCCCCCCGCTTTGCCTCTTGCCGGCCGCATTGCCCCTTGTTGTTGCACGGATTCCGGCAACGCACAGGGCCGCGCCGGCGATCGCCGGGACGACGAGCAGCGGCGAGGCGCCGAGGCCGCCCGTGGCGACCACGGCGGCGACGAGCAGCGGAGCGGTCGCGAATCCGACGTTGCCGCCCAGGGAGAACCAGCCCATCGCGGTGTGGCTGCCGGTGCTGGCCGCCCGGGCCACCCGCGCCGCCTCGGGATGGTAGGCCGCCACCCCGATCCCGGAGACCGCCACGGCGACGACCGTCAGCGCGTAGGAGTCGCCGACCCCGGCCAGCGCCACGCCCGCACCACCGACGAACGCGCTCACCGGCAGCAGCCACGGCATCGCCCACCGGTCGGTGAGCGCCCCGAAGAGCGGCTGCACGACCGAGGAGAGCAGCGTCGCCGCGAGCACCACCCCGGAGACGGCGGCGTATGAGTAGTGCCGTTCGGCCACGAGGAACGGCACCAGCGCCGCCACCGCGCCCTGGTACATGTCGACGCAGGCGTGGCCGAGGGCGAGCAACACGATCGGTCTGCGCACCTGATCATCGTGGCCCGGGTAGGCACCGGCGCGCTTCCGATAATCTGCCAACCGATGCCGCAGATCCGCCACCTGCCGACGGCGCCCACCCGCACCCAGGTGATGGCCGCCGGCGAACGCATCGACGCGCACCGCCACGACGACCACCAGCTCGTCTACGCGGGCTCCGGAGTGCTGGCCGTCACGACGGAGACCGGCACCTGGTACGCGCCGGGCAACCGCGCGGTGTGGGTGCCGGCCGGCTGCGTGCACGCCCATCGCGCGCACGGCCGGCTCGACCTGCACCTGCTCGGCCTGCCCACGTCGCTGGGGTTCGACGGGCCCACCGTCCTCGACGTCGGCCCGCTGCTGCGCGAACTGATCCTGGCGTACACCGCCGACGACGTCGACACCCCGCAGCGCCGGCGCCTGCGCGCGGTGCTGCTCGACCAGCTGCGGGCGGCGCCGCGCCGGCCGGACGGCCTGCCCACCCCGCGCGACCCGCGGCTCGTGGCCGTCTGCGCACTGCTGCACGAGGACCCCGCCGACCCGCGCACGCTGGCGCAGCTCGGCACGGCCACCGGCGCCGGCGAACGCACCCTCAGCCGGCTGTTCGCGCGGGAGCTGGGCATGACGTTCCCGCGGTGGCGCACCCGGCTGCGGCTGTACCACGCGCTGCGGCTGCTGGCCGACGGGTTGCCGGTCACGACGGTGGCGCACCGCTGCGGCTGGTCCTCGACCAGCGCGTTCATCGACGTCTACGCCCGCGCGTACGGAATGCCGCCGGGCGCCCACCGGCGGCTGTCCTGAACGCCGGCCGCCCCATCAGGAGAGGGTGACCGTGGTCAGGGCCCGGGCGGGGAGGGTCAGTGCCAGCCGCCTGGCGTCCCGCGGGCTCGCCGCACCGACCTTCGCGACGTCGTGGGTGGTGTCCGTGCGGTAGATCGTGGCGTGGCGGAATCTGGTGTCGCTCCGGAAGTCCGTGCGCACCTCACTCGTGTTGGTGTTGAGGAGTTCGACCACGAGGGCGCCGTCGCGGTTGCGGAACGCCGTCGCCTTGACCCCCTCCTCGGCGAACGTCACCGGCACCCGCACCGCGCCCGGCCGGATGAACCGCGAGTACGCCGCGAACGCCCACAGCCGCTTCGACACCCGGTAGCCGTCGCCCTCGTTGGCGATCTGCACGAACGCCCGCGTCGTGCCGAGCGACGTCGCCACCCAGTACACGTAGGCGCTGGCGTTCGCCTCGGCGAAGCTCTGATGGATGCTCTCCGCGATCGTGAACCCGTCGTAGCCGCTGCCGTCGTCCCAGGCCTCGTTCCAGGTGGTGCCGGAGGGGTTCCACTCGGTCATCCAGGCCGGCGCGTCGGTGGGCAGCGGCCGGGTCGGCCGGCTCGCGTACATGTGTCCCGTGTGGACACTCACGTACCGGTCGGCCGGCGGGTCGGCCTCGATCGCGGCGCTGTACGCCGCCTGTTCCTGCCAGCCGAACGAGTCGCAGCACACCAGGCGCGCGCCGAGCCCGCTGCGGCGCAGCGTGGGGCCGAGCACCTTCACCATGTCGACGGCCTGCTCCGGCGTGAAGCGCATGGAGGCGTACGAGGCCGTCCAGTCCGGTTCGTTGGTGAACCCGACATCGGTGAGCCGGATGCCCTCCTGCCGGTAGAAGCGCAGGTACTGCACCAGGTAGTTCGAGTAGGCCTGCCGCCAGTCGCCGCTCGCGCAGGCCGTCCCGGGAACGCCGCACAGCTCGCCGCCGCCCGAGTCACTGCCGTTGGTCTTCATGAACCCGGGCGCGCTCCACGCGTCGGCCATGAAGCGGGTGACGCCGTAGCGCTGGGCCTGCTTGAGAAACCAGACCTGGCCGCCGTCGTCGCCGTCCCACCGGTACGCGGGCGTCGCGTCGGGGCCGCCGGGGTCGTTCGGCAGGATCGTGCGCATGTGGTCGTAGACGTCGTCGGTGGAGGAACCGATGCCGATGCGCACGATCGAGGCGCCGGCCCCGGTGCGCCGGTTGAAGAGGAGGTCGATGACGGCGGCGGAGTTCGCCGGCGAGAGGCCCCGGTCGCCCCGCACAAGCGTCGCCCGCTGGAACGCCTCCGCGAACCCGAGCCCGTCGATCGACTGCAGCCGCTGCCGGAACGCGATGCGGTTGTCGGTGCCCGCCTGCGCGGGCGGCGCGAACCCGAGCACCGCCGCGGCTACCGTGGTGCCCGCCAGTAAGCGTCGAAACTTTCGGCCATTTTCCGCAAACATAGCTCATTGTCGATGCGGTGGGTCAGGTGAGCCACCCCGGACGCACCAGTCCCGCCTCGTACGCGAATACGACCAGTTGAGCGCGGTCGCGGGCGCCGAGCTTCACCATCGCCCGTGAAACGTGCGTCTTCGCGGTCGCCGGACTCGTCCCGAGCCGCCCGGCGATCTCCTCGTTGGACAGGCCGGTGCCGGCGAGCGCGACGACCTCGCGTTCCCGCTCGGTCAGCTCCGCCAGCCGGCCCGGCTGCGCAGGCGTGGCCACCCGCCGCGCGAACTGCTCGATGACGCGGCGGGTCACCCCCGGAGAGAGCAGCCCGTCGCCGGCGGCCACCACCCGCACGCCGCGGACGAGTTCGGCCGGGACGGTGGACTTGACCAGGAAACCGGCCGCACCCGCGCGCAACGCCTCGACCACATACTCGTCCAGCTCGAACGTCGTCAGCACCACGACCCGCACGCCCGCCAGCGCGGGGTCGGCCGCGATGTGCCGGGTGGCCGCCAGGCCGTCGGTGCCGGGCATGCGGATGTCCATGAGGATCACGTCGGGGCGCAACTGCCGGGCCAGCCGCACGGCGTGCGCCCCGTCGTCGGCCTCGCCCACCACCTCGATGTCGTCCTCGTTGTCGAGCAGCGCCCGGAACCCGGCCCGCACCAGGGTCTGATCGTCGGCGAGCACGACCCGGATCACGCCGCCCCGCACCGTCCCGCCGTCCGCACCGCCGGTCACTCCGCACCCCCCGCCGCACCGGCACCGCCACCCGCCGCGCCCGAATCCCGGCCCGGCCCAGCAGATCCGCCACCGCCCGCCGCGAAAAGCCCGGGGCCGCCCGGCCCGGCGGGTCCGGCTCCACGCGCGTCGGGAAGCGTGGCGGGCAGCGGGAAGCGGGCGCGCACCTCCCAGCCGTCCGCCTCCGGCCCGGCGGCCAGCGTCCCGCCGAGCGAGGTGGCGCGCTCGCGCATTCCGGCGATGCCGTTGCCCTCCACTGTGGACGCTGCGGACACTGGGGACGCCGCCGCGCCGCCGCTGTCGCGCACGGAGAGGGTGAAGTGTTCCCCGCCGTAGTCGAGGGAGATCGCGGCGCGCGCGCCGGGGCCGGCGTGGCGGCGGACGTTCGTCAGGGCCTCCCGCACGATGCGGTACGCGGCGCGGTCGATCTCGGCCGGCAGCGGGCGCCGATCGCCGGTCACCGCCGTGCGCACGTCGAGACCCGCGTCGGTGGTCAGCTCCGCGAGCCGGTCGAGCCCCGGAGCGGGTGCCCGGGCCGCCGCCTCTCCCTCGGGATACAGCGTCGTGAGAACGGACTGGACCTCCCGCAGCGCCTCCGCACTCGTGTGCACGATCGCCTCCAGCGCATCCCGCACCTGCGCCGGCTGTTTCGTCATCAGGTGCAGCCCCACGCCGGCCCGAACGTTGATCAGCGACAGGTGATGCCCCAGCACGTCGTGCAGTTCCCGCGCGATGCGCAGCCGTTCCTCGCTGGTGCGGCGCCGTTCGCGCTCCTCGTCGAGTCTGCGCTGGTCCCGGAACATCCGTGCCCCGTACCGCCCCATCGCGCACAGGATCTCCAGCGGCAGGAACGACGCCGCGACCGCCGCCGACAGCACGAGCGGCCGCCCGAGCGCGAATCCCCCACCGCCGAGGACCGCCAGGACCACGAACGCGCTCAGGTGGTGACCCGCGTTGATCGCCGCGACGGCCGCCACCCCCACGGCGGGCAGGGTCCAGCCGGCCCGGAAACCGACCGCGAGGCACACCATCGTCACGCCCGCCGTGAACAGCAGCACCACCCGCGGATGCCGGTGCCGGTCGAACAGCGCGAGCCCGCTCACGGCGAACAGCACGAAGGCGAGCGTGGGCCGCCCGGACGACTGCCACGCGGCGCCCACGCACTGCGCCACCGCCACGAGGACGCCCAGCCCCGGCGCGCTGTCCCGGCCCCGGTCCGGATTGGGCGGCGGCCACCCGCTGGGACGCCCGGCACCGGTCGCGCCACCACGCTGCGGCCAACCGCCCGCACGCCCCGCGCCGCCCACACCTCCACGCGCCGGCCACCCGCCCGCACGCCCGGTCACCGACCCACCTCCACGCGCCGCCCGACAGGACGCCCGCCACCCGGCAACCGTCCGCCCGCGCCCCCGCCAACCGTGGCGTCGCCGCGCACCGCCCATCCGCTGACGCGGCCGGCATCCGTCATTCCCGCACGATAGGTCACCCGCGCGGCGGCGGCGATCCTCCCGCCAACGGACGGCGTACTCCCGGCGGCGCAGCGGGCCACCGGCGTACCACCACGGGAGCAGCCCGACCGCCGACCCGCGTAGGACGTGTCGAGGTGCCCCCGGCCCGCACCGTGATGCCATGACAGCCACACGCATGAGAGCGATCGTCCGCACCACCTACTGCGCGCCGGAGGCGCTGCGCGTTCGCGAGGTCGACCGGCCGGTGATCGGGGCCGGCGAGGTCCTCGTGCGGGTCCGCGCGGCGTCGGTCAATCCGTACGACCTGTACTCCGTCATCGGTTCGCCGTATCTGATGCGCACCTCGATCGGGCTGCGCCGGCCGAAGCTGGCCGTGCCGGGCGTCGACCTCGCCGGTGAGGTCGAGGCGGTCGGGCCGGACGTCACCGGGTTCGCGCGCGGCGACGCGGTGTTCGGGATGCACGCTGCCGCGTTCGCCGAGTTCGCCGCGGTGCCGGTGGAACGCCTGGTGCACAAGCCGCCCGCACTGTCCTTTGTGGACGCCGCGGCTACGCCGCTGGCCGCGCTCACGGCGTTCCAGGGAATGCGGAAGGGCGGGCTGCGCGAAGGGCAACGGGTCCTCGTCAACGGCGCGTCCGGCGGCGTCGGGACCTTCGCGGTGCAGTTGGCCCGCGCGGCCGGCGCGACGGTGACCGCCGTCTGCAGCACCCGCAACGTCGCAGCCGCGCACACGCTCGGCGCCCGGCACGTCATCGACTACCGCACGGAAAGCCTTACCGGCCAACGGATCCGGTACGATCTGGTGCTCGACATCGCCGGCACCCGCACGCTCGCCGACTGGAAGGCCGTGGCGCCGGAGGGCACCGTCGTCTTCATCGGCGGCCCGAAGACGAGCCGCTGGGTCGGGCCGTTCTTCGCACAGGCGAAGGTGCGTGTCGGGGCGAAGCTGCGGGGCGGTCCGACGTTCACCGGAGTCCTCGTCAGCGGGGGGATCCGCGACGACCTGAGCCGGATCGCGGACCTGCTCACCGACCGGGCGGTCGTCCCGATGGTCGAACGGACCTACGCGCTCGAGGACGCGGCGGAGGCGTTGCGGTACATCGCCGACGGGCACGCCCGCGCGAAGGTGGTGCTGACCGTGTGAGGGCCCGGCACCCGGGGGGAATCCGGGTGCCGGGCCACTGCGGGGAAACCGCTACGGGGAAGCGAAGCTCGGGTGCGGCGGCTGGTTGTAGGCGGTGTTCTGCCAGGCGACCGCGACCCGGTACTGCCGGTCCTGCATCAGCGACGGCCGGGCGATGGACGTGCTGTCGGTGGTGGAGTAGATCCGCAGCGCCCGGTTGTCCGTGGTGCGCCAGACGACCTCCTCGCGCCAGTCGCCGAAGAGGTCGGCCTGCAGCGCCGGCGTGGACTTGGTGCCGTTGTTGGACGCGACACCGGAGCCGGTCAGCAGGCGGGTGTCGCCGCCCGTGCCGTACTTGTCGATGTGCGTGCCGTCGAGGAGTTCGCGCTGGGCGTCGCCGTCCCACCAGATGACGAAGTTGGTGGAACCGGGCTTGCGGCTGTGCACCTGCGCACCGTTGGTGCCGCTGCGCAGGCCGGCCACGCAGGATGACCACGCCTCCGCGCCCGGGTTGCCGGCGTAGATGTCGGCGGCCACCCCGCGCCCGTTGTCGGTGCCGCAGGAGGGCGCGCTCCAGAGGATCTGGCCGGTGCGGGCGTCGCCCATCCAGTGCGCCGGCTCGCTGCCGGTCTCGGAGGGCTTGAAGACCTCCAGGCCGGCGCGGGACGGGATGAAGTCGCTGACGTGATAGGCGTCGCCGTGGTGAGTGTTGTTCTGCCACAGGCCGTAGCCGTTGTCGTCGACCGCCATCGAGCCGTACATGATCTCGTCGCGTCCGTCGTTGTCCACGTCGGCCACGGACAGCTGGTGGTTGCCCTTACCGGTCCAGGCGCTGCCGTTCGTCGACGAGTTGCTGTCGAACGTCCATCGACGGGTCAGCGCCCCGTTGCGGAAGTCCCAGGCGACGACGACGCTGCGGGTGTAGTAGCCGCGCGCCATGATGATGCTCGGCCGCGATCCGTCCACATAGGCCGTTCCGGCGAGGAAGCGGTCGACGCGGTTGCCGTAGCTGTCGCCCCACGAGGAGACGGTGCCGCGCGGCACCACGTAGTCCGCGGTGGCGAGCACGGCGCCGTCGGTGCCGCGGAACACCGACAGGAACTCCGGACCGCTCAGGACGTAGCCCGAGGAGTTGCGGTAGTCCGCGCCGGCCGACCCGATCACCTGCCCCGTGCCGGAACGGGTGCCGTCGGCGGTCTTCGTGACGACCTCGGCGCGCCCGTCGCCGTCGTAGTCGAACACCTGGAACTGCGTGTAGTGCGCGCCGGCGCGGATGTTCCGGCCGAGGTCGATGCGCCACAGGCGGGTGCCGTTGAGCTTGTACGCGTCGAGGTAGACGTTGCCCGTGTAGCCGGACTGCGAGTTGTCCTTGGCGTTCGTGGGGTCCCACTTGAGCACGATCTCGTACTGGCCGTCGCCGTCGAGGTCACCCACGGAGGCGTCGTTGGCCACGTAGGTGTACGCCTCGCCGCTGGGTGTGGTGCCGCCCGGCGGGATCTGCAACGGCACGTCCTGACTCGTCGCGAACGGCGTCACCGGATCGGCCGCGAGTGTGCTGGCCTGTTCGGCGCCGTTCAGCACGGGGCGCACGGTGTACGTGGCGTCCGCGGGCGCGCCGGCGTCCAGGAAGCTCGTGGCGGTCGTGAGCGGGGCGGCGTTCACCTTCGCGGCGCCGCGGTAGACGTTGAACGCTATGCCGGTGGGGTCCCCGGCCAGCAGTCGCCAGGAGACGAAGTTGCCCCTGTCGTTGCGGATGCTGACGAGGCCACGGTCGAGGCGTTCGGTCAACCCCGTGCCGGACGCCGCGGCCGGTGCGGCGGCGGGGATCACGACCGATGCGCCCGACGGCAGCGTGGCGAACGCGCCGGACGCGACCGCGGTCATCGCGATCACGAACGCCGCCCGCCTGCCGCGGACCCTGTTGATACGTTTCATTCGGACACCGTCCAAACGTATTGGGGGGTTTGCGGAGGGTGTGCGCGCCGGTCCGGGCGGCGCGCGGGCCGCTCCGGACCGCCCTGGGGGAAAGCGCTTTCTTCGCGTCAATCTAGGCGCACTGATTGCCGACGGTCAATGGCGCGTGAAATGTTCAGGAGATGGGGCACCGCATGCACGCACCGTCGACGGGGTGGACCCGGGCGCACTGGGAGTCCACTGTGGACACCACGCTCGCCGCCGTCCGGCCGTACGCCTCGCCGGGACACGCACTCGTCGCGCTGCCCGGCCCGCTGAGCGTCTCCGGAGCGCGGAGCGACGGGCTGGAGGGGTTCGCGCGCACGTTCCTCGCGGCCGGGTTCCGGCTGGCGCGGGAGTTCCCTGGCGACGGGACGCTCGCGCACTGGTACGCCGAGGGGATCGACGCCGGCACCGACCCGGCCTCCCCCGAGGCGTGGCCCCGCCTGGCGGACGTGCCGCAGGCCCGGGTCGAGGCGGCGTCGATCGCGATCGCGCTGCACGAGTCGCGTGCGGTGCTCTGGGACGCGCTCGACGACCGGGTCCGCGCGCGGGTGGTCGACTGGCTGGCCGAGGCCGTCGGGCGCACCGACTACCCGCAGTGCAACTGGCTCTGGTTCCAGAACGTCGTGGAGGCGTTCCTGCGCTCGGTGGGTGGACCCTGGTCGTCCTCGGACCTCGAGCGCAACATCGCGGCCACGGAGTCCTGGTACCGGGGCGACGGCTGGTACACCGACGGCCACGGCCGCCACTTCGACTGGTACGCCGGCTGGGCGATGAACTTCTACCCGCTCTGGTACTGCCGCATGTCCGGCCCCTACGTCGACGAGGCCACGTGGGCCCGCTACCGGGAACGGCTGCGCGCCTACCTCGACGGCGTCCAGCACCTGTACTCCCCCGGCGGGGCGCCGCTGCACCAGGGGCGTTCGCTGACGTACCGGCACGCGGCGCTCGCACCCGTCTGGGCCGGCGCGGTCTTCGACGCCACGCCGCTGTCGCCGGGGCGCACCCGCCGGCTGGCCAACGGCGTGCTGCGCTACTTCACCGGCGCGCGGCTGGGCGACGACGGGCTTCAGCCCATCGGGTGGCGCGGCGCCTTCCCGGCCATCCGCCAGCCGTACTCCGGCGCGGGTTCGCCGTACTGGTCCGGGAAGGCGTTCGCCGGGCTGGTGCTCGCGCCCGACCATCCCGTGTGGACGGACGCCGAGGAGCCGCTGGAGGTGGAGACCCGCGACGTGCACATGACCCTCCCGGCGCCGGGCTGGATCGTCTCCGGCACCCGGGCCGACGGCGTGGTGCGCGTCGCCAACCACGGCACCGACGGGCGCTACTACCCCGACGATCCCGGCTACGCCCGGCACGCCTACTCGACCCACGCGGGGCCGGACTACGACGACGAGGCGCGCGAGTCGCCGGTGGACAGCCACGTGGCGCTCGTCGACGCACACGGCCTCGCGTCGCACCGCTGCCCGCTGCGGCCGCTGCGGATCGAGGGGCGGGTCGGGGTGTCTCGACACCGGGCGCGCTGGGTCCTCGGCGGGCTCCCCCGCGACTTCCGGTGGCCGCCGGCCGCGCCGTCGTTCCGCGAGGGGCCGTGGCTGACGAGCGCGTCGGTGCTGCGCGGCGCGGTCGAGGTGCGGCTGGTCCGGGTGGGGACCGGCGGCCCGTGGACGCTGCGGATCGGCGGCTACCCGCTCGCCTCGGACGACGAGCCGCTGACGGTGTCGCGCGGCAGTGCGCGACGCGCGGACGGGCTCACGTCCACTGTGGAGGGTCTGATCGGCCTACCGCACGCCTCGGTGGTGCGCCGCGAGGGCGTCAACGCCTACGGCCGCCGGTCGGCCACCCCGATCGTGGCGAGCGACGGGCCGGTGCGCGCCGGCGCGCTCTTCGCGGCGGCCGTCGTGCTCGGCACCGGCGACGTCGCCCTCCCCACGGTCACCGTCGAGGGCGACGCCGCCGTGGTGCGCTGGCCGGACGGTGAGACGGACGCGGTCAACCTTTGATGCCGGTCTCCGCCACACCCCGCACGAGCCACCGTTGCAGCAGGAGGAAGACCACCAGCAGCGGCAGGATCGAGATGGCCGCCGCGATGAACAGTTCGTGGATGCGGATGGTCTGCGACGTGAGGAACGACGACAGCGCCACCTGCACCGTCCACGACTGCTGGTCCTGTCCGATGACCAGCGGCCACAGGAAGGCGTTCCAGCCGGCGATGAAGGTGATGACGGCGATCGCGGCCGTGAAGTTCAGCGAGTTGGGCATCACCACGCGCCAGAACGTTCCCCAGTAGCCGAGGCCGTCGACCCGGGCGGCGTCCTCCAGCTCCTTCGGGAAGTTGAGGAAGTACTGGCGGAACAGGAACGCCGTGAAGCCGCTGAACAACCCGGGAATGATGAGCCCGCGCAGGGAGGAGACCCAGCCGAGCGACGAGACCACCACGTAGCTCGGCACGAACGTCACCGCGGACGGGATCATCAGCGTGCCGAGCACCGCGTAGAACACCTTGTCGGCGTGCCGGTACGGGATGCGCGCCAACCCGTAACCGGCGAGCGAGCAGACCAGCAGCGTGCCGAGCGTGTGCAGGACGGCGACGAGCATCGAGTTCAGCAGGCTGCGGCCGAACGGGACGGCCGGGTCGTCGAACAGCTCGGAGACGTTCTCCCAACGCCACGTCTCGGGGAGGAACCGCCAGCCGGGCGCGGTGATCTCCGCGTCGGTGGCCAGCCCGTTTCGCACCAGCAGATAGAACGGGATGAGGAAGAGCACGGCGGCGACCGATGCCACCGCGTACGCGGCACCCGTGGTCGCCCTGCCCTTCGCGCCCTGCACGGCCATCCCGATCAGTCCTTCCGGCCGAAGCCGAGCACCCGGCCCTGGAGCAGGGTGGCCAGCATGATGAGCAGGGTGAGGATCATCGCGCCCGCGCTGCCCCGGCCGTAGTCCTGCTGGCTGAGCGCGGCGAGGTACAGCTCCTGCAGCGGCGTGCGGGCGAGGTTGACCGCGCTCGGCATGAGGTTGTAGAACTCGTCGAACGCCTGGTACGCCGCGATGAGCGTGAGCAGCACGACCGCCACCGTGGTGGTGCGCAGCTGCGGCAGCGTGATGTGGCGGAACGTCTGCCACCCCGGCGATGCACCGTCCACATAGGACGCCTCGTACAGCTCCTCCGGGATGCGCTGCAACCCGGCGAGAAACAGGATCATGTAGAACCCGAGCTGCAGCCAGAGCCGCACGGTCACCAGCGGCACCCAGTACCACGGCGGGTCGGCCGTGATGAGCCAGGAGATGTTCTCGACGCCGAAGAGTCCGAGGACGACGTTGGCCAGGCCGAAGCGCACCCCGTTGAAGATGGACATCTTCCAGATGAGCGACGCGACGACGTAGGAGCACGCGGTCGGGATGAAGAACGCCGACCGGAAGAACGCCCGCGCGAAGCTCAACCGGTGCACCAGCACCGCCATGCCCAGCGACAGCGCGACGGTCAGCGGCACGATGAACGCCGCGAAGACGGTGAAGGTGACGAGGCTGTCCCGGAACGGCCCGCTCTTCAGCATCTCCACGTAGTTGTCGAGCCCGACGAAGACGCTCGGCGTGACGGTGCTCTGCGCCTCGAAGAAGCTGAGCGTGAAGCTCCACAGGATCGGCACGTAGACGAAGACGAGCATCCCGGCGACGAACGGCCCGACGAAGAGCCAGAATGTCAGCGTCTCCGAGCGTGCCTTGCGTCGCCTCATCCCACGAGCGTCTTCAGCTCGTTCTCCACCTTGCCGACGGCGGTCGCCAGCTCGGCCCTGGGATCGGCGCCCTTGAGGAAGACGTTGCTGCACATGTCCTTCATGGCCGTCTTCATCGCCTCGGTCCAGTTGGGGTCGTCGACCCAGCCGAACTGCTGCGTGAACTTCAGCGTCTCGGCCGCCTGCCCGCTCTGCAGCTTGGTGGCCTTGGCGGCGATGCTCTTGCGCGGCGGGATGTGGAAGCCGTAGTTGAGGCTCCACTCCTCCTGGTAAGCGGTCTGGTCGATCCAGAGCCACCGCACGAACTTCTTCGCCGCCTCGACGTTCTTCGACTTGGCGCTCACGAACGTCGTCCAGCCGCCGAGGTAGATGGCCTGTGTGCCGCCGTCGAACGCCGGGCTCGGGAAGACGCCGAAGTCGTCGCCGATGGCCTGCTTGATGCCGGGGATGGCCCACATGCCCTGCCGGCTCATGGCGCACAACCCCTGGTTGAACGCCGACGGGTCCCACCAGTTCGTCGGTGCGCCGGTGAGCGTCACCTTGGCGTCGACCAGCTCCTTCACCTTGATGAGCGCGGCTACGGTCTTGTCGCTGTTGAAGCCGACCTTCTTGTCCGGCGTCAGGAAGCGCTGGCCGGTGCTGGCGAGCATCTGGTTGGCGGCCCAGTCGACCGCGTCGTCGTTGCCGAGGAAGAGGCCCTTGACGTCCTTGGTGGTCAACGCCTTCGCGGCGGCGATCAGCTCGTCGAACGTCGTCGGCGGCTTGATGCCGGCCTTGTCGAGCATGCTCTTGCGGTAGATGAACAGCTGTGGGTCGTCGATCATGCGGATGCCGTACAACTTGCCGTTGTACGTGTTGGACGCGATGTCGATCTCGCTGAAGTCGCTCTTCACGTCGGCGATGATGTCGTCGAGCGGGACGACCTGGTTGGACTTGGCCATCTGGGCGTTGAAGTGGCCCTCGAAGACGTCCGGACCGTCATCGGTCAGCAGTGAGCTGTTGAGCTTCTGGTCGTACTCGCCGGGGATCCACTGGATCGTGACGTTTGCGTCCTTGTACGCCTTGGCGAACTTCTCGGCGGCCTGCTGAGTGCCGGCCTCGCCGTACTGGTGGTACCACTGCGACAGCGACTTTCCGCTGCCGCTGCGGCCGGTGTTGGAGCCGCACGCCGCGAGGGCGGCCGCGGCCGCGACGCCACCGGCGCCGCGAAGAAGATTGCGTCGAGAAATAGCCATCTGAGCAGCTCCTGGGTCGCCGGGGGGTGGTCGGGACGCGGCCGCGCGGGGGTGAATTACGTGTTTCGATCGAGTTAAGTGAGGCGAGCGTAGAATTCCGCTACCCCTTCGTCAAGGCCTGAAAAAAAGCGTGTCCGGGCGGTTGACGCGGGGGTCGCCGACTGTGGACGCTCTGTGCCATGGCGCCCGTCATCCCGGCCGTCCGAGGGTTCGCCTTCGGCGGCGACTACAGTCCCGAGCAGTGGCCGGAAGAGGTCTGGGCCGAGGACCTGCGGCTGATGAAAGCGGCCGGCGTGAATCTCGCGACGGTCGGCATCTTCTCCTGGTCCCGCCTCGAGCCGGCACCCGGCCGGTACGAGTTCGGGTGGCTCGACCGTGTGCTGGACGGGCTCGCCGCACACGGGGTCGCGGCCGACCTCGCTACGGCGACAGCCTCCCCGCCGCCGTGGTTCAGTCACGCACACCCGGAGACGCTGCCCGTGACGCGGGACGGCCGGCGGCTCTCCTACGGCAGCCGGCAGGAGTTCTGCCCCAGCTCGCCGGTGTACCGCGAAGCGGCCGGGGCGTTGGCGGAGGCGCTCGCCACGCGCTACGCCGGGCACCCGGCCCTCGCCCTCTGGCACGTCAACAACGAGTACGGCTGCCACATCCGGCGCTGCTGGTGCGACGTGTCCGCCGCCGCGTTCCGGGAGTGGCTGCAGCGGCGCTACGGCGACCTCGACACGCTCGACGAGGCGTGGGGCACGGCGTTCTGGTCGCAGCGGCACACCGACTGGGCGCAGGTGCTGCCGCCCCGGGACTCCCCGAGCTTCGCCAATCCCACGCAACAGCTGGACTTCTACCGGTTCTCCACCGATGAGCTCATCGCCTGCTTCCGCGTCGAGCGCGACATCCTGCACCGGCTGACGCCCGGCATCCCGGTCACCACCAACTTCCTCATCGCGGAGTGGGGCGTCGACTATTGGGCGTTCGCCGAGGAGGTGGATGTCGTGGCGATGGACCACTACCTCGTCGCGGACCGCACCGACCCGTACGCCGATCTCGCCCTGGTCGCGGACCTGGCACGCTCGCTCGCCCACGGCAAGCCGTGGATTCTGATGGAACATGCGACGGGCGCCGTCAACTGGCAGCCGCGCAACCTCGCCAAGCCCCCGGGGCGGCTGCGCCGCGACTCGCTGGCACACGTGGCGCGCGGCGCCGACGCCGTCCTGTACTTCCAGTGGCGGCAGTCCCGCGCGGGCGCGGAGAAGTGGCACTCCGGGATGGTGCCGCACGCGGGAACGGAGACGAAGGTCTGGCGGGAGGTCGTCGGGCTCGGCGCGGAACTGGTCGACCTCGCGGACGTCGCCGGCAGCGAGGTCGTCGCCGACGTGGCGATCCTGCTGGACTGGTCGAGCGTCTGGGCGCAGTCGCACGAGTGCCAGCCGAGCGTGGACCTGGACCCGGTCGCGCTGACGGAGCAGTGGCACGCGGCGCTGCGTGCTTTGGGGATCACCGCCGACTTCGCGCCTCCCGCCGGCGACCTGTCGCGGTACCGGGCGGTGCTGGTGCCCGCGCTGTACCTGGTCGACGACGCCGGCGCGAAGAACCTGGGGTCCTATGTGGACGGTGGCGGGACCGTGCTCGTCGGACCGTTCAGCGGCGTCGTCGACGAACGCGACCACGTCCGCCTCGGCGGCTACCCCGGCGCGTGGCGGGACCTGCTCGGCGTGCGGGTGCAGGAGCACTTCCCGCTGCGTACCGGGGAGACGGTGGCCCTGTCGGACGGCACCCGCGGCCGCATCTGGACCGAACTGGCGACCGTCGCCCCCGACACCGAGACGCTGCTGTCCTATGTGGACGGACCGCTGGTCGGCGGCCCCGCCCTGACCAGGCGCGGCAACGCCTACTACCTCACCACGCACCCCGTGGACATCACCCCGCTGCTGCGCACCGTCGCCGCTGCCGCGGGAGTGGCGCCGGCCGCCGAGGTGCCGGCGGGTGTGGAGGCCGTGCGGCGACGGCACGCCGACGGGCGCGAGTACCTGTTCCTGGCCAACGACGGACCCGAACCGGCTGCGGTGGACGGCGTGACGGTGCCCCCCGGGGAGATGCTGATCCTGCGCGGCGGAGGAATCCGGCCGCCGGAGGCGCCGTGACCGCACGCGGACGTGGAAGCGTAGCCCCGAAGGGGCCATGCCCCCGACGGCCCGGGAAACAGACCATCGAAAAACATCGGGCCCGTGCCACCCAACACGGGCCCGATGAGCTATCGGATGCGAAGGTGCGCAGACCCGCCGATCGCGGCGAGGAATCCCTCCAGGGCGAACGTCGCCGCGCCGAGGCTCACCGGATTGCCGGCCAGCCGGCACAGCGTGATCTCGGTGGCCGCGAGCGGGCGGCGCAACGCGTGGCGGGTGACCACCTCGCGCACCTCCGCGAGCAGCGGCTCCCCGAGGCGGGCCGCCACCCAGCTGCTGAGCACGATGACCTCGGGGTTGGCGACGTTGATCATGTCGGCCACGGCAACCCCCAGGTAGCGGGCCGTCTCGCCGATCACCTTCGCCGCCACCGGATCGCCCGCCTCGTGGCCCCGCGCGAGGGCCTCGATCGTGGCGGTCTGGTCGTCGGGGTGCAGCATCGGGCTGCTCGGGTCCAGCTCGCTCAGGTTGCGCATGATGCCCGGCGCGCCGACGTACGTCTCCACGCAGCCGCGGCTGCCGCAGTGGCACGGCCGGCCGTCGATGACCAGCGTGGTGTGCCCCCACTCGCCGGCGCTGTTGGTGGCACCCCGGTAGAGCGAACCGCGAAACGCCAGCCCCGCGCCGACGCCGGTCCCCAGGTTGAGCACGACGACGTCGTCCCGCCCGCGCCCGGCGCCGAACCAGAGCTCCGCGACGACGGCCGCGCGCAGCGGATTGTCGAGGTACAGCGGCAGGTCGAGCCGTTCGGTCAGCAGGCTGCGCAGCGGAACGTCGTGCCAGTCCCAGTTGGGCGCGAAGACGGAGACGCCGCCGCCCCGGTCGACCTGCCCGGGCACGCTGACGCCGACACCGAGCACGCGCTCCGGGGCGACACCGGCCCGCTCGACCGCCGCCCGAACGCCGGAGACGATGTGCGCCACCACCTGGTCCGGCCTGTTCTCCTCGGGGTGCAGCTCCTCCTCGACGGTCGCCACGACCGACAGTGCCGCGTCGAACACCTCGACGTGCACGTAGGTCTCGGCGACGTCCGCGCCCACCAGCACACCGCCGGCGGGGTCGACGGAGATGAGGCCGCGCGGCCGGCCGCCGCCCGAGTCCTCGAAGCCGACCTCGACCAGCAGGCCGGCCTCCAGCAGCTCCCCCACCAGGTTGGAGACGGTGGCCAGGCTGAGCCCGGTCTCGCCCGCGATCTCCTGCCGGGAGACGGTGGACTCCGCGATGATGTGCCGGAGCACCTCGAAGCGGTTGGCCACCCGGATGTCGCGGGACGTCCGCTTGGCGATCTGGATCACCGTGCCTCTGGGGCTAGAGCTGGGCGGGTTTCGGGACCCACATTTGTCAACGCTTATGATAAGCAGACGACTTTGTACTGGGTCTATAGCCGCCCGGCCTAAAGCCGGCCGATGGCCGGACGGGCGGACTTCACCCGGTACATCTCGGCGTCGGCCACCCGCAACAGGTGATCCGGGTCCGACGAGCCGTCCGTCGACAGCGCCACACCGATGCTCACCCCGATCTCGACGGTGTTCCCGTCGATGACGTACGGGGCAACCAGCGCCGAACGGATCGTCCGGGACACCAGCTGCGGCGCGTCCGGATCGGTGACGCCGTTCAGCAGGACCACGAACTCGTCGCCGCCCAGCCGTGCCACTGTGTCGGACTCGCGCAGCAGGCCGGTCAGCCGGCGCGTCACCTGCACCAGCAGCTGATCGCCGGCCGCGTGCCCGAGCGAGTCGTTCACCCCCTTGAACCCGTCGAGGTCGAGCAGCAGCACCGCGAACCGGTGATCCGGCTGCCGGGCGGCCCGCAGCGCGGCCTGCCGCATCCGATCGGCGAGCAGCACCCGGTTGGGCAGGCCGGTCAGGTGGTCGTGCAGGGCCGCGTTGCGCAGGCTCTCCTGCGTCGCGTGCAGCGCGTGCACCATCGCGTCGTGGTCGAGCGCCGCCGCGAGCAGCGCACCGGACTGGTTCATCATCTCCCGGCCCGGCGGCGTGCTCGCCTGGATCCGGCCGACCGCGGCCAGCAGCCCCCAGTCGCGGTACTCCGTCTTCACCGGCACCACGAACACCACGTCCCCCACGGTGGCGTCGGCGAGCGCGAACAACGCCGGCGGCGGGAACCGGCTCACCGGCACCGTCGTGCCGACCGACGGCGTCGGCGCGCCGTCCGTGCGGAACTCGCCGACGATCTCCATCGCCGGGTCGGGCCGGAAGTGCGCCTCGTCCGGCTCGGACGCCCACAGGCCGAGGCACCCGCCGACCGCCGGGGTGCGGCGCAGCCACAACAGCGTGCGCGGGGCGCGGGCGTGCGAGCCGAGCAGTTCCTTGCCGAGTTCGTACTGGATGTTCAGGGTGGTCTGGAGGTAGACCACGTCGGCGAAGAGCGCACGGGTGTGCTCCTCCGACACCGGCAGGCCGCTCGACGGGCAGCCGCACGAGTCGCGCTGCACGAACACCGTCGGCACGTGCCGCACCTCCGGCGGCGCGTCCGGGCTGTCGACGAGGTCGGCGATCAGCCCGTACGCGGCGGCGCCGATCCGGTCCAGCGGCTGCCGCACCGTGGACAGCGACGGGTGCAGGTACATGCCGTCGGCGATGTCGTCGAAGCCGACCACGGCCAGCTCGTTGGGGAGGTGGCAGCCGGCCGAGGCGAGTCGGCGCATCAGGCCGATGGCGTTGCGGTCGGTGCCGAGCACGATCGCGGTCGCCGGCATACCGGCGGCGAGCAGCCGGTCGGCGACCTCCTCGCCGCCCTCCTCGTGGTTGTCGGGCGCGGCGAAGAGCAGGTCGGCGCGGGGCGCGATGCCGTGCTCGATCAGGCCCTCGCGGTAGCCCTCGTGGCGTTCGCGCACGTCGAAGGGGTCGAGGTTGCCGGCGAACGCGATCCGTTCGTGCCCGTGCGCGACCAGGTGCGCCACGGCCTCCCGCACCCCGGAACGGTTGTCGGCGAGGACCGAGGAGCAGTCGCCGACGTCGTCGCAGCCCACCGTCACCACGGGTTTGCCCGCGCGGCGGGCCGCGATCGCGTAGTCCTCGTCGACGGCGCCCGGCAGGATGATGAGCCCGGCGACCCGCTGCCACGCCACCGGCCGGCGGAAGTCCGGTACGCCGCTGCCGTCGGCGCTGTGCGAGCCGGGGTCGAGCGTCTGGACGGCCATCACCCGGTCGCCGTGCGCGGCCGCGGCCGCGTTGACGCCGGCGATGATCGCACCGTAGTAGTCGCCGCCGACGAACGGCGAGAGGACCGCGAACAGACGATCCCTCATGCCGTCGCGCACCTCGTCCCGCCTCACCCGCCTCCGGTCATCACCCGGTCATATCGGCACCTAGGTGGGGCGGCTTGAGGAATGCCGCAGGGAGAGCAGCGCGATGGTGCCGATGTAGCAGAGGAGCGCCAGCGCGGCGGCGAAGCCGCCGTACTCCGTGTACCACCCGGGCGCCGTGCCCGCCACGTGGGTGGGCGACGTGAGGAGCACGCCGCCACCGACGAACGCGAGCAGGCCCAGCCCGCAGGCGATCCGGGCGAGGGTGCGCCCCCGGCGGCTGCCGCGCACCACCAGCACGGCCAGCGTCAGGAACCCCGCCGACACCAGCACCGCCACGCCGACCCCGATCGCGCTCGGGTGGATCGGCCCGCCCGCGAACTGCTTGGCGAGCGCGTTGCCGTCGAAAGCGGTCGGGCTGACGACGTCCCCGAACCGGACGGCGAGCGCGACGCCGACCAGGGCGAGTGCCGCCTGAACGGCGAGCAGGCCGGCGGAAACCTTCGTCGATCTATTCACTGCGCAGTCCTCCGGGTTTCGTGAGCCGCCACAGCAGCGGCATGGTGGCAACCGTCGTCAGAAGAACGACCAGCGCCGCCGCACCCGACGTGGCACCGATCCCGGACCAGTCGAACCGCACCGGCGCGTTGGCGGCGGACTGCAGCACCGCGCCGAGCCCGGTGCCCGTCGCGACGGCCAGCACCAGCCCGAGCAGCACCGGGATCGCCACCTGGTACAGCACCGACCCGGTCAGCGTCCCCCGCCGCGTCCCGAACGCCACCAGCACCGCCAGCAGCCGCCGCCGCTCGCGCAACTGCTCGACGACGTTGACGAGCATGCTCGCGCCGATGAGCAGCAGCAGCGCCGTGGCCCCGACGAGCAGCCCCTGCCGCATGGTCACCAGGACGGCCTCGACGGTGCGCAGCTCGACCGGCCGCACGTAGGCCGACGGGTCGACGGCGGCGACGACGTTGCGGAGGCGCTCCATCGCGTCGGTGTCACCGGGATCGAGCGCGACGAAGACGTCGGCCGGCAGCGGCGTGCTGACGCCACGCACCGCACCGGGCGTCGCGAGGATGATCCCGCCGGCCTGCAGCATGTCGTCCACGGGCGGGACGGGGCGCACGCCGCCGGGCAGCGTCCACTCCTGCGTCGGCTCCTCGTAGAACGACTCCGCGAGGCCGAACGTCGTGCCGGCCGCGACCGCCGGCGCGTACTGACCGGTGACCACGAAGACGTCGCCGTCCGCGCACTCGGCGACCTTCCCGAACTGGCGCAGCACGCCGCACTCCCCGACCCGCAGGGTCATGCTGCCGCCCTGCGGGTCGACCGCGCGCAGCCACGCCGCCGTCCCGACGGCCTCGACGCCCGGGGTGCTCTTCAGGCGCGCCATCGCGGGCCCGGCCGGGTCGAGGTCGGCGAGGCGCAGCGCCGCGACGGCCTGATACCTGTCGGTCACGTGCCCGGTCTCCCGCGTGTACTGCGCCTGAACCGCCACGAGCAGCCCCTGCAGGGCGATCACCCCGGCGACCGAGACGGCGATGCCGGAGACGGCCCGCACGGCGGTGCCGCTGTCGAGCTGCAGCCGCCGCACGGCAAGCTCCCAGGCGACCCCGCCGCCGCCGAGCCGGTGCACGGTCGCCTCCACCAACCAGGGCAGCAGCAGCGCCACCCCGACGAGCAGCAGCGCCACCCCGGCCATGACCTGGTACTCGAAGCCCTCCGCCCGCTGGTCGAGCCCCTCGTGCAGCGGATACAGCAGGGCGAGGCCGGCCACCGGGAGGATCAGCCGCCACCAGAGGCGCCGCCGCCGGTCGCCGCTGCGGCGCACCACGCCGAGCGGCTCGACGACCACCCGCCGCAGCGCGGACTGCGTCACGAGCACCGCCGACACCGGAACGAGCACGATCACGAGCAGCGCCAGCAGCGGCACCGGCCGGAAGTCGGCCGGGTAGAAGCTGAAGCGTTCGGGGACGGCGCGGCCGGCCAGCGCGCCGAGGCCGAGGAAGAACAGCCCACCGGTGAGCAGTCCGAGCACGGCGCCGACGAGGGTCTCCCCGGCGGCGATCCGGCGCGTCATGACGGCGTCGGAGCCGACCAGGCGCAGCGCGGCGAGCTGCCGGTCGCGCGACTCGCTGCCGAAGCGCACCGCGGTCGTCACGAAGATCAGCACGGGCAACAGGAGCACCACGAGGCCCACGACACCGAGCAGCAGCAGCACCGGCGGAACGCCCTGCGCCACCTCCGCGTCGCCGAACGCCCGCACCCGGTAGCCGGACTCCTCCGTGAGCCGGTCGGAACCCTGGTAGAAGTACAGCTCCCCCGGCCCGCCCAGCCCGGCCGCGCCGATCGTGCCCACCACCCGCTCGCCCCACCGGCCGCGCAGCAGCGCCCCCTCCTCGGAGTCGAGCAGCCGCTTCATGGCGGGCGAGGCCACCATCTCGCCGGGGGCGAGCCGCCGCGTCACGCCGGGCGGCAGCGGGCTGCGGGCCCCTTCCGCCTGCACGAGATAGCCGTCGATCTGCCGCCCGCGGAACTCCGACTTCACGTCCATGAGCAGGACGGTGTCCTCGCCGCGCGGCAGGTCCAGGGAACGGTCCACGGCGCGGGCGCCGATCCGCGCGTCGCGGGCCGACACCACGGCCGGCACCGTCGCCGCGAACAGCAGCATCGCCACACCGAGCCCCACGCCCACGGAGATCATCGCGAGCCGCGCCACGCTCGAACGCCCGCCCGCCACGCTCAGCCGCACGCCGAGCGACAGTTCGGTGAACCAGCGCCTCACCGGGCGTACTCCTGCTCGCGCACCCGGCCGTCGCGCACCACGGCCTCGCGGTCGGAGTAGGCGGCCACCCGCGCCTCGTGGGTCACGAGCACGACCGCCGCCCCGGTGTCGCGCGCCGCCGCGATGAACAGCTGCATGACGCGTTCGCCGTTGAGCGAGTCGAGGGCGCCGGTCGGCTCGTCGGCGAAGATCACCCGCGGCCGGGTGACGAGTGCGCGGGCCACCGCGACCCGCTGCCCCTGGCCGCCGGAGGCCTGCCCGGGACGCTTGCCCGCGACGTCGGCGACCTCCAGCCGCTCCAGCCACTCGGCCGAACGCCGCTGCGCCTCCCGCCGGCCGACCCCGGCCAGCCGCAGCGGCAGCGCCACGTTTTCCAGGCAGGACAGCTCCGGCACCAGCTGCCCGAACTGGAACACGAACCCGAAGTCGGTGCGCCGCAGCGCACTGCGCGCGGTGTCCGACATCGCCGTGATGTCGCGGCCGTCGAACGTCACCTGCCCGGAGTCCGGGGTGAGGATGCCGGCGAGGCAGTGCAGCAGCGTGGACTTGCCCGAGCCGGACGGCCCCATGAGCGCCAGCACCTCGCCGGCGTACACCCGCAGGGAGGCGGAGTCGAGCGCGTGCGTGGGGCCGAAGCTGTAGGTGACGTCCTCGGCGGTCAACAACGGTTGCATGGTCTGCTCCTAACGAACCCGCGCGGCGAGCTGGTCGAGTCGTGCGGCGGTGAGCTCCAGCCAGCGCAGGTCGGCCTCCAGGTGGAAGAGCGCATGGTCACAGATGAGCTGGTCGGCCAGGTCCCCGTCGGTCTTGCGACGGGTCAGCTCCCGCATCAGGCGCAGGTGCTCGGTGCGCTGGCCGTCCAGCACGTCGGCGGCGTCCCGGCCGGTGAGCAGCGCGAGGACGACCTTGGTGTAGAGCGTGCTCTGCAGGTAGGGCTCGGGCTTCTCGGGCGTGCCGAGCCAGCCCTCCATGTCGGTGACGCCGGCCGTGGTGATCGCGTAGCGCTTGCGATCGGGGCCCTCGCCCGGCTCGGACTCGACCTCCACGAGGCCGTTCTTCAGCAGCCGGGCGAGGGTCGAGTAGACCTGGCCGTAGTGCAGGGCGCGGCCGTGCCCGAACCGTTCGTCATACGAGCGCTTCAGGTCGTAGCCGTGCCGCGGCCCGTTTTCGAGCAGCCCGAGAATCGCGTATCCCACCGACATGCCAGCGACTATACACACACTTTATACATCGTGTGTATAGCCAGCTCAGGGCAGTATGCGGCGGTCATCGTCGGGTCGACGTAGGCTCGACGGGTGGCTACCGCACCGACCTCGACCGTCACTTTTGGCACCCGGTTCGCGAGCGAGCTGGGTGAGCTGGCCGTCCCGTGGCGGGCCGCCGAGACCCCCGACCCGCGCCTGCTCGTGCTCAACGAGCCGCTGGCCGCGCGGCTCGGGTTCGACCCGGAGTGGCTGCGCTCCGCGGCGGGCGTCGGGTTGCTCACCGGCACCGTGGTGCCCGACGGGGCGACGCCGGTCGCGCAGGGGTACGCGGGGCACCAGTTCGGCGGGTACTCGCCGCTGCTGGGCGACGGCCGCGCGCTGCTGCTGGGCGAGGTGGTCGACCGCGACGACGCGCTGCTCGACGTGCATCTGAAGGGGTCGGGGCGGACGCCGTTCGCGCGGGGCGGGGACGGGCTGGCCGTCGTCGGGCCGATGCTGCGGGAGTACGTGATCAGCGAGGCGATGCACGCGCTCGGCATCCCGACGACGCGTTCGCTCGCCGTGGTGGCCACCGGGCGGCCGGTGCTGCGCGAGCAGGGGCCGCTGCCGGGGGCCGTGCTGACCCGGGTGGCGGCCAGTCACCTGCGGGTGGGGACGTTCCAGCTGGTGCGCTCCGCGGACGACCGGGCACTGATGCAGCGCCTGGTCGATCATGCGATCGCGCGGCACCACCCGCGGGCGGAGGGCGCGGTCGGGCTGCTCGACGCGGTGATCGCCGCGCAGGCGTCGCTGGTGGCGCGGTGGATGCTCGTCGGGTTCGTGCACGGCGTGATGAACACCGACAACATGACGATCTCCGGCGAGACGATCGACTACGGGCCGTGCGCCTTCATGGAGGGCTACGACCCGGCGACGGTCTACAGCTCGATCGACACCCAGGGGCGCTACGCGTACGGCAACCAGCCCATCGTCGCGGAGTGGAACCTCGCGCGTCTCGCCGAGGCCCTGCTGCCGCTGATCGACGACGACGAGGACGCGGCGGTGGAGAGGGCGAAGGCGTCGCTCGGGGCGTTCCGCGCGCACTACGCGAAGGCGTTCCTCGGCGGGATGAAGGAGAAGCTGGGGCTGCCCGAGGGGTTGGCCGACGACGTGGCCCTGCCGCTCGTGCAGGACCTGCTCGAGGCGATGCGCGAGGAGCGGGCCGACCATACGACGTTCTATCGGAAACTGGCGAGCGGCACGGAGATCATGCCCTGGCTCGGGGACTGGCACGCGCGGTGGCGGGCACTGGACCCGGACCGCGCGCGGATGGCGCGCGTCAACCCGCTCTACATCCCGCGCAACCACCTGGTGGAGGAGGCGCTCGCCGCCGCGACCGGTGGCGATCTCGTCCCGCTGGAACGCTTGCTGGAGGCCGTTTCGCGGCCGTTCGACGAGCGGCCCGGGCTCGAGCGCTTCACGGAGCCCGCCCCGCAAGACTTTGGCGCCTACCGGACGTACTGCGGCACGTAAGTCGATATCCGGCGACCATCCGGTGCATGTCGCATCCCTTTGCCGGCCGCGTCACGCTCGTGCGGGCCGCGGCCGGGTGGGGCAAGACGACCGCGGTCCGGGCCTGGCTGGGTAACGGCCCCGCGCGGTGGTTGCACGGGGGTGCCATCACCGAGGAAACGCCGCTCTGCGACGGCGTGACGGTCATCGATGACGCGCATCTCGCGGCGGGGCCGCTGCCGGCGCCGCGCGGGGACGCCCGGCTGGTGGTGATCGCGCGTTCGCTCGCCTGGCCGCAGAAGGGCCCACCGGTGTCCGAGATCGGTCCCGGGCGCCTCGCGCTCTCCACCGCGCAGGTCGGCCGGATGCTTGCCGTTCGGGACGCGGGGGTGGCCGCGCGGGTGCGCCGGCTGACGGCGGGTTGGCCCGGGCTGGTGCGCCTGGTCGGCACCGCGCTCGCCGAGGGGGCCGGCGAGGACGCGCTCTGCTTCGACTACATCCGCACCGAGGTGCTGACCGGCCTGTCGCCCGACGCGTGGCGGCTGTTGGCGGACGCCGTTCATCTGGAGGCGGTGTCGGCGCCGCTGGCGGCCGCGCTCGGGCACCGGCGGGCCGCCGCGACGGTGTCCGACCTGGCACGGCTGGGCCTGCTCGACCCGCCGGTGCCGGGCCGGGAGTGGTACCGGGTGGTGCCGTTGGTCGCGGCGGTCGCGCGGGAGTCCGCGCCGCCGCAGGCCGCCCGGCGCCGTCGGGTGCTGACCGCCGCCGTGCGCTGGCACCGCCGCAACGACCGGCTCCCGGACGCGCTCCGCCTGGCCGTCGCGGCCGGCGACCGCGCCGCCTGCGCGGAGCTGCTCCGCGACCACGGCCCCGACCTGCTCGCCGCGGGCGCGGCCGCCGACGTGGTCGAGGCGGTGTCAGAGCTTCCGGGGGAACGTCGTGAGCCGCACACCGACCTCCTTCTCGCCGAGGCGCTGGAGATCACCGGTGACGCGTCGGGCGCGTTGGCGCTGTACGCCCGGTTGGCCGCCGGGGAGGGGCCGCTGCCGGCCGCGCTCGCGTGGCGCTACGGCGTCGCCGTGTACCTGTGGGGCGACGGGCGGGACGCGTTGCGGGTGCTGCGCCGGGGCGCACTGTCCACATGCGACACCGCCGACGAGGCGCTGCTGCTGGGCTGGACGGCCGCCGCGTACTGGCTCGCGGGCGAGCTGCGCGAGTGCCGTTCGTACGCCGGGCGGGCGCACGAGGCGGCGCTGGCCGCGCGCGACGACCGGGCGCTCGCCAACGCGCACGTGGCGCTCGCGTTGTGCGCCAACCTCACCGGCGACCCCGCGCAGACGCAGACCCACTACGAACGCGCGCTGCGGCTGGCCGACGCGTCCGGCGACCCCGTTCTGGTGACGCGGGTGCGGGCGAATCTCGCGTCCTGCCTGGAACGCCAGGGCCGCCACGCCGAGGCCCTGGAACTCCTGCGCCCCGCACTGGCGCTGGCCACGCGCACGGCCCACGTCGGCATGCTCGCGATGGCGCTGTGCAACAAGGCGAACCTGCTGCGCCGGCTCGGCCGCCTGAACGACGCGGCCGCCGCGTTCGACCGTTCCATCGAAATATATCAACGGACCGGCTCGCGCAAGGTGGCCTACGCCCTCAACGGCCTCGGCGACCTGCACCGCGAGCGCGGCCGCGCGCAGGAGGCCGAGTCGTGCTACCGGCAGGCGCTGCGGGCCGCGGCCGCCGAGGCCAACCGGCAAGGGCTCGTGCCGGCGCTGTCCGGACTGGCCCGCACCGTCGCCGCCGAACGGCCCGCGCTCGCCGCCGCCCTCGCCCGGCGCGCGCTGCGCCACGCGACCGGCTCGCAGGTGGCCACGGCACGGCTGGCGGCCGGCTGGATCGCGCTGCGCGGCGGGCGGCGGGACAGCGCGCGGGCACACGCGAGCGCCGCACTGGCCGCGGCCGGGCGGCAACGGGACCGCGCCGGCCTCGCCGAGGCGCTCGAACTGCGCGCCGCCACCAGCGACCCGGCGCCGGCCCGCCAGGCGCTGGCGGAGGCGCTGGCCATCTGGCGGGACACGGCCGCGACCGTGGACGCCGACCGGGTGCGGGTCGCGCTCGGCGCGCTGCCCGAGGCGCCCCGGCTGCACCGTCTGGAGGCGCGGCTGGCCGCCGACCGGCTGCGCGCCGCGGGCGTCGCGGTCTCCGCACCCGAGCCGGCGCCGGTGGAGATCCGGGTGCTCGGCGGGTTCGCCCTCAGCGTCGGCGGTGCCCCGGTCCCGCCCGCCGCGTGGTCCTCCCGCAAGGCCCGCGACCTGCTGCGGATCCTCGTCGCCCGGCGCGGCCAGCCGGTCGCCCGGGAGGAGTTGGCGCGGCTGCTGTGGAGCGGCGACGACGCCACCGAGGAACGGGTCGGCCACCGGCTGTCCGTCGCGCTGTCCACGGTGCGCGGCGTCCTGGATCCGGGCCGGTGCGCACCGCCGGACCACTTCCTCGCCGCCGACCAGGCGACGGTGGCGCTCGTGCTCGACCGGGTGACGGTCGACGCGGAGACGTTCCTCGCGACGGCGCGGCACGGACTGCACCTCGCCGCCCGCCCGCACGCCGGCGACGGGGACGCCCGCGCCGCGCTCACCGCCGCCGAACGCGCCTTCACCGGCGAGGTCTTCGCCGGCGAACCGTACGACGAGTGGGCCCGGCCGCTGCGCGAGGAGGCGCACGCCACGTACCTGCACGTCCTGCGCGAACTGGCCACCGTGGCGCGGCGCGCGGGCGAGCCGGACGCCGCCGCGCGCTACCTGTTGCGCAGCCTCGCGATCGACCCGTACGACGAGCGTTCGCACCGCGGGCTGGTCGACGCGTTGATGGAGGCGTCCCGGTTCGGGGAGGCGATGCGCGCCCGCGACCGGTACACCGAGGCGATGCGCGAACTCGGCCTGACCGCCGCCGACGTCGGTGGGCTGCCGATCGGTCGCCGTGGTCCGCTTTCGGACAGCGCGCTTTGAGCGGGGGTTGAGCGTTGCCTGAGGCGGCCGCGGAGGCTGTGCGGCATGACGATCCGACGCAAGCTCGCACTCCTCATCGGCGGCATCGCCGCCCTCTCCGCCGTGCTGGTCGGCCCCGCCTCGGCAGCACCCGACAACCCGGGCCCGCAGGGCGTCAAGATGAACAAGGACGACGCCGCCCGCGACGAGTGCCTGTACCTGCGACAGCTCAACCCGGCCGAACAGAAGTACCGCACCGTCAACAACAACTACTTCACCTACGAGGTCGGCACGTACGGCACCGAGTGGTTCGACGTGGCGTGCGGCGCGCTGTCGTTCACCGTGCCCTACGGCGAGACGGCCCTGGTGGACCTGACGGCCGTCGCCGAACTCGACTGCCAGAGCGGCGCCGCCAACTCCTGGTGCGGCGGCCGGTTCCTCATCAACGGGCAGCCGCTGCCGTGGCCGGTCAACACGGGCCGCAGCGACAGCTACGCCTGGGACTCCGCCAACGGCGGCAAGTACGACTGGCAGGCGAACACCCTCGCCCAGGAGTACGTGGTGATCTGCCGCGAACCCGACCAGCAGCGGGTGTGCACGTACAAGGTCCAGCTGCAGTCCCGGCTGGAGAACGGCGCCGAGTCCGTCTGGATCGACGACCTGACCGTGCGCGTGGACGTGACCGTCGGAAAGGTCGACGTGGCCTCGCTTCCCACGACGCCGTAGGCCCTCCGGAGGGCGTGCGCACCGTCCTGTGTGGACGGTGCGCACATCCGCGTTACATGACCTCCTGCGTGGGCATCACCGTCACCTGCTGCAGGTTGACGTGCCGCGGCTGCGACACCACGAACGCCACCGTGCGCGCGATGTCCTCCGGCGTCAGCAGTTCCATCGACTCCCGCACGCCGGCGAGCCACGCGACCGCGCCCGGATCGGTGACGTGCCCCTGCAGTTCGGTGGTGGTGATGCCGGGCTCCACGGCCGACACCCGCACCCCCTTCTGGCCCAGCTCCGCGCGCATGTGCCGGGACAGGTGCGTCACGAACGCCTTCGTCGCCGAGTAGACGGCGAAGTTGACGAAGATGTTCTGCGCGGCGATGGAGGAGGTGTTCACCAGGTCGGCGACGCCGTCCCGCGCCGCGGCGCGCACCAGCTGCGGCACGAACGCGCCGATCGTCGACAGCTTCGCGGTCACGTTGAGGTCGATCTGGTGCCGCCACTGGTCGACGGCGAGTTCCTCGATCGGGGCCGGGAGCATGATGCCGGCATTGGCGAAGACGATGCCGGCCGGGCCGAGTTCGTTCTCGATCAGTGCAGCCTTGGCCTCGAGGTCCGCCGCGTCGGTGATGTCGACGGGCACGGCGAGTGCCGTTCCACCGGCGGCGGTGATCTTCGCGGCGAGGGCGTCCAGCCGGTCCTTGCGGCGGGCCAGCAGTGCCACCGCCGCCCCGTTCGCGGCGAGGAGTTCGGCCGTGGCGGCGCCGATGCCGCTCGACGCCCCGGTGATGACCGCCGTGCGGCCGTTCAAACTTGTCATGCGTCCATGGCACCTCCCGGAGAGCCCCCGCGGAGGGCGCAGACTGGCCGCGTTCTGCCTGGGACCAGCGGGGCCACCTTCGTGCCCGCGCCGGGCGGCCGGCTCGCCGATACTGGGATACGTGAACGGCGAACTGAAGGAGTTCCTGCGGTCCCGGCGGGCGCGGATCCGACCCGACGGGGCCACCGGCGGCCGGCGCGTGCCCGGGCTGCGGCGCGAGGAGTTGGCCGCGCTCGCCGGGGTCAGCGTCGACTACTACACCCGTCTGGAACAGGGCCGCACGCTCAACCCGTCCGAGACGGTGCTCGACGCGCTCGCCCGCGCCCTGCGGCTGGACGACACCGAACGGGCGCACCTGTTCGCGATCGCCCGGCCCCAGCAGACCCGCCGCCCGCCGCGCCGGGTGCAGCGGGTGCCCGCGGCGACGTTCCAACTGCTGGAGACGCTCGACGTGGCGGCCTCGCCGGCGTTCGTCACCGGGCGGCGGATGGACGTGCTGGCCGCCAACCGCACGGCCCGCGCGCTCATCTGCGACTTCCCGGCGCTGCCGGCGAAGCGGCGCAACATGGCCCGGTTCGTGTTCCTCGACGAGAACGCGCGCGACCTGCTGCCCGACTGGCCCGCCGTCGCGGCCGACACGGTGGCCGTGCTCCGCATCGACGCCGGCCGCCACCCGGACGACCCCGACCTGTCGGCGCTCATCGGCGAACTGTCCGTCAAGGACCCGGACTTCCGGCGCTGGTGGGCCGACCATCGGGTGCTCGTGCGCAGCAGCGGCACCAAGCGGTACCGGCATCCGCTGGTGGGCGAACTGACGGTCACGTATCAGGCGTTCACGCTGCCGGAGGACGCGGAGCAGACGATGTTCGTCTACACGGCGGCACCGGGTACCGAGGCGCACACCGCCCTGCGCCTGCTGACCTCCTGGACGGCGGACGCCCCGACCCGCTGACCCTGCCCCGACGTCACCTTCTCCCGGCGGCGGATCCCCTGCGGCGGCTTCGCGAGGTGGCCGGCGGACGGAGGCCGTCGACGACGATCGTCAGCACCCGGGTCGCCCCGCCGGCGTGACGCATGGCGTGCACGACACCGACCATGGAGGCCACGAGATCGGCGACACTGACGTCGGGGCGCACCCGGCCGGAGCGCTGCGCCCGTTCGAGCAGCTGGGCCAGGGCGATGTGCAGCGGGTCGTCCGGGCGGGTCGCGGCGGCCATCACATCCGATCCCGCTCGGGACAGTGCTCCGGCGAGGCGGGCGATCTGTTCGGTCGACGCGTCGCGGCCCTTCGCGGCGAATACCGATTCGGCGGCGACAAGGATCCGGTCGCGTAGCGCGTCGGCCCGCTGCACCATCGGCAGCAACCTGCCGAGGAGAGCGTGGAACCGAAGGGCGACATCCTTCTCCAGAAGGTATCTGCCGGCCTTCCCGGTAACCGGATCACGTATCACCGTTTCGATCGAGACCGGCGCGAGCTCCAACGGCTCGTCGATCAGGCTGGAGAGCTGCGCGGTGATGACGACACCGCCGGCATGATCTCCGGTCACCCGATACGGGGCACTCAGATGGCAGGGCAGCGGGTGCGAACCTCCGCAGAACCGGGGATCGCACCACCACGGATGGCCGATACCGCCGCACGCGGGGTCGAGGTCGATTTGCTCGATCACGTTTCCTCCCAACGCTTTCGTTGTATGGACGTTAGGGGTGAGGGTGGATGGTGAGCCACAAACTTGCGGAAACTTGCAGATTGACTGACACCACTGTCGAGGGCGAGGATGGAGCGACTGCAAGTTTCCGCAAAGTTCCGTGGGGAGACCGCTGTGGAGATCACATTCGTCGCCAAGGACCCGGAGTCCGAGCCGTCGGGGTCGCCGACGCTCTACCGCACCGACCGCCGGTCGTGGCTGGTCCAGGGCTGGGTGGTCACCGACCCGGACGCACTCGCCGCCATGGACATTCCCGAGGGCGAGACGTGCGTGGAGATCCCCGACCGGTTGGTCCCGTTCTTCCAGCCAAGCCGGTGATGCGGGAGGCGACGTACGACGATCTCAACGACCTGTGTCGGGGGATCACCACGTCGTTCGTGCATCTGGAAACCCGTGACGCCTACGGCACGGAGATCGAGCTGCCGCACATGGCGAAGTGGCGCCGCCACGAACCGGACGACTTTTCCTGGCTCGGGTGGTGGCTGGAAATGCTGCGGGGCCACCGCGCCGCCGGTCGGACCTGCCGCCGCGCCCGCGTCGTCTCCGAGCCGATCAGTGACTACCAGCGGTGGACGCTCAGCCACGCGAACCTGTTCGTGAACGCGGGTGAGGACATCCGCTACGTTCCACGCCCCCGACTCGCCCGCACGTTGCTGCCCGGCAGCGGAGACTTCTACGTCTTCGACGATCGACTCGCGCTGTTTCTGCACTATGCCGGCAGCGGTACCAACGCATCCTTCCAGATCACCGACGAACCCCAGACGGTCAACGCGTGCCGACACGCGTTCGAAGCCGTCTGGGGCCTGGCCGTTCCCTACCGTGACTACCGACCCGAATAGCTCTGTCGCCCAGGCCCGCAAGGAACTCGGCGCGCGCCTACGCCAGATCCGCAAGGCGGCCGGACTCACCGGCCAGGTCCTCGCCGACGCCACCGGCCAGCACTTCACCAGGATCAGTCGCATCGAGAACGGCGTCCAGACACCCACCGAACGCAACATCCACGACTGGTGCACCGCCTGCGGCGCCGAGGAACAGATCCCGGACCTCATCGCCACCTCCCGATCCGTCGAGTCCGCCTACCTCGAATGGGCGCAACAGGCCCGCGCCGGTATGAGACGCCTCGGCGACCTGCACTCCATCGCCACGTACCGACGCACCACGACGTTCCGGATCCATGAGCCGATCGTGCTGCCGGGCATCTTCCAGACGGAGGCGTACATCCGGCGGATGCTCGCGTTCTGGTACACCTTCCTCGACTCTCCCGACGACGCCGACGCCACCGTTGCGATGAAAGCGGAACGCACCGCCGCAGCGCTCAATCCCACCAAGCGGATCGTCGTGGTACTCGGCGAGCAGGCACTTCGCACCCGGCGCGGCACACCGGCGGAACACGCCGATCAACTGTCACACCTCCGCACGCTCATGCGTCTGCCGTATGTCTCCGTCGGTGTCATCCCGGCCGACGCACAGCGCCGTGCGATCGCGACGATCGGGTTCTGGATCTTCGACGACAACGCCGTCGCGCTGGAAACACCGACGGCCGCCATCAAGGTGACCCGCCCTCAGGAGGTCAGCCGCTACGCGGCGATGTTCGAGCAGCTTCAGGCGGAGGCCGTCTACGGCCGGAAGGCGCGCCGCATGGTCGACGCCGTCATCGCCGGGATGTAGCGCAGATCCCGGGACCGATGACGACCGGATGTTTCGCGCCGCTACCTGTCGGCAAACTCCCCTTCACGGTCGTCAACGGTGAACGGGGGCAGTGGCAGTGTCGATGACAACGTCCAGGTACACCGTGAAGAACATCCTCGCCGTCTTCGGGTGCATGTTGTTCGCCCTGGCGGTGGCGGCGTACGCGTTCTTCGGTAATCCTTCGCGCGGAAACCCGACCTTCATCGGGATCGTGTTCACGGTGGCCGCCGGGTACCTCGGCTACCTCGCGATCAAGGCTATTCGGAACCGGCGGCGCGGAGCGCTTCGCGGATGACGGCGGCCGGGTCGCCACGGTGGTAGACCCGTTCGCTCGGCTCGATGTTGTCGAGGAACTCCTGATACCGCACCGCGTACGTCAGATGCGCCAGCGGTGCGGCGAGCCGTAGCGCCTCCCGCGGGCGGGATCCGGCGGCGGCGTCGGTCCACGCCCGCACCCAGGCCTCCTCGGCGACGGCGCGGCGGTCCGCCGGGAGGTAGTCGATGGCGCGCAAGCCGTCCAGCACGGGGTTGCCGAGGTGTGCGTCGGCCCAGTCGAGCACGACCGGCGGGCCGCCGTCGCTGCGCCAGTTGCCCGGGTGGAAGTCGCCGTGCACGAGCGTGTCCGGCAGGCCGCAGGCGTCAAGCGTTTCCCAGCGGTCGACGAGCCGGTGCGCCGACGAACGTTCCACGGTGGACAGCTCGGGAACGGCGGCACCGTCCAGCAGCCCGCGGACGGCGATCGACAGCGGTCCGGGGCGCCGGTCCGGGAGGCCGGGCGGCGGCACGACCCGCGCCTGCGCGGTGACCAGGCGGCGGACCGCGTCCGCGACGACCGGCGGCGGTGCGTCCCAGCAGTCCACGCCGGGAACCTCCGGCAGCAGCAGCCGGCCCGGTGCGCTCGCGAGGACGGGCGGCACCAGCGTGCTGTCCACAGTGGACACGGCGGCCAGGGCGAGCGGTTCGGCGTGGGCGAACGGCGGCGTCGCCTTCAGCCACACCGGCCCGCCGGCGGTCGGCAGCCGGAACAGGCCGGAGAGGTTCCACGAGCGGCGCTGCTGCGCCGGGCCGGTCACCGGGACGGCCTCGCCGGCCCATTCCAGCAGCCGGGCGATCCCCTCGGGCCGGGCCCACGGCAGCCGCAGCGCGTGGTCCTCGTCGACGAACGCCACCGCCCGCAGGCCGGACACCGCACGCGCCGCCTCGACGTGGTACGTGACGTGGCCGTCGCGGGCACCGTCGGAGCCGTGCACGTCGAGCAGCCGCAGCACCAGCACGGGCACGCCGAGGGCCGCCTCCAGATGAGCCACCACCGGCACCATGTCCGCCCACCACGGAGTGTCCACAGTGAACGGTCCGAGCGCGCCGAGGCAGGCGCCGTGATGCGTGATGATCGCCGTGACCGTGCGGGACATCACCGCAGGCTACGGGACCCCCGGCAAAACTTTCGAAGCGCCGAAACTATTTGAAACATTGCATCCCGGGAAGGGAAAAGCCGGGTTCAGGAAAGCGATTTCCACAGCCGCCTTGACGCTCATCGATTTACGAGCCGACGCTGGGCCACCCCCCATTTTCACCCCCTCAGGGAGTCCCAGTGTTCAGAAAACCGATCGTGGCGCTGGCCGTCGCGGCGCTCGCGGCGGCCGGAGCCGTCACGGCGGCGACCGGTAGCTTCGGGGCCGCCGCCGCGCCGTTCGCCGCCGGAGTCGAGGACGAGGGCGCGGACTGCGCCGTGCCGGCCCTGCCCGACCAGGGTTCGCTGCCCACCGAGGCGCGGCTGCCGGACCCGTTCAAGAGGCTCGACGGGACACGCATCAGCACGCAGGCCGACTGGCGATGCCGCCGCACCGAGATCAAGAAGCTCGCGGAGAAGTTCGTCTACGGGGAGAAGCCGGCGAAGCCGTCGAGCGTCACCGGCACCGTGTCGCGGACGGGCATCTCCGTGAACGTGTCGCACAACGGCCGCAATTCCAGCTTCTCGGCGAGCGTCGACGCGCCGAGCGGCAACGGGCCGTTCCCGGTGGTCGTGGTGCTCGGCGGGTTCGGGGCGGACACCGCCGCCATCAAGGCCGCCGGTGCGGCCGTCGTCAGCTACGACCCGTACGCCGTCGGCCGCGAAGGCACGCCGCGCAACAACAAGCAGGGCGCTTTCTACTCGATCTACGGCAACACGAGCAGCACCGGCCTCCTGGTCGCGTGGGCGTGGGGCGTGAGCCGGATCATCGACGTTCTCGAATCGGCGGGCGGGTCGGTCCTGCGCGCCGACGCCACGGGGGTCACCGGCTGCTCGCGGTTCGGCAAGGGGGCGTTCGTGGTGGGCGCGTTCGATCAGCGGATCGCGCTGACGATGCCGATCGAGTCGGGCACGGCGGGGGTGCCGATCCTGCGCGGTGTTCCGGGTGAGGGCGCGCAGAGCCTGTCCAGCGCGTACGGGGAACAGCCGTGGTTCGGCGACGCGTTCGGCTCGTTCACGGGCAGCCCGACACGGCTTCCCGTCGACACGCACGAGACGGTCGCGATGATCGCGCCGCGCGGGCTGTTCGTCATGGACAACCCGCACATCGCCAACCTGGGTCCGCGCTCGGCCAGTGTCGCCGCGCTCGGTGGGGCCGAGGTGTACCGGGCGCTGGGTGCCGGTCCGAACATCACGTACTGGTCGGACGTCGCGGACGGCACGCACTGCGCCAGCCGCTCCGAGTGGCGCACCCCGCTGCAGCAGAACATCCAGAAGTTCCTGCTGGGAACCGGAAACGCGACCGGGACGATCCGGATGCACAGCAAGGCGACCGGAAACCTGGCCGAGTGGCGCACCTGGACGACGCCCACCCTGGGCTCGGGTCCCGCGTCGTCGGCGCCGCCGTCCTCGCAGCCGCCGTCCTCGGCGCCGCCGCCGTCCTCGCCGCCACCCGTACCTGGCGGGTGCGGCGCCGCAGTGTCGCTCAACCAGTGGAACGGCGGCTTCGTCGCCACGGTGCGCGTGACGGCCGGCGCCTCGGCCGTCAACGGCTGGAACGTCGCGCTGACCCTGCCGAGCGGCGCGACGGTCAGCAACTCGTGGAACACCACGGCCAGCGGCACGAGCGGCGCCGTCCGGTTCGCGAACGTCAGCTACAACGGCCGGCTCGCGGCGGGCCAGAACACGGAGTTCGGCTTCCAGGGCACCGGAACGGCCGGCACGCTCACCCCGGCCTGCACGGCTTCCTAGCGCCGCCGAAGTGGTGGGGACTTACGCAGCTCATTCGCGGCTCGACACCTGTACAGGTCCCCACCACTTGCCCCGAAGGTCAAAACTCACCCGTCGAGCGAGCCGACCCGCAGCACCTCGCCCAGCCGCCGGCCGCGCCGCGCCGTCGCCTCGACGCGCACCACCACCGCGACCGCCGCCACCAGCACGAGCGCCACACCCAGCAGCGGCCACCACGGCAGGACCGGCGGCGGGTCGGCCGCCTGCCAGGTGATCTGCCGCAGCGCGAGCGGGCCGAACGCCAGCCGCGCGAACAGCACCCCGAGCAGCGGCGCGCCGATCGCGGTCAGCAGGGCGGGCGGGAGGAGTTCGCCGACGGCCACCCAGCGGCCGTCCCGGGGGCGCAGGCCGAGCGTGCGCAGGCGGCTGACGGTCTGCCAGCGCGCGGGGGCGCCGGAGGCGGCACCGAGCGAAAGCCCGAGCAGGCCGAACGCCAGCAGCACCCCGGCCGCCGTCCAGGCCAGCCGGAGCAGGCCGGCGGTCAGCGGGGCGGCCCGGCGTTCGTCCAGCACCGTGGCGTACACCTGGGCCGCCGCGCCGGTGGCGTGGGCGCGTGCGGCCTTCGCCGCGCCGGGGCCGTTCACCCAGATCGTGTTCGGGACGGCCACCAGTCCGGCGGCAGCGGCGGCCTGCGTGTCGACGATGACGACCTCCTCGACGTCGCCGATCGCGGGGGCCGTGCCGACGTTCACCAGCGGCACTGGGGGCAGGCCCTCGCGGATCACCTCCAGGCGCCCGCCGAGATCGCCGCGCACGAGGGCGGGAACGGCGCCGTCCCGCAGTTCCCGCAGATCGGGCCGATCGGTGATCACCAGGCGGGGCGCGGCCACCGCGCCGGGGGTCCCCACCCGGGCCGAGTCCGTGATCTGCGCGGTGATCACCTGCCGCACGCCCGGCTCGGCCGCGATCGCCCGCGCCAGCTCGGGCGTCGACGCTTCGGCCACCGGCGACACGTCGAGCCGGGCGTCCGCGCCCACGGTCCGCCGCGCGCCCTCGGCCAGCCCCTGCCGGGCGGTCACGTCCAGCGTGAACGCGAACGACGCCACCCCCACCGCCGTCACCATGACCAGCACCGGCAGCACCCGCCCGGCGGTGTCGGCGGCCCGCGCCGCCCCGAACACGGCCAGCGGCCGCCGCGAGCGCAACGCCCACCGCAGCGCCAGCCCGGTCCCGATCGGCAGCAGCCGCACCAGCACGACCGCTCCGGCCAGAACGCCCCACGCCGGCCCGCTCGCCGCGAACGTCGGATCGCCGTCGCCCGGCGCCACCCCGCGCTGCCGCAGGGCGACCAGCGCGCCGACCGCACCGAGCACGACGGCCGCTTCGAGCACGAACCGCCGCAGCCGGCCGGTGTCCCGGATCCGCTTGCGCGCGCTGCGGTTGGCCGGCACGCGGCGGTTCCGGGTGGCGCGGGCCGCCGCGAGCGTCCCGAACGCCGGCCCCGCGAACACGGCCGCCAGCACCACCGGCAGCGCCCACTCCCACGAGATCCCGCCGGCGACCGCGAACGCCGCCCCGAGCCCGACGGCGGCGGCGAGCACCCCGACCGCCAGGGACTCCAGGACCAGTTCGGCGAACAGGTCGGCGAGACCGGCGCCGCGCCGCCGCGCGATCACCAGCGCCGGTGTCCGGCGACGCACCAGCACGTCGGCGGCGAGCAGCAGCACCAGAACGCCCACCAGCAGCACGCCGATGAGCAGCACCGACGCCTGGGCGACGGCCGCGTCGATGCGGGCGGCGACGGCGCGCAGCTCGATGTCGAGCCAGGTCTCCCACTTGAGCACGCCCTCGTACTGGCTGGAGGAGCCGGAGGTCGCCTTGAGCTTCACCACGATGTCGGCGATCGTGCGGGCCGACTCCCACGTCAGCTTCGACGGTTCCGGGGCGAACGACACCGTCACCCCCATCTCGTCCTGGCCGAACGCGAGCCGCGCGTCGGGCAGCGAGTCGGGCGAGAGCAGGCCGGCCATGCGGGTGGAGCCGAATGTGCCCTGGCCGCCGACCGGCCGCAGCAGCTCGGGCATGAGACGCCACGCCGGATCCGCGGCGTCGACCGGCCGGAAGACCCCGCTGACCGTGACGTCCTTCGGGTTGCGGTTCTCGTCCTGGAGCCGGATCTTGTCGCCCGGGCGCACGTTCAGCGCGGTCGCGACCGGTTCGGAGAGGGCGGTCTGCACCGGCCACTGCGCGCCGTACGGGATGGCCGCCACACCCGCGACCGTCGGCCCCGGCGCGCCGCCCGCGACCCAGGTCACCCTGGGCGATCCGGTCAGGTAGGTCAGCCGGAACGTCCGCAGCAGGCTCCCGTCCGTCACGTTGAGCGTGGGCCCGGTGGCCGTCGCGATCGGCTCGCGCAACACGTCGCGCAGTTCGTCGTCGAGTCCGAGATCGGCCCGGCGGCGGATCTCGTCCACGTCCTCGGCGAGCCCCGGGTGGCGGGCCCGGCCGTCCTCGGTGTCGTCGCGTGCCAGCGAGGCGTGCGCGCGCACGTCGGCCTCGCTGTGCCGGACCGCGTCCTGGACGGCGGCCTCGGCCGTGTCGCGGATCAGCGGTTGCACGGCACCGGCGAGCAGCGTCAGAACGGCCACGACGGCGCCCGTCAGCAGCAGCGCCCCGCGGTCGGCCCGGGCCCGCCCGCGCACGCTCGGCCGGTGCACCACGAAGAACCGCCGCACCGCGAACGGCCGGCCCGTCACGACGTCACCCGCAGGTGCTCGGCGTCGGCCCGCCGGGCCTGCACGCTCACCACCGCGGCGATCGCGAGCACGCATCCGACCAGCAGCCCGGCGAGCACGACCGCCTCGGCGGCCCACGGCCACACCGGTATCACCTCCGGCACGGGTGCCGCACCGCTGTCCGAACGCACCATCGCCGGCACGACGAGCAGCGTCGCCAGCGCCCCGACGAGCCCGCCGGCGAGCAGCAACGGCAGCAGCACCCCGGCGTGCTGACCGAGCAGCACCGCCCGGATCCCGCGGCGCGACATGCCCAGCCCGCGCAGCCGCGCCACCTCCACCGCGCGCGCCCGCACGTCGAACGTCACATGCAGCACCACGCCGGCGAGCAGCAGCAGCGCCGCCGCCGGAACGAGCAGCCGCAGCACCGCCGGCAGCCCCGCGCGCACCGGGCCGCCGGAGAGCCGCGCCGCCTCGGCGGCCCGCGTGGTGACCTCCCCGATGTGCAGGTCAGGGGCCTGCGCGGCGTGCAGCGGCCGGCCGACCCAGTAGCCGTCGATCACCGACTCGAACGCGCCGCCGAAGACCATCGAGCGGCTCAGCAGGTCGACGTCGACCAGGATGGCGGCCTCGCCCGCCGCCGCCGGCACGGTCGGCACGATCTCCTTGACCTGCACCGGAACGGCCGCCACGCCGACCGTGAGGCTGAACGCCTGCCCCTTGCCGGTGCTCAGTTCGTCGGCGAGGTCCTGCGACACGGCGACCGGCAGCGTGCCCGGGTCCTCGAACGCGGTGGCGAGCAGCGTGCGCGCGGCGTCCTCGGGGCCGGTCAGGTCGACGTTCGCCGTCATCGTGAGCCCGCCGCCGGCCGCCCGCACGGCCGGCGACGTGATCAGGTTCGGCACCGGGGGCACGGAGACCGCCGTCCACCGCTCCTCGCCGCTGCCGCCCGGCACGGTGACCGTGATCGAGACGGCGCCGCCCTTGGCCGCGCCCGTCGACTCCACGTACTCCTGCGTGATCGGGTCGTACCCGCCGATGGCCGACGGGTCGCCCTTCAGCGGCAGCGCGACGGCCACCAGGCGCAGCCCGTCGGCGTCGGCGCAGGACGGCAGCGGGTGCGCCGCGCCGTCGAGCGGGAGCGAGGCGCCCGGGCAGGACGTTCGCAGTCCGGCGGCGTCCTCGAAGAGCAGTCGCGGCGTCACGGTGGTCGCGGTCGTGGACGCGATGGTGCCGCTGATGGTCAACGGAGCATTCCGGGGAACGGCGATTCCGCGCACCGGCGTCTTCGGCGACAGCAGCGCGCCGATGTCGTTCCAGGTGCGCCCGTCGTCGAGCCGGCCGCGGATCAGCGCACCGGCCTGGGTGGTGTTCACGGCGACGAGCTTCGGCGTGTTGCCCCCGCCGCCGATCCACTGGCCGATGGCGATGCCCCGGTTGACGGCCGGGCTGACCGTTCCGCCGAGCGCGGCGCCGATCGTGGCGCCCTGGCCGGCGACCGGCGGCGCGCTGAGGCCGATCGCGAGGTCGGTGCCGACGAGGAGATCCGCCTGGTCGCGTTGCGAACGCTGCCAGGTGGCGTCGTACGCGGTGCCGAACGTGGCGGCCGCGCACGCCAGCCCCACGAGCAGCCCGGCCGCCACCGCCTGGGGCCGCCGCGCCGCCTCGAACGCCGCCAGCGGCAGCGCCAGCCCCCGGGAACGGGCGGCGAGCCGTTCGACGCCGCGCAGCGCGGGCCGGGCGAGCCGCAGCGCCAGGGCGGCACCGGCGACGAGCAGCAGCGCCGGCGCCAGCACGCGCACCGCGTCCGTGCGCGAACTCGCGTCGTCGGACTGGGCGTGCAGCTGCCACAGCCCTACCCCCGCGAACGCCACGAGCATCACGTCGGCGCCGGAACGCGCGAGCAGTTCGACCCGGGAACGCGAGTCGACCGTGGCCGTGGTGACCGGACGGACGGCGAGCACGACGAGCACCGTGGCCAGCGCCAGCGCTCCCCCGCACACGGTCAGCACCTGCGCGCCGGACAGCGCCGGCCCGGTCCGCAGCCCGGCCGTGGACAGCGGCGGCAGCCGGCTCAGTCCGGCGTGCAGCAGCGCCGAACCGGGCACCGCCAGCGCCGCCCCGAGCACGGCCAGCGCCGCCGACTCGGCCAGCGACACGAGCGCGAACTGCGCACGGCTCACCCCGAGCGCGCTCAGCAGCGTGGCCTCGCCGTCGCGCACGCCCGCCGTCAGCCGCCCGGCCAGCGCCAGCGCGACAGCCGTCAGCACCCCACCGAGAACGGCCACCGCCAGCACCGTCGCGGCCGTCACCCGCTGCTGGTTGCGCGCGATGCGCAGCGTGGCGGGCAGGGCGGAGGAGATGCGTTCGATCTGCACGCGCTTGCCGAGCGTCGCGCTGAGCCGCTTGTCGGCGCGGGACAGGGCGGCGGCCACCCGGTCGAGGTCGCGCTGCGCCGCGGTGGCGAAGTCCGGCACGGCCGTGACCTCCAGGCGGTCCAGCGTGGAGCCGCCGGCCAGCAGATCGCCGATGTCCACGATGAACGGCCCGTATGCATCGAGCGGCTGCCCGAAGCGCGAGTCGCGGTGGTTGAACCGCAGGCCGGTCGCCTCCAGCGGGTCGCGTTCCCAGCCGGTGCCGGGCAGTGCGCGCACCACGCCGACGACGGTCACGTCCAGCGGACCGGCCGGATCGACCGCGAACTCCTTACCCAGCGGCACCCGCGAGCCGGGCCCGATGCCGAGGGCCCGCGCCGTCGGCTCCAACACGACGGCCTCGAACGGCGTCGCCCCGGCGGCGGGCCAGCGCCCCTCCACGAGGGCGGTGCGCCGCGACACGTCGGCCATCCCGGACAGGTACGCGGCGGGGATGGCCCCGATGCCGGTCAGGTCGGCCGAGGCGAACGGCCGCAGCACCGACGAGGCGAGCGTCGTCGTCGCGACGGGGAACGGCGCGAGCGCCGACGTCAGCACGCCGAGCGTGTCGTCGGCGACCGACCGCGCGTCCGGCCCCTTGACGGTCACCGTGTAGGCGGTCACCTCCACCTGCTCCGGCGTGGCGCGTTGGGCGGCGACCTCGGTGGCGCGTTCGGCGGTGCGGGTCACGAGCAGCGCGCACGTGCCGAGCAGGGTGGCGCCGAGCGCGACGACCGCCAGCAGGGCGGCGAGCAGTTGCCACTGCGCGCGGGCGCGCCGGGCGACGAGAGCGATCACCCTTCTAGACGCCCGTCGCTGATGTGGATCACCCGGTCGGCGAGGGCCATCATCACCGCGTCGTGCGTGGAGACCAGCGCCGTCACGCCCTCCGACTCGACCACGCCGCGCAGCAGCGCCATCACCGACAGGCCGGTCTCGGCGTCCAACTGGCCGGTGGGCTCGTCGGCGACGAGCAGCCGCGGTGAGGCGGCGAGGGCGCGGGCGATCGCCACCCGCTGCTGCTGGCCGCCGGAGAGTTCGTCGGGGCGCTGCTGCGCGTGGTCGGCGAGGCCCACCAGATCCAGGAGCATGGCGACGCGGCGTTCCCGCTCGGCCGCCGGGGTGCGGGCCAGGCGCAGCGGGGCGCCGACGTTCTCCGCCGCCGAGAGCACCGGGATGAGGCCGAACGTCTGGAACACGTACGACACCTTCTCCCTGCGCAGCCGGGACAGGCCGTCCTCGTCGAGCGCGGTCACCTCGGTCCCCTCGACGTGGACGGTGCCCTCGTCGGGGCGGTCGAGCCCGCCTATGACGTTCAACAGAGTGGTCTTGCCGGAGCCGGAACGCCCGACCAGGGCGACCATCGTGCCTGCCGCGACCTCGAAGGAGACGTCGCGCAGCGCGTGGACGGCGGCGGGTCCGGACCCGAAGCGGCGGTGCACCCCGGCGACCTTCAGCAGCGGCCCGGTCATGCCTTGTCCGGGTGGATCGTCACGTGGTCGGCCTCCAGCGTCAGGCGCACCCGGCGGGTCAGGTCGAGCGCCTCGCGGTACTCGCGCGGCACCTGCACCCGCCCGGCGCGGTCCATCACCGCGTACTCCTCGGCGATCACGTGCGTGTCGCCGTCGTCGTTGGTCGCCGTGCGGCGCAGCACCTCGCTGCTCGTGCGGCCGTCCCGGATGGCCACGGTCCGTTCGACCTGGCCGCTGACCGCCGGGTCGTGCGTCACCACCACCACGGTCACTCCGAGGGAACGGTTGACGTCGCGCATCGCCGCGAACACCTCACCGGACGTGGCGGTGTCCAGCTCGCCGGTCGGCTCGTCGGCGAGCAGCACGTGCGGCTCGTTGGCCAGCGCCACCGCGATCGCCACCCGCATCTGCTGGCCGCCGGAGAGCTGCCCGGGCCTGCGGTCCGCGCAGGCGCCGACACCCAGCGTCTCCAGCAGCTGCATGCTCCGGTCCCGGCGCACCCGGGCCGGGGTCCGCGACGCCGTCATGGGCAGGTCGACCATCTGCCGCGCGGTCAGGTACGGCACCAGGTTCGACGCGGTCTGCTGCCGCACGAACCCGACCGTCCGGCGCCGGTAGTGCACCCGGTCGCGGCGCGTCATCGCCAGCAGGTCCCACGTGTCGACCCGGGCGCGGCCGGCCGTCGGGGCGTCGATGCCGGCGAGGATCGACAGCAGCGTCGACTTTCCCGAGCCGGAGGCGCCGACGACGGCGACGAACTCGCCTCGTTCGACCACGAGGTCGAGCCCCTGCAGCGCCTGCACCTCGATCGAGCCGGTCTGGTAGATGCGCACGAGGCTCTCGCAGACGATCAACGCCTCGGACATGACCCTCCCCCGTGATCACTTCGAGATTCCGAAAGCTTCCCACGTCTTCCCCCTCGGGACGAGTCCCCGGGTGGCACACCCCGTCCCGTAGCCGGGCGGGTACCCGGTTCGTTGCCCCGCTCATGGACACCCCGGAACGCGATCAGCAGCTGTGGCTGATCACCGCCGCCACGGTCGTCGGCGTACTGATGCTGGTCGCCGCCGTCGTCGTGGCGGTGGCGGTGCAGCAGGCGCCCGGCCCGCACGCGCTGGAGATGTCGCTCACGACGCCCTGGCGGAGGTGACCGCGAGGCGATCGGGTTTGGCAGTATCGGCGCGTGGCCGACCCTCCGACGCCGTCGCCCGCCCGCTCCCGTCGGCGAATGCGGCTCGTCGTCGTCGCGGTCGTCGTGGTGGCGCTCGCGGCCTACGGGCTGCGCGGACGGCTGCCCGGCGCGCACGAGATCGTCGGCGCGCTCGCCGGCGCCCGGGTCGACTGGCTGTTCTTCGCGGTGCTGGCGCAGGTGGCGTCGGTGGGGTCGTTCGCCCTCGCGCAGCGGCGGCTGCTGCACGGGCTGGGCGTGCCGATGGCGCGGTGGCGGGTCGGCGCGATCGTGCTCGTCGGCAGCGCGCTGTCGATCAGCGTTCCGGCGGGGCCGGCCGTCGCGACGGCGTACACCGTGCGGCGGTACCGGCGCTCCGGCGCGCCCGCCGAACTCGCCGCCGCGTCCGTGGTGATCTCCGGGCTCGCCACGATCGGCGGGCTGGCCCTCCTGTACGCCGTCGGCGGGCTGGCGCTGGTGGCCCGCGGCGCCGCGGGGAGCCCGGACCGCCGGCCGCTGGTCGTGGTGGGCGGGCTGGCCGTGCTGACCGTCGCGGCCGTCGTGGCGGGTCGGCGGTTCGCGGCCCGCCCGGCTCCGCAGCGCGACGCCCCGGCCGACGCCGACCGGCCGACCCGCTACCTCCACGCCACCCTGAACGCCGTCCGCGACGCGTGGCGCGCCGCCGCCGCCCTGCGGGTGCGGGACTGGGTGGTCCTGCTCCTGCTCTGCGCCGGGAAGTGGTTCGCGGATCTCGTGTGCCTGATCGCGGTGGCGCGGTCGTTCCACCTGCCGGTGACGGTGCCGGCGCTGGCCGGGCTGTATCTCAGCGTGCAGATCGTGCGGCAGGTGCCGCTCACTCCGGGCGGGGTGGGTGTCGTGGAGGCCGCGCTCGCCGCGGGGCTCACGGCGGCCGGCGCGCCCGCGGTCGGCGCCGCCGCGGCGGTGCTGATCTACCGGCTGATCTCGTGCTGGCTGTTCATCCCGGTCGGCGGGCTCGCCGCGCTGGCGCTCCGGCGGGAACGGCGATCGGTGAATATTTCACCTCAGTCCGCAGCCATTCCCCCGAACGGCAACAAGCTCACGCGGTCACGTCGAGAACGCCCATAGGGCACAGCCTCGCAAATATTGACAGCCACCAAATCGTCCGCTTAGCGTTCGGAACCGGAAAGCGCTTTCCTGGCCAGTAGCAGCACGGGGCGCATCGCCCGCCACCCCTCCGGCGGTCGCCCCTACCCCCGAGCTACACCAAGGAAGGACACCCGATGTCTCAGACCAAGGTCCGCCGCCGGATCACGATCGCCGCCGCCGCAGCAGCCACCGCCCTGGCCGCCGGCGGGATCCTGTTCGCCGGCCAGAGCACCGCGTTCGCCGCGGAGAGCAGCCCGGTCGGCTACGCGAGCCTGAACGGCGGCACCACCGGCGGCTCGTCGAGCACCGTCGTCACCGTCACGTCGGCCTCGGCCCTGAAGTCCGCACTGAGCAGCAGCACCTCGCAGACGGTGCGGGTCAGCGGCCTCATCACGATCTCCGGCATGTACAACGTCGCGTCCAACAAGACGGTCATCGGCGTCGGATCGGGCTCCGGCATCACCGGCGGCGGCCTCAACCTCTCCGGCGTCCGCAACATCATCATCCGCAACCTGGTGTTCCGGAACGCGGCCGACGACTCGATCAACGTGCAGACCAACACCACGAACGTGTGGATCGACCACAACGACCTGTCGAACGGCTACGACGGCCTCATCGACATCAAGCGCGGCTCGGACTTCATCACGGTGTCGTGGAACCGCCTGCACAACCACGACAAGTCCATGCTGCTCGGCCACGACGACGGCAACTCGTCGCAGGACCTGGGCCACCTGCGCGTGACCTACGTGCACAACTGGTTCGAGGGCACCAACCAGCGGCACCCGCGCGTGCGCTTCGCCAACCCGGTGCACGTGCTGAACAACTACTACAGCAACATCGGCTCCTACGGCGTGGCGTCGACGATGAACGCCGGCGTCTTCGTCGAGCGCAACTACTTCGAGAACGTGGCGAACCCGACGGTCACCCAGACCGGCGACTCGGACCCGGGCAACCTCAAGGTCCTCAACAACTACCGGGTGAACTCCGGCACCGAGCAGGTCCGCAACGGCGCGAGCGTCGCGGCGATCCCGTACTCGTACACCCCGGAGGCGAACAACACCGTGAAGGCCACCGTGACGGCCGGCGCGGGCACCGGAAAGATCTGAGCCCGCCCTCCACCGGGGAGGCCCCGCCCGCCGTTCCCACACCGGCGCGCGGGGCCTCCCGCCGTCCCGGCTACCGCGGATCGCCGCGCCGCCGGCGGCGCGGCCCGTTCAGATCCGTGCGGAAGCGGATGAAGGCCGTGCGTTTCGGCAGCGTCGCGCTGCACGGAAGGTCCCACGGTCGTACGGATGTCCGCCGCGCGGCTTCGAGCACGACGACGAATGAGGCCGAGCAGTACCCCCGACCCCGCTGCTCACGGTCCATGCGTCCGATCCCAGCGCATCGACGGTGGTCTCGGGCCGATCCCAAACGATCCCGCACGAACGTCGATCCCTCTTGCATAGCTCAACATGCTTAACTAAGCTTCCTGAGGTAAGCCGAACCCCGCCGGCCACCGAAGGAGCACCACGATGAACGCCGACCCGGCCGCACCCGCCACGAAGCCCCAGCTGACCCTGATGATCTGGGTCGCCGTCTTTCCCACCCTGGTCGTGCTGCAGCTCCTGCTGAGCGGCGTTCTCGCCGGGGCGCCGATGATCCTGCGGACGCTGGTCATGACCGGCATCGCCGTGCCGGTCGTCGTCTTCGTGCTCATGCCGCCCCTGCAGCGGCTGCGCGCCTTCCTGATCAGCCGCTGAGGACACCCCGACGCGGGCCCCGCCGGTAGCATGTTCGGCCACGGGGAGGTGGTCGCTGTGACCCCTGCGGATCCACCCGACCCGGGGCTCGCCCGCAGCCTCGACGAGTTGGTCGGCTGCCTACGGGCGCTCAAGCTCTGGGCCGGCGACCCGTCGTTCGAGACGATCACCCGGCGGATCAACGCCCGAGGTGAGGCCGCCGGTCGACCCGCCCACGAGTCGGCCCGCCGCGGGACGGTCGTGGACTGTTTCAAGACCGGCCGGCGCCGGATCAACGGCGAACTCGTGCTCGCCGTCGTGCGGGCGCTGCACGACGACACCTCGTACCTGGCGCACTGGCGGCAGGCGCTGCGGGTCAGCCTCGCCGAGACCGCGGCGGCGGCCCAGGTGCGCGTGCTCGACCGATTACCGGAGGGCGTCGCGGCGTTCACCGGCCGGCGCGCCGAGCTCGCCCTGATCACCGCGCGGGACGCCGGGGTGTGCGTGCTCGTCGGGATGGCGGGCGTGGGCAAGACCCGCCTGGCGGTGCACGCCGGGCACCTGCTCGCCGCGCAGCGCCGCTTCGACACGACGCTCTTCGTGGACCTGCGCGGGTTCCACCCGGATCCGGGGCAGCCGCCGGCCGAGCCGGCCGCCGTCCTGGACGGGTTCCTGCGGCTGTTGGGGCTCTCCGGCCACGAGATCCCGCACGGCGTCGAGGCCCGGTCCGCCCTTTTCCGGGAACGTCTCACGCACCGCCGCACCCTCGTCGTGCTGGACAACGCCGCCGGGGAGGAGCAGGTGCGGCCGCTGCTGCCGCCCGGCCCGGGGTCGTTCACCCTGGTGACGTCGCGCCGCCGGATCACCGGGCCGCCCGGGACGGCACACGTCGACGTGGACGTGTTCAGCGAGGACGATGCCGAACGGCTGCTCGCCGGCGCCGTTCCGAGCGTGGCGGTGGGCTCCGACAGCGCGGCGTACCGGCGGGTGGCGCGGCGCTGCGGGCACCTGCCGCTGGCGTTGAGCGTGGTCGCCGGCCAGATGACGGCCACGCCCGGGTGGACGGTCACCGACCACGCCGACCGCCTGGACGAACGCCACGAGCACCGCCGGCTCGACAGCGGCGTCGAGCTGGCGCTGTACCTGTCGTACCAGCACCTGCCGGCCGCGCGGCAGACGTTGCTGCGGCGCATGGCCGCGCATCCCGGGCCGGATCTCGACGACCACGCGGCCGCCGCGCTGCTCGGCGCCGACGTGGACGCGGCCGCCGTTCACCTGCGGCATCTCGCGGGCGAGTCGCTGGTGCAGGAGCCGGTCACGGGCAGGTACGTCCTGCACGACCTGGTCCGCGCGTTCGCCGATGTCCGCGCCCGCGAGGAGGATCGTCCGGTCGAACGGCGTCAGGCGCTGCACCGCCTGTTCGCCCACTATCTGTACGGGGCGGCCGCGGCGATGGACGCGCTGTACCCCGCGGAGGCGCACCGGCGGCCGGCGCTGCCCGAGCGCCCGCCCACCGATCCCGCGTTGCAGGACCCGAAGGCCGCCCTCCAGTGGCTGGACGCGGAACGCGCCACGCTGGTGGCGGTCTGCCTGCACGCGGCGCGCAACGGCCGGCCCGAGCACACCGTCCGCCTCGCCGCGATCCTCTACTCGTACCTGGACAACGGCGGCTATCCGGCGGACGCGTTCGCGGTGCACACCGAGGCGCAGCAGGTGGCGCGGCTGATCGGGGACAGCGGCGCGGAGGCCACCGCGCTCACCAACCTCGGGGTGGTGTGCTGGCAGCTCGGCCGGCACACCGAGGCGATCGACCACCTCGAACGCGCGCGGTCGCTCTGCGGCCGGCTCGGCGACGCCCGCGGCGAGGCCCGCGCCCTGGGCAACCTCGGCGTGGTGCACGGTTCGGCCGGTACGCCCGAGCGGTCGGCGGCGTTCCACCGGCTGGCGCTGGCGAAGTTCGTGGCGCTCGGGGACCGCGTCGGCGAGGCCAACACGCTCACCAACCTGGCGAGCGTCTCGGCCCGCCTGCACGAGCCCGCCGCCGCCCTCGACCACGGCGGGCGCGCCCTGGCCATCTTCCGCGAACTGCGCCACACCGGCGGGGAGGCGACCGCGCTCAACAATCTCGGCGACGCGCTCGTGATGCTGGAACGCCACGCCGACGCCGTCGGCCACTACGAGGACGCCCTGCTGCTCTTCGCCGCCCTGGGCGAGCGCTACGGCGAGACCTGCGCCCTGAACGGCCTCGGCCACGCGCTCGCCGCCCAGGGCCGGGTGCCCGAGGCGGTGTCCCGCCACGAGGCCGCGCTGGCACTGGCGCACGAGATCGACCGGCCCGAGGAGCGGGCCCGCGCCGAGGCCGCCCTGGCGCGGCTCAGCCGACCGGACCGGTGAGGTCGTCGGAGCGTCCGGCGGCGAGGCGGGACCACTGCGGGATGGGGCGCCCGTCGCGGCTCATGGCGCCCTCGCCGAAGCCCTGCGGCCGACCGGCGGGCGAGTCCTCCCACGGCTCCTGCCGCCCGAACGCCGTCAGGTCCATCAGCGCGTAGGAGTTGTCCAGCGCCTCCACGCCCCGCCGCGTCGTCCACCAGGTCTCGAAGACGCGGTCGCCGTCGCGCAGGTAGCAGACGATGTGCATCATGCCGACGTGCCGGCCGACGAGCAGCCGTTCCTTGGACGGGTCGGCCGAGTACCAGGGCATCTCCCAGCCCATGAAGTCGCGGTAGCGGCGGCTCTCCGGGTACGGCCCCTGGGCGAAGATCGCGTACGTGATGTCCCGCGAGTGCAGGTAGGAGAGCTCGCCGACCTGGCTGCCGCACCAGGTGCAGCCCTGGCACTGCTCCGCGGCGCTGCGGCCGGCGTGCCACATCCAGTAGTAGGCGACGAGCTGCCGCCGCCCCTCGAACGCGTCGAGCAGCGTGAGCGGGCCGTCGGGCCCGACCAGCGGCAGGCCGGCGTCCACCTCGACCATGGGCAGGCGCCGGCGGGCCGCCGCGATCGCGTCACCCTCCCGGGTGTGCGCCTTCTCCCGGATCCGCAGTCGGTCGATCTCCGCCTCGTAGGCGTTCCGGTCCACGACGTCAGGCAACATGACCCCTCCTTATAGCAACCCTTCAGTTGCCAAACTATGGCAACCATCCAGTTGCGTCAAGGGGGTGACCGCACTCCGCGACACGGCCCAAATGTGATCGTTCTTAGAACACGTGTTCGATAGAATGGGGGCATGAATCCGGCACGCTTCGCACGAGACATCGCCCGAGCCAGGACCCGCTACGCGCGTGCCGCACAACGGTTCGACCGTGCCATGGCCGACTGGGAGACCGCAGCCGTGCCGATCGTCATGGTCGACGAGACCGTGCCGCTCTGGACACCGCGGCAGCGCGACCTCGCCCGCGTCACCGTGGGCGCGTGGAGCGACCTGATGGCCAGCCGTCGCACCTGGGACGGCATCCTGTCCGAGCTGGGCTGTCCGCGGTAGCCGCGGCACGGGACGGGGGCGGACCGCGCGGCCCGCCCCCGTTCGCTGTCCGTAGGACGGGGCTCAGGTCAGCAGCGGGGCGAGCACGTCGTGCACGAACGTGTTCGGGTGCTTGCCCGTGAAGCGTTGCGCCTGCGGCCCCTCGGCCGTCACCGGCACGTCGACGCCGGTGTGCTGGTCGGTGCTCCAGCCCATGGTGAACGTCAGGCCGCTGCCCTTGACCGGGAACGGGCCGTCGCCCGGGGAGCCGATCGTGAGGCCGCCGCACTCGTGGTCGCCGGTCACGACGAGCAGGGTGTCCGGATGTTCGGCCACGTACCGCCGCGCCACCGCGACGGCCGCGTCGAGCGCCGCGACGGCCTGCAGGACCCGGGTGCCGTTGTTGTGGTGGGCGAACTCGTCGATCCCCTCCTCCTCGACGAAGAGGAAGAAGCCGCTGTCGCCGCGGCCCAGCACGTCCAGCGCCTTGCCGGTCATGGCGGCGAGGCTGACCGGTGGTTCGTAGGCGTCGCCGAGCCCCTCGCCGCGCTGCTGGAACAGCTCCTCGTTGCCGAAGAGGCCGAGCAGCTTGCCGTCGCCGGCCCGGTCCAGGTCCGCACCGTTGGAGACGTAGCGGTAGCCGGCCTTCTTCGCGCGTTCGACCAGGTTGCCCTTCTTGCCGCGACTCTGCTCGTCCGGGTCGACGGCCGGCCGGTCGGGATAGGCCCCGGGCGTGCCGGCCGGCAGCCACCAGTCCTCTCCCCCGCCGAGGATCACGTCGGGACGGCTGACCTCGAGGTACTGCCGGGCGATCTCGTCCTGCGCGCCGCGCTCCGGTGTGCTGGCGAAGAACGCCGCCGGGCTGGCGTCGGTGACCTGGGCGGTGGTGACGAGCCCGGTCGCCTTCCCGGCCGCCTTCGCCTGGGCGCCGAGGGTCGGCAGCGGCTTGCGGTCGACGTCCACGCTGATCGCGCCGTTGTAGGTGCGCTGCCCGGTGGCCCACGCCGCCGCCCCGGCCGCCGAGTCGGTGACCGCCGACGCCGGATCTCGCGGGCTGGTGGTGAGCTGCCCGGAGAACGGCAGCTGATCCATCACCAGCTGACCGTCGAACCCGGCGTGGAAGAGCCGGCCGGCCTCGCGGTGCGCGGCGGCCATGCCGTCGCCGTTGACGAAGATGACGCTGCGCACCCCGTCCGTCACGGCTTTGCGGGTCGGCGGCGGCGTGTCGTGCGGCAGGTTGACCACGACCAGGCCCACCGCCGCGATCGCGAGCACGATCGGTCCGAAGATGCGCAGTGCGGCGGTCGGTCGCATGGCGACCAGAATGACATCCCGTCCGATGCTTCTCGACGGAGAACCTTTCCCGGCCCCGCGGAGTAGGGAGGGGCGTGACGTTGCGAAGACCCGAAAGCAGCGGACCCGACGAGCAGTTCGCGGCGTTCATGAGCGCCAGCGCGCACCGCCTCTACCGGGTCGCCTACCTGCTCACCTACGACGCCGGGCAGGCCGAGGAGCTGACCCAGAACGCGCTCGTACGCACCTACACGGCGTGGCCACGGATCGTGGACGGCGACGGGTACGCCTACGCGCGGCGGATCCTCGTCAACCTGCACAGCGACTGGTGGCGCAGGCTGCTGCGCCGCGAACGACCCACCGACCGGCTCCCGGAGCGGCGGGCCGCCGGCCCCGACCCGGCCGACGCGGCGGTCGCGCGGACCAGCCTCGCCGAGGCCCTGCGCCAGCTGACCCGCCGGGAACGCACCGTGATCGTCTGCCGCTACTACCTGGACCTCACCGAACAGCAGACCGCCGACGACCTGGGCGTGGCGCTCGGCACCGTCAAGAGCGCACATGCGCGGGCGCTGCGCAAGCTGCGGGTCGACCCGGGCCTCAGCACTGTCGTCGAGAAGCAGGAGACAGCGTGATGTACACCGTTGACGATCTCCGGCAGCAGCTGGTCGAGGAGACCGAGGGCCTCGCGCCACGGGTGACGTTCGCCCGGGTGAAGGCGCGTGCGGGGCGGCGCCGGTGGCGCGGTCCGCTGACCGTGGCGGTCGCCGCGCTGGCACCGGCGCTGGCCGTCGGGACGCTGGTGGCGATGCAGCCGGGTGCCCCGCGCCCCGCACCGGGTCCCACGCCGAGCCCGACGGCGCACCCGTTCGTCGGCCCGGCGCTGGTCACCGGCCTGACCGTGGGCGACGAGGAACTGCTCCTTTTCCATCGCGCGCCCGATCCGAACATCCGGATCGACGGCGAATCCAGGGCGGAGCTTCGCGGCGCCCTCTCCGACCCGTCTCACGAGCGGTTCCGGGAGCTGCGGCCCGTCCTGGTAATCCTGCCCGGATCGCTCACGCCGAGAGTCGTGGAACTCCCCGACGGGCGCGGCGGCGTCATCGACTACGGCGTCGTCGGCGTGGCGGACGCGCGGGTCGAGGTGGCGGTCGACGGGCGGACGGTCATCGCGAACACGGCCCGCGTGCCGGGCGTCCCCGACGTCACGGTCTTCTGGATCTCTCGCGACGGCCCGCTCGCCGAGCCGACCGGCGTGCCGAGCGGTCCGGCGAGCACGGCCGTGCTCTTCACCGCGCGGGACGCCTCCGGCGCCGTGGTCGGCAGCACCGACCAGCGGCAGCGCGGCGACGGCATCCAGGCCAGCCCGCCGCCGTACCCGCCGGACGGCGAACCGGACCCGGGCCCGGCGATCTCCGTCTCGCCCGGGACCCCGACGTTCCGTCCGCCGACGGTGAGCCCGAGCTGAGCGGAAACGCGGGCGGCGCAACGGATGCGCCGCCCGCGGCCGTGCCCGGCTACGCCGGCGTGTTGTCCGACGCGAGCTGCTCGGCGGTGAGGGCCCGGTTGTACACCCGCACCGAGTCGAGCACCCCGAGGTACTCGTCGTACTGCCCGTTGCCCGGGGCGGAGAGCATCGACAGCTGGCCGGTGCCGTCGATGACCGTCCCCTCCGCCGGCACGGAGGCGACCTCGGTGTACTCGACGAACAGCCGCAGCGCGGCGCCGTCGTAGGTGAGCGACACGTGTGCCGGCTGGCCGACGTTCAGGTCGCCGGCGGTGACGGTGAACGTGCCCGCGTCCGTGGTGATCACACCGGTGACGCCGCCGTTGTCCCGCGCCGCGAAGAGCCCGTACTCGATCGGCCCGCCCCACGCGCGCTTGACCACGAGCGGCTGCGTGCCGTCGAGGTCGGTGTACGGCTGGACCCAGGCCGACACGGTCAGCGCGCCGCCCGGCGAGAGTTCCGGCACGTCGTTGACGCGTGCCGAGCCCAGTTCGCCGTTCTTGCGCAGGCCGGTGCGGAACTCGCCGGGCGAGGCGGTCGAGACGTCGTTGAGCGTCGCCCGGTTGCCGCGACCCGAGTAGTCGTAGGCCGGACCCGACTCGTTGAAGCCCCACGCGCCGAGCAGGGTCGGGTCGACCGCCGCCACGTCCACGGCGAACGGCGCCGAGTCGAGGCTGCTGCCGTCGGCGTAGAGCGCCCGCGCGCCCAGTGCGTGCCAGCCGGCCGTGGCACCGCCGGCGGTCCAGTCGACGGCGTAGCCGACGCCGAAGCGGTACTGCACGGGCGCGCCCAGCGGAGCGCCGTCGAGCAGGAACTGCACCGCCGTCGGCGCGCCGGACGCGGTCGCCCGGACGAAGACCGTGCCGCCGACCCGGGTGCCGCGCGGCGGTGCGGCGATGCGCGGGCGGGCGCCGGCCGTCGGGGCCACCGAGCTGTCCGGCAGCAGCGCGACGGCGTTCGCCGCGAGCGGGCCGTCCCAGACGCGCACCTCGTCGATGAGGCCCTGGAAGTACTCGCCCCAGACGGCGTTGCCGCCGATGCTCAGGTCGCCCGCGCCGTCCGCGGCGGGTGTGCCGTGCTCCTCGACCTCGGCCGCGAGAACGCCGTCGACGTACAGCTTCAGGCCGACGGCCGGGTCGTAGGTGGCCGCCAGGTGCGACCAGGCGCCGACCGGCAGGGCGCCCTCGGTGCCGAGGTTCACGTCGGAGCCGCCGGTGTTGAGCGCCGCGTCGGGGCCCCCGAACTCGCTGCCGGCGTAGAGGCCGTAGGCGAGCCCGTCGCCGCGTTCGCGGAGCAGGACCGTGCGCCAGCCGTCACCGCCGCCCGGCTTGACCCAGGCCGCCAGCGTGAAGCCGGCCGCCAGGTCGAGCCCGCTGTCGCCGGGTACGACCACCCGGTCGTCGGTGCCGTCGAACGAGAGCGCGCCGCCGAACGCGCCACCGGCCGCCCACGCGGCGCCCTCCAGCGTGCCGGTGTGCCCGTTGCCGCTCGCGTCGAGCGTGGCCGTGGCGGCCGTGTCGAACCCGTACGCCGCCACGAGCTGCGGGTCGGCGGCTGCCGAAGCGGCCCCCGGGAACGACAGTGGCGCCGCCGCGGCGGCTCCCGCGACCGCCGCGGCCAGCGCCATCCGCCGCAATTTCCGTGCTCTTGCTGACATCTGTCCCCCAGTGCGTCGGTGCCTGAATCGCCGTCACGCTACCGGGCATCGAACGGGGTCGCTGTCCCGTGGGGGCACGGCTCAGGTGTTCACCCCGGCGTAGGCCAGGTTCATGATCATGCCGTTCGCCGCGTGCTCCAGGTTGTGGCAGTGGTCCATCCACACCCCCGGGTTGTCGGCGCGGAAGACGACGTCGAACACCTGACCCGGTGCGACGTTCAGGGTGTCCGTCCACCATGGACTGCCGGTGGTCGGCTCGCCGCCGCGGCGCTGCACCAGGACGCGGTGCCCGTGCAGGTGCATCGGGTGGTCGTCCATGCTGCGGTTGACGATCCGCACGTGCACCAGGTCGCCGTCGGCCACCATCAGCGTCGGCACGTGCGGCACGAGGCGGCCGTTCATCAGCGTGCCGTAGGTGGGGATGCCGTCCTGCAGCGCGAAGCCGTCCTCCAGGATCAGCGTGAAGTCCCGGTCGTAGCGGCCTTTCAGCGGTGGCTGCGCGGGGCGCGTGCCGTAGCCCGCCGGGTCGAAGAGCGGACCGTCCCCGGCCGCCGCCGGACCCGCGTCGCCGCCCGGGCTCAGCACCGTCACCGCGTCGCCGTCGCCGCGGATCGTCACCGGCCGGTCGGGCATCGTGAAGGTGAGGTCGTATCGTCCGCCGGCGGCCAGCTCGAAGGCCGTCCCCGCCGGCAGTTCGGTGGCGCCGTCGATCGGATTGCCGTCGAGCGCGGCCACCACGAGCGGGGTCCCGGCCGTGTCCACCCGTTGTGTCGCGGTCGAACTGTTGATGAGCCGCAGATACACGATGCGCCCCGGCGCCACCTGCTGCCGCCGCGCGGTGTCGACCAGGTCGGTGGTCCCGTCGGGCCACTCGTGCACGAAAATGGTGCGCTCGAAGCGATCCGGCACGGGCTGCTGCGCCGGATCGACGATCAGCGCGCCGAACAGTCCACGTTGGACGGTCCCGTCGGCGCTGTTGTGCGTGTGGTACCAGTACGTTCCGGGGCGGTCCGGCTCGAAGCGGTACACGTGCCGGCCACCCGGCCGCACCGCATCCTGGGTGAGCCCGGGAACCCCGTCCTCGGCGTTGGGCACATCGATGCCGTGCCAGTGCACGGTGACGCCCTCGGCGACGTTCTCGTTGAGGAGCGTGACCTCCAGCAGCTGGCCCTGGCGCACCCGGATCACCGGCCCGGGCGCCACGCCGTTGAACGTCAACGCGTCGAGCCTGCTCCCGCCGTTCGACCGGATGGTGGTCCGGCGGGCGACCAGGGTGACGGCCACGTCGGCGGCGCGCTCGGCGGGCGCGGTGAACTGGCTCACCCGGCGCGGCGCGGCGGTCCGCTCGCCGCCACCGCCCCAGTCCCGGGCATCGATCGCGTGGTGGTGGTCCCCGCCGTCGGCCTCGGTCCGCGCCCCGCCGAGGAACCCGCCGACGAGCGCCACCACGACCGCGATCGTGAGCCACGGCGCCCGGGCCGGCCGGTGCTCCGCCCGCAGCCGCACCAGCAGCGCCGAACCGCCCGCGGCGGCCCCGAGCAGCAGCAGCGACACCGCCACGGCGATCGACCGGTCGGCCGGCGCCGGCGGGGCGTACTGCCACCACGTCGACACGAACACGCCCGCGACGGCGGTGTGCACCGCGACCGCGTTCTCGGCGCCCTTGCGGGTGGCGACCAGCGCCCACACCATCGGCACGACCGCCACCGGCAGGCCGATCAGCACCCGGTCGCTGACCAGCGGCCACCCGCCGGCGATCAGCAGGGCGACGGCCATGACCAGCCGCGCGGCGACGAGGCCGGCGGTGATCGTCAGCGCCCGCCCCCGGCCGGCCCGGCGCCCGGCGAACCCGGCCGCGATCGCGGCGGCGAAGGCGAGCGTCAGATCGCCGCCGATGAGCCCGAGAAACATGACGAACCTCCTGGTGGAAGTCCCAGGTTCGCGTGCACCGGCGCGCGTTCGCATCGGTGAAAATCGCCGATCGCCTACCGTAAGCGCATGCCGCAAGCTGCACTCGTCGGCCGGGGGGACGAGCGGGCGCGACTCGACGCGCTGGCCCGGGCCGCCCGCGCGGGCCACGGCGGCGCGCTGGTCCTGCGCGGCGAGGCCGGCATCGGCAAGAGCGCCCTGCTGGCGCACGCCCGCGCGGCCGCGGCCGGCTTCCGGGTCATCGACGCGTCCGGGGCGCAGTTCGAGTCGGAACTGCCCTTCGCCGCGCTGCACCGGCTGTGCGTGCCGCTGCTCGGCGGCCTCGACGCGCTGCCGGCGCGGCACCGGGAGGCGCTGCGGGTGGCGTTCGGGCTGGTCGAGGGGACGCCGGAGCTGTTCCGCGTCGGACTGTCCACATTGGACCTGGTGGCCGCCGCCGCCCGCGAACGCCCGCTGCTCTGCCTCGTCGACAACGCGCAGTGGCTCGACGACGCCTCGGCGCGGGCGCTGACGTTCCTCGCGCGGCGGCTCGACGCGGAACCCGTCGCCGTCCTCTTCGCGGCCCGCCCCTCCCCCGCCCTCGACCGGCTGGACGGACTGCCGGCCCTCGACATCGGCGGGCTCGACGACGTCGAGGCGCGGGAGCTGCTGGCCGCCGGGAGCCGCACCCCGCTGGACGAACAGGTCCGGGACCGGATCGTCGCCGAGGCGCGCGGCAACCCGCTGGCCCTGCTGGTGCTGCCGCGCGCCGGTGGGTTCGCGCCGCCGGCCGCCTCCGTGCCGAGCCGCATCGAGGACAGCTTCCGCGCCCGGCTCGCCGCCCTTTCCCAGGAGGCGCGCGCGCTGCTGACCGTGGCGAGCGCCGACCCCACGGGCGACCCCGGCCTGCTGTGGTCCGCCGCGCGGCTGCTCGACCTGGACGTCGCGGCGACCAGCGCCGCGGCCGCCGGGAGCGGGCTGGTCGAGTTCGACACGCACGTGCGGTTCTGCCATCCGCTGGCCCGTTCGGCGGTCTACCGCGCCGCGTCCGACGCCGAACGCCGCACCGCCCACCGGGTTCTCGGCGAGGTCACCGATCCGGTCGCCGACCCGGACCGCCGCGCCTGGCACCGCGCGCAGGCGTGTGCCGGCCCGGACGACGACGTCGCCGCCGAATTGGAGCGCTCCGCCGCCCGGGCCCGTTCGCGCGGCGGGGTCGTGGCCGCGGCGGCGTTCGTCGAACGGGCCGCCGCGCTGTCGCTCGACCCCGCCGCCCGCATCGAGCGCACCCTCGCCGCGGTGCGGGCGCAGCTGGACGCCGGCGCCACGGACACCGCCGCGCGGCTGCTGACCACCGTGGAGAACGCCGCCCTGGACGAGCTGCGGCGGGCGCAGGTCGACCTGCTACGGGGGCGGATCGCGTTCCTGCGGCGCACCGACGACGGCGGGCCGGGTCACATGCTGCGCGCGGCCGTACGGCTGGCGCCGCTCGACGCCGCGAAGTCCCGGGAGTCGTTCCTCGACGCGTTCGACATGGGGCTGGTCGTCGGCCGCCCGGACGGCGTGCTGGCCGCGATCCTCGCCGCGGCGCCGCCGTCGCAGGAGCACGACCTCCTGGAGGCGTTGCGGCTGCTGTACACCGAGGGGCACGGGGCGGCCGTGCCGCTGCTGCGCCAGGTGCTCGACGGTCCACAGTGGACGGCCCGGCCGGGGCTGGCCGTCATGCTCGCGTCGGAGCTGTGGGACCCGCACGCGCATGCCGCCATCGCCGACTGGCTCGTGAAGGTGGGCCGCGAGTCGGGTGCGCCGCTCGTGCTGCGCCTCGGCCTCGCCCAGACGGCCTCCGCCGCGGTGCTCGCCGGCGACCTCGGCCGGGCGATGGCGTTCATCGCGGAGGAGGAGGCGATCGCCGACGCGTCCGGCGGCCCACCCGTGCGCTACCACCGCATCCAGTTGGCCGCATGGCAGGGGCGCAAGCGGGAGGCGGCGGAGCTGTTCGCGGCGTCCACAGTGGACGCACCCGGCCAGCTCGCGGCGAACATCCACTGGCCGGCGGCCGTGCTCCACAACGGTTCCGGCGAATACAAGGAGGCACTGGAGGCGGCGCGCAGAGCCGTCGCGGACGGCGACCTCTTCCTCACCGGCATCGCCCTCCCCGAACTGATCGAGGCGGCGCTGCGCTGCGGCGAGCCCGACGCGGCCGCGACGGCGCTGGAGTCGCTGACCGAACGCACCCGGGCGAGCGCGACCGCCACCGGCCTGGGCATCGCCGCGTACGCGCGGGGCCTGGTGACCGGCGACGAGGAGCACTACCGCGAGGCCGTCGAACGCCTCGACGACAGCCCGCTGCTGCCCTACCGCGCCCGCGCCCACCTCCTGTACGGCGAGTGGCTGCGCCGCCGGGGCCGTCGCCGGGACTGCCGCCGGCACCTGCGCACGGCGCACGAGTTGCTGTCGAGCGCCGGCCTCGAGGCGTTCGCCGCACGGGCCGCCGACGAACTGCGCGCCACCGGCGAGCGGGCGCGCAGCCGCACCGGGCACACCTACGACCGGCTCACCATGCAGGAGGTGTCGGTCGCCCGCCTGGTGGCTACCGGCGCCACGTCGAACGAGGTCGCCGCCCGGCTCTTCCTCAGCCCGCGCACGGTCGACGCCCACCTGCGCAACATCTTCCGCAAGCTCGGCATCACCTCCCGCCGGCAACTGCGCGACCTCCCCGAACTGGCGCAGTGACCCGCGATGAGTTTCGGCCGCCCGGCCGGTCCACCCGGGCATGCGTAAAGTCGTTGTCTACGAGTTCGTCTCCCTCGACGGGGTCGCCGAGGCCCCGGACACCTTCGTCGTCGGCCACTGGGACGACGTGGTGGACGCCAACATCCCCCGCGTGATCGGCACGCAGGACGCCGTCGTTCTCGGCCGGCGCAGCTACGACGAGTGGGCCCGATACTGGCCGGAGAGCGACATCGAGCCGTTCGCGTCGTTCATCAACGGCGTCCCGAAGTACGTCGCCACCTCGACGCCGCTCGACCGGGACTGGGCCGGCGCCACGGCGATCGACGGCGACCTGGCCGACTTCGTCGGGAAGCTCAAGCGGGAGGACGGCGACGAGATCGGCGTCCACGCGAGCATCTCGGTCGCGCGTGCGCTGCTGGCCGCCGGCCTCGTCGACGAACTGAAGCTGGTGATCGCGCCCTGCGTCGCCGGACGCGGGCGGCGGCTCCTCGACGGGCTGCCGGCGATCCGGCTCGAGGCGCTCCGCGCCGAACCCACCCCGTCCGGCTACCTCCTGGCCCACTACCGAGTCCGACCACATTGAGCCCTCGGTGCCCGCCGCCCCTCACGCGCCGAGCGTGTCCGACCCGGCGCCGCACCCCGCGTCCGGCAGCCGCACGGTCACCAGCGTGCCGCTCGGCTCGGTCGACGCGAGCGTGATGCTGCCGTGGTGGCGTTCGACGACGGTGCGGCTCAGCGCCAGTCCGAGCCCGTTGCCGCCGCTGCTGCTGTGCCGGGCGTTGCTGGCCCGGTAGAGCCGCTGGAACACCCGGGACCGTTCGCCCTCGGGCACGCCGATGCCGTTGTCGGCGACGGTCAGCTCGACGCAGTCCGGGCCGGCGACCAGCCCCACCGTCACGGCGGAGCCGTCGGGGCTGTACTTGACGGCGTTCCCGAGCAGGCAGTCGACGACCTGCCGGAGCCGGTCCCGGTCGCCGGTCACCACGGCGCCGGTGTGCAGCGTGCTGTCGATGGTGATGTCCCTCGGCCGCGCCTCCCGCAGCGCGCACTCGACCGCCTCGCCGACCACCTCGGCCAGGTCGACCGGCGCGCACTCCAGGCCGACGTGCCCGGAGTCCAGGGCGGCCAGGTCGAGTAGCTGTTCGACCAGGGTGCGCAGGACCGCGGTGTTGCGCAGCACCACGTCGAGCAGGTCCCGCACCTGGTCCACCGGGGTGCCCGGCGGCGACTCGGCGATCAGTTCGGTGTAGGCGGCGATCGAGGTCAGCGGCGTGCGGAGCTCGTGGCCGACGAGGGCCACGTACTCGTCGGTGCTGGCGGCCAGTTGCAGCGAGAGTTCCTCGGCGCGGCGGCGCTCCAGGTACGCGCCGATGTGTCCGGCGACCCCGCTGATCAGGATCGCCAGCGCCGGTTCGGGCTCCTGCCGGTCGTGGGCGAAGAAGACCAGCACGCCGACGGTCCGTTCGCCGCTGCGCACGGGCACCGCGCCCGCCGACTTGTAGGTGCACGCGGCGGCGATGGCGGGCAACACCGGCGAGTCGGGGGCGTGGATGTCCGGCGCCCAGACCGGTTCGCCGCGCTGCCAACACACCCCGGGCAGCGACTCGCCGGGGCCGAACGTCTCGGGCACGGGCAGCGGCGCCTCGCCCTCCGCCGCGTACACGGCGACCCGACGCAGCCGGTCGACCACCGGGTCGACGAGCCACAGCGCCATGTAGGGCCAGTCCAGCGTCGTGGCGATGGCGGTCAGGATCCGGTTGCCGGCCGCGACGGTGTCGGGCGTCTCGGTGAGCACCTTCAGCACGGCCGTCTCGCAGTCCTGGTACCGCTGGGTCCGGTGCGCGTCGGTGATGTCGTGGACCGCCGCGACGGCGCCGATCGTGGTGCCCGTGCCGGGTTCCTGGATCGGCCGGGCGTTCACGGTGAACCAGCGCGGCTGCCCCGCCCGGTCGTACGCGAGCAGGTCCGACTGGCAGACCTCCTGCCCGCCGAGGGCGCGGCGCAGCGGGAGTTCCTCCGCGCGCAGCGGCGTCCCGTCGTGATGGCACAGCGTGAACCGGTCCGGCCACTCGTCCAGCAGCACGTCGAGGCTCTCCGTGCCGAACAGTTCCTGCATCATCGCGTTGAACACGACCAGCCGCCCGTCGGTGCCGCACGCCGCCACCCCGGTGTCCAGGCTCTGCAGCAGCGCCGCGACGAAAGCCGTGGTGGCGAAGGGGCCTTGCGAGGCGGCCGGGGCTTGCGTCGTGGGGACGTCCGCGGCCGGCGGACGGTCCGCGTCGGTTGCATCCGAGGGAACGGGCAGGTGCGCACGAACCGACGCACCCAGCTCGGCCAGCGTGAACGGCTTGCGCACCACCGTCGCCGCCCCGGCCGCCGCGATACTCGGATCCCCCGGCATGAGGAACGCCGTGATCGCGATGACCGCCGGTGCCGCCGTCGTGCAGCCGCGGATCGCCCGGCACAGTTCGAGCCCGTCGAACTCGGGCATGTCCACGTCGGTGATGACGAGATCCGGATGCCGGGTGCGCACCGCCGCCAGCCCCGAACGCCCGTCGTCGGCGACCACGACTCTGTGACCGAGCCGCCGCACGGTCTCCGCGATGACCCGCTGGTGCTCCGGATTGTCCTCAACGACCAGGACCAACGCCACACCGCAGTCTAAGAAGCGCCGGCCGCCCAGGTCAGGCGAACGCTCAGAAGCCCGCGCGGAAGACGTTCCATCGAGAGAATCGTCAGCCGGCGACCAGCCGCAGCGGCGCGATCCCCCGCAGCGCGTCGGCGCTGGCCTCGTCGGCCGGCAACTGCACCACCATCCGCAGCCCGTCCCCGGGCAACGCCATGATCTCGTAGGCGAGCCGCAGCGGCCCGGCGGCGGGATGCGCCAGGCGCAGCAGCCCGTGCGCGCGGGGCAGCCCGGGCACCCGCACGGCCCGCTCCGCGAACTCCTCCCCCGCGAGCGCGGTCAGCTCGTCGACGAACCCGGCGCGGGCCGGACCGTCCTTCAGCGCCGCCACCTGCTCGTCGGCCACGTGGGCCCAGTCCGGGTAGGCGTCGCGGGCGCGCGGGTCGGTGAACAGGTACCGGGTGAGGTTCGGCGGGTCGCCGTCCAGCAGCCCGGTCGGCCCGTGCAGGCGGCGGAACCCGGCCGTGTGCGCGAGCACGTCGCCGACCTGGTTGACCACCATGGCGGCGGCCGGTTCGAGCCGCTCGAGCACGGCCCGCAGACCCGGCCGCACGGTCCGCGGCGGCTCGGTGACGAACGCCTGGCAGTTGTTGCCGCCGGATGTCCTGGTCAGCCGGTACAGGTGGGCGCGCTCGGCGGTGGTGAGCCGCAGCGGGCCGGCCAGCGCGGCCAGGACCTGCGGCGACGGGTGCCGGTCGCGGCCCTGTTCGAGCCGGGTCAGGTACTCCACGCTGACGCCGGCGAGCATCGCCACCTCGGCGCGGCGCAGGCCGGGCGTGCGCCTTCGGGTGCCGGGCGGCAGCCCGACCTCGGCCGGCGTCACCTCGGCCCGTCGCGCGCGCAGGAACGTGCCCAGCTCGTTGTCGTTCACCCGATCGACCGTAACAACGCCGCCACCGCGTGGGTGTCCCCGTGGCTACCACCCTGAGCGCGGTCTCCCTGCCGGCCGCCGGTCGGCCGAGGGTCGGGGCATGGACCCGAGAGTGATTGTGGTGGGCGGCGGCTACGGCGGGATCGCGGCGGCGAAGGCCCTGGACGAGGTCGCGGACGTGACGCTGGTGGAGCCCCGGGAGGCGTTCCTGCACAACGTCGCCACCCTGCGCGCGGCGGTCGACCCGACCTGGGCCGACCGGATCTTCATTCCCTACGACAAACTGCTGTCCCGCGGCCGGGTGGTCCGGGACGCCGCGGTCGAGGTGCGGCCCGACGAGGTCCGGCTTTCCTCGGGGGAACGTCTGGAGCCCGACTACCTCGTCCTCGCCACCGGCTCGACCGGCCCGTTCCCGTCCCGGATCGACGCCACCGCACAGGCTTCCGCGGTCGAACGCCTCCACGCGGCGCACACGGCGCTCGACCGGGCCTCCGGCGTGCTGCTGCTAGGCGGCGGCGCCGTCGGCCTGGAGTTCGCCGGGGAGATCGCGGCCGCGTGGCCGGGCCGGCCCGTGACAGTCGTCGACCCCGGGCCGGAGCTGCTCGGCGGCCGCTTCCCGGACGCACTCCGCGCCGACCTGGCCCGTCAACTGGACGAACTCGGCGTGCGGGTGCTGCTCGGCACGAGGCTCGACACCCCGCCGCGCACCCCGGCCGGCGCGGTGCGCCCGTTCACGGTGCGCACCGGCGCCGGTGAGACTCTCGCGGCCGACCTGTGGTTCCCCTGCTACGGCAGCACCGTCCCGACCACCTACCTGACCCCCGAACTGGCCACCGCCCGCCGCCCCGACGGCAGGCTCGCGGTCACCGAGCACCTGCGGGTGCACGGCCACGAGCGGGTCTTCGCCGTCGGCGACCTGAACGACACCCCGGAGCTGAAGATGGGCCGCGCCGCCGGGGCCCAGGGCGAGACGGCCGCCGCGAACATCCGCGCGCTGATCGAGGGCGGGCCGCTCACCGCCTACGCACCGTTCGCGGACGGGATCCTGCTGACCCTGGGTCCGGCGGGCGGGGTGGGCTACGCGCCGGAGTTCGGGCTGCTGGACGCGGCGGCGACGGCGCAGTTCAAGGCGACGTTCCGGCTGGAGCACTTCCGGGAACTGCTCGGCGCCGACTGAGGGGCCGCCGCGCGCAACTGTGGCATTAAAGGCCCCTTAACGGACATTGACCTTGGCGCGGCCGGATTCGCAGACTACGGGCCGAGAGCGCTCTCTCCCCTTTCCCCGCTCAAGGAGTTGCTGTGGCTCGACGCCGTTCCCGTTTGCGAACTCTCGCGTTCGTCCTCGCCGCCGTCACCGCGGTCGGCCTCACCGCCGTGTTCGTCCTGCCCGGCGAGAACGACCGGGCCGAGGCGGCCATCGGCGGCATCGTGTGGCAGGACGAGTTCAACGCGCCGGCCGGCAACGCCGTCGACCAGTCGAAGTGGCGCTTCGACACCGGCGGCAGCGGCTGGGGCAACAACGAACTCCAGTACTACACCAACAGCACCAGCAACGCGGTGCACGACGGCAACGGCAACCTCGTCATCACGGCCCGCCGCGAGAACCCGAACAACTACCAGTGCCACTACGGCCGGTGCGAGTACACCTCGGCCCGGCTGCTCACCTCGGCGACGTTCACTCAGGCGTACGGCCGCTTCGAGGCCCGCATCAAGATTCCGCGCGGGCAGGGCATCTGGCCGGCGTTCTGGATGCTCGGCGACAACATCGGCAGCGTGGGCTGGCCCAACTCCGGCGAGATCGACATCATGGAGAACGTCGGCAAGGAGCCGAACAACGTCTACGGCACGATCCACGGGCCGGGCTACTCCGGTGGCGGCGGCATCACGGCGGCTCGCAACATCGGTCGCCCCCTGGCCGACGACTTCCACACGTTCCGCGTCGACTGGGAGCCGAACTCGATCGTCTGGTACGTCGACGGTTCCGAGTACCACCGGGTGGACCCCGGTCGGCTGGGCGGCAACCGCTGGGTCTTCGATCACCCGTTCTTCATGATCCTGAACGTCGCCGTCGGCGGGTACTGGCCGGGCAACCCCGACGCCTCGACCCAGTTCCCGCAGCAGATGCTGGTCGACTACGTGCGCGTCTCCCGCTACGAGGCCGGTGGCGGCCAGCCGCAGCCGGGCACCGTCCGCCTGCGGGGCGCTCACAGCGGCCGCTGCATCGACATCCCCGGCGCCAACCCGGCCGACGGCGCGAAGCTGCAGATCTGGGACTGCAACACCACCGCGGCGCAGGCGTGGTCGTTCGCGGCCGACGGCACCGTGCGGGCGATGGGCAAGTGCATGGACCCGGCCTGGGCCGGCACCGCGAACGGCACCGAGGTCAACCTCGTCACCTGCAACGGCAACCCGGCTCAGCGCTTCACCCTCTCCGGCGCCGGCGACCTGGTGAACATCAGCGCCAACCGGTGCGTCGACGTCAGCGGCTGGAACCCCAACAACGGCGGCAAGTTGATCCTGTGGGACTGTCACGGCGGTGCGAACCAGAAGTGGTCCCGCTTCTGACCGCTCCCAGGCGGTAAGGCGGCCGCACGCTCCCGACCGGGCGTGCGGCCGTCGCCGTCTCCGGCCCCCGGGCGGCGGCTAACCGACCGCCGCCGCCTCGACCGCCGCGCGCAGCGCGGGGACGGCCGGTCCGCTGAGCGCGGTCAGCTCCTGGATGCGCCGCTTGTGAACCCGCCTCGTGCCGCGGTCGAGGACGAGCGTGAGGTCGCCGGCGGCGACGATGGCCGCGAGCGCGGCGTCGGCGGGATCGACCCGGCCGATGGGCTTCTTCAGGGCGGCGTCGACCCGGCCGAGGAGTTCCTTGCGGACACGCGGGTCGCGGAGGGTCACCCGGACCGTGGGGAACAGTCCCAGGATCCGGCGCGGCTCGAGCCTCGCCCAGCCGTCGTCGCCGAGCTGCCGGCGTACCGCGGCGCGGGCGGCGCGCTGCCCGTGGTAGACCCAGGACTGCCAGGCGCGTGGCTTCGAGCCGGCGATCTCTTCGAGCACCGCGACGAGCACGGGATCCGGGCAGGGGCGCCGGGCGCCGACGACCACGCGGCCGCGTTCGTCGGCGATGAGGCCGCCGCGATGGAGGTCGGCGAGGGCCGCCGCCCGCAGCATGGCGCCGAGGTGGGTGTCCAGGCCGAGCCGGCCCTTGGCGGGGTTGTACGCCAGCACGAAGACGCGCTGCGGCAGGCTCTGCGGAACGGCCATCTCACGCCTCGTTCGGCTCGGGCGCGGCCGGGGGAACCGCGAGGCCCTTGGTCAGCGCCGCGTGGACGATGCGGAGGGCCTCCTTGGTGTCGATGCCGACGCTGGCGATGACGGCCGCGTACTCGGCGGCCGCCCGGCCGGCCCGCTCGCGTCCCTGTTCGCCGGCCGCGGACACGAACGAGCCGGCCGATCCGCGGGTCTCGATGAGGCCGGCCTCTTCCAGTTCGCGGTAGGCGCGGCCGACGGTGTTGACGGCCAGTCCGAGGTCCGCGGCGAGGCGGCGGATGGTCGGCAGCCGGGCGCCCACGGCCAGCGTCTGTTCCTGGATCTGCCGCGCGAGTTGGGCGCGCAGCTGTTCGAACGGCGGCACCGGCGACGTGGAGTCGATGACGATCATGTGGCTCACCGGGCACCCGTGGCGCGCCGCGCCACCACGCCGGAGCGCGGGCTTCGCCGGTCGATCAGGGCCAACGCGACGACGCTCAGGACGACGAAGCCGATCCAGGCGACGTTCCACCAGCCGAAGGCGGTACTGAAGACCGACACGACGGGCAGCGACCACACGACGGTCGGCACGGCGACGTCCCGGGCGTCCTCGACCCGCATGACGACGTCGGCGGTGAGCGAGTCCGCGTCGTCCGCGACGACGGCGTGGGTCAGGATGTGCCGCAGCTGAACGACCACGCCGGCCGCGAGCCCGCCCAGCCCGATGAGCAGGATCAGTGCCGCGTAGCGCGCCATGGGGTCCCGCACGGTCAGCACGCCGATCGCCAGCACCGCCGCCCCCACGAACGTCGTCACCGCGAACGCGGCGTGCGGCACGCCGAGCACGGTGCGCCAGCCGAGCCGGACCGGGTGGGCGGCCCGCCGCCGCAACGTCGCACCGGCCCGCCGGTCGACCCGCCGCACCCACCGGTCCAGCAGCGCCTGCGCCAGCACCAGCCCCGCCACCAGCGCCGCCACCGCCAGCAGCGACCAGCGCCGGTACGCCCCGGAGCCGCCGAGGGCCCCGGTGTAGGCGAGCGCCACGAGGATGAGGAACGCCGCCAGCAGCACAGCCGCGGCCAGGCGCCGCTGTCGCCGGGCGGTCAGGCGCATCGCCAGCAGCGGCGTGGGCCGCGCCTCGGCGAGTCCGTGCCCGGCCAGCCACGCGCCGGCCCGCTCGAGATCCGCCGGCCGAACCGGCGGGGCAACATCAGGCACCGTTCCGTTGGCCATGACGCCTCCCATGTCTCAAGTCTTGTATCAATAGAGTGCGTCAATACTTGCGACAAGTCAATCGGTGGCGCTCCGTGCCCCGGCCCGCTCAGAGAACCGACGGCGGCCAGCGGTGCTCGCGCCACGCGTCCCAGGTCGCGAAGCCGGCGGGCGGGTCGTCGACGGGTTCGCTGCCGTCCAGTTCGCCCGGCGTGGGAATCTCGATCCGGCGCGCCCATTCGGCGAGTTCCGCGTCGGACATGGGCCAGGTCGTGTGCGGCGCTTCGGCCTGACGCAGATCGGCGCGCCTGCGCTGCTCGGCCGGAGTGACCGCGAAGTAGCGCAGTTCCGCCCGCGCGCCCACGTCCGCCGCCGCCCGGCGCAGCGCGGAACGCTCGTCCCGGCTCCAGAGCCCGTAGTCGATCACCACGTTGGTGCCAAGGGCGAGCACCCGCAGCCCGAGCCGGATGAGCCGCCCCTCGATGACGTCCCCGGCCGGCGACGGATTCTCGTTCCCGTAGAGGGCCTTCACCCATTCGTCCTTCGTGAGGCGCAGGGCGTCGTGCTCGATCTCGATGCGCCGCGCGGCGGTGGTCTTCCCGCTGCACGGGAGCCCCACCGTCAGGAACAGCGTCGGCCGCCTCATCATCACTCGCTTCCGATCGCTTGGCAGGATGCGCGTATGGCAATCATGGACCGGGACGAGTTCTGGGAAGGGTGAGGGCATCCGACGACGACTTTCCTTGACTGGCCGAGATCTACTGCTAGCCGAACGGCCCGTCTTCCGGGAGCGGCACGCGTCGTCCCTCGGCGGCCGATCGGACTATCGCGTCCAGGAGCCGATGGCGCTTGACGGCGTGGGCGAAGTCAGGGGCCGTCGCGGTGGCGTCGATGAGATCGTTCCGGATCGCCGCATACGTGTGCGCCAGATTGTGAATCGGTGTTCCCGTCAGGTGCGGGTAGTCGTCGTGCCCATCGGGCAGGGTCAGCCGGGACAGTGGGGCGCGACCCCGTGCGCCGCGCACCGTCACGGGCCCGAGGTGCGGATACCCGTTCGCGGACGTGACTTCGACAGTTCCCTCGGATCCGTCGATGAGGAGGGAGAACCCGGGTCCGGACACCGTGGCTCCACGGTGATGGACGGAGAGGATCGCTCCGTCGGGCAGCGCGCCGGAGACGGCGATCTGGTCCTCCGCGGTCATCGGGACCGTCCGTCCGGTGCGACCGAGCGGGACCATCGGGTGCCGGGTCGCGGTCGAGGCGACCACGTCCTGCAGTTCACCGACGATCATCGACACCACGTCGATGGCGTTTCCGAAAGCGATGGTGAGCATGGTGGCGCCGAGCGTGCGATCGAGGGTGTATCGCATCCGCTCGGAGACCGCGTTGCCCCACTCGGTCGATGACGCCACCACCGTCGCGGACAGCACGTCGCCGACATACCCGTCGGCGACGAGGCGGGCCAGCCAGCGGATGGTGGGCGAGGAACGCCCATGAAGCCCGATGAAGTTGCGCGTGTCGCGGGCGGCGCTTGCCATCTCCACGGCCTCGGCCAGGTCGACGGCGAAGGGCCATTCGCTGAGCACCGGCACTCCCGCCCGCAGCGCGGGCAACACCAGCTCGCGGTGCCGGGGCACCTTGACCGCGACGACCACAAGGTCGACGTTCTCGTCCGCCGCCAGCTGTTCGACCGAGGCGTAGCCGGGCACCCCGAACGCGGCGCCGGCAGCGGCGGCCGACGCGCGGGAACTCGTCGCCAGGGCGGTGAGCGCCATGCCGTCGACCGCCGCCAACGCGGGCAGGTGCGCCCCGGCCGCCCATCCGCCCGACGCGCTCAGCCCCACGATCCCCACGCCGAGCGGCCGTCCCCCACGCGATCGCTCGGTCGAACTCCCGGGTTCTCCCATCACGTGCCTTTCGCCTTTCACGTGCCTGTGCCGTGCGCCGCCGCTCGATGAACGCTCCCGAGCGCGGCCGTCAAGCGAGTCGCGGGGCGGTCACGTCGGCCAGGCGAGCAATGCCGTGTCGACGATCTCGTCGAGCGTGTCGGGTCCGAGGCCGTTCGCGGCCTGAACGGCGATGCCGAATCCCGTCGTCATGACGTATCGGGCGAGGCGTCCCGGGTCGGCGTCACGCGGCAGGTCGCCCTCCTCGACGGCACGCCGGAACCGCGCCTCGAGCTGGTCGCCCGCATCGATGCGCCAGCCGACCAGCACATCGTGCGCCGGCTTGCTCTGCTCACTCAGCGCCAGCGCGCCCTGGACTGACAGGCATCCCGCGGGGCAGCCGGGCAACGTCGTGGTCCGGACGGCTCCCCGCAGGAACGCCTCGGCCACCGCGCGCGCGGTGGGCTCCCGCAGCGCACGCGTCGCGTAGGAGGCCGGCCCCTCGGCGTAGCGCTGCACGGCCTTGCGGAAGAGCTGCTCCTTGTTGCCGAAGGCGGCGTACATGCTCGACTTGGTGATCCCCATCGCACCGGTCAGGTCCGTGAGGCTGGTGCCGTCGTACCCCCGCGCCCAGAACACCTGCATGGCGCGCTCCAGCGCCTCGTCGACGTCGAACTCCCGGGGGCGGCCGAGCACCGTGTTCTGGGATCCACTCATGACGGCATCCTCCTCGGTTCATTCCGCACAGACGACTTTACTTCCAATCGGTCCAGATGTGCTAGCGTTCTGTACCGACCGGAACTTAAAGCGGTCGCGTCTACCACTGGAAGAGGATCACCACGATGAGAAGCACCTCCCTCGGCGGGCTGAAGACGTCCCGCATCGGCCTGGGCGCCATGGGCATGTCGGCCTTCTACACCGGCGCCGGCCAGCGCGACGACCAGTCGATCCGCACCATCCGGCGGGCCCTGGACGTCGGCGTCACGCACATCGACACCGCCGAGGCGTACGGCCCCTACGTCAACGAGGAGCTGGTGGGCCGCGCCATCAAAGGACGCCGGGACGAGGTCGTGCTCTCGACCAAGTTCGGTCACATCTCACACACCGGCCGCCACGGCAACGACAGCACCCCGGCCAACGTCCGGCTCGCCGTGGAGGGATCGCTGCGCCGCCTCGGCACCGACCACCTGGACCTCTATTACCAGCATCGGGGCGACCCGGACACGCCGATCGAGGAGACCGTCGGGGCGCTGGCGGAGCTGGTGACCGAGGGCAAGATCCGTCACATCGGGCTGTCGGAGGCGGGACCGGCGACGATCCGGCGGGCGCACGCCGTTCATCCGATCGCCGCGGTGCAGTCCGAGTACTCGCTGTGGGTCCGCGACCCCGAGGCCGAGGTGCTGCCGGTCCTGCGCGAGCTGGGCGTGGGCCTCGTCCCGTACTCCCCGCTGGGCCGCGGGTTCCTCACCGGCGGCATCCGCACGCTGGACGACCTCGACGCCGATGACTGGCGCCGCACCAACCCGCGCTTCGCCGGCGGCAACCTCGAACGCAACATGCGCATCGTCGACGAGGTCCGCGCCGTCGCCGCCGAGGCCGGGGCCACGCCCGCACAGGTCGCCCTCGCCTGGCTGCTCGCCCAGGGCGACGACTTCGTCCCCATCCCCGGCACCACGCGCATCGACCGGCTGGAGGAGAACGCCGCCGCCGACCGCATCAGCCTCACCGACGGCCAGATCGCCCGACTGGACAACCTGACACCGGCCGCCGGCGACCGCTACGACGAGGCCAACATGGCAGCCCTCGGCCACTGAGCGGACTACCGACGCTCGAGGGCCCGCTCGACGCCGGCAAGGATCTCTTCCAGCGTCTCCGGCGTGGTGGCGAAGTTGATCCGGGCGAAGGTGCCGCAGTCGCCGCCGAACTCGGTGCCAGGGCTCAGCCGCACCCGGCCGTCGCGCAGGATGTGCCCGGCGGGATCGTCGGCGATCCGGGTGCCGGCGAAGTCGATCCAGCTCAGGTAGGTAGCCTCCGGAATCCGATGGGCGAGCCCGCGCTCGGCGGCCCAGGCGGCGACCCGATCCCGGTTGGCGCGCAGCCGCACCATCAGGTCGCGGTGCCACTGCCCCGCCTCGGTCCACGCCGCCACGGTCGCCGCCCGGCCGAGGATGTCCGGGGTGCCGAAGTAGTCGATCGGCAGGGCGTCCAGGCGCTGCACGAGCGCGTCCGGGCCGATGTGGGCGATCGCGCAGCGCAGGCCGGCGATGTTGAACGTCTTGGTGGCCGAGGTCGCGGTCACGGTCCGGGTCGCCATCCCGGGCAGCGACGCGAACGGTATGTGCCGGTGCGGCGCGTAGGTCAGGTCGGCATGGATCTCGTCGGCCAGCACCACCAGGTCGTGCTCCTCCGCCGCCATCGCGAACTCGCTCAACTCCTCCGCGGTGAGCACCCGGCCGGTCGGGTTCTGCGGGTTCACCAGGACCAGGAGCTTCGCTCGGCCGACGTCGGCGGGCACCTGGATCGGCACGACCACCCGGCCGGCGCGGCGGATCGACGCGAGGAACGGTGGATAGGCCGGCACGTGCAGTGCGACGCCGTCACCTGGCCGGGTGGTCAGTTCGATGACGATCTGCAGGATCTGGAGCAGGTCACTCAAGACCTTGGTGCGCCCGGCGCGCGGCGCCCAGCCGTACCGGTCACGCATCCGGCCCTCGAAGGCGGCGACAACCGGATCGTCCGGCCGGAACGGGTAGCCCAGGTCCTGCCTGGCGAGGATGCGGTGTATCCGATCCAGGATCGGCGGGGCGACACCGAGGTCCATGTCGGCGACCCAGGACGGCAGCACATCCGGCTCGACGTCGCGCCACTTCGCCCCGATGCCGGCGCGTAGCCGCTGCGGCGGGCCGGTCTCGCTCGCCAGGATCTGGTCCCGCAGTATCTCCATCTGGCCGTGGTGCTGGGCCAGTTCCTCGTAGACGTGCAGCAGCGCGGCGCCCTGGCTGAGCTCGCGGTCCGGCCCGTCGAAGTCGGCCGGCGGCCGACGGTTCAGCGGCGCCTCCGGACGGGCCGCGTGCACGTCCGCGTGGAAGGCGGCGCGGACCTTGCGGGCGCGTTCGAGCAGCGGCTCAATCGGGCCGGTGGCGGTGAACTCGGCGGCCCGGTCCCGGTCGACCGGCCGCCCGGCGACCAGGCCGCCGGCCCACGCCTCGACCACGCCGAGGCAGTGGGTGAGCAGGGCGTACGGCGAGTTGGCGCCGGGCTTCCGATTGGCCCGTTCGTCGCCCAGCGCGGCGACGATCCCGGTCATGCCGTCCAGCGCCCGGTCGGCGAAGTACAGGTAGTCGTCCCTGGTCAACATGAAGGGCCTCCGGTTACCGGTTCAACTGGTAACCGGAGTCTGCCGCGTCCCCGCGTTACCGGTCAAGGAGGTAACGTTCAGGCATGTTCGTGAGCGGCAATCTCGCCCTGGACCTGGCAGGCACTCTGAAGTGGCGACGGGACACCCCGGAGGAACTGCTCAGCGAGCCCGGCGACCTGGACAGCTGGCTGGTCGACGCCGGGGTGCTCGACGCGCCGCCCCGGGCGGACGACGACGATCTGCTCATGGCACGACGGCTGCGCGAGGCCACCTACACCCTTGTGACGGCCCGCCTCGACCGCCGGGTCCTGCCACCCGACGCCCTGGCCCTCGCCAACGAGTTCGCCGCGATCCCGCCGACCCGGCCGGTCCTGACCCCTGACGGCCTGCGCCGCAGCGGCCCGGTCGCCGCGGCGTTCTCCGACGTGGCCCGCTCCCTGCTCACCCTGCTCGCCGACCCCGACGCCCCGATCAAGGAATGCGCCAAGCCCTCCTGCACCCGCCTCTACCTCGATCGGTCCCGCGGCGCCCGCCGCACCTGGTGCGGCATGCAGGAGTGCGGCAGCCAGGCGAAGATGGCCGCCTACCGAGCCCGCCGCCGTTGACCGACCGCGAACTCAGCGGGCACAGCACGCTACGGTGCGCAGCGCCGATCCACGGCGCCAGGAAACGATCGGCCCTGCAATGACGGGTACGACCGGCGCGGCCTGGATCGGCCCCGCCGGCCGCTTTCCCCCTGTGGACGGCCATCAGGTCCGGCGGTCGACACTCACGCAGATGTCCTCGGCCCCGCCGATGATTCCGTAGTTGCGCCCGACGAAGATCATGTACCGGCCCCAGGCGTACTCGGTCCCGGGACCGGAGTCCCACTGGAGGCCGGGGTCGGACCAGGTGCCGTCGGGATTGACCGTCACCGTCACCTGCCGGACGACGTCCGCGTTCAGCGGGGGGTTCAGAATGTGCCGGGTGAACCCCGGAGCGCCGAATGGCTTGGAGTAGCTGGTCCCGCTGTAGTACGTGACAACCACCGTCGGGTCGAGGGCCGGGTTGAGGCCCGAGCCGGACGCGGAGATGCTGCTGCTGCCGTCACCCTCGCAGTCGAAACGGGCGACCGTACGCGTGTCGTACCGGCAGCTCGCGTACGTCTCCCATCCCCCCGTGTTGTCCGGGTTGGCCACCCGGATGAGCCACATCTCCGTGTAGTTGGCGACCGTATTGGTGCCGACGAACGGGATGGAGAACACCACCCCGCTGAAGCCGCCCGTCGCGTCGGTGGTGACGGTCGTCGTCACCGTCGGGCGGTACCCGATCGTGCCGCGGCGGGGCTGGATCGAGGAATCGGCGAGGTCCCACGCGCCCGCCGTGAATGTGGCCTGCACTATCAGCTGGGTGTTCGCCGGGTGATTGGACGTTCCCTCAACCGACGCCGTCACCGTGCGGGTGGCGCCGTCACACGTAAGGGTGGGGGTCTGCTTCGTCACGAACGCCGCCTGCGCCGGAAGGGCCGGTACCAGCACTCCCGCTGCCACCGCGCCGGCTACCAGCAGCCGACCGAACATCTTGATCCTCATCACTCTCCGTTCATCTTCCTGGGCCGGGCGGCCCGTCGATGCCCGGAACCATGAATTCGGTGACTGCCGATACACTTCCGTGGCGCTGCCATGGCGTCACCGACGGGGAAGCGCCTACGGAAGCGCTTCGGGAAGTCATTGGGAAGTCCCTGCGTATGTTGCGTTTCGGGTTGCTGGACGAGGTGCGCGTCTGGCGCGACGGCGAGCCGCTCGACATCGGTCCGCCCAAGCAGCGCGCGGTGCTCGCGGTCCTGCTGCTCGAACCCCGGCGACCGGTTTCCGTCGCCAGGATCGTCGATGCGGTATGGGCCGACGCACCACCCGCCAACGGCGCGAACGCGGTGCAGAAGCAGATCGTCGCGCTGCGTCGGGTCCTCGGCCCGGCAATGGTGACGCTGAGCGACGGCGGTTACCGGCTCGACGCGCCCGCCGACAGCCTCGACACCGAGGCGCTGACCGCGCTGATCCGGGCCGGCGTCGACGCCCGGTCGAGCGGAAACCCCGAGGAGGCCGAGCGGCTGCTGTCGAAGGCGCTCGCGGACAGCCGCTCCGAACCCCTCGCCGGCCTCGTCGGCCCGGTCTTCGAGTCGGCCCGCCGCCGCCTCGCCGAACAACGGGCGTACGCCGCCGAACTCTGGGCGGCCACCGCCCTCGACCTCCGCCACCACGAGGACCTGACCGGCCGGCTCCCCGAACTGATCGTCCAATACCCGGCCCGAGAGCGCCTGCGCGCGATCCACATGCTGGCGCTGCACCGCAGCGGTCGTCAGGCCGAGGCGCTTACCGCCTACCAGGACGCCCGCCGCCACCTGGTCGACGAATACGGTGTCGAACCGGGCGAGGAGCTTCAGCGGGTGCAGTGGGAGATTCTGCGGGCCGAACCGGTCGTGCCGGTTCCGGCGCACAATCCTCCACCGATGTACGACCTGCGCCAGCCGCCGTATCCGCCGGCCGCGAAACGCTCAGGGAAGCAGATCGTGCTGGGGATCGTGTCGGTCGCCGTCTGCCTCTTCAGCATCGGCCTGCTGACCTGGGGCGTCGTTGCTGTCCTGGCCGCGATCCGGGGAAGCCGCGCGCTCGCCGGCATGGCCGCGGTCTACGCCGTACTGCTCGTTGTCTGGCTGGTCGCGGTACCCGTCGAGGACGACGAAGCGTTCTACGCACTGCGGTCGTCGGTCGGTTTCATCGCCATGCTCGCCACCATTTTCGGTGGCGCCGTTCACGTAGGCCTCATCACGCTCTCACCGAGGCACCAGGCCGCCGACTTCCGACGCAGGGTGTGAGGTGGGGCGGTCCCCACGCCAATGGGGGCGCCCCGCCCCGTGTCATCGAGATGCGGATGACATTCGCCGGACTAGCAGGGATCGCCGTCCTGTCCGAGCGGGAGACCCGTGGATAGGACCAGCGCGGCTTGACGTGCGCAAAGAAATCCACGGCTGCATTCGCCGCTCGGTCCGGCGAATAGTGAGTAGCTCGGTCCCCGATGAGCCAGTACGCGCCACCTCCGCCGCACGGCCGTAGTTCGTCGACGACGACGATCGACCATTCACCCCCCTCGACTCCAGCCGGCCACGGCGCCGGTCGCCGCGATCATGCGCAGTGCCATCAGGGCGGTCGTCGTTCGACGCGCGCCTCCTGCCGCACAGCCGCCGAAACAATTTCGCGCGAGCGACAACCGGAACGCCGCGTACCGCGCCCCTAATGAGTGAGGGGGTGCAATGACGAGCCAGAATGACGGAGAACAGGCGTTCGCCGAGTACTTCGCCGCCCGCCAGGACAGTGTGCGCCGCACCGCGTACCTGCTGTGCGGCGACTGGCACTGGGCCGACGACCTGACCCAGGCGGCGTTCATCCGCCTGGCGAGCGCCTGGCACACCGTGCGTGACCGAGGTGCGCTCGACGGGTTCGTACGGACCTGTCTGCTGCGGTCATACCTCGCCGAGACCAGGCGGGTGTGGCGGCGGCGGGAACGGGTGTACGCCGACCCGCCCGATACCGCAGTGCCGTACGACGCCGCCGAGGAGACCGGGCTGCGGATGCTCTTCCAGACCGCGCTGCGACGGTTGTCACCGCGCCAGCGCGCCACCCTGGTCTGCCGGTTCTATCAGGGGCTGGACGTCGAGGAGACGGCGACCGTGCTCGGCTGTTCGACCGGCACGGTCAAGAGCCAGACCGCCCGCGGGGTCGCCGCGCTGCGCGACGTTCTCGGCGACCAGTTGACACAGAAGATGGAGGCGAGCGCGTGACCGACGTACAGGAACTGCTGAACACACTGGCCACCGAGCCCGCACCACCGAGCCCGCACAGCGCGCGGCAGCTCTACGCCGCCGGACGGCAGCGGCACCGGCGGCGGACCGTCGGCAAACTGGCCGCCGTCGCGACCGGCGTGGCCGTTGTCGTGGCCGCCGTCTCGGTGCCACTGGTCATCGACCGCCGGCCCCCGCGTGGTGACGCCCCCGCGGAGAGCGCGGCCGCACCGAAACCGCTGAAGACGTGGCCGACCCGCGCGACGGCCGCAGTCGGCAGCGGCGACAACGACCACCTGTATGTCCTGTCCGACATGACGCCACCCGCCCGGGGCAAGGACCCGGCGCCGCCGATGCTGTACGGCAGCGACGACGGAGGCGCCACCTGGACCGAGCGCTCCCGCGACCTGCCGAAGGACGGGAAGTTGACCGTCCTCGACGCGCGGACGCTGGTGGTCTCCGGCGATTGGCGGGAGAACGGCAAGTACAAGCCGTCGGCGCGGTTGAGCGGTGACGGCGGCCGGACCTGGAAGACCCTCTCCGCCGACGCGCCGCAACAGTCCTGGCCGGAGGGCGGTTGGACCTCCTGCCTGCTCCAGACGGGGCAGTACTGCACGGCGATGGGCTTCCAGCCCGGCGGTGCGGGGGGCGGGCCGCTGGCCAACCAGCCCGGTGTTGCCGGAATGCTCGAGTACGCCCAGCTCGACGCGAAGACCGCCGTGGCTGCCGGGTTCCTGGAGCAACGGGGCGCGGTCTCGGTCACCGTCGACGGCGGCCGGACGTGGAACACCCACCGCTTCGAGGAGCCGGCCTCCACGACCACCTTCGTCCCGCTGGTCCTCGGCACCGGCGCCGCGCTCACCGCCGTGGTACGTCGTGACGGGGGCATCCGGGTGTACCGGAGCACTGACGCCGGCCGCTCCTGGCAGCAGCATCCCGACCCGGCCGGGCTGCTCTCCCGCGGCGGCACGTACGTGCCGTCCACCCGTGGCGCGGTCGTCACCCGCGACGGGCGGCACATCGTTACGCACGTCGACGCATCCGGTGTGCTCCGGCTCTACCGCAGCGACGCCGGGCACGCCCGGTACGAGCACCTCGACGCCACCGGACTGCCGACGACGGAGGCGCCACGGCTGGTCACGCTTCCCGGCGGGATGCTGGTGGCGATCAACCGCGAAGCGGCGTTCCAGTCCGCCGACGACGGCGCCACCTGGCAGCCCCTTCCGATCGAGTGACCGTCGCCCGGACGCGTGCCGGTCCTCGCCCGGGCGTCGGCGACGCCGTAGGGCGGTTCGGCGCGGGAACGTGGGTGTTCGCCAACTGGTCGGGCTGGGAGGCCGCGCTCGCCACCCGCTAGCAACAACAATGGTCCGGTGAGCTACAGGCTGTGGGGGTTGACAGGGAACCCGGCGCTGCCAGCCGACCTGATCGACAGGTTGATTTCGGTCGCGCCGGCCCGGGCCCTGGGCAGGTTGGCCGAGCGGGATGATCTGTCCGCCACGCAGGTGCGCGCTCTGGTCGATCGGGGTGACCGCGAGGTGCGCGTCCGGTTGGTGCGGCGTGGCCTGCTGGGTGCCGCCGACGTTCCAAGCGGGGACGTGTGGTCCAGCATCGCCGCGGTGGACGAAGGTCTGCTGCCGCCGGGCCTTGTGGTCGGCCTGGTCGGGCATCCAGATCCGGAGGTCCGAGCCACGCTCGCCGGATGTCGGCAGCTCCCCGAGGGTGCACTCGCCGTCCTGGCCGGCGACGCCGATACCCCGGTCGCCCAGGCGGCCGCCGGTTCGCCCGCGTTGACCGCTCCGGTCGCCGAACGGCTTGCCCGGCATCCACATTTGACCGTCCGGTGGAGGCTGGCCGGCAACGAACGCACGCCGCCAGGGGTGCTCGCCGCGCTCGCGGATGACGACAGCACCGGCGGCGTGCGCTGGTGCCAAGGCTGTGACCCCACCGGAGACCCGCCGCCGTGGACGTGGGCCCGGGCAGCACCGTCGAACATCCGCTGTGCGGCCGCTACCCACCGGCGTGCCGTGCGGGAACTGCATCAGGCCCTGGTCACCAACCCGGCTACGCCTGCCGCGATCGCGGCGACGTTCGCCACGCATCACTGCGTCCGGGTACGGGCGGCGCTCGCGGCCCGGACCGACCAGCCCAGGCCGGTGTACAAGCAACTCGCCACCGACGCGCAGCAATCGGTCCGCGACACGGTCGCCGTCAACCCGGCTGTCGGTGGGACCATGATCCGCAAGATGGCCACCGACCAGACCTGGTCCGTGGAGCGGGTGATCCTCAATCCCCTGGTACCGCTGCCCGTGTTGGGAACGCTCGCCGGCCGATACAGGATCCGTTCCACGCTGCTGCCGAGGATCGCCGCCGCCACCGACGACGAGATCGATCAGTTGACCCGCTCGACGGGTCCGGCGGTGCGCATGCTGGTCGCCGAACGCCGCGACCTGCCACGCGCAATCGTCGACCGACTCGCCGCCGACCCGGACGCCAGGGTCGCGAAGGCTCTCGCGCCAAACCCGATGCTGTCCGAACAGCAGTTACGCGCGATGCTCACCGCGCACGGGGTGCGGGTGGCCGTGCGGATCGCCACCAACCCCAACTGCGGCCCCAGACTGTTGCAGGCACTGGCCACCCACCGACCCCAGGTCCAAAAGGTGTACCGAGTGATCGCCGCCCACCCCAACGCGACCGCCACCGCCCTGCGGCACTGCCTGGACGACTGGCAAGGGCGGCCGGTCGCGGCCAGACATCCGGCCCTGCCGGTCGACGTCATCGTCTCGTTGCTCGACGACCCCCCGCCGGTCCAATCCGCCGCCGCTGCCAACCCGTCACTGCCCCGTGCCGTGATGGAGTCCATAGTGGATCGAGGTCCGGAGTGGTGAGTCCAAAGTCGACTGACCCGACGATGACGGCGTGTCGGTATTCGGCGAAGCAGGGTATGTCGCCTGCGGCGGCCCTGCGCTGCAGTGGTAACGGGAGTTCGCGAAGCGTTGCCGACACGAGTTCGCTGGGCGGCGTGGGCGCGCTCCGTACG
>NZ_BOPF01000033.1 GCF_016863615.1 Virgisporangium aliadipatigenens | reverse complement strand
TCGAGATCCGTCCCACGCGCACCGCTCACGAAACATGAGCGGTGCGCGCTTTTGCCGTTATAAAGTGGATTTCGCCCCCCGGCCATGCATGTCGCAACAAGGGGGCAACCATGATCGAACAGATGGACATCGGTGGCGCGTTCGGCGACGCGATGCGCGCGGTCGCCCTGTTCGTGCCGAAGCTGGTGGTCTTCGTCGCCGTCGTGACGGCCGGTTGGCTGATCGCGCGGACGTTCCAGAAGATCTGCACGGCGGCCCTGCACCGGGTCGGGTTCGAGCGCGCGGCCGAACGCGGCGGCCTGCACCGCATGCTCGCCCGCAGCCCGTACGACGCCAGCGGGGTCGTCGGCAAGCTCGTCTACTACGCGATCCTGCTCATCGCGCTGCAGATCGGGTTCGGCGTCTGGGGGCCCAACCCGGTGAGCGACCTGATCCGGACGGTCGTCGGCTACCTGCCCCAGGTCGCCGTCGCGATCGTGATCGTGGTGATCGCGGCTTCCATCGCCCGCGCGGTACGGGACATCGTCGGCACCGCGCTCGGCGCCCTCACCTACGGGCGGATGCTCGCCACGGCCGCCTCGTACTGCGTGCTCGGCATCGGCGGCATCGCCGCGCTGAACCAGATCGGCGTGGCCGTCACGGTCACCATGCCGATCCTGGTGGCCGTGCTCGCGACGGTCGGCGGCATCTGCGTCGTCGGGATCGGCGGCGGCCTGATCAGGCCCATGCAGCAGCGCTGGGAACGCCTCCTCAGCCAGGCCGAGGCGCAGTCCCGCCAGATCAACCAGCACGCCCGGGCGTACGCGGCCGGCCGCAGCGACACTACGACGCAGTTCGTCGCCGCGCCGGCCAGTACCACGTTCCCCACCTCGGGCGGCCCGGTCGTCAGCGGCCCCGTGCTGCCGGTGCACACCGACGCCCGCCCGGACGGCTGGCCGAGCATCGACGACACGGCGGAGCACCACTTCGCGCCGGCCTCCGGCGAGATTCACCGCCACAGCCGCTGACGCGGCCCCTCCCGAACTCCCGGCGCGGCCCCACTCCCAATCCGAGCCGCGCCGGGTCCCACACCGCACGATCCCGGGGTGCGCCTGAACGGCGCGCCCCGATTCGCCGTCCGAGCCGGTCCGGGTGCGTCTCGGGGCCGCAGCGGTGCCGCTCGGTTGCGCCCATTGGCCTGCGCCGCCGCGGCTTCTACCGTCAAATGCGTGACGCAGAGCTATCGAGACCTCACCGCAGCGGCCCGTCGTGAAGCGGCGAAGGCCACCCTCTCCGGCCTCATGACCTGGCTCGGCGACGCCGGCCTCGACGCCGCCTCGCGGCTGCCCGGGCTGCTCGCCGAGGTCGACCAGCACGTCGCCGCGGTCCTCGAGGCGCTCTGCGGCCAGGGGCACTCCCTCGGCCCGGTCGCGCTCGCCGGCTACGCCGCCGGTGTCCGCGACGCCGCCACCGAGCAGGGCTGGAGCGTCCCGGACACGCGCAGGCTCGCGTGGTCGCACGCCGACTGGCCGACGGTCCGCCTGCTCGCCGTGGCGAGCATCGCGCGGACCGCCGCCTACGCCTGACGACTAAGGTCCTACTTCCCGACCCGGATCCGGTTGGTCGTCGTCGTCACCCCGGGGACCTGGGCGGTGTCCATGCGATGGAACGCCGTCCAGTCCCCGGCCGCGGCACCCTTCACCGTCACCTGGTAGGTGAGCGAGGCGCCGGGCGTCGGTGCGCTCGACGTGACCAGCAGGTCCCCGGCCGGCACCTCGCCGATGGGCAGCTGCGCGCCGGCCGTCCCGTTGACGTTCTCCGCGCCGATGAGGAACGGGATCCCCGGGTTCACCGGACGGGCGGTGTCCGGATAGGCGAACCCGATCTCCTCGGGCCCGCCCAGCCGCAGCCAGGCCTGGAAGGTGCGCAGGTCGGCGGTGCCGTAGACGTTCACCCGCCACTCGGCGACCAGCCACTTCCCGCCGTCGATGCCGGTGAGCACACCCATCGCGATGCCCGGTGCGCCGGCTCCGTCGAGATCCGTCCAGAACGGCGCGAGCACGTTGTTCGGCCGCGCCTTGTCCGGCAACGCCGTCAGGTCGCAGCACTGCACGTCGGCGATGTCCCCGCCGCCGACCACGAGGTAGCCGTTGGACGCGGCACCGACGCGCGTGTACGTCTGGCCGCCGTAGGTCACCGGCTCGGGCAGGTCGAAGTTGAGGATCTCCTCGTCACCGACGGCCTCCGGTTCGACCTCGTACTCGTCCAGCGACACGTAGCCGTAGAGCTGGCCGGCCGTCAGGGTCGGCTTCGCCGGCACCGCGCCGGGCAGCCGCCGGCCGCGTACCTCCACCTGGTGGTCGCCGGTGATCATCGCGCCGCTGGCGTTGACGATCGGCAGGTTCCGGTCGGTCATCGTGGTGAGATCCACGGTCGCGTCCTCGAACGACGTGTTCGACGCCGTGACGGTGCACGTGCTCGTGCCGTCGACCTTGATCCGTTCCGGTGCGCAGACGCTCTTCAACGACACCGGCCCCTGCTGCGGCGTGAACGCCACCGGCAGGTGCAGCGCCGGCCCCGTCGCGTCGTCGACCGGCACCAGGCGCACCTCACCGAAGTACTGCTGCTTGGCGGCGTTCGACTGAATCGTGATCGAGACCTCGGCCGCGCGGCCCGGGAGCACGGTGACCGACTCCGGACGCACCACGATCGACGAACCGTCCGGGGCGGTCGCCTCCGTGCGGTAGGCGAGCGTCCGGCCGGTGACGTTGGTGGCCGTGCGGACCGTGGTCAGCCGGCCGGGCAGGATCGGCGCGTTGACCGACGGCAGGTTGAGGTGGACGGCGTCGACCGGGTCGAGCCCCATGGTGACCATCCGGGCCGGCGTCTCGTCGAAGACCAGGCCGACCGTGCGCGCCAGGTCGAGGCGGATCCGTCCGGCTCCCATGTCGAACGGGTCGGCCGGCGTGGTCAGGTCGTGTTTGACGACGTCCGTGGTGGCGGTCGTCATGAGGGCCGACCTGATCCGCCCCGGCGTCCACTCCGGGTGTACCGCCTTGAGCCAGGCGGCCGCCCCGGCGACGTGTGGCGAGGACATCGAGGTGCCCGCGATGGCCTGGTAGTACTCGCCGGGCGGGCCGCCGCTGGTGGCCTGCGGGGTCGGCGTGTGGCCGGCGAGGATCTGCACGCCGGGGGCGGTGATGTCCGGCTTCACGAACGATCCGGCCGGCCCGCGCGAGGAGAACGCCGCCATCACGTCGCCGCGCCCGTCGCGCTTCTCCCCCGCGGTGAAGCTCGCCTTGACGCCGTCGGGGTGGGCCGCCATGAACTCCTTGAACTCGCGGCCGTCGGGCAGGTGCACGGTCGGCAGCCAGTGGTTGTCGGTCTCGACGTCCTGCAGGTCGGGGTTGTACAGGACCATCCCGACCGCGCCACCCTGTTTGACGTTGTTGCCCTTGTCGACGCGCGCGATGCCGCCGCCACGTTCACAAGCGACGATCTTTCCGTCGAACGCCCCCGCGGTGGCCGGCGTGCCGCACAGCGCCGAGTAGCCCTCGACGCTCTCCGCCAGCACCAGCGGCGCCTCCTCCGCGGCCCCGGTGATCGACGCCCCGTCGAACGTCTTCGTCTCCTCGCCCGCCTGCACCGTCAGCGTGGCGTTGAACTCGCGCTTCTGCGTGGAGGCCGCCACGGTGGTGACCCACGGGGCGAGGTGGTTGACGGTGCCGGCGTCCGGCCCCTCGTTGCCGGCGGAGGTCGCCACGAAGACGCCGGCCGCGTACGCGTCGAGGAACGCCAGCTCGACCGGGTCGACGAACGGCATCGTCCCGCCGGAGACCGAGTAGTTGATCACCTGAACGCCGTCCCGCACGGCCTGGCCCACGGCCGCGCTGGAGTCCGAGGAGAAGCACCCGGACTCCCCGCACACCTTGTACACCGAGATCCACGCGCCGGACGCGACCCCGCGCAGCGGCCCGCGTTCGGTGCCGAGGACGGTGGCCCGCTCGGTCGGGTTGCCGGCGGCGGTGGTGGAGGTGTGGGTGCCGTGGCCGTTGGAGTCCCGCGCCGTGCGGTACTTCTCCGCGGCGACCTGCAGCGGATTGCTCAGGTACGTCTCCAGGAACGCCTGCCCGCCGATGAGCTTGCGGTTGCACACGAACGGGTCATCGGCTTCGGTCAGCGGGTTGTCGCCGAAGTCGCAGGCGCGGGCCGTTCCGTCGGCCTTGAGCGGGGCGGGCTGGCTGTCGGGCCGGTCGGCGTAGGCGGGGTGCTCGGGCCAGGCGCCGGTGTCGAGCACGCCGACGATCACCCCCGCGCCGGCGTCGGTCGCCGAGGGCGCGTCGGGCGTGCCGGCCGCTCCGATGAACTCGGCGCTGGAGTCGGTGAGCGGTGCGCGCATCTCGTCCGGCTGGACGGCCACGACGCCGGGGAGCCCGGCGAGGGTGCGCAGGGTGTCGGCCGGTGCGGTCAGCGCGATCCCGCCGTAGACCGTGCGCAGGGTCCGGCCGGGCTGCGCGCCGGGGACGGCGCGGCGCAGTTCGCCGAGGAACGCCTCCTCCCGCTGCGCGATGTAGCGCTCGTAGGCCTGTTCGTCGGGGCCGCCGGAGAGCTTGCGACCGGTGACGCCGGGGCTGGTGGCAGGGTGGCCGGGCAGCCCGCCCGCGTACGTGGCGACGGGGTCGTAGTCGAGCTTGACGACGACCTGCGCCGGCCGGGAGTCGCGGCGGGCCAGCAGGTTCTCGTCGGAGCGGGCGAGCCGACTGGTCAGCGGCTTGGCGCTGCGAACCCGTTCGGCGGGGGCGAGCGCCTTGTCGAGGGTGAAGCGGGAGTCGGCCTGTCCGGCGCTGGGAGCCGCGCTCACGAGGATCGCGGCGGGCAGCAGAACGGCGAGCGCGAGCGCTCCGCGCAGAACCCTCGTACGGTGCACGGGCCCATCATCCACCCGAAAGGGGTTCGATTTAGGCAAAACGAACGACAGCGGGCGAACCCCGAAGGGCCCGCCCGCCGCCTCTATGGAGGGTTACCGGTTGGCCTGTTCGTCGTACTCGCGGGCCCGGATCAGCGCCCGGCAGACCTGGTTGAACCGGCGCTCCTCCAGGTCGTCGACCAGTTGCACGGTGGCGTCGCCGTACTCGGCGAAGAGCGTCAGGTCGTTGCGCCGCAGCCGCCAGCTCATCACGGCGACGCCGGCCGGCAGCCCGACCAGCAACGGCCCGCCGAACAGCAGCGCGGGCTCGCCGGAGAGCGCCACGAACGTCGCCATCGCCGCGACCAGCACGCAGGCCATGGCGGTCGACGCGACGGTCATCGGGTGCGCCGGCCGCCGCACGGCACGGAGATTTACCAGCTCAGCCACCTGGAACCGGCGGCCGGAGATCGTCAGCCAACGATCCGTGATGATGATGTCCCCGTCCCGGTAGAACGTGCGGCGGGGAAGTCTACGAGTTGCCTCCATGAGGAGGACTCCCTCCACTCGACTCGGCTGTGCAATGCGACCGGCCACCGAACGGTCACTCTCTGCATCGCTATTGTGCTGAGCGCCACCTTGTTAAGGGAAGACGTGAAGATAGCTAGATAGCAGGTTGGCACAATGCACAGTTCCTATGTCCGGATTTGCCATCATCCTCTGCCGTGAGTGAATCGCCGTCAGCGTCAGGAGGCACAGAGGCTCCTCAACGTGACGCACCTATCACCCGAGGTACAGGCCGTCGACCAGGGTCGCGTAGGCGTCGACCACCGTCGCCCGACGCACCTTCAGCGTGGCGGTCAGCTCCCCGTCGGCGTGCGCCAGCTCCTTCGGCAGCAGCGCGAACCGCTTCACCCGCTCGACGTTCGCCAGGTCGGCGTTGACCTCGTCGACCACGGACTGCACGAGAGCCACCACGTCCGGCCGGTCGACCAGCTCCGCACACGACGCCCCCGGTACGCCCACCGCCCGGCCGACGGCCTCCGGCTCGATCCCGATCAGGGCCGTCACGTAGGGCCGGCGATCCCCCACCAGCAACGCGTCCCGCAGGAACGGCGACGCCACCAGCGCCTGCTCGATGCCGGCCGGGGCGATGTTCTTGCCGCCGGCCGTGACGATGATGTCCCTGGCCCGCCCGATGATCCGCACATGCGTGCCGTCCACCCACTCGCCGAGGTCGCCGGTGCGCAGATACCCGTCCTCGGTGAACGCCGCCGCCGTCGCCTCGGGCTCCCGGAAGTACCCGACGAACGTGCCGCGATGGCGGGTCTGGATCTCCCCGGTCTCCTCGTCGATGCGCAGGTCGATGCCGTCGTGCGGCTCGCCGACGGTCCCGATGCGCACGCGGTCCGGGCGGTTGATGGTGGCGACGGCCGAGTTCTCCGTCATGCCGTAGACCTCCTGGACCGTGATGCCGATCCCCAGGAAGAACTCGAGCACCTCGGGCGCGATCGGGGCGGCCCCGGAGGAGGCGTGGCGCACCCGGCTCAGCCCGAGCCGTTCGCGGAGGGTGCGGTACAGGACGGCCCGCCCGATGCCGGAGAGCACCCGCGTCCCGAACGTGTGCCGCCCCCCGTTGGCGGCCATCCGCGCACCGACCCGCTCGGCGACGCCGAGCCACAGCCGGCCGTGGCGGCGCAGCAGCGGCGGGGCCGCGCCCGTGGCGGCGAGCACGCCGGCGCGCATCCGTTCCCACACCCGCGGCACGGCGAAGAAGATCGTCGGCTGCACCTCACGCAGGTCCCGCGCGAACGTGGCGAGCGACTCCCCGAAGTGCACGGTCACGCCGGACGACGCGTTCAGCCACACCGACATGTACCGCTCGGCGACGTGGCACAGCGGCAGGTAGGAGAGCGTGACGTCGGCCGGCCCGGGAGCGGGCGGTCGGATCGATCCGCCGGCGGCCATCAGCTCGGTGAGGAACTCGACGTTGGCGACCGACAGCATCGCACCCTTGGGCGGCCCGGTGGTCCCCGAGGTGTAGACGATCGTCACGAGGTCGTCGGCGCGGGCGGCGGCCATGCGGGCGGCCACGGCGTCCGCGTGCGCGGCCCGGTGCTCGCGCCCGAGCGCGAGAAACCCGTCCCAGGTCTGCACCTTGGGGTGCTCCGCCGGGATGCCCTCGGGGTCGAGACAGACGATGTGGGTGAGTTCGGGGCAGTCGTCGAGAACGGCCAGCGCCTTCTCCAACTGCGTCCTGTTCTCGGTGACCAGAACCTTCGCGCCGGAGTGCGCGAGCAGGTGCCGGATCTCCGCCGGCGGGCTGGTCGGGTAGAGGCCCACGGTGACCGCGCGCACCGCCACGGCGCCGGTGTCGGCGTAGAGCCACTCGGGACGGTTGTCGGCGTGGACGGCGATGCGGTCGCCCGGCTCGACGCCCACCGCCAGGAACGCCTGCGCCACCTCCTCGGCGACGTCCCAGTACCGCGCCCAGGTGATGTCGTCCCAACCGGTGTCGCCGCGCCGCCGCAGGCACACCCGGTCGGGCGCGCGCCGAGCGTGATCCCGCACCCGGGAGGCGATCGTGGCGGCCGCGGCGGTCTCGTCCATAGACACATTAAATGTTGTCTATTTCTCGGAGAACAGGCAAGACCGGCGGAATCACTGGCCAAACGCCATCGGTAAAGCCGGAACTACACAGTGCTATCAGGACATTCCTCGCCGACTCCCAAAAGTGCTGCCCATTGAGACATTTCCCCCCTTCCATGCCGGCGAAGGATCACGCATAGTTGATCCGGCCCCGCGGCCAGACCGCCGCCCATCCGGGGTGGCACCGCCGGGCCCCGCCGAATCGTGTGTCAACCGGCACCGGGCTCCACGTCCCGGGCCGAACGAACCGGGGAACCATCGGGTGCCGGCACGCAGTGCCTGTTCGACTGCCGGCGCCAGGGGTGAATCCGCGGCCGCCGCCAGCGGCACCGCGGTAGGGCCGTCTTCCCGCCCGAATCCGTCAGCTAACCCGGTAGGCGGTGCGGAAGAAGGGTTGCACTTGTCTACGAAGCAGCGAGCGCTGCGTGCGTTGCTGTGTGCCGCCGTTGCCGTCGGGATCCTCCTCCCGGGCACCGCCGCCCGGGCCGAGCCCTCCATCGACGAGGTTCAGGCTCAGATCGACAAGCAGTACAACGAGCTGGAACACGTCATCGAGGCGTACAACAAGGCCAGCGAGGATCTCAAGGCGACGCAGGCGGCCATGGCCGATCTCAACCAGAAGATGGCGCCGCTGGAGACCCAGCTCAATGCCGCCCGGGCAAACGTCGCCTCGATGGCCACGACCGCCTACAAGACCGGCGGCGGGCTCGCCAACGCGACCGCCCTGCTGACCGGCAACGGCACGGGCGACCCGGTGCGCACGTTCGAGTCGATGGACCGGATCGCCAAGCTCCAGCAGCGTGACCTGAACGCCTACACGGACAGCCACAAGAAGTTCCAGGACGAACAGCGCCGGCTGAAGGCCCTGGAGGCCGACCAGAGCAAGACGCAGGCCGACCTGGCCGCCAAGCGGGCGACCATCGAGGCCGAGATCAAGAACCTGGAGGCCAAGGAGCGCGAACTGGAGGCCCGCCGCCAGGCGAGCGGCCAGGCGAAGCCCCCGACCAACACCTCCAAGCCGCCGCCCGCCACGGGTTCCGGCAAGGGGGCGATCGCGGTCAACTTCGCTCGCGATCAGGTGGGCAAGAAGTACGTGTACGGCGCCGAGGGGCCCAACGCGTACGACTGCTCGGGCCTGACCAAGATGGCCTGGGCGGCGGCCGGCATCACGCTCCCGCACAACGCCGCGCAGCAGTACAACAAGATCCCGCACGTGAGCCGGGCCAACCTCCAGATAGGTGACCTGGTCTTCTCCAACAACCTGGGGCACGTCGCCATTTACATCGGCGGCGACCAGGTGATCAGCGCCTCGAACGCCAGCAAGCCGATCGAGGTCACCGGCATCAACGCCAACCCGATCGTCGGGTTCGGCCGGCCGGGCTGATCGGTATCGATCGCGAGAGGGCGGCACCGCGTGGTGCCGCCCTTTTGTGTGCAAGATCGGGCCGGGGGATGATTCCGGCATGACGTCACCGTCGTGGGACCCCGCCCAGTACCAGCGGTACGCCGACGAACGCGCCCGGCCGTACCGTGACCTGACCGCTCGGATCCGCACCCCCCACCCCAAGTCCGTCGTCGATCTCGGCTGCGGTCCCGGCACCATGACCGCCACCCTCGCCGAACGCTGGCCCGACGCCCGGATCCTCGGCATCGACGCCTCCCGGGACATGATCGCCGCGGCCGAACGGCACGCCGTCCCCGGCCGGGTCTCGTTCCAGGTCGGTGACGCGCGCCGCTGGTCCCCGGAGACCGTCGACGTGATCATCGCGAACGCCGTCCTGCAGTGGGTGCCGGAGCACGACTCGCTCTTCCCCGGCTGGGTCGCGGCGCTGCCGCCCGAGGGCGCCCTGGCCTTCCAGGTGCCGCGCGCCAAGGGGTTCCCGGTCGGCGAGATCTTCCGGCGCATCGCGGCCTCCCCGCGCTGGCACGACCGCCTGGGAACGATCGCCCGAGAGGCCCCGCGCGGGGCGGCGAGCCCGGTTCGTGACGTCACGGAGTATGTCGACGTGCTCAGCCGCCTGGGCATGGAGGTCGACGCGTGGGACACGACGTACGTGCACGTCCTGGAGGGGGCCGACCCGGTCATGGACTGGTTCTCCGGCACCGGCCTCCGGCCGTACACCGACGCGCTGCGAAACGACCCGGCCGCGCTGGCCGACTTCCGGGCCGAGATCGCGGCGGAGCTGCGCGGCGCCTTTCCGCCGGCGCCCTACGGCACGCTTCTGCCGTTCCCCCGGATCTTTGTGGTGGCACACCGGATCTGACAGACGCGCAAGGGCGGCCCCGGCGAACCGGGACCGCCCTTCGCTATGTCGAACTTCCTAGGCGGCGGCCATGCCCTCGGCGCGGGCCAGCTCGCGCAGCCGGCCGAGCGCCTGGATCTCCAGCTGCCGGATCCGCTCCCGCGAGAGCGAGAAACGGCCGGCGACCTCGGTAAGGCTGTGCTCGCGGCCGTCCTCCAGGCCGTAGCGGGCGCGCATGATGCCCGCGGAACGGTCGTCGAGGTGGTTGAGCAGCCCTTCGATGCGCTGGCGCTCCAGTGCGGCCAGCACGACGTCCTCGGGCGAGGGCGCGTCGGTGTCGGAAACCAGGTCGCCGAGGCTGGTGTCTCCGTCGTCGCCGACCGGCGTGTCCAGCGACACGGTGTCCTGCGACCAGCGGATGAGCTCGAGCACCCGCTCGACCGGGACCTGCAGCGCCGCGGCGAGCTGCTCGGGCTCGGGCTCGTTGCCCTGCTCGCGGGTGAGCTGACGCGCGACACTGCGCATCCGGTTGACGTCCTCGACGAGGTGCACGGGCAGGCGCACGGTGCGTTCCTGCTGGGCGATCGCCCGGCTGATGGCCTGGCGGATCCACCACGTCGCGTACGTCGAGAACTTGTATCCGCGCACGTAGTCGAACTTCTCGACCGCGCGCACGAGACCGGTGTTGCCCTCCTGGATCAGGTCGAGCATCGGCATGCCGGAACGCACGTAGCGACGGGCGATGGAGACCACCAGGCGCAGGTTGGCCCGGATGAACCGGTCCTTCGCCTCGGCTCCCTCGGCCACCAGTGCTTCCAGCTCGTCACGGGAGAGCCCGTCCGGCAGGTCGTCTTCCCGGCTCAGCAGATGCTCCGCGTAGAGGCCGGCTTCGACCGCTTTTGCCAGGGCTACCTCGGCTGCGGCGTCGAGCAACGGCGTACGGGAGATCTCGTGCAGGTAAACGCCTACCAGGTCGCGCTCTTCGGCGACCTCGTCGGTACGAATCTGAACGGCCACGTTCTCCACTCTTTCGACCCCTCCCCCGTCGTCCACTGCCTTACCCGCTTACCCGTCCAACCGGTCTTGGAACCGGTGTCCCCACGGATGGGTGCCCACAGCACAACAGCCCCACCCCGGAGTTGATTCCGCCGGTCGCCACGAAATTACGTACCGACCGCTGAGACCTGCGCCACTTACTAAGACGCATCGGCGACGATTTTGGTTCGACGCTCGCCCGTCAACAGGTATTCGGCGCCGCCGCGCTGGTGGATGACCCCGAGATCGGTGCGAATCAGGTGCAATGATTTTCGCGTTGAAGCTGTGAATATTCACAGCTAAAAGTGAGGGCGGCAGGAGTGAAAAACAATCTGGAACAAGACTAGCGCGGTTCATTCACTTTCAATGTCCGGATCCGGGCCGAGAGCCCGCGCCGCCCTCCGAACCGCTAGCGTGCCGACATGGACTTCCCTCGCGCTACCCGGTCGGACGTCGTGGAAACCCTGCACGGGCACCGGATCCCCGACCCGTACCGCTGGCTGGAGGACGCCGACGACCCGGCGACCAAGGAGTGGTCGGCCGCCCAGGACACGCTGTTCGTCGAGCAGCGCGAGGGCTGGCCGGCGCGCGAACGGTTCGCCGCCCGGCTGGGAGAACTCATGGGAAGCGGCTCCGTCGGCCCGCCCGTCTGGCGCGGCGAGCGCCGGTTCAGCACCCGGCGGGAGCCCGGCCAGGAGCACGCTGTGCTTTACGTCACAGAGGGCGGGACGGAACGGGTTCTCATCGACCCGATGGCCCTCGACCCCACCGGCACCACCACCCTGGACCGCTGGGTGCCGTCCGTCGAGGGCGACCGGCTCGCCTACCTGCTCTCCTCCGGCGGCACCGAGGAGTCGTCGGTGTACGTGCTCGACGTCGCCACGGGTGAGGCCGTCGAGGGCCCGATCGACCGCGCCCGGCACACCTCGATCGCCTGGCTGCCGGGCGGGGCGGAGTTCTACTACCAGCGGCACGAACCGGGCGAGGAGGGCATCCACCACCGGCGGATCTACCGGCACCGGGTGGGCGAGGACCCGGCCGGCGACCTGCTGGTCCACGGCGCCGGCGCGGAACGCGCCACCTACCACTCCGCGTCGGTCTCCCGGGACGGCCGGTGGCTGCTGATCACCTCCTCGCGCGGCACCGACCCGCGCAACGAACTGTGGATCGCCGACCTGCACGCGGCCGAGCCGCACGCGTTCACGGCGGTGCTGAGCGGGCTTGACGCGCAGGCGTCGGGCGTCGTGCGGGACGACCGCCTGTACGTGTGGACGGACCTCGACGCGCCGCGCGGGCGGATCTGCACCGCGGCCGCCACGTCGCCCGGGCACACGCAGTGGGCGACCCTGATCCCGGAGGATCCCGAGGCGGTCATCTCGGACTGGGCGTTCGTCGACGGGCCGGGGCTGCTCGCCGTGGCGCACACCCGGCACGCCGTCTCCGAGGTGAGCGTGCACGAGGCGGCCACCGGCGCCCGGGTGTCCACTGTGGAGCTTCCGGGCCTCGGCACGGTCACCGACGTGCGGGGCCGTCCGGTCGGCGGGGACGAACTGTGGATCGCGTTCGACTCGTACGCCGCGCCGCAGCGGATCCTGCAGTGGACCGCCGGCACCGGCGAGGTGAGCGTGTACGCGGTGCCGCCGGGACAGGTGGACCCGCCGCCCGTCGAGGTGCGCCAGGAGGTGTACCGCTCGCTCGACGGCACCGACGTGCGGATGTTCGTGCTGTCCTCGCCCGGCACCGACGGCCCGCGGCCGACCGTCCTGTACGGCTACGGCGGCTTCGACATCTCGCTCGTGCCGCAGTACTGGCCGTTGGCCCTGGCGTGGATCGAGGCGGGCGGCGTGTACGCCGTGGCCAACCTGCGCGGCGGCGGCGAGGAGGGCCAGGAGTGGCACCGGGCCGGCATGCGCGCCCACAAGCAGAACGTCTTCGACGACTTCCACAGCGCCGCGGACCATCTGGTCGCCACCGGCGTGGCGAGCACGGTCGGCTGCTACGGCGGCTCGAACGGCGGCCTGCTGGTGGGCGCCGCCGTCACGCAGCGGCCGGACCGGTTCGACGCGGTGGTCTGCTCGGCACCGCTGCTCGACATGGTCCGCTACGAACGCTTCGGCCTCGGCCCGAACTGGTCCGGCGAGTACGGCACCGCCGAGGACCCGGAGGAACTGGGCTGGCTGCTCGGCTACTCGCCGTACCACCGGGTGCGGGAGGGCACGGCGTACCCGGCGACGCTGTTCACCGTCTTCGAGGGCGACACCCGGGTCGACACCATGCACGCGCGCAAGCTGGCGGCCGCCATGCAGCACGCGACGGCCGGCGACGCGCCGATCCTGGTGCGCCGCGAGGTCGGCGTGGGCCATTCGTCCCGAGCGGTGTCGCGCACCATCGGACTCAACGCGGACGTGCTCGCGTTCCTCTCCGTCCACCTGGGACTTTCCGGCTGAGGCCGCGTAACCCCACCGATACCGGATCGTCGCTCCGCACGGGTCGCGGCGAGGGTGGGACGCGTCTGAGACTGGGGAGTCTCACTCGAAACGTGTAGGGAGTTCACACAGATGGCTCACCTCTCGCGCCTGCGGCTGGCCCGGCACCTCGCGGTACCGGCCCTCGCCGTTGCGGTGGTCGCGCTCTTACCCCTCGCCCGGCCGTCGTCCCGGGATGCCGATTCGGGGGAACGCTGGACGCCGATGTCCCCCGTCCGCGTCTCGTACGTGTCGGCCGACCGCCGGGGCCCCACGGTGACCGGGCACCTGCTCGGCTTCAACGACTTCCACGGCGCGATCGACCCGCCGACCGGCAGCGGCGCCACGGTCAACGGCACACCGGCCGGTGGCGCCGAGTACCTGGCCGCGACGGTCAAGCGGCTGCGTGCCGAGGCCAGGCGCACGTCGCCGTACGTCTACACCGTGGCCGCCGGCGACAACATCGGCGCGTCGCCGCTGGTCAGCGCCGCGTTCCACGACGAGCCCGCGGTCGAGGTGCTCAACGCGCTCGGCCTCGACCTGACCTCGGTCGGCAACCACGAGTACGACGAGGGCGTCAAGGAGCTCGAACGACTCCAGCGCGGCGGCTGCCACCCCACCGACGGCTGCCAGGACGGGACGCCGTTCAAGGGCGCGGACTACCAGTGGCTCGCCGCCAACGTGGTGAACAAGTCCACCGGGCTGCCGCACCTGGCCCCGATCTCGGTGCGGTGGGTCGGCGGTTCGCTGGTCGGCTTCGTCGGCATGACGCTCAAGGGCACGCCCGGCATCGTCAACCCGGCCGGCATCACGACGGTGGAGTTCAAGGAGGAGGTGGCCGTCGCCAACCAGTACGCCGACCTCCTCAAGCGCTTCCTGGGGATCAAGTCGATGGTGCTGCTGATCCACCAGGGCGGCTCGCAGCAGGTCACGTCGCCGGCGGTGCCGGACCCGTCCAGCTGCGCCAGCTTCGCCGGCGACATCACGCCGATCGTGGCGGGCCTGCGGCCGGAGTTCGGCGTGGTGGTGTCCGGGCACACGCACCGGTTCTACTCGTGCGAGCTGCCCAACTCGGCCGGCACCTCGGTCGTCACCAGCGCCGGCACCAACGGCCAGCTGGTCACCGACATCGAGATGACGATCGACAAGCGGACGCACAAGTTCGTCGAGGTGGCCGCGCGCAACGTCGTCACCGAGAACGGCGTGAAGAACACCGACGGCACCTGGGCCAAGGACGCCAACGGCAACTTCCTGCAGAACCCGGCCGGCAAGGACCCGCAGGTCAAGGCCATCGCCGACAGGTACCGCACGGCGGTGGCCCCGATCGCCAACCGCATCGTCGGGTCGATCACGGCCAACATCGTGCGTGACGTGCCGACCGGCGGTTCCGGCGAGAGCCCGCTCGGTGACGTGATCGCCGACGCGCAGAAGGCGTACACCCAGGCGGCCGGTGCGCAGATCGCGTTCATGAACCCGGGCGGCATCCGCGCGTCGCTGACCTACGCGAACTCGCCCGGTGGCGAGGCGCCCGGCCAGGTTACGTACGGCGAGGTGTTCACGGTGCAGCCGTTCAACAACCTGGTCGTGACGCAGACGCTGACCGGCGCACAGATCAAGGACGTGCTCGAGCAGCAGTTCGTCGGCTTCGGCGGGCAGACCACGCAGCGCATCCTGCAGGTGTCGGCGGGCTTCACGTACTCGTACAACGCCACGGCGCCGGCGGGCTCCCGGGTGTCGTCGATCGCGCTCAATGGCGTTCCCCTGGATCCGGCGGCGAGCTACAAGGTCACGACGAACGACTTCCTCGCCAACGGCGGCGACGGGTTCACCAACCTGACGGTCGGCAAGGAGACCCGGGTGTACGCGCCCGGCTTCGACGTCGACGCGCTGGAGGCGTACCTCGCGGCGGCTCCGGTGTCTCCCCCGCCGCTGAACCGCATCACGAAGCTCGGCTGAACGATCGCGACGCCGGCCATCCCGCGATTGGGTGGCCGGCGTTGCGCAACCTTGAGAGGCTGTGCACGTGTTCGACTACGACGTTCTCGTGATCGGGTCCGGCCCCAGCGGCCAGAAGGCGGCGATCGCCGCCGCGAAGCTGGACAAGCGGGTAGCCATCGTCGACAGGCGCACCATGATCGGTGGCGTCTGCATCAACACCGGCACCATTCCCTCCAAGACCCTGCGCGAGGCGGTCCTGTACCTGACCGGCCTCAGCCAGCGGGAGATGTACGGCCAGAGCTACCGCGTCAAGGACGACATCACGGTCGCCGACCTGGCCGCCCGCACGCAGCACGTGATCGGCCGGCAGGTCGACGTGATCCGCAACCAGCTCTCCCGCAACCGCGTGACGCTGATCAGCGGCGTGGCGAAGTTCGTGGATCCGCACGCGGTGATGGTCGACGACGGCAACGGCCGGCCGACGAAGGTGAGCGCCGAGAAGATCATCATCGCCGCGGGCACCCGGCCGGCGCGGCCGGAGAGCGTCGAGTTCGACGAGCGCACCATCGTCGACTCGGACGGCGTGATCAACCTGGAACGGGTCCCGCGCTCGATGGTCGTGGTCGGTGCCGGCGTCATCGGCATGGAGTACGCCTCGATGTTCGCCGCGCTCGGCACGCGCGTCACCGTCGTCGAACGGCGCCCGAAGATGCTCGACTTCTGCGACCAGGAGATCGTCGAGGCGCTCAAGTACCACCTGCGGGACCTGTCGGTGACGTTCCGGTTCGGCGAGGAGGTCGCCACGGTCGAACGCCACCAGGGCGGCACGCTGACCACCCTGCACAGCGGCAAGCGCATCGCCGCCGACACCGTCATGTACTCGGCCGGCCGGCAGGGGCTCGCCGACGAGCTGGCGCTGGACGCCGCAGGGCTCACCGGCGACAAGCGCGGCCGCATCGAGGTGGACAAGAACTTCCGCACGGCCGTCGAGCACATCTATGCCGTCGGCGACGTCATCGGTTTCCCCGCCCTCGCCTCCACCTCGATGGAACAGGGCCGGCTGGCGGCCACGCACGCCTGCGGTGAGCCGGCGCGGGCCATGCACGAGTTGCAGCCGATCGGCATCTACACCATCCCGGAGATCAGCTTCGTCGGTAAGACCGAGGACGAGCTGACCGACAGCCGCACGCCGTTCGAGGTGGGGGTGTCGCGCTATCGGGAGCTGGCCCGCGGGCAGATCATCGGCGACTCCTACGGCATGCTGAAGCTGATCGTCTCACCCAGGGACCACAAGCTGCTCGGGGTGCACATCTTCGGCACCGGCGCCACCGAGCTGGTCCACATCGGACAGACCGTCATGGGCCTCGGCGGCACCGTCGACTACCTCGTCGACACGGTGTTCAACTACCCGACCCTGGCCGAGTGCTACAAGGTGGCCGCGCTCAGCGCGATGAACAAGATCAGCCAGGTGGACCGCCTGCACGACGAGTACTAAGGCGCGCCGGCCGGCGGCCGATGAGAGCGGCATGTCGTCGCACGACCGCCGGCTGGTGTGGCTCCTGTGCGGCGTGGTGCTGCTGAGCACCGTCCTGTTCGCGTTCGCACTCGCCTTCGGTTCCCCGTGGCCGCGGCCGCTGGATCACCTGCTGAACCCGGTCGCCGCGGCGCTGGCCGCGCTGCTGTGCCGCCGCGCGTGGCAGCGTTCCGCGCAGCCGAGGGTGCGCCGGTTCTGGCGGCACAGCGCGTGGGGCATGGCGTTCGTGACGGCCGCGTTCGTGGTGCGGGTGGGCTTCGTCGCCACGTCGTTCGCGGCGCTGGAGCCGTTCTGGATCGGGCTGCAGACGGTCGGCGCCGCGCTGCTGTGCTGGGCGGTGCTGCGGGTGCCGTTGGCGCTGCGTTCGCGCGCCGAACGGGTGGCCCTCGCGCTGGACCTGGGCACGCTGATGATCGCCGCGGCCATCATCGTCTGGCACTTCTTCGGCACGACCGCGCTGCGTTCGCTCACCGGCGGCGCGGCCCCGAACGTCGGGCCGATCATGGGCGGTTCGCTCGTCGCCGTGTTCCTGGCGTCGAAGGCGGCGCTCGCCGGCTCCGGGGCGTTCTCCCGAGGGGTGCTCTCCTGGCGGGCGCTCGGCGCGCTCAGCGGCGGCCTCGGCTCGGCGGTCGGCGCGCTGCTGGCGGCCCGGCCCGACGTCGACGCGCAGGTGGCGATCTTCCCGATCGCCTCGCTGGCCACCGGCGTCAGCGCGTACCGCCAACTCGCCGGGGACTCCGCGTCCGGCCCGGTGCGACCGCGCCGGCGCCGCTACAGCATCCTGCCGTACGCCGGCGTGGTGGTGGTCGACGCGCTGCTCGTCTGGACCGCCGTGCACGACACCTCCGACCACCTGCTGGTCGTGCTGGCCGCCGTGGTGGTCACCGCGATCGTCGTGGTGCGGCAGCTGGTGGCGTTCGGGGAGAACGACTCGCTGCTCAACCGGCTCGGCCGGCAGGAACAGCGGCTGCGGCACGAGGCGACGCACGACGCGCTCACCGGGCTGGCCAACCGGACGCTGTTCCACGAACGGGTGCAGGCGGCGCTCACCCGGCCCGACCGGAAGGTCCCGCCCAGCGTCGCGCTCATCGACCTCGACGACTTCAAGACGGTCAACGACACGCTCGGGCACACCGTCGGCGACGGCCTGCTCGTGGCGATCGCCGAACGGATGCGCGCCAGCGTCCGCGCCGAGGACACCGTCGCGCGGCTCGGCGGCGACGAGTTCGCCATCCTCTTCGAGGCGCGCGACGCCGACGCGGTGGACGCCGCGCTCGACCGGCTCGCCGAGGCCGTCCAGATGCCCGTTCAGGTCGACGAACACCTGCTGGTGGTGGCCGCCAGCTTCGGTGTGGTCGCCGCCGACGCCCTGGACGGCGCCGACGGCGTGGACCTGCTGCGCTGCGCCGACATCGCGATGTACCAGGCCAAGGCACACGGCCGCGGCGGCTACGAGCGCTACCGGCCGGAGATGGAGACGCGCGGCAGCGAACGGGTGCAGGTCGCCGGCCAGCTGCGCACCGCCCTCGACGAGGGGCAGTTCGCGCTGCACTACCAGCCGGTCGTCAGGTTGGCCGACGGCCGGCCGGTCGGCGCCGAGGCACTGGTGCGCTGGCAGCACCCGGAACGCGGGCTGCTCGGCCCGCACGCGTTCGTCGCCGTCGCCGAGGAGACCGGGCTGATCGTGCCGCTCGGGCGGTTCGTGCTGCGGGAGGCCACCCGGCAGGCCGCGGAGTGGATCGGGGAGCACGGCGCGCACCGGTTCGCCGGCATCGCCGTGAACGTCTCGGCCCGCCAGCTGCAGCGGACCGACTTCGCCGGCGACGTGGCCGCCGCGCTGGACGCCGCGGGGCTACCGCCGCACCGGCTGACGATCGAGATCACCGAGTCGACCGCGGTCGGCGGTGGCGCCACCCAGGACTCGCTGCGCGAACTGCGCGCCCTGGGCGTGCGCATCTCCCTCGACGACTTCGGCACCGGCCAGTCGACGCTGAGCCTGCTCGCCACCCTGCCGATCGATCAGATCAAGCTGGACCGCTCGTTCGTGCCGACGCCGGGCCACGAGGCGATCGCCGATGCCGTGATCCGGCTCGCGACCGGGATGGGCATCGAGGCCGTCGCGGAGGGGGTGGAGACCGCCGAACACGTGTCGATGCTGCGCGGCCTCGGGTACCACCTCGCCCAGGGCTACCACTTCGCGCGTCCGATGCCGGCCGGCGACCTGGCCGAACTGCTGGCACGCGAGCTACACGTCGTCCCAGCGGAATAGCCACATCGCCAGGGCCGCCACGACGACCGCGAACCCGATCAGGATGCCGACCTGCGGGAGTACCGCCGTCGGCGGCTGGCCGCGCACCATGACGTCGAGCATCGCGTCGTTGAGGTGCTTGAGCGGGAAGACGTTCGAGACGGTGCGGATCCAGCCGGGCAGGTTGTCCGCCGGGATGAACGACCCCGACAGGAACGCCATCGGCAGCACGATCAGGTTGACGATGGCGCTGGCGCTCTCCTCCGTCTTCGCCCACGCCCCGGCCAGCAGCCCGATCGACATGAACGCCAACGTCGCGCACACCACCAGCGGGACCGCCATCCACCAGTACCCGGACAGCCGCAGCCCGAAGTAGGGCAGCGACGCGACCCCGAGGAAGATCGCCGTCTGGCCGAGCGCGATCAGCACACTGACCAGCACCCGGGCCAGGACGATGGCCGGCACGCGGGCCGGCGACAGCCGCAGCCGCCGCAGGATCCGCTTGCGCCGCCAGCTCACCAGCGTCAGCGACGCCCCGAACGTCGCACCGGTGGCGATCGCCCACCCGAGCAGCCCCGGCGTCACGAACTGGATCGCCTCCAGCGACTCGTCCTCCACCTGCGACAGTTCGAGGTTGAACCGGGGCGGCACGCCGCTCGCGGCCTGGTTGGCGTCCTGCACGAGCAGGTTGAGGATGCTGCGCACCGTCCCCGAACGCACCTGGTCGGCCGCGGAGTAGTGGACGATCACGCGCCCGCCGTCCTGTTCGACCGCCGCGGCGTAGTCGCCGTCGCGCACCGCCTGCAGGGCCGCCTGCCGGTCGTCGCGGCGTTCGACCTTCAGCACCTTGTCGAGTTCGGTCCGCGCGTCGGCCGGCATCTGGTCGATGACCGGAACGTTGCCGATCTGCAGGATCTCCGTCTGCGACACCCCGGCGTCCTTGAACAGCCCGCCGAAGAGCACCAGGAACATCAGCGGGAAGACGATCGTGAAGAAGAGCGTCACCCGGTCCCGCAGGAACCCCAGCAGCATCGCCCGCGACAAGGGACCAAGACCCTTCATGCCCGGTACTCCCTGCCGGTCAGGTGGAGGAACACGTCCTCGAGGGTTGCCCCACGGACGGACAGGCCGTGCAGGGCGTCGCGCTCGGCGAGCGCCGCGAGCACCGGGCCCGGTTCGGTGGTGGCGATCGTGAGCGAGACGCCGTCGTCGTCGACCGCGGCGCCGGACTGGATCGTGCGCGCCTCCTCGACCGGCAGCGCGCCGCTGACGACCGAGACGCGGGTGGGTGCCGCCAGGCCGCGCACGAGGGCGGCGGGCGCACCCAGTTCGAGCACCCTGCCGTGATCCATGATCGCGACGCGGTCGCAGAGGGCCTCGGCCTCGTCCAGGTAGTGCGTGCTCAGCACGACCGTGCGGCCGGTGCTGTTGATCCGGCGCAGCAGGTCCCAGAGGTTGCGCCGGGCCTGCGGGTCCAACGCGGCGGTGGGCTCGTCGAGGAAGACCAGCTCGGGGTCGTGCACCAGGGCGAGCGCGATCGACAGGCGCTGCATCTGGCCGCCGGAGAGCTTCTCGCTGCGCGTGTTGGCCTTCTCGGTCAGCCCCACCTCTTCGAGCATCTCGTCGGCGCGGGCCGGACCGACGCCGTAGAGCGCCGCGAACGTGCGGATCTGCTCGCGTGCGGTGAGCCGTTCGAAAAAGGAAGAGGCCTGGAGCTGGACGCCGATGCGCGGCAGCAACGCCGGGTTGCGCGGCCACGGCGATTCCCCGAACACCCGCACGGAGCCGCTGTCCGCCTTGCGCAACCCCTCGATGATCTCCAGCGTGGTGGTCTTGCCCGCACCGTTGGGCCCGAGGATCCCGAAGAACTCCCCCTCCCGCACCGCGAACGACACCCCGTCCACGGCGGCGACATCCCCGTACCGCTTCCGCACGTCATCGACCTGGATCGTCTCGACCACCGGTGCAATCTAGCGTGGTACGCAGACGCAGACGGCGCGCCCGGGCCGGGCGCGCCGCGTGCTCTATGTGGACCGCTCGACGGCGGCGAAAGGCAGAACGTAGGTAAGGCGGTCAGGAAGCGACGTACGGGTCGATCGAGCCGTCCCAGGAGACCGTCTCGTAGGCGCCGTCGTGGTTGTTGTCGGAGGTCAGGTCGGCCCACCAGCTGCTCTCGTGCGGCGCGGCCCCGATCAGGTCGAAGCTCGCGTCGAACTCGAAGTGCTCGGCGAACGCCACCGGGTCGAGAACGTCCGACGGGTCGTGGTCGGCGGCGTCGGTCGGGTCGTGGTCGGCCGGGTCGTCGGAGAAGTCGTCCGCGCCGTCGGAGGCGAGGTCGGGGTCCCCGTCGTGGTGCGCGCCGTGGTCGGTGTCCGCCAGGTCGAACCCGCCGTCCGCGTGGCCGCTGTCCGTGTCGTGCGCGTCGGGTGCGAACAGGTCGGCGAAGCCGTCCCAGGCGTAGGAGTCCGACGCGTACGAATCCGACGGGGCATCGGCCTCGGCGTTGGCGTCCTCGCCACCGTAGAAGTCGTACTCGCTCATCGGATTCTCCGCTCAGGTCCACTACCGGGGGGTAGGAGGTGGCTGACCTCCTGGAAACCACGGTAGGTAACCCTCGCGAAGGGGTGCTCCCAGAAACGTGCCAGTCGGTCCGCCCCGTCAGCCCGCCCGATGGCGTCCGCCACCTGCGGCTGGAGGCTCCTCCGGCAGGGGCCCACGGCGGTCGAGCCAGCCGTCGCCGTCGGTGTCGACCCAGGTGGAGTCGAGCCGGCCGTCCCCGTCGTCGTCGGTCGTGGCCGCGTCGATCAGGCCGTCGCGGTCGTAGTCGTGCCCGACGAAGTCGGCCCGGCCGTCGCCGTCGGAGTCGACCACCAGGTCGTAGCCGCGCGCGCCGCGGTCGACGGCCGTGAAGTCGTCCCACCTGCCGTCGCCGTCGGCGTCGACCCGGGTCTCGTACGGCCGGTCGGCGAGCGTGCCGTGCGCCGCGGGAGCCACCCGGTCGTGGGCGGTGTCCAGCGCGTCGCCGGAGTGCGCGAAGCTGCCGTGCGCGGGTGCGGCGCCCGGGTCGAGGCCGTCCGTCGGGGCGCCCGGCGCGGCGTGCAGGCCGTCCGTGGCGGGCATCCCGGGCATGGCGCCGCCGGTGGTGATGCCGGGACCGGAGGTGCCGTGTCCGCCGATCCCGATCCCACCACCCGTGTGGAACCCGCGCCCCGGCGCGAACGGCTCCCCACCACGCGTGATCCCGCCGATGTGCCCGTCCCCGCCCCCGCCGCCGGGCACGACGTCGCCGCCGCGCAACGCGTCGGACAGGCCGGTGCCGCCCAGCGGCGACAGCAGCCCGAACAGGCCCGCCTTGCTGGTGCGCTGCTCGACCTGCCGCTGCCCGCCGGTACCGCCGTCGACCTGGGCGCCGAGCAGCTCGCGTTCGTCGGCGGACAGGGTGTAGCCGGCGAGCGCACGATCGGGGTCGGCGGCCAGCGCCGCGCGGAACTCGGGATCGCCGATCAAGCGCTCGAGGGCATCGTCGAAGTCACTCACGGGTGACCTCCCGGGGCTCGGTCCAGAAACAGATCGAGCTTAGTCGAGCTCGGGCATGGGAACGGGCTGCGAACGGGGACGGCACGTGCCGCACTGCACGGCGTCCTCGACGACCAGTCCCTCGCTGCGGCCGCGCACCTGGCTGCGGTGCACCTCCAGCAGGAACGGCCCGAACTTCGCGTGGTCCTCGCACACCCCGCGCGCACAGAACCGGCACGAGCCCCGGGCGGCCTTCGCGCAAAACCAGCACAGCATGTGGTGTCTCCCTAGACGGCGTCGCAGAGCACTCTAGGAGACGTGGCCCACTTCGGCGGTGTCCGTCAGGGCGCGACTTGCGGGCGGTACGGGCGGGGCGTTCACCCTGCGACGGCTCACCGACGTGCGGCCCACGGACGACCCGGAGGCCGAGGCGAGCGTGCGCCGGGTCGACTCGCCCGTCGGGTACAGGGCCGGCAGCGCCTGCGCGGTGACGGTCAGGCCGCGTGCCACCACCACCCGCCGGAACGACCGCAGCAGCGTGTGGTCGGCGATGAACGCCGCCACCGTGGTGGCCGTCCCGTCGGCCAGCGTGTACCGCAGCCGCAGCGGCATGACCGGTGTGCCCGTGGCGACGACGGCCTGGAACAGCGCCGGCCGGAACCTCCCGCCGGTGCGGCCGCAGTATGTCGTTCCCTCGGGAAATGCCGCGACGACGTCACCGGCGGCGAGCGCCTCGCGGACCTCGGCCACGGTGTCGGGCAGCGTCCGGGGACGGCTGCGGTTGATGAAGATCGTGCCCGCGACGTGCGACAGCCGCCCGAAGACCGGCCACTCGCCCACCTCGGTCTTGGCCACCAGCCGGGCCGGCAGGTGCGCGTAGAGCACCAGGACGTCCATCCACGACACGTGGTTGGAGACCACGAACGCCCCCCGGCCGGGCAGCCGCCCGCGCACCGTGTGCCGCACACCGAGCGCGGCGAGCAGTGCGCGGGAGAAGCGCCGGACGGCCGCCGCGGCGCGCGGTGCCGGCACGAACGGCAGCGTCACCGCGCCCGCGAGCACCACCGCGACGACCGCGAGCAGCCGTCCGGCGACCGTCCAACGGGAGGCCCGGGGTACCGCTCCCTCGGCCGGCAGGCAGTCGCCGCCGCAGCCGGAGGTGGGTTGCCACATCGGAGCGCCCCTCACTCGCCGAGGAAGTGCTTCAGGTAGCGCGGGTCGACCCGGTCCAGCGAGAGCAGGACCAGGAAGTCCGCGACGTCGAAGTCGGGGTCGTGCGCGGGCGGGCCGCAGACCCACGCGCCGAGGCGCAGGTAGCCGCGCAGCAGCGGGGGGACCTGGGTGCGCCGGGGCGGTTCGACGGAGGCGACCGGCCACGGCACGTGCGGGGTGGCCCGCCAGGCGGGCGGGGCCAGGTGCTTGGCGCGGCCGAGCTGCCAGACGCCGGCCGCCGTCTCGCCGCCGTCGGCGAGCGGCACGGAGGCGCAGCCCATGAGCCAGCGGTGACCGGAGAGGTGCATGTAACGGGCGATGCCGGTCCACATCAGGTTGATCACCGCGCCGGTGCGGTGGTCCGGGTGCACGCAGGAACGCCCGGTCTCGACCAGCTGGTTACGCAGCGGGGCGAGCCCCCGCAGGTCGAACTCGCCGTCGGAGTAGAGCCGCGCGATGCGTCCGGGCGGAAGCATGCGGTAGGTGCCGACCACCTCGCCGGTGGGCTCGGCCGTGATGACGAGGTGGTCGCAGTGGACGTCGAGATCATCGATGTCCATGCCCGCCTCGACGGTGTGCAGGACCGCGCCGAGTTCCTCGGCGAAGACCCGGTGACGCAGGGCCTGAGCGGCCCTGACCTGCGCACCCTCGGTCGCCACCGAGATGGCGTACGAGAGCGAGCCGCTGGGCGCCGCGGCCGCGAGAATCGTCATGACCTGTGTGTAAGGGCCGGCCACGAACGCAACCGTGAGAACGTGTGTGCGTGCAGGAAACAGTGGGTTACAGCGGGACTCCCCTGTATCGCAAGCTGGGGATCGCGGCCTTCCACCGGGTACTTCTCGACGGTCGGCCGGCGGGGTTCGAGATGCTCTTGCCCCAAGGTGTGACGGTGCACGAGCGCAACGCCGGGGGTGGCATCCCGTACGACGTCATCCTCGCGTTCTGCCCGGACCTGCGCCGGCTGCGGCGCCGGTGGCCGATACTGCACGCGCGGACCAACGCCGCCGGCGCGCTGTGGATCGCGTGGCCGAAGAAGGCGTCCGGCGTGCCCACCGACCTCACCGAGGACGTGATCCGCGAGTTCGCGCTCGCCAACGGCCGGGTCGACACGAAGGTGTGCGCCATCGACGCCGTCTGGTCCGGGCTCAAACACGTGATCCGTGTCACGGATCGATAACAGGGTCGTTCGTTAGTCGTTCCGGGATGGGCCGACCGGTCGGTTCGCAACCTTTGCCTCCGGGACGGAATCCATTTAACGGACCGACAGCGCGTAGCCTGGGAGCCGACCAATCTCACCGTCAGCGCGTAAACGCGTGGAAGAGGCGATACCGGCGTGTCGACCCAGGCGACCAACGAGCAGGACAATCCTTTCGCTGGCTTCGGTCCCAACGAGTGGATCGTCGAGGACATGTACCAGCAGTACCTCACCGATCCGGGCAGCGTGGACCCGGCGTGGCACGAGTTCTTCGCCGACTACAAGCCGGTCGGCGAGGGCCAGGGCACCGACGCCCCGTCCGCCGCGACCGTGCAGTCGGCAAACGCCGCGCAGTCGGCCGCGGTCGGCCAGGCCGGCCCCGCAAAGCCGGCCACCACCGCCGCCCGCCCGGCGACGTCCTCGACCACAGCGGCCTCCACCGGCACCGGCCGGTCGGCTCCGGCAGATTCCCCGTCTGCCGGCCCCGCACCGAAGTCCGCACCGGCAGCCAAGGCCGCTCCGGCAGCCGCCAAGGCCGCGCCCGCCGCGTCCAACGGCAAGCCCACCGATGCGAAGACCGTGCCGCTCAAGGGCGTGGCGGCCCGCATCGTGCAGAACATGGACGCCTCGCTCGCCGTGCCGACGGCGACCAGCGTGCGGGCCGTCCCGGCGAAGCTGCTCGCCGACAACCGCATCGTCATCAACAACCACCTCGCCCGCGGGCGGGGCGGCAAGGTCAGCTTCACCCACCTCATCGGGTTCGCCGTCGTCAAGGCGCTGCACGCGCACCCGGAGATGAACAACTCGTTCGCGACCGCCGACGGTAAGCCCAACCTGGTGCAGCCCGCCCACGTCAACCTCGGCATCGCGATCGACCTGGCCAAGCCGGACGGCTCCCGCACCCTGGTGGTGCCGAGCATCAAGCAGTGCGAGTCGATGGACTTCCGCCAGTTCTGGGGGGTGTACGAGGACATCGTCCGCCGTGCCCGCCGCAACGAACTGACGATGGACGACTACGCCGGTACGACGATCTCGCTGACCAACCCGGGCGGCATCGGCACCGTGCACTCGCAGCCGCGGCTGATGGCCGGCCAGGGCACGATCGTCGGCGTCGGCGCGATGGAGTACCCGGCCCCGTTCTCCGGGATGAGCGAGGAACAGCTCGCCGACATGGCCGTCAGCAAGATCATCACGCTGACGAGCACCTACGACCACCGGATCATCCAGGGCGCGCAGTCCGGCGAGTTCCTCAAGGTCATCCACGAACTGCTGCTCGGCGAGCACGGCTTCTACGACGAGATCTTCACGGCGCTGCGCATCCCGTACGAGCCGGTGCGCTGGGTGCGCGACGTCGCGCACACCTCCGAGGGGCAGATCGACAAGGCCGCCCGCGTGGTCGAGATGATCCACGCCTACCGGGTGCGCGGTCACCTCATGGCGGACACCGACCCGCTCGAGTTCAAGATCCGCAAGCACCCCGACCTCGACGTGCTCCAGCACGGGCTCACGCTGTGGGACCTCGACCGCAAGTTCCCGGTCGGTGGCTTCTCCGGCAAGCAGAAGATGAAGCTGCGCGAGGTGCTCGGCGTCCTGCGCGACTCGTACTGCCGCCGCATCGGCGTGGAGTACATGCACATCCAGGACCCCGAGGAACGCCGCTGGATCGCCACCCGGGTCGAGAAGAAGTACGAGAAGCCCGACCGCGAGGAGCAGAAGCACATCCTGGGCCGGCTCAACGCCGCCGAGGCCTTCGAGACGTTCCTGCAGACCAAGTTCGTGGGGCAGCGCCGCTTCTCGCTCGAGGGCGGCGAGTCGCTGATCCCGCTCCTCGACGAGGTGCTGCAGAAGTCGGCCGAGGCCGACCTCGACGAGGTCGTCATCGGGATGGCCCACCGCGGCCGGCTCAACGTGCTCGCCAACATCGTCGGCAAGCCCTACGAGAAGATCTTCTCCGAGTTCGAGGGTCACCTGGACCTGAAGAGCGCGCACGGCTCCGGCGACGTCAAGTACCACCTCGGCATGACCGGCAAGTTCACGACGCCGGACGGGGACCACGCGACGACGGTCAGCGTCGTGGCCAACCCGTCCCACCTGGAGGCCGTCAACCCGGTCCTCGAGGGCATCGTGCGCGCCAAGCAGGACCGCATCGACCTGAAGCTCGAGGGCTACACCGTCCTGCCGGTGCTGGTGCACGGCGACGCGGCGTTCGCCGGGCAGGGCGTGGTCGCCGAGACGCTCAACCTGTCGCAGATCCCGGGCTACCGCACCGGCGGCACCGTGCACGTGGTCGTCAACAACCAGGTCGGGTTCACCACCGCGCCGGAGTACTCGCGTTCGTCGCTGTACTCCACCGACGTCGCGCGGATGATCCAGGCGCCGATCTTCCACGTCAACGGCGACGACCCCGAGGCCGTCGTGCGGGTGGCGCGGCTGGCGTTCGAGTACCGGCAGGCGTTCCACAAGGACGTCGTCATCGACCTGGTCTGCTACCGCCGCCGCGGGCACAACGAGGGCGACGACCCCTCGATGACCAACCCGCTGATGTACGCGATCATCGACCAGAAGCGTTCGGTGCGGAAGATCTACACCGAGGAGCTGATCGGCCGCGGCGACATCACCGTCGAGGAGGCCGAGGAGTCGTTGCGCGACTACCACGGCCAGCTGGAGACGGTGTTCAAGGCGACCCGCGACACCGGCTCCCCGTCGGCCCGCCGGTCCCGCCTGCGCGAGCCGGAGCCGGAGCCGGCCGTCGACACCCGCGTCGACGCCGACCTCCTGCGGCGCATCGGCGAGGCGCACACCAACCTCCCCGAGGGGCTGACCCCGCACAAGCGGGTGGCGCAGCTGCTCGAGCGGCGCGCCAAGATGGCCGTCGAGGGCGGCATCGACTGGGGCTTCGGCGAGATCCTGGCGTTCGGGTCGCTCGTGTCGCAGGGCGTCACGGTCCGCCTCGCCGGACAGGACTCCCGCCGGGGAACGTTCGTGCAGCGCCACGCCGCCGTCGTCGACTCGGTCACCGGCGGCGAGTACCTGCCGTTGCACTCGCTGGCGCAGGAGCCGACCCGGTTCTTCGTGTACGACTCGCTGCTCAGCGAGTTCGCGGCGATGGGCTTCGAGTACGGCTACTCGGTGGAGAACCCGGACGCGCTCGTGCTCTGGGAGGCGCAGTTCGGCGACTTCGTCAACGGCGCGCAGTCCATCGTGGACGAGTTCATCTCCTCCGGTGAGGTCAAGTGGGGCCAGCGCTCGGCGGTGACGCTGCTGCTGCCGCACTCGCACGAGGGGCAGGGGCCGGACCACACCTCCGGGCGTCCGGAGCGGTTCCTGTCGCTGTGCGCCGAGGACAACATGCGGGTGGCCATCCCGACCACGCCGGCGAACTACTTCCACCTGCTGCGCCGGCAGGCGCTGTCCAGCAAGAAGAAGCCGCTGGTGGTCTTCACGCCGAAGTCGCTGCTGCGGCACCGGCTGTGCGTGTCGTCGGTCGCGGAGTTCACCGACCAGAGCTTCGAGCCGGTGCTCGGCGACCCGGGCATCAACGGCACCCCGATCGACCCGGCCCAGGTCAAGCGGGTGCTGCTCTGCTCCGGCAAGGTCTACTACGACCTGCTGCAGGCGCGGGCCGACCGCGGCGTCACCGACACCACGATCCTGCGGGTCGAGCAGCTGTACCCGCTGCCGGTCGAGGAGCTGCGGCGGGCCCTGGCGACGTTCCCGGCCGCCGAGGACTTCGCCTGGGTGCAGGAGGAGCCGGCCAACCAGGGGGCGTGGTCGTTCATCGCGCTCAACCTGCTGGAGCACCTCGACGGGGTGCGCCTGCGCCGCATCTCCCGCCCGGCCGCCGCGGCGCCGGCGGTCGGTTCGACCAAGATGCACGACGTGGAGCAGGCGGCGCTGATCGAGGCCGCACTGCCGAAGGCATGAGTTGATGTGACAGACGGCCCTCGGCGCCCGCCGGGGGCCGTCTCTCATTAGGATCGCGCCGTGTATTTCACGGATCGTGGCATCGAGGAACTCTCCGAGCGGCGCGGCGAGGAGTCCGTCACCATCGACTGGCTGGCGGAACGCCTGCGTGAGTTCGTCGACATGAACCCCGAGTTCGAGACCCCGGTCGAACGGCTGGCCACCTGGCTCGCCCGGCTGGACGACGAGGACGAGGACTGATGCCGGCCTTCGAGGAGCAGCTGCGCGACGCGTTCGCGATCCTGCTCGGCCGGCCGCTCGAGGCGTTTCCCGAGGGCACCTACGCGACCTTCCACTGGGACGACGAACTGCGGGCCGAGCTGTTCTCGCCGGAGTTCGGCGAGGACGCCGATCCGAACGAGCTGGACCCCCGCCGCTGGCAGGTCGACGTGCAGCGCTCGCTGGTCCTGGTCGACGACGCCTCCGAGGTCGACCAGCTGGAGCCGATGGCCGACGCGCTCGACGAACTGTCGTTCGTGTCGGGCGACTTCGAGGTGGTGCGCGGCCGCGACATGCTGACGCTGCTGGGCGCGCACGGCGTGGATCCGGACGAGATCGACTACTTCGTGCCGGTGATCCTGCGGGTACGCACGGACGGCACGCTCTTCGACGCGCTCCGCGCCGCCACCTGGACCATGGACGAGGGTGCGCTCACGGAGCCCGACGAGGACGCGGAGGTCGACGGAACGTGGGCGGAACGCCTCTCCGCGATCGCCGACCCGGCCCTGCGGAAACACTTCGCCAACCTGTGCCTCGACGCCCACTCGGCCCGCGCCTACGGCGCCTGGTTCGCGGGTACGACGCAGCCGCTGAACTCCTTCGGGTCCGCGCTGGAGGCGTTCGGTGCCGAGGCGGTGGCGACCTGGGAGTTCGGCGAGGGTCAGGCGACGACGTGGGTGGTGCGCCTGAAGACGGACGCGTGACGCGTCAGGCGACCGTCACCAGAAGGATCACGACGACGGCGATCACGAGCACCACGACGCCGCCGATGACGATCTGGGGGAGCACGGAGGCCCGCTCGGGTGCCGACGTCCCCTCCGTGCGCTGCACGAACGCGCGGAAGGCCTCGGTGTTGCCGCTCGGGTCCTGACCTTGATCGGACATGGTCGACACCTTAGCGCCGTCGCGGCCGCGAGCTAGCCTCGGACGGGTGCCGCTTCGCGTCGGGTTCGTGATACTGGCCGCATCCCTACTGGTCGGATGCGGCGGAAACGCCGCGGACCAGGACAATGCGGCGCCTGCCGGGGCGGCTTCTCCGTCGCCTTCGGCCGCCGTGGTCAGCGCGCTGCCGCTGCCGACCGGCAAGGCCCCGACCCGCACGTACCAGGTCGCCAACCGCACCGACACGTACACCCGCGACGGCAGCCGCACGCTGCGCACCACGACCTGGTACCCGAAGGGAACGGCCGGGAAGTTCCCGGTGGTGCTCTTCAGCCACGGGCTCAACGGCCTGCCGGAGGACTTCCGGCCGCTGCTGTCGAAGTGGGCGGCGGCCGGGTTCGTGGTCGTGGCGCCGGCGTACCCCAACACCAGCCGCAACTCGGGGAAGTTCGACATCGCCGACGTGCTCAACCAGCCGGCCGACGGGTCGTTCGTGCTGACGCAGGCGCTGGCCGGGCCGTTGAAGGACATCATGGACCCGGAACGCCTCGGCGCCGCCGGCCACTCGGCGGGCGGGATCACCACGGTGGGCCTCTTCACCACCTCACGCGATCCGCGGCTGCGCAGCGGCGTGGTCTTCGCGGGCGCGGCGATCGGCGTCGGGTCGGGGTTCAGCGGAGCGGCGGTGCCGCTGATGTTCGTGCACGGCGACGCCGACGAGGTGGTCAGCTACGCGTCCGGCAAGGAGATCTTCGACGCGGCGCCGTGGCCGAAGGCGCTGTTCACGCTGCCCGGCGGGGATCACTCGACGGCGTACATGCGCGAGTCGGCGAAGGCGTACCCCGCGGTGGCGGCGTCCACCCTGGACTTCCTGCGGTACAGCCTCTACGGCGACACCGCCGCCCGCGGCAGGCTGGCCGCCGACGCGAAGCCGGCGGGCACCCTCGACGACAAACTGGGCTGAGACCTCAGCGGGTGTAGTCGATCACTACCTTGCCGAACACGTCGCCGTCGTTCAGCTTCTCGAACGCCTTGCGCACCTCGGAGAAGCCGAACACGGAGTCGACGACCGGCCGGACGTCCTTCTCCACGAGCAGCGTCATGAGCGCCGCGAGTTCCTCCGGGGTGCCCATGCTCGTGCCGAGGATCTCCAGCTGGTTGGCGAACACCCGGCGCAGGTTGACCTTGGGCAGGTGGCCGGCCGTGGCGCCGGAGACGACGATGCGCCCACCGACGTTCGCGCACTTCATCGAGTGTTCGAACGTCGCCTCGCCGACCGTCTCGATGACGACGTCGACCCGTTCGGGCAGCCGCGCACCCGGCTCGAACGCCGTGGCGCCCAGCGCGGCGATCCGTTCCCGCTTGGCCGCGTCGCGGCTGGTGGCGTAGACCCGCGCACCGAGTGCGCCGGCGAGCACCACGGCCGCCGTGGCGACGCCCCCGCCCGCCCCCTGAACGAGCACCGAGCCGCCCGCCGTCAGCCGCCCCTTCGCGGTGAGCATGCGGTACGCGGTCAGCCACGCCGTCGGCAGGCACGCCGCATCCGTGAAGCTCAGCGCCTCCGGCTTGCGCACCAGGTTGGTGGCGGGAACGGTGACGCGCTCGGAAAGCGTTCCCGGAAAATGCTCCGAGAGGATCGACCACGGCGGACCCGACTCGGGGCCGAAGATCACCGGATAGACGACCACCTCGCTGCCGTCCGGCGCGATCCCGGCGGCGTCGCAGCCGAGGATCATCGGCAGCTTGTCGGCGGGAAGGCCCACGCCGCGCAGCGACCACAGGTCGTGGTGGTTGAGGGAGCCGGCCCGGACCTCGACGGTGACCCAGTCGGGACCCGCCGGGGTCGGCTCGGGCCGCTCCCCCACCTCCAGCGCGGACAGCGGATCGGCGTCGTTGGCGGCGATGGCATAGGCGGCACGCATGCCCCCATCCCAGCACAGCTCAGCGGCAGACGCCGCCTTCCCGGGCGGCCACCGCGACGGCGTGCGCGACGGCGTCGGCCACCCGCGGGTCGAGCGGGCTCGGCACGATCGCGTCGGGCCGCACGCTCGCCGCGACCACGTCGGCGATCGCGGTCGCCGCGGCCACCTTCATCTCCTCGGTGATGCGGGTCGCGCCGGCGTCGAGCGCGCCCCGGAAGATCCCGGGGAACGCCAGCACGTTGTTGATCTGGTTGGGGAAGTCGCTGCGACCGGTGGCGACGATCGCGGCGTGCCGGGCGGCGATCTCCGGGTGGACCTCCGGGGTCGGGTTGGCCAGGGCGAAGATCGCGCCGCCCGGGGCCATCCCCGCGACGGCCGACTCGGGGATGGTGCCGCCGGAGACACCGACGAGAACGTCGGCCCCGCGCAGCGCCACGTCGATCCCGCCCGAGAGGTGCTCGGCATTGGTCAGGGCGGCGATCTCCCGCTTGGCGGCGTTGAGATCCGAACGCCCGCAGTAGATCGCGCCGCGCGAGTCGCACACGATCATCCGGTGCCCGTCGGCGCCGCCGGCGATGAGCATCTTCGCGACCGCGACCCCGGCCGCCCCGGCGCCGGAGATCACCACGCGCAGGTCGTCCATCTTGCGATCGAGCAGCGTCAACGCGTTGCGCAACGCGGCCAGCACGACGACCGCGGTGCCGTGCTGGTCGTCGTGGAACACCGGGATCGGCAGCTCCGCCTCGAGCCGCCGTTCGATCTCGAAGCAGCGCGGCGCGGAGATGTCCTCCAGGTTGATCCCGCCGAACGACGGCGCCAGCGCACGCACCAGCGCCACGATCTCGTCGGGATCCTGCGTGTCGAGGCAGATCGGCACGGCGTCGACGTTGCCGAACTGCTTGAACAGCGCGGCCTTGCCCTCCATGACCGGCATCGCGGCGCGCGGCCCGATGTTGCCCAGCCCCAGAACGGCCGACCCGTCGGTGACCACGGCGACGGTGTTGGCGACCCAGGTGTACTTGTGCACGAGGAACTCGTCCTCGGCGATGGCCTCGCAGACGCGCGCCACCCCGGGGGTGTACGCGATCGACAGATCGTCCCGGGTCGCCAGCGGAACGGTCCCGTGCACGGCGAGCTTGCCGCCGGTGTGCGAGATGAAGACCGGATCGTCAGGATCGAAGGATGCGGGCACGACTCCTCCAGTGCGCCAGTGCAGTGTGAGAGATCGGCACCGGAGGGGTCTCCTGGGCGGTGCTGGTGAATCGGCGTCCGGCGACGGTGGGCCGGACGGCAATGCATTACCTTAACCCGCGCGGCCACCCGTTTCAGACCACGAAACGACAGCGTTCATCGAATCATCCGTGGGCGCGGCCAGTAGCGCAGCACCACGCGGCCGAGCACCTCGCCGGGCCCGTAGGCGCGCGAGTCGTCGGACCCGAACGTGTTGTCGCCGACCAACCAGTACCCGCCGTCGACCGGCCGCTCGACCCGCTTCACCATCACGAGGTCCGGCCGTGCCGCGAAGCGCGCGATCACCACGTGGCCGGCCCGCGCCCGCCGGGTGCGCACGGCCAGCACGAAGTCGCCGGAGCGCAGAGTGGGCACCATCGACGGCCCGTGGACGGCCGCGGCGAACAACGGTAGGCGCATCGTCACCTCCGTGTCGCTGGGCGATGGCAGGCGGAGTAGGGTCGGCACGAGGATCATCGCAAACCATTCCAGGAGGGTTCGATGCGCTTGTCGCGCCTCTTCTCCCCGCGAATCGTGGCTCACGCCCACTGTGACCTGCCCTGTGGCGTCTACGACCCGGCGCAGGCCCGGATCGAGGCCGAGTCGGTCAAGGCCATCGCGGAGAAGTACCAGGCCAATGAGGACCCGGAGTTTCGCACCCGGGCGATCCTGATCAAGGAGCAGCGCGCGGAGCTGGTCAAGCACCACCTGTGGGTGCTGTGGACCGACTACTTCAAGCCGCCGCACTTCGAGAAGTACCCGCAGCTGCACGCCCTCTTCAACGAGGCGACCAAGCTCGCCGGTGCCGCCGGCGCCAAGGGCAAGGTCGACGTCAAGGTGGCCGAGGACCTGCTCGGCAAGATCGACGAGATCGCCAAGATCTTCTGGGAGACCAAGCAGGCCTGAGCCTGCGGACGGTTTCCGGCCCCCGATCCCTCACCCGGGACGGGGGCCGTCACCATCGGCGACCATCCGAGGAAACGATGGACATCACGATCCGCCCCGTCACTCCCGCCGACGTACCCGCCGTCGTCGGCATGGTGCACGACCTCGCCGAGTTCGAGCAGGCCGCGCACGAGTGCCACCTCACCGAGGCGCAGCTGACCGCCGCCCTGTTCGATCCGGCGCCGGCGCTGTTCGGGCACGTGGCGGTCCGGGAGGATGAGCCGATCGGCTTCGCCCTGTGGTTCCGCAACTTCTCGACCTGGCGCGGCGTGCACGGGGTCTACCTGGAGGACCTCTACGTGCGGCCGTCGGCGCGGGGCAGCGGCGCCGGTAAGGCGTTGCTCGCGACACTTGCGTCGATCTGTGTCGAACGGGGTTATGAACGACTGGAGTGGTGGGTACTCCACTGGAACCCGGCCCGGGAGTTCTACCACTCCATCGGGGCGGGTCCGATGGACGAGTGGATCCCGTACCGGTTGACCGGTGATCCCCTGCGGAGCCTCGCGGCGCAGGCGGAGACCTGGCACGGCGCACCGCCCGGCGACTCGCTGCCTGGCGGCGACGACGTAGAGTCATAGCGAGGGGGATGCGGGTGTGACGCAGGTGATACCGGAACCGTGGGCGACCGACGACGTCGTCGTGCTGTGCGTGCCCGCCGCGGGGGCATATCTCGGTGTGCTGCGGACGGCGACGGCCGGCCTGGCCGCGCGGCTCCAGTTCACGCTCGACGAGATCGAGGATCTGCGCATAGCCGTGGATGAGGCGTGCGCCATGCTGCTGCCGATCGCCACGCCGGACGCGGAGCTGTCGTGCCGCTTCGCCGTCACGGACGACGCGCTGACTGTGGAGACGAGCGTGCCGACGACCGCCTCGGGTTCGCGGCTGCCGGCGGAGTCGTTCTCGTGGCAGGTGCTCTCGGCCCTGGCCGACGAGATCGACGCGACCCTCAACGGCGGCCAGGCGGCGATCCGCCTGACCAAGCGGCGCCCCAAGTAGCTACACCGGCTGGTACCGCACGTCCGCGTAGGTCTCGTGCAGTGCCGCCAGGTGGGCCGCCGCCGCGCCGCGGGCCGCCCCGACGTCGCGGGACTCGATCGCCGCCAGGATCTCGCGGTGATCGCGGTCAAAGCGCTGCCAGCGGTCGAACGGGAAACGCGCGCCGATCTCGCGCTGGTTACCGACGCTGTAGAGCGGCTCCAGCACCATCTGCAGCACGGGATTGCCGCACGCCCTGGCGACTGCGGCGTGGAAGAGGCTGCTGCCGGCGAGCAGCGTGTCGAGGTCGGCCGTCTCCGGATCGCAGAACGTCGCCCGCATAACGGCGATGTCCTCGGCGTCGGCGCGGCGCGCGGCGAGCCCCGCGGCCGGCACCTCGAGCAGTTCGCGCACCTCGAAGACCTGGTGCCCGTCGACCGGGCCGCACGACATGAGGAACTGCAGGCCGTTCGAGAGCGACTCGGCGAACAGCGACGGGTGCGGCTGGGTCACGAAGCTGCCGCCGGTGACCCCGCGCACGGTCGTGATCAGGTGCTGGCTGGCCAGCAGCCGCAGCGCCTCCCGCACGGTCGAGCGACTCAGTCCGGTGGAGCCGCACAGCTGCGGTTCGGTGGGGAGGCGCTCGCCGGGCTTCAGCCGCCCGGAGACGATCTCGGTGCGCAGGCGGTCGGCGAGGGTCCGGTAAGCCGGTAAGGCCACCCCGTGTTCGGACTTCACAACTGCGAAGCGTATTACCAATCACTACACAGCGTTGCCATGTCAGCTGAGGACTTCCCTGGTAGAGGGAACGACGAGCGCGATCACGCACCCGGCGGCGGCGAACACGATCAGCGCGCCCAGCGGGAGCGACAGCGCCTTGGCGAAGACCACCCCGACGGCGATCAGCAGCAGCTGCAGCACGATCAACGGCGCCCGCGCCCATTTGCGCCGCCGCAGCAGCCCCCACATGAGATACGGGAACGCCACCGCATAGAGCCCGACGTATCCGAGACTGCGCAGCGCACCGGTGCCCTCGTCGCGCGTGACGGCGAAGCTCAGCACCGCGATCAGCATCCATACGACGGCCGTCTCGACCGCCACCACACCGATCGCCAGCCGCAGTGCCCGCGGCAGCGGAACGGTCGGGGAAGATGTCACGCGGGTAACTGTATCGGCAGGCCGGAGGGCCGCTGAAGGTCACAGGGCCGCACTTGGGAGTACAGTGCCGGCCATGCGCGCGCTACTCGTGGTCAATCCGAAGGCCACCACGACGAGCGAACGCAGCCGGGACATCCTGGTCCGCGCGCTGCGCAGCGAGGTCGACCTCACGGTCGAGTACACCAAGCGCCGGGGCCACGCGGCGACACTCGCGCGCGACGCCGCCCGTGCGGGCATCGACGTGGTCGTGACGCTCGGCGGCGACGGCACCGTCAACGAGGCGGTCAACGGTCTCCTCACGGCCGAGCCCGGCGCCAAGGACCCGGCCGGCGGCGCCGACCGCAGGCCCGCGCTGGCGGTGGTGCCCGGCGGTTCGACGAACGTCTTCGCCCGCGCGATCGGCCTGCCGCGGGACTGGGCCGAGGGCACCTACGTGATCCTGCAGGCGCTGCGGGCCGGCACGACGCGCACGATCGGGCTGGGCCGCGCCGACGACCGCTACTTCACCTTCTGCGCGGGCTACGGGCTGGACGCCGAGGTGATCCGCCGGGTCGAGCGCGCCCGCCTGCGCGGCAAGGTCTCCACGCCGTGGCTGTACATGCGCTCCATCGGCGTCCAGTACTTCACCGAGACCGAGCGCAAGACGCAGCTGCTGACGTTGGAGCGTTCCGGGGAGGCGGACGTGCCGAGCCTGGCGAGCGTGGTCGTGCAGAACACCGCGCCGTGGACGTATGTCGGCGACCGCGCCGTCAACGCGTGCCCGGACGCGTCGTTCGACAAGAACCTCGACGTGATGGCCCTGAAAGTGTTGCGCGTCCCGAGCACGGCGCGCTTCTTCGCTCAGCTCGCCTCCGCCCGGCCCGCGCTGACGGGCAAGCAGGTGTTGACGTTGCATGATGTCGGGTCGTTCACGCTGCGTGCGAGCCGTCCGCTCTCATTTCAGCTCGACGGTGATTATCTCGGTGAACGGGGTAAAGTGGAGTTTGTCGCGGTTCCCCAGGCACTCCGCGTCGTGTGTTGATATTTCAGCCGCATTCAGCGACACCTTGCCAAAGGTGCGTCGTTAAGCCTGCTGCGGTACTACATTGGTTACTGACTGTTGCGAGTTAGGGTCGGCTTCTTAAGCTAAATCGGGCAAAACGGTCGTGAGGTTGCTCACCGGCCGTATTTTTTCCCAGAAGCCCCCTTGACATCACGGCAGTTCGTGAAAGTATTCACAAGCGAACACACGCCTGCCTTCGCACTGCTGGGCGCCCTCACCACCGCCGCATTAATGCGTCCCGGCACTGCGTTTGCATAGAAATGATCCGATCCGCGAATCAAGGAGTGTTGCCGTCATGTCTGACTGGCGCCACGTTGCTCTCTGCCGCGACGAGGACCCGGAGCTGTTCTTCCCGATCGGGACGTCCGGGCCGGCGTTGTTGCAGGTGGAACAGGCAAAGGCGGTCTGTCGGCGCTGTTCGGTAGTCGACGAGTGCCTGAAGTGGGCTCTCGAAACCGGTCAGGACGCCGGCGTCTGGGGCGGGATGAGCGAAGAAGAGCGGCGCGCCGTCAAGCGTCGCGGCGGCCTGCGGGTCCGCGCTCACTCGGCCTGATCGCACGAGTAAGTAATTACAGAGAAGTACGACCACCACACCAAACGCTACCGACGCCCCGGGATCAGCCTCCCGGGGCGTCGTCGCGTTTATTGCCATCGATTCCTGGCAACTTTCTCAGTCGAACAATTCTTCGAGGAATCCCTTGTGCCGTCTGCGATGCGGCGTCCCGGGATAGCCGTGTCCCGAGGCGGGATAGCCGGGCCCGTACGGCGCCGGGCCGCCCGGTGCCGGAGGCGGCGGGGGCGGGGGCGGGGGCACGTACGGGGCGTCGCCGCGCATCGGAGCGGGCGGCGGAGCCGGCGGGAACGGCACGTCCCCGCTCCCCGGCCCGGGCCGGAACCCGCCGGGCGGCCCCTGAGGCGCCGGCGGCCCGCCCAACGGCTCCGGCAGCGGCGGCGGCGTGGCCGGCACCATCACGCCGGGCGGTGACGGCGGGACCTGCCGGGCCTGCCACTCGCGCTCGGCCTCGAACAGCTTCTGCATCTCCCCGCGGTCCAGGAAGATCCCCTTGCACTCGACGCACTCGTCGATCGCGACGCCGGCCTTGTCCACGACCCGCATGGCGCCCTTGCACTTGGGACACGTCAGTTGGCGCATGCCTTCACCGTAACGGCGCGGTGGCGTGCGCCGGCCGCGAAGATTCGGCGATGCGCCGGTGCACGAGCCTGACCAGCGCCAGGTCGGCACCGAGCGGCGCCGCCACGGCCACCGCCCCCGCCGCGAGGGCCGAGCGGCACGCGAGGTCGTAGAGCTTGCCCGGCGCCAGGAAGTAGCTCGCCATGACGACCCGGTGGGCGCCGGCCGCCCGCAGCAGGCCGACCGCCTCCCCCGCCGTCGGTCCCGAGGCCGACGCGTACGCCGGGATGCACGGGACGCCCAGCGCGGTGCCGAGCCGTCCCGCGACCAGGTCCACCGTGGTCCGGGCCACCGCGTCCCGCGTGCCCGCCGCCCCCAGCACGATTCCGTCGAACGGCACCGCCGGCAGATTGCCCCGCAGTGCCGAGAGCAGTTCGACGGGGACGGTGCCGGCGACCGGCCCGAGCACGTCGGTGACCGCCACCGGCAGCGTGAGCCCCTCGGCCCGCGCGTCGACGACGACCTGCGGGATGTCGACCCGCCCGTGGTACGCGGCCGTCAACAGCAGCGGCACCAGCACGGCCGAACGGTGGCCGGCCGCCTCGATGCGCGCCAGCACCTCGCCCGGACGCGGCCCGGCGTGGTCCAGGTAGGACGGCTCGGCGCCGACGGCCCAGGCGAGCGCGCGGGTGTGCATGGCGGCGCGCGGATCCGAGGACCCGTGCGCGACGAGCACGACCGACTGCGCCCGCCGGGGCTTCCCCACCGGCGGCCGGGTGACAGGCCTGTCGAGGGCCAGCGTCACTTGTGGAGCCCGCACTCGCTCTTGTCGAACATCGGCCAGCGTCCCGCCCGCGGGTCGGCGCCCGGAGGGGTCCGCTTGGTGCACGGCCAGCAGCCGACCGAGGCGTAGCCCTGGCGGATGAGCGCGTTGACCGGCACGTTGTAGCGCGAGATGTAGGCGTCGACGTCGGCCTGCGTCCAGTCCACCAGCGGCGCGACCTTGAACTTGCCCTTGCTCGCCTCGTAGCCCACCACCGGCGTGTTGGCGCGGCTCGGCGACTCGTCGCGACGCAGCCCGGCGGCCCAGGCGTCGTAGTCGCGCAGTGCCCGTTCCAACGGAGCCACCTTGCGAAGGTCGCAGCAGGTGTCGGGGTCGCGCGCCCACAGCCGCGGACCGTGCTCCGCCTCCTGCTCACGGACCGTCTGGTCCGGACGGACCGAGCGCACGATCACCGGCAGCGAACGCTGCACCACCTCGCGCACGTGCAGCGTCTCGGCGAAGTGCAGCCCGGTGTCGAGGAAGATCACTTCGATGCCGGGCGCCACCTTCGACACCACGTGCACCAGCACCGCGTCGGCGAAGGAACTCGTCACGCAGAACCGCTCGCCGAACTCCTCGAGCGCCCACTCGACGATCTTTTCCGATGATTGGCCCTCGAGTCTGGCCGATACCTCCTTCGCGAAGGCGATCGACTCGGCGGGGCTGCGCAGAACGGTCGTGCTCACCGCTTCACCTCCAGGACGGACGAGGACAGGCCGACGAACTTGACGGTGAAGACCCGGACACACGCCCGGCACTCCCACGCACCGTGGGACTCGCCGTGCGGCCGCAGGTCCTCTTCCCCGCAGTAGGGGCAGTAGAGGGGTGCTGACCTTTCACTCATTTCAGGGATCCCTCCTCGGCGCGGATGACCCAGTGGGCGAACGATTCACCGTCGGACCGTTCGGCGAGGTAGTTGCGGGCGACGCGTTCGACGTACTGCGGCAGCTCGGCGGCGGTCGTCTTGAGCCCACGCACCTTGCGCCCGAACCCGGCGCTCTGGCCGGCGGCCATCCCGAGCCCGCCGCCCAGGTGGATCTGGAAGCCCTCGACCATGTCGCCGTCGGGGCCGCGCACCAGCTGGCCCTTGAGCCCGATGTCGGCGACCTGGGTGCGAGCGCAGGCGTTGGGGCAGCCGTTGAGGTGGATGGAGATGTCGGCGTCGAAGTCGGCGAGGCGTTCCTCCAGGTGGGCCACCAACTCGGCGGCGCGCGCCTTGGTCTCGACGATCGCCAGCTTGCAGAACTCGATGCCGGTGCAGGCCATCGTGCCGCGCCGCCACGCCGACGGCGTCACCTGCAGGCCGTGCGAGCGCAGGGTGCGCGCCAGGGAGTCGACGTTCTCGCTCTCGACGTCGCAGATGAGGAACTTCTGGTACGGCGTCAACCGCACCCGGTCACTCCCGTGCGCCTCGGCGGCGTCGGCGATCTGGTCGAGCATCGTGCCCGACACCCGCCCGGCGACCGGCGCGGCACCCACGTAGAACTTCCCGTCCCACTGCTTGTGGATGCCCACGTGGTCGATGGGGCGTTCGGGCAGCTCGGGTGCGGGACCGTCGACCAGCGGCCGCTTGAGGTACTCCTGCTCCAGCACCTCGCGGAACTTCGCCGCACCCCAGTCGGCCAGCAGGTACTTGAGCCGCGCGCGGCTGCGCAGCCGGCGGTACCCGTAGTCGCGGAAGATCTGGATCACGCCGAGCCACACCTCGGGCACCTCGTGCAGCGGCACCCAGGCCCCGAGCCGCTGGGCGAGCATCGGGTTGGTCGACAGGCCGCCGCCGACCCAGAGGTCGAAGCCGGGGCCGTGTTCGGGGTGGATCACGCCGACGAACGAGATGTCGTTGGCCTCGTAGGGCGTGTCCGCCAGCCACGAGATCGACGACTTGAACTTGCGCGGCAGGTTGGACAGCGTCGGGTCGCCGATGAACCGTTCACAGATCTCGGTGATCGCCTCGGTCGGGTCGATGATCTCCGACTCGGCGATCCCGGCGACCGGGCTGCCGAGCACGACGCGGGGCGTGTCCCCGCAGGCCTCGGTGGTGGACAGGCCGACCGCCTCCAGTTCGCGCCAGATGGTCGGCACGTCCTCGATGCGGATCCAGTGGTACTGGATGTTCTGGCGGTCGGTGATGTCGGCGGTGTCCCGGGCGTACTTCTTCGAGATGTCTGCCAGCACGCGCAGCTGGGCCAGGCTGAGCTGGCCGCCGTCGATGCGCACGCGCAGCATGAAGTACTCGTCGTCGAGCTCGTGCGGCTCCAGGATCGCCGTGCGGCCGCCGTCGATGCCGGGCTTGCGCTGCGTGTACAGGCCCCACCAGCGCAGCCGTCCGCGCAGGTCGGCGGGGTCGATCGAGGCGAACCCGCCGTGCGCGTAGATGCTCTCGACGCGGGCGCGCACGTTGAGGCCGTTGTCGTCCTTCTTCGTGCGCTCGTTCGGGTTGAGCGGCTCCCGGTGGCCCATCGCCCACTGGCCTTCGCCACGGGCTTTGCGGACCGGCCGTGCGGCGGGCCTGGTACTGGGGGGTTCGGAAGTCAATGTCATTTGGTGCGTCCTCTGATGCGGGGACACGCGAGGCACCGACCAACGCCTGGCGAGGCGCTGGTTGACATCAGTGTCAAAAGCTACGGCGCTTCTGCGCGCCCAACGGAAAGCGGCGGGCGGCGTGTCAGAAGGCCGGACAGATGGCGCTACGGACGCGGCACAGATCCACGTGCCGGCGGCTGATCAGCCGAAGAGAGGACGCCATGCGGTAGATCCTGCCACGCACGCAGGCGCGCCGCCATCACTCAGTGAGTTCCATCTCACCGCATGGAACGAGGAAGAAATCCTATCTCTTTGATAGGGGAACCACAAGCGCGGCCTCCGTTCCGCCGTTCGCACCGCCCCTGATCTCGATCGATCCCCGTAGTTCTCCCGAGGCGAGGGTGCGCACGATCTGCAGCCCGAGGCGTTCGCTGGCGTCCATGTCGAACGTCTCCGGCAGGCCCCGCCCGGTGTCCGTGACCGCCACGTGCACCTCCCGCCGCTTGCGGTGCGCGGAGACCACGACCTCACCGCCCTCCCCGGGGCCGAACGCGTGCTCGACGGCGTTCTGCACCAGCTCGTTGAGGATCATCACGAGCGGCGTCGCGATCTCGGCCGGCAGCACCCCGAACGACCCCTCCCGGCGCAGCACCACGCGGGACTCCGTGGCGGAGACCTCGGCCGCGGCGGCGATCACCCGATCCACGATCCCGTCGAACTCCACCGCCTCGTTGCCGGAATGCGACAGCGTCTCGTGGACCATCGCGATCGACGCCACCCGACGCACGGACTCCTCCAGAGCCGCCCGCGCCGCCGGAACGCCCACCCGCCGCGCCTGCAGTCGCAGCAGCGCCGCCACCGTCTGCAGGTTGTTCTTCACCCGGTGATGGATCTCGCGGATCGTGGCGTCCTTGGTGATCAACTGCCGGTCCCGGCGGCGCACCTCCGTCACGTCCCGGATCAGCACCAGCGCCCCGATCGGCACGCTCGCCGGCATCAGCGGCAGCGCCCGGGTCAGCACCGTCGCGCCGCGCGCCTCGACCTCCTTACGCGCCGGGGCCTCGCCGCGCAGCGCCGCGACGATCCGTTCCGCCGCGTCGGTGCCCTCCAGCGGGTCGTCGGAGAGGCGGCCGACCAGCGCCGCCAGGTCCTCGCCCACCAGGTGGGCGGTGAGTCCCAAGCGACGGAACGCCGACTGGGCGTTCGGGCTGGCGTAGGTGACCTTGCCGGAGGCGTCCAGGCGCACCAGCCCGTCGCCCACGCGAGGCGCGCTGGTCAGCTCGCCCGGGTGCAGCACCGGCGGGAAGGAGCCGTCCGCCACCATCTGCGCGAGGTCGTCCGCCGTGGTCAGGTAGTTCAGTTCGAGCTGCGACGGGGTGCGGGCCGTCGACAGGTTGGTGTCCCGACCCAGGATCGCGATGACGCGGGAACTACCGGGGCGGCGCACCGGGATCGCCTCGTGCCGCGCCGGGGTGTCCCCGTACCAGACCGGATCGCCCTCCCGCCAGATCCGGCCCTGGTTGCGCGCCACCGCCAGGTGCGCCACCTCGGGGCCCCCGGCTATCCGGCCCACCTGGTCGTCCTGGTACGCCGTCCCGGCCGTGCTCGGGCGCACCTGCGCCACGCAGATGAACTCCCCGCCGCTGTCCCGCGGCACCCACATCAGCAGGTCGGCGAAGGAGAGATCGGAGACCAGCTGCCAGTCGCCGGCGAGTCGGTGCAGGTGCTCGATGTCGACGGGTTCGAGGGAGGTGTGCTCCTCGACGAGGTCGCGCAGGGTGGACACGAGCACAGCGTCGCACGCCGGTACATTCAGCGGATGCGCCGCCCGCCAAAGACGATCGTCGGGCTGTTCCTCGGCTGTCTCACGCTGTCGTCATGCGGGTTCGTCGGCACCGGCACCGGCCCCAACAACAAGCCCGACGCGTTCCTCATGCACGGGTACGTGACGGTGGCGATCGGCGAGGGCGCGGGTGCCTCACCGGGCACGCCCTGCACGACGCCGGCCGCCACGGCGGACATCCGCGCCGGTGGGCCGGTGCGCGTCGCCGACCCCGAGGGGCACACGCTCGCCGCGGGCCAGCTCGGCGCCGGTGTCTCCTCCGTCGACGGGGGCAAGCTGCGGTGCAACTTCCCGTTCGAGATCCGCGCCGTGCCCGGCGGGGTCGAGCGGTACGTGATCGGTGTCGGTGACCGGCCGCCGGTCAGCTTCCCCGCGCGCGAACTGCGGGAGAACAAGCCCGCCGTGATCACCGTGGAGGGATGAGATGTCCGTTCCGGACGAGGCCGGCAGCCTGCGCCTGGAGGCCGAGGGCGAGGTCGCGCTCGCCGTGCTCGCCCTGGACGACGGCGAGATCGGGCACGCCGCGGGCCACGCCGCCAACGCGCTCGGCTGCGACCCGACCCTGCCCGAGGCGCACGAGGTCCTGGCCCGGGTCGCCGCGGCCGCCGGCGACGGCGCGCTGGACCTGTACCCGCTCGACGGGCAGGTCTACATCGGCAACGTCGTCGCGCGCGCCCACCTGCTCGCCGCCGCGGGCGACCTGGACCAGGCGCTCGGCCTGCTCGTCGCGGCCACCCGGCACGACCCCGCGACGGCGTGGGCCTCCGCCGCCTGGCTCGACCGCGACGGCGTCGCCGCGCAGATCCCGCCGGACAACCTCGCCGCCCACTTCATGCGCCTGTGCTCCGGCCTGAGCGACCCGATCGACCGGGACACCCGGCCGGCGCTCGCGCCCTACCTGCGGCTCGCCCGCGACGCGGTCCGGGCCCACCCGCGGGACGGCCGGCTGCTCGGCGCCGCATCCGCGTTCGCCCGGCGGATGGGCTCCCCGGCCGAGGCGATCCGCTGGGCCCGCCGCGCCACCGAACTGGAGCCGGGCCTGCTCTCCTCGATCTGGCTCGGGTACGCCTACCGCACCGCCGGGCTGGTCGACGAGGCCGTCGCCGCCTGGGAGGGGAGCCTGGCGTACGAGCCGAAGAACTGCGCCGTCATGACCGACATCGCCGAGCTGCTCGCCAACAACGACCGGCTCCCCGAGGCCCTCGCCTGGATCGAACGGGCCGCCGCGATCAACCCCCGCGACCCGTCGGCGTTCCCGACGGCGTGCGCGCTGCGGTACCTCGACAGCGGGGACGTGCACCACCTCGTGCGGCTCGCCGACCACGTGCGCGACCACCCCGGCGAGGCACATGCGGAGGGGATGCTGACCGGCACCTGCCGCAAGCGCGACTGGCTCGGTGGCGTTCCCGGTACGGACACGACCTGGGCGCATCCGGTGGCCGCCTACGACGACGCGCTCGCCCGGCCCGGCACCGGCCGGGTCTGGGAGTCCCTGGGCCTGCTGCACCACCGGGCCGACGAGCCGTGGGAGTCCTCGACGCGGCGGGGCGAACTCGTCGCCCGGCTGTCGGACCCCGACGCCGAGACGCGCGAGTGCGCGCTGTTCGCGCTGATCGTGGCCGCGTGGGTCGAGCCGGCGGTGCGCGCCGACGTGGCGGCCCTGGTGCGGCACCACGCGGACGCGCCCGCCGCCCTCGTGCGGATCACGCCGAGCGCCTAGCGCCGCTCCAGGCGCAGGGCTTCGTTATTCGATGACCGCGATAAGGTCGCCCTCCTGGACGACGTCGCCCTCGTTGACGGCGATCTTGGCGATCACGCCGTCGGACTCGGTGATCACCGGGATCTCCATCTTCATGGACTCCAGGATCACCAGCGTGTCGCCGTCCTCGACCTCGTCGCCGACGGCCTTCACGATCTTCCACACGTTGGCGACCATCTCGGCGCGAATCTCGTCGGCCATCGGTTCTCCTCCAGGTTGAGCGCACGTCGGGTGGTATCCAATCATGCTCCCGGTCGTAATTCCCTCGCCCCGCCGAAGATCCACCGTCATCCTTGAGCCGAGCCGCGCACGAGAGGAGTTCCGTCGAGAGAAAGGCGTGCCAGGTGGAATCCGCGATCACCGTGACCCCGGCCCAACTGCCCGGGATCCTGTTGCACCTGGCGGTCGTCCGACCGGTCTTCCTCTGGGGGCCGCCGGGCATCGGCAAGAGCTCGCTGGTGCGGGCGTTCGCCGACGCGCTCGGGCTGCCCTGCGTGACGCTGCTCGGCACCCAGCTCGCCCCCGAGGACCTCATCGGTGTCCCCGAACTGGTCGAGGGGCGCAGCCGCTTCGCGCCGCCCGAGACCATCGCGCGCGACGAGCCGTACTGCCTGTTCCTCGACGAACTCAACGCCGCCACCCCCGAGGTGCAGAAGGCGTTCTACTCGCTGATCCTCGACCGGCGCGTCGGCGCCTACGAACTGCCCGCCGGGTCGATCGTGCTCGGCGCGGGCAACCGGGCCACCGACAACGCGCTCGCCCGCCCCATGGCGTCCGCCCTGGTCAACCGGCTCGTCCACGTGCACCTGCGGGCCAGCGCCACGGACTGGCTGGGCTGGGCCGGCGCGGCCGGGGTGCACCCCTGGATCTGCGACTACCTGACCCAGCGGCCCGACCACCTGTGGATCAAGCCGCCGACGTCCGAGGAGCCGTTCTCGACGCCGCGCGCGTGGCACATGCTCTCCGACGCGCTGCACTCCTACGGCGACGACATCGCCGAGGAGACGCTCCGGGTGATCGCCTACGGCACGCTCACCACGTCGCACGCGTCGGCGTTCTGCGCATACGTGAAGACGTTGCGGCACCGGTACGGGCTCGACGCCATCGTGCGCGGCGACCTGTCCTGGCCGCGCCGGCCGGAGGACCGCGACCTGCTGTTCTTCTTCGCGGAGGCGTTCCGGGCGCGGCTCGTCAAGGACCTGCCGGCGTCGAAGGAGCACGCCTCGCGGTCGGTGCGGGAGTTCGCGCGGCGGGCCAAGTCGCTCCTCGTGGAGCTGGCCGAGATCTCGCTCGAATGCGCCCAGCTCGTCATCGCCTCCGACGACGACGGGATGCCGGTGCTGCCCGGCTGGTTCCTGCTGGACGTGAGCCGGGACCTGCCCCGGCTCGTCGCGGCGCGGACCTGACATGGCCCGGCACAAGCCCAAGCGCCGCGACCCGCGCGCGGAGATCTTCGAGGCGGCCTGGGCGAACGTCTACAACAACTCGCTCTTCTCCGCGATGGTGTACGACCCCACCCGCACCGGTCTGCCCCGCGCTCTCGTGTGGCGGCACGAGGAGGCCCCGGTCGCCCGGGCCCGCGGCTGGGCCGTCGTGCACGGCAACGGGCTGATCGAGGTCAACCCGCTGCGCCACGGCACGCTGGAGGAGTGGACCTGGGTGCTCGCGCACTGCCTGCTGCACCTGGGCTTCGGTCACCTCGACGGGCCGGTGCCGGACCGGTTCCACGCGACGGCGTGCTGCCTCGTGGTGGCCCGGTTCCAGCAGGCGCTGCGGCTCGGCGAACCCCCGACGGCGCTGCCGGCGGAGCTGCCCAACGCGCCGGAGGAGGCCCTCGCCGACCGGTGGCGCCACACGGGCGTTCCCGAGGAATGGGCCGCCCTGGCGATCGGCGGGGCGGACGCCGACCTGGCGCCGTGGGAGGCCCCGCCGCCCCGCAACTCGACGATGAGCCCACTGACCTGGAGCGAACGCCTCTCCGTCGGCCTCTCCGCGGCGGCCACCAACGCCGTGCACGAGGCCGGGCAGCACCGGCACCTGCACGCCGACGCCCCCGACCCCAACAGCCGGTGGGAGGTCGCGCGGCGCTGGTTCGTGTCGTCGTATCCGCTGCTGGCGGCCCTGGCGACGGGGTTCACGATCGTCGCGGAACTCGACGTGGTGCGCGCGCTGGGCATCTCCGTCGCGGCCGTCGACACCGAACGCGCCGAGATCTACATCAACCCGTTCTGCAACCTGTCCGAGGAGGAACTGCGCTTCGTCCTCGCCCACGAGATGCTGCACGCCGCCCTGCGCCACCAGGAACGCGTGGGCGGCCGCGACCCCTACCTCTGGAACATCGCCGCCGACTACGTGATCAACGGCTGGCTCGTCGAGATGGCCGTGGGCCAGATCCCCGACGGGCTGCTGTACGACCCCGCGCTCAAGGGCCTGTCCACCGAGGCCGTGTACGACCGGATCGCCGGCGACCTGCGGCGCATGCGGCGGCTGGGGACCCTGCGCGGGCGCGGCGTCGGCGACATGCTCGACGGGCGGCACGACGACCTGTGCCGCGGCCGGGTCGGCGACCCGGTGGACCTCGACGAGTTCTACCGGCGGGCGCTGGTGCTCGGGCTGGAGCACCACCGCGCGCAGGGGCGCGGCGACGTGCCGGCCGGGCTGGCGGCCGAGATCCGGGTGCTCGACCAGCCGCCGATCCCGTGGGACGCGGAGCTGGCGAAGTGGTTCGACGCGCACGTGCGGGCCGCGGAGAGGCGGCGGTCGTACGCGCGGCCCTCGCGCCGGCAGGCGTCCACCCCGGGCATCCCGCGGCCCGGCTGGTACCTGCCGGAGGAGCAGGAACGGCGGGTCACGTTCGGAGTCGTGCTCGACACGTCCGGCTCGATGGGCGTGCGGCTGATGGGCAAGGCGCTCGGGGCGATCGCGTCGTTCTCCCGGGCGCGGGACGTGCCGGCGGCCCGGGTGATCTACTGCGACACCGTCGCCTACGACGCCGGGTACGTGCCGGTCGAGGAGATCGCGGGGCGCGTGCGGGTGCGCGGGCGGGGCGGCACCGTTCTCCAGCCGGCGATCAACCTGCTGGAACGCGCCGAGGACTTCCCGAAGGACGGCCCGATCCTGGTGATCACCGACGGCTGGTGCGACCCGCTGCGGATCCGGCGGGAGCACGCGTACCTGATGCCGGCGGGCGCGCGGCTGCCGTTCCGGCCACGCGGCCCCGTCTTCGAGGTGCGGTAGCGCTACTCGGGCAGGTACTCGTGGGTCTCGGCCTCGAAGACCAGCTCGGCGAGCCGCACCCGCAGCCGCTGCTTCAGCTCGGTCGGCGCGGTCTCCTTGCCGCAGCAGCGGGCCACCAGCGCCTTGACCTCCTGCTCGATGCCGTACTCACGCAGGCAGGGCGAGCACTCGTCCAGGTGGTGGCGGATCAGGTCGCGCCGGTCCTCGGTCGCCTCGAGGTCGAGGTAGTAGTAGACCTCGGCGAGCACCTCGCGGCAGTCCGTTTCGTGTGGGTCCCCGCAGCTCATCGGGCCCCCCGCTCAGTGCGCGGCTCCGCCCCACGGCGGCTTCCCTCCGCTGCGCTGCGGTCCAGGCGCCGCGCTTTGCACTCGCTCATTGGGCCACCTCGGGTTCGGGTTCGGCCACGCCACGGGTGAACCCGCGGTCGGACGCGTAGCGTTCGAGCTGACGCCGCAGGTTGCGCCGGCCGCGGTGCAGCCGGCTCATGACGGTACCGATGGGCGTACCCATGATGTCGGCGATCTCCTTGTAGGAGAAGCCCTCCACGTCAGCGAGATACACGGCGAGCCGGAATTCCTCGGGCAACCCCTGCAGGGCGTCCTTCACGTCGGAGTCCGGCAGCCGGTCCAGCGCCTCCGTCTCGGCCGAACGCAGTCCGCTGGACGTGTGCGACTCGGCCTCGGCGAGCTGCCAGTCGGTGATCTCCTCCGTCGGCGCCTGCACCGGCTGGCGCTGCCGCTTGCGGTAGGAGTTGATGTACGTGTTGGTCAGGATGCGGTACAGCCAGGCCTTGAGGTTGGTGCCCTCTTCGAACTGGTGGAAGGCGGCGTACGCCTTCAGGAACGTCTCCTGGACCAGATCCTCGGCGTCGGCCGCGTTGCGGGTCATCCGCAGGGCGGCGGCGTAGAGCTGGTCGATGAACGGCAATGCGTCCCGTTCGAAACGGGCCCGCCGTTCATCGGTCCTTTCGGTACGCGCCACGCGGGGGACCCCTTTCGACCGTCCCCGAGAGGATACGCCGGGTCCGGCCGGGGCGTCGGGCAACGGTCGGGTGCGCACCGTCCGAGCGACGGCCGGGGCGCTGCCCGTCACCGGCCACTCCGGGCCTTCGATCACTGATCGCAACCAGTTGCTCTGTGGGTCGCGTTCCCTGATGGGTGTCACGGGGGCTACAACGTCACGGGCCCCTCGAGATCTTCCCGGCCGAACGCCCCGCCTGACCCGGCGGCCGGGGCAACTTGCTGGGGACCGCCGTCGACCGCCGGGTGCAGGAAGGGCCTGGGAGCGGGCGGCCGACCCGCCGGACGCGAGCCTGCCACCATGTGGAGGAGCCCGGGTCGCCCCGGGTTCACGGTGGTCAACGACGCGCGAGCCATCCTGTGACGGCCTGGGCGACGGCTTCGAGATCCTTGCGCAGGTCGTGCACCGCTCCGGGGATCACGACCACCTCGCGTCCGGGTGCCTCCGGCGGCAGGCCGAACGGGTCCCGGTCGCCGTTCACCACGAGGGTGGGCAGTCCGGTGTCCAGCTCGGCCAGCCGCGACTTCTCCGGCTTGCCCGGCGGATGAACGGGAAATGCCAGCGCGAGCACGGCGACGGCACCCGCGGCGGTGGCCGTTCGGCACGCCACCCGCGCACCGCTCGAACGCCCGCCGACCACCAGCGGCCCGCCGCCGACCTCCGCCAGAACCGCCAACCACGCCGTGTCCAGTTGCGTGGCCGGTGCGGGCGCACGCCGGCCGGCCACCCGGTAGGGCTGGGTGACCCGCGCGACGGTGAACCCGGCGGCCACCGCCGCATCGCGCACGGCGACCAGGTCGGGTGCGGTCACGCCACCGCCGGCACCGTGTCCGAGGGCGAGCGTGCCCCGGGACACCCCGTCGGGCCGGTCGAGGTCAACTCCGGCCGGCCCGAACGGCGTCTCGATCATGCGCATGCCCGCCAGTCTGCCGGTCCGGCGGCGACGCACGCGCCATTCGGTTCATGCTTATGGTCTGGCGCCCACCGGTGCCAGTTCGACGCTGCGACGTGGTGGCGCGATGAGCCGGATCAGCGGCAACATCAACGGTTCGGCAGGCCGGTCCGCCGTGCCGTTCTCCGCGCGCCACGCGACGAGCATCGCGCGACGTTCCCGTGGGGTTGTGGCACCCCACACGCCATGACAGTCACCGACCTCCAGCGCCCACGCCAGGCAAGCACCCTGAACGTCGCAGGTGCGACAGAGGGCCACAGCGGCGTCGGCGGGTTCACTCGGTGCCGGAAAGAAGGTTTCCGGATCAACGGCCTGACACGCCCCCCGTGTCCGCCAGGCTGGATCAAGGCCGCGCTCGTCGACCGCGCGTAGCAGGCGCGGGTCTCTTCGTGCAGCGTCGACCTCGTGCGGCCGGGGCATCCTTGCCCGGGTCATTCACCCACCTCCCCCGTGGGTAAGCACGACAAAGAAAGCGGGTGGGCATCGACGCGGGCACCGTAGGTACGACGGGGCACGCAAAATGAAGCCCACCGGCGCTGAGTTCTATCGCAGAAGTAATGCCGGTTACAAGGCTTGGGCTACAGAAAGTCAAACTCGACGCGCGTAAATGCGGTCAAAACAACGTGAGATCGACACGCCCGTCCGGCTTCACCGGTGTGCCGATGCCGGGAATCCGTGTAACCAGTGACGGTCCGTCATTGCGCACATCACCGACCGCCGATCCCACGGGGCGGATCTCGAACCCGCTGAGATATTCATCGGTTGGTGGGGCCAACAACAAATCCGGATCCGCATCGCCGTCGAGCCAGGTGTCCCACTTGTCGGGAGAAAGCGTCAACGGCATTCGATCATGAACGGTCGCCAGGTCGCCGCGCGCCCCCGTGGTGACCACGCTGCACGTGAGCAGCTTGCGCTCGGCATCGCCCCAGACGGACCACAGGCCGGCGAAGACAACCACTCCGCCGTCCCGGGGCGTCATGAAGTAAGCCTGCTTCTCCTTCGGGCCGAGTTTCACCCACTCGTACCACCCGTCGGCCGGCACCAGGCAGCGCCGCTTGGCGAACGACGACTTGAACGCACCGGAGGTGGCCACCGTCTCGGCACGGGCATTGATCATGCGCGCCGCGCCCTTGGTGTCCTTCGCGTAGGACGGGACCAGGCCCCATGAGACCAGCGAAATCACCCGCGCGTCCGCGCTTTTGGACACGCGCACCACGGGCACCGAATCGGTCGGCGCGACGTTGTAGTCGGGCGCCAAGCCGTCGTCGGTCTCGTCCTGGGCGTCGAACAGGGCAGCCAGGTCGACCGCGCTCCGGGTCGTCGCGTAGCGGCCACACATGGGATCAACCGTAGCCGTCGCTCCGTTCGTTTGCCGCCCGGCAGACATTCCGGAACGCCCGACGGCCCGAACGCGTCGCCGACCGGGCCGGCCGATGACCACCCGCGGCAACCGTCCGACGACGGGCCGGCAGACTGTACCCGTGGCAACCGCGATCCATACCCCAGCGCCCTGGCCCGCGCCCACCGCCGACGGGCCGGTCAGCGCGAGCGTGCGCCTGCCCGGTTCCAAGTCGATGACGGCGCGGGCACTCGTGCTGTCGGCGATCTCCGAGGGCTCCAGCACGCTGCGGCTGCCACTGCGCGCCCGCGACACCGAACTCATGGCCCAGGCCCTGCGCTCGCTCGGCGGGCACGTCTCCACCCCGGACGAGACGCTGTGGACCGTGCGCTCCCGGCCGTTGCACGGGCCGGCCGCGATCGACGTCGGGCTCGCCGGCACCGTGCTGCGGTTCCTGCCGTCGGTCGCCGCGCTCGCCGAGGGGCCGGTCTCCTTCGACGGCGACCCCTACGTGCGCAAGCGGCCGATCGCCCCGCTCGTCAACGGGCTGCGCGGCCTGGGTGTGCGGATCGACACCGCCGAGGGCGACGGGCTGCCGATGACCGTGCACGGCACCGGGACGGTTCCCGGCGGCGAGGTCACGATCGACGCGTCGCGCTCCAGCCAGTTCGTGTCGGGGCTGCTGCTCGCGGCGACCGGGTTCGCGCACGGGGTGGTCGTGCGGCACGAGGGGCCGCCCGTGCCGAGCGCGCCCCACCTGCGGATGACCGTCCAGATGCTGCGCTCGGCCGGCGCGGCCGTGGACGACAGCGTTCCGGACGTGTGGAGCGTGGAGCCCGGGCGGCTGAAGGGGCGCGGCTGGAACGTCGAACCGGATCTCTCCGGCGCGGCGCCGTTCCTCGCGGCCGCGCTCGTCACCGGCGGCTCGGTCACCGTCCCGGACTGGCCGGCGGCCACCACCCAGCCCGGCGACCGGCTGCGCGAGCTGCTCACCACCATGGGCGGCGAGGCGACCCTGCACGCCGACGGGCTCACCGTCCGCGGCACCGGCCGCGTTCACGGGCTCAGCGCCGACCTCTCCGAGATCGGGGAGCTGACCCCGGTCCTCGCGGCCCTCGCCGCCGTCGCGGACTCCCCCAGCAGGTTGACCGGCATCGCCCACATCCGGACCCACGAGACCGACCGCATCACCGCTCTTTCGCGGGAACTGGGAAAGCTCGGCGCGGACGTCACCGAGCTGCCCGACGGGCTGGAGATCCGGCCCCGACCGCTCACCGGTGCCGCGTTCGACACGTACGACGACCACCGCATGGCGCACGCCGCCGCCGTCATCGGGCTCGTGGTGCCAGGGGTGCGGCTGAGCGACGTGGCGTGCACCTCGAAGACCCTGCCGCAGTTCCCGACGCTCTGGTCGGACATGGTGACGGGAGGCGGCGACTGAGTCGCAAACGCGAGTACGACGAGGACGACGTCCGGATCCGGCCGGGTCGCTCTACCCGTCCGCGCACCCGCACCCGACCGCGGCACGCGGACGCCGTTCCGGCCCTCGTCGTCGCCGTCGACCGGGGCCGCTACACGTGTGTCCTGGACGGCGACGACCGGCCGATCACCGCCATGCGCGCCCGCGAACTGGGCCGTCACGGCGTCGTCGTCGGCGACCGGGTGGACATCGTCGGCGACGTGTCGGGCAGCCCCGGTTCGCTCGCCCGCATCGTGCGCATCGCCGAACGCACCTCCGTCCTCACCCGCACCCCCGACGACTACGAGGACGCGGTCGAGGGCCGCCAGGAACGCGTCGTCGTCGCCAACGCCGACCAGATGGTGATCGTGAACGCGCTCGCCGACCCGCCACCGCGCACGGGTTTCATCGACCGTTGCCTCGTCGCCGCCCTCGACGCCGAGATCGAACCGCTGCTCTGCCTCACCAAGGCCGACCTCGCCGGCCCGGAGCACCTGCTCGACTACTACGCGGGCCTCGACCTGCCCTACGTGCTGTGCCGCCCGGACGCCCCGCTCGACCCGCTCCTCGAACGCCTCACCGGCCGCCTGTCGGTCCTCGTCGGCCACTCGGGCGTGGGCAAGTCCACCCTGGTCAACCGCCTCGTCCCGGACGCCGAACGCGCGGTCGGCGCGGTCAGCGCGGTCGGCAAGGGGCGGCACACGTCCACCAGCGCGGTGGCCCTGCGCCTGCCCGGCGGCTGGATCGTCGACACGCCCGGGATCCGCTCGTTCGGACTGGCGCACGTGACGGCCGACAGCCTGCTGCACGGGTTCCCGGACCTGGTGGAGGCATCGACGAAGTGCCCACCGAACTGCGACCACACCGGTGCGGGCGGCACCTGCGGACTCGACGCGCTCGTGGCCGCGGGCGGAGCCGACCCGCGGCGACTAGCGTCATACCGCCGGTTACTGTCTTCGCGCGCCGGCGACGATCCGACGCGCGATGCCGAGGAGGCAGGCCGCGCCGGCGCCGATCCTGGGGAGTAGTTGCATGACCGACCTGACCGCCGCCGTGGAGCGGCACTGCGAACTGTTCAACGACTGCGTCAGAACGGGCGACTGGGCGCCGTTCACGGCGTCGCTCGCCGACGACGCGCGCATGGCGTTCACCGATGTGCCGGTGGGGCCCTTCGAGGGCAGGGAGCAGATCGCCGTCGCCTACAACGAACAACCGCCCACCGACACGCTCACTCTGGAGGCCGTCGAGACGCTGGACCCGCACACCGCCCGCGCCCTGTTCGTCTGGGACAACAGCGGCGAGGACGGCGTCATGGTGCTGCGCTGGGACGACGGGAAGGTCGCCGCGATCGAGGTGACGTTCAGCGCTCAGGCGACCTCGACGTAGCCGCCGCTGCGCCAGTACACGCCGTCCTCCCGACTGAGCAGCAGCTCGTCGACGAGGTAGCGGCGCAGCGTCGCAAAGTCGTCGTGCCAGGCGCGCAGGGTGGCGTTCACGACCTTCTCGGGGTAACGGATCCCGGGCTCGAACGCCAACGCGATGTGCTCCAACACGATGCGGCGCTTGCCGCGGGCCGCCGGATACTGCGCCAGCCTCCCGTTCACGATGAACGTGCGCAGTACCGCGTCCCGCTGACGGTCCGGGTCGAGCGGCTCGGCCGGCTCAGCCCGTTCCCCCGCCAAACGAACGGCGTCCTTGAACGCCGACAGCTCCGCGACCAGCGTGCCCCCGGCGGACGCCACCAGTCCCCCGTGCTCCAGGCGGCGCAGCGCCGACGCGACACCGCGGGCGGGAAGTCCGCTCGCCGCGGCGATCTCGGCGGGCGTCGTGGCGCCCAGCACCACCGCGGCGAACACCTTCGCCCGCTCGGGCTCGGCGAGGAGGCCGCACAAGGCGGCGGCGTCGGGGGACATGCGTCGAGCCTAGGCCGCGACGGAAGCGGATTCCGTCAGCCGGCACTGCTAGCGTTTCGCCGCATGGCCCGGTACGCGGATGATCTCGCCCTCGCCCACATGCTCGCGGACACCGCAGACTCGATATCGATGCCGCGGTTTCGCGCGCAGGACCTGCACGTGACGCAGAAGCCGGACCTGACACCGGTCTCCGACGCCGACACCAGCGTGGAGAAGGCCATCCGGGCGACGCTGGCCCGCACCCGGCCGCGCGACGCGGTGCTGGGCGAGGAGTTCGGCGCGACGGCGGCGGCCGCGGGCTCCGGCAAGCGCCAGTGGGTGATCGACCCCATCGACGGCACGAAGAACTTCGTCCGCGGTGTACCGATCTGGGGGACGCTGATCGCTCTCCTGGAGGGTGACACGCCGGTCGTGGGGCTGGTCTCCGCGCCCGCGCTGGGCCGCCGCTGGTGGGGCGCCACGGGTCACGGCGCGTACGCGGGTCGACACTCCGCGGCGGCCACCCCGATAAAGGTCTCCGGGGTGTCGCGGCTGGCCGACGCGTCGTTCTGCTACTCGTCGCTGGGGTCCTGGGAGGAGATCGGCAAGCTCGACGGGATGCTCGACCTGATGCGCCGTTCGTGGCGCAGCCGGGCGTACGGCGACTTCTACGGCTACATGCTGGTCGCCGAGGGCGCGGTCGACGTGATGGTGGAGCCGGAACTGTCGCTGTGGGACCTCGCCGCACTTGTACCCATCGTGACGGAGGCGGGCGGCGTGTTCACCGACCTGACCGGCCGTCCGGGACCCTCCGGCGGCAGCGCGGTGGCCAGCAACGGAAAGCTCCACGACGACGTGATGGAACGCCTCGGACTCTCCACCGCCTGGCCCACCGGGGGACCGGCCTGACGGGTGCCGTTTGGCCGCCCGCGCTGTCGCGACGGCGACTAGGTTCTATCCTCTCCGGGTGACCTCAGGTTGGATCTTCCTTGCGGCAATGATCGCCGCATATGGCGTGGCCAACCTGTTGCAGTCCGTAGCGGCCGCACGCACAGACCTGCACCAGGGGTTCAACCCGCGGCTGCTGTTGAAGCTGGGGCAGCACCGGGCTTACGTGATCGGGGTCGGGTGCCAGTTCGCGGCGTTCGCGCTGGCGTTCCTGGCCCGCCGGGACCTGCCGCTGTTCCTCGTCCAGTCGGCAGTCGCGGCCGGCCTCGGCATCACCGCGGTCCTCGGCGTGGCGGTGCTCAAGTGGCGCCTGCCGGCCGCCGAACTCGTGCTGCTGGTGGTGCTCGGCGTCGGCCTCGGCGGGCTGATCGTCGCGGCGGAGCCGATGCCCTCGCGCCAACTGCCGGCCGCGGGAGTGGTGCTGCTGGTCGTCGCCCTGTTCGCCATCGGGGCGACCGGATTCTTCGCCGTGCGGCTGCACGGGGCGCCCGGTTCGGTGGTGCTGGGCGCGCTGGCCGGGTTGGCGTTCGGCGCGGCGGCGGTCGCCTCCCGGCCGCTCGCTTCGGTGCACTCGCTGGACCGGTTCGCTTCCGACCCGCTGCTGTACCTGGTGGTGCTGCACTCCGTCGTGGGTCAGCTGCTGTTGGGGCTGGCGATGCAGCGCGGTTCGACGACGGCCGCGGTGGCCGCGATGGACGCGGCGGCGGCCGTTCCGGCGGCGATCGTCGGGTTGGTCTTCCTCGGCGACAGCATCCACCCGGGGCGGGAGTGGATCGCGGCGGTGGGCTTCCTCGCCACGCTGCTCGCCGTGATCGGATTGAGCTTCTACGCCGAGCCGCAACACCACCACGAGGTGGCGGACGTACCGTCCGGCCGGGTCTCCGCACCCCCGGCCGCCGCGCGGTCCTAGCCGGGCCGCGGCCAGGCACCCGCGAGAGAGCGCTCACCGCGCCAAAGGAGAAAGCCAGCCGACGGCAGGGCCGTCGGCTGGCGATTCCGGATTGCCCACCCCACGCGAGCGCTCCAGGAATCGAACGTTATACATCGTGCGCCGGGTTGTCCAAGGGAACATGGGGCGACTTTCCGACGGGCGGGTCGCACCCTAGGGCAAACGGGCAGGTCAGAGCGATGCGGATGACAGGCCCGGCGGAAATTTTTCGACCCCTCAGTTGATCTTCATGACTCCGACCGGCCGATCGGACGATCACCCGCCGGGCGTACACCGATCGCCCGACTACCACCGGGTCCGCACCCCCACAACTGCGGGATCGGGCGTCCCATAAATGGGGACCAGAGTGTGGGACACCGGTTACGGGGAATGCTTCCGGGATGTGGGATCGGGAACGGCGGCCCGACGCTCCCCACCCCTCGACCGATCGGGCAGCCCGGAGCTACCGTTCGGCTACCCCGAAGGGCAGGCCAGGGGACGTCCGGCGAGCGCTCGGACACCGGGCGCACACGCCACGCGTTCAGAACTAAGCGCAAGATTAATTTACGATAAGGACCGCGAATCGGGCGTTTCAGAGGCGGCATAATCAATCACGTAATGGAGGTTGTCAATCCCATGTCCGCCCGCTGGCGAGTTTTTCGCGAGGTCGAGCACCGTCAGCCACCGCTGGCCCTGAAATATTTCATGAACCTGAAACACTAGTTGACACGGGTTTAACAAGTGCCCGACGCTGTGTGGGAACGCTCCCACAAATGGGACACATCGTGCTCAGGGAGTTCGTATGCCCGACCAGCCAACGCTCGCCGAAGTGGCCGCCGCCGCCGGAGTCTCTCCCGCGACCGCTTCCCGGGTACTGACCGGTTCCGTCCGCGTGCGCACCTCCGCACGCGTCCAGGTGCACGCCGCCATGGCCCGCCTGGGTTACACGCCGAGGGGCGGTGGGGACCGCCGGCAGCGCCGGACCGTGCCCGTCATCGCCGCCGTGGTGTGTGAGTCGACCCGCCGGTTGTTCACCGACTCGTTCTTCGCCCGGCTCATCACCGGGGCCGAGGAGTCGCTGGCCCGCGAATCGGTACCCCTGCTCGTCCTGCCGACCTCCCCCACCACGCTTGCCGCGACGGAGCGGTTCCTGGTGAGCGGCGGGGTCGACGGGGTTCTCCTGATCAGCGCCCACAAGCAACATCCGCTCGCAGCCGCGGTGTCGGCGGCGGGCGTTCCCGTACGGTGCGCCGGCCGACCGGCCGACGACCTCCCGCTCCCGTTCGTCGACGCGGACAACCGGGGCGGGGCCCGACGGGCGGTGGAGCACCTCATGCGCACCGGCCGCCGGACCATCGCCACCATCGCCGGACCGCCCGACCTCAGCGCCGCCGTCGACCGGCTGGAGGGGTACCGCGACGGGCTGGAGGACAGCGCGATGCAGGCGCCTCCGGTCGCGTACGGCGACTTCACCCAGGCCTCCGGAAGCCATGCCATGGGCTGGCTGCTGCACCGGGTGCCCAATCTCGACGCCGTGTTCGTCGCCTCCGACCTCATGGCCGTCGGCGCCATCCACACGCTGCGCCGAGCCGGTCGCCGGGTACCCGAGGACGTGGCCGTCATCGGGTTCGACGACGCACCGGCCGCCCGGTACGTCACGCCGGCCCTCACCACCGTCCGCCAACCCGTGGAGAACCTGGGCGCCGTGGCGTCCGAACTGCTGCTCGGCGAGGTGCTCGACGGCCGGACCGGCAGCCACAACCCCGTCCTACCCACCGAACTCGTGATCCGTCAGTCAGCCTGACCGCGGTCCGCGTAGCGCGGAGAGGGGTAACCGAGCGTGATCGAGCAGTGGCCGGCCGAGGGTGACCTGCTCAACAGGCGATACCGACTGCTCGAGGCGATCGGCTCGGGCGGGATGGCAACAGTGTGGCGCGCGCGCGACGAGTCGTTGGAGCGGCTCGTCGCCGTGAAGGTGCTCAACGCCGACCTGGCCGTCAACCCGCGCGTCCGGGAACTGGTCCGCCGCGAGGCGCGCACCGCTGCCCAGCTCACCCACCCGCAGGCGACTCCGGTGTACGACTACGGCGAGGCGTTCGCGCCGTCGGGCCGGCCGGCCGCGTTCGTCGTGATGCAGCTGCTCGACGGCACCCCGCTGGACGAACGCCTCGCCGCCGGCCCGCTGCGCTGGACCGAGGCCGCCCAGATCGGCGAGCAGGTCGCCCGCGTGCTCGCCGGCACGCACACCCGGGGCCTGATCCACGGGGACATCGCGCCCAGCAACATCGTGCTGACGTCCGAGGGCGTTCGGGTGATCGACTTCGGCATCGCCGAGACGCTGGTGGAGGCCGGCCGGCCGGGGATCGGCGGGCTCTTCGGCACGCCGCCGTACATGGCACCGGAACGCCTCGCGGGTGCGCCCACCCGGCTCGCCAGCGACGTGTACTCCCTCGGCGCCCTGCTCTTCGAGATGATCGGCGGGCGGCCGCCATATCCCACTCTCACCTGGGAGAACGCCGCCGAGGTCCGCCGGCGGGAGCCGACTCCGACGCTCGCCGGCGTCGGTGACGTTCCCCCGGAGATCATCGAACTGGTCACCGACTGCCTGGCGCTCGACCCCGAACGGCGCCCGCCGGCGAGCGAGGTGGCCGACCGCCTCGCCGAGCTCCGGACGGCCGCGCCCCCGCGCCCGAGAAGGGCGCCGGTACGCCACCGCGTGCTCATCGGCGTCCTGGCGGCGGTGCTGCTGCTCGCCGTCGGCGGCCTGGCGCAGGTGGGCCTGGGCCATCTGACCGCGCCGCGGCACGACGACCGCTCCTCCGGCCAGGGCGGCGGCGAGCACAACACCACCAAGGCCACGGAGGATCCTGGCGCGGCCGACCAGGCCGGCACCGCGGAGGCCACCTCGGCCCGCTCCGGCACCGGCCCGGCCAACCCGGAGACGCAGACCGGCACGTCGGCGGCCGGCACGGCGGAGCCGCTGACCGTGCAGCAGGCGATGGACCACCTGCGGGCGGTGCTCGACGCGGCGATGGCCGACGGCACGGTCCAACAGGCCACGGGTTACATGCTGCGCACCGAGCTGCTCAACATGACGGCGAACAGGACCTCCGACGAGAGCGCCGCGCTCCGGCAGATCGACAACTTCCGGCGGAAGATCCTCGACTTCACCCGCAGCGGCGACATCAAGGACTCGGCGTCGCGCAACCTGCTCGGGGCGCTCGACCAGCTCGCCACCGCGACGAGGTCCGAACTTTAGTCGGATCGGTGAACGGCGTTCACGGCGCGCCGGTGCGAGAAACCGCGGCCCGGCACCGGTGAAATCACCGATGGGCCGGGCCCGGTGTCGAACGATCTACTTCTCGAGGTCCCGCAGCATGCCGGAAAGAATCTCCGCGGTGCGGGCCGGCGGGTCGGCGTCGACGCACAGCCGCTCCATCGCGGCCGCGTAGTAGTCGACGTCCTCGCGCTTGTCGAGATAAAGCGCACTGGTGAGCTGCTCGACGTACACCACGTCCGGCAACTCCTGGTCGGAGAAGCGCAGAATGCTGAAAGCCCCGCCCGCGGCGGCGTGGCCGCCCTTGGCGAAGGAGACGACCTGGAGCTGGATGTTGGGCATCTCGGTGGCGGCGATGAGCGCCTCGATCTGTTCCCGCATGATCTCCGGGCCACCGATCGGGCGGCGCAGCGCCGCTTCGTCGACCACCGCCCACAGCTTGGGTGGCTCCGGACGGCCCAGCACCTTCTGGCGGCGGTCCATACGCAGGTTGACCCGCCGGTCGAGCTCCTCGTCCGGTGCTCGGCCGTGGCCGAGTTTGATCACCGAACGGGCATAGTCGCTGGTCTGCAGGAGGCCCGGGACGAACTGGACCTCGTAGGTACGGATCTGGGTGGCCGACTCCTCCAGCCCCAGGTATGACTGGAACCAGTTGGGGAGGATGTCGCTGTACCGATGCCACCAACCGGGCGTGTTCGCCTGGCGGGCCAGTTCCAACAGCACCTCGCGTTCCTTCTCGTCGTCGACCCCGTAGAGGGTCAACAGGTCCGAGACGTCCCGCTCCTTGAATCCCACGCGACCCAGCTCCATCCGGCTGATCTTGGATTCAGACGAGCGAATCTCCCACCCGGCTTTTTCGCGGCTGACGCCCTTGGCCTCACGAAGCCGGCGCAATTGGGCACCCAGCATGATCCGGAGCACCGTCGGCCCTCCGGCCGACCCGCTCTCGTGCTGAGCCGTTGTCACGCGCCAACCTCCGTAGGGATTTCACTCGGCACGACGGCGAGAGCCGTCAGCTTTGCGTAGGCATCGTATGACCCGACGGTAAGACGGGGAACAGAACACCCCAGACCTTTCCACGACCCGGAACCGAATGGCAACACCGTGCTACGGGAGCAGGTCGTCGAAGTCCCCGTCGCGGGCGCCGTGGATGAAGGCGTCGATTTCGGCGTGGGTGTAGATCAGTACCGGTCCGTCGGGGAACCGGGAGTTGCGCATCGCGATCCCGGTGCCGTCGGGGAGTTCTGCGAGTTCGACGCAGTTGCCGCTGGGATTGCTGCGGCCACTCTTGCGCCATTTCAACGGGGGTAGGTCGGCGGCGGACATTCCGTTCGTCGGAGGTCGCATATGTCTGTTCTCTCTATGTGGTTCCTCGGCTCGGTTCGGCCGGACGGGCGGCGGATCTCGGTCCGAACGGCGAACCCTGCCCTATGTGATCTCTCTCACCTCGCTTGCGCGCACACGAGACGGGGTCGGAACACCGGCTACCTAAATGGCTGCTGACCATCGCTAACCGCGACATGCCGGCGAGACCGTCACGCACCGCTGCCTCCCCCGCCACCGAACGCACGCCTATTTGCACGTGCATCCGGTCTTGCATCTGCAACGCATAGCGCGGAGGATAACGCACATGCACGTCACCCGATCGTTTGAACTTCATGATCGGAACCCAAGATGGCAGCAAAACGGACGCACCAGGTAGCCGTTCCACACCGGCCCCGCGGCGCGCGGCGGATCTCCACACCGCCGCCGCCGCGACCGGAATGGTGTCCGCCCCGATCACCACGGAACGCTCTCCGGTCGGCCCCGGCCCGCATGGCCGACCGGCTGGTGCCCGCACCGCCCGCGACCCCGGAGCCCGACCGCCCTGGGTCGCGGTGCATGCCATCCCGGCCGGCGGGCCGCACCCACCGGGTGCGGCCCGCTGACCCGGCCCAACGTTCGCCGTAGCCGGCACCGCGCTCGGAAACCGCCGCACTGATCCGTCACCGACCACACCGTCACTCAGGCAGGAGGCCCGCGACATGGCAGTTCCCACGATCGAGCCGCATCTGCGCAACCCGGCCGAAGTGGCGCCCACCGACAGCTACCGCCCCGGTGTCCCGGTCTGGGTGTACCGCGGCGGCGCGTGGTGCGCCGGATTCATCGAGGCGTGCTCGGCCCGGGCCGCGATGGTGACGTACCGCCCCAGCGGCTCCCGGGGCACCGGAGTCGACACGATCTTCGCCCGGGACATCGTCGCCCGGGCCGATTCAGACCCTCTTCTGGACAGCGCCCTCGGGTGACATCGGCACCCTGAAAGGTGACGTCATGGTCACGCTGATCACCGTCTTCGGGCTCCTCGCCGGTGTGGCGCTCGGTTGGTACCTGCGCAGTGTCAACACCTGGTGCCCGCAGTGCGGCGACGCGATGAGCTGTGCGGGCTGCGGCAAGCGGCCCTCGTGGTCCTCACCCGGTCGCAACCGGCCGCCGGTCCGATGACCTCCCCGCAACCGGCGGGCGCCGACACGTTACGCCGCCAGCGCTGGGCCTCGGACGTCGCGCCGCCGCGCCCGGAGGCCGCGACGGAGTCGACGGTGACGGCGTTCAACGAGGCACCCCGGGTGTGCGTCGACCTCGACACCGACGCCGACCGGACCTGGCGGGGACTGGTCAACCCCCGATAGCAAGGCCCTAACTACGCAGCCGCCGCCGTCGACGATCTGAGTTGGGTGAACGCGTGCAGGTCCGCCACGAACGCATCGATCTGGGATCGGGTGACCCCGGGCGTGCACACGATGTGGCTGAGTCCGTCCACAGTGGCCAGTGGCCAACGCGCCAGCACCTCGTCCGGCGGAGTCTTCAGCACCACCGTGCAGGCCATCGGCTGCGAACGCCAGGCCTCCCAACCGATGGCGGCCAGTTGGCGTTCGGTGTAGGCGGCGGTCTCGCGGATGTGCTCGGCCAACCGGCGCAGCCCCGACGGGCCGAGAGTGCGCAACCGGTGCCACAGCACCAGCACCGCATGCCCACTGCGCGAACTGCCGATCGTCGGATCCGGGCTGCCCGTGTAGGCGGCCACGCGGCTGGTCCGCGACAGGTGCCCGGCCCGGGTCAGCACCACCCCGCACGGGAACGGCGCACCGAGGAACTTGTGCCCGCTGATGGAGACGCTGTCGGCCGCCTCCGGCCCCAGCCCGAACGCCGGCGCCGCCGACCCGCGCAGCGCCAACGGGATACCCGAGAGCGCCGCATCCGCATGGATGTAGAACTCCCGCACCCCGGCGTGGCGCAGGGCGTGCCGCACGCGCACGACGTCGTCGACCGCCTCGGTCAGCGTGGTGCCGACGCTCGCCACGACGACGGCCGGACGGCCGGGGTGCTTCGCGAGCGCGTGGTACAGGCCGGTGTAGTCCATCTCGCCGCGGTCGTCCGTGGGGATCACGACGGCCTGCCGGTCCAGCAACGCCGCGGCCTTCGCCACGCTGCTGTGCGCGGCGGACGAGTGGTAGAAGACGGCGTTCGGGTGCAGGGTGCGGCCCAGCCAGAGGCCGTACATGATGCCCTCGCTGCCACCCGTGGTGACGTAGCCCCAGCGGTCCCCCGCCGGCGCGCCGAACAGGTCGGCGAGCGTTTCGACCAGCTCGCGTTCCAGGTCCTTGGTGTGCCAGGCGAACATCGGATCGACGTACGGATCGCCGTAGTTGTTGAGCTCGTGCGACAGGAACGGCAGCAGCTCGGGCGCCAGCGGCGTGGACCACCCCGGGAAACCCACCTTGCGCTGCTCGGCACCGTACAGGCGGTGGAGTCGGGTGGTGAGTTCGGCCGCTAAGCCCTCGTCGTCAGGCTCGTCTGCGTCCTCGCGGCGCATTACCCCAAGGCCCCCTATAGGCGATCGATCGGCGTGGCCTCCGGGTCGCGGCCCCGGCGCCGAGCGATCACCAGACTAGGCCCCACCTCGATCGACGTCCACCGACCGTCCAGTTTGGACGATCGGTTGACCTTGACAGTTACATATCGACATGGAAGAAGTACGGTCGGCACATAGATCGCGACCGTCCACACTCGACATCAGCCCTCCACATCGAAGGAGAACCCGCGTTGGGATACGACATCCGGTCGGAGACGCCACGCGAGCGTTCCGATCGGCATCGGGAGTCCGGCTACCCGAGCTATCCACCGGGAGGCGCCGACCGGTACCCGCCGGCCGCCCAACGCAGTGCCGAACCGTCCGAGCCGCACGAGCAGACCCGCCTGGTGCAGCTGCGCAACGCCGCCCTCATGCGCATGCGGGAGATGTCGTCACGGCACGGCATGCACGCGTTCGATGAGCGGCGCGGCACCGACGCGTTGGGCCCGCACGCCATCGCGTTCCTCTATCAGGACTACGAACGCAAGCCCGGCATGGCCACGCACGAGGTCGTTCGCGCGGCCACGCGGCTGTTCCGCGACTCCGACGAGGTTCGTGACCTGCCGCAGTTGCTGTACACGCTCGCCGGTATCGCACAGCAGTACGCCCAGCGGGGGCCGTTCGACCCGCGGCGCACGATGGTGCACCGTTCGGACGACATGACGACGCAGGCGCGGTACCTGGGTGTAGCGGTGTCCACTTTGGACACCCCGGCCGGGCACTGGGCCAGCGTTCAGGAACGCGCGCGCAACGCACTCGAGATCGCCGGCCGCAGCTACCTGCACCTCAGCGACGGTTCGCGGATCGTGCTGGACCGGGGTGGGCCGTTCGGGGTCGTCGGCATCACGCAGTCCTCCGCCGCGCTGGAGGCGGGTGGCCTCGCGTACGGCAACTGGCAGCCGTTGCACCTGCGGCCGGGCGACCCCGAAGAGCCGGTGTGGGCCGCGTTGGAGTCGCTGCACCTGCACGTGCTGCACGGCGTTTCCCAGCCGCCGCGCGGCGGGCGCAGCCGCTACAGCTGAGCGGTCCACTGTGGACGGCGGCCGCACCTCGGGACCGCCGTCCACAGTGGATTGTCAGAGACGGAAGCGTTCGAGGCTGTGGTCCATCGCGGCGAGCGGCTGCTCCAGGCCCGCGCCGACCTGATCGAACACCTGCGGGTTGGCCGCCTTGATGGCCGAGCCCCAGACCAGGCCCACCACGATCGACACGACGACGATGCCGGGCAGCACCAGCGACAGGATGCCAGCGGCCGGGCCGAGCAACGAATCGACGTTCACCACAGTGGTCGCCAGGACCACGAGGAGCAGGAGAGCGGCGAGACCGGGAGCGAGTGCACTCGACCAGGCGCCCTCCTCGAGTTGGGGACGGCGCCGGAAGAACCCGATGACCGCGAGCGACGCGAGAATCATCAGGGTCATGACGCCCATGGCGGCGAGCGCCGACAGCAGCGTGAACAGGTCGAGCAGCGGGTCCGCCCCGACGACCGCGAAGCCGCCGAACGTCAGCAGCGCCACCACCGACTGCAGGAGCGAACCGCTGATCGGGGCACCGCCCCCGCCGCCGCTGCCGATCCGGCCCAGCACCTGCGGCAGCACCCCGTCCCGGGCGAGGCTGAACACGTACCGCGCGATCGTGTTGTGGAACGACACCATCGCACCCAGCATGCTCGTGATCAGCAGCACCTTCGCCAGGGTGGACATGGCGCCGCCGTAGTAGTTCTCGATCAGCGCGAACGGCAGCCCGGCCTCCGGGTTGCGCGCGACGTCGACCACGGATTTCGGCCCGACCGCGACGGCCAGCGCCCACGACGAGACGGTGTACAGGATGCAGACCACGGCCACCGCGCCGAACGTCGCCTTGGCCACCGCGGCGCCGCTGCGCGCCTCCTCGCCGTAGACGGCGGCGAGTTCCATCCCCACGAACGCGGCGATGCCGAACGCCAGCACACCACCGATGCCGCTGACCAGGAGGCTGCCCGGCTCCATCGGCACACTCAACGAGCCCGGGTCGGCCGGCTGCGCGAACGCGCCGATGTCGAACAGCACGATCATCACGATCTCGGTGATCAGCAGTACGGCGATGACCTTGGCGTTCATGCCGATGCGGCGCACACCCATCGCGGCCACCACGGCCCACGCCAGGCCGGCCCAGGCCCACCACGACATCCCGCCGACCAGGCCCGCGACCGTCGCCCCGAACAGGCCGTACAGCGAGATCTGGATCGCGTTGTAACTGACCAGCGCCAACAGGCCGCCGGCCACACCCCAGATCCGGCCCAACCCCTGCGCTAGATACGCGTAGAACGGACCCGGGTTGGCCACCTGGCGGGCCATCGCCCCGTAGCCGACGGCGAAGAGCGCGAGCACGACACCCAGCCCCAGGAACGACAGGGGCACACCAACCACACCGGTCGCCGCGTAGGTGGCGACCATACTTCCAGCGAGCACGACCATCGGCGCGGAGGCCGAGACAGTGAGGAACAGCAACGACATGGGGCCCAGAGTCCGCCGGGCCAGTCCACTCGGTGCGGTCATCGACATGGAGCGATCCTCGTCATCGTCGGGAGGCACACGCGCGTTCGCGGAACGCGCGGCGGGTGAGCACGAGATCACCGGACGCGAGAAAGATACAACCCCATGATTGCCAACGGAGATCGCGGAGGCCCGCTCCGCAGAGGACTATGACGAATCGGCCGGAAAGCGCTGGAGCGGCGGCGACCGGCCCCGGGAGCGGAGAGTGACGACCCTCACCCCGCGCCGCGGTCCGCGCGGCGTATGAAAATCGCCTTGCGAGAAATGAATTCGAGAGAAAGAGAATCGGCCCTCTCAAAATTCGAGAGGGCCGATTCTTCGGAGTAGCGGGGACAGGATTTGAACCTGTGACCTCTGGGTTATGAGCCCAGCGAGCTACCGAGCTGCTCCACCCCGCGTCGCTTGGAAAACAATAGCGCACTGACGCGGGGTGCGCCAAATCAGCCCGGCGGGCCGGCCGACGCCGACGGCCCGGGGCTCGCCGACGGCGACGAAGAAGGCCCTGAGCTGGGGCTCGGCGACGCGCCGGCGTTTCTGCGCGCCTCCTCGTAGGCCTTGGTCGCCTCGTCCAGCTCCTTCAGCGCCTTGCCCTCGCGCTCGAAGTCACCCGCCTTGCGGGCCTCACGCAGTTCGTTGATCGCCGCCTGGATGCGCGCCGCCGCCTGTGCCACCGGGTCGTCACCCGCGGGCGGCTGACCGCCGGTCGGCGGTGGATTCTCGGTGCCGGTGGTGGGCGTCTTGCCCTGCGCCTTCTCCGTCAGGATCTTCAGGCCGTCCGCCATGTTGTCCGCGTACGCCGAGTACTCGCCGTAGTTGAGCAGGACCTTCTTCATCGTCGGGAACGAGTTTGCCTGCGTCGAGCGGATGTACAGCGGCTGCACGTACAGGACTCCCCCGAGCAGCGGCAGCGTCAGCAGGTTGCCGAACTCGATCTGCGCCTGGTCGGACTTCAGCTGGTTGATCTGCACCCGCGCGGTGTCGTCCTGGTTGGTCATCCGCTGGTGCGCCCGGTCGGGGCCCTGGATCGCGGAGTTGTCCGGTAGCTCGAGCACCGACAGGACCGGGCGGTTGTCCTTGTCGTAGGAGCCGCTCACCACGCCGGAGAGCGCGGGGCCCTGCACCATCGCGGCCGTCAGCTGGAACGACGCGTCGGTCTGCTCCGGTGCCGTCGCCAGCACGTAGTACGGCGGCTGCTTCACGCCGGCCTTGTTCGGGTCGTCCGGCACCTGCCAGAAGTCGTTCTGGCCGAAGAAGCCGCCCGGGTCGGTCACGTGGAACCGCGACAGCAGGTCCCGCTGCACCTTGAACTGGTCCTCGGGGTAGCGGAAGTGCTGCGACAGATTGGTCGGGATCTCGCTGCGCGGCTTGAAGAGCTTGCCGCCGAACGCCTTGTTCCACGCCTTGAGCACCGGGTCGGTGTCGTCGAACGTGTACAGCGTCACCGTGCCGTCGTAGGCGTCGACCGTGGCCTTCACGGAGTTGCGCAGGTAGTTGATGTCCTGACGCTGCTGCGCGAACGTGCCGTCGCCGGTCTGCGCGTCACTGGTGGCGCCGCGCAGGTCGACCCTCGTGGCGTACGGGTACGTCGAGGAGGTCGTGTAGGCGTCGATGATCCAGACCACGCGCCCGTCGACCACGGCCGGGTACGGGTCGCCGTCCATCTTCAGGAACGGCGCGATCTTCTGGACCCGTTCGCGGGGCTCGCGCACGTACAGCAGCTTCGAGTTGTCGTTGAAGACGCTGGAGAGCAGGAAGTTCGTCTCGCGCAGGTGGGCGGCGTACAGCACCCGCCGCGGGTACGAACCGATGTCGACGCCACCCTCGCCGGCATAGGTGTTCTTCGCGTCGGCGACCCCGGTCGGCCGGTCGAACTCGACGTCCTCGCCGCCCTTCTTGCCGACGATGGCGTACGTCGTCATCTGCTCGCCGTAGTAGATCCGCGGCTCGCTGGTCTTGATCAGGTCGTCCTGGGCGTTGCACTCCTCGTTGCCCTGCCGGCGGTGCTCGCCGAGGAACCCGGCGACGAAGTACGGCTCGCCGTTGCAGACCAGCTTGTTGGCCGGCGCCGCCACGAAGCCGTAGCCGTGGGTGTAGTAGGTGTGCCGGTTCTGCCAGTTGCTGTTGGTGGCGCCGAGCTGTTCGTAGTTCATCTCGCGGACGCCGACGACGTAGTCCTGCGTCTTCATGACCGCCGGGTTGGCCGGGTCCGGCAGCGTGTACCGGTCGATGTCGAGCTTCGCCGGGAACTGGTAGAACGGCCGCGTGCGCTGGCGCAGCGTGAACGTGTCGTTGACGACCGCCGGGTCGAGCAGGCGCACGTTCGGGATGGTGCCGGTGTCCTGGGCGAGGTTGAGCGGCGGAACGGTGTTGTCGGTGTACTGCTTCGTCTGCACGTTGCTGAGCCCGTACGCGTCGCGCGTCGCCTTGATGCTCTGCTCGATGAACGGCGCCTCCTTGGCGCGCGCGCTCGGCTTGACCGTGAACGACTGCACGCTCGCCGGGATGATCCCGCCGATCACGACCGCCGAGATGCCGAGCAGTGCCAGTGCCACGCCGGGCCACACGAGGTTGCGCATGAAGGCGTTCGAGAAAACGATGATCGCGATGGCGACCAACAGTGAGATCCAGGCGAGGACCTCCTTGGCCGGCAACAGCGAGTTGATCGCGGTGTAGGACGCGCCGTTGAGGTTTTCCACGCTCGGGTTGGAACCGAGCAGGAGGCCGCGGCGGTCGAGGAAGTAGGCGGCGGCCTTGAGGAGCACGAACGCCGCCACCAGCGAGGTCAGGTGGGCCCGCGCCGCGGCGGTCATCCGGTCGCCGGCGCCCTGCAGCCGCACGCCGCCGAGCAGGTAGTGCAGGCCCAGCGCGCCGAGCAGGGCGATCACCACCGCGCCGAACCCGACGCCCAGCAGGTACCGGTAGAACGGGTACTCGAAGACGTAGAACCCGATGTCCACCTTGAACTGCGGGTCGGCGACCCCGAACCGCTGGCTGTTCTGGAACAGCAGCCAGAGCTGCCAGCGCCCCTGGGCCGACAGGCCGGCGAAGAGCCCCACGAGTCCGGAGAGGACCGTGATCCACATACCCATGCGGGGCAGCATCAGCATCCGGTACCGGTCGAGGGCGTGCTGCTCGGCGGAGTGCGGTCGCAGCAGCGGGCGCATCCGGTACGCCAGATACAGGTTGAGCGCGACGATCAGTCCCACGCCGAACCCGAACGTCAGGAACAGCAACAGCTGCGTGGTCAGCACGCCGCTGAAGACGCGGTTGTAGCCCACCTCGTCGAACCACAGGTAGTCCGCCCAGATGTCGACGATCCGGTCCGCGAACGCGATGATCACCAGCAGAATGGCGAGCACCACCAGGGTGACCCGGCCGCGCCGGCTGACCCGGGACAATGGGCTGCGAAGTACCACGACGGACTCCCTGCTGGTGGCTCCCCGAACGGGACAAGACTAGTCGGCGCTGCTGACCAAAGTGCGCGACCTAACAGCGGGCGGGCATTCGCTTCTCGCGCAGCTCCTGCAGCGCGGCCAATGCGTCGTCCACAGTGGCCACCCGGATCAATGGAAGTCCGTCGACGGCATTCGCCTTCGCCTCGGCGCAATTCGCGGCCGGCACGAGGAAGACGGTTGCCTTGTCCCGCTTTGCCCCACGCAATTTCTGCGGGATGCCGCCGATGGGGCCGACGTTGCCCTCGTCGTCGACCGTTCCGGTGCCGGCGATGCGGACTCCGCCGGTGAGGTCCTGCGGGTCGACCTTGTCGATTACGCCCAGCGTGAACATCATTCCGGCGGACGGGCCGCCGATCCGGTCGAGGTCGAAACTCACGTCGAACGGGGCGTTCTGCTTCTGGTCCGGCACGACGCCGAGGCGCGGCACGCCGTCGTCGCCCTTCGCCGGCGTGATCGTGGCGCTCGCCTCGACCCCGTCGCGCGTGTACTTCACCTCGCGCGGCGTCCCGGCGTCCTTGGCGCGGATCAGGTCGCGCAGCTTCTGGGTGGAGGTGACCGGCGCGCCGTCGATGGCGACGATGACGTCACCGACCTTGAGCTTGCCCTCCGCCGGGGAACCCTGGCTCACCTCGGTGATGGAGACCTGCACGGGAAAGCCGAGCTTGCGCAACGCCACCGTCTCGGCGCTGGTCTGCGACGCCTTGAACTGCTGGGCGTTCTCCTGGTCGACCTGCTGCTCCGACTTGTCCGGCGGGTAGATGAGCTCCCGCGGCACGACGGCCGTGTCGCCGCTGAGCCAGCCCTTCACCGCGTCGAACAGCGTCGTGCTGTCGCGCACGTTGACCGTCGTGAGGCGCAGCTGCCCGGCCGAGGTGGTGGCCGGAACGCCGGTGAGCCCGATGACCGGATGCCCCTCGACGGTGCCGAGCGTGTCGACGGTGGGACCCGGCCCCAGTTCGACGTACGGGACCGGCGCGACGAGCGCCTGCCAGACGAGTGCCAGCAGCAACAGTGCGCCGACAACGAGAGTCGCTCCCCGACGGTCCATGCGGGGACTCTAGCGTTCCGCCCTGAGCGGAACCTGGCAGCCGGGCTGCGAGGGGACGGCCGGGCGTGCGGACGTCGACAGTCGACCGGCGTACGGTTGACCACGTGCCCGCAGACACTCCGTTCGGCTTCGGCTTCACCGGTGGACCGGATCCCAACGATCCGCAGCAGATGCAGCAGTTCATGAGCCAGCTCCAGCACATGTTCGCCGCGCCCTCCGGTGGGCCGGTCAACTGGGATCTGGCGCGTCAGGTCGCCCAGGGCCACCTGACCGGTGCCCCGGGCGGCGGCTTCGGGTTCAGCCTGGCCGGGATGTTGCCGGGGCTGACCGCGGGTGCCGGGCAGACACCCGGCGACGAGCCGGAGAAGCCGGTGGGCGATCCGTCGGTGACGCCGTTCGACCGGGAGGCCGTGAGCGAGGCGCTGCGTCTGGCCGACCTCTGGCTCGAGCCCGAGTCGGCCCTGCCCTCCGGGATCACCACGTCCGTCGCGTGGAGCCGCGGCGAGTGGCTCACCAAGACGCTCGACATCTGGCGCAAGCTGTGCGACCCGGTCGCCGCGCGCATCGTGGGCTCGATGACCGACCTCGTTCCCGAGGAGATGCGCGGGCAGTTGGGGCCGATGTCGGCGATGGTCTCGTCGCTCGGCGGCGCGCTGTTCGGCACGCAGCTCGGCACCGCGCTCGGTTCGCTCGCCGCCGAGGTGCTCTCGGCCAGCGACATCGGCCTCCCCCTCGGTCCCGCCGGCACAGCGGCGTTGGTGCCGGCCAACATCGCGACCTACGGCAAGGGCCTGGAGCTGCCCGACGACCAGGTGCGCCTCTACGTGGCGCTGCGCGAGGCAGCGCACCAGCGGCTGTTCAGCCACGTGCCGTGGCTGCGCGGGCACGTCCTCACGGCCGTCGAGACCTATGCCGCGGGGATCCGGGTCAACAAGGAGGCCGTCGAGGAGGCGGTCGGCCGGTTCGACCCGATGAGCCCCGAGGGTGTGCAGGAGATCGCGCTCGAAGGCATCTTCGCGCCGGACGACAGCCCGCAGCAGCAGGCCGCCCTGGCTCGCCTGGAGACGGCGTTGGCGCTGGTCGAGGGCTGGGTCAGCGTCGTGGTCGCCCGCGCCGCGAAGGAGCGGCTGCCCGAGGTCGTCAAGCTGGGTGAGACGTTCCGGCGGCGGCGTGCGGCGGGTGGGCCGGCGGAGCAGACGTTCGCGGCGCTGGTCGGGTTGGAGCTGCGGCCCCGCAAGCTGCGGGAGGCGGCGGCCGTCTGGGAGGCGTTGACCGAGCACCGGGGCGTCTCCGGGCGGGACGCGCTGTGGGGGCATCCGGACCTCATGCCGGACGTCGAGGCGTTCGCCGACCCGGAGCTGTTCGCCCGCACCGAGCTGGATCTCGGGGATCTGGGCTTCGAGGAGTTCGAGAAGGGCATCGAGGACTCCGGCGAGCAGAAGAAGGACGACCCCGAGGCCTAGCCGCCGAGGAGCAACCGGGTGTTGTCCCAGCCGTCCAGGCCGGGATCGAGCCTGCGCAGGTCGTCCGGCCCGCGCAGGCGGTGCCATCCGGGCGTCACGGCGACCTGCGCCCGTCGGGGTGCCGCGCCGCGCAGGTCGTCGGGTGTCCCCTTGTCCAGGTCGATCTGTGGGAACCACTCCGGCAGCGGCAGGCGGCTCGACACCCCGAGCAGCCCGCCGTTGTGCGCGGGCGCCACGCCTGCCCTCCGGGTGGTCAGCGGCTGCAGGAGCTTGCCGACGAGGAGCCCGGGCAGGTCGGGAGCGTCACCGGCGATGACGGCCGCCTGGTCGTAACCCGCCTCGGTCGCTGCCACGAGAGCGGCCGTCACGCTGGATGTTTCCATAGAAAATCTGGACATCGACGGCCAGGCGAGGGAGTCCGCCAGTGCGCGGTCGGCGGACGCCACGGCAATTCCGGCGTCGGCGGCGGCGAGGGCGGCGATCAGGTCGACCACGTCCTCGGCCAGCGCCTCACGCCACGCCTCGGGCGGAACACCCGGCGGCGCCCAGGCGGGCGGGGTCAGCAGCGCGACGACGATGCGGCGGGACACCGGTCAATCGTCGGACATGCACAACCCCGCCGCCGCGGAGACCCCCTCCAGGAACCCACGCGCCCGCTCCGACCTGGGGTAACGCGCCACGAGTGCCCAGAAGTCACTGTTGTGGCTGGGGACGACGAGGTGCGCCAGCTCGTGCAGGAGCACATAGTCGAGCACCCAGTCCGGCATGTCCTGGACGCGGTGCGACAGGCGGATCGTGCGGTCGGCGGGCGTGCAGGAGCCCCACCGGCCGTTCTGGTTGGTGACCCAGCGGACGCTCCGGGGGCGCACGCGGGTCGCATGATCGGAAAAGTATGCTGCCGCGAGTCGCGCCGCCCGGGCCTCCAGCTCGGCGTCGCTGCGCCGGGCCCGCTGGTCGCGTGCGGAGAGCCGCTCCAGCATCCGGTCGACCCACTCGCGCTCCTCGGCGCGCGAGAACTGGTCGGGAATGAGCACGACAACACGCTCACCGTCTCGATAGGCCGAGACGGTGCGCCGGCGACGCTGGCTGCGCCGCACCTCTACCACCGGCTTACGTGTCATGCCGGCCGGCCTGGGGTACCGCCCACGCAGGAACGCTAGCGGGCAGATGCCCTTCCTCCGCAAGAGTCAAAGTCCCGACACCCGGTTGATTGACCCCGGTTGGTGGCGACTCGTCGGAAAGATTCCGGCGGACTCGGCACAGAGGCGGGGCAACTGCAGAACTCCGGAGGTGGCCCGCCGGTCACCCACACGGTACCCACACGCCCCCCAAAACGGCACAGAAAGGACAAAACACCCGCCGAGATCGGCGTGTCCCGACTAACCACACTTTCCGTGAGTGTCGGACAAGGCAGACTCTCACGAGGTCGGTCCCGCCCTTGATGGGACCGGCGCTGAACTCAAGGAGGACCTCGTGGCCGAGTACAACGGCTATTGCGTGAAATGCAAGGACAAGCGGGACTTCGACGGCGAAGTGACCGAGACGAAGACCGGTATGCGCATGGCCAAGGGCAAGTGCCCGGTGTGCGGCACCACGGTCAACCGGATTCTCGGTAAGGCCTGATCATGACGCCGGGCGCGTGGGCCGAGGCCGGTTAACGCTTCGGCCCACCGCCCGAAACCGTTCGGCCACGCGCCCGACTACCGTCAGAAACGCGACACTTACCCTCAGCGTGACCGCGGAACGGTGGATAACTTCCCCGAACCTGTGGATAACTCAGGTCCGTGGCCCACAGGCCTGTGGACAACGAGCGAACCGGCCACACGCAGCGTGCCAGTGTCACGCCCCATGCGGCCCCTCCTGCTCCCGCACCTGCGCCGGCTCTGGCGCGACGCCGACACCGTTCAGATCGGGACCGACCCGCGCGTCGCGACGGTGCTCCAGCTCGCCGACCCCGCCGTCGCGCGGATACTCGACCTCCTCGACGGCACCCGCACCCGGGACCAGGTGATCGGAGCCGCCGCCGGGCTCGGGATCGCCGCCGCGCCGGCCGTGGCCGTGCTCGACGGGCTGGTCCGCGCGGGACTCGTCGTCGGCGGGCACACCTACCTGCCGCGCGGGCTCACTCCGGCGCTTCGCGAACGGCTCGGCCGCGAAGCCGGCGGGCTCGTGCTGGATCACCTCGGGGCACCCGCCCGGCGCACCCCGGCCGAGATGCTCAGACGGCGCGCCGCCGCGCGGGTCCTGATCGCCGGCCACGCCTGGCTCGGTGCGCCGCTCGCCGCCATCCTCGCCGCCAGCGGCATCGGCAGCCTCGACCCGGCCCTCGACGGCTGGGCGGTACCCGGCGACGCCATGGTCGGCGGCGTGCTGCCGGCCGACGCCGACCGGGCCCGTTCGAGTGCCGCCGCCGATGCCGTCCGGCGGGCCGCCCCCGAGGCGCGGGTGACGCCGCTTCGCTCGGGTGCGGCGACGTTCGTGGTGCGGGTGGGCAACCGTCCCGGCAGTGCGCTCGCCACCAAGGGCGTCCGGCAGGGTGGCTCGCCGCGGCTGGACGTGTACCTGCGCGACGGGCTGGTCGTCGTGGGGCCGCTGGTGGTGCCGGGGCGTTCGCCCTGCGGCCGGTGCCTGGAACTGCACCGCAGGGACGCCGACCCCACCTGGCCCGTGCTCGCCGCCCAGCTCGCCACCGGCCGTGACCTGGCCGAACCGTGCACCGTGACGACCACGCTCGCCGGGTGCGCGTTCGCCGCCGCGGAGGTGCTCCGGCACGTCGACGGGCGTCCCACGCGCACCCGCGGGGCCATCGTGGAGGTCTCCGACGCCGGACGCACCAGACGGCGCAGCTGGTTGCCGCATCCCCGCTGTGACTGTTCTCGCCGCCGGTCGGCACGGACCACGCACCGGCGACCCCGTTCGCCGAGTAACAATGAGTCTTGATGAGTGATATCCCGCGTCGCGCCGTCACCCGGACAGCGAAGCTGGCGGCGCTGCCGCTGGGGTTCGCCGGCCGGGCCGCTCTAGGTCTGGGCAAGCGGGTCACCGGCCTCGCCGGCGAGGTGATCTCCTCCGAGGTTCAGCAGCGCACCGCCGAGCATCTGTTCAGCGTGCTGGGTCAGCTCAAGGGCGGTGCGATGAAGTTCGGGCAGGCGCTGTCCGTCTTCGAGGCCGCGCTGCCGGAGGATCTCGCCGGGCCGTACCGGGAGGCGCTGACCAAGCTGCAGGACGCCGCGCCGCCGCTGCCCGTGGCCAGCGTCCACAAGGTGCTCAAGGAACAGCTGGGCGACGGCTGGCGGGAGCGGTTCGCGGAGTTCGACGACTCCCCCGCCGCCGCGGCCAGCATCGGTCAGGTGCACCGGGCCGTCTGGGAGGACGGCCGCGAGGTCGCCGTGAAGGTGCAGTACCCGGGGGCCGGCAAGGCGCTGCTGACCGACCTCAACCAGCTCGCCCGCCTCGCCGGGATGATGACGGTGCTCCAGCCCGGCCTCGACATCAAGCCGCTCCTGTCCGAGCTCAAGGAGCGGATCAGCGAGGAGCTGGACTACGAACTGGAGGCCACCGCGCAGGCGGCCTTCGCGGCGGCGTACGCCGACGACCCCGAAATTTTCATCCCCGCCGTCGTGGCCTCGGCCCCGATGGTGCTGGTGACGGAGTGGACCGAGGGGACCCCGGTCTCCGCGGTGATCTCCAAGGGCTCGCAGGAGGAACGCGACGAGGCCGGCCGCAAGCTCGCCCTCATGCACTTCTCCGCGCCGGCGCGGGCCGGGCTCCTGCACGCCGACCCGCATCCGGGCAACTTCCGCATCCTGCCCGACGGCCGGTTGGGTGTGCTCGACTTCGGCGCCGTCGCGCGGCTGCCCGAGGGACACCCCGAACCGGTGGGCCGCCTCGTCCGGCTCGCCCTCGCCGGGGACGCCGAGGCGGTGCTCGACGGGCTGCGCGGCGAGGGGTTCGTGAAGCCGGACGTGAAGGTCGACGCGCAGGCCGTTCTGGACTATCTGCTGCCGATCCTGGAGCCGATCGCCGGCGAGCGGTTCCGCTTCAGCCGCGCGTGGCTGCGTGGCGAGGCGACCCGCCTGGCCAACCCGAAGAGCCCGGCCTACACGCTCGGCCGCAACCTCAACCTGCCGCCGTCGTACCTGCTGGTGCACCGGGTGACGTTGGGGTCCATCGGGGTGCTGTGCCAGTTGGAGGCCGAAGGCCGGTGGCGGGCCATCCTCGAGGAGTGGCTGCCCGGGTTCGCTTCGGAAGAGGGCGAAAGAGAAGCCCCGGCGCCGTAGCGCCGGGGCGTCGATCACATGTGGGTTATTTACAGGCCGAGCATCCGGTTGGACTCACGGCGCGAGTCCATCGCGATACGTCGGGCCGAGCGGCGCGCCTCAGAGTGGTTCGTCTGAGGCCGGCGCATTCGCGCTCGCGATAAGGCTTCATTGATGAGTGATATGTGCCGGGTGATGTTCACGACGGTGTCCTTCTGAAGATCGTTGGCTTTGACGGACCGGTTCCTGCTGGTCGGCTGAATGCTGAGAGTGTTCATTTCAGGCCGCCTGGCCTGCGACGACGGCCGCCGCGCGGGCGGTCGCCTCGACCCGGAGCGCCGCGTCACGCGCGACGTCCTCCTTGCGCGGACGACCCCGCGGCCGCTTGCGCGGAACGACGGCGCCACGCTCGAAGATCTCGCCGCCCCAGACGCCCCACGGCTCCTGACGCTCCAGCGCCGCCGAGAGGCAGGCGACCCGGACCGGGCAGTCACCGCAGAGGGACTTGGCGAGCTCCAGCTCGGCCGGAGCCTCGGCGAACCAGAGGTCCGGGTCGAAGTTGCGGCACGGGAGAGCGGACTTGGTGGACACCTCAGCACCCGCCTCGGCGACGCCGAGAGGGGCCATGACCAGGTTCATTCCCGGTCACCTCGCTTCCTACTGTGGGTGGTTCGTGGATGGTTGGTAGTGATCGAGTGGAGGGGCAAAAAATTAAGGCCGCGGATCCCAGGTGTGGGATTCCGCGGCCTCGAGGTGAGCCGGCTCGGTCTTGTCAGACCGATGACCTTCCTCGAGGCGGTTTCCCGCGGACTCCACCAACCGGGTCCATGACGTCGACGCGCGGCTTGGCAACGAAGCCACTGGTCCCCTGGACCTTGGCCTCTTGCCGGACCGTCAGCCACTGCGCCGCAGCCAACGTGCCTTCGGGTGCCGTCCTGACAGCGCCGTAGCCCACCGAACCGTGGGCTGTGGGGGCGCCGGCAAGCGGCGACAAAGACACCGGAGCGCAGACAGCAAGCAGCCCTGCCGGACGCTGGATCTCGTAGCTCAGCACCGGGGACCACCTCCTCATCTGCACTCGTCGTGAGTCTTGCTTCTTCGGGTCTGGCTCTTGTCTTGCTCGCACACCCGCTCGCGCGAGGTGTGTTGGCAGGCTATGCCGGTCGCGCAGGGCGACGCAAACGAATTAACGGCAAAGTTGCCGACTTATTTTTCTAGACCCTCCGGGAGGGCCTCCTCGACGTCGTCCACCGGCGTCCCGTCGATGAGTCTGAGCACGTCAGTGCCGTACATGCCGAGCTTGCGCGGACCGATGCCGGAGATCGCCACCAACTCCTCCGAGCGCGCCGGGCGGCGTTCGGCGAGGGCCGCGAGCGTCACGTCGGTGAACACCACGTACGGGGGAACCTTCTGCCGGGCGGCCACCCGCACCCGCCACTCCTGGAGGCGGGAGAGCAGTTCCTCGTCGAGATCCGACGGGCAGGCCGAACAGCGGCCGAGCTTGCGGTCCGCCCCGCTGATCAGCGCCGTGCCGCAGATCCGGCACGACACCAGGATCCTGCGGCGCGTGCCGTCCGCCTCTTTGCGCGTGCGGCCGGGGGTTCGCGCCGCCGGCGCCGGGCGGTCCGGGTCGAGCGCTGGCACGAACCGGCAGGCCCGGCGCTGCCGCCCGCCGGGAATCTGCGCCACCGCGTAGGACAGCCACAGCCAGTGCCGGGCGCGGGTGATCCCGACGTAGGCGAGACGGCGTTCCTCCTCCAGGGCGTCGGCGGTGCGCGCGTGCCGGATCGGCAGGGTGCCCTCGGCGAGGCCGACCAGGAACACCGCGTCCCACTCCAGCCCTTTGGCCGAGTGCAGCGATGAGAGCGTCACCCCGTCGACCGCCGGGGCGTGCTGGGCGGCCGCCCGGCGGGCCAGCTCGGCGTTGAACGCCTCCAGCAGCGGCGCCCCCTCCGGAAGATCCTGGCGCTCCTGCGCGAACTCGTCGCAGAGCGCCGCCAACGCGGCAAGCGCCTCCCAGCGCTCCCGGGACGCCCCGCCCGCCGGAGCCCGGTTCGGCCGCCACCCGATCGCGTCCAGCGCACCCACGACCGCGTCGTGCAGGGGCGTGCCCGCCTCGACGGTCCGGGTCGCCGCGCGCAGCGCCACGAGCGCCTGCCGGATCTCCGCGCGTTCGAAGAACCGCTCGGCGCCGTGCACCACGTACGGCACACCCGCCTCGGCCAGCGCCGCCTCGTACACCTCGGACTGGGCGTTGATCCGGAACAGCACCGCGATCTCGCGGGCCGGGGTGCCGGCGGCGATCAGCTCGGCACACTTGCGCGCCACCGACGTCGCCTCCGCCGGCTCGTCCGGGAACGACCGCAGCTCCGGCTCGGGGCCGGAGGGGCGCTGCCCGTGCAGTTCCAACCGGAGGCGGGCCAGCTCACCACGGGCCTGGGAGATCACCGCGTTGGCGAGCCCGACGACCTGCGGGGTCGACCGGTAGTCGCGGACGAGCCGCACCACGGTGGCCCCGCGGTAGCGGCGCGGGAACGACACCAGATGGTCCGACGACGCCCCGGTGAACGAGTAGATCGTCTGGCTCGCGTCGCCGACCACGGTGATGTCGTCCCGACCGCCGAGCCACGCGTCGAGCAGCCGCTGCTGCACCGGGTTGACGTCCTGGTACTCGTCGACGACGAAGTGCCGGTACTGCGCGCGCACCTGCTCGGCCACGTCGGAGTGCTCCTCGATGCCCCACGCCGCGGCGCGCAGCAGGTCCTCGAAGTCGATCACCCCGGCGGCGCGCTTGAGCCGCTCGTAACCGTCGAACACCTTCGCCACCGTGGCCGGCGCGAACGGCGGCTCGCGCCGCGCCTTCGCCGCGGCGACCTCGTACTCCGACGGCTCGACCAGGCACGCCTTCGCCCACTCGATCTCGGCCGCGAGGTCGCGTGCGCCGGTCTGGTCGGTGGTGATCCCGGCCCGGGTGGCGGCCTGCCCGACGAGGCGCCCCTTGCGGTCGATCAGCTCGGGCAGGTCCCGCCCGGCGAACAGGCGCGGCGCGAAGTAGCGCAGCTGGCGCAGCGCCGCGGCGTGGAACGTGCGGGCCTGCACCCCGGCCGCACCGAGCGCGGTCAGCCGGGCCCGCATCTCGGCCGCCGCCCGGGCGGTGAACGTCACCGCGAGCACGTGCTGCGCCCGCACCTCGCCGGTGTGCACCCGGTGCGCGATCCGCCGCGTGATGGCCCGCGTCTTGCCGGTGCCGGCGCCGGCCAGGATGCAGACCGGCCCGGCGGGCGCGGTGACGGCGGCGCGCTGCTCCTCGTCCAGCTCGTCAAGAGCATCCGAAGATTTCGCCACGGGCGGAATCATGACAGCACCCTCCGACGTTTTACCCACCGTGGAAACTCAGCCGTTGGTCATGTACTCGACTCCGTGGTGCGGCTACTGCCGCCGGCTCAAGGGCCAGCTCGATCGCGCCGGTATCCCGTACCAGGAGATCGACATCACCGACGACCCCGAGGCGACGAAGTTCGTCGAGGGGGTCAACGGGGGAAACCAGACCGTGCCGACCGTGCGCCTGCCCGACGGGCGGGCCTTCACCAATCCCACGCTGCAGCAGCTCACGGCTGCCCTGAGTGCCACCGCGTGATCAGGTAGTGGGCGATCGACACCGCACTGGGCAGGCCGAACTCCTCGGTCTGCTCAGTTAGCGCCGCACCGATCTCGGCCCGGGTGAACCAGCGCGCGTGCGAGATCTCGGCCGGATCCGGGTGCAGTTCGGCGTTCGGGTCGGCGCGGGCGAAGAAGCCGAGCATCAGCGAACCCGGGAACGGCCACGGCTGGCTGGCGATGTAGCGCAGGTCGGTCACGTCCACCCCGACCTCCTCGCCGACCTCACGGATCACCGTGGCCTCGGCCGACTCGCCCGGTTCGACGAAGCCCGCCAGGCACGAGTAGCGGTTCTCCCAGCCGGGCATGGTCCAGGTGGCGTTGTGCCCGAGCAGGCAGCGCCCCTCCGGGCCGTCGACACCGTCGTGGATCAGCACGATCACGGCCGGGTCCGTGCGCGGCCAGGACGTCTCGCCGTCGTCGGTCACCCTGGTCCAGCCGGCCTCACCGGCGGTCGTGGCCAGTCCCGATTTCGCGGAGAACGCGTGGCGGTGGTGCCAGCTCGCCAACGCCACCGCGGTGATGAGCAGCCCCGCGTCCCGCTCGTCGAGGCCGGTGCCCGCCTGACGGAGATCCTGCGCGTGCGCACCCTCGACCTCGGGCAGCTCGGCGAGGACGGCGAAGTAGGGCGTCTCCTCCGCGTCGACGCCGAGGAAGAGCCGGTCGCCCTCGGGCGCGCTCTCGGCGGCCAGCAGCACGAGCGAACCGTCCCGCACCAGCGCCCGCCCCTTGTGCACGACGAGCACGCGCCCCTTGGCCCACGCGTCGCGTTGCCAGTCGGCGTCGGTGCGCCGGTGGGCCGCCCGGTCGAGCAGCCCCCGCGCCAGCGGCGGAACCCCGGGAGTGGTGGTCATGGCTGAACGCGGGTCACCGGCATGAGCGTCCCCAACGACTTCTCGACGACGGCCGCGTCGCCGAGCACGACCGTCGCCGCGCGGGACGGGGCGAGATACTCGGCCGCCACCCGGGCGACGTCGTCGACCGTGGCGGCCGCCAGCCGAGCGGCGTGCGTGGCCAGGTAGTCCAGCCGCAGCCCGAAGCCGGCGTACGTGCTCGCCAGCCCCGCCAGCCCGGCCTGCGTGGACAGGCCCAGTTGCAGCGTGCCGAGCGCGTACTGACGGGCCTGGGTCAGTTCGTCCTCGCCGGGCGGAACCGTCGCCAGCCGGCCCAGCTCGTACACCGTCTCCAGGAGTGCGGGCGCGGTCACCTCGGTCGCCACCTCGGCGGCCACGGTGACCGTGGAACCGGCGACCGAGTGCTCGATCATCGAGTGCGGCCCGTACGTGTAGCCCTTGTCCTCGCGGATGTTCTCGACCCAGCGGGAGGAGAAGTAGCCGCCGAAGATGAGGTTGGCCAGTTGGAGCAGCGCGTGGTCGGGATGCGTGCGGGGCACCGCTCCCAGCGCCATCCGCAGCGAACTCTGCACCGAGCCCGGGCGGTCCACCAGGGTCAGCGGCCCCGGGCCGATCTCCGGCACGGCCGGCAGGTCGACCTCCTTGCCGTCACCGGTCCAGCCGGCGAGGGCGCGTTCGGCGGCGGCGATGGCCTCCTCGGGGTCGAGGTCGCCGACGAGCACGAGCGTGCCGCCCGCGGGCTGGACCCGGGCGGCGTGCAACTCGTTGAGCCCGGCCGACTCCACCGCCAGAACGGCGTCCGCCTCCGGCGTCTGCAGCGCGTACGGGTGTTCGCCGTAGATGCGCCGCAGCAGGGCCTTGCGCGCCAGGTGTGAGGGCTGACTGTTGGCCACCCGGATCCGGTCCGCCAGGCGCGAACGCTCCGTCGAGACCTCCTCGTCCGGGTAGGTCGCCCCGGTCAGCACCTCGGCGAGCAGGCCCAGCAGCTCGTCGAGCCCGGTGACGAGCGCGTTGCCGGACACGAGCAGCCGGTCCGGGTCGGCTCCCGCCGAGAGGCCGCCGCCGACGGACTGCAGCGCGGCCGCGATGTCGACTGTGGTGCGATCGGCCGTTCCCGAGAAAAGGGTCTGGGTCAGGACGGCGCTCTGCGCCAGGTCCGCCCGGGCGAACGGCACCCGCAGCCGGAGCTCGAACAGCGGCACCGACGAGCGCCGGATCGCCATGACGGTCAACCCGTTGGCGAGCGTGCGCTCCACAGTGGACGGCAGCGTCAGCTCCCGCACCGGACCGAGGTCCGGCAACGTGGTGATCGACATTAGTTGTTCCCACCCTCCGCGATGACCTCGACCGTGGCCCGGCGTTCGGGCACGAGGGTCGCGGCGGCCGCCGTCACCTGCTCCTCCGTGACCTCGCTCAGCAGCCGGGGCAGCTCGGCGAGCAGCTCCGGCGCGCCGCGTTGCACCTCCAGCACGGCCATCTGCAACGCCCGGCCGAGCACCGAGTCGGTGTCGCGCAGCAGGTGCGTGGCCATCCGGGCCTGGGTGCGGGCCAACTCGCCCGGGGCCAGCCCGTCGCTCGCGATGCGAGCGTTCTCCTCGTCGATGGTGCGCAGCACCTTGTCGACGTCGCCGCCCGGGGGCAGGTGCGCCTGGAGCAGCATCGCCGTGGGGTCGCGGACCGCGAACGGTTCGCCCATGAAGCCGATGTACCCGCCGACGCTGGTGACGGCGCGGTCGCGCAGCACCAGCCGCTCGACCAGGCGGGAGGCGTCCCCGTCGGTGAGCACCTCGGCGAGCACCACGAAGGGCAGGTAGCCCTCGAGATCGGTGATCGGGTTGGGGACCCGCCAGGCGCTCGCCACCGCGGGCAGCGGGGCCAGCCGGTCGACGTAGCTCTCGCGGCGCTCACTGGTCAGGTCGGGCTCGGCGAAGTCCGGCCGCTGCGGGGCCCGGCGCGCGGGAACGTCGCTGAAGTGGCGTTCGACCAAGGCGCGGGCCGTCTCGACGGTGAAGTCGCCGGCCACCGCCAGCACCGCGTTGTCGACCGCGTAGTACTTGTCGAAGAAGTCCGCCGCGTCGTCGACCGTCGCCGATTCGAGGTCCTCGAACGAGCCGTACCCGTCGTGCGCGTTGGGATACGTGTCGAACATGACCGGCGGCAGCTTCAGCCACGGGAAGCCGCCGTAGGGCCGGTTGAGCACGTTGACCCGGATCTCCTCCTTGACCACGTCCACCTGGTTGCGCAGGTTTTCCTCGGTCAGGCGGGGGCCGCGCATGCGGTCGGCCTCCAGGAAGAGCGCGCGCTCCAGGGCGTTGGCCGGCAGCGACTCGTAATAGTCGGTGTAGTCGAAGTGGGTCGACCCGTTGAACGTCCCGCCGCTGCCCTGCACGTGCCGGAAGTGGGCGAGCTTCTCGAGGTTGGTCGACCCCTGGAACATCAGATGCTCGAAGAGGTGCGCGAACCCGGTGCGCCCCTGCGGCTCGGAACGGATGCCGACGTCGTACACGACGGCCACACCGACAACCGGTGCGCTGGGGTCGGGGGTCAGGACCACACGCAGGCCGTTCGGCAGCGTGAACCGTTCGACAGGATGGCGGATCACCGGAAGCACAGTGTCGACCCTAGCTGATCGACGGGATCCTTCAGACCGCCCGCACCGAGTCGAACACCTCGTTGACGACGCCGTCGAACTGCCGGTGCGTGTCGGGGATGGAGACGTACACGATGGCGGCGTTGGGCCGGCCGACGTCGATCAACGCGAGCCCGACGAGCTCGCTCTTGGCGCTGAGACCCTGCCGGTTGAAGTGCAGCCGGAAGATGGACACCCAGGCCGGCCGGCCGCCGAGCCGGGTCTCCCGCTCGTCGATCTGCTCCAGCCGGTTGGGGTTGGGGTAGTACTGCTGCCGCACGTCGGCGGCGATCTGACGGCCGGTGCACTTGAGGTCCACGACGAGCGCGTCGTTGTTGGTGGCCGGCACGCTCGCCGACAGGATCGAGGCGTGGTAGGTGCCGCCGCTGTAGACCTCGGTCACGAAGTGCTGGCCCACCGAGTAGTCGACCTTGAGCGTGCCGCCGGTCCACGTGGTGTCCCACGGGATCCACGGCTCCCCGAACGCCTTGTAGGAGACGCCGGAGTCGCCGTCGACGGTGCGCGGGCCGGGCTCCGGCGGCGGGGCGGCCTGCGGCTCCGGGTAGGCGGAGGGGACGGGGCAGTTCTTCACGAGGTCGGGCCGCGTGTCCGGGGGCGCGTCGGCCTTGTCGCCGAACAGGTCCGGCACGGCGGTGCCGCCCGAGCCGAGCACCATCGCCAGGGTCGCGATGACGCCGATCAGCACGACCAGCGCGGCCGCCCCGCCGAACCAGCGCATGAGCAGCTTGTTGCGCTTGACCGGGTCGTCGTCGGCGCCGAAGGCGAGCACGTCCGGCGGCGGCGGTGGCGGCAGGTCGACCGGCCTGGTCACCGCGCCCGCGCGGGCCGGACCCGTGGACGCGGTCCGCTGCGGCGTCACCACCGGGGTCGCCTCGACGGGCGACGGCACGGGAGCCACCTCGATGACCGTGTCGGCGCTCGACCACGGGGACGGTTGATCAGCCATAACGGGTCCAGTGTGCCAGCCGAACGCCCGACGCCGGAGGGGTGAGGGTGCTCCTGGCAGCTTTCTCAGGTGCGGGGCCGACCGTCGAATCGATGGCCGTCACCGGCACGATCTTGGGATTCCTTCGTCCGGGGCCGGAAATACTGTTCATCTCGCACCGCACAACAGCGAGAACACAGGAGAAAGAACAATGAGCGAGACCACCGGCACCGAGTACGACGTCTCCTACGAGGAGCAGACCGTCGTCGCCGACGAGTACGGCAACGTCTTCGTGCAGACCGTCGAGGTCGACGCCACGGCCTACGACTTCGACAACGACGGCACCGTGGACGCCTACGAGGCCGAGGCGCACGCCGAGACGTACGCCCAGGACAGCGAGGGCAACTGGGTCTACGGCGAGTCCGACGTCGAGGTCGCCGCCTGGTGACCCTGGTGCGGGATGCGGGTGATCAGATCGATCAGGCCCGCCTCGTCGAGCAGGTCCGCGGGGCGCACCGTCACGCCCTCCCTGATGTATGCGAACGCCGCGCCGACCCGTTCCACCGGGACGCCGGCCAGGGCCGCCCACGCCAGCCGGTACGCCGCGAGCTGCACCGCCGCCGCGTCGGCGGCCCGACCCGGAGCGGGCTGGGCGCCGGTCTTCCAGTCGACGACCTCGAACCCTCCCCCGGGGGCGTCGAAGACCGCGTCCATCCTGCCCCGCAGCACCACCCCGGCGACCGTCGCGCTGAACGGCACCTCCACCGCCGTCGGCGTCCGGTCCGCCCACTCCGAGGCGAGAAACGCCTCCTGCAGTTCCTTGAGCGCCCGGTCGCCGGCGGCGTCCTCGTCCTCGGCGCCGGGCAACTCGTCCAGGTCGAGGAGGCGGGTCGCGCCGTAGCGCTCCTCGATCCAGCGGTGGAACGCCGTGCCGCGCCGCGCGTACGGGTCCGGCCGCGACGGCATCGGGCGACGCAGCCGCCGGGCCAGCGTCGCCGGTTCGCGGCGCAGCAGCACCAGCTGCGACACCGACAGGTGATCCGGGAGAACGACATCCGCTGACGGCTCGGCCGACGTGCGCTCGGCGAGCAGCAGCGCCGCTTCGCGTGCCCAGCGGTGGTAGTCCTCCCCCGGCTCACCCTCCTGCGGGGAACGCACCAGCGCGGCCGCGTCGGCGAGCGTCGGGCGGCGATCGCCGAGCGGGTCGCCGGGCCAGCTCGCCCGGGGCAGGTGCGTGAGCGTGGGGTTCTCCGCGTCCGGCCCGGGGTCGGGGGCCCACGCGTCGACCGTGCCCGCGCCGGCCGCACAGCGTTCCCGGATCTCGTCGAGGAAGATCGACGGGCCGCGGCGCGACTTGACGCCCTCGCCCCACCAGTAGCCGGAGCAGAGCAGCAGGCGGCGCGGGCGGGTGACGCCCACGTAGGCGAGGCGGCGTTCCTCGCGAACGTCGTGCGCGCGCCAGGCCTCGGTGAAGTCCTTGAGGGCCTTGGCGACGCCCTTCTGGTCGGCGACCTGCGCCAGTTCCAGCGCGGGCAGGCCGGAACGGTCGCCGCGCAGCGGGAACGGCAACACGCCCAGCCCCTGCAGCCAGTGATCCGAGGCGATGGTCCGGCCGGGCCACACGTCGTCGGTCAGTCCCGCGACGGCGACGATGTCCCACTCCAGCCCCTTGGCGGCGTGTGCGGTGAGGATCTGCACGGCCCCCTCGACCACCTCGACGTCGCCGGGAGCCAGCCCGCGTTCCTCCGCCTCGGCAGCGGCCAGATACGCCAGGAACGCCGACAGCGTCGGCCCCTCGGACTCGGTGGCGAAGCGCGCCGCGATGTCGCCCAACGCGTCGAGGTGCGCCCGCGCGAGCCCGGCGTCGCCCGGCCGGACGGCCACCTCGACGTCGAGCCCGATGGTGCGTTCGACGTCGGCGAGCAGGTCCGGCAGCGGCTGGTCGAGCCGGCGGCGCAGGGCGCGCAGCTCGTCGCGCAGCGCCGCGAAGCGGCGGTACCCCTCCGCCGAGTAGCGCTCCGGCAGGCCCAGGTTGTCCAGCGCCTCCACCAGCACGGCCTCGTCGAGGGCGTCGGCGAGTTCGAACTCCTCCTCGGTGGCGATGCGGCGCTCGACGGCCAGCGAACGCGCGCGCCGGTACAGGGCCACCAGGTCGCGCGGGCCGATCCGCCAGCGCGGTCCGGTCATGAGGCGCAGCAGCGCGGCCCCCTCCACCGGGTCGGCCAGCACGCGCAGGGTGCTGACGACGTCGCGGACCTCCGGGGTGTCCAGCAGCCCGCCGAGGCCCACCACCTCGACCGGCAGCCCGACGGCGCGCAGAGCCGCCTCGATGGCCGGGATCTGCGCCCGAACCCGCACCAGCACGGCCGTCGTGGGCCGCTTGTCGACCGCGATCTCCCACGGGAGCGCGTCGGGCTGGCCCGCGCTGTGGCTCCACGCGGCGGCGATCCGTTCGGCCTGCCACCGGGCCTCGTCCACATAGGACTCGAACAGTCCACAGTGGACCGTGGCGGTGGACGCCATCGGGGCGAGCCGGTCGGCGGGTGCCAGTTCGGCGACGCGGGCGCCGTGTGCGCGCAGCGGGCGGGACAGGGCGTTGGCCACGTCGAGGATCTCGGGGCGGTTGCGCCAACTGGTCGTCAGCGACAGTTCCCGCGCCGGTGCGCCGTCGCGCTGCGGGAACTCCTCCGGGAAGCGGGTGAGCGTGCCGGCCGACGCGCCGCGCCACCCGTAGATGGACTGGCACGGGTCGCCGACGGCCGTCACCGGATGCCCGTCGCCGAAGAGCGCGCGCAGCAGGGTCACCTGCGCGTGGCTGGTGTCCTGGTACTCGTCGAGGAGCACGACGCGGTAGCGGTCCCGTTCGACCAGACCCACCTCGCGGTGGCGGACCGAAACCGTTGCCGCGCGGGCCAACTGGTCCCCGAAGTCCATCGCCTCCAACGCGGCCTTGCGCTCGGCGTAACGGCGCACCAGCGGCAGCAGCTGGAGCCGGGCCCGCTGCCGGTCCAGCATCTTGCGCACGTCGGCCGGGATCCGCGAACCCGGGATCGCGTTGACGCTCGCGTGGAAGCGGCCGGTCCAGGCGGCCACGTCGTCGGCGGAGACGAGGTGCTCGGCCATGTCCCCGGCGAGGCGCAACACGGCATCGACCACTGTGGACGGTGCCGCCGACACCGCCGTCATGTCGCCGTCGTAGGTGCGCACGACCGAGTCGGCGAGCTGCCAGCAGGCCGCCTCGGTGAGCAGCCGGGTGGCCGGTTCGTAGCCGGCGCGCACGCCGTGCTCGCGCACGACCCGCGCCGCGTAGGAGTGGTAGGTCGCGACCGCGGGCTCTCCCGCGAGGAGGTCGTCCCGGCCGAGCTTGCGGACCAGTTGCGCCAGTCGCGCCCGGATGCGGTGCGCGAGTTCCCCCGCCGCCTTCCGGGTGAACGTCAGCCCGAGGATCTGCTCGGGGCGCACGTGGTTGTTGGCGACGAGCCACAGCACGCGGGCCGCCATCGTCTCCGTCTTTCCCGATCCGGCACCGGCGACGACGAGCAGCGGCGCGACCGGAGCGGCGATCACCTCGGCCTGTTGCGGCGTGGGCGCCACGAGTTCGAGGAGCTTGGCCAGCTCGACGGGCGTGTAGCGGGGCCCCATCCGGGGCTGCACCCGCGGCGCCTGACCGACCTCGAACAAAGTCATAGGTCGGTCACCTGCCGGCCGCGGCCGCTCACCGGGCACGCGTTGCGCACCGGGCAGGCGCGGCACTTGTTGTTCGCCACCGCCTCGAACGTCGAGTTCGCCATCGCCCGCGCCGCGCCCTTGACCAGGTTGACGGCCCAGTTGGGGTCGGTCGTCTCGTGCGGCGGCGGCTGCACCTGCTCGCGCGCGGTGGTGTTGGTGGTGCCGAGCTGCACGAGGGACGCCCCACCGGCCTCCGTCGACTCCTCGAACGCCCCCGCCGCCACGGCCGCCTGGTAGGCCGCGAGCTGTGGATGTTCGGCCACATCGGCGTTGACCGGGGCGCTCTTGCCGGTCTTCAGGTCCACCACGACGAGGCGGCCCTGCTCGTCCAGTTCGAGGCGGTCGACCCGGCCCTTGATCTCCACGGGGCCGTCCGGGTCGGTCAGCTGCACCAGGAAGTCCTGCTCGATGGCGATGAGCCGTCTCGGGTTCCCGGCGAGCCAGCTGACGAGCTTGTCGAGCATGCCCTCGGCGCGGTCGCGTTCCCGGCCGGCGAGCCAGCGGGCGCTCAGTTCGATGGCGTCGAAGCGTTCGGCCACGTAGGAGACGAGGGCCGCGCGGTCGGCACCGGCGTCGCCGGCCAGCATCGCCGCGGCGTGCACGAGGTTGCCGATGCCCTGCTCCGGTGAGGGGCGGGTGCCGCCGCCGTGGCGTTCGAGGAGCCAGCGCAGCGAACACCTGCGCACGCTGTCCACTGTGGACGGAGTGACGGTCACCGGCTCGCCCTCGTCGACGAGCGGCCGTTCGTCGGAGAGTTCGCGCAGGCCCCACCAGTCGTCCGGGTCGGCGCCGGGCACGTTCGCGGCCGCCAGTTCGGCCAGCATCCGCGCGGCGTCCCGTTTCCGGGCCTCGCCCGCCTGGGAGTCGGCCAGCACGGTGCGCAGTTCGGCCACCAGGCCGGGCAGCGTCATGCCGCGCGGCAGGGCGGTCGTCGGCGCCTCGACCTCCGCGTCCGGGTCCAGTTCGTGCAGGAACCGGCTGGGCTGCTCCTCGCCGTCGCCCGAGGAGACGGCCGTCATCAGCAGCGCCCGACGCGCCCGGGTCGCCGCCACGTGGAACAGCCGCCGCTCCTCGTCCAGGGTCGCGGCGATCCGGCCGACGAGGCCCAGTTCGCGGCCGGCCGCCAGGTCGACCAGCAGCTCGGAGCCGAGCACGCTGCCGCGCAGCCGCAGGTCCGGCCAGAGCCCCTCCTGCACACCGGCGACGGCCACCACGTCCCACTCCAGACCCTTGGCGGCGTGCGCCGTCAGGATGCGCACCGCGTCGCCGCGGTCGGCCACCGGCGCCATCGCGTCGCTCGGCAGTTCCTGGCCGAAGACGTGATCCAGGAAGACCTCGGTGCGGGCGCCCGGCAGCCGGTCGACGAAGCGGGCCGCGGTGTCGAACAGGGCCACCACCGCGTCGAGGTCCCGGTCGGCGGCCTCGCCCCGGGGACCGCCCTTCTCGGACAGGTTGGCCCACCGGCCGGCCAGGCCGCTGGCGTTCCACACCGCCCAGAGGACATCCTCCACAGTGGACTCCGGCTTGGCGGCCTCGGTGCGCGCCAACGCCAGCAGGGTGCCCACCGATCTGGCGGGTCGGGCCCAGCGGCGTTCGACGGCCGCCAGTTCCGTCGGGTCGCGCAGCGCCTCCACGACGAGCACGCCCGAGGGGCGCCGGTCGCCGGCCGCCAGCGCGAGCGCGCGCAGCCCCTGGCGCAGGCGGCGTTCGGCCAGCGGGTCGGCGCCGCCGAGCGGCGAGTGCAGCAGGGCCACCGCGGCGTCCTCGTCGAGGCGTTCCGGCTCCAGCGCGCAGCGCAGCAGGAGCAGCAGCGGCGCCACCGCCGGGTGCGCCTGCAGCGGCAACAGGTCCGAACGGGTCACCGTCGGCACGCCGGCCTGCTGCAGCGCCCGCTGCAACGGGGCCAGCTGCAACAGCGTGGAACGCACCAGCACCGCCATCCGCGACCACGGCACGCCGTTCAGGAGGTGGTACTCGCGCAGCCGGTGCGCGACGAACGTCGCCTCGCTCGTCGCGGAGCGGAACGTGCGCACGTCGACCGTTCCCGGGTCGGTGTCGGGCGGCGTCGCGACGAACCGGTGCCGGGACGGGCCGCCGAGCCGCGCGGAGACCCGCAGCGCGGCCTCCCGAAGGCGCGTGCCGCCCCGGTAGGCCATCGGCAGCCGCAGCGTCGGCGCCGCACCACCGGCCACCGTGCGGAACTCCTCCGGGAAGCGGTTCACGATCGAGGGATCCGCGCCCCGGAAGCCGAACGTGGAGGAGTCCGGATCGGCGAACGCCACCAGGTGCCCGCCCTGACCGGCCACTGTGGACAGAAGTTCGATCTGCGCCGGGTCGGTGTCGTGCAGCTCGTCCACGTAGACGTGCCGCAGCGAGCGGCGGTGTCCGGCCAGCAGCTCGGGATCGGCCCGCAGGTGCGACACGGCAGCGCGGATCAGTTCGGCGTAGTCGAACGCCGTCCCGGCCCGCGCCGTCAGGTCGCGCAGCGCCAGCACCTCCGTGTACCGGCTGTAGAAGCGGGCCGCCGCCAGCCAGTCCGGCCGCCGGTGCGCCTCGCCGAGCCGGGCCAGCGCGGCCGGGCCGATGCCCCGTTCGGCGGCGCGCAGCAGCAGGTCCCGCAGCTCCTCCGCGAACGCCCGCGTGTGCAACGCCGGCCGCAGCCCGTCCGGCCAGCCGGAGTCGTCGTCGGCCAGCAGTTCCCGGATGACAAGATCCTGCTCGGGACCGGTCAGCAGGCGCGGCGGTGGATCCCCGACCGCGGCGGCGGCCAGCCGCAACAGCCCGAACGCGTACCCGTGGAACGTCCGCACGACCGGCTCGCCGCCGACCCGGGACAGCCGCGCCCCGATCCGGTCCCGCAGCCGGCGCGCACCCCGCCGCCCGAACGTCAGCACCAGCACCGAGTCCGGCGCGGCACCGGCCTCGACCCGGGCGGCCACCGCCTCGACGAGCGTGGACGTCTTCCCCGTACCGGGCGCGCCGAGCACCAGCAGCGGCCCCGCGGCGTGCTCCGTGACGGCCCGTTGCACCTCGTCGAGGGCGAGCGGCGGCGCGGCGGGCGCGGCGGAGCGCACCAGCCGGTAGGCGGTCACGCGTGGTCCTTCGACGGAGCGTCGCGCGGGTGTCCGGCCCCCTGACACCCGAACGGTGGTGCGTCGAATCCCGGTAACCTCACCGCCGCTTCGGCGGACGTGTGGGCGGGGGGACGTTCAGCTCGGCACGCTCCTCTCGATCGCGTCCAGCGCGGACGCCACGTCGGGCACCACGATCAGCTGCGAGAGGGCCGCGTCGCGGACGAAGCGGTGGGAAGTGAGCCCGCTCAGCCACTCGACCAGCCCGGAGTAGAACCCGTCGGAGTCGATCAACACGACCGGCTTGGCGTGCATTCCGAGCATCGCGGTGGTCCACACCTCGAACAGCTCGTCCAGCGTGCCCAGCCCACCGGGCAGCGTGATGAACGCGTCCGCCTTCTCGATCATGACCGTCTTGCGGGCGAACATGTCGGCGGTGATCACCAGTTCGTCCGAGGCCCGGTCGGCGATCTCCAGGTCGACCAGCGCCTGCGGGATCACGCCGAGCGTGTGCGCACCCGCCGCCCGCGCGGCCTCGGCGACGACGCCCATCATGCCGACGATCCCGCCGCCGGAGACCAGGGAGTGGCCGCGCCGGCCCAGCTCGGTGCCGGTCTCGGCCGCCAGGTCCAGCCACTTCTGGTCGAGAGTGCGCGACGAGGCGCAGAACACGCAGATCGCGGCCACGTCAGCTGCCCGCCTCCTCGGCGGCCGCCTGCTGGGCGGCCTGTTCGGCGGGCAGCCCGTGCAGCTCGGAGTCGGCCGTGCGGATGTACTGCACCGCCTCGTCGACGTCGTCGGTGATCAGCATCAGGTCCAGGTCGTTCGGGCCGATCGCGCTCTCGGCGGCCATGGTGCCGCGCATCCACTCGATGAGGCCGGACCAGTACGCCCTGCCCATCAGCACCACGGGGAAGCGGGTGACCTTCTTCGTCTGCACCAGCGTCAACGCCTCGAACAGCTCGTCCATCGTGCCGAAGCCGCCGGGCAGCACGACGAAGCCGTTCGCGTACTTGACGAACATCGTCTTGCGGGCGAAGAAGTAGCGGAAGTCGATGCCCAGGTCCACCCACTCGTTGAGGCTCTGCTCGAACGGCAGCTCGATCCCCAGGCCCACCGAGACGCCGCCCGCGTCGGACGCGCCCTTGTTGGCCGCTTCCATCACGCCGGGTCCGCCGCCGGTGATCACGGCGTAGCCGGCGCGCGCCAGCGCGGCTCCGACCCGTTCCCCCAGGTCGTAATGGGCCGAGCCGGGCTTGAACCGCGCCGAGCCGAAAACGCTGACCGCCGGCGGCAGCTCGGAGAGGGTCTCGAAACCCTCGACGAACTCGGACAGGATCCGCAGCGCCCGCCACGCGTCGCGGGTCTTCCAGTCGCTGCGGGCCCGCGAGTCGAGCAGTTTCTGGTCGGCGGTGCTCGGCGGAATCGCTTCATGACGTAGCGTCACCGGGCCCCGGCGGCGCTCCGAGGTCGACTTGGTCATAACCGCTCACGGTAGCCGGTCCTCCTCGTGCAACAGTTCGCGACGCGGCGCCGTCGCCAGTTCGTGAAGTTCTTCCGCGCATCACTCTTCGTCGTGGCCGGTCTTCTTCTCCTCGGATACGTCTTCACGACCCGCATGCCCGGATCTGCCGCGCCGGGGCTTTCCGCGCCGCAGCCGTCGGCGCCGCCCGCCGAGCCCGCGTTCGGCGTGCAGTCCCCGGCCGCGTCGCCGGTCGCACCGAGCCCGCCGCACGTGCCCTACTCCGGGCCGCAGCGCTTCGAGTACGTGCGCACCGACAGCGCACCGGTCGGCGCCGGCCGGATCTGGCGCTACCGGATCGCGGTCGAGGAGACCAGCGGCGTCGCGCCCGAGGAGTTCGCCCAGGCGGTGGAACGCATCCTCGCCGAGCGCCGCAGCTGGATCGCGAAGGGCAACGTGGGATTCCGCCGGGTGGCCGCCGACCCGTCGGACCTCACGATCCACCTCGCCACCCCGGCCACGACGGACAAGCTCTGCAGCGGCGTCGGCGTGCAGACCAAGGGCGAGGTCTCCTGCCGCGGCGGGCGCACCATCGTGATCAACCTGGCCCGGTGGCAACTCGCCGTCCCGTGGTACGCCGACGCGCGCGACGAGTACCGTGCCATGGTGGTCAACCACGAGGTCGGGCATTTTCTCGGGAACGGGCACGTGCGCTGCCCGCGCCCCGGTGGCCTGGCCCCGGTGATGCAGACCCAGACGTACGGCCTGGAGGGCTGCGTGCGCAACCCGTGGCCCTACCCCGACGGCAAGACGCTCGTCACCGGCCCGGTGGGGTCCGATTGACCGACCTCCTGGCGGTGGCCGAAGAGCTCCGCGCGATGGCCGCGAACGGCCTCTACTACCCGTGCTCGGAGCTCGACGCCCGCCTGCTGACCGAGCTGCGGGACGCGGCGGCCGACCTGTACGCGGCGCTCGGGGCCGGCGACGCGGCCGCGGTGCTCGCCGCCGACTCGCTGCGCACGCCGCTCGCCGCGGTCGCGGTGTTCCGCGCCGACGGCAGCGTCCTGCGGGACTGGATGCGCCCCGCGGAGTCCGTGCCCGACGCCGCCCTGCGGCTGGCCGGCACCCCGTGCGAGGTGGCGACCGTGCTCGACAACGCCGACCGGCCGGAACGGACCGAGCCGCACACTGTGATCTTCGTCCTGCGGGCACCCGGGGCGGACCTGCCGGACGACGACCGGAAGATCGCTGATCTACTGACAGCGTGAGTGATCTCACGGCAATCGCGGCCCGGCTGCGCCGCACCGCCCTCGACGGGCTGGCCGGCTCGACCGACCCGTTCAACCTCGAGCGGTACCGTCGCGTCCTCGCCCTCGCGGCCGCCCTTGAGGGCCGGCGGGTGGTGCCCGGCCCGCCGCCGCGGGACCTGGGGATCCGCACCCCAGCCCTCGGCGCCGAGGCCGCCATCTTCGACGACACCGACCGGTTGTTGCTGGTCAAACGGGCCGGCGACGGTACCTGGGCGCTGCCCGGCGGGGTCGGTGAGGTCGGCGAGAACCTGGTCGACACGGCAATTCGCGAGGTGCGCGAGGAACTGGGCGGCCTGGTCGTGGCGGCCACGCACCTCATCGGCGTCTTCGACAACCGGCTCATCGGGGCGCCGCACGCCTCGGTGCCGATCGTCGCGAACTACGCCTGCCGCATCGTCAGCGGGACACCGGCCGTCTCGTCCGAGGTGCTGGAGTTCGGCTGGTTCACCCCCGACGGGGTGGAACCTCTGACGATCTTCCATGCCCACCCGGCGAAAATCGCGGCGGCGTTCGCGGACCGCGTCCGCCGGGCCGGACGATCGTTATACCCCGCGTAGGGCCTTTGATGACGAGCGGTATCCGTTCGGTCACTGTTGGATCTACGACTGCGTAAACGGTCAGCAACCTGCCACCCCTGCTCGGGCGTCTCAGTAAGTATGGGAGCCATGATCAGCCACATCGAGCAGGCCCGGCGTCGTCGCCAGCTCAATCAGCGCATCCGCGACATCATCGCGATGCGCCGCGCGTTCGGTCCCGCGTCGGCCGCCGAGCCGACCGAGCCCGAGCCGCTGGAGCAACGCGAAGCCGCCTAGCACTCCCCGCCGACCAGCCAGCGGCGCAGGGTCTCGGCGCCGGCCTCGATCTTGTCGATCTCGACGTGCTCCTCGCGGGTGTGCGCGAGATTCGGGTCACCGGGGCCGAAGTTCAGCGCCGGGATGCCGAGCGTCGCGAAGCGGGCCACGTCCGTCCAGCCCAGCTTGGCCTGCGGCGGCCGCCCGACGGCGGCGAGGAACTCCTTCGCGGGCGGTGCCGTGAGCCCCGGGAGCGCACCGGGTGCCGAGTCCGTCACCGCCACCTCGAACCCCTCGAAGACCTCCCGCACGTGCGCGTGCGCCTGCTCCTCCGAACGGTCCGGAGCGAAGCGGAAGTTCACCTCGATCCAGGCCTCGTCCGGGATCACGTTCCCGGCGACGCCGCCGCCGATCTTCACGGCGTTCAGGCCCTCGCGGTAGACGCAGCCGTCGATCTCCACGCTCCGCGCCTCGTACCGCCGCAGCCTCGCCAACGCCTCGCCGGCCCGGTGGATGGCGTTCTCGCCGAGCCAGCTGCGCGCCGAGTGCGCCCGCCGCCCGCGCGTCGTCACGACCGCCCGCATGGTGCCCTGGCAGCCCGCCTCGACCAGCCCGTAGGTCGGTTCGAGCAGCAGCGCGAAGTCGGCGGCGAGCAGTTCCGGGTGCGAGGCGGCCAGTTTGCGCAGGCCGTTGCGCTCGCTCTCGACCTCCTCGCAGTCGTAGAAGAGGTACGTCACGTCGTACTTCGGCGCCGGGGCGTGCACGGCCAGGTGCAGGGCCAGCGCCGCGCCGCTCTTCATATCGGACGTGCCGCAGCCGTGCATGATGTTCCCCTCCGTGCGGGAGGGGAGGTTGCCGGCGACCGGCACGGTGTCCAGGTGCCCGGCGAGCACCACCCGCTGCGGCCGGCCCAGCGACGTGGCCGCGACCAGTGTGTTGCCCACCCGCGTGACGTCCAGGTGCGGGGCCGCCTTCAGCGCGGCCTCGACCGCGTCGGTGATCTCCGCCTCGTTGCCCGAGACGGACTCGATGTCGACGAGAGCGCGGGTCAGGGCGACAGGATCGGCCAGCACGACGTGGGACAGCATGGCCCCGACCTTAACGGCCGCCGGGTGCGCGGCTAACTTCTGTAGGCGTGAGCGCACTCGACACGCCAGCCTGGGGGCTGAGCCTCGCGACCGTGACCGCCGACGGCACTGTCCTGGACGCCTGGTACCCGAGCGGCAAGCTCGGGCTCGGCGCACCGCCCGCGCTCGACGCGCCGCCCGGCCAGCCGCTGCCCGCCGGCGAGCTGCTCGGCCTGCCCGCCGACGCGGCCTCCGACCGGCCGCTGCCCGGGCTGCGCAGCGTCGCGATGCTGGTGGTGCTCGGCTCCCTCGCCGACCCGCCGAAGGACGCCTACGACGCGTACCTGCGGCTGCACCTGCTCTCGCACCGGCTGATCACGCCGCACCAGGCCAACCTGGACGGCATCTTCGGCGCGCTGACCAACGTCGCGTGGACCTCCGCCGGCCCCTGCCCGCCCGACCGCGTGGACGAACTGCGCTGGGCGCTGCGCTCCAAGGGCGAACGGCTCGCGGTGTACGGGCTCGACAAGTTCCCCCGGATGATCGACTACGTGGTGCCCAGCGGGGTGCGCATCGCGGACGCCGACCGGGTACGGCTCGGCGCGCATCTGGCCCCCGGAACGACGGTCATGCACGAGGGCTTCGTCAACTACAACGCCGGCACGCTCGGCAACTCCATGGTCGAGGGGCGCATCTCGGCCGGGGTCGTGGTCGGGGAGGGCAGCGACGTCGGCGGCGGCGCCTCGATCATGGGAACGCTCTCCGGCGGCGGCAAGGAGGTCATCCGCATCGGCGAGCGCTGCCTCATCGGCGCGAACGCCGGCTGCGGCATCTCGCTCGGCGACGACTGCGTGATCGAGGCCGGCACCTACGTGACGGCCGGCTCGAAGGTGAAGCTGGCCGACGGCCGCGTGGTGAAGGCCCGCGAGCTGAGCGGCCTCAACAACGTGCTGATCTGGCGCAACTCGCTGACCGGCGCGCTGGAGGCGAAGGAGCGGGCCGGGCGGGGCATCGAGCTCAACGCCGCCCTGCACGCCAACTAGAGATCACCCGCCCAGCGACGGCGGATCGGTGATCGCGAAGCGGGCCTCCACCGACGCGTGCACCCACTGCAGCCGCGGCTCCAGGTCCAGCTGCGGCGCGGACGCCGACATCGTGCGCATCGCACCGCCGCCGGCGGAGAGCGCGATCGGGCCGCCGCCGCCGTCGCGGGCGGAAAGCCCGGTGTCGGCCAGCTCGATCAGGCTCACCACCTGGGAACCCAGCGCCTCGGCGTACTCCCGGGCGCGCACCAGCGCGTCGGCGATCGCGTCGTGGCGGGCCTGCCGGTGCGCGCCGCTGTCCGGACGCAACGCCCAGTGCGGGCCGCTGACCGTCGCCTGGTCCTGATCCGCCAGGCGCAGCACCAGGTCGCCGAGAACGGTGAAGTCGGCGACGGTCGCCGTCAGCGTCACGCTGCCCCGGTAGCCGGTGACCCGCTCGGCCGGCCCCTTCGTGATCGGGTACACGTACAGGCCGCTGGTCTCGCGGCGTTCGATGACGTCGCCGAAGCCGTCGAGCAGGACGCCGAGGGCGGCGTTGCGTTCGGAGAGGCGGGTCAGGGCGACGGTCCGTTCGCGATCACTCGCGGCGACGCTGACGGAGACGGTGGCGATCTCGGGCGGAACCTCCCGGGTGACCTCACCACGGACGGCAACGGTGGGCGACATGCCCCGAAACTACCCGCCCCGGCGGCCACCCGCAGACCGCGCCGCACCCACCGGACGGCGCCTAGACGACGGCCAGCCGTACCGCCGCCGCACGCACCCGCTCATCCGTCGCCGTCAATGCGATGCGGACGTGGCGTTCGCCGGTGGGGCCGTAGAACTCGCCGGGCGCCACCAGGATCCCGCGCCGCGCCAGCCAGTCCACCGTGCTCCAGCACGGCTCGCCGGCACGGCTGGCCCACAGGTACAGCCCGGCCTCGGAGTGCTCGATGGCGAACCCGGCACCGCGCAGCGCACCAGCCAGCACCGCCCGCCGCGCGGCATAGCGTTCGCGCTGCTCGGCCACGTGCTCCTCGTCGGCGAGCGCCGCGACCATGGCCGCCTGCACCGGCTCCGGAACGATCATCCCGGCGTGCTTGCGCACCTCCAGCAGCCGCGCCACGAGAGCCGGGTCGCCGGCCACGAACCCGGCCCGGTACCCGGCGAGGTTGGAGCGCTTGGAGAGCGAGTGCACCGACAGCACACCCGTCAGGTCGCCGTCGCAGACGGACAGCGCCGAGACCGGCGAGGCCTCCCAGCCGAGCGGGAGATAGCACTCGTCGCTGGCCACGACGGCCCCCCGCGAACGCGCCCAGTCGATCACCTTGCGCAGGTGCGGCTCGGGCAGCACCCGGCCGGTGGGGTTGGACGGGGAGTTGACCCACACGAGGCGCACCCGCGTGGTGGGGCCCAGCGAGACCAGCGAGTCGGCGCGCGCCACGGTCGCCCCGGCGAGCCGCGCGCCGACCTCGTACGTGGGGTAGCCGAGGGACGGCACGACGACGGTGTCGCCGCGGCCGATGCCGAGCAGCGTCGGCAGCCAGGCGACGAGTTCCTTCGACCCGACCGTGGGCAGGACGCCGACGCCCTCCGGCGCCAGGCAGAACCGCCGCACCCAGTCGGTCAGCGCGTCGCGCAGCCGGGCGTTGCCCATGGTGAGCGGGTACCCGGGCGTGTCCGAGGAGTCCCGCAGCGCGGCCTGCACGGCGGCCGGGACCGGGTCCACCGGCGTGCCGATGGAAAGGTCGACGAGGCCGTCGGGGTGGGACGCCGCGAGCTGCTTGGCCGGAGCGAGCCGGTCCCAGGGGAAGTCCGGCAACCGGCTCGCCGACGGTTTGACCGCAGTCAGTGGTTCACCTCGCGCGGCGGCTGGCTCGCGACGAACGACGCGTCCTTCTCGATCTTGCCGACCTTGGAGGCGCCACCGGGCGAGCCCAGGTCCTCGAAGAACTCGTAGTTGGCCCCGGTGTAGTCCTTCCACTGCTCCGGGACGTCGTCCTCGTAGAAGATCGCCTCGACCGGGCACACCGGCTCGCACGCACCACAGTCAACGCATTCGTCGGGGTGGATGTACAACATCCGGTTTCCCTCGTAGATGCAGTCGACCGGGCACTCCTCGATACACGCCTTGTCGAGCAGGTCGACGCACGGTTCGGCGATGATGTAGGTCACGACTATCTCCTCTGCTTGCCGCTGGTCACGCGGCGCCTCGCAGGCTATCCGAAGCCTAGTATCCCCGGGGGAGGTGGTCGATCGTGCTGGGCCATGGGGATGTCGGTCACCGTGTGGTGGTGCGGCACCGGGTCGGCTCGCAGGCCACGGACGCTCTCGGCGAGCTGGTAGCGGTGAGCGAGAGCAATTTCACAGTTCGCACCCGGGACGGCGAGGTGGCGGTGCCGCGCGTCGACGTGCTCGCCGCGAAGCGGATACCCGACCGTCGGGCGCGCAGCGGCACCGAACGCCTGGAGTCGATCGCCGCGCTCGGCTGGCCGGCCGCTGAAACGGATCACCTGGGCGACTGGCTGCTGCGCGCCACCGACGGCTGGACCGCGCGCGGCAACTCGGCGCTGCCGGTCGGCGATCCGGGCCTGCCGCTCCCCGAAGCGGTCGACGCCGTCGTCGCCTGGTACACCGCGCGCGGCCTGGTGCCGGCGATCACCGTTCCGCTGCCGCTGGGCCGCCGGCTCACCGCCGAACTGGACCGCCGGGGCTGGAGCGCGTCACCGCCCACGCTGGTGCAGACCGCGCCGATCGACGGCCTCACCGGCCCGCCCGACCCCGGCATCCGCGTCACCCGCGCGCCGTCCGAGGAGTGGCTGGCGGCCGCCGGCCGCCAAAAACACGGCCTCCCGGAGGTCGCCCGTCGCTTGCTCTCGTCGGGCCCCGAGGTCCGTTTCGCTCAGGGGAACGGCCCGACGGGCACACTCGCGGCGATCGGACGCGGAGTCGTGGCACACGGGTGGCTCGGGATCTCCGTCGTCGGGGTGCAGCCGGAGCACCGCCGACAGGGCTGGGCGCGGCGCGTGACGAAGGCCCTGGCGGGCGAGGCGGCCGCACTCGGGGCCACCTCGGCCTACCTGCAGGTCGAGGCGCACAACGAGGCGGCGATCGCCCTCTACGCCGACCAGGGCTTCCGCACCGCACACGCCTACGTGACCCGCCGGATGGCCTAGCGGCCTAGCGGCGCACGACCTTGCGGGGCTTGGCGTTGGCCTGCTCGGCGTAGCGCTTCCACGCCTGCGACTTCCAGTCCTTGCCGAACGTCATCACCGCCAGCGCACCGAACGCGCCCGCAGCGAGCGACATGCCCAGGTACCACCAGATCTGCCGGAAGAAGAGCCCCGCCCCCTCGGCGAACGGCGTCTCACCGACGAGCAGCGGCCCGATGAGCACACTCGCCGCGCAGGCGGCCAGGACGGCGCCGCCGAGCGTGCCCCACACGCGGTTCATCGGATAGCGCTGGGTCCACCGCACGGCCATCCCGAGCACGATCACGCCGATCACGCCGAGCGCGACCAGTCCGATCGTGATCTGCTTGTCGTCATCCTTCTCGGCGAACAGCTTCGCGGCCACCCGACCGATGACGTTGACGCCGAACAGCACGCCGGCCAGCACCGCTACCGGCACCCATCGCTTCCCCATGACAGCCTTCTACCAAATTCCGGAGGGCATCTGACAGTGGCCGACCGTACAAGCCACTGTCACGAGGACGCTTCGGGCCCGGCTTTCGGTTCGCTGCGGATCGGTGGGAGTCCGGTCAGGATCAGTTTGTAACCCGCCACCGCGAACGCCACCGAGCCGACCGTCATCGTGGCGACGCCGACCCAGTTGTGCTCGGGGCCGGTGACCACCAGGTCGCCCTCGGCCGTCTGCGTGCCGGCCACGAACAGCACGGCGATCCAGACCAGTGCCGGCAGCAGCGCCGCCGCCTTCCGCCTGGTCGTCACCCAGGTGAACCAGACGATCGCCGGATTGAGCACCAGCGCCGCCACGAGCGAGACCGGGATCCGCCAGCCGTTCCACTGCACGGGGGTGAGGAACGCCTCGAACAGCCCGGTCAGCAGGGCCAGACCGGTCGCGACGACGAGGCCGGCCCACGACAGGACCGGATCGACCCACGGCGGCAGCACGAACGGCGTCGGCGGGGTCGGCGGCGGGGCAGCGTCCGGCTTCGTCAGGTCGACGCTCATAGCGCTACCCGCTCAGTGCACGGCTCCGCCCCACGGCGGCTTCCCTCCGCTGCGCTCCGGTCCAGGCACTCGCTCATATGACCAGCCCCGCGAAGAGGTCGGCCTCCCAGCCGTTGGGGCCGCCGCCCGGCCCGCGTTCCCCGACGGCCAGCTCGTAGAACTCCACGCCCATGAACTCGGCGCCGAAGTTGCCCGCGATCGTCATCAGCCAGGAGTTCGGCGAGATCTGCGTGGCGTGGGCCAGCATCGCGGCCACCTTCTGATCGGCGAACTCGTGCCCGTCCACGCGCGCCGCGATCTCCTTGTCGGGCGTGCCGAACGGCAGGTCGTCCGGGCTCGTGAGGCCCTCGAACGGGTTGCCCTCGGTGTCCGCGAACTCGCCGATCCCCGCCTCCAGGACGCTGTACGGCACCGCCGTCCAGTAGACCTTCGCGGGTGCGATCCCCTCGGCGGCGGCCAGTTCGACGGCGCGCATCGTCACCCGGTGCGCCTGGATGTGATCGGGGTGGCCGTAGAAGCCGATCTCGTCGTAGGTGACGACCACCTGCGGACGGGTCTCCCGCATGACGTCCACGAGCATGCCGGCCGCCTCGTCGAGATCCGCCTGCCAGAACGCCCGCGGCCGCAGGTTGGTCTCCCAGCCCATCATCCCGGAGTCCCGGTAGCGGCCGGCCCCGCCGAGGAACCGATGATCCGTGACCCCGAGTGCGGTACACGCCTCCTTCAGCTCGGCGATGCGGTAGCCGCCCAACTGGTCCGCGGCGTCCGACGCGAGGCCGGCGTAGGCGGGGACGTGGATCTCGCCCTCCTCGCCGAGGGTGCAGGTCACCAGCGTCACCCGGGCTCCCGCGGCGGCGTAGAGCGCCATCGTGGCGCCGGTGCTGATCGCCTCGTCGTCGGGGTGGGCGTGCACGAAAAGAATGCTGCGCTCGGTCCGGGGGGAACTCACCGCCCAAACTCTACGTGGCGATCCGCATGACAACGGGGCGGCACACGGGTAACCATTCCCGGGTGGACTATCCCGAGCTGGCAGCCCGCACCAAGCGGTTCACGCACGGCACACCCCGGGCGATCAACGTTTCCCGCGACGGCGACCGGGTGATCTTCCTGCGTTCCAACGGTCCCGAGGATCCGGTCACCCGGCTCTGGGTCTACGACGTGCGCGAGGCGTCCGAACGGCTCATCGCCGAGCCGGCCGGCCTGCTCGACGGCGGTGCGGCCGACCTGCCCGAGGCCGAACGGGCGCTGCGCGAGCGGCTGCGCCTGAGCGCCTCCGGCATCGCCTCCTACGCCCTCGACCGGGCCGGTGAGCTGGCGGTCTTCCCCCTGGCCGGGCAGCTGTTCCGGGCCGACCTGCGCAGCGGCGAGGTGGTGCACGTGCCCACCTCGGGACCGGTCGTCGACCCGCGACTGGACCCGACGGGTCAGCGCATCGGCTACGTCAGCGGCGGGAAGCTGTACACGATCTCGCCCGAGGGCGACGACTCGCTGCTGGCCGGCGAGGAACACGTCACCTGGGGGCTCGCCGAGTTCATCGGGGCCGAGGAGTTCCGCCGCTACCGCGGGTACTGGTGGTCGCCGGACGGGCGGTGCGTGCTCGCCGCGCGGGTCGACGAGTCGCGCGTGCCGCGCTGGCACCTGCACGACCCGTCGAAGCCGGAGGAGGCGCCGACCACGGTGGCCTACCCGCACGCGGGCGCCACGAACGCCGCCGTCACCCTGCACCTGCTCGACCTCGACGGGGGCTGGGTCGACGTGCACTGGGACCGGGAGACGTACCCGTACCTGGTGGCCGTCTCCTGGTCGCAGGCGGGCGGGCCGCTGATCGCGGTGCTGCGCCGTTCGCAGCAGCACGGGTTGGTGCTGGCCGTCGACCCGCGCACCGGCGAGACGCAGGTGCACGCGGAGCTGGCCGACCCGCGGTGGGTGGAGCCCGTTCCCGGGACGCCCGGGTACCTCGCCGACGGGCGCGTGCTCGTCGGCGGCGAACTGGCGCACGAGGGCTACGACGCGCGCTGCCTCTTCGCCGACGGCAGCCTGATCACGCCGCCGGGGCTGTACGTGCGGCGGGTCGCCGGGCGTTCCCGCGGGGACCTGCTCCTGGAGGCCAGTGACGGCGAACCGAGCGAGCAGCACATTTACCGCGTTCCCCTGACTCCGAGCGGAACGGACGCGAAACGCCTCACCTCCGGCGCCGGCTGGCACACGGCGGAGGTCGGTGGCGACACGACGGTGATCGGCTCGATGTCGCTGGAGCAGGCCGGAGTCCGCTACGAGGTCTTCCGCGGCGACACGCTCGTCGGCACGCTGGACAACCACGCGATGACCCCGCCGTACTCCCCCCGCCCCGCGCTGGAACGGGTCACCGACCGGCGGCTGCCGACCGGGGTGCTCTACCCGCGCCACCACGCCGGCGGACGGCTGCCGGTGCTGGTCGACATCTACGGCGGCCCCGGGCACCAGGAGGTGGTCGCGGTGCGCAGCCGCTGGCTGGAACGCCAGTGGTGGGCCGACGCCGGCTTCGCCGTCGTCTCGATCGACAACCGTGGCACGCCCGGCGTCTCGCCCAGCTACGAGAAGGCGATCCACCGCCGCTTCGCCGACGTGATCCTCGCCGACCAGGTCGACGCGCTGCACGCGCTCGCGGAGAAGCACACCGACCTGGACCTGGGCCGGGTGGCGATCCGGGGCTGGTCGTTCGGCGGGTGGCTGTCGGCGCTGGCCGTGCTGCGGCGTCCCGACGTGTACCACTGCGGGGTCGCCGGTGCCCCGGTCACCGACTGGGCGCTGTACGACACCGCCTACACCGAACGCTATCTGGGCCTGCCGCAGGACAACCCCGAGGTGTACGCGCACAACTCGCTGCTGGAGGCGGCGGCCGAGCCCCCGGGCGAACGCCCCAGCCCGCTGCTGCTGGTGCACGGCCTCGTCGACGACAACGTGGTGGCGGCGCACACGCTGCGGCTGTCGGCCGCGATGCTCGGCGCCGGCCGGCCGCACTCGATGATCCCGCTCACCGGTGCGACGCACATGGCCGCCGGCGGGCTCGCGGAGAAGCTGCTCCGCATCGAACTGGACTTCATCCGCCGCAGCCTGGGGGCCGCCTCGTGAACCAGGACGAGCTGTCGCACGCGCTCTCCGCACTGCCCGGCTGGACGGGGAGCCCGTCGGCGATCGAGCGCACCGTGGCGTGCGAGTCGTTCATGGGCGCGATCGGGCTGGTCAACCGGGTCGCGGAGGCCGCCGAGGAGGCGAACCACCATCCGGACATGGAGATCCGGTGGCGGGAGGTGACGTTCCGGCTCAGCACGCACTCCGAGGGCGGCGTGGTGACGGAACAGGATCTCGCGCTGGCCCGCGTGATCAACTCCCTGGCGCCGTAGCCGCCGTCAGGTAGCGCAGGAGGGCCGCGGTCGCCGGCGGGTCGGGCGGGTCGCCGTAGACGGCCGCCACGACGGTGCGCTCCGCGCCGGGGATCGGATCGGTGCGCACCCGCGGGTGGCGGTGGGCGGCGATCGCCAGTTCGGGCAGCACGGTCACGCCCAGCCCGGCCGCCACGAGGGACTGCACGGCCACGTAGTCGTCGGTGGTGTAGGCGATGCGCGGGGTGAAGCCGGCTTCCGCGCAGAGGCGGATCAGCTGGGCGCGGCAGCGTTCGCAGCCGGCGATCCACGGGCTCTCCGCGTGGCTTCGCAGATCGCCTCCGTCGCGGGTGACCAGGTGCAGCGGCTCGCGCAGGAGCGGGACGCGGCGCAGGCCGTCGGTCTCCGCCGCCGCGTAGTCGAACAGCAGCGCCACCTCGACCTCGCCGGTCCGCAGCAGCGTTACCGCCTCCGGCGGCTCGGCGTCGACCAGTTCGATGTCGACCTCGGGATGCGCGCTGACGAAGCTCGATGCGGCTCTCGGGACGAAGGTGCCGAGCGCCGAGGGGAACGCCGCCAGGCGCACCCGGCCGGCCCGCAGCCCGGCGTGGGCGGCCAGCTCCTCCGCGGCCGCGTCGAGCCGGCCCAGGATCTCCTCGGCGCGTGCCGCCAGTACCCGGCCGGCCTCGGTCAGCCGGATCCCGCGCCCGACGCGCTGCACCAGCCGGGTGCCGGTCTCCGCCTCCAGCCGCGCCAGGTGGTGGCTGACGGAGGGCTGGGCGTAGCGGAGTTCGCGGGCGGCGGCCGTCACCGAACCGAGCCGCGCGACCGCCGCCAACACCCGAAGGCGGGTCACATCCAGCACTCATAGACCGTACCTATGCAACTGTCGGCAGATTGGCATTGGACCGATGGGACGCCGCCGTCCGAGCATGGGACGCATGACGGTGACCTTCAACGACGTCCTCCGGGCCCAGCGCCGGCTCGCCGCCCACCTGCCGCCCACCCCGCTGTGGGCCTATCGCCAGCTGGACCCGGACGTGCTGGTCAAGCACGAGAACACGCAGCCGACGGGGGCGTTCAAGGCGCGCGGCGCGCTGACCCTGCTGGACCGGATGAGCGCGGACGAACGCGCGCGCGGCGTGGTCACCTACTCGACCGGCAACCACGCGCAGGCCATCGCCTATGCGGCAGCGGCGTTCGACACGCGCTGTGTCGTGGTGATGCCGGAGAAGGCGAACCCGTTCAAGGCACAGGCGGCGCGGGCGCTCGGCGCCACGGTCGTGCTCGAAGGGGCCGACCTCGCCGGTTCCGGGGCGCACGCCGCCGCGCTCGCCGAGGCGGACGGCCTGCGCCTGGTCTCCCCCGGCGACGAGCCCGACATCCTGGCCGGCGTCGGCACGCTGTACCAGGAGGTGTTCGCCGCCGCACCCGACCTCGACGCCGTCGTGGTGCCGATCGGCAGCGGAACGGGCGCCGCCGCGGCCTGCGTGGTGCGCGCGGCACTCGCGCCCCGGTGCGAGGTGATCGGGGTGCAGTCGTCGGCCTCGCCCGCCGGACACGACTCGTGGCGTGCCGGCTCCTGCGTGACGCGGCCGGACACCACGGCGGTGGAGGGGCTCGCCACGGGACGCGGGTTCGACCTGCCGCAGCGGCACCTGCGCGGCGCCCTGAACGACTTCCTCCTGGTCGACGATGCCGACATCGCGCGGGCCCAGCGGCTGCTGGCCACCCACGCGCACACGCTCGCCGAGGGTGCCGGCGCCACGGCCCTGGCCGCGGTGCTCACGCATCCCGACCGGTTCGCGGGCCGGAAGATCGCCGTCATCTGTACCGGAGGCAACGCGGGTCCCCAGGAACTTCGAAACCTTTCCGCCTAATGTGAACTCCCATGACGGAATTCGACGCGGCGACCGCGGCGGTGGAGGCCGCGCTGGCCGCCGGTGCGCGGTACGCCGACGCGCGGGTGATGCTCCGCTCCGACGAGTCGATGTCGGCCCGCAACGGCGCGGTCACCGCGCTGAACCGCTCCGACGACGCCGGCCTGGGGGTGCGCGCACTCGTCGGTTCCTCCTGGGGGTACTTCGCGGTGCCCGACCCCGGCGGCGCGGCGGCCCGCGACGCCGGGCGGACCGCGGCGGAGATCGCCCGCGCGAGCGCCTCCGTGCCGGGGCCGGCGATCGACCTCGTGCCGGCCCCCGCCGAGGTGGCCTCCTGGGCCAGCCCGTGCGAGGAGGACCCGCTGTCGGTGCCGCTGTCGGAGAAGGGCGACCTGATGACCTCGGTCACCGCCGACCTGCACCGGGCCGGCGCGGACCTGGGCGAGGCGCAGTACCACATCTGGGACCACCGGACGTGGTTCGTCTCCTCCGAGGGGCACCGCATCGACCAGCACATCCGCAAGTGCGGCGGCGGGATGTGGGCCACGACGGTCGGCGAGCACGAGACGCAGCGCCGTTCGTACCCCTGCTTCCGCGGCCAGTACGGCACCGCCGGCTGGGAGCAGATCCGCGGGCTGGACCTGCCGGCGCACACCGCCCGGATCGCCGACGAGGCGAAGGCGTTGCTGCGCGCGCCGGCCTGCCCCGCCGGTGAGACCACGGTGATCATCGGCAGCGAGCAGATGATGCTCCAGATCCACGAGTCCGTCGGCCACGCCATCGAACTGGACCGCATCCTCGGCTGGGAGGCCGCGATGGCCGGCACGTCGTGGCTGGACCTGGCCGGCCTCGGCGACCTGCGCTACGGCTCCGAGCTGATGAACATCGTCATCGACCCGACGCTGCCGGGCGGCCTCGGCTCGTTCGGCTACGACGACGAGGGCACCCGCGCCCAGCGCCGCTACGCCGTCAAGAACGGCATCTGGGTCGGCGTGCTCGCCGGCCGGGACTCGGCGGCCGTCGCCGGGCTCGACTACGGCGGCAGCGTGCGCGCCGACGGCTGGTCCAAGATGCCCATGGTGCGCATGACGAACGTCGGCTTCGAGCCGGGCCCGCACACGCTCGACGAGATGCTCGACGCCACCGACGACGGCGTCTACATGGAGAACAACCGCTCCTGGTCGATCGACGACAAGCGGCTGAACTTCCAGTTCGGCTGCGAGATCGCGTGGGAGGTGAAGAACGGGCGGCGCGGCCGGATGCTGCGCAACCCGACGTACACCGGCATCGGGCCGACCTTCTGGCGTTCCATGGACATGCTCGGCAGCGAGACGACCACCTGGGGGACGCCCAACTGCGGCAAGGGCCAGCCGGGCCAGATCGGCCACACGGGTCACCCGGCGGCGCCGGCCCGTTTCCAGAACGTCCGCGTGGGGGTGTCCGGATGAGCGCGATCGTGGAGCAGGTGCTGTCGCTGGTCCCGGCCGGGGTCGAGGCCGAGGTGACGGTGGTCGAGCACGCGTCGGCCGTCACCCGGTTCGCCAACTCCTACATCCACCAGAACGTCGCCGACACCGGCACCCGCGTCACGCTGCGCCTGCACGCCGCGGGCCGGACCGCCTCGGGCAGCACGACGACGGTCGACGCCGCGGGTCTCGCCCGTCTGGTCGAACGCCTCACCGCCACGGCCGCCCTCCTGCCGCCCGACGCGCTGTGGGCCGGTGTCGCGCCGGCCGGATCGTTGGACCCGGCCGCACGGGACGGGTTCGCGAGTGTCGACCCGGCCACCGCCGCCGCGACCCCCGCCGAGCGGGCCGCCGTGGTGGGCGCGTTCGTCGAGTCGGCGAAGGGGCTGCTCGCCGCCGGCTACGTGCGCACGTCCACGGCCACGGCGACGTTCGGGAACACGGCCGGGCAGTCGCTGCGCGGCGGCTACACGGAGGCGTCCCTGGACGGCGTCGCCCGCGCCGCCTCGACCGACGGCGGCCCGGCGGACGGCGTCGCGCGGGCCACCTCCCGCCGGCTGGCCGATCTCGACGGCGGCCTGCTCGGGGCGCGCGCGGCCGCCAAGGCGCAGGCCACGATCGGCGGCGTCGACCTGCCGCCGGACGACTACGAGGTGGTGCTCGAGCCGCAGGCCGTCGGCGACCTGCTCAGCGGGCTGTCGTTCTACGTCTTCAACGGCCGGGCCTTCGCCGAACGCCGCTCGTTCGCCCGGCCGGGCGAGGCGCAGTTCGACGGCGCGCTGACCCTGGTCGACGACGCGCTCGCGGCGGACACGTACGGCGTGCCGTTCGACGCCGAGGGCACCCCGAAGCGCCGCACGGAACTGGTGCGCGACGGCGTGACCCAGGGCGTGCCGCACGATCGCCGCACCGCACGCGAGGTCGGGGCGGAGTCGACCGGCCACTCGAACGGCTTCGGCGACACGTTCGGGCCGATGGGCACGCACCTGGCGATCACCCCGGCGGGCGGCCCGGCGGCGACCGAGGCGACCGGACCGGTGGTCGACTCCGACGTGGCGGCCCTCGTCGCCGGTGTGCGGCGCGGCCTGCTGGTGACCGACTTCTGGTACACCCGGGTGCTCGACCCGCGCAGCGCCGTCATCACCGGGCTCACCCGCAACGGCGTCTGGCTGATCGAAGACGGCGAGGTGACGGCGCCGGTGCGTAACCTGCGCTTCACCCAGTCCTACCCGGCGGCGTTGGCGCCCGGTCGCGTGCTCGGCATCGGCGCGCACGCGCACGCGCTGGTCGAACGCTATTCCGGCGCCGCGCACCGGGCACCCGCCCTGCGCCTGGCGTCCTGGCACTTCACCGGCGGTGCGAGCGGGTGAGCCGGCGGCGCGAGCGACTGAGCAGGCGGTGCCGGGGATGACACCCGGGCAGTGAATTTCTGCACACACTCCCGTCACATACTGGACGCCCCGTGGCGGTGAGGACGATTCTCCGGGCGTAACGTGTCCTGCGACTCACCCAAATATGTCCGCTCAGGAGCTTGCAATGACGAGCACGGTAACGAGACCGGGAGGGACGCGTCCCCGCGCCGCCATCGCGGCACGCACGCTGCGGACCGACCGGTGGTGGTTCTTCCCGCTGAGTATCGCGGCGATTCTTGGTTTCTTCATCGTGTACTCCACGATCCGCATCTTCATGAATAAGTATTACTGGGTCGACGACTTCGGTTACCTGACGCCGCTGTACTCGCCGTGCCTGAGCGAATCGTGTGTCCCGGGGTCAGCGCACTTCGGTACGCCTTTCGGCGAGTTCCCGCGCTGGCTGCCGCTGGGCCTGGCGGCGTTCCCGATCGTGGCCGGCTTCCGGGTCACCTGCTACTACTACCGCAAGGCCGGGTACCGGTCGCTGTGGCTGTCGCCGCAGGCCTGCGGTGTCGCCGAGCCGCACAAGAAGTACACCGGCGAGCGTGGGTTCCCGCTCATCGGCATGAACTCCCACCGGTACTTCTTCTACCTCGCGGCCGTCGTGCTGCTCATCAACTTCTACGACGCGACGAAGGCGTTCCACGGCGCGGACGGCGGCTTCGGTGTCGGGCTCGGCACGCTGATCATCTGGGTCAACGTCGCCATGCTGACCGGCTACACGCTCTCCTGCCACGCCTGCCGGCACGTCGTCGGCGGCCGGCTGAAGCACTTCTCCAAGCACCCGGTGCGCTACCGGTTCTGGACGCTCGTGTCGAAGCTGAACGCGCGACACGGCACCTTCGCGATGAGTTCCCTGGTGACCGTCATCCTGGTCGACGCCTACATCATGTCGGTGTCCGCGGGCTGGATCACCGACTTCCGGTTCTACAACTAAGAGGCGCTGCGATGACCAACATTGAGCGGCACTCGTACGACGTCGTGGTGATCGGGGCCGGCGGTGCCGGCCTGCGCGCGGCGATCGAGGCCCGGCTGGCCGGCAAGAAGACCGCCATCATTTCCAAGTCCCTCTTCGGCAAGGCGCACACCGTCATGGCCGAGGGCGGTGCCGCCGCCGCGATGGGCAACGTCAACCCCAACGACAACTGGATGGTCCACTTCCGGGACACCATGCGCGGGGGCAAGTTCCTCAACAACTTCCGCATGGCGGAGCTGCACGCCAAGGAGGCCCCGGACCGCATCTGGGAGCTGGAGACCTACGGCGCGCTCTTCGACCGCACCAAGACCGGAAAGATCTCGCAGCGGAACTTCGGCGGCCACGAATACCCGCGCCTCGCGCACGTCGGCGACCGCACCGGCCTCGAACTGATCCGCACGCTGCAGCAGAAGATCGTGTCGCTGCAGCAGGAGGACTACCGCGAGTTCGGCGACTACGACGCGAAGATCCGCGTTTTCGCGGAGACCACGATCACCGAACTCTTCATCGAGGACGGCCGCGTCGCGGGCTGCTTCGGGTACTACCGCGAGTCCGGCGACTTCGTGCTCTTCGACGCGCCCGCGATCGTGCTCGCGACCGGTGGCGTCGGCAAGTCCTACAAGGTCACGTCCAACTCGTGGGAGTACACCGGCGACGGCCACGCCCTGGCCCTGCGCGCCGGCGCGACGCTGATCAACATGGAGTTCCTGCAGTTCCACCCGACCGGCATGGTCTGGCCGCCGTCCGTCAAGGGCATCCTGGTCACCGAGTCCGTGCGCGGTGACGGTGGCGTCCTGAAGAACACCAAGGGCGAGCGGTTCATGTTCAACTACGTTCCGGACGTGTTCCGCAAGCAGTACGCGGAGACGCCGGAGGAGGCCGACCGCTGGTACGAGGACCCGGACAACAACCGGCGTCCGCCCGAGTTGCTGCCGCGCGACGAGGTCGCCCGCGCGATCAACTCCGAGGTCAAAGAGGGCCGTGGAACGCCCGCGGGCGGCGTGCTGCTGGACATCGCCAGCCGCCTGCCGGCCGAGCAGGTCCGTAAGCGGCTGCCGTCGATGTACCACCAGTTCAAGGAGCTGGCCGACGTCGACATCACGAAGCAGCCCATGGAGGTCGGGCCGACCTGCCATTACGTGATGGGTGGCGTCGAGGTCGACGCGGACACCGCGCAGGCGCACGTCGAGGGGCTCTTCGCGGCCGGCGAGGTCTCCGGCGGCATGCACGGCTCCAACCGCCTCGGCGGCAACTCGCTCTCCGACCTGCTGGTCTTCGGCAAGCGCGCGGGTGAGTACGCGGCGAAGTTCGCCGACGCGCACCCGCGCAAGAAGGTGTCGGCGGCGACCGTCGAGGCGGCCGTCGAGACCGCGCTGGCCCCGCTGAACCGCGGCGAGAGCGGGGAGAACCCGTACACGCTGCACAGCGAGTTGCAGCAGGTGATGGGTGACCTCGTCGGCATCATCCGCCGCCAGGGCGAGCTGGAGCAGTCCCTCGGCCGGCTGATGGAGCTGAAGGAGCGGGCCAAGAAGGTCGGCGTGGGCGGCGGCCGGCGCTACAACCCGGGCTGGCACCTGGCGCTGGACCTGCGCAACATGCTGATCGTCTCGGAGTGCACCGCGAAGGCGGCGCTCCAGCGGGAGGAGTCGCGCGGCGGCCACACCCGCGAGGACTTCCCCGGCATGAACCCGCAGTGGCGCCTGGTCAACCTGGTGTGCTCGCTGGAGGGCGAGGACATCGCGTTGACGCGGCAGCCGGTGCCGACGATGCGGCCGGAGCTGCTCGGCCTGTTCGACTACTCGGAACTCGCGAAGTACATGACCCCCGAGGAGCTTTCCGGGCTCGACAAGGATGGTGCGTGATGGGAACCGTTCGTCACTTCCGCGTGTGGCGGGGCGACGAGAGCGGCGGTCAGCTCGAGGACTTCCAGGTGGAGGTCAACGAGGGCGAGGTCGTGCTCGACATCATCCACCGGCTGCAGGCCACGCAGACGCCCGACCTGGCCGTGCGCTGGAACTGCAAGGCCGGCAAGTGCGGCTCGTGTTCCATGGAGATCAACGGCAAGCCGCGGCTGGGTTGCATGACCCGCATGTCGACCTTCGGCGAGGGCGAGACCGTGACCGTCACGCCGGTGCGGACGTTCCCGATCATCCGGGACCTGGTCACCGACGTGTCGTTCAACTACCAGAAGGCGCGGGAGCTGCCGGCCTTCGAGCCGCCGAAGGACCTGCAGCCGGGCGAGTACCGGATGCAGCAGATCGACGTGGAACGCTCGCAGGAGTTCCGCAAGTGCATCGAGTGCTTCCTCTGCCAGAACGTCTGCCACGTGATCCGCGACCACGAGGAGAACAAGCCGACGTTCTCCGGTCCGCGGTTCTTCATCCGGGCGGCCGAGCTCGACATGCACCCGCTGGACGAGCGCGAGAACCGCAAGGAGATGGCGCAGCAGGAGCAGGGGCTCGGCTACTGCAACATCACCAAGTGCTGCACCGAGGTCTGCCCGGAGCACATCAAGATCACTGACAACGCGATCATCCCGATGAAGGAACGCGTCGTCGACCGGAAGTACGACCCGATCGTGTGGCTGGGCCGGAAGATCTTCCGCCGCGACCAGCTGGACGAGCCGGCCGTCTCGACCCCGCACCGCGCACCGGCGATGTCCGGCGCGTCCGTGTCGGGTGGCGAGGAGGCCGCCGCCGCGGGGACGCAGGCGTCGACCACCACCAACTGGCACCACACGCCGGCCGCTCCGCAGGCGGCACCGGTGGGCGAGGACGGCAAGCTCAACCTCACCGAACTGACGAGCGACCGGGCTGCCGCGCAGTCCCCGTTCGGCGACGACGTGACGTTCCCCTTGCCGACGGAGAACCTGTCCTACCAGCACCCGCGCGAGGAAAAGCCGAAGCACGACGAGCACTGACCGTCGAGGTCACCCGCCGCCGTCCACTCCCCGTGAGTGGGCGGCGGTTGCGCTTTCGGTGAACCGCTTCGACGCCGCTACGGAGTGCTCACGCGGGGCAGCAACGGCGCCAGCGCCGCCACGATGGGCGCGTCGGCGGGTAGCCACACCACGTCGTCCAACTCGTCGGCGGAGAGCCACCGCAGCGCGGAGTGCTCGATCAGGCGCGGCTCCTGGTCACCCACCAGCCGTGCGAGATAGACCCGCAGCAGTCGGCCGCCCCGGACCGGAACGTCGGGGCCGACACGCTCGCCGACCTCCACGGTCACGGCCAGTTCCTCTTCGCATTCTCTGACGAGCGCGTCGACGTCGGATTCACCCGGCTCGACCTTCCCGCCGGGGAACTCCCAGCGACCGGCCATTTCGGGCGGATCCGCACGTTCGCACGCGAGCACACGGCCATCGACGATGATCGCGGCTCCAACAATCAGTCCAGGCATCGGCCGTTCAATGTACACGGCGGTCAACAGTGCCAGAACTAAGCGAAGAAGAGGTGCACGCCTACGTCCCGTAGGTCACCAGACGGGGGAATTGTGGGCGTGGACAGTTTCCCTGCTGTTCGGGAAGGATGGCCTTGAGCGAATGATGACAGCGCGGCTTCGAAATGGCCACAAGCCGGCAACGACGCCGAAACAGGGGGTGGCGATGCGTGCTCGTTGGGGCAGCAGAGAGCAGCGAAACTATCTGACCGACGCGTTCGCCCTACTGCAGGGCTGGACCCGGGAGAAGCAGGAGATTCGCCGGACCCTCCGTCTCGACGACCATCAACACGCCGCACTCACCGAGCAGATCAAGGTCGCCGCCGACGCCCACCAGCTTCGGCCGCACATCCGCCGGCTCGACGGCGCCACGCAGATCAGCCTGCGCAGCGCCCACGGAGAGGATCTCTCCGAAGGCGAGGTTGCTTTAGCCGCCCGGATCGAGGACATGTACCGCCGTATCACCGGAGTTGCCTAGCTCTTCGCATAACCTGGCCGGATGCTCCTTTCCGGATACATCGCTCGCGACGAGACCGAGGCCGCCGACCTCGCCCGGACCCGCGCGATGCTCGCCACCACCGAAGACCCGTTCCACCGCTCCATCCCGCTGCACCTGACGGCGTCGGCCCTGATCATCCACCCGCCGACCGCGCGGGTGCTCCTGCGCTGGCACGAACGCCAGCAGGCCTGGCTGCAGGTGGGCGGCCACGCCGACGAGGGCGAGGACGACCTGCTCGCCGTGGCGCTGCGCGAGGCGCACGAGGAGACCGGGCTGAAGGACCTCGAGCCCTGGCCCGCGGACGCACCCGTGCATGTGGTGATCGTCCCCGTGAAGCCCAAGGGCGACGAGCCGGCGCACGAACACGCCGACATCCGTTACGTGCTCGCGACCTACACCCCCGACGAGATCGTCCCGGAGAACGAGCAGGCGCAGCTGAGGTGGCTCACGGCCGAAGAGGCCAAGGCCCAGACCCAGCCGAACGTGGCCGAGACCATCAGACGAGCCGGCCTGTAGTCCACTGCACGCGCAGCCGGCAGCGGAGCGGCCGGGCACGCGAAGCGGCCCGGCCCGGAGCGGTGCGCGCGGGCGGTCGCGCCCACGACGGACGCGCGTAAATAAGAATCTCTATACGTTGAAGCGGAACTCCACCACGTCGCCGTCCTTCATGACGTAGTCCTTGCCCTCGATGCGCACCTTGCCGGCGGCCTTCGCGGCGGCCATCGTCCCGGCCGCGACCAGGTCCTCGTAGCCGACGACCTCGGCCTTGATGAAGCCGCGCTGGAAGTCCGAGTGGATCACGCCGGCCGCTTCGGGCGCGGTGGCCCCGATCGGGATCGTCCACGCGCGGGCCTCCTTCGGCCCGGCCGTCAGGTAGGTCTGCAGGCCGAGCGTCCGGAAGCCGACCCGGATCAGCTGGTGCAGGCCCGGCTCCGGCTGGCCGATGGACTCCAGCAGCTCGCGGGCCTCCTCCTCGGGAAGGTCGATCAGCTCCGACTCCACCTTGGCGTCGAGGAAGATCGCCTCGGCCGGCGCGACCAGGGTGCGCAGCTCGTCCAGGAACGCCGGGTCCGCCAGCTCCGCCTCGTCGACGTTGAACACGTACAGGAACGGCTTCACGGTGAGCAGGTGCAGCTCGCGCAGCAGCTCGACCTCAATGCCGGCCTTCGCGGCCCCGGCGTACAGGGTGGTGCCGCCGTTGAGCAGCTCGGCGGCGGCCTTGGCGGCGGCGGCGACCGGAGCCCGGTCCTTCTTGAGCTTCGCCTCCTTCTCCAGGCGCGGCACGGCCTTCTCCAGCGTCTGGAGGTCGGCGAGGATCAGCTCGGTGTTGATCGTCTCGATGTCGTCGGCGGGCGAGACCTTGCCGTCGACGTGCACCACGTTGGGGTCGGAGAACGCCCGCACCACCTGGCAGATGGCCGCCGACTCGCGGATGTTGGCGAGGAACGCGTTGCCGCGCCCCTGTCCCTTGGAGGCGCCCCGCACCAGGCCTGCGATGTCCACGAACGACACCGGCGCCGGCACGATCTTCTGCGACGCGTGGATCTCCGCCAGCTTGTCGAGCCTGGGGTCGGGCAGCCCCACCACGCCGACGTTGGGCTCGATGGTGGCGAACGGGTAGTTCGCGGCGAGCACGTCGTTCTTGGTCAGCGCGTTGAACAGGGTGCTCTTGCCGACGTTGGGCAGGCCGACGATGCCGATGGAGAGTGAGGACACGCCTGCGAGTCTACGGACGCCGCCCGCGCCAGCGGTCACGGAGCCAGATGCGCGGCTCCCTGGCCAGCCGGTAGGCGAGCCATCCGCACGCGTACCCGACGCTCCCGATGACCGCCGCCAGGATCAGCTGCAGGGCGACGGTGAACGCACCGGGGCCGCCGGCCGGGTAGGCGCGATCGCCGTCGAGGCCGCCGACGACGGCCGGCACCCGGGCGCCCGGGTCGTGCGGCTCGTCCTCGGACAGGTCGATCCGCACGGTCGGATCGCCTCCGCCGGCTTCCTTCGCACGGAAGCGGCCGGTGCAGGCCCGCGTGCCGACGTCGGCGTCCGGTTCGCCGCAGGCCGCTATCTCGACCGCGCCGGAGTCGCCCAGCCAGGCGGCGTCGGCCAGCCGCCACGCCTTGTCCAGGTGCCCGACGGCGGTCCACGCGGTGCCGGCCGCGAAGCCGACGAGCACTACGAAAAGGAGCGTGCCGATCACCTTGCGCAGCATGCCCGAAGGGTATCGGTGCCTGTCTCTCTAGAGCGGCGCCACCCAGGTGGACCGGTCGCGGCAGTCCCGGACGTCGGCGCCGGCAACGATGCGTTCCAATTCCGCCCGCGGGAACCGGGCGCGGTCCAGCACCGTCACCGTGAAGAGGCAGGTCGGGAAGCGGACCGCGAGGAGCGCACCCTTCGGGCCGACGTTGACCCGACCGACCGGCCGCTCGTACCACCACGCCGGCCGGCCCGCGACGGTGGTGTTCGGCTCGTCGGGGAGCATCTCCTCCAGGGGCGCCGGCAGCGACGAGACGTTGACGATGAGCTGAGAACCCTCCCGCCCCCAGTCGAACATCGACGGGATCGGCGCGGTCGCGCTGCCGCCGAACCCGAGATTGGTCTGCGCCCACCCCGGCGCTCCCCCCAGGTCGACGCGCGCCGTGCCGACGTCGATGCCCGGTGGCCGGTATCCCAGCCGGAACGGCATCGCCAACGGCCGCGGCGGCCCGAGGCGCACCTGGGCGGCGGCGTTCAGCAGGCCGTCACGCAGGTCCTCGCCGGACACCAGGAGCCATGCGCCGGAGGGGTCCCGCAGGGCCACCAGTCGTGGGCCCGAGTCGGTCGGCGGGTCGGACAGGTAATAGCCGGTGCGGTTCCCCAGCGTGACCGGCTCGCCGCCGAGCAGCGGCGTGGGGTCGAAGGCGCCCGGGTCGACCACCGTCAGGTAGCCGCGGCCGTACCGGTAGCTCTGCGCGCGCCCGATGATGAGGTACTCCCGTGGCGCCAGCTCGACGTTCAGTTCCAACGGGCCGCGGGACCACGAGAACGCCGAGGGCGACGGGGACGGCGTCACGTACGGCGTTCGCGATGCGCCGCCGCCCAGGAAGCGCAGCGGCACCACCACGACCGCGGCCAGCAGGACGGCCACCACGACCGCCGTGATCCGCCGCCGGCGCCGCACCCGACGGGCCCCACGACGGGCCTGCTCGAGCATGCCCTCCGGCGACGGGGCGAGATCGTCGGCGAACTCCGTCATCAGCTGCGACAGGTTGTCGGTCATGGGGTCCTCCCCTCGTGGACCAGCCCGGCGCGCAGCGTGGCCAACCCCCGCGCCGCGAACGCCCGCACGCTCGACGGCCGGCAGTGCAACACCTCGGCGATCTCGTTGTCGGTGAGCCCCTCGTAGTAGCGCAGCACCAGCACGGCGCGCTGCTTGCGGGGCAGGCCGGTCAGCCGCTGCCACAGTTCGGCGCGATCGTGCAGTGCCACGACCGGATCGGGGGCGGCGGGTGCGCGCGGCCCGTCGAGCGCCTCGTAGGTCAGCGCGACCGTCGGGAGCCGGCGGCGGCGCAGGATCGACAGGTACGCGTTGGTCGTCATGGCGCGCACGTACGCGTAGGGGTCGTCGAGGCGTTCGATGCGGCGCCAGCGGACCAGCGCCTTGGTGAGCACCTCCTGCACGAGGTCGCGGGCCAGCTCCCGGTCGCCGGTGAGCAGCACCGCGTAGCGCAGCAGCGCCGGCAGCCGGTGCGCCGCGAACTCCTCGAACGCCATCGAGCCCCCTTCCGTCGCTAGTCTTAAACGCGAAAGCGGCTCGATCCGCTGCGCGGTGATGCCGAAATCCTGAGGTCCGAAAACCGCCAGCATTCGGCGGGTCACGGGAGCAGGATCGACGGCATGGAGCTGGACTTCGAACGCTGCTACCGGGCGGCCGCCACCCGCGACGGACGCTTCGACGGCTTCTTCTTCACGGCCGTCACGAGCACCCGCATCTACTGCCGGCCCTCCTGCCCGGCGCTCATGCCCAAGCGGGAGAACGTGCGCTTCCTGCCGAGCGCGGCAGCCGCGCAGCGCGAGGGCTTCCGCGCCTGCCTGCGCTGCCGGCCCGACGCGGCCCCGGGCTCCCCGGAGTGGAACGTCCGCGCCGACGTGGTGGCCCGCGCGGTCCGGCTCATCGCCGACGGGGTCGTCGACCGGTCCGGTGTCCCCGGACTGGCCGCACGCCTCGGCTACACCGAACGCCACCTGCACCGCCTGCTCACCGCCGAACTCGGCGCCGGCCCCATCGCGCTGGCCCGCGCGCAACGGGCACAGACGGCGCGGATCCTCATCGAGACGACCACGCTCGGGCTGGCCGACGTGGCGTTCGCGTCGGGGTTCGGGAGCGTGCGGCAGTTCAACGACACGATCCGGGAGATCTACGGGCGGGCGCCCTCGCAGCTGCGGGAGAAGGCCGCGCCGGCCGGGGGCGCGCTACGGCTGCGGCTGCCGTACCGGGCGCCGCTGCACGCGGACGCGCTGCTGGACTTCCTGGGACACCGCACGGTGCCGGGAATCGACGCCCGCGACGGCGACACGTACACGCGCACGATGCGCCTGCCGCACGGGGTGGCATCGGTGACCCTGAAACCCGTTCCGGGCTACGTGAACGCCGAACTCACCCTCGCCGACGTCCGTGACCTCGCGCCGGCCGTGAGCCGCTGCCGGCGCCTGCTCGACCTCGACGCCGACCCGGAGGCGATCGACGAGGTCCTGGCCGCCGACCCCACGCTGGCGGAGGAGGTGCGCAAGAACCCCGGCGTGCGCTCGCCCGGGGCGACCGACGGGCTGGAGATCGCGGTCCGCGCGGTGGTCGGGCAGCAGGTCTCCGTCGCGTCGGCGCGCACGGTGCTGTCGAAGCTCGTCGTGGCGGCCGGCGGCGCGTTCCCGGACGCGGCGGGGCTGCTCGCCCTGCCGGACAACGCTTTCGCCATGCCGACCGCGCGCCGGGGCACCCTGCGGGCGCTCGCGGCAGCGGTCGGCGACGGGTTGGACCTCGACGGCGGCGGCGATCGCGACGAGGTGCGCGCGGCACTGCTGGACCTGCCCGGCGTCGGGTCGTGGACCACCGACTACATCGCGTTGCGCGCACTCGGCGACCCCGACGTCTTCCTGCCCACCGACCTGGGAGTGCGCCGCGGCGCGGCCGCGCTGGGCCTCCCGTCCGACCCCAAGCGCCTCGCGGCCCACGCCGAACGCTGGCGCCCGTGGCGTTCCTACGCCGTCATCCGCCTCTGGAGGCACGCATGAACACCTACATGTCCACAGTGGACACCCCCGCCGGCCCGTTCACTCTCGTGGTCGACGACGAGGCGGTCCTGGCGAGCGGCTGGACGTCCACAGTGGACGATCTGCTGCACCTCAACACCGCGACGGCACAGCCGGAGCAGCGGGCCGAGCTCGGACAGTTCACGAAAGCGGTCATCGCCTACCACGACGGCGATCTCGGCGCGGTCGACGACATCCCGGTCCGCCAGCGCGGCGGCCCCTTCCTGAGCACGGCCTGGGACGCGCTCCGCAGGGTCGACCCCGGCGTCCCGGTCACCTATACGGAACTGGCGGCGCGGGCCGGAAACCCGGCGGCGGTAAGGGCCGCGGCGATGGCCTGCGCGCGCAACGCGGCGGCGCTCTTCGTGCCCTGCCACCGGATCATCCGCACGGACGGCACGCTCGGCGGCTTCCGCTGGGGGCTGCCGGTCAAGCGCTGGCTGCTCGACCACGAGAGCCACCCGAGTAATGGGGCGCAGCGCCTCGTGTGAGGTGTCTAGCATCGATGCATGACGGATACGGTGCAGCGCGCCGTCCCCGCCCGCCCGGAGCTTGCCGGGCTGGAGGAGAAGTGGGCGCGCAGGTGGCAGGAGGAAGGGACGTACGCGTTCGACCGGTCGGCTGACCGGGCGGACGTATACGCCATCGACACTCCCCCGCCCTCCGTATCCGGCGTGCTGCACGTGGGGCACGTGTTCTCGTTCACGCACACCGACCTCGTGGCCCGCTACCAGCGGATGCGCGGCAAGGCCGTGTTCTACCCGATGGGCTGGGACGACAACGGCCTGCCCACCGAGCGCCGCGTGGAGAACTTCTTCAAGGTGCGCTGCGATCCCACGCTCCCCTACGTGCCGGGCCTGGAAAACCCGAGCGGGCCGGTGTCCCGGCGCAACTTCATCGAGATCTGCGAACAGATGACCGCCCTGGACGAGAAGGCGTTCGAGGAGTTGTGGCGCACGCTCGGGCTCTCCGTGGACTGGTCGCTGACCTACACGACGATCGGTGACGTGGCGCGGGCGGCGTCGCAGCGGGCGTTCCTGCGCAACCTGGCGCGGGGCGAGGCGTACCTGGCCGAGGCGCCGACGCTGTGGGACGTCACGTTCGGGACGGCGGTGGCCCAGGCCGAGTTGGAGGACCGGGAGTCCTCGGGCGCCATGCACCGGCTGCGCTTCGGCGCCGCCTCGGGTTTCCTTGAGATCGACACCACCCGGCCCGAATTGCTGCCGGCCTGCGTGGCGGTGGTGTGCCATCCGTCCGACGAGCGGTACGCGTCGCTCGTGGGATCGTTTGTGAGGACGCCCATCTTCGGCGTTTCGGTGCCCGTCTTCGCGCATCCGGCCGCCGATCCGGCCAAGGGTACGGGACTCGTGATGGTGTGCACGTTCGGCGACCTGACGGACGTGACGTGGTGGCGGGATCTCGACCTGGACACCCGCGTGGTGATCGGACGGGACGGGCGGTTCCTCGCCACAGCACCGTCCGATGTGGACGGTCGCGCCTACGCGCCGCTCGCCGGCCTCACCCCGCAGCAGGCCCGCCGCGCCATCGTGGAACGCCTCCGCGACCGCGGCGACCTCGTCGGTGAGCCGTACCCGGTGCGCCATCAGGTGAAGTACTACGAGAAGGGCGCCGCGCCGCTGGAGATCGTGACGTCGCGCCAGTGGTACATCCGCAACGGCGGCCGGGACAACGCCCTGCGCGCCGCGCTGCTGGAACGCGGCGGCGACCTCGAATGGATCCCGGCGCACATGCGGCACCGGTACGACCACTGGGTCGGCGGGCTCACCGGCGACTGGCTGATCAGCCGGCAGCGCTTCTTCGGCGTGCCGTTCCCCGTGTGGTACCCGATCTCCGCGGACGGCACGGTGGAGCACGGCCGCCCGTTGACGCCGGACGAGAGCCGCCTGCCGGTGGACCCGACGACCGACGTGCCGGACGGCTACACCGAGGCGCAGCGCGGCAAGCCGGGCGGCTTCGCGGCCGAACGCGACGTGATGGACACCTGGGCCACCTCGTCGCTCACGCCGCAGATCGCCGGCGGCTGGGAACGGGATCCCGCGCTCTTCGCGAAGGTGTTCCCGTACGACCTGCGCCCGCAGGCACACGAGATCATCCGGACCTGGCTCTTCGGCACCGTCGTGCGGGCCCATCTGGAGCACGGTGTGCTGCCCTGGCGCCGGGCCGTCATCTCCGGCTGGATCCTCGATCCCGACCGGAAGAAGATCGGCAAGTCGCTGGGCAACGCCGTCACGCCCACCGGTCACCTCGAACGCTACGGCTCCGACGCCGTGCGCTACTGGGCGGCACAGGGCCGGCCCGGCGCCGACCTGGCGTTCGACGAGGGCCAGATGCGCATCGGCCGGCGGCTCGCCACCAAGGTGCTCAACGCGTCCCGGTTCGTGCTGGGCTTCGGGCACTCCGACGCGCCGGTGACGGCTCCGCTCGACCGTTCGATGCTGGCCGAACTGTCCACTGTGGTCGATGCGGCGACGGCGGCCTTCGACGCGTACGACCACACGAGTGCGCTCGCCGGGACGGAGCGGTTCTTCTGGACGTTCTGCGACGACTACATCGAACTGGTAAAGGAGCGGGCCTACTCGGGCGACGAGTCAGCCCGTTCGGCCCTGCACTCGGCCCTTTCGGTGATGTTGCGGTTGTTCGCGCCGTTCCTGCCGTACGCCACAGAAGAGGTGTGGTCGTGGTGGCGGGAGGGATCGATCCATCGGGCTCCGTGGCCGACCGAGCACTTTCCGGGGGAACCGGCGGTGTTCGCAGCCGTCGCCGGTGCGCTCAGCCAGGTGCGGCGGGCCAAGTCCGAGCGAAAGGTGTCGATGCGCACTCCGGTCCTCGCGGCCCGGATCATCGGCCCCGCAACGGATCTCGGCCACATTCAGGACGCTTTGCCCGATCTGCGGGCAGCCGGGCACCTCAACGCCGTTTCGTTCGCCCCGTCGGAGGACGGTGCCCTCAGGGTCTCCTGCACCATCTAGCCCCCGCCCGTACGATCTTTCATGAACGCCCGGATCCTGGCAGACTTTGTCACGCTGCGGATCCGGGCGATCAGCCCATCGTGAGGTCGTGCAGGCTCCAAGGATCGAGGGACGCGGATGTCCAGCGGACGGTGGAACGGCGGCACCCGGGCCCTACTGGTCCTCATCGGGTTCGTGCTGGTTTCGCTGGGGGTTCTGGCGACGATCCGGTTCCAGAGCGGTGCCGGAGCGGCCGCACTCGTGATCGGCGGGCTCGTCGTGGGGCTGGCCGGAGTCGCCGGCAGCATCGCACTGTCCCGGCAGGCGCAGCCGGTCGCCAGTTCCGAGGTGCGGCTGTCCGCCGCCGCCGAGGCGCAGCAGGCCGGGGACATCGAAGGTGCGCTCGACCGGTTCGCGCAGGCGCTCAAGGTGTACGCGCCGGAAAATGCCGATTACCACGAGGCGGCCACGCAGGCGATGTACCAGGCCGCCGGCCGTGCGGGTGAGCAACTGCGGCCGCTGTACGGGTTCCTGCTGAGCCCGCTCGCCATGTCGGGTTCGCTGGTGCTGGTGGACATCCGGGGCGGCACCGGCTTTTCGCTCACGCGTATGCAGACCACGTACCAGACACTGCTGGTGGGGCCGCCGGCCGTGTTCGACGCGGTGCTCGTCATCGTCAACGCCGCGCCCAAGCACTCCACCGTCGCGGCCGTCAGCGAACTGGCCACCGCCCTGGAACGCCCCGTCGTGGCCGTCGGCTGGCGGGTCGACGACGAGTTGGACGCCCTCCTGGCCGGCATCGACCGGGTCCGTCACGCGGTGGCCGAACGCGCACCCGCCGTTCCCGCCGCGGTAGGCGTGGCGACCGGTCGGCCGGCGGTCGGCGCGCCGCCACCGGTCCACCGCCCGGCACCCGCCCCGCCACGGCCGGCACCGGCCCAGCGACCCGCGCCGGAGCAGCGGCCGCCCGACCCGTCCTGGCAGGGCGACCCCTGGGCGCAGGAACCCTGGACCGACGGCGCGGGCCGCCCCCCGGTGGCCCCCGAGGTGACCGAACATCCCGACGACGAACCCGCCCGCCCGTCCGGCGGGATATACCGTGCGCCCGCGCCCGACGACACCGACCCGGTCGGCACGGCCCCGCACGGCGCGGCCGGCGGTCGTGGTGCGGCCAGCGGCGCGGGGCAGTCCGGTCGGGGCGGCGGGCGTGGTGCCGCCGGGTCCCTTGCCGGCGCCTCGGGCGGTACGGCCGGCGCGGACGACGGGTTCGAGGAGATCGGTGGAGCAGCCGCGACAGGGTCGTCCGGGCGGCGCGGCGGGTCCGGGACGGCCGGCGGCCACGGCGCATCGGCCGATCCGGGTGCGGGTGGCGGCGGATCGGGCGCTACGCGCGGCGCGGGTCCGACCGGCGGCGGCTCCGCTGCCGGCCGCGGATCCGGCGGTCCCGGTGCATCCGGCGGCGGCTCCGCTGCGGGACGCGCGTCGGGCGGTCCCGACCCATCCGGCGGCACCGGCGCGTCCGGGGGCATCTATCCGGGTGGCGGCTCGGCCGGGAGCGGCGCGCCCGCCGGTGGCGCACGCGGCCCCGGAGGCGACGCCTACGCGGCCGGCGGCCAGGCAGGCGGCGCACACGGTGGCGGCAGCGCGGGAGACATCTACCCGGGTGGCGGCCAGGCGAGCGGCACACGCGCAGGCAGCGGCCAGACCGGCGGCAGCGGACACGCAGGCGATCCCTACGCGGGCGGCGGCCCGGCGAGCGGCACACACGGCGGCTCCCGTGCCGGCAGCGGCCAAGCCGGCGCGCACGGCGGTGGCGCACACGGCGGCGGCCCGGCGGGCGGCGCACACGCCGGGGGCGGACAGGCAGGCGGCGCACACGGCGGGGGCGGCCAGGCGAGCGGCGGGCAGCCCGGCTTCCCGCCCCAGCCGTTGCCCGGGGCCGCCGGCACCACCCCCCGTGCGGTGAGCCAGTCCCCCACCGCACCCCCTCGCCCGGTGCCACCCGCCGGCCCTCCCCCCGCGACGGCTCCCCGCCAGGTCGGCTCCGCACCGGCGCCCCGCCCGGTCGGCAGCACCCCGCCGCCGCAGCCGGCCGACGGAGCCGACACCCCGGACGAGCCCCGCCCGGCCGTCGGCGCGGCGGCCGTCCCGCGGCCGACACCACCTCCCGCACGCACCTACGATGACAGCGCGGCCTGGCGCCACGCGACCGAACTCCACTGGCAGGGCCAACTGCAGGAGGCCGAGGGCGCGTACCAGCGCATCATCGGCGACCGCGCACGTGCGCTCGGCCCCGAACACCCGGACACGCTCGCCGCCCGCGACCAGCACGCGACGGTGCTGCGCGACCTCGACCGGCTCGGCGAGGCGCTGCGCGAGTGCGAGGACGTGCTGGCCGCACGGACCCGTTCGCTGGGCCAGGATCATCCGGACACGCTGACCAGCCGCAGCCACCTCGCGACGATCTTCCACCAGCTCGGCGAACTCACCCAGGCGGAGGCCGAGCACCAGCGGGTCCTGCACGCGCGCACCCGGGTCCTGGGCGCCACCCACCAGGAGACCCTGATCAGCCGCAGCAATCTCGCCAAGGTGCACCAGGACCTGGGCGAACTCGACCGCGCCGTGGACGAGCACCGGCAGGTCCTGGAGGCCCGCCAGCGGGTGCTGGGCGCGGAGCACCGGGACTCGCTGATGAGCCGTTCGCTGTTGGCGTCCGCGCTGCACCAGGCGGGGCGGCTGGAGGAGGCCGAGGCTCAGCACCGGCGGGTCCTGCGCAGCCGGTTGCGCCTGCTCGGGCCGGTACACCTGGACACCGCTGTCTCGCGGCACCGGCTCGCAAGTGTGCTGCACGACATCGGCCGCCTGAACGAGGCGATCGCGGAGTATCGCGCCGCCCACGAGATCTACTCGGAACTGCTCGGCGAGGGCAGCCCGTTCGCCCGCGCCGCAGCTTCGGACCTCGCCATGGCCGAACGCGCCCTCAACCGCCGCTGAGCCCCGGCGGGACGCCCGCCATGATCATGAGGCCGTCGACGGGGTTAGAAGTCGCCGCCGCCGAAGTCGCTGAACGAGTCGCCGCCGTCGAAGGAGTCGAAGGAGTCGACCGAGTCACCGGAGTCGCCGCCGTCCTCAAACCCGCCGACCTCGTAATCCCCGTCCGAGGAGTCGCCGTCCGAGGAGTCGCCGTCGAGGGAGTCGCCGTCGAAGGAGTCCCCCACGTCGCCGGACACCAGCCCGGCGTCATAACCCGGGTCCGCGAAGACCGGGCTGAACAACGCGCTGAACAACAGCGCCGAACCCAGTCCCCACGCCCCGCCGATCAACGCCGCCCGCCACCACGGTTCGGAGTACCAGCCGCGCGGCACCCGGCGCCCCGCGACCACCCCGCCCGGGTAGTAATACGGCGTCCCGTCCCCCGCGTGCGGCGCCGCGGAGACCCGACGCCCGTCCGCCTCCACGGAACGCGGCACGGTGATCTCCCCCGCCGCCCGCTGTGCTGAGGTGAGCGGCAGCGCGGGGCCGGGGTCGAGGCCCAGTGCCGTTCGGGCGGCGCGCACGTAGGACAGGCCCTCCAGGGCGGAGTCGCGGGCCAGCTCCACCTGCCGCACCGAACGCGCGGAGGCGATCTCCCCGCCGGCGGCGTTGAAGCGTTCGCTCGCGTCGGCCAGCGCCTGCCGCGCCGCGGCCGAACCCTGCGGGTCGAGCGTGCTGAGCTGCCCGCCGAGCTGTTCGTGCCACCGCCGGGCCTCGGCCCGCGCGTCCTCCAGCGCCCGCGCGGCCCTCAGCCGGGAGAAGACGAGCAGCGCACCCACCACGAGCAGCAAAAGAACGATCACAATCACGGCCGTCATACGGATTCCGCTACCCAAAGCGCGTATGTCGTACCCACCGTGCATGCTGTCCACCGTGGAGCTACTGGTACTGCTGGTCGGTCTCGCCGTCGGCGGGGCGCTCGGATGGTTCGCGGCCCGGTCCCGTTCGATCACGGAGATCGCCCGGCTGGACGCGACCCTACGGGCGACCCGCGAGGGCGAGGCCCGACTGGAGCGGTCGCTCCGCGCGCTCAACTACGAGGCCGCCGAGCAGTCGCAGGCGGCGGTGGCGGACGCGGTGGCGCCGCTGCGGGAGTCGCTGGCGCGGTACGAGACGCGCGTCTCCGAGCTGGAGCGGGACCGGGTGGGCGCCTACGAGTCGCTGCGCGAGCAGGTGCGTTCGATGACGGCGGTCTCCGGGGAGCTGCGCACGGAGACGCGGCAGCTGGTGGCGGCGTTGCGGGCGCCGCAGGTGCGCGGCCGGTGGGGCGAGCATCAGCTGCGTCGGATCGTCGAGGCGGCCGGCATGCTGGATCACTGCGACTTCGAGGAGCAGGTCAGCGGCCGCACCGACGCCGGCGGCGTGCGGCCGGACCTGGTGGTGCACCTGCACGGCGGGCGGCAGGTGGTGGTGGACGCGAAGGTGCCGTTCGACGCCTATCTGGGGGCGATGGAGGCGCGCGAGGACGACGTGCGCAACGAACGCCTCCTGCACCACGCCAGGCAGGTGCGCGCCCATGTCGATCAGCTGTCGGCCAAGGCGTACTGGGAGGCGTTCGAGCCGACGCCGGAGTTCGTGGTGCTGTTCCTGCCGGCGGATCCGTTCCTGGACGCGGCGTTGCAGCGGGATCCGACGCTGCTGGAGCACGCGTTCAGCCGCAACGTGGTGTTGGCGACGCCGTCGACGCTCGTGGCGTTGCTGCGCACGATCGCCTACGCCTGGCGTCAGGAGGCCCTGGCGCGCAACGCCATGACGGTGCACACGATCGCCCGCGAGCTGTACGGGCGGCTGTCCACGATGGGCGATCACCTGGCGAAGGTGGGCACCTCGTTGAGCGCGTCGGTGACGGCGTACAACCGGGCGGTCGGTTCATTGGAGGCCCGGGTCCTGGTCAGTGCCCGCAAGCTCGCCGAGCTGGGCGTGTCGGGCACGGACCTGCCGGCGCCCCCGCAGGTCGAGGTCGCGCCGCGGTCCGTCCAGGCGACGGAGCTGGTCGAGTCGGAGTACGAGGCGCTGCTGAGCGACGAGTAGCGCCGATCTTGCGGCTCGCCCGAGGCCGACCAGGGCCCGCGCAAAGATCAGGCCCGCGCCGCAGCAGCCTTCATGTCGCGCTTGAGCTCCTGGGGAAGGCTGAAGGTCAGGCGCTCCTCCGCCGTGTTGACCTCCGTGACGCTGGTGAAGCCGCGCTCGGCCAGGAACGCCAGCACGTCCATCACCAGCTCGTCCGGCACCGACGCCCCGGAGGTCAGGCCGACCGTGGTGGCGTCGGTCAGCCACTCCTCCTGGATCTCGGAGGCGAAGTCGATCAGGTACCCCGCCTTGGAACCGCAGTCGACGGCCACCTCACGCAGCCGCTGCGAGTTGGAGGAGTTCTGCGAACCGACGACCAGCACGACGTCGCACTCCGGCGCGATCTCCTTGACGGCGAGCTGGCGGTTCTGCGTGGCGTAGCAGATGTCGTCGCTCGGCGGCGCCTGGAGCAGCGGCAGCTTGAGCTTGAGCCGGTTGACGGTCTCCATGGTCTCGTCCACCGAGAGCGTGGTCTGCGACAGCCACACGACCTTCGAGGGGTCCCGCACCTCCACCTGCTCGACCGAGTCGGGCCCGTCGACCAGCGTGATCCGGGCCGGCGCCTGGCCGGTGGTGCCGATGACCTCTTCGTGCCCCTCGTGCCCGATGAGCAGGATGTCGTAATCGTCGTTGGCGAACCGGCGCGCCTCGTGGTGCACCTTCGTCACCAGCGGGCAGGTGGCGTCGATGGCCTTGAGCGAACGCTCCTTGGCCTGGGCGTACACCTCGGGCGCCACGCCGTGCGCGGAGAAGATCACGACGGAGCCCTCGGGCACCTCCTCGTTCTCCTCCACGAAGATCGCGCCGCGCGCCTGGAGCGTGGTCACGACGTGCTTGTTGTGCACGATCTCCTTGCGGACGTACACCGGTGCGCCGTAGAGGTCGAGCGCCTTCTCGACGGTCTGCACCGCACGGTCGACGCCGGCGCAGTACCCGCGCGGCTTGGCCAGCAGAACCCGCTTCGGAGAGGTGGTCACCCGGCCATGGTACGTGCCGCCGATAGGGTGGCACCCGTGTCGGAATCGTCCCCCGAGCAGCCGTGGCCGGTGCGCGTGGTCAGCCAGAAGATCTCCGCGTGGATCGGGAAGCTGGGGTGGGTCTGGATCGACGGGCAGGTGGCGCAGATCACCCGCCGGCCCGGTGCCGGCACGGTGTTCATCACGCTGCGGGACCCGTCGGCGGATCTCAGCCTGACGATCACCACCAACCGGGACGTGCTGGATCGCGGCGCACCCGAGCTGGAGAGCGGCGCCCGGATCGTGGCGCGGGCCAAGCCGGACTTCTTCCCGGGCCGGGGCACGTTGAGCCTGCGCGCCGACGAGATCCGGCAGGTGGGCATCGGCGAACTGCTGGCCCGGATCGAGAAGCTGCGCAAGCTGCTGAACGCCGAGGGTCTCTTCGACCGGTCGCGCAAGCGGCGGCTGCCGTTCCTGCCGCACAGAGTGGGCTTGATCACGGGCCGGGCCAGCGCGGCGGAGCGCGACGTGCTGCAGAACGCCAAGCGCCGCTGGCCGTCCGTGGAGTTCCGGGTGATCAACGTGGCGGTGCAGGGGGCGCAGGCCGTTCCGGAGATGATCAATGCCCTGCGGGTCCTCGACGCGGACGAGGGCGTCGACGTGATCATCCTGGCCCGGGGCGGCGGCAGCGCCGAGGACCGGCTGCCCTTCTCCGACGAGGGGTTGTGCCGCGCCGTGTTCGGCTGCCGCACGCCGGTGATCTCGGCGATCGGCCACGAGACCGACACCCACCTGGTGGACTACGTCGCCGACTACCACGCGTCGACCCCGACCGACGCCGCCAAGCGGGTCGTGCCGGACCTGCGCGACGAGTGGCGCCTCATCGACACGGCGCGCGGTCGCCTCCGCCGCACGATGCACCACCTGATCGAACGCGAACAGCACCGCCTCGACGGGATGCGCAGCCGCCCCGCCCTGGCCAAGCCGCACGCCGTCCTCGACGGGCTCGCGGCCGACACCAGTGCGCTGCGCGACCGGGCCGAACGCATCCTGCGCCACCGCCTCGACCGGGCCGACGACGGGCTCACGCACACCACCGCGCGGCTGCGGGCGCTGTCGCCGAGGGCCACCCTGGAACGCGGCTACGCCATCGTGCAGCGCGCCGACGGGGCGGTCGTGCGTTCCCCGGAAGAGGTAGCGGAAGGCGAGACGCTGCGGGTGCGGCTGGCGGGCGGCGAGCTGACCGCTAAGGTCGCCAGCGATGACTGAGCAGCAGCAACTGAGCTACGAGCAGGCCCGGGCCGAGCTGGCCGGCGTCGTCGAACGGCTGGAGGCCGGCGGCGCCACCCTGGAGGAGTCGCTGGCCCTGTGGGAACGCGGCGAGAAGCTGGCCGCGATCTGCCAGCAGTGGCTGGACGACGCCCGGGCCAAGCTGGACGCCGCCCGCCCGGAAAGCTAGCCGGGCGGGCGGCAAAAGATCACTTCAGCGACCCCGCGAGCTGCTTCAGCTCGTCCTCCGAGGCCTTGCCGACGACGATCACCGTGCGGCCCGGCTCGCGCAGCACGAGCGCCTTCTCACCGGTTCGCGCGGGGTAGCTCTCCCACGACCTGCCGCCCACGTCGACGTTGCCGGACGAGGTCCGCTCGCCGCCGAGTTCGCGGCGCAGCATCTCCTCCGGCGGCAGGCTGCCCTCGATCAGCTGCACGGAACCGCCGTCCGGCGTCTCGTAGCCGACGCGCAGCTCCGCTCCGGACTGCTGCGGCTGGTACAGCGCGCGCACCGGCTTCCAGTCGTCGCTGAGCCCCTTCGGTTCGAGCACCGGGAAGGCGGCCGCCGCCCGCGCCTCCGCGTACGTGGGACCGGGGTCGATCGCCGCCGAGTCGCCGCCGCCGAGGAAGCTGTACACGCCGAAGAGGACCAGCAGGATGCCGACCAGCACGCCTATGGAGATCACCATGTCGCGCGGGCGCCGGCTGCGTTCGGCGACGGCCTGGACGGGACCGCGGTTCTCGCGCAGGCCGTCCTCGACGGGCTCGTCGTCATCGTCGTAGTCGGTGTCGTCGGCGTACGCCGGGATCTGCCCCGTCAGCGCCGGCGGATGGTCTTCGCCGTAGGCCGGACCTGGACCGTCGGGCGGCAGGGGCGCCAGATCGGGATCGGTCGAGTCGGGCGGCCGGGGGGCCCGACCGGTTCCCTGGGGCCAGGAACTCTCACTCACACAATCACCTCGCTCCGCGTCATCCTCGCCCATGGCCCCGGGCCCGCGCACACCCCCCATGGGAGGATTGCGGTCAGCGCGAGGAGGAACCCGATGGACGTACCTGTACGCAAGCCTCAGGATCTCGACCGTAACCTCGCCCTGGACCTGGTCCGGGTCACGGAGGCGGCCGCGATGGCCGCGGGCCGTTGGGTGGGTCGCGGCGACAAGGAGGGCGGCGACGGCGCGGCCGTCGACGCGATGCGCAAGCTGATCAACTCCGTCCCGATGACCGGGGTGGTCGTGATCGGCGAGGGCGAGAAGGACAACGCCCCGATGCTCTACAACGGCGAGCGGGTCGGCGACGGCACCGGTCCCGAGGTGGACGTGGCGGTCGACCCGATCGACGGGACGACGCTGATGAGCAAGGGCATGCCCAATGCGCTGGCCGTGCTGGCGGTGGCCGAGCGGGGCGCGATGTTCGACCCGAGCGCGGTCTTCTACATGGAGAAGCTGGCCGTCGGGCCGGACTGCGCCGACGTGATCGACATCGAGGCCGGCGTCGAGGAGAACCTGCGCCGCATCGCCAAGGTGAAGCGTTCGGCCGTCTCCGACGTGACGGTCTGCATCCTGGACCGGCCGCGGCACCAGGACCTGATCCGGCGGGTGCGCGGGATGGGCGCACGGATCCGGTTCATCTCGGACGGGGACATCGCCGGGTCGATCAGCGCCGCCCGGGAGGGCAGCGACGTCGACGTGCTGATGGGCATCGGCGGCACGCCGGAGGGCATCGTCTCCGCCTGCGCGCTCAAGTGCATGGGCGGCGCGATCCAGACCCGCCTGTGGCCGCGCGACGACGCCGAGCGGGAGAAGGCGCTGGCCGCCGGTCACGACCTGGCGCGGGTGCTGAGCACCGACGACCTCGTCTCCGGCGACAACATGTTCTTCTGCGCCACCGGCGTGACCAGCGGCGACCTGGTGCGTGGCGTGCGGTACCGCTCCGGCGGGGCGTACACGCAGTCGATCGTCATGCGCTCCAAGTCCGGCACGATCCGCGTGATCGACTCCTACCACCGGCTGGAGAAACTCGCCCTCTACTCCGCCATCGACTTCGACGGGCGTCCGATCGAGACCCTTTAGAGATCTATTTCGCGGGCCCGCCGGG
>NZ_BOPF01000032.1 GCF_016863615.1 Virgisporangium aliadipatigenens | reverse complement strand
AACGGTCCGCACCGAGGCGGACCGTCGCAATGAAGCAAGTAAGGATCTAGCCGCCGAGACCGCCCAGGAGGCCGCCGCTCTTTTGCTGGCCGGGGTTGGGCTGCCCCTCGCTCGGCTGGACGATCACGAACCCCTGGCCGCTCAGCGCGAGCTGGAACAGCTCACCCGAACCACCGCGGAGCATCGAGCCGAGGCTCTGCGACTTGTTGATCGTCGTCTGGAGGTTGGCCGACCAGCCGACCACCGCGTCGGTGTCCACCATGACCGGCGCCTGGGGGGTCACCGGGATGACGATCGGCGGGCCCTCGCAGGTCAGGGCGAGCTTGCCCTGGCCGGTGAAGACACAGTTGAACAGCCCGCCGCCGAACATGCCGGCGCCGCGGACCATCGAGATCTGGTACTGGATCGAGGGGTCGAAGACCAGGACGTTGCGCCCGTTGACCGACAGCGCGTCGTTGCCCTGGAGCTCGACGATGAAGCAGTCGGCGGCGGCCTGGGCGAACCAGACCTCACCCTGCCCCTTGACGGCCATCAGGGGCACGCCCTCGCCGGTGACGGCGCGGCGCAGGAAGTTTCCGACGCCCTGGCTCTTGACCTCGAACTGGAGGTTGCCACGGAACGCGACCATGGCGCCCTGACGAGCCAGAACCTCGCCGTTTACGGCGTATTTGACGGCCTTGGAGTGCTGCAGGGACATACCGACCTGCGTGGCCGGCTGCGCCATGCTCTCAGCTTTGAAGAGTTCGCTCTGCACGCCGGTGAGCGTAGCGTTTCGGTGCTCGTTCGGGGGTGCTCAACCCCAGCCCAACTGGTGCAACGTATCGTCGTCGATACCGAAGTGATGGGCTATTTCATGGACGACGGTCACAGCCACCTCGTCGACCACTTCGTCCTCGTCGGCGCAGACCCGCAGGATCGGCCGGCGGAAGATCGTGATGCGGTCCGGCAGCACGCCGGAGTAGTCGACGCCGCGTTCGGTGAGGGCGTGGCCCTCGTACAGGCCGAGCAGGTCGGCCTCGCCGGGCGGCGGATCGTCCTCGACCAGGACGACGACGTTGTCCATCAGCCTCAACAACTCGTCGGGCACCTCGTCGAGGGCCTCGCCCACGAGTTCCTCGAAGCGTTCCCGCGTCATCCGCACCGGCACGCCGGCAATTCTGCCCGCAACGCGGCACGTCTGGGCCACGGCGGCCCGTGACCCAGACGCGATAGGTCAGACCAGGGAGGCGTCGAGGGTGATCTCGACGGCCTTGAGCGCACCCGAGACCGGGCAGCCGACCTTGGCGGCCTCGGCGTGCTTGCGGAACTCCGGCTCGTCGATCCCGGGCACGTCGCCCTTGGTGACCAGGTCGATCCGGGTGATGGCGAACCCGGCGTCGGTCTTCTCCAGCCGCACCGACGCCTTCGTGGCGACGGAGGTGGGCGTGAAGCCGGCTCCGGCGAGCATGTTGGACAGCGCCATGGAGTAGCAGGACGCGTGCGCGGCGGCGATCAGCTCCTCCGGGTTTGACGCGGCGCCGTCCTCGAAACGGGAGACGAAGCTGTAGGAACCCTCAAAGGCGCCGGAACCGAGCGCGAACGTCCCGGAACCGTCCTTCAGGTTGCCCCGCCATTCGGCGGATGAGGTGCGAGTAGCCATGAACCGAACGCTACTTCATCCCCGTTGACAGGGGCGGACACAGTAGCGGTCTCGGAGGGATCAACTATGAACCGGCAGATCTTGGTCCGGACCGGCGCCGGGCTCGCCGCTGCGGGCCTGCTGGCCGCGGTGGGTGCGCTCGCGCTGCCGTGGCTGTCGTACACGGTGCTGACCCGACGGCTGCCCGCCGGCGTGGCACGCGAGGGCACGGTGTCGGTGTTCGACGCGCCGCGCGGCAAGTGGTTCCTGGCGGCGCTGGTGATCCTGCTGGCGCTGGTCGCGGTGGCGGCGTTCGCGCGGGGGCGGGCGCGTCAGGTCGCCGGGCTGGTCGCTCCGGTCCTGGGGCTGTTCGCGGCGGCGCTGGCGGTGTGGACGATGACCAACACCGACAGCCGGCACGTCACGGCGCTGCTGGACCTCCCGCGGCTCAACCTCACCGTCGAGAGTGCCCCCGGCGGAGGTTTCGGGGTGCTGGCGGCCGCCTTCCTGTGTTTCGCCGGCGGGCTGCTGTCGCTGGGCCGCTACGACCGCTGATCGGGTCGCCGGTGTCCGCGCCCGGGGCGGGTCGGGAGTGGGGTCAAGACCGTAGCGGCGGCGCCACGCGCCGGGCAGGATCAGCCCATGGGCAGCTATGACGTGATCGTGGTCGGTGGCGGCCACAACGGGCTGGTCGCCGCGGCGTACCTCGCCAAGGCGGGCCGCCGGGTCGTGGTGCTGGAACGCCGGCCGGTCGTCGGCGGGGCCGCGGTGTCGGAGCGGCCGTTCGGGGACGACTACACGGTCACCTCGCTGTCCTATGTGGTCAGCCTGCTGCCCCCGCGCATGGTGCGCGACCTGCGGCTGGATCGCCACGGGTACCACGTCTTCCCGCAGGGGCCGTACTTCGCGCCGCGCCGCGACGGCGGGTACCTCGCGCTGCCGTCCGACGCCGCGGCGCGGGCCGCCCAGATCGGCAAGTTCTCCCCGAAGGACGCCGTCGCGTACGAGGAGTGGGAGGCGTGGCTCGGGCGGCTGGGCACGCTCGTCGGCCCGCTCCTGCACGAGGTGCCGCCGAAGCTCGGCTCGAAGAAGCCGCGGGACCTGCTCGGGCAGGCGCGCCTGGCGACGAAGCTGCGCAAGGTTGACGTGCGGGCGGCGTTCGACCTGACGCGGCTGTTCACCGCGAGCATCGCGGACCTGGTCGAGGAACGCTTTTCTTCCGACGCGATGCGCGGCGTGCTCTCCGTCTCCGGCGTCATCGGCACGTGGGCCGGCCCGCGCAGCGCCGGCACGGCGTACGTCATGCTGCACCACCACGTCGGCGAGACCACGTGGGGTTTCCCCCGCGGGGGTATGGGCGGGGTCACCCGGGCGCTGGCCGACTCGGCGCGGGCGTTCGGGGCCGAGGTCCGGACCGAGGCGGCCGTGGCCCGCATCGACGTGGCCGACGGCAGGGTCACCGGGGTCACCCTGGCCGACGGCGAGGAGCTGTCCGCCCCGGTCGTCGTCACGACCGCACACCCCAAGATCTCTTTTCTGGAACTGGTGGAGCGCAAGCAGCTCCCCGACGACTTCGTGGGCGACATCGAGTCCTGGCAGACCCGTTCCGGCACGGTGAAGGTGAACCTGGCCGTCGACCGGCTGCCCGTCTTCAGCGCGCACCCGGAGTTCGACCCGCAGGTGTACGGCGGCACGATCGTGCTGGCCGAGTCGCTCGACGACGTGGAGCGCGCCTACCAGGAGGCCGTGAACGGCGCACCGGCCACGCTGCCGTTCGCCGACGTCTGCATCCCCAGCGTCTTCGACGACTCGCTGGCCCCCGCCGGGCACCACGTGATCAGCATGTTCACCCAGTGGGTGCCGCACACCTACGCGGACCGGCCCGACAAGGCGGCGCTCGACGCGTACGCGGACCGGCTCGTCGCGCGGCTCGAAGCGGTGGCGCCCGGCGTCACGGACTCCATCGTCGGCCGGCAGGTGATCGGCCCCGACACCATGCAGGACGAGTACGGGCTGGTCGGCGGGAACATCTTCCACGGCGAGCTGACGCCCGGGCAGATGTTCCACTGCCGGCCGGCGGCCGGCTACGCCGACCTGCGCACCCCGATCACCGGCCTGTACCAGGCGGGCTCGGCGACGCACGGCGGCGGCGGGGTCACCGGCATCCCCGGCCGCAACGTCGTGCGGCAGGTCCTGCGCGACACCCGGGCCGACCGGAAGGGCGGCTCCCAGCCTAAAGACAGATAGGCATGTCATAGTGGCCGCCATGGCCGCCGACGGGACTGTCGAGTGGGGCGACGACGGGCGCCCGCGCCTGTTCGACCGCGTGCTGAACGATCCCGAACCCACCGGCGCGGGACCCAACTACCCGGCGCTGGTGGCCGCCGCCGTGGCGGTCGTGCTGCTGGTCGCGGCGGAGTTCCAGCCGTGGGTGACGCTGACCGGCAGCGAGGACTCCGTGCGGGAGATCCGCGGCGGTGCCCGCCCGGAGATCTACCTGGCCGAGCTGGCCTCCTCGGCCTGGCAGCTGCTGCCGTACTACGTCGGCTGGATGGGCATGCTCGGGCTGGTCGGCCTCGCGCTGACGCTCGGCCCGGCGCGCCGCCGGCCGGTGCTCGGCGCCGGTGTGGGCTGGGCGGTCGGGCTGTTCATGGTGGTGCTCTCGTTCGGCCGCCAGCTGTCGCTCATGCGGTTCGGCGACAACCCGTTGATCGGCACGTCGCTCGGCGCGGGGCTGTGGTTCGCCGGCGGGGCGGTGCTCCTGGCGCTGGCGGCGCTGCTGCTCACCGCCTGGCGGCCGGACGTGCCGTGGCCCTCTCGCAAGGGCGGCCGGGCGCCGCGGCCCGATCCGGTCGAGGACGACGGCCCGCCGGACCTAACCGTTACCCCGTTGTCGTGACACATAGACTTACTAATCGTGATCGACCTGCGGCTACTGCGAGAAGACCCGGACCTGGTACGCGCCAGCCAGCGGACGCGCGGCGCCTCCGAATCGGCGGTCGACACCCTGCTGTCGGCCGACGCGACGCGACGCGAGTCCGTGGCCGCGTTCGAGGCGCTGCGGGCGGAGCAGAAACAACTCGGCAAGCAGATGCCGAAGGCCTCCGGGGACGAGCGGGCCGCGTTGATCGCCCGCACCAAGGCCCTCTCCGACGAGGTGAAGGCGGCAGAGGAGACGGTGCGCGCGGCCGAGGCGGCGCTGACCGAGGCCCAGCTCGCGATCCCCAACATCGTGCAGGAGGGTGCGCCGGCCGGCGGCGAGGACGACTACGTCGTGCTGCGCGAGGTCGGCACCAAGCCGGACCTCGCCGAGCCGAAGGACCACCTGCAGCTCGGTGAGGGGCTCGGGGCGCTGGACATGGAACGCGGCGCCAAGGTGTCCGGGTCGCGGTTCTACTTCCTGACCGGCATCGGCGCGATGCTCCAACTCGGCATCCTGCAGCTGGGGCTCCAGCAGGCCGTCGAGTACGGGTTCACGCCGGTGATCCCGCCGGTGCTGGTGAAGCCGGAAACCATGCGGGGCACCGGGTTCCTCGGCGAACACGCCAGCGAGGTGTACCACCTGCCCGCCGACGACCTGTACCTCGTGGGCACGTCGGAGGTGGCGCTCGCCGGGTTCCACGCGGGCGAGATCCTCTCGTCGCTCGACGAGCCGATGCGCTACGCCGGCTGGTCGTCGTGCTTCCGGCGGGAGGCCGGCTCCTACGGCAAGGACACCCGGGGCATCGTGCGGGTGCACCAGTTCGACAAGGTGGAGATGTTCTCCTACTGCCGGCCGGAGCTGGCCGCCGAGGAGCACCTGCGGCTGCTCGCCTGGGAGGAGGAACTGCTCGCCAAGCTCGAACTGCCCTACCGGGTGATCGACGTGGCGGCCGGCGACCTGGGTTCGAGCGCCGCGCGGAAGTTCGACTGCGAGGCGTGGGTGCCGTCGCAGGGGCGCTACCTCGAGGTGACGAGCACGTCCAACTGCACGACGTTCCAGGCGCGGCGGCTCAACGTGCGCTACCGCGACGCCGACGGCAAGAACCAGTTCGCGGCGACGCTCAACGGGACGCTCGCCACCACGCGGATGCTGGTTCCGGTGTTGGAGAACCACCAGCAGCCGGACGGGTCGGTGCGGGTGCCGAAGGCGCTTCAGCCGTTCGTGGGACGGGATGTGCTCTCCCCCTAGCAGGGAGTTTCGGTTCAGGTCGAATTCGGGTTCGAGCCGTGGCGCGTTGGCGATAACGCGCTACGGTTGCTCCTCCGTCCTCTGGAAGGAGCACGGAATATGCGACCCGGACTGCCCAAGCTCATCGCCTCCGATCTCGACGGCACGCTGGTCCGCAGCGACGACACCGTCAGCGCGTACACCCGCGACGTGCTGGCCCGGGTCAAGGCGGCCGGGATCCGCATCGTCGGTGCCACCGGCCGCGGTCCCCGGCTGACCGAGCTGGTCAGGCACGACATCCCGGCCGCCGACTTTCTCGTCCTCGGTGGTGGCAGCCGGGTGCTGGACCTCTCCGACCCGGCGTACCCGGTGGTCCTGCGCGACGAGCGGCTGCCGGGCGACGTTCTCGCGGACATTCTCACCTCGATCGAACGGCACGTCGGCAGCACCCTGTCGGTGCTGATCGAGGCCGGCGACGGCCACGAGTCGCCGCTGTGGGGCGACCCGGATCCGATGTGGCGCTATCCCGACGTCGTCGAGGCGCGGGTGCGGGCGGAGTGCCTGACCGGCCCGGTGATCAAGGGGTTCGCGCGGCATCCCGAGCACGACGCCGACGCCCTGCTCGCGATCGCCCGGGCGGCCGTCCCGGCGCACCTCGCCAGCATCACCCAGGCCGGGCTCGGCTACATCGAGATCTGCCCGCCCGGGGTGGACAAGGCGACCGGGCTCGCCGTGGTGGCGACCGCGCTCGGCGTGGACCCGGACGACGTGCTGGTCTTCGGCGACATGCCCAACGACCTGCCGATGTTCGACTGGGCCGGATTCGGCCGGGTGGCGGTCGGCAACGCCCATCCGGCGGTGCGCGCCGTCGCCGATGAGATCACCGGCACCAATGACGACGACGGCGTCGCCGCCTACCTGGACCGTATGTTGTCAGGGTGAACGACCCCGCCCGAGTGAAGCTCGTCGCCACCGATCTCGACGGCACCCTGGTCCGCGGCGACCGCAGCCTGAGCCCCCGCACCGTCGCCGTTCTCGACGCGCTGCCGGTGCCGCTGGTGATCGCTACGGGACGGCCGGTGCGGTGGCTGTTCAACGTCTACGAGCAGCTGTCGCACAAGCCGATCGCGGTCGTCGCCAACGGGGCCGCGGTCTACGACCCGGAGCGCGACGAACTGATGCACTCCGCGCCGCTGTCCGCCGAGGAACTGGCGCACGCGTGCGCGGTGCTGCGCGAGGCGGTGCCGGAGGCGGCGTTCGCGGTCGAACGCGACGGCGGGCGCACGCTGCTCCACGAGGCGGCGCACCAGATCGGCCCCTGGGAGCGGGCGAACGAGGCCCTGCTGGCCGAACTGGTGAACGCGCCGGCCGCGAAGCTGCTGGTGCGGGCCGGCCGGCGGGACGCGGACGAGTTCACGGCGCTGGTGGGGGCCGCGCTTCAGGGCGCCTACGAGGCGACGCACTCGTCGTCGAGCGGCCTGGTGGAGATCTCGGCGGCGGGTGTGACAAAGGCGTCGGGGCTGGCCTGGGTCGCGGCGCGGCTGGGCGTCGAGGCGGCCGAGGTGGTGGCGTTCGGCGACATGCCCAACGACGTTCCTATGCTGACCTGGGCCGGAACGGGCGTCGCGGTGGCGAACGCGCATCCGGCGGTGCTGGCCGCGGCCGACGAGGTCACGGCCAGCAACGAGGACGACGGCGTCGCCCTGTGGATAGAGAAAAACCTGGAGTTCTGAGCCGGATCTACAGGTACTGCCCCGGGCCGTGGCCCTCGCCGGGCTGGGGCGGCTGGCCGGGCAGCCCGGGGATGCCGCGCCCGCCGGGACCGCCGGTCAGCGCCGGCCGGCCGCGCATCTGCTCGAGCTGGGCGCGGGCCGCCATCTGCTGCGCCACCAGCGCCGCCTGGATCCCGTGGAACAGCCCCTCGAGCCAGCCCACCAGCTGGGCCTGCGCGATCCGCAGCTCCGGCTCGGACGGCGTCTCCTCGGCCGAGAACGGCAGGACGATCCGCTCCAGCTCGTCGCGGAGCTCGGGGGCGAGCCCGTCCTCCAGCTCGATGATGGACCGCCGGTGGATCTCCTTGAGCCGCTGCCGGCCGGCGTCGTCGAGCGGCGCCGCGCGGACCTCCTCGAGCAGCTGCTTGATCATGTTGGCGATGCGCATGACCTTGGCCGGCTGCTCGATCAGGCGGGCGGGGTCGTCGCTCTCGTCATCGCGCTTGTCGTCGACCGCGACCGACCCCAACGGCTGGCCGTCGGGCCCGACAACCAGGACGGTGCGGGGCTCCTCGCGCTGCTCGTCTGCCATGCGGACCATCCTATTGCGGTACCGCCGGAGGAACCTGCCGGGCCGGTCGGCGGAGTGATCGACCGGACGGGTGGTCCGCACGTCCCCGGCCCGACCCCGTACCATCGGCCTCGACCTCTGTCCACTGGGAACGCCGCGTGCCGTTGACTCGTACCTAAAAAGACGGTATCAACGCCACCGGACCGGTCCGCGACCGATTCGACTTCTTGCGTCGGAAGGAACCCCTCATGGCCCAGTTCGATCGCCGGCGGACGCTGAAGCTGTTGGCGTCCCTCGGAGCGGCGGGCGCCAGCGTGCCGCTGCTGTCGGCATGCGGTTCCGACAGCGATCCCACCGGCGCCGCCGAGGTCAACAAGGGGCCGATCAAGATCGGTCTGATGGTGCCGCAGGACGGCATCTTCAAGGCCATCGGCGAGGACGTGCAGCACGGGTTCGAGCTGTACCTGCGGCTCGCCGGCAACCGGCTGGGCGGCTACACGCCCGAGGTCGTGGTGGTCAACGAGGGGCAGGACGCCAACCAGGGCAAGGCCGCGGCCGAGAAGCTGCTCAACCAGGACCGCGTCGCCGCGATGTCCGGTGTGGTCAGTTCGACGGTCATGGCCGCCCTGAAGGACACGGTCGAGCAGAAGCAGGTCCCGCTGGTGGGATCCAACGCCTCCCCGAAGGCCCTCGACGGCACCAAGTACATCTGGCGCACGTCGTACGCCAACGTCGACCCGGGTGGTGCGCTCGGCGGGTACGTGCTGCGCCAGCAGGGCGGCACCGGCACCGCGTACCTCCTCGCGCCGAAGAACGAGGCCGGCGACGACGAGCTGGAGGGCTTCCGCAGCGCCTACACCAGGGGCGGCAAGGGCACGGTGCTGCTGGAGCAGACGCCGCCCGACATCACCCTCGCCGGGTTCGCCCAGTACCTCAACCGTGTGAAGTCCTCCCAGGCGACGGCGGTGTACGCGTTCTACGCGGGTACCCAGGCGGTCGACTTCGTGAAGGCGTGGTCCTTGGCGTCGATGCCGCAGAGCAAGGTGCTCTACGCGGCCGGCTTCCTGACCGAGGGCTTCCAGCTGCTGAAGGACCAGGGCCCGGCCGCCGACGGCATCTACACCTCGATGAACTACTCCGCCGACCTCAACAACCTGGCCAACCGCCGGTTCGCGTCGGAGTACTACAAGGCCTACCAGACGCTGCCGACGACCTACGCCATGGCGTCGTACGACGCGGCGATGGTGCTGGACAAGGCGCTGAGCCTGATCGACGGGGACCCCAACCCGCAGGCGATCAACGCCGCCATCGGCAAGGTGGGCCTGATCGACAGCCCGCGCGGCCCGTGGCAGTTCAACATCAACCGGACGCCGCTGCAGACGTGGTACCTGCGCCGGGTGCAGAAGGACGGCAGTGCCACCCGGACCAACACGCTGATCTCCGAGCTGACCACGCTTCCGGCGATCAACAACTGACGGCAACCGGGCGGCTCCGTAGTTCCGACCATCGTGACCTGATTCGTCGGGCTTTCGGACCGTTTCGCCCGGCCGACAGGGCAGGCGGTCTCGACACGGCACGTAACACTGCCGGAGACTGAGGTGCCCCCACCGTTCAGGCAGGTGTTCGTGACGAGCCCAGTTCCGCCGCCTGCCGGCGGTATTGAACCGACGGAGTTCGCACCCCCGCGCGTGCCGTCGCAGTACCGGCCGGCGTCCGTTCCCCAGGCACCACCTGCTCCGTCGTCCTACACACCCGGATACGCCTACCCGTCGATCCCCCGCCAGCCGGCGGGCTATCCGGCGAACCCGTACGAGCCGCTGCGCTACACGGCGCCGGTCGCCTATCCGCCGGTCGTCCTACCGCCGCCGACCCGCCCGTCGCGCTGGCCGCTGGCGGTCGTCGTCGCGCTGGTCCTCGCCGTCCTGGGGGCGGGTGGCGGGGCGGTCGCGCTGGGGGCGTTCGACCGGAACGTCGCGGTGGCCTGGGAGGTCGGACAGGGACGTCCCGGCGCACCGGCGGCCACCAACCGCGACGGTGCGCTCGGCGACCTCCTCAACCGGCGCGGCACGGCGGTCCTGGGCAAGGACCAGGCGGCGTTTCTCGCGGACGTGGACCGGTCGGACCCGACGTGGGTGAAGCGCCAGGAGACCATCTTCGCCAACCTGCAGAAGCTGCCGCTCACCGCGTACGGGCTGAAGCTGCACGCGGACCGCGCCTACGACAGCGCGGTGCCGCCGGCGCTGCGGGAACGCTTCGGCGACCAGGCGCGCGCGGTCGGCGTCACCGTGACGTACCAGATCGAGGGCATCGACACCGAGCCGGTGGCGGTGCCGTGGGTGCCGGTGTTCGCCCCGGTCGACGGCAGGTGGACGCTCGTCGGCGAGGCCGGCCCGGACAAGGAACTGCCGACCGGCGTCGGCGGCCAGCCGTGGGACGGCGAGGCGATCACGGTCCAGCGCAGCGACCACGTCACGGGCGTGTTCAGCGCCGGCCGGGACAACCCCGCCAAGATCCTGAACCTCGCCGAGAAGGCGCTCGGCCGCGTGGCCGTGGTGCGGCCGGCCGGCTGGGTCGGCAAGGTGTTCGTGATCGCCACGCGGGACCGCAAGGTCTTCGACGCCTACTTCGGCGACAACCCCGAACGGGTCGACCAGGTCGCCGCCATCGCCGTGCCGCACTACAACGAGGTGCACAACTGGGGCTCCTCGAACAGGTACGCCGCCACCCGCGTGATCTTCAACCCGGACCAGCTCGACGAGGACCAGCTGCAGCTCGGCGACGACCTGACCCACGAGTTCACGCACGCGGCGATGGCGCCGGTGACGAGCGGCTGGACGCCCACGTGGCTGGTGGAGGGCTTCGCCGAGTACGTCTCGTACAAGGGCGCCAACATCCAGCAGTCCAAGCTGCGCGAGGCGCTGCGCGGGGTGAGCACCGCCGACCTGCTGGCCGGTGAGGAGTTCTACGACGAGCCGGCGAACTACCTCACCGGGTGGCTCGCCTGCCGGATGATCTCGGAGAAGTGGAGCGAGGCCAAGTTGATCGCCCTGTACGAGGGCTTCCAGAGCACGTCCAACGAGGACGCAGTGATCAACAAGGTGCTCGGCATCTCCCGGGACGCCCTCGTCAAGCAGTGGCAGGAGTACGTGGCGAGGCAGCGCGCCTAAGCGATCTGCTCGTCCACGTAGCACCAGCGCCAGAACTCGCCCGGCTCGATCGAGCGCATCACCGGATGACGGCTCTCGGTGTAGTGCCCCGTGGCGTGCTGCCGCGGCGACGAGTCGCAGCATCCGATGTACCCGCAGGTCAGGCACATGCGCACGTGCACCCAGTCGCTGTGCCCGTCCGCGATGCACTCCGGACAGCCCTTGACGTCAACGGGCACCGCCCAGGCGTCCAGCGGGGTGGTGTCCAAGTGGGTACAGCTCACGCGCTCTCCAACTTTCTCTGCAACATCGACTCTTCCAGGTCCATCTCGCGCTGGGCGCGCCGCAGGACCTCCTCGGAGATCCGACCGGAGTCCCGGGCCTGCATGAAGACCTCCCGCTCCGCGTCGATCATCTCGCGTCGCAGCCGTACGTATGCCCGCGAGGGGGTCTCCTGATCGCTCGTGCCGAGGCGTTCCCACGCGACGTTCGAGCGCTGCTCGGTCAGGACGCGCAGGCGGTCCACGACGCTCGCCTGGACGCCCTCCGCGTTCTCCTCCAAGCGCTGCCGCGCCGCCTGGCTCGCCGCGTGCTGCGTCGCCGCCTCGGCCAGCGCGTCGACCTTCGGGTCGTCCGCGGGCAGTTTCAGGATCCGGGTGAACGCCGGAAGCGTGGTGCCCTGGATCACCAGCGTTCCCACGATGGTGGCGAACGCCAGCCAGACGAACAGTTCCCGGGGATATGTCGCGTCGCCCGCGAGCGTCTCCGGAAGCGCGAGCGCGGCCGCGATCGTGACGACCCCGCGCATGCCCGCCCAGCCGATCAGGGTCGGCACCCGGACGTCCCGCTCGGGGGTCTGGGTGCCCTTGCGCGGCACCAGCCTGGCGAGATACAGCGCCGGATAGATGTAGACGAACCTGGTGAGTATCACGACCCCGAGCACGGCGGCGGTCACCAGCGCGACGGTGCGCCCGTCGGTCTCGAGATCCTCCAGGATCTGCCGCAGCTGCAACCCGACGAGCAGGAACACCAGCCCTTCGAGCAGCCACTGCACCATCCGCCAGAACGCCTCCATCTGCAGCCGCGACTGCGCCGACATCAGCGTCGGCAGCCGGTGCCCCAGCAGCAGGCCGGTCACCACGACGGCCATCACCCCGGAGGCGTGCACCGCCTCGGCCGCCCCCACCACCGCGAACGGCGTCAGCAGCGACAGCGCGTTGTCCATCAGCGGATCGGTGACCATCCGGTGCAGGAAGCCGAAGATCATCGCACCGAGCACCCCGAACAGCAATCCACCGCCGGCCGCCAGCACCGCGTCCCACGCGATCTCGCCGCCCGTCACCGCGCCCGCCGTCGCCGCGGCGACGCTCACCCGCAGCATGACCAGGGCGGTGGCGTCGTTGATCAGGCTCTCGCCCTCGAGGATCGTGACGATCCGCCGGGGCAGGCCGATCCGGCGCGCCACGGCGGTCGCCGCGACGGCATCGGGCGGGGCCACGACGGCACCGAGCGCCAGGCAGACGGCCAGCGGCACGCCCGGCACCATCGCGTACACCGTGAACCCGACCGCGAACGCCGTCACGAGCACCAGCCCCACGGCGAGCAACAGGATCGGCCGCAGGTTGAAGCGGAACGCCGGCACCGAGGTCTCCAGCGCCGCGACGTACAGCAGCGGGGGCAGCACCCCGATGAGCACCAGATCGGGCTCCAGCTCGAACGCCGGCAGCCCAGGCACCGTCGATATCGCGAGCCCGGCGACGACCAGGACGATCGGGGTCAACAGACCGAACCGTCCGGCCAGCGCCGACACCGCCACGACAACGGCCACCAGGCCTACGATCTCCCACAGTTCGGGCACGTGGCGAGCGTAGTGCCTAGGTGTTTCGGTAGCCGCTCCCGCGGTTGCGCGCTGGGCGATCGTCCGGCGGGAATAGCCCTCGGCGCTCTCGACGGGCCTAGCGGGTGAGGCCTCCGTCGCCGTCGACCACGGTCTCGGGCTTGCCGTCCTGGTCGATGTCGACCATCGTCACGTCGACCTTGCCGTCACCGTCGGTGTCGAACTGGAACACGTCCGGCTTGCCGTCGCCGTCCGTGTCGACCGCCCAGAGGTCGGCCTTGCCGTCGTGATTGGTGTCCGCGGTGATGAGGTCCACACGCTCGGTGCCGCGGGTCTCGACGGTGTCGTTGTCAGCCATGCGCAGCACGGTAGGCGTACCGGGCCACAGAACACAACGAGACGGGTCCGGTGATCCGGACCCGCCTCTCTGCGCTGTCGTCGATCAGTGGGAGGCGTACGGGTCGGGGCGGGCCCCACCCACGTAGCGCTCGGTGTCGAGCACGCCGTCGCCGTCGCTGTCGGTCACCACGACGTCCACGCGGCCGTCCGCGTTGGCGTCGATCAGGCGAACGTCCTCGTCGCCGTCGTAGTCGCGGTCGACGCTCACGGTGTCGATCCGCCCGTCGCCGTCGGTGTCCTGGCCGTGCACGTCGACGAGGCCGTCACCGTTGCGGTCGAGCTGGACGTCGTCCACCCGGCCGTCGCCGTCGGTGTCGGCGTACTGCCCGTCGACGATGCCGTCGTCGTTGGCGTCGACCAGGCGGGTGTCCAGCCGGCCGTCGCCGTCCGTGTCCTGGTACGCCTCGTCGATGATGCCGTCGGAGTCGTAGTCGGTGGCCACCTGGTCCGCGAGCCCGTCGCCGTCCGCGTCGGTCGTGTAGACGGTGGAACCGTCGGTGTACTCGGCGACGATCGTGTTCTCGTACGGGTCGGTGTGGTGGCTCTCGTTGCCGGTGTCCTCGGTGCCGCTCGGGTCGTAATCTTCGCTCATCGTGGGAGTCCTCTCGGGTGCCGCAACCTGATGAGACGAAGTTACGGCCTGTGGTATGCCCAGGTGATCCCAGAAACGTGCCAGGCGGGGTGTCGTATCGGCGGACCCGTGCGCGGATGCGCGGAGCCCCCGGACACACCTCGGTATCCGGGGGCTCGGGCGCTGCCTGGGACCTAGTCGCGGAAGCGGATGCCCTTCGCGGCGATGCCCTTGATGACGTTCGAGGACTCCTCGAAGCCCACCACGAGGATCGCCTCGGGCTTGAACCCGACCGCGTCGTTCACCTGCTTGGTGAAGTCGTCCGGCTTGTACTGCTCCTTGCTGGCGTACGTGAGCGTCTTGATGTTCTCCGCCTTGACGCCGTTGGCCTTGAGCTCGCCGGACACGTTGTCGAGCAGGCCCTTACCGTAGGCGTCGTCGCGGGCGATGATCGCGACCTTCTGCGCGCCGTACCGCATGATCACGTCGGTGAGCGCCTTGGCCTGCAGCTTGTCCGGCGGGGCCGTTCGGAAGAAGAAGCCCTTGTCGTCGATGCCGGTCAGCTCGTCCGCGGTCGCGGTCGGCGAGATCATGGCGACCTTGGCGGCGACCGCCTTCGGGATGACCGCCTTCGAGATCCCGGAGGCGCTGGCGCCGATGACGACCTGGACGCCCGCGTTGATGTGGTCGTCCATCTGCTTGGCGGCCTTGGCCGGGTCGGTGCCGTCGTCGCCGTCGACCCACACCACCGGCGAGCCGAGCACGCCGTTGCCGCCGCCGGCCTCGTTGATCTCCTTGATGGCCAGGTTGGCGCCGGCGAAGATCGGCGGACCCGCGATGGCCAGGCCGCCGGTCTTCGGCAGCAGCGCGCCGATCTTCAGCGGCGGCGGCTTGGCTCCGCCGCCGCGCGGCGGCGCCGGGACGGTGTCCTTGTACTGCGTCTTGTCGTCCCCGGAGTTGACGAACTCCGTCTTCGACTGGTCGATCTTGTTGTCCCGGCCGAACGTCAGCGTGCCGTAGCTCGCGGTCGACGGGTCACCCTTGTCGGTCATGCCGCCGCGGCGGATCGTCGGCCCGCGGTAGGCGATGTCCTTGCCGGCGCGGATCGCGTCCATGCACGCCTTGATGGTGTCGCAGGTGACCGAGTTGGTGCCGGAGCTGACCGTCACCGACGGGATGTACTTGGCGACGGAGGCGCCGTCGGTGGCCTTGGCGGTCTCGGCCGCCAGCGCGGCGATAACCACCGCGTCGTAGGTCTCACCGGCGTAGTTGTAGTCCTCCAGGGCGCCGTCGACGGCCTTCAGGCGCTGCCTGAACTCGTCCGTCAACGGGTTGAGCGGCGTGGTGCCCTTCATGCCGGCGAGCATGCCCGGCTCGTCCTTGAACGAGCCGCCGAAGCTACCGATCATGTTTCCGTCGGAGCCGTACAGGCGGATCGTGTTCTGGTTGGCCGTTACGCCCCCGTCCTCGGGGGTGTCCTGGCAGCCGGCGACCAGCAGGGCCACCGCGGCGATGCCGGCCACCAGCCGGACGGCTCGCCGTCGGGGACTCGAAGGGGTCAGTTCAGGGCGGACTGTCACCCGGTCGAGTATCCGTCCTGCGTTCGGCCCGAGCACGTTGTATCGCTCGGCTATGTTCGGGCCGTTGATTCCGCGCCGGATCTTGGGCGGTGTGACGGCCGCTCGGTCGAACATTGGTGCTCTCCCTACGTCCCTTACTGACCGTGCGCACCATAGCGGGTCGCCGCGTCCGGATCGATAGGTGTTTGGCCAGGTCGCTGCACGCATTTGAGACGCTGCTCAGGGTGTGGTGCCGTTTCAGGCCATACTCCCGGTAAAAACGGATATGTCAGTGCAGCCAGTTTGCTGTTGGTGCGCATTCGGGCACTCAGCTGCCGAGGCCGAACGGTGATAGGTAATCTCGCTGACATGTCGAGCACCTCGCCACCGCAGGGGGACCTGTCTCCCACGCAGTGGACAGGGGGCGATCTGGCGGCCCGGCTCGGCATCGTTCTGGAAGAGGTGTCGCCGGAGAAGGTCGTCGGCACGATGCCCGTCGAGGGCAACACCCAGCCGTACGGGCTCCTGCACGGCGGTGCCTCCTGCGTGCTCGCCGAGACGCTCGGCTCCCTCGGTGCGGCGGCCCACGCGCGGCGGCAGTTCGGCGGCATCGCGCTCGGCACCGAGATCAGTGCGACGCACCACCGTTCCGTGCGGAGCGGGCTGGTGACCGGCGTCGCGACGCCCCTGCACCTCGGCCGCACGACCGCCAGCTACGAGATCGTGATCACCGATGCCGACGGCCGGCGGGTGTGCACGGTACGCCTGAGCTGCGCGTTGCGGGAGGAACTGCGTGCTGCCTCAAGGTGACGTGCCCGGTTACCCGAAAGTGTTGGGTAGTTGACCAGCGGTTCTACTGTTCGGCCGTGACCGACGCCCAAGAGGTGCGCGCTGACGCGGCAGAAGTGCTCCGTTCTGCCTTTGCCGGTGACGGTGCCGGGGTGGTCGGGGCGTTCGACGCCCTGGTCGACCGCGGAGGTGTCGGTGCCGTCTACGACGTAGCCTGGTGCCTCGCCGCCACGATGGTGGGCGAACGCCTCGTGACCGGCCCGTGGCGGCTGGAGTTCCCCGACATCGAGGACGCGACGTACGACACCCGTTGGGTGGCCCGCTTCCTCAGCGCGTACGCAAACGCCGATCAGATGACCGCGGAGGCCCTTTTCCGGGTTGCCCAGGTCGACGGGAAGCTGGAGCAGTGTCTGCTGACACTGGCCGGCTCAGCGGTCGCGACGATGCGCCGGCGCACCGCCTGACGGCTTTCGGCTTCTCATTCAGGTGAGGGACGCGATCTCGCCGTCCTCGAAGTGGATCGCCGCGTGGAGTCGACCGCCGAGCGCCTCGGCAAAACCGGCCAGGGTCTCGGGATCGTTGTGCTGCCCGGCCTCGATGGCAGCCACCCGCTCCACCGGAACGCCCATCCGCTCGGCGACCTGCTCGCGCGTGAAGCCGCGGTCCCGACGGATCTCCGCCAGCCGCCCGTCGTCCTGAGCGGGGCCGGTGCTCCACGGCGTGTGACTGGTCATCGTGCCAGCATGAACGCTTCTGCACCGATGTCCAGTCTTTTCGCTGCCGCCTTCTCCGGACGCGCGCGCCGCATACTTGCCGGCTGGGTTGGCGCCGTTGCGGGGCGCGACGGGTGAACGGCCAGGGCGTGGGCGGACTGCGGTGGCGGTGTGCAGGCTATCGTGCCTCAGCTGATCATCCGCCGTGGTCATGAAGCTCGATTTCGATTTCGCTGATTCCGTAGTGCTCGCGGTGATACTTCACAAAGGTGTAGTCGATGATGTGCTTTCCTGCGGTGCGAAGTTCGCCTAGTTTCATGTCGTCGACCGCCGAGCGCACCACACTGTGGTCATCGACGTAAATGGCGCCGGAGTCGAGCAGTACATGATGATTTGGGCAAAGGCACAGAATGTTGCCCTGGACATCGGGGCCGTCGTGCGGTCGGCCGAGGGGTTTGATGTGAGCCGCCTCTGAATAAGGCCCCGCGGGTGTCTCTAGTCGCAGTCCGCACACCTGGCAGCGGTGGTCGTGCAGTTCCTTGACCCGCCGCGCGTTGGCTGACGATCGGATGATCCGCTGGATGGTGGCGGAGGCGCGGCCTGCGGGTTCGGTGCGTGAGGCTGGCGATGGGTTCGCATTACTGTCGATTTTGGTTAGTCGAAAGCGCCAAATGCGATAGCCGTCTTTGCCGATTTCGTGCCAATGGTCGACGACTCGGAAGAGGCCGTCGTATCGGAAACCGGAGGCAGGTGATTGGTCGTTATCGCCGCCGGCCCCGCGGATGACCCTTACTGGGTTACCTTCAAATTGGTTTCGCGCCAGTCCGGCATTTCCTTGGATGAGCTTCTGGTGTGCTATTTGACGCTTAGCCTGAGGGTCGTTGCCGCCATGGCCGGTGTAGATGATCTCATTGCCGAAGTCCTCATCATCCGGGTAGCCGCCGGAAACGACGATGGACTCCGCGCCGTCCTTGCCGCCACAGATGCCGGCCTGATTCGGCCGATGAACGCCTGATTTGGCCAGTTCTGCCCGGTTGGTAAAGGCGGAGCCAACCGGATAGCCAGGGATCTCGCCGTACGTGCGATCTGCCATGGCGTTCAACATAGGCAAGCGGAGCCATCACTCCGTTCTCCGCTCAGCATGATGCGTGGGTCGGCGTCTCGGCCTGTTGCTACATGGCGGTCAAGGGCGGAGTAGTGACTGGGTGTCGAGTTGGATTCGAAATGGCTCGGCGGAGGTGAGGCTCTCGCCGGCCTTGGCGACGTGCTCCTCGACGTAGTGGGCGCCGTCCAGCCGGTTGAGCCGGAGCGTGAGGCTGTCGACGGACTCCTGCTCAACGAGGAGGTGCCACTCGATCTGAGCGGCGGAGTAAAACTGCATCCTGACTACGCGGTCGGTGCCGGCGTTGCCCGGCGTGACGATCTCTCCAATTAGCGCAACCTCACCGGCGTCCACACCACGAAGTCGTCATCGTGGTTCACGACCACAAGATCAGGAATGACTAGCTGGTCGGTGCGGAGGCGGACGTTGACTGCCTCGTACACGGACCGGCCGGCTTCAGCGGCGGTCGGACTCGAGGGCATTGGCCAGCCTGCGGGAGAGGCGCTGATGACTTGAGTTCGGCGCGGGTGAACAGCAAAGACCCCGACCGCGCGCGAGCGCTGGTCGGGGTCTGCAAAGCCCGGCGAAGAGCTTTGTGGGCAGGGGCGGGGTCGAACCGCCGACCTTCCGCTTTTCAGGACAACCGGCCTAACCGGTGTGCTATGGCCTGCCCTACGTGCTAGCCCAACCTGCCAAACTGCGACAGGCGGACGGTCGACAACGACCATAGCGGCTCAGCGCCGGTCGGAGCAACCGGGCTCACGCGGCCCCGTGATCCGAGTTCACCATCTGTAGTCGCCATCTCTTTCGTGAGGGTGACCGTCGCCCACCGGGGGGAGTGGCGAAACGGGCCACTGCTCGCTATCGTCGGCGCGATCGTTCATTCGCCTTTCGCGAATGGGCGGCCCCAGGTCGGTGCTGGAACACCAACCCGGGGCCTCACACCGGAACTGACCCTTGGCAGGAGTCCCGATGCTTACCGCCCAGCCTAACGGCGCGTCCGCAGTGCAGCGCGTTCGCTGGATCGCTCTTATCGCCGCTGAACTGATGTCCGCGGTCGGCGAGTACCACCTTGCCGTGGAGATCGGCATCGTCCCCGCCCTCGCGTGGCTCTTGCCCGTGGGGCTCGGCGTCTACGGCTTCTGCGCGTTCGCCACTGGCAAACGCGCAGACGTATTCGCGGCGCTCGGACTCATGATCGTCTGTCAGGCAATGGCTCATCTGCTCGCCATTGGCCTAGTCCCTCGTCACTGGGCTCTGGTGATCGCGGCATCGGCCGTAGCGCCCATCGTCTGCTGGCGAGTCCACCACCTCGGCCAGAATGCGGCCGCGTCCATGGCGCCCGAGTCGAACGAAGTCGACTCGGACTGCCTCTGTGGCTCGGGTGCGTTGGCTGGTGCTGAACGTCCTGAGGGTGCAGAGGAGATGAGTCGTGAATCCGCGGATGAGCCGCTGATGTTGCCGGGCGCGACTCCGCGCACGGCTGGTGCGGTTCGTCGGACGCGTTCTGAGTGGCGAGCTGCGGCAGAAGCGGTTTGGGCCGACGAACCGGAACTCAGTCGGAAAAGTGTCGCGGCGAAACTCGGATGCTCTGACCGGTGGCTGAGGACATGCCTAAACGCTGCATGATGCCGGTGCTGGCGTCTGTGGTCGGGAAGGCAAGCATGCTATGCAAGGGGCCTCGATTCGCCTAAGGTGACCCGAGTGGTCATTAGCCCGTAAGCGGGACTGATGCAAAAGTCTCCCATTCGTACATCTTGTTGTCGCGGTTGAGGACGATCATATCAACGCTTTCGACCACGAGAACCGCCGGCTCAACGGTAACCGAGTCAAGCGCATTCTTGTATGGAGTGCCGGATCCGGTGGAATTGCTATAGGCAATACTCACATGCGGGCTCCATTCGTTCGATTCCTCCAGTTTGTCTATCCCGCGAACGTCTGCAATGGCTGCCCTAACATTGTTACGGAGATTGCGGGCCGGCTCGGCGGGATGCAGAGCAAACATAATCGCTTCGGGGTCAACCTTTGGTGCGCCGAAAGTCAATTCAAACGGCGTAAATGATCGACACCGTTGTCGCACGTTGTCCACAACTGCGGCCGCCTCTTCCGCGGGAACCTCGTCAACAAAGCCGAGACCTTGCATCGTTAGATGTAGCCACTTCGCAGGTATCTTGTCGAGGCCATGCAGTTCGTCTAGTGGGGCCTGATAGGAGGCAACGAGGCGGTGAAGTGAGTCTTGGCCGTCGAAGGTAATGTGCCAGGTATACATTCGGCGTCCGATTCGCCAGCCGGGCCGCCACCACCAGTGATCTCGCATAGAGACCTCGTTCATGCCCTACTCCCTATTGTGGCAGTTCCCGGATTGTAACCCGGGAGTCCTGAAATTCCCGAATCCGGTCAACCAGCGCTCGGGCGTCCCGGCTCGCTTCCCTGCGTGGTTCACGCAACGCGCGAGCGACCTCGCCGGACCGTTGAACTAGAGTGTCAAGGCGATGCTCCGGCGACATCTCGAAGACGCCCTCCAAGACCTCATTGGCGCCGTCGATGTTGTCCCGCTGGATTCGAGCGAGTGCAACACCGAACTGAATCTGTGCCCAGGTTCCATATGCCCATTGCTCACCCGACTTGTAAGCCTCTTCCGCGTGCTTGGCGGCTTTCAGTGCTTCTGTGGGTTCCTTCGCGGCCAGGCGGACGCCAATTTCATAGTTTGCCTGCCTTGCGTGTCCGCAGGAAAAGAGCCCGCCGACATCATCCGTTGAATCGACTTTATCGCGGAAGGACCGGGCTCGATTGAGTGCGTCGACCGCCTCGCTCGTTCGCCGCGTTTCCTTGAGTGCGTCAGCTTCCTGGCAGGCGAGGAAGACGAGCGCCGTGCCGTTCGCTCCGGATTTCTGGCCCTCCCGGGCATGGTCGGCGGCCGTTGTGTAGTCCCCGTCCCAGTAGGCGGCTTTCGACGCAACCGACAACGCCCAGGCGCGAAGGGTTGCATGACCTACTTGATCCGCACATATCAAGGCTGCACGAGCATGTTCCGCTGCGGCGGCAGGCTGACCGAGATCGCCGGAGATCCACGACAGCAGCGCTGACAGCCAGCCGCCCGCGACGTACAGATCGCGGGTCTGGTTCAGGTGCTGATGGCCGCCTTGAATCAAGTCGAACGCGGTCCGCGTGAGTTTCGAGGTATGAGCAAAGACCTCGATGGGTGGCCGGGTCAGGTAATCCTTCGCAAGCCGACGCGTCTCAGTCTCCAGTCGCTCTAAGGTCGTTACACCCACGTTCGTAGCCTCCGCCCAAACTGCAAAATCCATTGCGCGTGCTGCCGCATCCTCGACGGAGGTTGCGGCATTTCCATGTTGCCGAGGTATTGTCCGCTCCCGGCCCAGGTTGTTGCTCACCGATTTCATGGTTTCCGGAAAGCTTCCGCCTATTGGCGTGGCTTCTACCTGCACCCCGAGGGCTTCCTCGTATGCACGGACCAGGGCGGGTGTCACTCCCCGTCCGTTAACGCCGCGCTCAACCTGGCTTAGGTGACCTTTGGTGCGTCCAATCAAGGCCGCCAATCGGTCGAGACCTACACCCCGCTGTTCGCGCGCGAGACGCAAACTGTGGCCGGTGATCACGTGTTGGCCCCTTCCAGCGTTTCGGTAACCCGTTTCGGAAACAGCGAAACGGTGACTCTGTTGGCACTAACCGTAAGGCTCTTGGGTAGCGCGGGGTAGATGTGCGTTTCGTTATCTGCCCCGCTGCCATACGACGGTAGCTCTACTGGGTTTCGGCGTCGATCGTGGGCGAACCAGGCGAAGGCAGGAGGCGGGCATGCATACAGGGCGTTCATGGCCCAGGACCGAACCGGCCGACCAGGCGAGCCCTGTGCTTCTTGCCGGTGACCTCTTCCTTGTGGCGCACCAGAAGACCCGTCGGTGCGAGATTCACTCGCGCGTGTTGGCGTCCGGGCTGGCTGGCTCGTTGCTGGCGGAGCTGGTGCTGTTCGGCAACATCTCGGCGAAGAACGGTGTGCTGAAGGTGGAGCGTCGCGAGCCGCCACGCGATGCGTTGGCGCATTCCGTGTTGGACACGATGTTGTCGCAGCCGCAGCATCAGGACTTGTCGACCTGGGTGCGGTTTTGGGAGACGTCGGCGGTCGATGAGGTCGCGAAGCGGTTGCAGCGTCGCGGTCTGGTGCGTAAGGCGCCGCGGTGGGGTGTGCGCCGGAGCCGATCGGGTTGGGAGACGGTCGGCCGCGAGGACGTGGTCGCGGCGCCAGGGCTTCGGTTGGCGTATCGGCTGATGCCGTACTCGCACGGCGGGGCCGATCCGCTGTCCTCCGCCGACGTGATGCTGGCCAGCCTCGTCGACCTCCTTGGTCTGACCGAGACCGTGTTGTGGGACCGGATGACTCGCCCCGCGGCGTTGGCCGAACTCGGCCGGGTCCGCGCGTGCCTGACACCGAACCTGACCGAAGTACTTGAGGCCGTGAGCCAGGTGAAAACCGGCCAGGTCCTCGCCCCGCACTAACCCTCTTTCTTGATCTTTTTCTGCCCCTCTGTTGCCCCTCGGAGTCCGTTATGTCCACGATTGAGTTTCCTCGTCCACAGGTCGGCGACCTGGTGGCGCAGACGTTGGCCCGCGACCGGCTCGGCGTGTGGGCGGTGGTGTTCTTCGTCCTGTCCGCGGCGGCGCCGTTCACGGTCGTGGCCGGTGTGGTGACGACCGGGTGGGCGGTGACCGGCATCATCGCGCTGTCGGTGGCGTTCCTGGTCATCGGCGTCGTGCTGATGTTGTTCTCGGTGGGCTATGTGGCGATGGCCCGCCGGATCGAGCACGCCGGGGCGTTCTACGCCTACATCGCCCGCGGCCTCGGCCGCCCGGCTGGTGTCGGCGCCGCATGGGTGGCGCTGCTGTCGTACAACGCGCTTCAGGTCGGCCTCTACGGGGCGGTCGGCGCGGCGGCAGAGCCGGTCCTGGCGATGCTCGGCGTAACGGTGCCGTGGTATCTCGTGGCGCTGATGTCGTGGGCACTCGTGGCGGTCCTCGGGGTGCTGCGGGTCGACGTCAACGGCAAAGTCCTCGCCGGGCTGCTGGTATCCGAGATCGTGGTCATCGTCGTGTTCGACGCCGCGAACCTGCTGCATCCGTTCGAAGGTGTGATGTCGTTCGCCGCGCTCAACCCGGAAACGTTGGCGAACCCCGGGGTCGGCGCCACGTTCGCCCTCGCGGTGCTCGGGTTCGTCGGGTTCGAATCGGCGGCGACGTTCTCCGAGGAGTCCCGCGACCCGCAACGCACCGTGCCGATCGCGACGTACCTGTCCGTCGGCATCTTGATGAGTCTGTACTCGGTGTCGTCGTGGGCGATCACCGTTGTTGTCGGCCCGGACAACGTCGTCCAGGCCGCGAAGGACAAATCAGTTGGGCTGATCTTCGACCTCGCGGCGACCCACCTGGGCGCCACGGTCGCCGGAATCGGCTCGGTGCTGTTCCTGACCTCGGTGATCGCGGCGATGATCTCGTTCCACAACACGACCGGCCGCTACATCTTCGCCCTCGGCCGCGAAGGCGTCCTACCTCGCATATTCGGGAAGGTGTGGCAGAAGACGAACGCGCCGGTCGCCGGCTCCCTCGCCCAAAGCGTCCTTGGCCTGGCGGTCATCCTCACGTACGCGGCGATGGGCTGGGACCCGTTGGTGCAGTTGTTCTTCTGGTGCGGGACCAGCGGCGGCGTCGGCGTTCTTCTGCTGATTACCACCACCTCGGTCTCAGTCCTCGCGTTCTTCATCCGCGAACGTGATGAGGAGAATGTGTGGCAGGCCGTGATCGCTCCCGTGCTGTCCTGTGCCGCGCTGCTGGTCATCTCGGCCTGCGCCATCGCGAACCTCGACGTCCTGCTCGGCGTCCCGGGGCCGCTGCGGTGGACACCGGCCGCCGGGTTCGCCGGCCTGGCCGTGTTCGGCATCATCGTCGGGCTGATGCTCAAGGTCTGGCGCCCGGAGGTCTACGAGCGCATCGGGGCCGGCGCGAAAGCCGCTCTCACGGTTGACGCGTCGGTCGGTGTGCATCGGGCGGTGGCCTGATGACGTCCATGCTTCCCGTCCGGCGGGCGGAGCCGGCTCAGGCCGACATGGTTGCCCGAAGGATCGCCGGGGCCTTCGCGAAGATGGCTGTCGCCGAATGGCTCGTGCCGAACGACGAGGAAGAACGTGAGCGGCTGCTTGCCCAGCAGTTCACCTTGATCGTCGAGCACGCGTTTCGCCACGGCGAGGTGTGGACCGTCTTCGCCGACAAGGGCGCGGCGGTGTGGTTCCACCGCGACAAGCCGCTGCCGCCGATCGACGGCTACGACGAACGCCTAGCCGAAATCTGCGGCCGTCACCTGGACCGCTTCCGCGCCCTAGACGACGCATTCGAGCAGCACCACCCCAGCGAGCCGCATCATCACCTCGCATTCCTCGCTGTCGAGCCCTACCTGCAACGAATGGGCCTCGGTACAGCCCTGCTCGATGACCACCTGCGCCAGCTCGACCTGCTCGGGATGCCGGCCTACCTCGAAGCATCCGACGAACGCTCCCGCCGCCTCTACCTACGGCACGGCTTCCTCGACACCGGCCGCCGGCTGCTGCTGCCCCGCGGCGGCCCGGAGATGTTCCCAATGCAGCGCGAGCCGACCGACCCCGACGGCGGCCTGGGATGACACAGATCGGTAAGCCGTCACGGCACAGGCGCCTCTACGGCGATGCGCGGGCCGCCATGACCAAGAAGCTCGTTCACATGTACCGGCACCAGAAGATGTCGATCCGGGCGATCGCCGACGAGCTGGACCGCTCCTACGGCTTCGTGCACCGCATCCTCCGCGACTCCGGCATCGCGCTGCGCTCACGCGGCGGTGTACGGACCCGCGAGCACCCACACCCGCTTCCCACCACCGGGCGTACCGAGACGCCATGAACGCTCTGGGGCGCTACGCCCGACGAGCGACGGATGCGGCGGCCCTGTGCGCCGCAGAACGGAGCCGCCATGACGGACCTGTGACCCACATCAGCCTTCCGGAAAGCGTTGCTAGACAAGGAGATCAACCACATGACCATGACCACTCTGCCCGCGCCGGCCGAAGTCGCCGCCCGCGCCAACGACATCCTCGACGCGCTGAAGGCCCACCCGGACTATGAGCGGCTCGGCGACTCCGCGCGCCGCTACACCGACTGCTGGGCAACGTTCACCGGATACCCGATCATCGCCTCGTGGAACCTCGACACCGACACCGGCCCGCTGTTCGACGAGGCGATGCGCGTGTTGGCACTGAAGTCGGCGGTGTTCGAACTGACCGACGGCGACGAACATGCCGCCGAGCTGGTGGTTTCTGCGCCGGTGGACGAGATGGTCCATGCCGTCCTCGCGCAGTACACGCTGTGCCAGCGGATGACCGCCGCGCTCGGGATCCGGTTCGTGCACATGACCGATCAGGAACGCTTCGGCTGGAACCCCGGCGACTACACCCACCGGTGTTACCTCGCCGCCGGTTGGGGTGAGCCGAACCCGCGCTACTGGATCGACGCCGCGACCACCCGCAGCCGGCTGCAGATCCTGAACCAGCGCTACGCCACCGTCGGTATCGGCCGCGACGGTCGCAGCCACAGCATCGATTTCACCGGTGAGGCCGCCCGGCTAGTGCTGGCGGGCTAGCTCACTCGCCCACACCTTCCGCAGCACCGCCACGACTTGGCGGGCCGGGAAGCGGGTAACGGCGGTGGCCTCCGCGCGCGCCAGTGCGGAGGCCATCTCCTCCGGTTCCACCACCCGCAGCATCGCGATGCACCAGCCCTCCAGGTCATCGGCGTCCGTCGGCAGCTCCAGATGCGCTGGCTCGGGCGCTGGTGGCGGGGACGCCTGGGGCAGCGGGGCGTTGGTGCTGGCGTACGCCCCGGGCATCAGCCCGACCCGGTACGGGTGCACGCACGTGGGCGCGGCGGTAACGGCGTTGACCCGGTAGCCGGCGGTCGGCTCGTAGCGGGAGTCACGGCCGGGCCGGTCGGTGACGTCGAACTCGCCCGCGCCGAGGAGCTGGGCCGGGCACACCGCGCAGGTGTCGGCCTCCCAAGAGGCGGATCGCTGGCCGCGCTTCATGACCGCACACCGTAGTACCAAACAGCACAGAAAGGTAGATAGCGGACCATGGGCTCTCTACCCCGCCACCCACTCGTCGCCGACGCTCTCCGCCTTGCCCGCACGTGGTGCGACGGCCACGTCATCGACCAGGCGCCGGCCATCGCCCACGCCGTGCGCGTCGCTACCGTCCTGACCCGCACGCTCGACCCCGCACCGTCGCAACTGGTGGCTGCCGCGCTGCTGCACGACGCCCCGTACTTCGCGCCCACCGACACAGACCTTGACGAGCTGCTGACCAACCGGTTCGGCCCCGCCGTCGCTCAGACCGTGCGCGGGCTGGAGGCCGAACACGTCGCGCTAGACCACAGCACCGAGCCCGACCTGAACGGGCTCAGCGACTGGACGGTGTACGCCAGCGCGGCCGACAAGGTCGCCAGCCTCACGTCCATCCTGCGCCGCGCTACGCACTCCGGCGACACCGCCGCATACTTCCGCGACAGGCCGAAATTCGTGGCCCGCGTGCCCTACTTCAACGCATTCGCCGCAGCCGCGAAACCGCGTCTACCGCACCGCCTCGCCGAGGAACTGCACCACGTCACCGACTGGGCGGCCACCGAAGCCGGCCAGCACACCAACTCCCTCACGGCTGCCCCGCCGCGAGGGTAGGGCGCGCCCGCCGCGCGCCGCGATGACGGGCAGCTCATCGATCGAGCCCGGCTCGTGCCCCGGGCTGCCCGTCATCGCACCCCACCTACGGACCCGACTGGAGGCACCCATGCCGGCACCAACACCACGCCACGGGAAGCAATCCCGTCCCGAGCGTGCGGGGCAACGCGGTGAGGTCCGTTCCGTGGGGATCCTGCCCAAAGAACCGCTCGTCAGAGACGCGCTGTCCCTCGCACAGTCGTGGTCCTCCGGCATCCCCCTCGACGGCAGCCCTGCCCTCGGCCACGTCATCCAGCTCGCCTCCGTGCTACGCAAGCACGTGTACCGGCTCCCGCAGTACCTGATCGTCGCCGCGCTCCTGCACGACGCTGCGCGCCTCGTGGACGACTTCGCTGATCTGACCGAGGAGCTGGAAGGGCACTTCGGGAAGGACACCATGCGGGTCGTGCGGGAGCTACGGCACGAACACAGCGATGCGCGCCCGGTGGGACCCGAACTCCTCGACGTGCACGTCGACACGCTGTCGGTGAGCGCAGCCGACCAAGCTGTCATCCTTGGCACCGTCCTTCAACACGGCGCGCGGATGCGGGACAAGGGCGGCGACCCGACAACCGTATGGCGCGACAGGCCCGACCTCACCGAGCGGATGAACAACTACGAACTGTTCGCCGCCGTTGCGGCACCGTTCCTGGAGCCGCAGCTCGCCGACCTGCTGACCTACACCACCGGCCGCGCCAAAGTCGAGGCTGCGCCCTACCTGCCTGGGTAGCCCAGGCGTCCCCGAGCGCATCGCTTGGCAGGGCTATCCCTGCCGCGCTCGGGACGTCGGTGCCAGCGGCACAGTCTGCTGGCACCACCAGCCTCGATGCGTTCGTCGAAGGGCTCGATTTGCTGCGCAGTGTGGAAACTGGACAGAACAGTTTCGGTCTTCGCCGTACGGTGCGCCGGTGACTACTCCACGGGCACGAACCGCTCCCAAGCCTTTGACGATCGTCCTGTCGATCACGGGCGGGGTCTTAGCCCTCTGCGCGGTGTGCGCCGTCTTTGGGGCGGTCGTTGGCGAACCGGAGGACAAGACGCCGAAGCCCGCGGGTACCACGGCGCCCACGACCGCGCCGGCCGCGGCCATCGAGCCCGCTGCCAGCACGAGCCCGACCGGCGGCGCGGCAGCAACGAACCCGGCCGCAGTTCCTGCGGCGACGACGGGCCGCCCGCCTGCTCCCGCGGCGACCACGGGCCGCCCGCCCGCTCCGCCCGCGACGACCGGTGGCGGGTCGGTGTACTACAAGAACTGCGACGAGGTCCGCCGGGCGGGTAAGGCGCCGCTGTACAAGGGGCAGCCCGGCTATCGGTCTGGGCTGGATCGCGACGGCGACGGGATCGCCTGCGACACATAGGAACAGGCGGCCGTTCGGACGTGCAAGTTATCGGCTGAGGAGCCATTACCGGATCCAGTCCAGACGTCGCGCAAATACGAACAGCGGCCCCGCTCGCCTCCCGGATGGGAAGCGAACGGGGCCGCTGTGTCCGCGTTTTAGAGGCTGGTGATCGAGATGAGCGATCGACCGTCGTTGTCGTGCGGATCGGATACCGGCGTGACGCGGGGGCGGATGAGTCCGAACGTGACGGCGAGGTCGACGACGGCGGTGATGGCGAGCGCGACCGCGGCGACCTGGAGGTCGGTCCAGGGCAGTACGCCGGTGGCGATGAGGGCGAGGAGTACGGCCTTGGTGGCGGCGGAGATGGTCGCGCCGACGGCGGTCGGGTTGTCGTTCACAGGGTGATCCTTTCGGTACGGTGTGTTGGGCTTGACCTGCTAGAACGTGTGTTCGATACGGTGTGGGCGTGGAGACGCGGGAGCACTGGTGGAATGGCAACTGGGGCACGGGCGGCCGGCGCGATGTGTGGTTGCGGTACAACGGGGCCGGCGGCCTGTGGGAGGTCGAGGCGCGGCGGGCGGGCCGCTCGACGTTGGGTGAGTTCGCCACCGAGGACGAGGCTCGCGACGTGTTGACCAAACTCGTCGCCGGAACCGGATGGCGCCGGCTCGATGACCTGAGCCGACCGGAGGTTTAGCGGCGGGCGAGGTGGTCGATGTGGGTTTGGAGGCGAGCGATCTCGGCGCGGGCGGCGGCCAGCTCGACGCGCAGGTGTGATGCCTCGGTCTGGGCGTCGCTGAGTGCTTGGCGGGCTTCGCGTAGGTCGTCGGTGAGGCGTTCGAGTTCGTTGCGCAGTTCGTCGGCGAGGACTCCGGCCGCTTCGGCGAGGGCGTGCGCGGCCTGACCGTGCAGGGCGGTGCGTTCGGCGTGCAGGCGGGCGGTCTCGGCGTGGAGCCGGCGGCGTCCGGTGAGGTGCCCGATCGCGGCACCGGCGAGGGTGGTAACGGTGCCGGTGCCGGCCACGGCGATCAGTAGCTCGGCGACCGGCACCGGGATCCTCCTTTGCTCAGGCGTTCGTGGCGGACAGGCGACGGCCGAGTTCGGCGGCGACGTCGCCGGTGCTCGGTAGCCGCTCGATGATTGCGGCGGACAGGGCGTTGACAAACGTCGGATCGGCGATGAGGGCCGCGGCGACCTGGGCGCCGTCGACGGTCACCGGCGGCCGGTTCTTCAGGTCCTTGACGTCGGCGACGAGCCGCTTGAACTGGCGCGCGAACTCGTTGGTGATGGTGCCGGTGCCGGTCGCGGACTTGATGTCCGGCACCACGTCGTCGAGTTGGGTGAGGCCGCGCCACAGGTAGGTGTCGGCGTTGTGGATCTGCCGGGCGAGGGCGTCGGTCAGTTCGGCCACGTTGGGTCCTCCGTATCGGGACAGGCCGGCGCGCCAGGTGTCGAGGCTTTCGCCGACCAGGATGGACAACATGCCGCGCATGACGGTCATGTCGTTGAGGTACTGCCGCAGGCACGAAAAGTGGCCGTGCCACAGGTGGGAGTCGTCCGGCGTCCGTTCGCTCCAGCTCGTGAAGTCGAACCCTTCGGCGGCGTTGTCCCAGTCGGCTTGGATGAGGACTTCCCGCCAGCCGTGCAGGCGTGGATCCCTTGTCCGGTAGGCGTTCCGGACTCGTTCGCCGTAGCGGATGATCGTGCCGTACTTCCCGCTCTGGGCGTCGGGGAAGGTCCAGTCGAACGCGGCGCACTTGTCGCCCGGTCCGGCACGGTCGGCGGCAAGGCGGATCGAGTAGTCGTTGCTCCGGCCTTGGTTGATGAGGTTGTTACGGGTGTTGTGGTATCCGGGTTTGTCGGCGAACGTGCCGCCGTACTGGGTGCCGGGCTGCATCGCGAGGCAGCTTTCGGCGAAGTACCACAGCGCGGCGGTGATCCGGCTCGGGTCGGGATTCGGCATTCGGTTCCTCCTCAACCCGCCCCGGTGCCGCGTGGTCAGCGTGGGGCGGCGCGGCGTAGGGCGAGGGTCTGGGTGTATGGGCCGTCGGCGCGGATCCGGTCGCGGATGGCGGTGATCCAGTACTCGCCGTCGAGCGCGATCCCGTCGCGGTCGACGACGCGGACCCGGTCGCCGAGCTGGAGGCGGGGGTCGCCGACGATGACGAGGTTCGTCACGACCAGATGCGGTGTGGCGAGGTCGGCCAGCAGCGCGCGGGCGAGCGTGTCGGCAACCTCGCGGCGTTGGATCCACGGGTTCGCGGAGGCGGCGTAGGGCTGCTGGCCGTGCACCGCTTCGGAGTCGGGGTCACGGACCTGGACGCCGATCGGGCGGTCGACGCGGGAGGCGACCCCGGCCACGCCGATCGTGGGGAAGCCGGCGCTGTTGGCGGTGTGCAGGTCGAAGGCGTTGCCGTTGACGATGCGGATTCGCAGGGTGCCGACGGTCCAGGCGACGACGGTCATGGTGATGTTGTCGAAGACGAGCTGCGTGCCCTCCGGCGTGCGGGACAGGGTCACGTAGGTGTTGGGGAAGTTCGGCTGTTCGGTGACCGCGTACCCGTCGAGGTCGACGTCGGCGAGGGGCCGCTCCGGCGACGCCCACACCTCTACCGTCCCGTTGGCGGGCACGGTGTGCAGGTCCCGCGTTTCGTAGACCCACGTGCGGACCTGCACGGCGGTGTCCATCACGACCGGCGTGTACGGCACGGTGACGACGTTGCGGACCCGGTCGATGGCGACCTCGGCGTCGAGGTCTGTGATTGCCGACTCGGCGCTCAGCGTGCGCACGACGCGGACGGCATCGCGGTCGGTGAGGCGGGTCCGGTTGCGGTAGGCGAACACGCCATCCTCGTCGAAGCCGATCACGGCCTGCTCCGCCGCAGCGATTTCACTGAGCAGTGCCCACGCCTCGCGCGGCTCCCGCTCGACCACCGCGTCCAGCGTCAGCACCGAGGGGTCCAGGCGCGCGCCCGGGGTGAACGGCACGGTGTTGAGCCACGGCGCATCGAGCGGGTCGGACGTGACGTGCAGTTCGGCGAACGGCGCCCACGCGGTGAACACGACCCGGGACGGGCAGATCTCGTTGTACGGGGCCGCGGTCGGCGTCTCGACGGTGACCGGAGGCCGCTGGTCGAGGGCAAAGGTGACCTCGTCGGCGAGGATGTCGATCTGCACCCCGATGAAGTGCCATTGCCCGTCGGCGGGGATCTGCGGGCCGGTGGCCTCGGCGACCGGGGCGGTGCCGCCGCGGGCGGTGCAGTAGTACCGCAGCCGCCGCTCCGGGGTGAGGCCGAGGAAGATCCGTCCGGTGGTCTTGAGCCGGTCGGGGCCGTTGTCCTCCATCACGATCCCCATCGGCTCCGGCGGCGCCGTGAGGGTGGAGTCGCCGCGGACCCACATCTCCAGCCGATACACCTGGGAGGCCACGATGCGTCCGCCCTGGTTGGTGATGTCGGCGAACGTGAGCGTCCCGGTCACCTGGTCGTTCTCGGCCGCCCGGTTGTAGTACAGGTGCGGGGCGATGACGAACGGTCCGGGCACGTACCGGTGTTGGGCGCGGTCGGTCGACGCGACCGTCGACCGGCGGCGCACGAGGGTCACGGTGCCGGCGATAAGCGGCTGGATCGACCCGTGGGCGGGGATCCACAGCCGGGGCACCCGGTCTGTGCCCCACGGGGTTCGGGGTGGTGGGGACGGGGGGATGCCGCATTGGTGCAGGACGTAGGAGACGAGCCACGTCGCGGTGAGCCCGACGTCGCGGGTGACCGCCCCGGGCACCTGCACCACCTGCCGCAGCCGCTCCCGCCCGTCGAGCGCGCGCAGTTGCGCGCTGCGCCGGCGGGAGGAGACCGGTAGGGCGCGGGTGCGGCCGGTGAACCGGCGCACCCACTGCGGGCCGGTAGTGGTGTGGAAACCGACGTCGACGGTGACCGGACGTCCCAGGATCTGCCGCCACGAGAACGGCCCGTCCGGGTTCGCGGCGGAGAAGTACCACGCCGCGTGCCCGGTCTCGTCCTCGACCTGCCACCCACCGGCGTCGAGGTCAACTGTCAACGACGCGGCGGCGGAGCCCTCCACGATGGACACCTCGTCGGGCAGTTCCCCGGCGAGCGCCCGGTCGATGACGACCTCCCCGGCGAGGGCCGACAGGTCGTCGACGCTGCCGTCACCGTCGTAGCCGTCGCCGTCCCAGTCGACCCGCACCGCCAGCACCGGCCGCCGCTCCGCCGCTTCGATCGCGGCGGCCAGCTCGGGTGTCACCGGCCGCATATCAGCCCACCTCCAGCAGAGTCATCGCGCAGTCGTGCACGTCGTGCCACGGGTAGCGGTCGGCAAGGTCGGTCACGGACACCACCGGCACGCCCCCACCCGGACGCCACGGCGGCGCCACGGTCCCGGTCGTGAGCGACAGCAGGTCCAGCCGGACCGTCGCGTTCGCTGTAACGGTGGACAGGTCGACCGACACCGTGGTCTCCAGCAACGCCGCACCGGCAGGCGGCGCGGGCAGGGTGACCGACAGCCGCTGATAGGTCGGCCCGAGCACAGCCGGCGGCCCGGCGTGCGGGGCCGGCAGATACTCGCCGTTGGCGTCGAGCCAGCCGGCGTTCGCCCGGACCGTGACCGGCACGTCGGCCGCCGCCGACACCGCGAACGTGTAGACCGCCCCGGGCACGACGGGCACACCGCGGCGCGCCCCGGCCGTGAACGGCCACCGCAACGGCGGAACGACCCACAACCGCCCGGACGTGGCGTTCGTCGGGACCGTCCAGGCCAGACAGGCGAACCCGGAGACCGACCCGCCCCATTGGGGTACGGCCGTCTCGCCAGAGGCGGGACCGACGGTGAACCCGTCGGCGGTGCCCAACACGTCGGTGCCGGATGCCTGGTTCGGCGTCAACCAGTTCCAGCCGATGTCATCGCTCACCAGCACCCACGGCCCCGGCCCGAACGCCCCGGTGTGGAACGCCTCCAACACCGCGAACTCGTCCTCCGAGAGTCGTTGCCACGACAGCCGCCACTCGCGACGACCCACCGCGGCCCGGTCCACGACGCGGCCCCCGCCGAGCAGGTCATGCACGCCAAAGCGGCGCACCACCGTCGCCGACACCCCCGGGTCCGGCTCAGGAAGCGCGATGAGCCGGCCCGGTGTGCCAAGGAACAAACCCACGAGACGCCTCCCTCAGCCGCGACGGGTCAAACTGCGCTCACCCGCGCGGACATGCTGGGCGAACCGCTCCGGATCCCGGGAAACGGCGGTCTCGACAGCGTCGAGCACGGGGCCGTCGCCGATGCGCACCAACGCGGTCAGGTTCACCACCGGATCCGTTCCGCCGTCGGGCTCGACCGTCGGCGGGCACGGCACGGTGACAAGCCGGTCGATCGCACCGGCGGCGGCCGGGCGGGCGGAGTCGATCCCAGCCACGAACCCGGCGACGACGTTCTCGCCGATTCCGGCGAACACCGTTGAGGGGGAACGGATCCCGAGCGCCGACTTGGCCGCGTTAACCATCGACGTCGCGACATCGCGGGCCGCCTGGATCGCGCGGGCGGCCATCTGCCGAATCCCGTTCAACAGCCCGTCGACGAGGTTGCGGCCGGCGTCGACCAGCCACCCGCCCGCACCGGCAAAGAACCCGCGGATCGTCCCCGGCAGGGAGGCGATGTAGGACACCGCCGCGCCGAAACCGGCCTCCATCGCCGCACTGGTGCGCTGCGACCAGTCCCACGCCTGGACCAGCCAGCCGACCACCACCCGCAACGCGTTCGACAGGGCGCCGATGATCGCGGCGGCGATGATGACCACCCCGGTCAGCGACTCCACCGCGACCGTCAACGCCCCGGAGCCGACCAGCCGGGCGATGATCTCGGCCAGGATCGGCAGCAGCGGCAGCAACGCCACACCGACCTGAACCACCGCGGTTGCGAGGCCGGCCGCCGCGTTGGCGAGGTCGGGCATGATCGGCGCGAGGTCGCGCAGCGCCTGGACCAGCGCACCACCGACCTGCGTCGCAGCCTCCGTCAGCACCGGCAGGAGTTCGCTCGACATGACGCCCTGAAGCTGCGTCAGCGCCGGAAGCAGGTTCTGCACGAACGCGGTCACCAGTTCGCCGACGACGGGCACGATCGGCCCGAGCGCCGTCGCGAGCGCTTCACCGACCGCGACCGCGGCCGGTAGCCCGGTCTCCAAAGCGGTCATCAGCACCGGCAGCAGCCCCTGCGCGAGGGCGGTGCCGGCCTTGGCGAACACGGCGATCAGCGGCCCGAACTCGGCCGCGAGCATCGACAGCAACGTGCCGAGGTAAGTCAGCGCGTCCGCGAGAACCGAACCGAGCAGACCGAGCAGAGGCGCGACCGCGCGGCCGATCCCGGCCAGCGCAGCCCCGACCGGTTTCGCGGCCGGGGCGAGGGCGGCCAGCCCACCGGCGAGCCCACCCGGCCCGAGCAGATCAGCCAGCGCCGGGCCGATCGCCGCGACCAGGTCGAGCACGATCGGCAACAGCGCCGAGACCGCGGCCTGCGCGGCGCCGAACAGCCCGGCGAGGGCGTCGCGTCCCGGCCCGACGGACACGAACGCGTTGACGCTCGTGAGGATCTGCCCGAGCGTCGCCAGCAGCCCACCGCCGGATGTCTGCGCGGCGGACATGACCCCGGCGAAGATCCCGCCGAGCTGGACGAGAACCGTGCCGATCTGGCGCAGAGTCGTGCCGACCGTGGACACGAACCCGGCCAACTCGCCGGTCCGGTCGGCGTTCAGTAGGAACTGCGCGAACGAGCCGGCGAGCGCGGCGGCGGCCTCGGCCGCCCGGCCGAGCGCCGGGGCGAACGCCCCGATCACCACGCCCAGGGCGCGCACGAGCGGGCCGGTAACCGCCGCGAACGCGGCCACACCCGCCTGTGTCGCGCGCAGCGCCGCATCGATCCCGGCAAGGAACTCCGGTGTCCGCGCGCCTTCACCGGCCCTGGCGAACATGGCGCTGAACGCGCCGGAGATCCCCGAAAGGCGGGTCTCCAGCAGCGGCAGCCACACTTCGGCCAGCGCGCGGGCCTCGCCGATCAGCGGCCCAAACAGCGATTCCTGAACGACTCGCCGCAACGCGTCGAACTGCGGCGCAAGCCCGCGGACCTCGTCGACGACCGCCCGCGCGGCCGGGGCGAGCCGGCCGAGCGCGTCGACGTTCCCGCCGATCGCGTCGCCGACCCCGGCGAAACCGATCTTGAGTGCGGCGACCGCGCCACCCGCGACCGCGGCCAGGGCGGGAATCGCTGCGAGGGCACCGGCGGCCGGGGCGAGGGCGGCGGCGAGGTTCGCGGCCTGCACGACCGCGGCGCCGAGTCCGGCGGCGATCAGCCCGACCTTCACGCCGGAGGCGAGGAGTCCGGCTCCTCGGCTGGCGGCTCCGGCCACCGCGCCGCCGATGCGGCGCAGCCCGGCCGCGATCCGGCTGGTGTCGATGTCGACCGGCACCCGAATCGACCCCGCGGTCCGCGAGGCGAGCGCGGCGGCGGCCCGGGTTTGGGCGATCAGGACGGTCGGGTCGAGGTCGGTGCGAAGCTGCACCACGACGGTGCGGCGGGCGATGTCGGCCGCGGCCCGCAGCGACGACAGCAGGTTGACGATGTCGGGCTCGACCCGCAGAAACAGCGTGAACCGGTCTTCGAGCTGCTGGATCCAGTGCCACAGTTCGCGGGCGAAGTGGGCCATGTCCGGTTCCAGCCGGACCCGCCCCGACCGGGTCGCGACCGCCGCGCGCACATGCGCGGCGAGCCGGGCGGTGTTCAGCTCGACCCCGACCCGCACGGCCACGCCGTCCTCGGCCGATGCGGCGGCGCGGCGGACCGCGGCGGCAAGGCCGGCGGTGTCGAGTTGGGCCGGGAGCCGGACCGGGAGCCGGCGGGCGGCGGTGATCGCGTGCCGGACCGAGGAGAGCAGCGACGGGAGGTCGACCGCGGCGCGGAGGGTGAGTTCGACGTGTTGCTCGATGCGGCGCAGGAAGCGCAGCAACTCGGCGGCGAACTTCGAGGTGTCCGGCAGCACCCGCACCGACAGGCGCGCAGCCTCCACACCACCGGGAGAGGTCACGAGGCGGACCCCCTCCCGCACGCGGCCCCGGTGTTAGCCGGGGGAAGGGCGGGCGCCGGGAAGGTCCGCGACCCGCACCGTGCGACCGGTACGGCGCGGCTGGCCAGGAAGCGGCACCAGGTTGGGCGGCGGGATCCGGCGGCGGGAGTTCACCTGCACGAGCGCGTGCGTGTTCGCCTGGACCGCGTTCACGACCGCGGCCAACAGGTAGGCGTGCACGTCCCAGCCGTCATGCACGACACCGCCGCGGACCGCGACGGCGAGCCGGGACGTGCCCGGCAACTCGCGAATGAGGGTGTGCAGGCGGCGCAACGTGAGCCGGCCCGTCCACAGGTCGGCAAGGGCGACGCCTAGCGTCGTGAGGTCCGCCTCGACCGCCTCCGGCCACGCGGCGAGGAGACGGGCGAGGCCGCAGATTCCCCCGGCCCCACACCTACCGCCGCGAAGTAGGACGAGATCAACTCGCCGATCTCTGTGCCGGTGAACGGCGCATCGTCGAAGGCGTCCCGGTCCACGGCCGGCAACGCCGAGCGCAGCATCTCCTCCGCCATCCCGGCCAGCTCCACCGCCTGAGCGCCGCTGATCTCCTCCGCGGGCCGGCCCTCGACCGACTCGGCCAGTACGGCATACCGGCGCAGCCGGGCCGGGCGGACGTCGATGGTGCCGAAGCGCCACGTCCGGCCGTGCATCCGCCGTTCCAACAGCGGCGCGGCCCGGTCGCGGGTCGCCTCCGCGGCGACAGCGTCAAGCGCAGACATGCACTACCTCCACAGTGGACGGTCAGGCACCGGACGGGGCGCCGAGGTGCGGGGCGAGCCACTGCGCCAGATGCGCGGCGGCAGCATGGTCGAGGACTTCGGCCTGCAACGGGAACCCGGCGAAGTCCTCCGGACCCGCGGTCGATTCACCGTTCGGCCCGATCGCCACCTTCGCCGCATACAGGTCGACCTCGGTCGGGCCGTCGACGAGCCGGATGAACAGCGCCCGCTCGATTGGCGCCGGTGCCTTCAGCACCCCGAACACGTCCGCGGTCGAGATGTCGCCACCGCCGAAGTAGGCCGCGAGCGAGTCGTTGTCGACCTGCAACGCCTGCCACCCCAACGTGAAGTTCACCTCGTCGACCGACACCCGCACCCCCGCACGAGCGCGCCACGTGCGCCGCTTCGTGCGGCTGATCTCGAACGAGATCGTCAGCCCATCCTCCGACGTGTGGCCCTGATCGACCCACGGCGTCTCCGGGGCCACCACGTTCGCGGGCTTCGCCGTGCCGGGAGCGGCGGTGTAGATGAAGCCGACACCCGGGATCACGAGTGTCGAGTCGTCAAGTGCCACTTGGTGATCCTCTACCTGTCAGTCGGTGTGACCCAGAAGATGGCGGCGTACAGTGTTCGCAAGTTCCCTGTTCACCGAACGGAGACAAGTAACTCGGCGCGGATTTCCGATTCGCCTGGGACGCATCTAACGCCCTGGGCTCGGAAGTGTGCGCAAGGCCCCGCATCGTCGGGATCGAGTTACTTGAAGGGGAACGGATGGACAAGGGTCGGACGCCGGACGCTTCCGTATCGCCGCGATTTAAGCTGATCTTTTCCACGGTTGTGGGCCTGACCGTTGTTTCGCTGATCTTGAATGTTGTTCTTGCGCTTTTCGGTGGCGAGTCAGCCCAGGTGCAGGCCGCGAGCGAGGCGTGTTCGACCGCCTTCAAGATGGGGTTTGGCGCAATTGTCGGTCTTATTGGCGGGCGGTCGATGTAATGGGCATCTATCGCACGATGGCCTGCACCGTCGCAACAAATCGGTGGATGCCTTCAGGCGCGTTCCGGTCCGGCAGAGGCATCGGTCCGGCCAGGACCATGACACGGACAAGGACCCCGGCTTTAGCAATCACGCCGCGGGTGGTCGACAACTCATACACGACGGTGCGGACGAGGCCGCGCGCGTCGGCGCGGTGCGGTTTGGCCCAGCCGGTCAGGGTGAGCCCGGCCCGGTCGACCAGCAGCCCGCCGCGCCACGAGGGCGCGGCACCGCCGCCGCCGATCCGCGAGATAGCAACGAACGGCAGGTGCCGGGACAGGTCTGCGGGCCGGGTCGTGCCGAACCGCACGGCCGATAGGTTCGGTCGGGTGCGGAGCCATTGCAGGACAACGGTTTCCGCGTCCGGTGGCATCCGGTCACCTCCGTGCGGCGATGTCGGCGGCGGCTCCGCCGAGGATGTGCTCTCCCGGGATCGGTTGTCCAGCGGGGGTGGTGTGGCCGTACTCGATGGCGAGCGCGGCCGGGTCGGTGGACTCGACTCGCGTGTCGACCCGGCCTCGGGCCAGGCGCAGCGATCGGGCGAACGCGCCGGTGCGGCGTTGTGTTTGGGCGCGGTCGCGGGCGGCGGTGAGCACGTCAGCGGCGACCGTGCGGACCTGGCGGCGGACCGCGGGGAGCCGGGCGACGATCGTCGTCAGGCGGGGGTTCAGGGTGGGCATCAGTCCTCCGCGGCGACCAGCTCGACCCGCCAGAACACGCACGTCCCGTCCGGGTCGGTGTGTCGGCGGGCAGGGCCGGCGGTTTCGTGGGTGGTGTGGTCGTGGACGAGTCGGGATCCGCGGTCGAGGTACGGCGCATCCGGGTCGAGGTAGGCGACCGCCCGCACCCGGGCCGCCCGGTCGTCGCGGGTGCCGCCGGGTGTGGCTGCGGGTTGGACGTAGCCGTCGACGTCGACCCCGGCGGGCGCGGGGCGGCGGATGGGATTGCCGTCCGGGTCGGTGTCCGGCTGGGACGGATAGACGGTGACCGGGTGCGGGAGCAGCATCAGGCGGGCCGGTCCTCGTGCAGGATGAGGTCTCCGCCGTGCCCGTCGAACAGCCATCGCCGCTCGTCGACGACGACGTCGCGGACGGTCGGCACGGACACCAGCCCGGTGCCCGCGCCGGTCATCGCTTCGAGCATCCGCCGTTCCCCGTCGCTCAGGTACAGGCCAACGTCGCCGGTGTCGTGGTCGGGGAAGCGGCGGCTGTAGTCGCCGACCGTCTCGGCAGCGAGCCCGCCCGGGTTGCGCATGGCGCGTTCGGCGGCGCGGCCCGCGATGATGGCGAGCAGGTCGGGCCGGGCGGGGTCGAGGATGCCATCCGGCAGAGTCCAGGTGCGGCCGGTGGCGGAGCGGATCTCGGTCGAGATGTCGTCGACGACGGCGTCCAGGCGCGCGAGCTGCGCGGGAGACAGGGTGCGGGCGAGTCGGGTGATGACCGCGGCTGGCTCGATGAGGCGGGGCAACACGGCAGCCTCCCGACCGGTCAGGACATGGTGAGCTTGACCGCGCGGACGAACGTCGGCACCGCCGGTGTGCCGGCGGGCGAGCCGGACGGCACGGCGAGGGGGCCGTCGACGACGGCTTTGGTGCCGGAGAACGACGACACGACGGACCGGTCGCGCAGGTACGCGGCGTCGTAGTCGCGCAGCCACCGCATCGCCATTCCGGCGTAGGACTCCGAGCGGCCGAACGTGGCCCCGTCCGGCACGACCGGGGCGCGCAGCGCGAGCACGAACGCGGAGCGGTGGAACACGTAGCCGGCCTTCGGCGGCAGGGCGTTGGCGACGTAGGTTGGGAAGCTGCGCACCCGGCCGATCTCGGCTTCCCGCAGTGCGGAGTCCGAGCCGGAGGAGTCGGCCTTCTTCAGCACTTCGGACTTGAGGAACACCGCTTCCATATCGGCGCCGACGACAGCGAACCGGTCGCCGAGCGGGACGTTGGCCTTGTTCAGCGCCATGCGGGCGTCGACGAGGGTGTCTTCGGGCTTGGTCAGGTCGAGCGCGAGCGTGGTGGCGTAGGTGGCGGCGGCCATCGTGGCGGCGAGCTGGTCTTCCATGTCCTCGGCGATGGCGCGCACCTGGGGCATGAGGACCTGGGCGCCGAAGTCGGAGATGTCCAGGGTGAGTTCTTCGTCGGTGACCCCGACCGCGGAATAGACGTGGGTGTCGAGCTTGACCGGGACCGCGGTCTCTTTCAGCTCGTCGGTAACGATCGGGTTGGAGTGATCCCGCAGCGCGACCCGGCGGGCCTTGAGCCGGGCCGGGACGCGCAGGGTGACGGTGTCGTCGAGGGCACCGGCGAAGTCGGCGACTGCGTCGCGCCACACCAGGGCGGGCAGCACGATTTCGCGCTCCAGCAGCCCGAGCGCGGTCCGGGCGATGACGGTCGGTTTCAGGAACTGGTGCGGCACAGGCAAGCCTCCAGCGGCAGCGTGGGGATGGTCGGGTTAGAAGCCACGCCGGACCTTGCCGGCGAGCTTTGCCGGGTCGGTTTCCTCGGCGTCGGTGGTCGGGTCGGCGCCGCCGCGCAGTTGTTCGACCGGGCGGCGCGGCACCGGCGACCCGCCACCAGCGCCCGGCGGGTTGAGCCGGTCGGCGAGGGTCTGCGCCCGGCTGGTGAGGGTCGCTTCGTCACCCGTGCCGAGCAGGTCGAGCAGCGCGTCATCGAAACCGAACCGGCGGGCGACCCGTTCGCGGACCAGGTCGGCGCGCAGCGTCTGCACGTCCGGGACGTCCACCGGGGCCGGCGGGGTGCCCGTCCCGGCGGGGCCGGCGGGCGGGGTGGTGCGCGCGGCGGCGAGGTCGGCGCGCAGATTCTCGATGAGCGACCAGGCGCGGGCCGGGTCGAACGGCTTCCCGTTGCGTTCCCACGGCGGTGTACTCGGCGATTGCGCCGTAGAGGCTGGTGCTGACGTGGAGGTCGGCGATGTTGCGGATTCGATCGCGGGATCCTGGTCCGCAGCGATCTCAGGCATGCGTGGTCTCCTCTGAACTTCGATCGGTATGGCGAGATTCGGACGCGAAGGAGTCCTGCCGCCGAGTAGGTGCGTGGTGTAAAATGCCGCCTTGAGGATCGACCTTCCCCTGTTTGGAGTGGAAGAATCGTGTCCTTTTTCGCCCTGATGGCGATCTTGCCCGTGGTGGCGTGGGCGCTGTGGCTCTTGTTCTGCTTCGCGATCACCAAACTGCATGGCGTCGAGGCTCTTAAAGCTGCTCCACCAATCGCCAAAGCGTTCCCCGTGACCTCCTGGCTCAGCACTCTCCGTCATATCGGTCCGTGGCTGTTAGAACTCGTTGGACGGCGGCAACCGCCATCGATCGAGCCGCCCACTGCACCCGGCCCGCCGACTCCATAGAACGAAGCTCTATCGGGAGTAATCGATCAAGTCGTCTGCTGGCGGTTGGTGTCGCAGGTACTCGCGGACGAAGACCCGGGCAAGGACGCGCTGTCGACCGTCGCCGTCTGTGCGGTAGGGGCAGACGGTGACGGGCAGCGCGCGCAGTGCCGCCGTGCGGGCGGCGCGCATGGCGTGTAGCCGGTCGAGGCGGGTGACGGTGGCGGTCATAGTCCGAAGTCCCTGTCGTTGCCTTGGGAGCGGATGCGTTCGGCGGCTTGCCGGTCGGTGTCGCGGCCGAGGATCTGCGCGCGGAACTCAGTGAACGTCAGCCGTGGATTGTCTGTCCACCACCGTTTCAGTTCCTCGCTGGCCCATTTGCGTGCCCGCGCTGCGGGGCCGGAGAACACGCTGATCGGGTCGATGCCGGCCGCTTCACCGGCCCTGGTGAGTAGGTAGCCGTTCGTCGCCTCTTCGGCGGCGACGAGCTGGAGGTGTAGCCACTCGTCGTACATCCGGCGGACCGCTTGGTCGCGGGTCTCTCCGGCGCGGCGCTCGACGTCGACGGCGGCGGCGCGTTCCTGACGCTCTAGTTCCGCGGCGTCTTGTTGGTGGACCTCGGCGTAGGCGTCGCGGTAGTCCCACCCGGCGGCGACCAACTCGTCGATGCGCCGCTGTTCGTCGGTGAGGTCTTCGGCGTCCCAGTCCGGCCATTCCTCGACCGCGGGCTCCGGCCACTCGTCTGCCGGCTCGGGCGCGGCGTCTTCGGCCGGGCCGGCGGTGCGGGCGTCGCGGGCGGCGAGTTCCGCGGCGATCCGCTCGACCGCGTCCGGCTGGTCGGCGTGGTCGCGCCACAGCCGGTACAGGTCGGCATCCGCCAGTGCCGCCAGGTCGAGCCCGTCGAGCGGATCCACCGGCTCCGGCTCCGGCGCCTGCTCGACGGGTTCCGGGAGATCCGGCACCGCTTCCGGGGCGGGTTCCGGTTCCGGGGACGGGTCGGTTCCGGCGGACTCGCGGCGTTCCATCTCGGCGAGCAGCCGGTCGAACACCGGTTCCGGTGTGTCCGGGTCGGCGGACACGTCGCCGAACAGGTCATAGAGCGCGTCGTCGGACAGTTCGGCGAGGTCGACCCCGTCGAGCGGGTCGACACCCTCGGGTTGTGCCTGGTCGGCGGGCTGTTCCGGTTCCGGCTCCCGGGGCGGAACGGCTTCCGCTCGTTCCGGTTCGGGGGCGGGAACGGGTTCCGGAGTGGGCGCGGTTTCCGGTTCCGGCCCGGTGTCGTCGGTGGTTCCGGCGCGGTTCCGGTCGCGGCGTTGTGCGTCGACCGCGCGGCGGAACGCGAGCCGGGCGTCTTCACCGGAGAGGCCGGTGGTGACTTCCGCCCACAGCCGTGCCCAGTCTCGGCCGTCGCCGGGCCATGCCGCATTGCGGCTGTAGACCGGTTCCGCGGTGCAGGCGCATCCGTCGTGCCACGGTTGCCCACCGGTGCTGGAGGTGAACAGCGCGCTGTCGCGGGTCTTGTAGACCGGTCCGCGGGAGGCGGCCATCGCGCACAACCAGCACGGGTTCGCGTCGGTGACCCGCGCCCATCCGAGCGCGACCGGATCCGCGGCGATCGTGGTGCGCATCGTGTTCCGGCCACCATCGAGGACGTGTCGCGCGGCGGCGGCCTCGGCCCGAACGACCGCGGCCCGTGCCGCCTCCGGCACCGGAACGCCTTGCCCGGACAGGCGCCGGATCGTGACCGGCCCGGTGACCAGCAGCGAGGTCCGCAACGCGACCGGGTCCGGGCCGTCGTCGACGACCCGGGCGAACCCGTCGCCGTGGTCGCGGTTGAGGTGGGCCAGCTCGGCGTCGCGGTGCGCCCGGTAGTAGCCGGCGGTCGTCGCGGCCGAAGTGCGGCGGGCGTCGCTGACCATGCGTTCGGCGACGGCGAGCCACGCCGGGGTGGTGTCGTCGAGCCGGAACGGATCGAGGACCGGCCACGCCGCAAGGAAAGTGCCGGCGAACCGGCTCCGCAGGGCGAGCTGGTCGGCCCGGTGCCGGGCGGTCAACGTCGCCCCCGCCGCGGACACCGGCACGCCCGCGGCCCCCTTTCGGGTTGGTCAGGGTGGTGGTGCGGCTTGGCGTTCGACCTGGTCGGCGAGGCGTCGCATCGGGTCCGCGGCCTGCTCAGTGGCGCGCATCTGGCGCCACTGCTCAATGTCGGTCGCGGTGACCCCGGGGATGCGCGACCAGAGCGCTTCGACGGGGACGGCGAGCATCTGCGCGATCTTCCCGAGCGCGTCGGCGACCTGGGCGAGCGAGCGGGCTTCGACGTCCCGCCACGCGACCTGAGCGGCGCGGTCGCGTGCGCCGGTGGTGTCCCCGGCGACGTAGGCGGCCAGGCGCAGGGTCTGTTCCCACGCTTCGCCGAACACGTGCTCCCGCTCGATGCGCTTGCGGGTCTGCCCGTCGCGGGCGGCGGTCAACGCCTCCGCGGACAGATTCGCCAGCTCCCCGAGGAGGTCTTGCGGCGGGGTCTGGGAGATGACCGCCATGTGCCGCATCGCCGCGTCCGCCGAGGCGAGCAGCGGGCGCAGGTCGGTTTCGTCGAGCTGCCCAAACTTCGTGTCCGGGTCTTTCGCCATCAGGAACCGGCGCGCGTCGACCGGCAACGGCCTCGGCTGGCCGTGCTCGTCGAGCTGCGGCGCCATCCCGGAAACGGTGCGGATTTTGAACGACGAGAACGTCTGCGCGACCAACAGGTCGAACACCGTTTGGTTGATCCGGTCCTGGACCTCGATCAGCGGCTCGACCTCGCCCGGCGCGCGGCCCTCCAGGTCGGGGACGTCGGCGAAGCGCACGACCGGGCACAGGCCGATGTCGTGGGTGCGGGTGTCGATGTACTCGGGCCGGTCGCCGGAGGTGTCGACGGACAGGAAGTGGACCGCGGTGTCGTCGTAGAGGCGCAGCATCAGCCGCCGGTCGGTGCCGGCCTGCTGCGGGTCGACGCGCAGCGCGAAGACCGGCCAGTCATCGGCGGTCTCGTCCTGGTACACCGCGAGCATCCGCCGCGGGGACACGCCGCGGATGACCGGCATCTGCGCGCCGAGGTCGTCGACGCCGGAGGTGACCGTGACGTAGGCGGTGCCGTAGGCCAGGGCGGCGCGGTGGATCGCCGACTGGCGCGCGTCGAGCCCGTTCGTCTGCCACCACTGCCACGCCCCTGCCGGGGCGGCCCCGTCCGAGCGGCGGTAGCCCTCGACGTAGAGCGCCTGGGCGACGCCGTTGACGACCAGTGGCAATAGATTCGTCCGGGCGCGCTTGGCGAGCAGCTTGTATTCCGTCGACGCCGCGCGGGGCATGTACGGCCCGTCGTGTTCGTTGCGCAGGTACCGATCGATCCGGTCGAGGCGTTCGAGTTCGGCGCGGTACTTCGGCAGGATCCCCGCGGCTGTATCGACCGCGTCACGTCGACTCAGCATCCCCGCCCCCTGTTGCAGTTCGGCCGCGCCTTGTCGGCGCTGGTGGAGACTCCTACGCTTCGATCGGTGTCGACCGGATGCGAGGGCCGTAGGGCGTGACGCTCATCGACGACCTCGACGGCGACCTCGCGGCGATGCAGACCGGGATCGCCCGGGCCGGGGAGATCGCGGGCGGGGCCGAACGCGGTTCCGCGGACATCGCAGCGCACATGGCGGCGACCGGGTTCACCGGAATCGCGCAGGCGATGGGACGGGTTCGTTCGGGCATCGGCGAAATTCGCGCCCGGATCGCCGGCCTCGGCGGCGCAGTCCAGGAGGCGAGACGACCGGTGTCGCTGGCACCGAGGCAGATGATTCCGCAACAGACAATCGATATTCTGACCCCGATCGGGGCGGCGCTTGCCGCCGTTCACGACGGGATCGGAACCACGATTGACCGCCTGGTGGAGGTTCAACGCGCTGCTGCGGCGACGTTGCAGGGCGGGCGGCCAGGTCCGATGCTCGCCCGGCTGGAAGGCATCAGGAACGTTCTCATTACTGTTGGACAGCACTGCACCTTGGCGCAACAGCATGTCGAGGCAGCGCTTTCGGAGGCTCGTGATGCCGGCGGCGGAGGTGCATCGCCGGACGGATCCGAGGGCGAACCTGCGAAAGCGGTAGCGGACGACGGCGGCCCCAGCAGCCAATCGCCCGATGCCGAACGGGCATCGCCACCGGAGCCAGCGCCCGGCTTCCGGGTTGACCCGGCGCGCTCGATTCCGGACTTTGTATCGGCCATCGCGACCGATCTGCATGTGCCGCCGGGTTCGAAGACGGCCGGCGTGATGACCGACGGACAGGGTAGGCGTTTACACAACGGGCTGCTGCTCAACGGGACGTCGAATGCCGTCGTGGACAACTACGCCACGCTCAAACGGCGGTGGCACCGACTCGACGTGGCCGGCTCCCATGTGGAAGGCCACACGAGCGGCATCATGCGTGACGGCAATGTGAATCATGCGGTGCTGGTCGTGAGCAAGCGTCCGTGTATCGGTCCTCTCGGGTGCCATGCGATGCTGTCGAGCCTGCTCGATCGCGGCATGACCCTCGACGTGTACGTTGCCGGTAAGGACGGCCCGGTCTACTGGGGCACATACACCGGGACCGGAGAAGGGGTAACACAGCGATGAGCGCGTACCGCGTCGGTTGGGGCGAGTGGGACGAGCACAGCCAGGCCACCGTCTCTACGGTCGATGACCTCGATACGGTCCTCGATCGGGTAGCCGCCAGCCGCGACGAAGACGGCTACGGGTACAAGGCCGGTATCTTCGCCGACGGTGCCACCTTCGGGCCGTTCCCAGTCGGTATCGAAATCACCCTCGGCCATCCCGACCGCGCCAGCGTTCTCTACACAGGACCGGAAGGCGTCGGCATCGGATACGACCCGGCCTTGCCGCCGTGGGAGAACGGCCCGCTGTGGTTCAACTACAACGGTGTGCCGACCGATTACGTTGCAGACCGGCTCCGGCTCACCCCCACGCAGGCCCGTGATGCCGTCCGCGAGTTCGTCCAAACCGGCAAGCGGCCAACCAACATTGAGTGGGACGACGACGAGGAGTAGGCGTCGCCACTAAAGCGCCCACACCTCACCGGAGCGTTCGCCCGCCCCGTCCGCTCCCGCGGCGAGGGCATCCTGTCGGGCGAGTCGGGCAAGGATGCCGGCGGCGAGTGCGTCGACCTTGCGGGGCGATTCACGGTGCTCCTTGCCGAACGACACGCCCCACCGGTTCGGTCGGCGGCGGGCGTTGAGCACGTGTCGGCGCAACACCGGATCGCCGGTGTGGCGCAACGTCCGGTCGGTGATCGCGGCGAGGGTTGCTTCGGCGCCCCGGCGGGTGAACTCGCCCGTGCGGGCGCGCATGTCCCAGCCGACCACCGAGCGGGGCGAGGCTTTGACCGCGAGCTGGTCGCGGTAGCGCACGGACCAGGCGTCGATGTAGGACTCCCACCCGGCCACGTCGCCGTAGAAGGCCACCACCCGGTATCGGCCGAAGATGTGCGCGACCATGTCGTCGACGTCCTCGCGCGGTACTTCCCAGCCGTCACCGGCCGGGCCGTCCGGACGCTCCCACACCCCGACGGGTGCGAGGAGTCCGTCTGACAGGCGGCACAGAACGAGGGCGGTCGCGTCGTCGGTGCGGGAGAAGTCCCCGCCGAGGGCGACGACGTCGCCGGGGCCGAGCTGGTCGTCGTAGACGCAGGCGTCCCACTCGGTTGCTGTGGTCCATGCGTCCTCGGCGGCGGCGATCTGGTTGAGGTAGAACCGCCGCGATTCCGACGCCGGGGTGTTCGGGTCGTACACCTCGTCGACGAGCCGGTCGAGGTCGGTCCACGTCGCATCCCCGTACGCCGCCCGGAGGCCGGCGCGCAGGCTCGTCGGATCGGACAACACCGTCTCCGGCGGCGCCTCCCGCGAGTCGTACAGCAGGCCACCGCCGCGGGTGCGGCCCTCGACCATCGCCAGGTGCGCCTCATAGGACTGTTCGGCGACCGAGTCCAGGCCGGGTTCGTGCGCGTTGGTGATCTCGACCAGCCGGGCGGCCCCGTCGCGGGACTTGCCCAGGTTGCGGCGGGCGACCCGGGCCATTGCGTGCCCGTCGTTCGTGGCGAGCCAGTGCTGTGTCTCGTTCGCGATGACCAGAGTCGGTCGGCCGCCCTCCAGCGCCCGGGGCGAGCTGGTCACTGACTGGATCTGGCCGCCGGAGCGGGCGTAGATGATCTCTTTGCCGAGGTCGATGCCGTAGTCGTCGACCGCGGCCGGGGACAGCATCCCCGGCAGAAGCGACATGGTGTTGCGGGTCTGCGCCAGGTTGACCGCGGTGACCTGGACCCACGGCGTTGGGTGCGGCACCGCGACCGGGTCGCCGGCCGCGTCGAACCCGCCGAAGCGGCACGGGCCGACGAACTCGATACACGCCAGCGCCGCGCACAGCGGGTCCTTGCCCCAGCCCTTCGACCGGCGGATGACGGCGCGGCGGTAGACGAACCGGCCCCGCGGGTCAATGGCGTACCACCACAAGACGATGCGGACCTGTTCCGGGGTGAACCGCCACGGCGCACCAGCATCCGGCCCGTCCGGCTGACGCAGGTACTCGACCGTCCACTCCAAGACCGTCCAGCCGAGCGTCAGCGTCGGGATACCGTCCGGGCCGGTGACCAGTGCGCCGAGCGGGTCACGACGCCCCAACGCCACGGCGGTACGCCGCCATCACCGCGACCCGCGCCGCGTCGGCCTCACCGTCGTCGACGCTGCGGTCGATCTCCATGCGCACCCGGCGCCGAGCGGCCTCGGTGGTGAGCAGGTCGCCCATCGCCGACCACAGCGCAGCGAGCATCTGCGCCGACACTCGCCCGGAGTTCAGATGCCGGGTCAGGTCGAAGGCGACCAGGCAGGCCGCGGCCCAATCCGACGGTTCGTAGAAGTGTGACTGGCCGGACTCGGCGAGAGAGGCGTACCACCGTGCGGCTACGGGGTGGGCTGGAAAGTCCAGCGGTGGTGCGTTGAGCTGACTTTGCGGCTGTACTTGAGTGGTGATTCCGGTTGAGTTCCGGCGTCGACGCTCGACCGATCTCTTCGGGACTGGCCCACGGGTGCCCATATCTGCTCCCTCCAACCAATCGCGACGGACTGACTGTCCGTCGAGTCGAGGTAAGAGCTGAATCACGGCAGGGATGATCTTCCGGAGATGCTAGAAATAGTGATCCTGATCACAGGTGCGATGGTGTGACCTGCATATATAAATTTACGTCGATTGACTCAACGGTCAGAGTGGCAATTTGCACCGTTACCGAAACTCCGGCTAGTCGTTACTAGGTTTGGTGGGGGTATACCCACTGTCAAGGAAGTCCCCTTTGTCGCCATTTGTGGCGGCCCTCCGTTAAGCGGGGTCAATCGGCCCGTCCGAGAATTCTGCAAGGCAGCAAGGGCGGCATCCGCTGTGCATTAGAAGGCGGCCTGCTGTGGCTAGCAGGCCGCCCTTGCGCCTCCAGGTTTCCAGGAGCAAGTTCGGAGGGCTGTATGAGCGTACGTAGGAGCCATTCCAGACCACATCGGCAGGGTCGTGGAAGTGCAAGCGAGCGTGGACGAGTAGCGGTGTATTGCGCGTCGTTGGCTGGGAGCAGCCTCGCAGCCGTCACGGGACTGGCAATCGTTAATGCACCTGCTGCCGCACTTACCGCAGTCGGTGGTTTAGGTGCAGCGGCCGTTACCGCAATTGGCGTCTACTTCGGACGCAGTTCGTAGCCGTCTAGTCGAGAGGCGATCGTCCTCGCGGGGCGATCGCCGATCACTCTCAGTGCATTATCGCGAGTAGTAAACCCGTACAGGACCGGGGATGCTATGACGTTCCGGTGGGTGCGCCCCCGCCCAGGGGGTCACCCCCCACTCCGGTCGTCACCTTCCGTAATGGGCGGCGGAGCGCCGGCCCGCTTGCGGCGTGGAGCTGGCGGCGGTTCGGTCGCCGGCGCGGACAGCTCGGGCTCATCGACGGTCGCGACGTAACCGCGTTCGGCAAGCCACTCTGCGGTGTGTGGGTCGTAGTCAACGGCTGTGCCCTGCTCATGTCCGCCGACGGGGTTGATGATCACTACACGCGTCACAGTTCTCCAGGGTGTGGTTCGGGCGGGCGGTGACGTGGCGCTCGAACGGCCGCGGCGGCGCGCCCTCCCTCGGCGGCGCTCTTACGGCTGTGGTGCCACTTGCAAAGCGCGGTGAGGTTGGCCTCGTCGTGGTCGTCACCGGGCCGGATGTGGTCGACGTCGGTCGCGGCCTGGTCACATCGCTTCCCGTGTGGTGCAAGGACCGCGGTGCATCGATAGCCATCTCGGACGAGGGTGTGCGCGCGGCGCACCGTCCAGTCGTCGGGGAGCCGTTCCCGGCGGGTGGATCCCTCCCACGAGGTCACGGCATCCTGCCAGCATCGTTAAGCCCAGGACGTCGGGCGGGCATTCGCAACCAAGATCTTTTCTGCCACGAACCGGGCAATGTCGATGTCATGACCGAGTAGTTTCGCTTCGGATCCAAAGGGCAGCAGTAGTTCCGCTTGCATTGGACCGCCACCATCCTTCGCATGAACAATGCGACACCTAATTTCGTAAATACGATCCGCAACCTGTGAGGTAAGCGGTGTGCTTTGATCATTCTGTGAGATTTGCCTAACGTACCTCAGGCCATCCTTTTTGAGTCCGACGAACTTGGCGCGCTCGGGGCTTTCGTTAATGAATGCTTTTAAATCGTCGACGTCGACGCAATGCTGAATGGTAGATCGTATCTGTTCTTTTTCGGATGGAAAACTTTTGGACCGTATGGCCTGTGCGAGTCGGGCGAGTTTCGTCCTATCGTCAGAGTTAAACGACGGATCGATGACTATTTGGCGAATGCGGTCCAGGGTGTCGATTTCTGTGTAGGTTGGAAAGAAATGCTCCATTACTTGATAGAAGGCCAAGAAGCGAAGTAAGGGCTGTCTGTCGGCGCTCTGAGCGTAGCGAAAAAGCGAACTTGCCTCGGGTGAATAGCGCGACTGTGGAACCCGGGGCGTTGGTCCCGTGTTGAAGCGTTGTGCGGTTACTACTTCTAGCCTCGGATAATCCATGGCTTCAACGTTTATGCCGTTGACCACCGCTAGGTCGAACAAGGTTGCGTTCGTGATGTCCGCAATTACTGCTGCCAGGCGCTCGGGACGCCTACTTTCTCCGCTAAGGCCGGCGATGAACAGGCTCGCTATGGTTCGAACAATGTCGCCCCGGGAGTCGCCGATGCCCGACATTTGAAGGGCGGGAGTTGATCGTCCGATCCGGATTCGCAGGCTATTTTGCGGCCGTTGTGCGAATTCAACAACCATTTCGTTCGTGAATTCGCGCTTGAGTATCGCTCCTGCGAATTCTTGGTAACCTCCGAGTTGCATGAGGCGCCTAGCGTCAGTGAAACTGTGTGGCGAGAGGGCGAGTTCGACCTCTTTTGTGTCGCCGCGATCGATCGCGAAGCGGTCTTCTATGAACGACCAATGCTCGAAGTTTGCTGCCAAGTAGAATGCGACATTCTCTGGTGAAATTAGAATGTCGCGGGGTGTTCCGCCAAGTCGCGGTATCGAGACTCGAATAGCCGAGTACTCGGCTGACTCTATCTCGAAAGCGTATGAAAGCTTCGCTTCTTTTGCCCGCTGCTCCACCTGTGGCATTAGCTGCATTGCTTCGCGAACGTTGACTGCCTCCATGTCGACGTACCCTAGTACTCCAGCAGGAGATCCGTTTTATGGCTCGGTGAGGGCTTGTCGGGTGTAGTGGCTGGTTTTGGCGGCGTGTTGGTGGCGTCGGCGGTAGATGGACCAGGTGATGGCGTCGGCTCGGGGTCGGGCGGGTTCGATGATCAGGGCGTGGAACAGTCGGCGGAGTTCGTTGACGGTGATCGCGATCAGACCGTCCGGAACGCTGGTAACGCTGCTGGTGCTGAGCGTTGCTGCGGCAGTGAGAAATGCGTGCGCGGCGATGACGAGCGTGGTCCAGCGGTGCCATGCCTTCCAGCGGCGGTGCTGATGCTGGTCGAGACCGAGCCCGGATTTGGTTGCCTGGAACGATTCCTCGATGCTCCAGCGTCGGCCGGCGACCGTGACCAGGTGGTGCAGCGGCACCGGATGCGGTGACCAGCACCGGTAGAACGCCAACTCGCCGGTGGTGCGGTTGCGGCGGATCAGCATCCAGTGCCGACCGCCGTGCTGGTCTTCGGCCTTGGGCAGGTCGACGAATGCCCAGTCGTGGTAACGGAATCCTTTCGCGCCGTCGCCCGCCGACATTCGCTGCCACGCGGTTGAAGGCAGCGCGGCGGCGATCTGGCCGGACTGCTGGACACCGTGCCCCGTCGGCACCCGGTGCGTGCAGGCCACCGCCAGGACATAGCCGAGCTGGTGTGCACGCAGCGCGGTGGCGAGGTGCGGGTCGCCGCCGTATGCCTCGTCGCCGGTCACCCACCGGCACGGCAGCCCGCCAGCGACCGCGGTGTCGATCAACGCTCGCGCCAACTGAGGCTTCGTGGCGAAGGTGACCGAGTCCGGAACGCCTGCCTCCGTCCGCCGCTGCGGATCGTCGGCCCACGAGCGCGGCAAATAGAGCGCGACATCGACCAGCGTGTGCCCGAGCGGGGACGCATACGACAGGTGTACCGCGAGCTGGCAGTTCTCGATCTTCCCCGCCGTTCCTGAATATTGGCGTTGGACCCCGACAGTGTGGACGCCCTTCTTCAGATCGCCGGTCTCGTCCACGACCAGGATTCCGTCGGCGTGACCCAGCCGCTGCGCGACGAAGTCACGCACGTCAGCGCGCACCAAAGCGTCGTCCCAACTGGCCCGGCCGATCAGGTCCTGCATCCCGCCCGGACCGTCGTCACCGGCGTGCTCGGCGATCGTCCAGCAGTTCTTCACCGGCAACGGCGCCAGCAGTCCCGCGACGAAGTCGCGGACCCGGCGGCGAGGTTCCGGCCGGGCGAACCGCGCCCCGATCGTGTCCATCAACCCGTCGAACAGCCCAGCCCATCGCCGGGCATCTACCCTGTAAGCCGCAGCCACCGCCGCATCCTGTTCGGTCCACACAACCTTCAGGCTCGACGGTGGCTGTCTGCCATCGCCGGACAAAAACACACCGTCAGCGCAGGTCAGAACGGATCTCCTGCTGGAGTACTAGTCTGGCTCGCGGCTGCAATCCGGCCCGGTTTGGGCACGCTCAACGGCGAGTGTCGTCTTGGGGGCCGCTCATCGTCGGCGGGCGCGCTGTAATGGGACCGGCCGCACCACGGAAGGGGAGCGCGGTGGGCTCTTCGCGGGTGGAGATGAAGAGACGCCCGGGCAGCGGAGACACTGCGGGCGCCGAGACCACTATGACGCGTGTCGGGGCGAGCGCCAACTCATTTACGGCGCGGCTACCTCGGTGTAGGTGCGGACGTAGCGGCCGAGGGTGCTGATGGTGTCGGCGTCCCACGCGGCGCCGCACTCGACGCAGATGGCGGTGCCGGTGCCGAGCCGGACGCGGAGCCCGCCGTTGTATTCGCAGGCGGGGCAGGGGGCGTTGGGTCGCCACGGTGGGGTGTCCCATCCGGTGACGGTGCGCGCCCAGGTGTGCCAGCCGCGGACGGCGGCGGCCAGGTCGGCGAGGTTGTCATCGTCGAACCAGTGCGCCGCGCCGACGAGTCCGCGCAGGTTCGCCGGGGTGTCCGCGCGGAGCGGTTCGCCGAGGCGGACCGTCAGCCACATCGCGGCTCCGGCGTCGATGGCGAGGAGCCGGTCGACCGCGTCGAGCCGCGCGGACGGCGTGGAGGCGTAGCCGCGCAGCCCGCCACCGGCCGCGGCCCGGGAGGGCTCGACCGCGTCGGCGAGCTGGTCGAGCAGCGGGGGGTGTCGGGTGATGATCCGCCGACGTCGGCGTCGCGGTCCGTCCTGCACCTCGACCGATTCGGCGTGGTCGTACGGGTCGACGAGCGCGGTCACGTCCTGGGCGATGCGGTGCAGCAGGTGTTCCCGGTCGATCACTTCGCGCTCCCGGTGTCGGTCGGGGTGCCGTAGCCGGCGGCGCGCAGGAGGCGGCGCAGGACGGCGTGCGGGACGATGGCGGGCCACTGGTCGACGGTGGCCGGGCCGTACCTGTCGGGGCGTACGAGCAGGACGGGGATGTCTGCGTCGGCGTTGCGGACGGCTTGGCGCAGCCATCCGGTGAGGTCGAGGTCGCGGCGGGCTTTGACCTCGATCCCGATGCCCGGGGTTCCGGTGAGGTCTCGGCCCGGGATGCCGGCGCCGACGGGTTCGGCGTAGGGCCAGCCGTCGGCTTTCCAGGCGTCAGCGGCGATGCGTTGGGTGGCGGCTCCCCGCCGTTTGCGGTGCGTGCTCAACTCGTCGTTCCTCCGGCGTGGTTCGGTGATCTCAGGCGGGCGGTGCGCGGTGCGCGTCGGGGACCGGTTCGCGGCAGCGGTGCGCCACACGGACTCCGTCCGGCTGGCGGTCGAGGCTGAACGCCCATCGCCCCGAAAGGCCGGCGGCGTCGAGGCCGTCGGCGTTGACGCACGCCGGGTCGATGTGAACCGGGACCCCGGCGGTGACGGCTGTCCAGACGGCCACGGCGCAGCGCGGGCAGGACCGGACGCCGAGCGGCCCCGCGACCGAGCGGACCAGTCCCACGGCCGTGCTCATGCCGTTCCCGCGGCATCAGCGACGGTGGTGTGCTTCTCATCGAGGTCGTTTGGCTGGACGGTCGGCGAGGTCATGGCTCCTCCGTGGATGAGGCGTAGCGCGGGCTGGGGCTGCGGTTCGGGCGGTTTGGCGGCGCGGCGGCACAGCGCACAGGTGGAGGCGCCGTCGGGCCGGAACGCGATCGGGAAGCCGTGCTCGCACTTCTTCTTCGGCGCAGAATTTCGATCTTGTGCGGGTGGGCTCGCGCGTGAAGCGGTGACGGCCGTACGAAGATCAGCTATCGGTGGGGTTGGTCCTGACGGGGTTGGTCTGGGGTTGGTATCGCGTGCCGTCGGATCCCCCACATGCGTGCCATCGGATCCCCCACAAGCCCCGTTGTGCGTGCCATCGGATCCCCCACGGATCTCGTCCGGCTCGGCGTGTGGGGTGTCCACCAGATCCCCCACACCATCGAGGGGGAGAGGCTGTGTGGGGTATCCGTCGGATCCCCCACGACGTCCGCGGCGTTTCGCGTAGGCGGCTGCGGCGGCGGCCTTCACCGCGGCCGGGGTCAGCACGTCGAGGACGTCAAGGAGATCGGACGGCAGCGTCAGCCGGTACTCGTCGCCGTAGCGCTGGCGCCGGAAGCCGGCCCGCACCCGCTCGGTCAGGCCCAGCTCGACGAGCTTCTTCTTGACCGCCTGCGCGACCTGGAGACCGACCTCGGCCTCCACCGCGAGGGTCGCGTCACCGGGGAAGACCTCGCTGCCGTCCGCGTTCGCGTGCGACGCCCAGGCCAGCGCGACGGCCTTGAACGCAGCGGCCGAGACACCGCCGCGGGTGCCTTTGCCGTTGCCGGCAATGACGCCGGTCAGCCGGGCGCGCAGGATGATCTGTTCCCACTCGAACCGCCCGACCTGGCGTAGCTCTCTCACCTCGTATGCCTTTCGGAAACGGCCGGATCGGGGGCGAGCGTGAGATGTCGCCGGTGCGGTGGGGTCTTCGCCAGCCGTGCCGCGAGCCGGGGGTGCAGGGCTGCGGGTGGGTGCGTGAACGGGCTACCGCCGTGCCACCGGTACAGGCCGCCGGTGCGCGGGTGCCGCGACGGGGACACCACGATGTACCCGCCGTCGGCCTGCACGCCGATCCCGGGGCCGAGAAGCCTTGTGCCGGAACGGATCGGCACGCCCGGGTGGGCGTAGATCAGGTGGAGCTTCCCGGAGCCGGTGTCGGCCATGAGCGTGCCGGGCAGCAACCCGTCCGCGTCGAGCGCCGCGAGAGAACGTCGGCCGCCGCCGTCCGGGTCGACCTCGATCGCCGCGAGACCGGACGCGGCCCCGGTCTGGATCGCCAGCAGCCCGGCGGGGTACCGGTCGACCATCGCGCGGATCCGCGCCGGGTCGCGGGTGGCTCCGCCGTGCTGGATGGACCGGCCAACCGTGGGCGGTGTCCTGTCTGGCGGCAGCAATAGGAACACCGGCCACCCGTGCACCGCGTACGCGAGTGCCGCACCGACGAGACTCGGCACCGCGATCGGCGGCACGATCGGGTGGGGCCGCATCTTCGGTCGTGCCGGGAGTGCGCGGGACGGACCGCCGCACGCGGCGCACACGGGGTTGCCGGTGGGTCCGTAGCGCAGGCACGGCGCCCGACAGCGGGCGCACGGGCCGAGATCACGGGCCGTGGGCGCTCGGGGTGTGGGGGCGGGGCCGTGATGGGCGAGTGCGCTCACGCGGCGCACCACCCGTTGTCGCACCCGGAGCCGTCCTCGTCCTCGACGAAGGGCAGGGGAACGACCCCGACGGGCACCACCGCGTCCAGCGGTGCCCCGTAGCGGGAGAGGAACACCGGATCCTTGCCCAGCATGGTCCGGCGCTCGTTCAGCGTGCGCTCCAACGAGACGCACCGGTCGAACAGGTCCGGTTCGTCGTGGCGCATCGCGGTCCACGCCCCGGCCCGGTGCAGCGGGCAGAAGAAGCACGAGGACTTCGGCGGCACCGGCAACCCGGCCGCGCGGATCGTCGCTGCACAGTCGGTGCGCCGCATCCGCAGGTCGAGCAGCGGATACACCAGCCGCTCGTACGGCTCGACCTTGCGCGAGTTCGCCCGGTGGATCTCGTCGAGCGAAATGCCGACGGCGACCATCGCGGGAGTGCGCGCGCTGGCACCGTGCGCGCGCAGCCACCGCCCCACTACCTTGATCTTGAAATCTGCCGTGCACGAACGCGTCCCCGGTGCGCCCGAGGACATCCGGACCGGGATCGGCAGTGACCGCGACCCGTCTCGGGTGAGCCGGCCGAACAGCGTTTCGACGCTGCCGTCGCGACGCTGGCGGTGCAGCTCGTGCAGCGCGATGCCGTGCGCCGCCGCGTACGGGACGGCGACCTCGCGGACGTAGCGCAACGTCGCCGGGTGCTCGGAGTCGTCGCCGACGTTGGCGAACAGGAACGTCGAGATGTCGAGCCGGCCCGTCGCGGCCAGCACGAGCAGACCGGTCGATTGCACACCGCCGCCGTACGCGACAACGCGCGGCGCCCTCGCCGGTGTGGCACAGGTGGGCATGGTCCTCCGTTCAGAAAGCGCGCAGCAGCGGCGTCACAGGAAGTGGGGCCGCACGGCGACCGGGTCGCTCGTGGCGTCGGCGAGGAGGCACGGCGGGTGCTGGCCCGGTTTGGCGGCGCCGGTGGTGAGCCGGGCGAGGATCAGGTCGCCGATGTGCGGCTTCAGCGCTTCGACAAGTCGGGGGTTGCACCACACGACGTCGCGGCGCAGGGCTCCCTGATCGCCAGTGGCCGGGTCGGTGCCGTCGACGTCGATGACGTCGACCCGGATGCCCTCCGCGAACCCGCCGGGTACGGCGACCCGGTCGAGGTGGGCCGTCGGGCGGATCACCAGCAAACGGCCGATGAGGTCGCCGAGCGGCATCGTGTTGTCGATGACGATCGTGGCGAAGTACGTCGTCGTCACTGCGGACCGCCATCGATGGTCAGGGACAGTCCGCGGGGGATTCCGCGCCGCTGCCGGAGGTGACCGGACTCGACCAGCCGGCGCACCTGGTGGGCGACCGCGCCGGTCGAGTGCAGCCCGACAGCCTCGCCGATCTCGCGGTAGCTCGGCGGGTATCCGTACGCCTGCACGTACCGGCCGACCATCCGCAACACGTCCGCCTGCCGGCGGGTCAACACACCCATCGTTCTCCAATCACATATGAACGTCTCTGAAAAGCGAATGCACGAGGCAAAAGAAAAGGCCGACCACGCTGGTCGGCCGCCGCGAGCTACCGCATCAACGACGCGATCTCACGCAACTCTCGAAGTCGTCGCACGTACACCCTGCGTGCCTGAATCTCGGCCTGCTGGCGGTCGGTGAGAGCCGTCATCGGCGCCGGGGGAGTGGACCGATGGATGCGGGTGCGGCGCTGCCCGTCGACGGCCGCGCGGCCCTGGTTCGACAGGCCGGCGGCTCGCCGCAGGGCGGCCCGATACCGCGCGATCAGCGGTCGGTGATCTGGCACCGAGTTCGGCAGCGACACGCACCGACCGGTCACCGCGTGTTCCATGCGGATGTGGGTCCGGCCGTCGGTGCCGACCAGTCGGAAGCCCAGCGAAAGGGCCTCCGCGATCAGCCGGCGGCGGGCGGATGAGGTCACACGTCACCTCCTGGTGGTCTTGAGTTCCCGACCCGTCCGGCAGGTGAGTGTCCAAGGTGGACGGGTCGGTTGATCGCGACGAACGTACGCCTAAAGTGAATGAACGTCAACGTTTCATGAACGCCCCGACGTGGCGGATCCGTTTATGCTGAGCGCCGAGCGGTAACCGACACTTTCTGTCGCTATCGCTCCGCGCGGACGCACGTCCGCGACCGTGAACGCCCCGGGAGGCCGCTCCACATGATGACGCTGGTCGAGCTTCTTGCCGCCAAACGCGGGGACTCCTGGGACAAGTTCGCCAAGCGCGCAGGCATATCGCCCGCGACCGCGCACAAGTACGGCGCTGGCAAGAATGCCGACGTCCCTACCGTTGAGACGATCAACGCCCTTGCCAGGGCGTGCGACGTGCCGCCCGGCCTGATCGTGCTCGCTGCGGCGCAAGGGATCGGCGTCGACATGGACCGCGTCATCGAAGGCTCCGCGCTCGGTCGAGCCCTACCCGACGACGTCGACGAACTGCCGCCCTACGCTCAGCGCCTGATACTCGACACCGCTCAAGCCCTATTAGCTGCCTGGCGAGGTCAACAAGCGCTCCCCGAGCCAACCGACGACGAGGCCGGCATCCCCGCCGAGATGGACGACATCGCACGAGCCGCCCGCCGCAGAGTCGAACGCGCTACCAGTGGACGAGGCACGCCGCGCCGCCGCGCAGAGTCCAATACCTGACCCTGTCGACAGTGTGTGATCAAGTTCAGCCGAAAGAGTGAAGGCGCCCAATCGATCTCCGTCTAAAATGGCTGCTTCGCCGAACGTATGTTCGACAGTCAGCCATCCTCGTGGGCGGGAAGGGTAGCGGGCTTGACGCCGAAGGCCGATCGGTTCGACCCGATCAAGGAACTAGCACGACGGAACATCCCGATTGCATGGGTCAAGGAGGGAAGCTGTAAAGCCACACTCCACAAGGACGAAGGCGTTTTACTCGTCCGCACCGGCCTCACCACCGAACAGTTCACCGAGGCAGTCGCCCACGTTCTCGCCCGCGAAGAGACCCGAGACGACGCCACCGCCGCCCGCCTCGCCGCTGAACGACTCCTACCCCTCGACCTTCTCGCCGTCGGCCTCGCGATCAACGACGGTGGCATCAACGCCACCGCAATCGACCTCGGCGTGTCCACCACCACCATTCGCCGCCGAATGGACAACCTCGACGGCCGCGACCACGCCCATCTCACCGCAGCCATGGCGGCCGTGAAGCGCCAGCGGTTCCCCGGCGGCACCATGTACGCGCTCGCCGCCGTGCAACCCACCACCGCGTAACAGAGAGCGCTCACCTCCAGTAGCGGCCCCGGAATCAAACGGTTCCGGGGCCGTGGTGTGCGCACGGCCACAGTCCTGATTCATCACAAAGAGGACATGGCTGTTCAAAGGATATGAAAAGCGCGAGATGTAGTATTTCGGGTGCACGTGCGCGGCAGGGCGGAGGGGGCATGCAATTTGACCAATGGAGTCTGTTAGTCGCCGTCAGTGCTCTCGTAGCTGCGATCTTGAGCATCCCAGCACTGCAAGCTCCACTTTTGTTGATCTTTAGCTGGTTCAAGAAGGATGCCCAGCGCGATGTCGTCGACTCGACTCAGCCGGCGCCCTGGTACTACGAAGCGCTTTCGTCGCATCGTGAGCGCGAACGCGCAGAAGCGAAACGTCAACTTCTTGACTGGTACACGGGTCTGAATGTTGGCGACGAGGACGCTGAACGTTATGCGGAGTGCTCGACTCGGCAAGTCGTAAAGAATGCGTATGAGCACCTTCGTGATCTGGCTTGCCAGCCGGACTTCGCACTCCCATCTGACTTGGAGGATGTGGTCCGTCGGGCAGTTCGAGCGGAAATATTGAGTATTAAGAGGCGGGATAGCGCCCACGGAGGCATCGCCTGGATGGCTGACGGTTAGGGCAGTCTGGTCCCGAACCCCTATCTGCCTAGAGGAGAGCCGGAGCGGATTATGACATCGGCGAAGCCTAGTAAGGGTAAAAGTGCAACGAAAAGCGCGTCGAGGCGGTTCCGGGAGTCGAGGCGTCGCACAGCCTCCCGATGGAATTCGGCCATCTTGAAAGCTAGGCGACTTGGCGGTGTGCGAGGCCCTCTCCCTCCTGTGTGGTTATCGGACCTTCGCATCAAAGTGGTGGAGGGGTTTGTCGCCTTATCCAATCGCCGGGTGCAAAGTAATCTCGCTGCGGTTGCGGCAATCTTGACCGCCATTTTCATAGCGGTCAAGACGCTTGCCGCATCACTTTCTGGCTTGGTAGTTGGAGAGCCGGCTAATGCCATGGTAAGGATCGAGGATTCGGATCACCGAGAGGTGATGAGTGAGTCCGGCCCGCGGTCTAACGTTAAGGCGGAGCGTCAACGGCAACCCTCCTACGCTGGGAAGCACCGCCGTTCCCCGATGCCGCGTGTTTCGAACAACGTTCTTGCAACGGGAAACTACTGCCGTTAGGCTCCGTCCGCATTCCGTGCAGAATACTTGGCCGAGTTCTGTTCTATCCACGGCCAGGAGAGCCCATGGCGGTTTCGAAAGACGACGAAATTATCGCGACCCAGAACCTCGCCGGGACTGCGAGGACCGCATCGCCATCCGCGTCATGTATGCCCGCATCGCGTGCTCCGCTCGCCGGGCGCGTTCAGCCGGGTCCAGCGTCTGATCGGGGTCGACCTCCCGCTCAAACCGGGCGAGGAAGCCCTTCCGGGCGGGCGCGGTAGCGGCTTTCGGGTCGTCGCAGCGAGCCCATCGGGTGTGCGCAGCCTGGCGCGCGACGAGTGCGCGATCGCTTGGGTTGGCAGCAGGCATCGTCAAAACCTCCCTGTCAGTGGTGAGGACGATGCAACTGCGGCTCCCTTCTGGGCGATTGACCGGTGAGCGGCAAACGTACTCGCACACCGGTCATGTCGCCACGGCGTTTACACCCCGCCCATCACGTCGACCCTGTCGTACGCACGGCGCGCACGGGCACCGCGAGCGCTTCGGCCGTAGTGGCGGATCATCTGCGGTGACGTCCACCCGTTGATTTCCATCAGGTCGCCCTCGGCCCCGCCCGCGTCCAGCCACCGGTGCGAGAACGTGTGCCGGAACATGTGCGGGTGGACCGGGATCCCGAGCCGGCCCCCGCGCCGCGCGATCATTTGGTACACCCCGTCGGGGGTCATGGGCTCGCGGTTGCGGACCCCGAGCCATAGCTTCGGGCTGTCGGCGAGCTTGTGACGCGCCCGGACCCGGAGGTAGCGGTCGATTGCCTGCGCGCACTTGTGGTCGAACTTCACGATCCGCTCGCGATCGCCCTTGCCGATCACGCGGGCGGTGCGGGTGGTGAGGTCGACGTCGTTGATGTCGAGGTTCGCCACCTCGGCCAGCCGGGCGCCGGTGCTTGCGAAGAACCGGATGATTGCCACGTCCCGGCGGGCGTCGAAGCTCTTGCCGTCGCAGTCCTTGATCAGCATCCCGAGCTGGTCGACCTCCAGGACCGGCACGACCCGTTCGCCCGGCTTGGGCGGGGAGAGCTTTGCCATCGGGTTCGGTAGCTCCTCCTCGTCGGAGTGCCACTTGAAGAACTGCTGAAGCGCCCGGTACTGGTTGTTGGCGTAACCGTCGCTGTACCGCTCCATCAACCAGATCATGTAGTGCTCGATGTCGGTCTTCTCGACATCGGCCCAGTCATCGCGGACGACCTTGACGACCTCCTCCGCGGAGGCTCCCGAGTCGAGGAGCCATCCTGCGAACTTCGTCACAGCATCGCGGTAGGTGCGGAGGGTCTTATCGGCTTTGCCGGACGCTCGAAGTGACAGAGCGTAAGGGTTGATCAGGGCCTGCAACCGGCCGATATTGGCCGGGAGGGGCTGCACGAACCTGACCTTTGTCTGGACAGACATGAGAAAGGCGGCCTCTCGTCAAGCGGTCTGCTATGACCGCGAGGGGCCGCCTGCCACAAGTTCGTGCAGGTCAAGCTATGCAAGTGGGCAGGGGCGGGGTCGAACCGCCGACCTTCCGCTTTTCAGGCGGACGCTCGTACCAACTGAGCTACCTGCCCATGATGGGCCTTGCGGTCCTGACGGGACTTGAACCCGCGACCTCCGCCTTGACAGGGCGGCGAGCACTCCAACTGCTCCACAGGACCTGGTCCGGAAACCCGGTCGTGCCCCCAACGGGATTCGAACCCGTGCTACCGCCTTGAAAGGGCGACGTCCTAGGCCGCTAGACGATGGGGGCGGCACCGCTATTCTCGCATAAGAGCCAGATGGCGGTCTTACTCCCCACCCGGCCCCGCCGGAGGCTTGGAAAGCATACGTGATCCCTCTCCCCAGCTCCAAACCGGTTACCCGGCGCGCCGGGTGAACCCCTAGGGCAGGCCCACGAGCTGGTACTTCGACTTGAGCTCCGGCAGGGCGATCTCGTACGCCGCCATCGTGCCGCGGCGGTCGCCGCCGGCGTCGTGGGCCAGCACGATCGAACCCGGCTTAACGCTGTTGCGCAGGGTGCTGAGCACGTGCTGCTTCATGTGTTCGCCGGCCGGGTACTTGGCGACGTTCCAGTCGTCGGTGTCGACCTCCCAGCCGGCGCACGTCATGCCCATGGCCTGGGCGACCTTGATGGCGGTGGGGGTCCACATGCCGCCGGGGTGGCGGAAGTACTTGATCTGCGCACCGGGAACGGCGGCCAGGATGGCGTCGTTCGTGCGCTGCAGGTCTGCGCGGATGGCCTGTTCGCCGCGGGTGCCGAGCTTCAGGTCGTGCTTCCAGGTGTGGTTGCACAGCGTGTGGCCCTCGGCGACGATCTGGCGCACCAGGTCGGGGAACTGCTGGACCTGCACACCCACCAGGCAGAACGTCGCCTTCGCCCCGTTGTTGCGGAGGAGTTCGAGGATCTTGGGGGTGTACGAGGGGTCCGGCCCGTCGTCGAAGGTCAGCGACACCTCGGTCTGGCTGCCGGTGTTCTTCAGGATGCCGTCCGGCGGCGTGGAGACGTTCGACGACGGGGACGAGGACGTCGACGGGGAGGGCGACCCGGACGGGGGTGTGCTGATCGGCTCGCCGCCGGCCGTTCCGCCCGCGAGGCCGGCGGGCTCTGCCGCGACCGGGGCGTCGTGCCAGGTGGCTGACTCCTGGGCGCCGCATCCCATGAGGAAGAGGCCCGTGGCGAGAACGGCGACGAGGGTCGCGATCCGAATGCGGGTCATGGCGGGTACTCCAGGGGTGAGCCGGTCTAACGAGGTGGCTCACGCTAACGAGACGCGTGTGACCTGCGGTTCAACCAAAAGGAGCCCTGGCACAAACCTGGGAGACCGCTATTTTGTGGCCCCGACGAGGAGTTCGACGGCCTCACCGAGGGTGCGCGGGGTGGCCACGCCCGGGGGCAGCGCCTCGATGTTCCAGCCGGGGCCGCCGGCCACGATCAGCATGGGGCGGGAGCGTTCGCCGGTGAACGCCGTGATCTGGCCGATCGCCGCGGTGCGCGGATGGTGCGACCAGAGCAGCATCGCGACCGGCCCGGTCCGGCGCACGGCCGTGCGGAGGGCGTCGGGTGGCACGCGCGCGCCGAGCATCCGGGACGGCACACCGGCCTGCGCGAGGGCGGCGGCGGTGGCCTCGATGGGCAGGCTGTGCTGCTCCTCGTCGGTGCAGGCGAGCAGCACCCGGGCGACCCGGCCGTCGGGCGGCGGCGTGCGGGGCACCGCGCCGAAGACGTCGGAGTAGCACGCCGACACGAGGTGTTCGACGTCGATGAGGTCGCCGGTGCGCCCGTGCCGTTCGCCGATGGCGGCCATGACGGGGCGCAGCACCGCGTCCCACGCGAGGACGACCCCGAGCCGGCGGACGGCCTCGCCGGCGATGTGCCGCACCGCGTCCGCGTCGAGGCGCAGGGCGGCGCGGGCGAGTCCGCGGGCGGCAGGCGCGGCGGCCGGCAGGGCGAGCCCGCCGCCGTCGCGGGCCGCGGACGATACGGCCGGCAGGGTCCGCGCGGGGGAGACCGCCCGGCGTAGCGGCCGCGTGATCTCCATCGGCCGTTCCCGCACCCACCGGGCAGCCTCTCCCGGGGGAACGCCGTCAGCCGTCAATCGCTGCATGAGTTCGAGGCGGGCCACGTCCTCGTCGGTGTAGCGGCGGTGCCGACCCGGCTCGTGGCGGCTGGGTCCGAGGTTGTAACGCTGGTGCCAGGTGCGCAGGGTGGTGACGGCGACGCCCAGGCGGCGGGCGACCGCCCCTGCGGTGAGGCCGTCATCGCCCATGTGTCGCTCCCGCCTGCACGGACAGCACACCGGCGAGCCACGGAACATACTCGGCCGGCCGCTCGGCCAGGTCGGCCCGGAGCACGTCGAGGTCGATCCAGTGCAGCGCGGCGACCTCGGCCGGGTCGGGCCGCAGCGGGGTACCGGCGTCGACGTGCCCGACGAGCACGTGGTCGTACTCGTGCTCGACCCGGCCGGTGGCGGCGTCGGTGGCCCGGTACAGGTAGACGCCGGCGTCGGTCAGGTCCGCGGCGCTGAAGTCCACTGTGGACAGGCCCAGCTCCTCGCGCAGCCGCACGGCGGCGGAGTCGACGGGAGAAGAGCCGGGCGCCGGATGGCCGCAACAGGCGTTGCCCCAGCGCAGCGCGAACCGCGTCTTCACGGCCGAGCGCTGCTGCAGGAGCACCCGCCCGGCGTCGTCGAGGAGCAGCACGGAGAACGCCCGGTGCAGCGTCCCGGGTGCCCGGTGGGCGTCGTCGACGGTGGCCGTGCCGGTGGGCACACCGTCGTCGTCGACCAACTCGACGAGCAGCGACTCGCGGTCCATCATCGGACTCCCGTCACGCGCTGGGCGGCGAGCCGCCCGGAGATGAGCACCATCGGCACGCCGACGCCGGGTTGCGTCCCGGAGCCGACGAAGACCACATTGGACAGTCCTCTGTGGAGGTTCGTGGGGCGGAAGGGCCCGGTCTGCAGGAGGCTGTGCGCCGCGGCGAACGGCGTCCCGGCCGCCATGCCCTGATCCTCCCAGTCGGCCGGGGTGGTGATCGCCTCGACCTCGACACCGGCGCCGAAACGCACGTAGCCGCGTTCCTCCAGGGTCTCGACGATCTCGTCCCGGTACGAGGCGCGCAGGCCGCCGCGCCAGTCGAGCCGCCCGCCGGAGAGGTTCGGCACCGGCGCCAGAACGTAGTACGTGTGCCGCCCGTCGGGTGCCACGGAGGGGTCGCTGCGGCTGGGGTTGGTGACGAGCAGCGACGGATCGCTCATCAGCATGCCGTCCCGGATCACCTCGTCGAACGTCGTGCGCCAGGACCGCCCGAAGTGGATGTTGTGGTGCGCGATGCGCGAGTAGCCCTGGGTGGATCCGACGTGCAGCACGACGCACGACGGCGAGTAGCGCAGGCGCGGCGGTTCCTCGTTCAACAGGGAGAGCGCCGCGGGGACGTCGGGGTTGAGCACCACCACGTCGGCCGGGATGCGATCACCGTCGGCGGTGACCACGGCCCGGGCGCGTCCCATGGACGTCTCCACCCGGGAGACCGTCGTGTCGTACCGGAACGTCACGCCGTGCTTGGACGCGGCGCCGGCGAGGGCCCGCGGCACGGCCGAGATGCCGCCGCGCGGGAAGTACACGCCGGCGACGGAGTCGAGGTAGGCGATGACGGCGTAGAGGGCGAGCGCCTTCTGCGGCGCGAGCCCGGCGTACATCGCCTGGAACGAGAAGATCCGCCGGGTGCGCGGGTCCTTGAAGAACCGGTCGACGGCGGGCTGGAGCCGGCCGAACCCGCCGCTCGCGAGCAGCCGCAACAGGTTGCCGGTGAGCAGGTCGCGCGGGGTGTCGAGGTTGCGCCCGATGAAGTCGTCGCGCTCCAGTGCCCAGAGCCGGCGGGTCCAGTCGACGAACCGGAGGTAGCCGTCGGCCTCGCGCGGCCCGCACAGGTCGGCGATCTCGGCGGCCATCCGCGTCGGTTCAGTGATGACGTTCAACGTCGAACCGTCGGGGTAGTGCGCCCGGTATGCGGGATCCAGCCTGGTCAGCTCCAGCCAGTCGGACAGCTCCTCGCCGACCGCCGCGAGGGCCTCGGCGACCAGGTCCGGCATGGTCAGCACGGTAGGCCCGGTGTCGAACTCGTACCCGCCCAGGCGCAGCCGTCCGGCCCGTCCGCCGGGCTGCGACTCCCGCTCGAGCACGGTGACCTGGCGGCCGGCGCCGGCGAGGTGCAGGGCCGCGGCGAGCCCGCCGAGGCCCGCTCCGACGATGACCACCCGTTCGGTCGGCCCGTCCACCGTGCGCATCCGCTTCTCCCTCGCCGACCGTATCCCGGAGTGTTCGGCTGGTCGGTCAGCCGATCGTAACGTAGTCTGCTGGTTGCGTCGATTGATGCGTCGATTAGGAGGGTCACGCGCCATGGAGCTGCGACTCGAGGACTCCTACGAACGCTGCCGTGCGCTGCACCGGGAGCACGGCCGGACCTACTACCTGGCCACCAAGCTGCTCCCCGCGTGGAAGCGGCCGCACGTGCACGCCCTGTACGGCTTCACCCGGCACGCCGACGACATCGTCGACAGCACCGCCACGCTCCCGGTCGAGGAGCGCGCGCGGCGGCTGGAGGAGTGGTCGACGGCGTTCCTCGCGGGACTGGCCGGCGACGGGGTCGACGACCCGCTGCTGCCGGCCGTGCTGCACACGATCGAGCGGTTCGACATCGACCGCGGGGACTTCAAGACGTTCCTGGACAGCATGGCCATGGACCTGACCGTGCCGTCCTACGAGACCTACGACGACCTGCTGGGCTACATGGAGGGTTCGGCCGCCGTCATCGGCACGATGATGCTGCCCATCCTCGGTGCGTCCGACCCGGCCGCCGCGCGGGAGCCGGCCCGCCAGTTGGGATTGGCGTTCCAGCTGACGAACTTCATCCGCGACGTCGGCGAGGACCTGGAACGCGGGCGGGTGTACCTGCCCCTGGTCGACCTGCGCCGGTTCGGGGTCACGCCGGCGGACCTCGCCGAGGCGGCGAAACGACGCACGGCCACCCCCGCCATGCGTGAACTGATCGCGTTCGAGGTGCAGCGCGCCCGCGCCCACTACGCGCTCGCGGCGACCGGGATCCCCCTCCTGGAGCGTTCGTCGCAGTCGTGCATCCGTGCGGCGTACCGGGTCTACGGCGCGATCCTGTCCGAGGTGGAGCGTCAGGACTACGACGTGTTCGTGGCCCGCGCCGTGGTGCCCAAGGCGAAGCGGCTGGCGATGGCGGCCGGGTCGTTGGTCACCCGGCAGGGGCGACCCGTCACGGTCCCCGGCCGGCCCGCCGACCCGGGCCGCACGCCGCTCGCCGCCGCGCTCGCCGCACTTCTGTAAGAGCACAACCATGTGGGGGAACGTCCATGCGCACCGCCGTCGTCCTGTTCACGCGTGACCTGAGGCTGCACGACAATCCGGCGCTGGCCGCGGCGGCCCGGGCGGCGGAGCACGTGGTGCCGCTGTTCGTGCGGGATCCGGCGGTGCGCAGCAGTCCGCACCGGGACAGGTTCCTCGCCGAGTGCCTGGCGGATCTGCGAAACGCGTTGCGGGACAAGGGTTCCGACCTGATCGTGCGCGAGGGGGATCCGGCCGAGGAGGCGCTGCGCGTGGCGTCCACTGTGGACGCCGAGGGCATCGCGCTCGCCGGTGACGTCAGCGCCTACGCCCGCCGCCGGGAGCGCCGCCTCGTCGAGGGCGCCGGCCGGCGCGCGGTGAAGGTGTTCCGCGACAGTGTGACCGTCGTCGAGCCCGGCAAGCTCAAGCCGACCGGCGGGGGCGACCACTACCGCGTCTTCACGCCGTACTTCCGCGCCTGGGAGAAGGTTCGCCGGCGCGACGCCGAGCAGGTGCCGCACGCGTTGCGGCTGCCGCCCGAGAAGCTCCACAGTGGACGGTTGCCGGCGATCGGCGACGGGCCGCAGGGTTATGCCGTCGGGGGCGAGACGGCCGGGCGTGCGCGGTTCCACCGATGGCTCGAACGCGTGGCGGACTACGGTGACCGGCACGACGACATGCCGGGCGACGCGACGTCGCGGATCAGTCCCTATCTGCACTTCGGATGCCTGTCGCCGCTGGAACTGGCGGCGCGGGCGAAGGCGAGCGAGGCGTTCGTGCGGCAGCTCTGCTGGCGTGACTTCTACGCGCAGGTGCTGCACGGCTTCGGCGACCTGCGGGTCAAGGCCTACCGCGCGAACGCCCGCGAGGAGTGGCACTACGAGGACGACGCGCTGGAGGCGTGGCAGCAGGGACACACCGGAGTGCCCATTGTGGACGCGGGCATGCGCCAGCTGCTGGCCGAGGGCTGGATGCACAACCGGGCGCGGCTCATCACGGCCTCGTTCCTGACGAAGCAGCTCAATCTGGACTGGCGCGCCGGGGCGGCCTGGTACGACTCGCTGCTGCTCGACGCCGACGTCGCCAACAACTACGGCAACTGGCAGTGGGTCGCCGGGACGGGCAACGACACCAAGCCGTACCGGCGCTTCAACCCGTTCCGGCAGGCGTACCGGTTCGACCCCAAGGGCGACTACGTGCGGCGGTACGTGCCGGAGTTGCGCGGCGTTGCGGGCAAGGCCGTGCACGAGCCGTGGGACCTGACGGACTACCCGAAGCCGATCGGCTGACCCTCGGTATAGACCAGCACATATTGAGAACGGTCACAGTCTTGCCCCCGCGTCGCGGGCGGGCATAGAGTCGTGCACCACCTGGATTGAAACGTTTTAGATCGACCGCCGCCCATCGATCCAGGGTTCGCCGCACCATGCTCACCGTCCTCCGCACAGGGGAGATTTCCGCATGCCCAGCTCCCGAAAACCGCGCCGGCGCGCACTGGCCACGGCCGTGCTCACGCTGGTCGCCCTGGCCCCCGCCACCCCGTCGCACGCAGCCGCACCCGCCGCCGAGCTGGTCGGCGCGCACTGGATCTGGTACCCCGAGGGGAACCCCGCATCGAGCGCACCCGTCGCCCAGCGGTACCTGCGGCGGACGTTCGCCGTGCCGGCCGGCACGGTCACCGGCGCCAGCCTCGTCGTCACCGGCGACGACACCGTGGACGTCTGGGTCAACGGCCGCTACCTCGCCGGTTCCAAGCGGGTGGTGGACTCCTGGAAACAGGCCGTCTACGTCGACCTCGCCGCCGCGCTCAAGCCGGGCGGCAACAACACCGTCGCGCTCGCCGCGCGCAACAGCGGTGGCCCGGCCGGTGTGATCGGCCGGGTCAGCATCGCCACCACCGGCGGCAACGTCGACCTCGTGACGGACTCGGCGTGGCGGGCGGCGCAGGGCGTTCCCGAGAACTGGGCGGAGCCCGACCTCGACGACAACGGCTGGGCGGGGGCCGCGGACCTCGGCGGATACGGCGTCGCGCCCTGGTACGCGGACGTCCTGGCGCCCGACCCGACCGTCGCGGCACCCGTGCGCGCCACCGCCCTCACCACCGAACGCCGCACCGACCCGGTCGGCATCGACGCGGCCAAGCCGCTCTTCGGCTGGAAGCTCGCCTCCGACGCGGTCGGCCAGGTGCAGGGCGCCTACCAGATCACGGTCGGCACCACCACGAACGCCACCGGCGTCTGGGACAGCGGCCGGGTCGCCGCCGACCGCTCCGTCGACGTGCCCTACGGCGGGCCGGCGCTGGCCGGCAACCGCACGTACCACTGGCGGGTGCGCGTGTGGGACGCGCAGGGCCGGGCGGGTGAGTGGAGCCCGGTGGCGCGCTTCGACACGGCGCTCTCCGAGCCGGGTGCCTTCATCGGTCGGCCGAGCGCGGTGACGCTGAGCGGCGCCACGTGGATGTGGTACCCCGAGGGCAACCCGGACAGCACGGCGCCGGTCGGCACCCGCTACTTCCGGCGGTCCCTCACCCTGCCGAGTGTCCTCAGTGGACGGACGACGCTCGTCATCACCGGCGACGACCAGGCTGACGTCTGGGTCAACGGTGTACCGGTGAGCCAGTCCCCGCGGATGGCCGACTCGTGGAAGCACGCGTCCACAGTGGACATCACCGACCGGGTGCGCCCGGGCGCCAACACGATCGCGATCGCGGCCACCAACACCAGCACCAGCGCGGCCGGCGTGCTCGCGCGGATCGTCAACAACGGCACCTCCGTCGTCACCTCGGACGGCGGCTGGAAGGCGTCGCAGAGCGGGCCGTCCGGCTGGGAACAGCCGGGCTTCAACGACTCCGCGTGGCCGGCCGCGCGCGCCGCCACCACGTACGGCGGCGGACCCTGGGGCGACCAGGTGACCTGGGAGACCGAGGCGCCCTACGTGCGGAAGGGATTCACGCTCAGCAAGCCGATCGCGCGGGCCCGCCTCATGGCAACCGCGCTCGGCCTGCACGAGACGTTCGTCAACGGGCGCCGGGTCAGCGAGGAGCGCTTCGCGCCCGGCTGGACCGACTACAACGAACGCCTCCAGTACCGCACCTACGACGTCACCGGCCTGCTCCAGCAGGGCACCAACGCGATCGCCGCGCTGATCGGCAACGGCTGGTACGCCGGCACCATCGCCGTCGTGGGAGCCCGGCGCTACGGCCCCAACCCGTGGTACTCCGCCCGCCTCGTGGTCGAACATCCCGACGGCACCGGCACCGTGGTCGCCACGGACGGCACGTGGCGCGCCGCCACCGGCGACATCGTCAGCAACGACCTGTACGGCGGCGAACAGGTCGACGCCCGGTACGGCATCGCCGGCTGGAACGCGGCCGGGTTCGACGACTCGTCGTGGGGCACCGTCACGGTGCGCTCCGGGCCGGCACCCCGCCTCGTCGCACAGGTCGACCCGGGTGTGCGCGTCCAGCAGGAACTGCGGCCGGTGGCCATCACCCAGCCGAGGCCGGGCGTCTACGTGGCCGACCTCGGCCAGAACTTCGCCGGCTGGAACAGGCTGCGCGTGCGCGGCCCCGCCGGCACCCGGGTGACGCTGCGGCACGCCGAGATCCTCAACGCCGACGGCACCATCTACACCGAGAACCTGCGCGCCGCCCGCGCCACGGACGCGTTCACGCTCGCCGGCACCGGCGCCGACGAGGTGTTCGAACCGCGGTTCACCCAGCACGGGTACCGGTACGTGGAGATCACCGGCTTCCCGGGCACACCCACCGCGGAGAACCTGACCGGCCTCGCCGCGTGGACCGACGGCGCGTCGACGGGTTCCTTCTCCACCGGGAACGCCCTGGTCAACCAGGTGCAGCACAACATCCTCTGGGGCGCGCGCTCCAACCTGCTGACGGTGCCGACCGACTGCCCGCAACGCGACGAGCGGCTCGGCTGGACCGGGGACATCGCCGTCTTCGCGCAGACCTCGACGTTCGCCTTCGACGTGCACGGGCTGCTCGACAAGTTCAGCGACGACATGCAGGACGCCCAGCGGGACAATGGCGCGTTCACCGACGTGGCGCCGTTCGTCACGGCCGGCGAGGGGCAGGCCGGCTGGGGCGACGCCGGCGTCATCGTGCCGTACACGCTCTGGCAGCGCTACGGCGACGTGCGGGTGATCGACGAGAGCTACCCGGCGATGGCCCGCTGGGTGGAGTACCTGCGCTCGACCGCCGACGCCGACCTGATCCGCCGGCGGGACACCTACGGCGACTGGGTCTCGGTCGAGGGGGACACCGACAAACACCTGATCAGCACGGCGTACTTCTCCTGGTCGGCCCGGCTGGTGTCGCGGATGGCCGCCGCCACCGGCCGCACGGCGGATGCCGCGCGCTACGGGCAGCTGGCGGATCAGGTGGCGACCGCGTTCACTAACGCCTACGTCGCCGCCGACGGGACGCTCGCCGGCAACCGGATGACCGCCTACGTGCTGGCGCTGAGCTTCGAACTCGTTCCGGCCGCGCGTCGGCAGGCGGTCGCGGACAGGCTCGTGGCGAAGGTCAACGAGCGGGGCGGGCACCTGTCGGTCGGGTTCCTCGGCGTGGAGAACCTGCTGCCCGTGCTGACCGAGACCGGGCACGCGGACGTGGCCTACCGGATCCTGCTCCAGCCGGACTACCCGGGCTGGGGGTACATGAACGCACACGGCGCCACCACCATCTGGGAGCGGTGGGACAGCATCATGCCCGGCGGTGGGCTCCAGACGCCGATCATGAACTCGTTCAACCACTTCGCGTTCGGCGCGGTCGGCGACTGGATGTACCGCTCGATCGGCGGCGTCGCCCCGGCCGCACCCGGTTACCGGCGCGTGCTCGTGGCGCCGAAGCCGGGCGCCGGGGTGCCGTCGGCGGTCACCGACCTGGTCACGCCGTACGGGCAGACCCGCAGCGACTGGCGCCAGGAGGGCAACCGCTTCACGCTGCGGATCGTGGTGCCGCCGAACGTCACCGCGACGGTGCGGGTGCCCGCGGGTACCGTGGCGGTCCCGCCGGAGGCGGTCGCGGCCGGCCCGTCGACCTATCTGGTCCCGTCCGGGAGCTACACGTTCACCGTCAACTGAGCCGTTTCCGCGCGGAAGCCGGCAGGTCGTCGAGGTGACGCAGGAGGTCGGCGGGGTCGTCGTAGGTGGCGATCGCGCCGGCCTCCGTCAGTTCCGCGGCGGAGAGGCCGCCGCAGGTGAGGCCGATGCACGGGATGTCCAACTTCGCCGCCGCGTACACGTCCCAGACGGCGTCGCCGACGAAGATCACCCGCTCTGGCGGCACGCCGATGCGCTCCAGTGCCGCGTCGAGGATGTCCGGCGCCGGCTTGCTCTCCTCGGCGTCGCCGGAGGTGGTGGCGGCCTCCACGACGTCGTCGGCGTCGAGCGCCCGCCGCAGCGCCTCGAACTCGTGCGGCGCCGCCGACGAGGCCAGCGCCACCTTCCAGCCGCGTTTCGCGCAGCCGCGCAGCAGTTCTGCCGCGCCGGCGTGCGGGCGCAGGCGGGTCCAGTACTGCGCGTAGACGGTGTCGTGGGCGGTGCGCAGCTCATCGTCGTCGCTCCGGTCGCGGTCCGCGCCGAGGAGTTCATCCAGGATCTTGTCACCGCCCATACCGATCGCGCGGTGGATCCGTGCCATCGCCACATCCCGGTCGAACTGCTGCAGCGCCTGCCACCAGGAGACCGCGTGCAGGTAGGTGGTGTCCACGAGGGTGCCGTCGACGTCGAAGAGAACTCCGGATGCCATGGCGCGTCGTTTACCCGCGCACGCGGCGGGAAATCGGTGGACCATGAGCAAACTGACACCGGCACCCGGCGAACGTCACGGCGGCCCTGCCCCGTTCCAGGCGGCGGCCGACGGTTCGGCGCCCGATCCGGAACCGGACTTCGCGGACGAGCACGACTCCACCAACTTCGCGGATCAGTTGCACGGGGGTCCCGAATCGGTGCGGGAGCCGGAGAGCCCGCACGGGCTGGCCGGGGAGGACTGAGCGCTTCCGCGCCGTCCGTCCGGTCTGTCTGTCATCCGTTCGGATAGCCGGCATATCCGACTGGTCCGGATACGGGTTGCATTGTGGTGCAGGGGCGTCTCCGCAACGTAACGTAGTCACGTCGTTACAACACGGGGGTGCTTGAAATGCGTCGCATGATGATCACGCTGTTCCTGGCCGGTGCCGCTGCTACCGGGGCGGTCCTGATGAGCCAGCCGGCGAGCGCCGCCGCACCGACCTCCAAGCTGGTCGTGACGGTCACGCCCGAGGGCGGCAAGCCGCAGGTCGCGACGCTCACCTGCGCTCCCGCCGGTGGCACCCACAAGCAGGCCGCCGCCGCCTGCAAGACGCTCGCGACCGCCGGGGGCGACCCGGCCGCGATCGCGCCGACCGAGGGTGCCTGCACCATGGATTACTCGCCCGTGACCGCGACGGTGATGGGCACGTGGAAGGGTCACAAGGTCAACTTCAAGCAGACCTACAGCAACAACTGCAACATGGTGCTCGCCACCGGGGATCTGTTCAAGATCTGAGTAACGACGCAAGAGGCCCCGCCGGACGTGTCCGGCGGGGCCTCGTCGCGTTTCCTGCGACCGGCGGGCGTCAGCCCACCGGCTCCGGCTCGTCATGGTCCTGGTGCGCCTCCCGCGGCTGCGGAGCGCCGAACAGGCCCAACAGGCCCGAGATGTACAGCTGGCGGTACACGAAATCGGTCGGCTCGGTCACCACGAACCGCGCGTGCCGCACGTTGGCCAGGTGGTAACCGCCCACGAGTGCGCTGATACCGACCGAGTCGATGAACGTGACGGAACGCAGGTTGATCCGGATCAGCCGGGGCTCCTCGCCGGCGAACGCCGCATCGATGGCGCCCCGCAGTTCGCCCGCGTTTTCCAGATCGATCTCACCGTGCGGGCTGATCTCGACCACCCCGCCCGGGAGGCGGCGAGTGATGATCGAAAGGTCCACGGTCTCTTTCCCTCCGTGCGCGCGCCACCCCGGGTCCGGCCGCACGGATGCGACCCGGCCTGTGGGGTGGCGGCTTGCTGTGAGGCTTATGTGCATGAGCTTGTGAGTGGAAGCCGAACTGCCCGCTTGTTACAGGCTCTGGTCCTGGCTTTCCTCCACCTTCCGGGTGTCACGCAGCTTGATGTACGGCTCCTCATCCTCGGGGTGTCCGGCTTGGATGGCCCGTCCTCGCTCCAACTCCGCGTCGAACTCCGCGCCCAAGAGTACCGCGATGTTCGAGATCCACAGCCACACGAGGAACGCGATGACGCCGCCCAGCGTGCCGTACGTCTTGTTGTACGAGGAGAAGCCGGCCACGTAGAAGGCGAACCCGGTCGAGGCCACGATCCACAGCAGGACCGCCAGGATGCCGCCCGGGGAGATCCACCGGAAGCCGCCGTGGCGCGCGTTCGGGGAGGCCCAGTAGAGCAGCGCGAACATCGTGCTCACGATGAGGACCAGCACCGGCCACTTCAGGATGTCCCAGGCCGTGACGGCCACGGAGCCCAGCCCGATGAAGCCGCCGACCTTCTCGGCGATCGGCCCGGTGAAGACCACGATCGCGGCGCTCGCGATGAGCATGAGGCCGATGGCGATGGTGATGCCCAGGCGCACCGGCACCGTCTTCCACACCGGCCGGCCCTCGGGCACGTCGTAGATCGAGTTCGACGCCCGCATGAACGCCGACACGTAGCCGGACGCCGACCAGAGGGCGCCGAGGATACCGACGATCGCGAGGAGGCCGGCCCCCTGCGCGCCCGACAGCTGGTTCAGGAACTTGTTGACGTCGTCGCCGTACTCCGGCGGCACGATCTCGTTCACGGCCCGCTCGGCGGTGTCCCCGTTGCCCAGGAGGCTGAACGCCGAGGTCAGCACGATCATGCCGGGGAAGATCGAGAGCACCCCGTAGTAGGTGAGGGCCGCCGCCCAGTCCGTCAGGTTGTCGTTCTGGAACTCCTTGACGGTCCGCTTGAGCGTCTCCCAGATGCCGCGGCCGCCGAGCCTGCTGGGACGGTCGGGCATCCGATCCTCGGGCGGCAGGTCGGGCTGGCGGGGGTCGGCGTCCGAATCCCGGACGGTGGCGCGCTCGGACATCTGTGGCTCCTCGTGCGGCTGGGCAGGCTTGCCCGGCTCCCGTACCCGCTCACCAGGACGGATAACCCAGGGTGTCGCCGATGTGGCGCGCGTCGATTAGAATGTATGTTCTAAAGGCGTCGTCGCGAAGAGGAGCGAACATGCCCGTGATCGAGTCCCCCGCCCCGTACGCAACCCTCCTCGCGTTCGCTCGGTACGTGGGGCGCAGCGGCCCCGCGAAGGCGAATTTCGTGGGTGGTCTCCGGCGTCAGCGGGTGAGCCAAAGTGGCTTCAATCCTCATGGTTCACTGATCAAGGCGCTCAAGGCCGACATCCAGTGGCGCACCCCGGGCACCCACCTGACGAAGGTGGTCGAGACCGTCAAGCCGCGGTGGCAGCCGCTCTACCGCACCCTGCTTCCCGGCACACTGTCCTATGTGGACTCTCTGGGTGATCTCGGTGCGGTGCAACTCGCCCAGTCGCGTGACGCGTTGGCGGTGGTCGGCGCACTCCCTGTGAAGATCAACCCGCAGTTGGCGCTGCGCTACGACGACGGGCGGGCCGAGGCCGTCCGGCTGTACTTCGACCCGGAGCCGCCGGCGGCCGAGGCCGTCCTGGCGACGTTGCACCTGATGTCGCGGCACATGGAGCGGGTGCTGCCGGGGGCCGAGCCGGTCGTGGTGGACATCCGTCGGGCCGCTGTTCACCGCCCCGACCCGGGTGGCCTCGACGACAAGAAGGCCGCGGAGGTCGAGCGGTGGCTCGCCGGCGAGGCGGCGGCGTTCTCGGCGATGTGGAGCGTCCCGGCGTGAACGACCTCGCCGGCAGTTTCTGACCGGTCGGCCCGGCGGGGTGTCCTCCCCGTCGGGCCCGCTGTCTAAGAGGCGACACGGATCCAGACGACCGGGCCCTCGGAGCCGTCCGGCTCGACCCGGATCCGCACCTCCCAGCCGCGTTCGCAGGTGGGAGGCGTGAAGCCGAGAGACCGGGCGTAGGCGGTCGCCCGATCGGTACTCATGCTGTCCACAGCCAGCTTGAGCTGACGAAGTATGCGTGCGTCCGGGGCCTCCACGGGCACCTGTCGTACCTCCTGAAGCGACACGGTGCACACCCTACCTGCACAGTGCGTAGCTGATCGACCCCGTGACGCTGCCATTTCACAGTGCCTCACAGATGGGTTGCTCCGCCGACGGGTGGGAGTGGGCGTGCTACCGTCCGCGCATGGCCAGCGAGGTCAATCCACCGCACTCACAGCACGTGGTGTGCGCGGTCGGCGCGAAGCTCGACGTGGAGCGCCTCGCAGACGTCGTCGGGCGGGTCGGTGGACCCGGGTTCCGGCTGGACCGGGACTACACCCAGGACGAGCCCGACCCGCGGATGCCGGAGGCGTTCGAGGTCTCCGCCGACCGCGTGGTGCCGAGCTTCACCGACCGGGACAAGGCCGCCGTCGCCGAGCACAAGGCGGTCGCCTACATCCTCGGGCCGCAGGCCGGTGCCGAGGACGCGTTCGGGGTGTCGGCCCGCATGCTCGCCGTCATCGGCGCGCTGCTGCGGGAGGGTGCCGACGCGGTCAAGAGCGAGAGCAGCGGCATCGCGCACGGCCGCGAGCGCTGGCTCTACCTGGCCGACGCGGCCGCCACCGCCACCGACCGCGCGGGGCAGGCGCCGGCGCTGTTCGCGGCGTTCGTGCGGCGGCCGTTGTCCAGCGGGCTCGTGTACTACAGCTGTGGGCTGCACCTGCTCGGTGAGCCCGACGTCGAGATCACCGCCGCCGACGACGACCTCGGCCTGGAGTGGATGGACGGGCTGGGCCGTTACCTGCTGGTCGACCGCGGGACCAACGAGATCCACGACGGCGACACCTTCGGGCTCGACGCCAACAGCCCCACTCGCACGCTGCGACACCGCGAGTGCAGCCGGTACCGGGACGACGACCTGTTCTACAACCCGTGGGGCTACTGGCGGCTGTTGGCCGCCTGAGGTGCCCTTCAGTACCCGGTAACGGGGCGCCGAAGTGGTGCGGGCGGGTTACCGTAGCTCAGATGAAGGGTAAAGATCCGAAACGATGGATCATCGCCCTCGTCGGTATCGACGGCGCGGGTAAGACCACCCAGGCGCATCTGCTCGCCGAGTGGCTGGACACGCACGGCCACCCCGCGGACTACTGGCAGAACGCCGGCGGTCGCCGCTGGTTCGGGCTCCTGGCCAAGCGGCTCGGCTACCGCGACGCGCAAAACCTGCTCGGTACCGGCGGCATGCTCTTCGTCGAGACCGTGCTGCGCTGGATCGCCATCCTGCGGGCGCTCGTGCGTTCCCGGCTGCGGCGGCGCACCGCCGTCATGGACCGGTACTCGTGGTGCCAGTACGCCAGCGCGCGTGCGCACTCCGCGGGACGCGCCGGCACCCGGCGGGAACGGCGGGCGCGGCGGTGGTTCCGCGCGTTCCCCGAGCCGCACCTGACGGTCTTCCTGGCCGTTCGGCCCGGGCTGGCGTACACCCGGATCGAGCTGCGTGGCACCGATCACGAGGATCTCGACTACCTGGCCGCCGCCGACGCGGCGTACCGTTCACTGCCGGAGGCCGAGCGGTTCGTGATCGTGGACGCCGACCGGGATCCCGCCACCGTGCAGCGGGCCCTGCGGGCCGCCGTCGCCGCCCGGCTGCCCGGCCTCGATCCCGACGCTGCCGACGCCGAAGTCCTCAACCCTCCCGCGCAGGCGCCGATTCTCGAAAAGTGAGGTCAGCCCCAGCGCTCCGGAGGTATGCGCCATGATCCGCCTGCGCGCAGTGGTCGACGTCGCCGACGGGATGGTCGAGGCGATGTCGGCCGAGGACCGCCTGGCCGCGGCGCTGGCAACCCACCTGGCGCCGTACTTCCCCGGTGGCATCAGCGTGTGGCTGACCCCGCCCGGCGGTGGCCCGCTCCTGGTCGAACTGGCCGGGCACGACCCCGTTCTGCTGGACCGCATCGCCGACCTGGTGCAGAGCGGCTCCGGCATCCCGCACCCGGCGCTCACGGCCGGGCAGGCGGTGCTCATCGCCGACGAACCCGCGCTCGGCGGCGGCATGTGCCTCGTGCCGATGTCGGTGCACGGCCGGCTGGTGGGCGTCGCCGCCGGTTCGCTGCTCGACCAGACCATCGGCGAGGAGGACCTCGCGTTCGCCACGACGCTCGCCGACCTCACCGCGGTGACGATCATGAACGCCCGCGTGCTGGCCGACGCCACCGCTGTGACGGAGGAACTGCGCCGCCAGATCGAGGTGCTCGACGACATCTCCGACGCCCTGGTGAGCCTCGACGCCGACCGGCGGGTCGTCAGCTGGAACGCCGGCGCCGAACGCATCTACGGCTACACCCGCGCCGACGCCCTCGGCTGCGACCTGTTCTCGCTGCTCAACACGCAGTTCATGACGAACGACGGGCTGCCGCTGGCGCTGTCGGACGTGAGCGGCATCGCGATGGAGCACGGCGGCTGGCGCGGCGAGATCCGCGAACGCCGTGCCGACGGCATCCCGCTCACCGTTCTCTGCTCGCTCAACACCACCACGGACGACTTCGGCGCACTGCGCGGATACGTGCTGGTCAACCGCGACATCACGGACCAGCGCCGCGAGGAGCACCGCGCGCTGCACGACGCCCTCACCGGCCTGCCCAACAAGCGCATGCTCACCAACCGGCTCTACGACGCGTTCGCGCGGGCCTGCCGCAACGGCACCACGCTGGCCGTGCTCTTCATCGACCTCGCCGACGGCGCGCGGGCGGCCGAGCCGCTGGGCCGCGAGGCGTTCGACGAGGTGCTGCGCTCGACGGCGAACCGGCTCGTCGCCGCACTGCGCGGCAGCGACACGGTGGGCCGGGTGCAGGGCGAGGGCTTCGTGGCCCTCCTGGAGAACGCCGGCTCCGAGGAGAACGTCGACATGGTGGCGGCGCGCATCATGCGTTCCCTCGATGAACCGGTGACGATCGCGGACGCTCAGCTCAAGGTGCCCGCGGTGATCGGCGCGGTCGTCGTGGCCGGTCAGGACGGCTTGGACGCGAGCCCGGACCGGCTGATCGAGGCGGCGAACGACGCCCACCACATGGCGAAGGCCTCCGGCAGCCGCTACGTGCTGGAGCACCTGACTCCCGCGATCGCCTGATCGACTTTTCTTCCGCAACACGGACGGTCACACTGTCCGGGCCCGCTAACTGACGGACCTGGGAGGTACCGGGTTGAGCCCGGCTGCCGTCGCGCCGCTGGAACAGTCCGACCCGACGGAGATCGGGGGCTACCGCCTGCTCGGCCGCCTCGGCGTGGGCGGGATGGCGTCGGTGTACCTGGCCACCGACGGCAGCCACGACGGCACCGGCCGGGTCGCGATCAAGGTGATCCACCCGCATCTGGCGCAGGATCCGGAGTTCCGGGCCCGGTTCACGCGGGAGATCCAGCTCGCGCGGCGGGTGCCGGCGTTCTGCACCGCGCCGGTGCGCGCCGACGGGCAGCTGAACGGCCGGCCGTACCTGGTGACGGAGTTCCTCGACGGGATGGCGCTGCACGAGCTGGTGCAGCGCAACGGGCCGATGGCGCCGGACGCGCTGCACAACCTGGCCGTGGGCGTCGCGGCGGCGCTGACCGCCGTGCACGACAGCGACCTGGTGCACCGCGATCTGAAGCCGAGCAACGTCATGGTCACCCTCGGCGGGGTGCGGATCATCGACTTCGGCATCGCCCGGGCGCTCGACCTGAGCACCGGCTACACCGCCACCGGCCTGGTGATGGGCAGCCTCGGCTGGTCGGCGCCGGAGCAGCTGGACGGCGGCGAGCCGGTGCCGGCGATGGACGTCTTCGGCTGGGGTTGTTGCATCGCTTACGCCGGGAGCGGCGATCACCCGTTCGGGGGAACGGACGCCACGTCGCGCTCGTGGCGCATCCTCAACGCGGAGCCGGACCTGCGCGTGCTGCCGGACGGCTTGCGGGAACTGGTGGCGGCCGCGCTGCTGAAGGATCCGGCCGACCGGCCGACCGCCCAGGAGTTGCTGCTGGCGCTGGTGAGCGCGCCGCCCGGCGGGGCCGCGGGGCGGGTGCGCCCCGGTGCGCTGGTCAGTCGGGGGTCGATTCCGCGACAGCGGGGACGGTTCGACCGGCGGCACGTGATCGCGGCCGTGATCGGCGTGCCGCTGGCGCTCGGCCTGGTCGTGGCGGCGGCACGCGGGGCCGAGCTGATGTTCGGGCCGGACGGGGGGCCGACCGCGCCGCCCCCGCCGGGCTATCCGGGGTACTACCCGCCGCCTCCGCCGGGCGGATCGCCGCCGCCCTGGCCACCGCCGTGGCCGCCGCCCGAGGGTGCGCCGCCCCCACCCGGGTGGAGCCCGCCGCCGTCGTCGTCGGGGTCGGCGCCCGGCAGATCTTGAGTTTCAATGCGGCATTTCCTTACTTTCAGGGCCTAGCGGTCGATACGAGTCCGTGATGACCACGCATGACGACACCGCTCGACGCGCCATGGGCCTGCGCGAACGCCTGCTCGCGAGCTTCGCGCTGGTGCTCATGATCATCGTGGTGCTGGGCGGCTTCGCGGTGAACCGCATGGCGTCACTGAACGAGTCCGCCTCCGAGGTGTACGCCCAGGGCACGGTGCCGCTCAGCGCGATCCAGCGGTTGGAGATCACGTTCGGGACGTACACCACGAACTCGGCCGCCTCCGCCATCCCGGGCCAGCCGCCCGCAGTGCACGCCACGATGGTGAAGCAGGCGACCGAGGCGTTCACGTCCATGGGGCAGCAGCTCGACGCCGCGGAGAAGCTACCGATGACCGCCACGTCGCTGGCGGCGCTGGAACGGGTGCGCGCCGACTACACGAAGTTCGGTCAGATCATGGCCGACACCGCGGCGCAGCAGGCGCGCGGCGCGGCCGGTGACCCCAACGTCGGGCAGACGCTCAACCAGCTCAGCCTCGACATCGCGGCCGCGCTGACCGAGGCGGGCGAGTCGGAGCAGCAGGCGGCGAAGACGCACGCCGACGAGGCGGCCGCGGCGTACGAGAGCGCGCGGATGTCGACGTTCGCGATGCTGGCGATCGGGGTGGTGCTGTCGATGACCCTGGCGCTGCTGACCGCACGGAGCCTGCTGCGGCCGCTGCACCGGGCGATCGACGTGCTCGACCGGGTGGCCGACGGCGACCTGCGGGTGCGCGTGCCGGTCTCGGGCGGCCGAGAACTGGCGCAGATGGGCGCCGCCGTGAACCGTTCGCTGGACTCGATCGCCGACGTGTTGCGGCTGGTCACCGGCTCGGCGACGCAGTTGGCGGACGCGTCGCAGCGCCTCACGACGGTCGCGGGCGAGGTGTCCCGTTCGGTCGACCACACCGTGGAGCAGGCGAACGTCGCGTCGAGCGCGGCCGGTTCCGTGTCGAGGAACGTGACGACGGTCGCGGCCGGCGCGGAGGAGATGACGGCGAGTATCCGGGAGATCTCGCAGAACGCGGCCGCGGCGGTGCAGGTGTCGGCGGACGCGATGGCGGTCGCGGCGCAGACCACCGAGACGGTCTCCAAGCTGGGCGACTCGTCGGCGGAGATCGGCAACGTGATCCGGGTGATCACGGCGATCGCCGAGCAGACGAACCTGCTCGCGCTCAACGCGACGATCGAGTCCGCGCGCGCCGGCGACGCCGGCAAGGGTTTCGCGGTGGTGGCCGGCGAGGTGAAGGAACTCGCCCAGGAGACCGCGAAGGCCACGGAGGACATCTCCCGGCGGATCACGTCGATCCAGGCGGACACCTCGGGCGCGGTGGAGGCGATCTCCCGCATCTCCGAGGTGATCAACAAGATGAACGACTACCAGACCACGATCGCCAGCGCGGTCGAGGAACAGACGTCCACGACCAACGAGATCGGCCGCAACGTCTCCGACGCGGCGGACGGTTCGCAGCGCATCGCCACGAACATCTCCCAGGTCGCCGAGGCGGGACGGGCCACGACGGAACGGATCAAGGAGGCGCAGGACGCCGCCGACGAACTGGCCCGCATGAGCACCGAACTCCAGCAGGCCGTGGGGCGATTCCACGCATGAAAGAAGGCCGGCCATCGCGGCCGGCCTTCTTCCGAACGTGTCCTACTGCTGCGCGGGCGGCGTCTGCGGGATGACCTGCGTCGGCTGTTCGCTGACCGGCCAGCCGCGCGGCGGCGGAGCGGCCTGCGGCGGAACGTCCGGCGTGGCCGCGGCGCCCGACCGGCGGGCCGTACCCGTGGCCTCCGTCGCCGGAGTGGCCGAAGTCGCCGGCGTGGCCGGAGCGGTCGAGGCCGGCGTGGCGACCGGGGTCGTCCCGGGCTGCACCGGCTCCTGGTCGAACGACGTGCGCACCGACGCCGGCGCCGGCGTGGCCGCACCCGCGTACACCTGGCCGGCCATGGCCTCCTCCATGTCGCGCTGACCGGCCGAGTACGCCTTGGCGTGCTCCGCGATGGTCTGCGACTCCGTCCGCGCCCGTTCGAGCATGCCCTCCCAGCGGGACTGCATCGGCTTCACGAGCCCGCCGCCGACGCCCACGATGAGGATGCCGGCGACCGTGGCCAGAACGGCGATCAGGACCGGCATGGTGACCGTGGTGGCCACCCCGATCTGGTTGAGCGCGGCGATGACGCCGAGCCCGACGATGAACCACGAGGCGACGTTCGCCAGGATGCGCCCGTAGGAGAGGCCGCCGAGCGCACCGCTGATCATGTCCTTGACGGCCGCACCGATAGCCGCGGCGATCACCACGATGACGATCGCGACGAACGCGTTCGGCAGCCAGGCGATGACGTCGTTGAGCAGGTCGGAGACCGGGTTCGGCCCCCACACGCCGAACGCGAGCTGCAGCGTGAACAGCAGCACCGCGTAGTACACGAGCTTGGCGACGATGTCGCTGGCGTCGTACTTGCTGTGGGCGAGCGCGGCGCGGATGCCCCCGCGTTCCACCACGCGGTCGAACCCGACCCGTTCGAGCACCTTGTCGACGACCTTGAGCAGGACCTTGGCGACGATGTAGCCGACGACCAGGATCAGCACGAACAGGAGCGCCTTCGGCAGGAACAGCAGGATCGTGCGCAGCATGTCGCTGAGCCCGCCCTGCACGTCCACGCTGGACGCGGCGAGGATTTCTGACATTCGGTTCCTCCAGGGGGACGTCACGGGAACGTCTCTCCGGTACCCCCCGGGTCATCGACGAAAACCGGATGTCACTCCCCGGACGGGATGGTCCGCGCGGGCCGGCCCTGCCCAGAGGCCGGCCCGCGCGCGGTACCCCGACCGGTCACCGGCCCCCGCCGGTGTACCGTGCCCCGGCCGTCAGCCGCAAGCCTCCCCATTCAGCCTGAACAGCTCGGGTACCGGCGCCACGGTCCCGACGGGATCCGTGGCCGCGAACAGGACGGTCGCCGACCCCCTGGGCCGCAACCGATCGTCGTCGTGCAGCGTGAGCGTGGCGCCCTGCTGGGTGCTGGTGGCGCCGACGGCCCCGACGACCCGCTGGCCGCCGGTGAACGCGAACTCGACGGTCCAGCCGTCCACGGTGCGACGGCCGGTGTTGGTGACGGTCAACGCGACGACCTGGCTGCCACCGGGCAGCTTGAGGGCGTGGTAGTCGACCCGGCAGGCACCCGCGGGCGGGAGCTTGCCGCCGTTGCCCTGGTCGGCGACGAAGCCCGCGACCCAGCCCAACGCCGACGCCCAGTTGATCGCGATCTCGTTGGTGGACCAGGACTGGATGTCGTCGATGTAGCAGAACTGCGGCGTGTCGACGCAGCCCGCGAGCTTGTCCGCGGCGGTCGGGTCCCAGGTGGACGACGCCGAGTTGGGGCCGCCGGCGATGCTGCCCACGGGCGGCTTCGGCATCGCGGGCGCAACGGAGTGCGCGAACCAGCGGCTGTGCATGCGTTCGGAGTGGTGCTCGCCGTAGCCCGTGACGTAGGACTGGTTGAGCGCGTTGCGGCCGAGCAGGTAGTCCATGCCCCGCACGACGGCGTCGCGGTAGGTGGCGTCGTTCGTCAGGTCGAACGCGGTCGCGATGACCACCAGGTTGTTGAGCACGAGCTGGTTGGAGCCCCAGTCGAAGACGTTGTCCGACGGCGCGTACGTGAGGGACCACGGGCTGGTGCGCTGGGTCGCCAGGTACTTGCGCGCACCGTCCACGACGGAACGTCGCACCCGCTCGCGGTCGGGCAGCGCGTTGGGGACGGTTGCCAGTTCGAGGCGGGCGAGCTGGGCGACGTGGCCCCAGTCGAACCCGCGCTCCCGCCACACGTCGGCGGTGTGGTGCATCGAGGCCATCACGTCGGCGGCGTACTGCGAGCGGCCGGTGGTCAGGTACAGCTCGGCCGCCGCCCAGTAGAACTCGTCGCTGACGTCGCGGTCGTCGTAGGGGCCGCCGCCGGGCGGGTTGTCCGCTCCGCCGGGCGCGTAGACCGCCGGGTTCGCCTTCGCCGCGGCGTACGCGGTCTCGGCCGCCTTCTTGCACCGCGCGGCGAACGTCGCGTCGTACGGCGCGAACAGCCGGGCGCACTGCGCGGCGGTGGCCGCCAGGTTGAGCGTCGCGGCCGTCGACGGCGGGTGCAGGAAGCGCCGCTGCGGATCCTCGTGCGGGTACAGCGGAATGCCGGTCCACGCCTCGTCGTGCACCTTGTGGTGCGCCATTCCGGCGAGCGGCTTGCCGGCGGGCACCTGCATCTTCAGCAGGAACTCCAGCTCCCACCGGGCCTCGTCGAGAACGTCCGGCACGCTGTTGCCGGTCTCCGGCAGGCGCAACGCGCCGTCCTTCGCGGGGGTGGCGCTGCGCGCGGTCTTCGTGCGTTCGAACGAACTCATCAGCTGGTGCACGGCGATGCCGCCGTTGACGACGTACTTGCCGTGGTCGGCGGCGTCGTACCAACCGCCGGAGACGTCCAGGGTGTAGTCGCAGCCGGCCTGCCAGCACCCGACGTTCGTGTCGCCCTGGTTGGGGCTCACGCCGACGTGACCGGCGGGGCGGCCGTAGCCCGGGGCGATGGCGTCGTCGATGGCGATACCGCTGCGCCACGGGTAGTAGACCGAGAGGGCGTCGGTGCGCAGCTTCGCGTACGGCGCGGCCGACAGGTCGAACGGGTGGCTGGTCTCGCCGTCGGCGACGAGCGTGTAGCCCGTTCCGGTGCGGGTGTAGCGGGTGAAGTCGACGGTGTGCACGTTGAGGCCGGAGGTGCGTTCGGTGCCGGCCGGCGTGGAGCGTCCACTGAGAACGGTGGTGCCGGTGGCGTCCTTGAGCTGCCAGGCGACCGGTGTCGTGGCGGTCGTGACGAGCGTGGCGGCCTTGGGCCCGTTCGGCAGGTAGCCGACCTGGTTGACGCGCACGCGCGGGCCGGTGTCGGGTTCGTACGGCGGGATGACGGCGCCGCCGGTGAGCGAGACGTCGTCGAAGCAGAACGTGAAAGGTTCAGCGCTCTTGCCGCCGACCTGGAAGGCGAACTGCCCGGCCGGGTTGTCCTCCTTGCCGGCGAACGTGTACTCGTACGTGCGCCGCGTGGTGTCCACGGGCGGGTCGGTGACGCCGCCGAGCGACTCGAGGTAGGTGGCGCTGTTCTGCACGAGGACGCGCGCCACGATCGGCACACTCGCGTGCGCCGTGAACGACAGCTTGTACGTCTCGCCGTTGACGATGTCGATGTTGTCCTGGCCGACGATGACGTCCCAGGGGTTGACGGTGCCGCCGGGCCCGGAGAGGCACAGCTCGCCGTCGACGACGGAGATGGGGGCGTTGGCGGTGGACCACCAGTTGGCGGTGCCGTTGTCGAACGTGCCGTTGACGATCTGCTCGGGGCCTTCGGCCCAGGCCGGCGGTACGGCGATCAGCGCGCCGACCAGACCTCCTGCGAGCGCGGCACGCGTGAACGGTGAACGCGTCACGAAAACTCCTCACCGGATTGGCGGTTCCGGTTGTGGGTGGCGGGGCGCTGGGAGCGCTCCCAATGGGGGTGGTGAATATTTTTGTGCGTCTCTCCACCGCTGTCAATGAGCCGAAGAGGCAGCGCGCCCCGATACTGATCTCGTGGCCACCGAGGAGGAGACCGAACGCCGCGCCGAGCGCGAGGCGGAACCTGTGGGCGTACCACGCTGGGTACGCGCGATCCTGATCTACGGCGCGGCCGTGTTGGTCGCCTCCGGCGTGATCTGGGTGCTGACGATACTGCTCGGCCTGGTGACCCCGGTCGTTCTGGCGATCGCCGTGGCGCTCCTGATGGCGGCGCTGCTGCAGCCGTTGGTGCGGCTGCTGTGCCGGCTGAGGGTGCCGCGCGGCCTCGCCGCGTTGATCGCGGTGCTCGCGGCCGTGCTGGTGGTCGCCGGCACGCTCGCGATCGTGGCCGTCGCGGTCACCAACGAGGCACCCGCCCTGGCCAAGCAGGCCACGGAGGGCGTGCGCGAGATCCGGGACTGGCTGGTCGAGGGGCCGCTCGGCCTGAGCCAGGACCAGCTGGACTCCCTGGGCAAGCAGGCCGGCGAGCGGGCCCGCGCACTCGGTGCGGCGTCCCTGCGCGGGGCGGCGACCGTGCTGGAGATCCTGGGCTCCACGCTGCTCGCCCTGGTGCTGCTCTTCTTCCTGCTCAAGGACGGCCCGGTCATGTGGCGGTTCCTGCTGCGGGCGGTGCCGGAGCACTCCCGCGCGCGGGCCGACCGGGCGGGGCTCGCCGGCTGGCAGACGCTGGGCGGGTTCACCCGCGGGATCGTTCTCGTGGCGGCGATCGACGCCCTGGGGATCGGCCTCGGGCTGTGGATCATCGGCGTGCCGCTGGCGATCCCGCTGGCGCTGCTGACGTTCTTCGCCTCGTTCGTGCCGGTGCTGGGTGCGACGGCGGCGGGCGCGGTGGCCGTGCTCGTGGCCCTCGCCGCGAACGGCTTCACCGACGCCCTGCTCGCCCTCGGCGTGGTGCTGCTGGTCCAGCAGCTGGAGGGGAACCTGCTGGAGCCCCTCATCATGAGCCGTGCGCTCGCCCTGCACCCGGCCGTCGTGCTGGTCGGGGTGGCGGCCGGGGGACTGCTCGCCGGCGTGAGCGGTGCGCTGCTCGCGACGCCGCTCATCGCGGTGGCCTACCGCGTCGCGCTCACCTGGCGCGAGCCGGCGGAGCCGCTGCCCGAGGAGCAGCCACGGGAGCTACCCCTCAAGCAGGACTGACAGCTCGGCCGCCCGGTTGAGCAGCGGCCAGTGCCAGCCGGGCAGTTCCGCGTACGTCCACTGTGGACCGACCATCAGCCGGAAGAACGGGACGGTGGCGGCCATGGCGCGCACCTGTTCGACCGTGAAGCTGGAGAAGACGCCGTGGCACGGGATCTTCTCCCACGCGCCGGTGAGCCGGACCGGCGCGGTCGCGGTGGCCCACGGCTGGGGCGTGGCCAACGAGGAGAGCCGCGCGAGGTCCACGCCGTCCTCACCCTCACTCACCGAGGCCCACGGCGGCGGCGGGAGGAAACCGTCCGTCGGCTCCTGCGGCGCGCCGGCCGAACGAGCGAAGTCGTTCTGGGAGACGCCGTCGGGCAGCGGGCCGGTGTCGACGTAGACCAGGCGGGAGACCAGGTGCGGCAGCCGGTCGGCCACGCCGGTCACGACCTCGCCGCCGTAGCTGTGCCCGACCAGCGTCACGTCGCGCAGTTCGCGGTAGCGCAGCAGGTGGGCGACGTCGTCGATGTGCGTGTCGAGGTCGACGTCCGGCCGGGCCAGGTGGGCGCGCTCGCCGAGCCCGGTGAGCGTCACGGGGTGCGCCTCGTGGCCGCGTGCGCGCAGGTGGGCGGCGACGTCGCGCCAGGCCCAGCCGCCGAGGAAGAACCCGGGAACGAGTACGTAGGTCGTCATGCGTTCGACGCTAGGCTCATATCCGGGCAGGATCCGCCCGGATTAGGGAGAAACCTTGACTCGGCCCACGGCGCGCGTGCTCGCCCTGCTGGAGCTGCTCCAGGCCGGTGGCGCGCACACCGTCGCCGCGCTCGCCGGCCGGCTCGGCGTCGACGAGCGCACCGTTCGCCGGTACGCCACGCACCTGGCCGACCTCGGCATCCCGGTGGAGGCGCGCCGCGGGCGCTACGGCGGCTACCGGCTCGCGCCCGGGTACAAGCTGCCGCCGCTGATGTTCACCGACGACGAGGCGGTGGCCGTCGTGCTCGGCCTCGTCGCGGGTCGGCGGACCGGGCTGGTCACCGACGCCCGCGCCGCCGTCGACTCGGCGCTCGCCAAGGTCACCCGGGTGCTGCCGCGCAGCCTGGCCGGGCGCGTCGACCCCCTGCTGTCCGCGCTCGCCTTCACCGCTCCGGAACGCCCGGCATCCCCGCCCGGCACCGACGTCCTGCTGACGCTCGCCGGAGCGGCCAGGGAGCAGCGCACCGTCACCCTCGCGTACACCTCCTGGGACGGGCGTTCGGGGGAACGGGACCTCGACCCCTACGGCCTCGTCTTCCACACCGGCCGCTGGTACGTGACCGGACGGGACCACCGGCGCGACGCGGTGCGCACGTTCCGGCTGGACAGGATCGGCTCCGCCCGCGCCGGAACGGCCACCTTCGAGCCGCCGGCCGACTTTGACCCCACCGCGCACGTCATGGCCGGGCTGGCCGCCGTTCCCTATGCGCACGAGGTGTCGGTCGTGCTGGAGACGGAGCTGGCCACGGCCCGGCGGCGGCTGCCCGCGACGGTCGGCACCCTGGCCGAGGTGCCGGGCGGCGTGCGCCTGACCGGCCGCGCCGAACGCCTCGACGGGATGGCCCAGCTGCTCGCCGGACTCGGCTGGCCGTTCCGGATCGAGCACCCGGACGCGTTGCGTGACGAGGTCCGAATACTGGCAAGATCCCTGGATCGATACGCAGGGTGAAAAGAATTCCGGCTCCTTTGCGTACTGTCTTCGCGTGAGGGTGTGGATCGGAATCAGCGGCGTACTAGCCGTTCTGCTAGTGGCTTTCGGTGGGTTGCAGGTCGCGTTGGATCCGGAGGCGATGCCGTTCCTCCTCGCGCTTGGGGTGCTGTTCGGCCTCCTGGCGGTGGCCCTGGCGATCGTGCTCTGGCGCAAGCGCAGCGGCGCGTGGGAGCGGGACAGCGTCGTCGGCGAGATCTGGTTGCGGAACGTGGCCACCGAGGAATCGCGCGACGGCACGCTGAGTTACCGCATCGATGCAGAACTGGCGCTCCCCGGCCGGGCCGCCGCGCACGGCCGGTATCTCGCGCAGATCCCGCCGTACCTCGCCGCGCAGGCACAGCCCGGGGCCCGCTTCGCCTGCCGGACCCTGCCGGAAAACCTGACCCGCGTGCTCGTGCAGTTCGAACCCGCCCGACCGGACCGCTGGGTGGAGTTCATGCCGCCCTGGGCCGGGGATCGGGTGGTCCGTTCCGGGTAACCGCGATCACGTTGTGGCCGCCCTCCGCCGACGGGTACTGTATCGATTCAGAGAGCGGTATCCGAGGCGGGAGGTGACATCGTGGGAGCGACTCTGCAGACCGTCGCCGACCAGGTCGGTGTCTCCCGCAGCACCGTCTCCAACGCCTACAGCAGGCCGGACCAGCTCTCCCCGGAGCTGCGCGCCAGGATCCTCGCCGTGGCCGAGCGGCTCGGCTACCCGGGGCCCAACCCGAGTGCCCGTTCGCTGCGGCGCGGCAAGGTCGACGCGATCGGTGTGCTGCTGACGGCCAACCTGTCGATGGCGTTCCGCGACCCGTACGCGGTGGCGTACCTGCGCGGGCTTGCCGAGGCGGCCGAGCAGCGCAAGACCTCGCTGCTGCTGATCCCGCTGCCGCACAACGACCAGGAGGGCGCGCTCGACGCGGTGCGCAACGCCGCGGTGGACGCGTTCTGCGTGTACTGCGTGCCGGACTGGTTCAAGGCCCTGGAGATCATCAATTTCCGCGGGCTGCCCGTGGTCGGCGGCGAGGACCCGGCGATCACCGGACAGCTGTCGGGCGAGGTCGGGTTCGTCGGCATCGACGAGCGCAAGGCGGCCCGCCGGCTCGCGGCGCACGTGGCGGCGCTCGGACACCGCCGCGTGGCGCTGATCGGCCACTGGATCACCGACACGTCGGTCACCGGTCCGGTCGACGTGCACCCCGACGAGCTGCGCTACTACGTCAGCGGCGAACGGGTGCGCGGCTTCCGCGACGCGCTCGTGGCCGCCGGCGTGGACCTCGCCGACGTTGTCCTCATCAACGCGGCCGAGAACGACCGCCTGGTCGGCGCCGAGGCCGCCGGGCACGCGCTCGACCGCCAGGATCGCTGCACCGCGATCCTCAGCACGTCCGACGTGCTGGCCCTGGGTGTGCTGGACGCGCTGGCCGTGCGCGGACTGCGGCCCGGGCGGGACGTGTCGGTCACCGGCTTCGACGACATTCCGGAAGCCGCCGCAGTCGGCCTGACGACCATCCGCCAGCCCAGCGTCGAGCGGGGCCGGATCGCGGGGGAACTCCTCCTCGACCCGCCCGCAGATCCGCAGGCCCGGCACCGGGTACTGCCGACCACGCTCGTGGTCCGCGCGACCACGGGTCCGATCAACCAGGAGTCGTCATCGTGAACATGAACAATGACCCGATCATCGCGGGCATGCGCTTCCTTACCCGCGACATGTACTCGGCCATGCCGGACGCCCCCGTGGTCCCGCACCGCGCCGGCAATCCCCGAGTACGCCGTGCCGCCGCCCGTGCACTTCGACGCATGGCCGAACGCATGGACCAATGACCTGATTGTGGGGTGGTAACGGCAGCGACCCAGGCCCGGGTCGTTGCCGGGGGTGAAAGGGATGGCGGCGACCTGGGTGGGGTCGCCGCCATCCGCCGTTTCACGCGCTCTGTCTGACGAGCAGTCCGGTGACCAGTTCGCGGAGCAGGTCCAGGCCGTGCTCGCTCAGGACGGACTCCGGGTGGAACTGCACACCGGCGTAGCCGGGGCCGCGGATCGCGTGCACCTCGTTCCCGCAGTCCAGGGCCGTGAAGCTGGCGTAGAAGCCGACGCGCTCCGGCCGCCCGAAGAAGTCGATCTCCCGTTGCAGGCCCTGATAGGTGTCGTCGCGGCGGACGAGTTCGAGGCCGCGCAGGCCGCACAGCAGCTGGTGGCCGAGGCAGACGCCCAGCGTCGGCAGCCCCGCGTCCAGCCGTTCCTTCAGCAGGGCGCGCAGCCGCACGATGCGTTCGTCCACTGTGGAGCGTGGGTCGCCCGGCCCCGGGCCGAACACCACGAGGTCGTACCCGCCGGAGTCGGCGGTGTCGTACGGCCGGACCGTCACCGTCAGGCCGAGCGCGCGCAGTTGCAGCGCGAGCATCCCGGTGAACGTGTCCTCCGCGTCGATCACCAGTGCCGTGCCGAGGTGCGGCGGCGCGGCGGCCGGCCGCTGGTCCAGCCAGAAGCGGGCCAGGTGCTCGTTCCGGGCGGCGAGGACCTCCGCGATGCCGGGCAGAGTGGTCAGGTCGGGATCGATGCGCTCGAAAGAACCCTCCACTGTGGACACGCCGGAGCCGCGCCCGAACGCCGCGAGGATCCCGGCCGCCTTCGCGCGGGTCTCCGCGACCTCCCCGGCCGTCGTCGAGTGGCGCACCAGCGTCGCCCCGACCGGGATGCGCAGCCGCCCGGCGGCCGAGATCTCGGCCGTCCTGATCAGGATCGGCGCGTCCAGCGTCTGCCGGCCCGCCTCGTCCAGCCCGAGCAGCGCCAGCACCCCCGCGTAGTAGCGGCGGCCGCGCCGCTCGTGCCGGGCGATGACGCGGCAGGCGTTCTCGACCGGGCTGCCCACCACCGTCGGCGCGAACATCGTCTCGCGCAGCACGTCCCGCACGTCCAACGTGGTGCGGCCGGCCAGCAGGTACTCGGTGTGGTGCAGGTGCGCCATCGGCTTGAGGTAGGGCCCGACGACCTGACCCCCGCCCTCGGCGACGGCGGCCATCATCTTCAGTTCCTCGTCGAGCACCATGTACAGCTCCTCGGCCTCCTTGGGATCGGCCAGGAAGGCGCGCAGCCCCTCGGCGTCGGGGCCGCCCGCGGGGTGGCGGTAGGTGCCGCTGATCGGGTTCATCATCACCAGGCCGTCGTCGACGCTGACGTGGCGTTCCGGGGTGGCGCCGACGAGCGTGCGGGTGCCGGTGTGCACGAGGAACGTCCAGTACGCACCGCGTTCGTCGCGCAGCAGCCGCCCGAACGCCGCCAACGCGGCCGCCACCGGGTCGCCGAGCACGTCGGCCTCGTAGGTGCGGTGGATGACGAAGTTCGCGCCCTCGCCGCGGCCGATCTCGTCGCGGAGCACATCCTCCACAGTGGATGCATAGGTCGCATCGTCCAGGTCGAAGCGGCCATCGCTCAGCGAAGGCGGGTCGAGCGGCGGGAACAGCGCCGGATCGAGCGTGGTGTGCGACTCCACGCGCAGGCACTCCAGCGGGACCCCGTCGTCCACGTGGTCGAACCCGCGCTCGGCCACCTGCCGATACGGGATCACCGCCAGCGACGGCAGCGGGATGTCCGCCAGTCTGTCCACAGTGGACACGGTGCCGGTGATGAACTCGACGCCGTGGGAACGGCGCAGGAGCGCGAACGGGCCGGGCGGTGGCGTGAAAGACACGTGAGACCTCCGAAAAAGACGAAGGCCGCCTACGAGAACGACGAACGGCCGCCTCGAAAGGCGGCCGCGGGAAATACGCGCGAGGAAGGGGCCGCCGTCAGGCGGGCCACCACTGATTCCGTCGCGCGAACATGGTCGACACCCTACAGGGCTACTTCCCCAGCGCGTCAATACGCGCGACATCGTCGGAATCCAGGCTGAAGTCGAGCGCGAAGTTCGACTCGACGCGTTCCTTGCGCGAGGAGCGCGGGAGCACCACGATGTCGTGCTCCAGGTGCCAGCGCAGGATCACCTGTGCCGGGCTCACCCCGTGCTTCTCGGCGATCGACACGAACACCGGGTCGCTGAGGTCGCTGTCGTTGAGCGGGCTGTAGCCCTCGATCACCACGCCCCGCTCCCGGCTCTGCGCCAGGAACGCCGCGTCGTGCTTGGCCGGGCTCCACGGCACCTGGTTGACGGCCGGGGCCTCGCCGGTCGCCTCGACCAGTTCGTCGATCTGGGCGAGGGAGTAGTTGCTGACCCCGATCGACCGGGTGAGCCCGGCGTCGCGGGCCGCCCGGAACTCGTTCCAGATCGCGACCGACTCACCGTCGTTGCGCGGCGGCCAGTGCACCAGCCACAGGTCGACGTGCTCCACGCCGAGCGCCGCGAGGCTCGCCTCGATGACCTTGCGTTCCTCGCCGATGCGGTCGAAGTAGAACTTCGTCGTGATGAACACCTCGTCGCGCGGCACGCCGCTGTCCCGCAGCGCCCGCCCCACCTGGTCCTCGTTGCGGTACATGGTCGCCGTGTCGATGTGCCGGTAGCCGACCTCGAGCGCGTGCCGGGTCGCCTCGTACGCGGTCTCGCCGCTCAGTTGCCACGTGCCGAAGCCGACGAGCGGGATGGTGCCGCCCTTGATCTCCACCGTTCGTGTCATTCCCCATACATACCTCAGCCGTAGGAGACTATGCGCGTGAGCCTCGACGCTGTGGTGCGGGAGTTGCTGGTCCGCTGTCTGGAGTCGTGGGCTCCCGGGGCCCTGCACGCCAAGCGCGCCACGGTGGCGTGCGCCGCGCCCGCCGAGGCGGAGGCCGTCGTGCGCGCCCTCGCCGACCTCGGTCCCCGCGGCCGCCGCCTGTCCCTCGTGCTCTTTTCGGGGGAACGCCACGACGCGGGCGACCTGCAGGTGTTCACCGTCAGCGGCGCGGTGGAGACCTACCTGCCGGCCGCGCTGACGGCCGCCGGCGCGGCGGGTGCGCCGGTGTTCGCGTTCCTCGACGGGGCGCCGGTGCACGCCGTGCTGCGGGCCGTCGCGTCGGGGCGACCGAGCGAGCTGATGTTCACGGCCGGGGCGGGGGACTGGGCGGCGCAGCGCGACGCGTTGCGTGGCACCGGCTTCGCGCTGACGGCCGGCGTGGAGCTCGTCGACGCCGCCGGCGCCGCGCGGCTGGTGGGCTTCGGGACGGGGCACCTCAAGCGGCTGGAGGCGTTCAAGGCGGAACTGTGGGCCGTGGACGAGTACGCGGGGGTGCGCTACCGCGATCCGGGCGATCCGGACGGGCACCTGCTCGACATCTCGCTGCGCCCGCACCCCGGCCCGCTGCGCCGCGAACTGCTCGCCCACCTGCGCACCGTCGAGTGGCGAACGGTGGCGGAGCTGAAGCAGTTCGCGCTCACCGAGACCGTGTACCGGGCGGAGGACTGCGCGGCTGCGCTGACCACGCTGCTGGCGAGCGGCGCGGTCGAACGAACGCCGGAGCGGGGCCGGCTCGCGGGCGACGTGCTGATCAGAGCGTCCTGACCACTTCGCGGATCGCGGCGAAAAGGGCCTCGGCGGCGGGCGAACCGCTCCGCTTGCCCGTGATGAGACCGTCGAGACGCCTGGCTCCGGCTCCCGTGAGCCTGGTTGCCCGTATCCCCGAAAGGTCCTCATTCATCAGCGCGAGCGCCGGGACGACCGCGGCGCCCAGCCCCGCGCGGACCAGCGTCAACGTCGTCGGGTAGTCGACGCACACGTGCGCCACCCGGGCGCTCCACCCGAGCCGCTCCAGGGCCTGCCCGCTGGCCGTCCCGGGCGGTCCGGCGATCCACGGGCGGTCGGCGAGGTCGGCGTGCCCGGTCGGCTCGGGCCAGCTCGCGGGGACCGCGATCCGGTACGGGTCGGTGTGCAGCGGCAGCACGGTGATCTGGCGGTGGCGGCCGAGCCCGAGGCCGGCGTCGCGTTCCATGATGACGACGTCGACCTCGCCGTGGCGCAGCCGCCGGAGAGCCGAGTCGCCCTCGCCCTCGACGATGCGGACCGCGACCTCCGGGTGGGTCTCACCGAGCGTGCGCATGGCGGGGACGAGCAGATTGCGGATCACCGTCGGGAACGCCGCCACGGTCACGCCGCCGGCGGCCCGCCCGTCCAGTGCGGCGAGGTCGCGTTCGGCGCCGGCCAGTTCGTCGTCGATCGCCTCCGCCCTGGCGGCGAGCACCCGGCCGGCCGCGGTCAGCGCCGTCCCCCGCGCCGAACGGTCCACCAACGGCCGGCCGACGAGCCGTTCGAGGTGCGCCAGCTGCTGCGAGACGGCCGAGGGTGTGACGTGCAACGCGGCCGCCGCGCCGGAGAGGCTGCCGCAGCGCGCGATGGCCGCCAGCACGCTCAGCTTCCGGGGATCCAGGGCGACGACGGTAGTCCTCCTAAAGCATTGCTTGAGGGATTGCCGCTACCACGTTAGCGCCGCTACGTGCGACGGTCTGACGCATGGGTCGTTTCGTCGAGCTGAACCACGTCGTCTCCGACGGCCAGGTCACCTATCCCGGGCTGCCGGCCCCCGCCATCAGCGATCACCTGAGCCGCGCGGACTCGCCGGCGGTCTACGGGCCGGGGACCGAGTTCCACATCGGGCGCATCGAGATGGTGGCCAACACCGGCACCTACCTCGACACGCCCGCGCACCGGTACGCCGCCGGCCCCGATCTCTCCGGTGTGCCGCTGGAGTCCTGCGCCGACCTGGCCGGGTACCGGGCGTCGTTCGCCTCCCGCGCGATCACCGATGACTCCCTCGCCGAGGCGTTCGGCGACGCCGACCTCGCAGGTGCCGCCGTGCTGCTGCACACCGGCTGGGACCGGCACTTCGGGACGGCCGCGTACGGCGACTCCGCCGCGCCGTTCCTGGCCGCGTCCGGGGTGGAGTGGCTCGTGGCGCGCCGTCCCGCCCTGGTCGGCATCGACTCCGTGAACATCGACTGCTTCAGCGAGGGACCCGCCCGCCCCGCGCACACCGGACTGCTCGCCGCGGGGATCCTCATCGTGGAGCACCTCACCGGGCTGGACGCCCTGCCGGCGAACGGGTTCCGCTTCTTCGCCACGCCGGTGCGGGTGGCGGGGCTGGGGACGTTCCCGGTGCGCGCGTTCGCGATCGTGACGTGATCGAGGACTTCTAACGTTGTTAGGATCGCTGCGCCGTGAACCCGCCGGAAGCGAGGTGACAACGATGCCGACCAGCACCAGACGGGCCCGCGAACGCGCGAGCACCCGCGCACGAATCGTCGAGGCCGCGTTGCACATCCTCGAAAACGAGGGTGTCACCGCGTTGACGGTCCGGCGCATCGCCACCGACGTCGAATACTCCGCACCCGTCGTCTACCAGCACTTCGCCAACAAGGACGCGCTCGTGCTGGAACTCGTCGCGCACGGCCACCGCCTGATGCTGGCCGAGCTCCAGCAGGCCCCCGAGGAGCCCGACATCGACCGGCGCATGATGCGGCTCGCGTCCGAGTACGTGCGGTTCGCCGGCGACCACCCGCATCTGTATCAGATCATGAACGGCGATGCCGTCGACGCGGACGAGCGGCTGCGCGCGGCGGCCCCCACCGTCGGCGTTCTGAAGGAACTGCTCACCACGTGGTCGGAGGCCCACGACGTGGTTCTGGCCGATTTCGGCGAGGCCTGCGACATCGTCTGGGGCACCCTGTACGGCATAGCGTCACTCGGCCGCATCGGCACTGTCGGCAACGAGCGTGCCCGGCGGCTCGCCCAGCAGGCGCTGGACGCGCTGCTTCGCGGCTGGCGGACCGACCCGCCGGGCGACGCGTAGGCATCAGTTGCCGGTCGGGGTCCAGTCCGCGGGCAGACCGGAATCGCTGAGGATTTCACCCCGGTTGTAGTAGTCGCTACTCGACCGGATCAGGTCTCCGCGCAGCCGCAGCACGGTCACCGTCGGCACCGCGAACGGACGGGGCGCACCGACGATGTGGCCGGTGAACACCCCCTCGACCACCACCCCGTCGCTCCCGCGGAAGCCACCGGTCACCTCGAACCCGAGATTCCCGACGAGCTGATGGGAACCGGTCTCCCATTCCACAACCCCCTCCCGGCCGTGGAACACCAGGTTCAGGGCGCGGTCCGTGTAGACCGCGTCCCTGGTGTAGAGCCGCGCCAGATCGCGGGTGTCGGTGGTCATCCACGCGGCGGCCCACCGCCGCCCGATCGCCGGCACCCGGTCCGTCTCGTGCTTCTGTGCATCCACGACCTGCTGCGCGGGCCGTTCCCCGGGCGACGCCGCGGAGGAGGCCGCGGGCCCGGCAACGACGATGCCTGCGATCAGGGCCGCTGCGGCCACCATGCCGGCGAGGCCGGGAACGAAGGTACGCGTACGCATGTCAGTCTCCTTGGCTCGAGTCGGTGCGGCAGCGGTCCGCGCCGCATACTCCTAACGTTGTTAGATATTCTAACGGCGTTAGGATAGGCAGCGCCGGAGAGCGCCGTCAAGGACGGAGACAGGGTTCGATGAGCAGGTGGAGCGTGGGCGTCAGGGCGTGAGGCGCCAGACGGTGGTGGCCTTGACCTCGGCGTCCTCGAGCGCGAGCGTCGTCGGCACCGGGTACTCCGCCACGGCCGTGAACCGCTCGCGCGGCAGGTAGGCGCGGCCGGGGTCGCCGACCAGCACCAGCGACCCGCGGGCCGCCGCGCGGTCCAGGAACGCCAGCATCCGCCGCGCCATCTCCCGGCTGTAGAAGACGTCGCCGGCCGTCACCACGTCCGCGGCGAGCGTGGTGTCGTCGAGCACGTCGCCCAGCAGGGCCTCGACGGAGACGCCGTTGCTCATGGCGTTCACCCGGAGGATCTCGACAGCGGTGGGGTCGATCTCGGTGGCGACGACCCGGGCCGCACCGGCACGCGCGGCGGCGATGGCCACGATGCCGCCACCGGCGGCGAGGTCGAGCACGCTGCGACCGGCCACCAGGTCGGCGTGGTCGAGCAGGTAGCGTGCCACCGCCTGCCCGCCCGCCCACGCGAACGCCCAGAACGGCGGCGCCAGCCGCGCCCCGCCCGCGGCCTCCTCGGTGCGCTCCCAGAGCGCGATGGCGTCGTCGGCCTGGTGCAGCGCGATCTCCGGAACGTACGACGCCGGCAGCGACCGGGTGTGCTCCAGAAAGCTGCTCACGACGCCCGAGTCTTCACCACTCGAACGTGTCGCCGCGCACCGCCCCGCCCGGCACGATGCCGGCGTCGGTGTACTTCCAGGTGGCGATCACCCGGTACTTGCCGCCCTTCGGCAGGTCCACGGCGAACGGCCCACAGCTCTGCTCCGGCGCGGTCTCCGTGTACTTCAGCCCGGCGCAGGTGAACGGCCCACCGACGACCTGGTCCGTGGCGGTGTTCTGCACGGCGATGCTGACGTCGGTCTGCGCGCCCGGTGCCGCCTTCAACGTCGCCAGGATGCGCACGGACGGGCCCGTGGCGTTGCAGGTCTTGCCGAGCACGGGATGCATCAGCGCCCACCTGAAGTCGGCGCAGCGCCACGGCCCGTAGCCCTCGGGGGTGCCGCCGGCCGGGGCGGCCATGCGCGGCGGCGGCCCGGACGACGGAACGCCCGACGTGGCGGCCGCGGGGCCGGCGGCGGCCACGCCGGAGTCGTCGACGACGGGTACGCCCGCGCCACCCGCGCCGGACTCCGCTTCGGTGGGCGGGGGAGCCGTCGCGGCGGCCGCGGTGTCGGCGTTGTGGCCGGTGCCGCCGTGCCGGGTGACGAGGTAGCCGCCGGCGGCGATCACCATCAGCAGCACCACGGCCGTGGTGGCGGCGATGGCCGACCGCTTCCAGCGACGGCGCCGCTGCTGCGGCACGGGTGGTGCGCTCTCCTGCGCGGACGGCTCGTCGGCGGGCAGGTACGTGCCGCGCGGGCGGGGCGGCGAGGCCGGCAGGCCGGTGCTCTCGTCCGCGAGGGAGGCGAGCGTGTCGACCAGCGCCGCGGCGTCGGGGCGGCGCTGCGTGTTGCGGTCCAGGCAGGACTCGATCAGCGCCCAGAACCGCACCGGGATGCCGGTGACCGGCTTCGGGGCGGCGCGGGTGTGCCGGAGCAGGATCACGGTGTCGCACTCGTCGTCGAACGGCGGCCGCCCGACGAGGAGTTCGTAGAGCAGGATCCCGAGCGCGTACACGTCGGCGGCCTCGGTGGCGGGCCGGCCCTCGATGACCTCGGGGGCCATGTAGTTGGGCGTGCCGAGCACGGCGCCGGTGGTGGTGAGGTTGTTGGAGCTGCCCGGCAGGCGGGCGATGCCGAAGTCGGTGAGCCGGGCCTGGATCGAGCCGTCCATCAGCGGCGCGAGCAGGATGTTGTCCGGCTTGAGGTCGCGGTGCACGATGCCGTGCGCGTGGGCGGCGGCCAGCGCCGAGGCGACCTGTCCGAGCAGGCGCGCGGCCTCCGCCGGGGGCAGGGTTCTTCTTTCCCGGAGGAACTCCCGCAGTGTGCCGCCGGTCACCAGGTCGAGCACCAGGGCCGGCGCACCGTCGTTCGTGGTGAGCAGGTCGTGCACGGCGACGAGGTTGGGGTGGCGCAGCTTGAGCAGGATCGTGCGCTCCTGCAGGAACCGGGCCAGCGCCTTCGGCGCGCTCACCTGATCCGCGTGCAGGATCTTGATCGCGTACTCGCGGCCCGTGGTGTGCGCGCGAGCGCGCCAGACCGTGCCGTTCGCGCCCCGGCCGAGTTCCTCGATCAGGGTGTACTTGCGGGTGACGACCGTGCCGTCGGGGCCCAGCACCTGAGGGCTGAGCGTGCGCTGACGCTGCACCGGAATGGACCTCCGCGCGGTTATCGCCGGTTACGAGCAGTGGCAATGTATCGACCATCGGTGAGGTGAGCCCGCTGCAAGCGCAGTTTTGTGCGGCTCCTCCGACCGTCGTCCTCCGGTTCTGTAACGTCCGGCCCGTAACCGGGTGACGGCGTGTTGCGTTCGCTGACGCTTACCTATTTGTCGGATTTAGCCCACAGTATGCGTTTGGTTGCTTAGAGTGCAACTATGCGTACCCGAGACATCACTCGAGCGATCTTCACGGTGGCGCTGGTCGTGGCCAGCGCCTTCACCCTGGCGGCACCCGCGTCAGCGGACGACCGCACCGAAGCGGCGCCCTTCGACAGCCGCCGGCCGTTCCTGATCCGCAACGTGATGACGGGTATGTGCGTCGACCTGCCCGGCACCGGCAACGGTCGCGAGGGCGGGCCGGTCAGCCAGTACGACTGCCGGCCGGGCAGCGGGGACAACCAGCAGTTCTGGCTCCTGAGCGTCAACGACCGCAGCGACGAGTTCGCCATCATGAACGACCGCGACGGGCTGTGCCTCGACGTGCCGGGCGGCGGCGAGGTCGACGAGGGAACGCCGGTCTCCGAGTACCGCTGCATCCTGGGCGACCGGGACAACCAGATGTTCACGGCGGTGGGCAACCGGTCGCGGTTCATGCTGCGGCACGTGCAGACCGACCTGTGCCTCGACGTCGACGGCGTGAACGGCGCCGGCGGGCGCGACGCCAGGCTGACGCTCTGGCCCTGCGACCGTCGCGACGACCACTACTGGACGACGTCCACGCGATAGAAGCTCCCCTTCAGGCGCCCCCGGATCCACGGACGGATCCGGGGGCGTCGCCCTATTTCTGGAGCAGGTGTTTCTGCAGCTTGCCCATGCCGTTGCGGGGCAACGACTCGACGAACACCACCCGGCGGGGTCGCTTGTGGACGGACAGGCTCGTCGCGACGTGTTCGATCAGGGCGCGTTCGGCCACGCCGTCGGCCACCACGTAGGCGACCACCTGCTCGCCCAGGTCCGCGTGCGGCGCGCCGACCACCGCCGCCTCGCGCACCGCCGGATGGGTGAGCAGCGCGTCCTCCACCTCGCCCGCGCCGATCCGGAAGCCGCCGCTCTTGATCAGGTCGGTGCGGATCCGGCCGAGGATGCGGTGCCAGCCGTCCGCGTCGATCTCCGCCGCGTCGCCGGTGCGGAACCAGCCGTCCGGGGTGTGCGCGTTCGCCGTCTCCTCGGGGCGGCCGACGTAGCCGCTGAAGAGCGTGGCGCCGCGGATCTCCAGTTCGCCCTCGGGGCTGCGCCTCGTCTCGACGCCGCGGATCGGCGTGCCGACATGTCCCGGCCGGCGCGGGCCGTCCGCGCGGGCGCTCACCGTGATCATCGTTTCGGTCATGCCGTACCGCTCGACCGGCGCGTGCCCGCTGCGCGCCCGCAGTGCCGCGAAGACCGGTGTCGGCAGCGCCGCCGACCCGGAGACGAGCAGGCGCGCCGGGCGCAGGGCCCGCGACACCCCCGGGTCCGCCGCGATTCTCGACCAGATCGTGGGAACGCCGAAGTAGAGCGACCCGCCCGCGGCCGCGTACGCGGCGGGCACCGGCCGTCCCGTGTGGACCAGCCGGCAGCCGGTGCGCAGCGCGCCGAGCACGCCGAGGCCGAGCCCGTGCACGTGGTACAGCGGTAGGCCGTGAACGAGCGTGTCGTCGGCGTTCCACTGCCAGGCCTCGGCGAGCCCGTCGAGCCCGGCGGCGATCGCGGCGCGCGACAGGGCGACACCCTTCGGCGGTCCGGTCGTGCCGCTCGTGTAGAGGATCAGCGCGGGATCCCGCTGCACGGCGGGCGCCTCGGGCCCGGTGGCGTCGAGGTCGACGGTCTCCTCGGACAGCACGATCTCCGCGCCGCTGTCGCGCAGGATGTGCTCGCGTTCCAGCGGCCCGGAGTCCGGCGGCACCGGCACGACCGGAACGCCCGCGTGCAGCCCGGCGAGCACCCCCACCACGGTCTCCAGGGACGGCGTGGCGTGCACGGCGACCGCCCTCGCCCCGCCGAGGCGGGTGGCGAGCCGCGCGGCGGCGGTGTGCAGGTCGCCGGAGAGGCGGGTCCGGCCGGCGATGCTGATCGGCGCCTCAACCGCTGCGAACATCGACATCCGCTCATTGTGCTTCATCTATTTTCCTTGGAACGTGGCCCGATACGCGGTGGGTGCCACCCCGACAACCCGCCCGAAGTGGTGCCGCAGCGTCACCGGCGACCCGAACCCGACCTCCGCCGCCACCCGGTCGATCGGCAGGTCGGTGGTCTCCAGCAGTTGCCGCGCCCGGTCGATCCGCGCGCGCAGCAGCCACTGCAGCGGGCTGCTCCCGACCTGGTCGGCGAAGCGCCGCTGGAGGCTGCGCACGCTCATCCCGCCGGCGGCGGCCATGCTCGCCAGGGTCAGCGGCTCGCCGAGCCGGGCGCGGAGCCGGTCGAGCAGCGGCGCGATGGCCGTCGCGTCGGCGGGCGGCGTGTAGGCGACGTACTGGGCCTGCCCGCCGTCGCGGTGCAGCGGCATCACGACGGTGCGGGCGGTCTCCGCCGCGACGGCCGCCCCGTGGTCGCGCCCCACCAGGTACAGGCAGAGGTCCAGGCCGGCGGCCACCCCGGCCGAGGTGAGCAGGCTGCCGTTGTCGAGGTAGAGCGCGTCGGCGGCGACCTCCACGCGCGGGTGCCGTTCCTTCAGGAGGGCGGCGTACTGCCAGTGGGTCGTGGCGCGCAGCCCGTCGAGGAGCCCGGCGGCCGCGAGCGCGAACGCCCCCGTGCAGATCGACGCGACGGTCGCCCGCCGGGCGGTCCTTCTGAGCGCGTCGAGCGCCGCCGGCGGCTCCGGGATGCGCAGGTCGTAGCCGGGCACGACGACCAGGTCCGCATCGTCCAACCCGTCCAGCCCGAACGGCGCCCGGAACGTCAGCCCGCCGTAGCGCCGCGTGGTGCTGCCCGCCCCGGGTGCGGCACAGACCCGCACCTCGTACCGGCGAACCCGATCCGAGGCGGCCCCGAACACCACGCACGGCACCATCAGATCGAACCCGACCACTCCCGGCAGGGCGAGCACGGCGACGACACGCATGTCGCGAACTTAGCGGAGATAGTCTTTCTGGCCACTCGTATGTTGCTTTCGGTCGCCGCAGGATCCTTCGCATGACGCCTTCCACACCCCTTGCCGACGCCGCTTTGCGATATGCCAGGGAGACCCAACCCGACTGGCTCACCCACCACTGCCTGCGCGCCTACCTCTTCGGGCGGGCCGTCGGGGAGGCCGGCGGCGAGGAGTTCGACGACGAACTGCTCTTCGTCGCCGCCCTGCTGCACGACCTCGGGCTCACCGACGCCGCCGACACCGGGCAGCGGTTCGAGGTCGACGGGGCCGACGCGGCGGCCGCCTTCCTGGAGTCGGCCGGGATGGCCGCGTCACGCGTCGGCGTGGTGTGGGAGGCGATCGCCCTGCACACCTCGCTGGGACTGACCAAGCGCAGCCCGGCCGAGGTGCGCCTGATGCAGGCCGGAACGATGCTCGACGTCGCCGGGCCGGCCGCGAAGGTGCCGCCCGAGGCGCTCGCCGCCCTGCCGCGCGGCGACGTGGCGCAGCGGCTCATGGACGTGATCGTGGCGCAGGCGCTCCGCGATCCGCGCAAGGCCCGGCCGACGACGTTCGCCGGCGAACTCCTGCGCCAGCGGCACCCGGAGGCGGCCGGCCCCACCTTCGCCGAACTCGTCTGGAAGTAGGGCAACCGATCCCCGGGCCCGCGTTCGCCTATATGGCATGGGTCGCGCCGAGGAGGAGTTCACCGCGTACTTCGCCGTGCGGCGGGCGTTCCGCTTCGCGGACGGGGTGTGGGCGTCGGTCGAGGCGCCTACCGGGAAGATCGCGCTGGCCCGACGGCTCAGATCTCCGCGGGGAGTGCGGGCATCAGCCGGCCGAGCAGCGCGTGCAACTGACGCACGGCCTTGCCGCCCAGGTGGTAACCCTCGACGCTCACCCCGAACGAACGGATCAGCCGCACCTCCAGCACCACCGGAGCCTCCCCGATCGGATCGTCGGCATTGGCAACGAGTTGCATCGCGATTTCCACATCTCCCAGGAAGACCGAATCGATGCGATGGACCGCGCCGCGATGGCATGAGTCGGGCCGGTCGACGGCGCACTGCGTCGGGTCACACCAGGCGTGATGCGCGATGACGTCAGACATGAGGGCACACTCCTCAGACCCGTCCTGTCGGTGAGGACGAGCCGATCGAATTCGGAAAGAAACTGAACGGAGCGCGAACTACGTTTCGGCGAACCCGTTGAAACGTGAATCCGCCGAGACACCTCGACTTGCCAGGCCGGGCCGCCGAAGCGGAAGGGAATTCGACCGCGCCAAGACGGAATGAGCGGCAGCTCGTGATGAGCACGGCTCCCGCTCGTTGCAACCGAGACAGCGGCCGTCCACCCCGGCGGCGACATGGCGGTCGATCTCGGCCTGGGCGCGTTCGATGACCGCCCACACCGATGCGGTGAGATACGTCGCCGTCATCGCTACCCCACCAATTCGCCGACCGCTGCACTTCCTCGATCGTGCTCAATCTTTCACCCTGCGTGAAGGTGCGTGGCGGGTCAGTTTGGTGTGTCTACATTGGACAGTGACCCAGGATGGGTCAGTCCTGCACGTCCAGGAAGTCGGCCAACTCCCGCAGCGGCGTGGGGATCGTCCGGGCCCGCCCTCGAAGCAATTGGCCGGTGAGGCTGCGGGCGTACCGTTGATGGCGCAACCAACCCGGGACCGTCGAGTGCAGGCCGAGCAGGATGGCCAGGGCCTCTTCACGCTGCCGTCGCTCCAAGTGAGCCGCAGCGACGTCAAGCAGGAAGCGCTGGTGGGTCACCCGGGGCGTGGCGTCGTCCGGAACTTCCCGGGCATGGCGCAGCGCCTGGTCGACGTCACCAGCCACCACCGCCAACTCGACCTGCCGCATCGTTACCACCGACGGCGACAGTCCGGTCCAGTGGGCCACGTGCGGTGACCGGTACCTGGCGGTGATGTATGCCGCCGCGCGGGCCCGTCGGAGCGCCTCGTCGGCGACGTCGACCCGGTTGTTGCGAGTGGCAGCAGCTGCGGCGCCGAGGTTCAGCCAACCCCACACCGCGACGTGCCAGAGTGGCGAGCGGGTGAAGCTCGGCTCGATCGCCTCTGCGCTGTTCAGGGCGGCTCGCTCTGCGTCGTCGAAGCGGCCCTGCCGGGTCAGCAGCCAGTTTTCCGAACAGACTGCCGAGGCCACCAGGACATCGTCGTTGATCTCTCGGCCGGCATCGATCGCCAGTCCGAGGGCGTGGTACGCGAGATCGTCCCGGCGGATTTGAATGAGGATCATCCCCGCGGTCAGGTAGGTCTGGGACAGCTGTCGCCACATCTCGTCCCGCTCAGTTGCCGGGGGATCCATGGTGGCCAGGCGGGCATGCTCGATGGCGCTCGGCAACGCCGCCACCGCAGCGGCGTAGTTCGAGTCTCTGAACAGACCGTTGATCTCGCGTACCGAGTCGCGGAGCGTGTCGAGGGTCGGAGTTTGCTCGACGTCGGCGAGCGTCACGGCCGGTTGGCTGCCCAGACTGCGCGCCGGTTGAAGGCTGCGGCGAATGGCATACAGCTCTCCGTCGTCGTCCGCTGGCGGGCGCTCGAATTGGGGCGTCGGCTGGAACAGCTCGACCGTTGTCACGTCGAGCGCGCCGGCGAGCTTGCGCAGAGTCGCCAGGGACGCCGAGTCGCGGTCGTTGCGCTCCAGCTTGCGGATCACGCTCAACGACACGGCGGAGCGCTCGGCGAGCTGCTCCTGGGTGAGACCTCGGCGGCGGCGAATCACTCCGAGGGCCTCGCCGATCGGACGTCCGGAAGGTGCCATCGTCATCACCCCAGGGGAGTGCTGGCGCGGACCGAACAATTTCCGACCGACAGGTCCGCCGTAATTCTCGAGCCTACGCCGATGCTGCCGTCGATGCGGTTTCCTGGTCTACACAAATAGTGGGGACATCTGCACCTCATCGCCCGCTTATAACCTGTGTACGGCCCCAATACTTGCGGACACCGACGCGGCAGCACACTAGTGGACCGAGAAGCCGCCGTCGACGGAGATCAACTGGCCGGTCACGTACTCCGAACCGGGGCCGGCCAGCCAGACCGCCACTCCCGCGAAGTCCGCCGGGACGCCGTTCCGGCCGATCATCGTGCGCTCCGCCAATGCCCGGCTGCGCACCGGATCGCTCGCGACGAAGTCGGTCAGCGGCGTGTGCACGAACCCGGGCGCGACGGCGTTCGAGGTGACGCCGCGCGCGGACCACGCCTCCGCCTGCGAGCGGCTGAGCCCGGCCAGCCCGGCCTTGGAGACGCCGTACGCGCCGCTGTTGCCGAACGCCCGGGTCGCCTGCTGGGAGACGATGTTGATGATGCGGCCCCAGCCGCGTTCGGCCATCCGGGGTCCGAAGTGCTGCCCGAGCAGGAACGGCGCCGTCAGGTTCACCTCGATCGTGGTGTCCCACTGCTCGATGGTCAGCTCGTCCATCGGCGGGCGCAGGTTCACGGCCGCGGCGTTGATCAGGATGTCCACGTCGCCGACGGCTTCCGCGGCCCGCAGCAGTGCGGAGCGGTCGCCGACGTCGGCGGGCACGTACGTCGCGCCCATCTCCGAAGCGGCTTCCCGGAGCGGGCCCTCGCCGCGGGCCATCAGCACCACCCGGGCTCCCGCACCCGCCAGCGCGGCGGCCATCGCCCGGCCGATCCCCGAGCTGCCGCCCGTCACGAGGGCGGTGCGCCCGGACAAGTCAAAGAGCATGTGGATCAGTTTTCAGCTCTGCGCGTACCGGCGAGAGGCGGCCGACCGTAACGTTCCCGAGCTAGCGTCGAGCGGTGACAGTAACGCCTGACCAGGCTCCGTCCGCCCTGCCCGTCGCGCCGGCAGACCTGCCGCGCACCGCCGGTGAGCTGCGTTCCAGTGGTCATCGGTACCGCACCGTCAAGCAGGAGCTCCGCGAAAACCTGCTGGCCCGCATCCGTTCGGGCGAGGAGCGCTTCCCCGGCGTCGTCGGCTACGAGGACACCGTTCTGCCCGAGCTGGAGCGTGCCCTGCTGGCCGGCCACGACCTCGTGCTCCTGGGTGAGCGCGGGCAGGGCAAGACCCGCGTGATCCGTTCGCTCGTGTCCCTGCTCGACGAGTGGACCCCGGTGATCGCCGGCTCCGAGCTGAACGAGCACCCGTTCCACCCCGTGAGCCCCGCGTCGCGGCGTGCCGCCGAAGAGGCCGGTGACGACCTGAAGATCGCCTGGCTGCACCGTTCGATGAGATATGGGGAGAAGCTCGCCACCCCCGACACGAGCGTCGGCGACCTCATCGGGGACGTCGACCCGATCCGGGTGGCCCAGGGCCGCACGCTCGGCGACCCGGAGACCATCCACTTCGGCCTGGTGCCGCGCACCAACCGCGGCATCTTCGCCGTCAACGAGCTGCCCGACCTGGCCGAACGCATCCAGGTGGCGCTGCTCAACGTGCTCGAGGAGCGCGACATCCAGGTGCGCGGCTACCAGCTGCGGATCCCGCTGGACGTGCTGCTCGTGGCGAGCGCCAACCCGGAGGACTACACCAACCGCGGCCGGATCATCACACCGCTGAAGGACCGCTTCGGCGCGGAGATCCGCACGCACTACCCGCTGGACCTGGAGCTGGAGACGGAGCTGATCCGTCAGGAGGCGCAGCTGCACGCCGAGGTGCCGGAGCACCTGGTCGAGGTGATCGCCCGGTTCACCCGCGCCGTGCGTGAGTCGCCGGCGGTGGACAGCCGCTCGGGCGTGTCGGCCCGCTTCGCCATCGCGGGGGCGGAGACCGTGTCGGCGTCCGCGCTCCGACGTTCCGCCCTTCTTGGGGAACCGGACGCCGTGGCGCGCATCTGCGACACGATCACGGTCACCAGCACCCTGCGGGGCAAGGTGGAGTTCGAGAGCGGCGAGGAGGGGCGTGAGGTCGAGATCCTGGCGCACCTGCTGCGCACGGCGACGGCGGAGACGTTCCGGGCGCGGCTGAGTGGGCTGGACCTGTCCGGCTTCACCGGCATCGTCTCCGAGGGCGGCGTCATCGAGACGGGCGAACTGGTCCCCGCCGAGGAGGTGCTGCGCCAGGTCGGCCGCGTTCCGGGGCTGGCGAAGGTGCTCGAACGGCTCGGCTTCGGCGACGCGCCGACGCGTGCGCAGGCGGCGTCGGCGGTGGAGTTCGCGCTCGAGGGGCTGCACCTGACCCGCCGGCTCTCCAAGGACCTCACCGAAGGTGGGCGCACCGTGTACGGAAGCAAATAATGAGCACGGATCGGGGCGGCGCGGCGCCGCCTGGACCGAGGAGCGTAGGGAGCGCAGCGACCGTAGTGACGAGGGAAGGCGGCGACTCGGGCGCCGCCCCGATCTCGGGCGGGATCACATGACCAACAACCGCTTCCGGTACGGGGCGTGGCGGGGCGGGCCCGATCCGCTCGCGCCGCCGTACGACGTTCGGGCGGCGGTCGATCAGGTGGGTGCCGAGGTGCTCGCCGGCGGGAGCCTGCGCGACGCGCTGCGGGACATGCTCCGGCGCGGCCCCGACGGCGGGCGGGGGCTGGACGAACTGGCCGCCCGGGCCCGCCGGATGCGCCGCGAGGCGCTGCGCCGGGGCAACCTCGACGGGGCGGTGACCAAGGCGCGCGCCCAGCTCGACCAGGCGCTCGCGGCCGAACGCGAGGAACTGGCCGGCCGCGACGGCGACGACGCCCGCTTCGCCGAGGCGATGCTGGACAACCTGCCGCGTTCCACCGCCAAGGCGGTCGAGGAACTGTCCGGGTACAACTGGGCGAGCGACGAGGCGCGGCAGCTGTACCAGCAGATCCTCGACGGGCTGCGCAACGAGGTGCTCGGCCAGCGCTTCGAGGGGCTGAAGGACGCGCTGCAGGGGGCGGATCCGCGCACCGGCGAGGCCATCCGGGAGATGCTGCACGACCTCAACGGGCTGCTCGACAAGCAGGCCCGCGGCGAGGACACCGAGCAGGCGTTCCGGGACTTCATGGCCAAGCACGGCGAGTTCTTCCCGGAGAATCCGGAGTCCATCGACGAGCTGATCGACGCCCTGGCGCGGCGGGCGGCGGCGGCCGAACGGCTCATGCGTTCGCTCACCCCGCAGCAGCGCGAGGAGCTGGCCGGCCTCATGCAGCAGGCCCTCGGCAACGCCGACCTCGCCGGTGAGATGGCCGCGCTGAGCGCCAACCTGCGCACGCTGCGCCCGGACCTCAACTGGGACCGCCGCGAACGCATGCAGGGCAACGGCCCCGACCTCGGCTACGGCGACGCCGCCAACGCCCTCGGCGAGCTGTCCGAGCTGGACGACCTCCTCGACCAGCTGGGCCAGGAGCACCCCGGTGCCACGCTCGACGACATCGACGTCGAGGCGGTGCAGCGGCAGCTGGGTCGTGCGGCGGCGGACGACGTGCGACGGCTCCAGGAGCTCGAACGGGAGCTGCGGCGGCAGGGCTGGCTGGCCCGGGGCGACGACGGGCCGACGTTGAGCCCGAAGGCGCTGCGGCGGCTGGGCAACACGGCCTTGAAGCGGGCGTTCTCCGAGTTGGAGGCCGGTCGGCGGGGTCAGCACGACGTGCGCAGCGCCGGTGCGGCGGGCGAGGCGACGGGCGCGTCGCGGCCGTGGGAGTTCGGCGACGAGCAGCCGCTCGACGTGGTCCGCACGGTCGGGAACGCGGTCAAGCGCGCGCCCGGATCCACCGTCACTCTTCAGGTCGAGGACTTCGAGGTCGTCGAGACGGAAAATCGCGCATCGGCCGCTGTCGCGCTCTGCGTGGACCTCTCCGTCTCGATGGTGCTCGACGGCCGCTGGGGCCCGATGAAGCAGACCGCCCTCGCCCTGTCGCACCTGGTGGCGACGAAGTTCCCGCAGGACGCGCTGCAGATCATCGGCTTCGGCCGGTACGCGATGCCGCTGACCCAGAACGAACTGGCGGGTGTCGAGCCGGACTACGCCAAGGGCACCAACCTGCAGCACGCGCTGCGCATCGCCGGCCGGCACCTGCGCAAGCACCCGGGCGCGGAGCCGGTGGTGCTCGTGGTGACCGACGGGGAGCCGACGTCGCACCTGCTCGACGACGGCGAGGCGTTCTTCGACTGGCCGCCGCGCCGGGAGACGATCGAGGCCACCATCGCGGAGGTCGACGAGATCACCCGCTACGGAGCGACGATCAACCTGTTCATGCTGGGCGACGATCCGGGGCTGCGGCGGTTCATCGACGCGGTGGCGCGGCGCTGTGGCGGCCGGGTCTTCACGCCGGAGGCCGAGGATCTCGGACGGTATGTGGTGAGTGACTACATGCGCGCCCGTCGGGGGCGTCGAGGCTGAATGCTTTCACTCTGAGTGCGGCGGGGCGGTGATCGTCCCGCCGCAGCTCAGAGCGGTTAAGTTTCGAGGCGAAGCGCTTCGACCCGGTTCGCTCCCATTGCTGGTCGCAGAGAGCGCGACCTAGCGTCCGATTCGTGCCTCGACCTCGTCTCGCTCGCCACTGGCGCCCATTGACCGCCGGTGGAGCCGCCGCTGTCCTCGCCGTCGCCGGCATCTCTCTGACCCTGGGAACCGCCGAGGCCGGAACGCTCTCCGGCTCGTTCTACCGGAACCCGGACACCAGCGTGGCCGCCTGGGTGGCCGCGAACCCCAACGACTCCCGGGCCGCCCGCATCGACGCGGTGATCAACAGCCAGCCCACCGCGAAGTGGCTGTCGAACGTCAACGTCTCGACGGTGCAGAACGAGGTCTCCACGTACGTGGGCGCCGCCAACGCCCGCAACCAGATCCCGCAGCTCGTCATCTACGGCATGCCGAACCGCGACTGCGGTGGCGCGAGCGCCGGCGGTGCCGCGAACTTCACGATCTGGCAGCAGTGGATCAGCAACATCGCCGCCGGGCTGGGCAACCGCACCGCGATGATCCTGATGGAACCCGACGCGGTGGCCCTGACCACCTGCCTCGACTCGAACGGCATCAACGACCGCAACAACAACACCAAGCAGGCCGTGCAGAAGATCAAGGCGGCCAACCCGAACGCGAAGGTCTACCTGGACGCCGGCCACTCCGCGTGGCACGCGCCCGCCGAGATCGCGCGGCGGTTGGACGCGGCCGGCGTGCGCACCACGGACGGCTTCTACACCAACCCGTCGAACTACCGCATCACGTCGAACGAGGTCTCGTACGGCCAGTCGATCCTGAGCGCACTCGGCAACCCGTCGAACGTGCACCAGGTGATCGACACCGCGCGTAACGGCAACGGGCCGTCCCCGGTGAACCCGCAGCCCAACGGCTGGCCCGACTGGTGCGACTACCAGAACGCCCGCGTCGGCCAGTTCCCGACGACGAACACCGGCCTGGCCAGCGTGGACGCCTTCGTCTGGATCAAGCCGCCGGGTGAGGCGGACGGCTGCGCAGCCGCGGCGGGGCAGTTCGTGCCGGATCTGGCGTACACGATGACGCAGGGCGTGGTGGTCCCGACGACCCAGGGGCCGACGCAGGGCCCCACGTCGGCCGCCCCGTCGAGCCCCCGGCCGTCCAGCCCGCCGCCGTCCAGCGCCGCCCCGTCCAGCCAGAACCCGATCGGCGGCTGCACGATCAGGTACGACATCAGCAGCCAGTGGAACAACGGCTTCGTGGCCAACGTGACGATCGTCAACAACGGCAGCACGCCGATCAACGGCTGGACGCTGCGCCTGACGTTCAGCGGCAACCAGCAGGTCACCAGCGCCTGGAACGTGGGCAGCTCGCAGTCGGGCAACGTGGTGTCGTTCACCAACATCAGTTGGAACGGCTCGCTCCCGGCGGGCGGCGGCTCGCAGACCTTCGGTTTCCAGGGCACCTTCAGCGGCACCAACGCCGACCCCACGGGCAGCCTCAACGGCACTACCTGCACGGTCCTTTAGGAACGACCCCCTTCCCCGCCCCCAAGAAGCGTCGGGCGCTACTCCTCATCGAGTAGCGCCCGACGCAGCGTCGCGAGCGCCTTGGTGATCAGCCGGGACACGTGCATCTGCGAGATGTCCAGTTCGGAGGCGATCTGGGACTGGGTCAGGTTGCCGAAGAAGCGCATCGCGAGGATCTTCTGTTCGCGCGCCGGCAGCGTGGCGAGCAGCGGCGGCAGGGCCACCCGCGCCTCGACGTCGTTCAGGTCGCTGTCGTCGTCGCCGATCAGGTCGACGAGCGTGGCGTTGCCCTCCTCGCCGCCGGCGGGCGCGTCGAGGCTGAGGCTGTGGTACGCGCCCGCCGCCTCCAGGCCCTCGATGACCTCTTCCTCGCTCACCCCGAGTTCCTCCGCGAGGTCACTGACCCTGGGGGAACGGCCGAGGCGCTGCGTCAGCTCGTCGGTGACGCGGTTGAGCTGGAGGCTGAGTTCCTGCAACCGGCGCGGGACGCGAATCTGCCAGGTCTTGTCGCGGAAGTGCCGCTTGAGTTCGCCGACGATGAACGGCACGGCGTAGCTGCTGAAGCTGACCCCGCGCTCCGGGTCGAAGCCGTCGACCGCCTTGATCAGCGCCAGGTTGGCCACCTGGGACAGGTCGTCGAACGGCTCGCCCCGGTTGCGGAAGCGGCCCGCGAGGTGGATGGCGAGCGGCAGGAGGTCCTCGATGATCCGGGCGCGCAGCCGCGCGTACTCCTCGCTGTCCGGGTCGAGCGTCGCCAACTCGGCGAGCATCGTCTCGGACGCTCCACGTTCCCTGGGCTGCTCGGACGGCTCCGGCGACGTGGCGCCGGTCAGTTCCGGCGCCACGTCAGGCTCGTCCGCCGCCTGGCCTGGGCCGGCGGCGCGTTCCTCCTGCAAGTGGGCTCCCACGGCGACTGGTCGGGTGGTCGGCGTGGGTCAAACTTTCCCAGTCGGCGGGGATCTCACACGTCAAAACGACGCAGATGGTCGGGGTTGAGGGTGATGCCCGCGGCGGCGACGTTCTCCGCCAGGTGTTCCGGCGAGGTCGTTCCCGGGATGGGCAGGATCACGGGGGAACGGTGCAGCAGCCACGCGAGGCTCGCCTGGACGGGCGTGACACCCAGGTCGCGGGCTACCTCGACGGCCGCCGCACCGGGTGTGCCGTTGGCGACCGGCAGCCACGGCAGGAACGTGATCCCGAGCTCCTCGCACCGGTCGACCAGCGGATCCGCCGAACGGTCGGCGGCGTTGTACAGGTTCTGCACGGTGTCGATCGGGGTGATCCGGCGCGCCGCCTCCAGCTCGTCCACGGTGATCTCGGAGAGGCCGACGCGTGCGATCACCCCCTCCTCGCGCAGTTCGTGCAGCGCACCGATCTGCTCCTCGAACGGCACCTTCGGGTCGATCCGGTGCAGCTGGAACAGGTCGAGGCGGTCGACCCGCAGCCGCCGCAGCGAGAGGTACGCCTGTTGGCGCAGGTATTCGGGCCGGCCGAGCGGCACCCAGCGCCGGTGGTCGGGTCGCGCCTGTCCGGCCTTCGTCCCGATGATCAGATTTTCCGGGAACGGGTGCAGCGCCTCGGCGATCAGTTCCTCGTTGTCGCCCAGCCCGTAGGAGTCGGCGGTGTCGATGAACGTGATGCCGGAGTCGACCACCCGGCGCAGCAGTGCGATGGCCGCGGGCCGGTCGACGGTCCGCTCGAACGCGCCGGGGCCGGTCAGGCGCAGCGCGCCGTAGCCCATGCGGAGTTTGGTGTCGTGCATGCCGCGTAGCTTGGCGGGCATCGGGCGCGCGCACCACCGATTCGGCCTGAACTGAATCCGCGGGGCCGCTCACGCACGGGAACCATGCCCGCACCTGGTGAAATGTGATCCGTTCCGAGCAAGTCTGTGCAACGAAACGCGTAACTGGCTTCGTCTTCTCAAGCGTGACTCGTGCGAGGGCTCGAAGATCGCCGATCTGGGCGAAGTTATGCCTGGCGACCGGTGTTCTCCTGGTGCTGTCCAGCGGTGCCGGAGTGGTCGGAAGGTTCGTGCTGTTTCCGCAGGCCACGAAGTCGGTGGGGCAGGAGGACCTGCTCGGTGCCGCCGGTGACGCCGCCCCGCAGCGCCAGCACGTCACGGTGACCGGCGCCAAGACCATCCTCATGGTCGGCGTGGACAACCGGAAGGACCAGCCCGTCGAGGATCAGATCCGGGCCGACTCGATCATCGTGCTGCACATCCCCGCCGCGCACGACGCCGCATACCTGGTGTCGCTGCCGCGTGACACCCGCGTGACGGTGCCCGCGTTCAACAACGGGAAGCAGCGCACGGGCCAGCAGATCGCGAAGCTCGGTGAGGCGTACGGCCTCGGCGGCAACGGCCTCGTCGACCCGACCGAACGCCGCAAGCAGTCGATGGGCCTGCTCGCGAAGACCATCAAGGAGGAGTGGGGCCTCACCTTCGACGCCGCGGCGATCGTCGACTTCGAGGGCTTCAAGGAGGTCGTGAAGGTCCTCGGCGGCGTCGACATGTACGTCGACCAGGAGACCGTCTCCGTCCACATCGGATACAAGAAGGACGGGACGGTGGCGGTGCCGTTCCGCCAGTCGCAGGCGCCCAACGGCGGCACCAAGCTGACGCCGATCCCCGGCGTGACCCCGCAGGTCTACCACGTCGGCAACCACCACCTCACGCCCGACCTGGCCCTGGACTACGTGCGCCAGCGGGAGACGCTGCCCAACAGCGATTACGACCGGGGGCGGCACCAGAAGCAGTTCCTCAAGGCGATCGTGAAGCAGACGCTCAGCGCCGGCGTGCTCGCCAACCCGGTGAAGCTGAACCAGATCCTGAAGGTCGTCGGTCAGGCCATGACGATCGACAACGGCGGCATCGACCTGGAGGACTGGATCTTCGCCATGCGCGGGATCGGCGGCGACAGCATCACGACGCTGCAGACCAACAACGGCACCTACAACCCCTCCCAGCAGAACCTGGGCCAGGAGGAGTTGGACGAGACGACGCTCGGGCTGCTGGAGGCGGTGCGGACGCAGAAGGTGCCGGAGTACGTGCTGGCGCACCCGGAGGTCCGTTCCGCCTAGTGAGACTCCGGTGACAGAAGCGGGCGGGCGGATCGTCGCCGCGACCCGCCCGCCCTCCCCCCTTGCTGCTCGACCGATTTACGGTCTTGCGTAACGACTCTTCCATGCCGGATTGTGCCGGTGTGGGCTGTGATCGGACAGGTTCGATGTACGAAATCGGACACATTGAAATGAGTGATTCCGGAACGGAACCACTGAGGCACTGTGCGTGACGAACTCTGACAATTAGAGTCTGACGACATGGTGGCCACCGCAGGTGCGCGGCTGCGTCTCCCGGGACCGCTCGCGCTGGTGCCAGCGACCCGGCGTGCGGCGGCACAATTCGAGCTGCCCGATCTGTCCACATTGGTGCGTGACTTCGGTGCGGTGGTGCCGGCGACGTTCGACGGCGGCGAGCTGCACCTGCACACCCGGCGGCACCGCGTCGTCGTCCGGCCCGACGTCGGACAGCGCGCCTATCTGGTCGAGTCGGTCGAGCCCCTGCGCCTGCGCGACCACGGGCGGCTCTCCCGCGGGGCGCTGATGGTGAGCGTTCCCGGGTGGCGGGCGTATGCCGACGCGACGGCCGTGCCCGCCGAGCACCACACCTACCACGCCGAACTGGCAGCCGCGTGGCAGCGCCTCGTCGCCGACCCGCCGGGCCTCGAAGCGACCCGGCGCCCGCAGCGCCACGACGATCTCTGCGACGTGCTGGACGCCGTCATCGAGGCCGACCGCCAGCTCGACCTGGTGCGGCTCGGAGTGGGCAGCCCCCGCAGATCCCGCGTCGGCGGTGACGATCCCGGCGAGAAGGCCGCCCGCGCGCAGCACGACGCCGTCGACGCGCTGCGCAACGACCGTTCCGCCAACCCGGGACTGCTGGCGTTGATCGCCGACGGCACGTTCGCGCCCGCCCCGGAGGCCGGCGCGGCGGATGCGCCCCGGCCGGCGGAGCCGCTCGACCGGGCCCAGACGGACGCCTTCGTGCGGGCGTTGGGCGTTCAAGACGTGATGCTGGTGCTCGGGCCGCCCGGGACCGGCAAGATCCGCACCACGGCGGAGATCGTGCGGGCCGCGGCCGGACGCGGCGAACGGGTCCTCGTGACCGGCCCCACCACCGGCGCCGTCGACACCGTCCTCGAACGCCTCCCCGCCGACCACCGCGTCCTGCGCATCGGCGACGAGGGCAAGGCCGCCGCCGTCCTGCGCCGCGGCACCCTCGAACGCACGGAGTCCAGCGCGCTGCGCCTCGCGCCCTGGCTGACCGACACCTCGCCCGCACCGTCGTGGCTCACCGAGCTGGGCCGCGCCATCGGGGACGGCGACCGCGCCGTGGTCGAACGCGCCACCGCCGACCAGAACCACCGCAACGCCATCGCCCTGGTCGAACGCCGCTACACGCACGTTCTCGCCGCCGCGCACACCGCGGTCGAACGCACCCGCCAGGACCTCGCGGCGGCGCAGGCGGCGGTCGAGACGGCCCGGCAGCGGCTCGACGGCGTGACCGCGGAGGGACTGATCGGCTTCGCGTACCGCCCGCTGACCACCCGCCGCGCCGCCGAACTGGACCGCGCCACCGCCGCGCTGACCGAGGCCGAACGGGAGGCGACCAGGGCGCAGAACGCGCTCACCGAACTGGTCGAGGAGATGCGGCGGGCCTGCGCCACCGACCCGGCCGTGCGCGACTGCGCCGAACGGGTCGCCTCCGCCGACGTCGCCGTCAGCCGCACCGGCACCGCCGCCGCCCGGGCCGCCGCCGCGCTGCGCCGCCTGCTGACCGACGTCGTCGCCGAACCGCCGGATGCCGGCAAGGATCCCGCCACGCTCAAGCGCTTCCACCAGTGGGCCGCCCAGGTGCACCCCATCCTGCAGGAACGCGCCCGACTGCTGGCCGACTGGCGGGACCGCCTCAAGGAGCCCGCCGCCCCGCTTCCCGACGAACTGGTCCGCTACGCCGACGTCGTGGGCGTGGCGTGTGCCGGGCTGGCCGATCGGCCGGACCTGACGTTCGACCTGGTGGTGATCGTCGACGCCGGCCGGATCCCGCTGCCCGCCGCGCTGGTGCCGATGGTGCGGGCCCGCCGGGCGGTACTCGTCGGCGACCCGCAGGACCTGCCGCCGTACGCCGACGAGGAGGTGCGCGGCTGGCTCGCCCTGCCCGGCGCGGCCGACCCCGGCCAGAACCTCCTCGGCCGCAGCCTTCTCGACCGGCTGGCCCGCACCGCGCCGCCCGCCAACCGGGTGCTCCTCGACCGGCAGCGGCGGATGCCGGCCGTGCTCGCCGAGTTCGTCTCCGCGCAGTTCTACGACGGGCTGCTGACCAGCGACGTCAAGGAGGGCGGCGAGCTGCCGCTCTTCACCTCGCCCCTGGTCGTGCTCGACACCGCCGACCTCTCCGACGGCGAGCGCGCCGAACGCGAGGCGCCCGGCACCGAGCTGTGGAACGCCGCCGGCTACACCAACACCGCCGAGGCGAACATGATCCTCGGCCTCACCCAGTGGTACAGCCGGATCGGGGTCGCCTGGACGGTGCTCGTGCCGTACCGCGCACAGGTCGACCTGCTGCGCGCCCGGCTCGGTTCGGACGATCCGATGTCCCGCGCCCGCATCACGACCGTCGACGCGCTGTCGCCGTCCTGGGCGCTGCCGGACGTGGTGGTGTTCGGGTTCACCCGCAGCAACCGCGAGGGCCAGGTCGACCGGCTGCGCGAGCTGCGCCGCCTCAACGCCGCCATCGGCCGCACCCGCAAGCAGCTGGTGCTGGTCGGCGACTTCGCCAGCCTGCGCGCCGCCGCCGACCCCGACTTCCGCAAGCTCATCGGACGGCTCGGCGAGCACGCCATCCGTCACGGCGCCGTGCTCCCGTCGAAGGCGCTCCGCCCCCTGCTGGCCGACGCATGGAAGGGCTTCGCCGCCTAAGATGCTTTACCCCGCAGTCCGGGCCATCGAGGCCGCCGCCGCCGAGCCGGGAGTACGCCCCACGCGGTTCTTCGCCGTGCTGCTGCCGTTCTGGTCGGTCGAGGTCAGCTTCACCAGGGCGCAGACCCAGGAGTACGACCTCATCGACCGGTTCCTCGATCGGGCCGTCGGCGACGCCCGCATCTCGGACGTCGCGGGCCTCGCGGCGTTCCTCGGGGTCGACAAGCCTTTGATGGAACGGGCTGTGCGCCACCTCTGCACCCTCGGCCACCTGACCCGGGACGGCGAGGCGCTCAAGCTCACCGCGCTCGGCCGGGAGTCGCTCAACACCGACCGCCGCCACCTGCGAAACGCCGAACGCACCCGGGTGTTCCTGGACGCGTTCCGCGGCACACCGTTGCCCCGCGGCCACTACACCGAACTGCGCTTCCTCGGCTCGCCGAGCCTCTCCCTGGCCGACGGCACCCGGTTTCGCCCGGTGGTGTCCTTCGAGGAGTTCCGCCCCGGGGCGGTGCACCTGCCCGGTGTGGCCGACCTGCGGGTGCTGTCCTGGCGCACGGAGTGGCTCCCGGTCTACCTGGTCCAGTCCGCCGCCGGCTACCTCGCGTACAGCCGCTACGGCACCGGCCGCGACCCCTGGCTCGAACGCCTCTGCGCCACCCTGCCCGAACTCCTCGACGTGCTCGCCGCCGAGCCGCCGCCCGACGAGGAACGCATCTGGCGGGACTGGCTCGACGGCGCCGGCTTTCGCGCCGTGCACCCCCAACGCCAGCCGAACGGCGTCCTGCGCGCGGTACTCCCGCCGGAGGTCTTCGGCACCCGGTTCGGCTGGGCGCAGCTCGGCGGTTACGTGGCGCGGGAGGGGTGCTTCATGCAGCTGTGGTGCGACGACGAGCCCACCCGCAAACGCGCCGAACGCGAACGCACCCTCACCTGAGATGCTGCTGCGGGGTCGTGTTGAGCAGCCACGACAACGGCCGCGGCGACCCCTCGACCTCCTCGTACTTCCCGTCCTGCAGCACCAGCATCGTCACGGTGTTGGCCTTGTCCCTCCCGACGATCCAGTAGCGGGTGATGCCGGCGGCGGCGTACTCCTCGCGCTTCTCGATCCTGTCGGTGAGCTCGGTGCTGCGAGAGAGGATCTCGACGGCGACCAGCAGCCCGTCGACCGGCACCCACACCGGGTACGCCGTCGGGGTGGGATTCCAGACGCTCAGGTCGGGGATCCGGGCGCCGGTGCCCTCGGAGGTCTCCGTACGGATGCCGAGATTCTGGAACACCTCTCTGTACCCATGTTCACCGAACCAGAGCATGAGACGGGTGGCCACCTGTGCATGGCTCAGGCCGGGCGGGGTCATGACGGACAGCACTCCTGTGGGGCTCAGCTCATAGAAGCGGCTGTATGGATCCGCCTCGGCCATCAACGCGACGTCGTCGAGCGTGAGTGGCTGTGGAAGGTGTGAGCTGAACGCCTCTGCGGTCATAGCGAAAGGCTACTCGTTCGGACGCGACCGATGGGGTTACGCCGACCGGACTACCTGTCGCGCGGAGCTGGATCTTTGTTGCTCAAGGAGTGGTCAAACGGGGTACCTGTCGCTCTGCGTGGCGGGATATTGTCACCGAGCTACGAGGGAAGCCAGCGGCCTACGGGGGTTCAGGATGTCCGATCCGACGACGGCGTTCCACAACGCACTCGTCGATGTCCACGGCAACTACCGGAGCAACCGACTCCGGCACGAGCCGCCGGACGAGTTGGTCAGCGACGTCGTCTCGACCCGGGTGTGGCGGCCGCACGTGGTGCGTTCGGCGTTCTTCCTGGCGTTGTTCATCGTGGTGTCGGTGATCTCGTTCTTCATCTGGCTGTTCTCGTTCTTCGCGATCGTCTCCAGCGCCAGCAGCTCGTCGGGGCCGTTCGGCAGCGCGGAGGAGAACGCGGGTGCCGGTGTGCTGGGCGTCTCCTACGCGCTGCTGATCGTGCAGGTGCTGGTCGTCGTCGTGTGGATCGTGGCGCTGTTCCTGCCGCTGCGGGAGCCGATCGCGGAGTACGGGCTGCTCATCGAGGGGCGTGGGGCGGCCGCGGCGGTCTCCTACTGGTGGATCATGAACACGGTGCGGGCGCGGCAGACGCCGTTCGACGCGCGGCTCGCGAGGGTCGAGGAGGTGCCGATCCTGCTGCTGGCGAACGGGCGGGAGCAGGGCCTCGTCGTCGTCCGGCCGGTCGGGACTGATCTCTACGTGGGCTGGACGATGTGGCGCAGCCGGTCGACCGTGGTGCTGATCGCGCACATGCTGCGCGACATGTTCCAGTTCCTCAGCAACAGCATGTCCAGCGACGTGCGGGGGGCGTCCGCGCGGGCGCTGCGGGAGCTGATCCACAGCGTGACCCGTGAGGGCGTGCAGGCGGCGATCCTGCAGCCGCCGGTGGCCGACGAGGTGGCCCGGGCACAGATCGCTCAGCTGCCGAGCCTCGACGCGCAGCGCGGTCCGGACGTCAGCAGCGCGCAGCAGTTCACCGCGCAGCAGCAGGCGCAGTACCAGCACCAGGCCCAGCATCAGCAGACGCAGCACCAGCAGGCGGCGTATCCGACCAGCGCGCCGCCCGCGAGCTATCCCACCAGCGCGCCGCCGTCCAGCGGCGGGCCCACTCAGGGCTGGCCGCAGACCCCGCCTCCGCAGAGCGGCCCGCCGTACGGCGGCTCGCCGCAGCAGTAGGCGGAGCGGCAGCGCATGACCGTTCTGCTCGATCAGGACGGCCGCACCTGGGCGTGGACGGCCGTGGAGATCACGGCGGCGTACGACCTGACCCGCCGGGCCGACTCGATCAGGCTCGACCCGGCGCAGCGGCTCGCCGCCGCCGTGACCGAACAGCGCGCCTACCTCGACCGGCTGCTGTCGATCCGGCCGGGCGAGGTCGCCGCGCTGCGGATCACCCGCGTGGCGCGCGGTTCGTTGAAGATGTGGCTGCTCGGGCGGGTCGCCGGGCCGGGGCCGGTGCCGGCCGTCGCGCGGGCCGCGGAGTTGGCCGACCGGCTCGCCGACGTGCCGCCGCAGGTCGAGGTCCGCAAGGTGGTGGATCAGGGCGAACTGCAGGGCGTGCTGACGCCGTTCGCGCCGGCTGCGGGCGGGATCGCCCAGGTCGGCAAGCGGCTGCGGGTGCAGGGCACCGTGCGTCAGGACGCCGGTGTGGCGTCGTATCTGGCCGTGGAGCCGTTCTCGCGGGAGGTGGAGAGCTGGGCGCCGCTGCTGGAGGTGCTGAGCGGCTATCCGCATCCGGTGTCGGTGACGGTGGCGTTCACGCCCGAGCAGGTGCCGCCGCAGGTGCGCCGCACGCTCGAGCTGGAGGCGACCAGGTACGCGCGGCTGCGTGAGCCGTTCGAGATGCCGGCCGACACCGGCGGGAAAATCCGCTTCCCCGCCGACAGTGCGGCGGGCGTGCTCGAACCGATGTTCCGGGATGCGCTTGCGCGTTATGCCGACCGGGCCTTCCGCTTCTCCGTCACCGTGGCCTCACCGGTCGGGCTCGATTCGATGATTGTGGAGGCGGTGGCCCGTTCCATATCGTCGGCGAACGAAACGGCGGCCCGGGCGGACCCCACCGCGGTGCCCACCGGATACGCCATCGTCCACCCGCGGACCGCGGAGGAATTCGAGGCGCTGCGAAACGCATTTGCCTCTATCGATCCTGTTCAGTTGCCCGACCACGAACTGCACCAGCGGCTCGGCTACGACCGCGATACCGGGCGGCACGGGCTGGCGATCCTGCGCACGCTGGTTGACCGGGCCGAGGCGCCGTCGCTGTTCCGGCTGCCGGTCGCGGCCGACGGGCGGATCGCCGGCTTCCGGGTCGCCGCGCCGCCGGACGATGCCCGCGTCGTCGAGGCCGTCGCCGGTCCGTCGCTGTTGCTCGGTCGCCAGACGGGTGGGAGCGAGGTCCGGTTCGCGGTCGCCGACCTGCCGCGCCACGGTTTTGTCGTGGGAACGCCCGGAAGCGGCAAAACCAACACCGCCCTGCACCTGTGTCGGCAACTCGGCGCGGCGGGCGTGCCGTTCCTCGTCATCGAGCCGGTCAATTCAGAACTAGACGATTATCGATGGCTTGCCACCCAGCCCGGATTCGAGGACCTGCTGGTGCTCACGGTCGGGGACGAGTCGGTGGCGCCCTTTCGCCTGAACCCTTTCGAGGTGCCGGTGGGTGCCACCGTGAGCGCGCACGTGTCGAACCTGCTCGCCTGCTTCGAGGCGGCGTTCGGGCTGTGGGACCCGCTGCCGTTCATCTACCGGCGCGCGCTCGTGCGCACCTACCGGCGGCGCGGGTTCCATCCCTCGGACCGCGGTTCCCAGCAGTTGGCGGGGCAGTGGCCGGTGCTGGGGGAGTTCGTCGCGATGATCGCCGAGGTCGTCGGCGAACTGGGCTACGCCGGCGAGGTCGCGCACAACATCGACGCCGCCGCCACCCTGCGGGCGCAGGCCCTCGCCGAGGGCGCCTGCGGACCGACGCTGGACTGCCGCCGCTCGTTCGACATCGCGGGCCTGCTGCACCGGCCGGTGATCGTCGAACTGGCCGGCGTCGGCGACAACGCCAAGGAACAGGCGCTCGTCACGCTGCTGCTCCTGACGGCCGTGCGCGGGCACCGGCGCTCCTCGCGCGCGGCGTCGGCGGCCCCGCACGTGCTGCTCATCGAGGAGGCGCACCGGATCTTCCCGCGCTTCGTGCCCGGTGCCGGCGATCCTAAGGAGGGCAACGCGGCCGCCCTCGCCGCCGAACGCATCGCCCAGGGCCTCGCCGAGGACCGCAAGTACAAGCAGTCCTACGTGCTCATCGACCAGCAGGTCGGCAAGGTCGCCGAGGACGCGTACAAGATCACCAACCTGAAGGTGATGCACCGCACCGCCGCCGAGGAGGACCGGCAGCTGCTCGGCTCCACGATGTCGATGCACGTGGACCAGATCGACGCGGCCGCGGCACTGCGACCGTTCCAGGCGGTGGTGTCGCACAACGGGCTCGACCGCGCGGTGACCGTGACCGTCCCGAACGTGCGCGCCGAGGACGCCGCCGCGCGCGGGATCGCCGAGGCGCCGCTGGCCGACGACGCCGAACTGCGGGCCCGCTTCCTGCGCACACTCGGCGACTCCGCCGACGCGATGGCACCGTACGAGGAATGCCACGGGTGTGCGCACCGGTGCGCGTTCCGCCAGCAGGCCGAGTCGATCATGAGCGATCGCGCCGCCGCTCGCGAACTCGTCGGGCTGTCGCCGAAGTGGCCCGCCCTCGCCACGAAGCTCGCCGAACTCGCCGGCCCGGTGCCGGGCGATGCGCCCGACGCGACGACGGATTACCGGGTGTGTGTGTTCATCCACGCGTTCCGGGCCGCGTATCCGCCGCACCGCTGGAGTGCCGAGGGCCGGGCCCGCGCCGTCCGATGGACCGACCGCGTGCGCCGCGAACTCGACCCGCGATGAGTGACCATCCCCCTGAGAGCGCCGAACCGGCGGATTCGGCACCGGCCGACAGCGGTGGTGGGGAGAGCGAGGGGGCGCCCGACGTCCCCTCGGACGGCGCGGAATCGGCCTCTTCCACCGGTGAGACCGGCGGCTCGGGAGGGGACCCGCCCGAGCCGGACGAGGGCGCCTCTTTCGAAGGTTCCGCGGAGTCCGACGGCTCGGAAGACTCGGCCTCGGCCGGGGACGACGGGGATCCGCCTGCGGTACCGGACGAGGGCTCATCCGCCGAGGACGACACCGGGGCGGCGGAGGGCGGCGGGTCGGAGGATGACTCGTCGTCCACCGCGCCGGCGTCGTCGGACACGTCGGGTTCCGCCGGTCCTGTTGAGTCCTCGGACGATGACCGGTCCGAGGAATCCGTTGCGGCTGCCGGGGATTCCGGCTCGGGTGACGCCGCCGACGGGACGGAAGACGGCGACGCCCAGGGCGGAACGGGCGCGAGTGACGGCGATACGAGCGGCGCTGAGGGCGACGAGGATGCGGGCGGACGCGACAGCTCCACCGGCGGGGACGGCGACAGCAGCGACGGCCAGGACGGCGACGGCGAGGACGAGGGCGATGTCGTCGACGAGGGCGGCGAGAGCGGCGACGGCCGGGACGGCGACGGCAGCGATAGCGGCGAGGACGGCGACGGCCAGGACAGCGGCTTCGACGGCGACAGCGACGACAGCGACGACGGCAGCGGCGACGAGGGCGGCGAGAGCGGCGACGGCCGGGACAACGGCGACGGCGACGGTAGCGATAGCGACGAGGACGGCGACGGCCAGGACGGCGACGGCAGCGACCTTGGCGAGGACGGCGACGGCCGGGACAGGGACGACGGCGTCGACAGCGATGGCGACGACGGCGGCCGGGACGGCGACGGCCAGGACAGCGGCGACGGCGCCGACAGCGACGACGACGGCAATCCGCCCGAGGCGCCGGCCGAAGACGAGGACAGGGGCGACGAGGAGCCCGACGGCGAGGGGACGGCCCCCGGGACGGCCGGGGAGCGGTCCGGTGACGACCCCTCCGAGGACTCCGAAGAAGGAGAGCCGACCGAGCCGCTGAAGGACGACACATCCGGCGACTCCGACGAGCGTGAGCCACCGGACGAGGAAGCCTCAGCTGATGAGTCCACCGAGGGCGACCCGACCGGGACCGAGTCGTCGGACGACGACCCACCGGACGTGACGGAGGATCCACCGGCCCCGACCGGCCAGGACACCTCATCGGGCGAAAGCACCACCGACGGCACCCCGCCCATCGCGCCGGCAGCCGAGGGAGCCACCACCCCGCCCGAGCCGGCCACCGCCAACGGCACCGCACCGACCGAGCCGGCCACCGGCGACGCCACCGGTGCGGAGCCGACGGATCCGCCCCGTGCGACGGAGTCCACTGAGGACAGTCCACATGGGACGGAGCAGCGTCCGATCCCGCCGGGCGGCATGTCGATCCAGGACCGGCTCGCCGAGGGCGGCAACGTTCCGCCGCATGTGCTCGAGGATCCCAACAGCTACTACTACCACCCGCAGAGCCGCCACTACCGGTTGATTCCGGAGCCGCGGGAGAGCACCTCCGGTTCGACCGAAGCCAACCGCACCGGCACGCGGGTCCACGCGGAACGCGCGGCGATCGACCGGCAATCAGGCAACTGGGATTCGGTCGCCAGACCGATCACCGACAAGAACGGCACACCGATCCAGGTGCCGCGCTCGTACGACCTCAGCACGGGGGAACCGGTCGACCCCACGGACACCCAGACGGCCTCGCCGGACGGCGTGCACTACGGGCGGGGTGAAATCATGGACTACAAGCCCAAGGACCGCGACGTCGACAAGGATCGCCAGGAGATGATCCGCTTCATCAAGGCGTTTGAGGCGCGCGAGGGCAGGCTGCCCGACAACGTTTCCATCGTCGGCTACGACCCGGAGACCGGTGCCCTCGAACCGCCACGGAACTATCCGCCGCAGCGGTTCATGCCGTGGCTGCGCGACACGGACCAGTGACAGGAGTTCGCCATGTCCATGGACCACAAGGCATATCCGTTCGACCACGAGGGCTTTTCGGCCGAGCTGGCGCCGATCCTCCGGCGCGCGCTGGAAACGGGTGACGTGGCGCCGTTGGTGGCGTTCATCGAGGCGCACCGGGACGTGGTGACCGATCCGTACGAAGGCCGGCCGCTGCCGCCGGACTGGCAGGATCGGCTTAAGGTCCGGGACGCCCACGAATACGGCGACTACGCGCTGACGGCCTACTACCGGATCCGGGACGAGCGCGGGCTGGCCGACGTGTGGCAGTTCGTGCTCGAGGACGTGGGCAACGAGGTGCCGGGCAACGCGGAGGAGCTGGTGCTCGGCACGCCGTTCGGGCCGGCACGCAATCCGTTCGATCCGGGGAAAATGGGCTCGTTCTTCCGTTCGGCCGAGCGGGCGCGGGAGGATCTGGCCGCCGTCGACGCTGTCATCGCGACGCGGCGCTACTCGACCACCCTGGAAGATCTGGCCCGAATGCTGCGGCGGGCGGTCGATGCGGGGCGCGGGCTGTACGTGACATTTTGATTGTTCAGGTTTCGGTGGCCGTGGCGGCGGGCATGCCTTCTTGCGTACCGGAGAACATACGCCGGAAGGAGACGACAATGAGTTTCACGAACAAGGTGGAACACAAGGCTGAAGAGCTGAAGGGTGCCGCCAAGGAGAAGTTCGGCGACGCGACCGACAACGAGCGGCTGCAGGCCGAGGGCGCTGCCGAAAAGGCCGCGGCCAAGGCCAAGCAGGCGGGCGACCACCTCGGTGACGCCGGCCGTCACGCACGCGACGCCGTGACCGGCTACTGATTCAGGTGTGACGGGTGGGGACGATTGTCCCCACCCGTTTCGCTATGCGCCGAGGCGGTCGCGGACCAGCGCCGTCATTTCTTCCAAACTGACAGAGCCTTTGTCGGAACGGACGACAAGTGCCGCATAAGCGGAGTCCACCGGCTTGTCGAGCGTGATGACGGCGACCGTGTCGGTGTAGTTCCTGCACGAGTTGGTGCACTCGTAATAGCCGCTGCCGAAAATGAGCGCCTCGCCGATCGGGGTCGCCACCTTCGTCCCGCCGGCCGGCGCATCGGCCGCCGAGCGGTACCACGCGTGCCGGCCGTTCCCCGATCGATCGTTGTCGCGGGGCAGCTGGCACGATGCCGCGAACGCCTCGAACGTCACCAGCGTGTACCGGCCGCTCGCCAGATAGGTGCGCAGGCCGGGACAGCCTGCGGGATCGGCGGGCTGCGGGTCGAGCCGCTGGCCCTTGGCGAGCCTCACCTGGAACGCCACCGGCGGGCCCGGAACGGCGGAGGCGGTCAGCGGCCCCTCGCCGAGGGACGGCTTGTCGTCGCCGTCGGCGAAGCCCCCGCACCCGGCCACCACCAAGACGGCACACACCGCCAGCACTCCCCGCTTCATGAAACCCATTCTGGGTCAGATGCGCGCACCCTTGGCGAGGTTGCATCGACGGCAGAGCAGCCGGAGGTTGTTCACACTGGTAGCGCCGCCGCGGCTCCACGGGATCTCGTGGTCGAACTCCAGGTATTCGGTCGCCTGACACTCCACGCACGCGCCGCCGTCGCGCCGCCACACGGCCGCCTTGACGTGACTCGGAATCGACCGGGAGTCGCGTTGCGCTGGGATCGCCGCCTGGCGCTTGGCGACCTTCAGTGCACCTGACAGTACGGCGGATATGTACTCAGGATCGTCGACCTCGTATGAGCCGCTTCCCTTACCGGTCGCCGTAAGCACCACGCTGCCGTATTCGGGCCGGACCTCCAACACCTTGACCCAGGCCAGTTCCGAGCCGCCGGACGTGCCGACGAACCGGAGTTTGCGATTGCTCGCGATGAGCCGCCCGCTGTTGCGACGCGGGCCGCTGGCCAGATAGCGCACGTGCACAGCCGAGGCGTCGAGGTGCAGTATCTCGTCGGTGTCCAGCGTCAGGGTCGTCTCGTCGATGTTCGGGACGTCGCCGTTGCTGATGGCGGCGAGGGCGAGCCCCCGCTGGAGGCGGGCGCGCATGTGGTCCACGGCGGGGTCCCTGATGCCCAGTTGCCGCACCACCTCCTCGAACCCGTCGACCTCGTGCTGTTCGATGAGGTCGTCGGCGAATGCGAAGGTGACGAGCTGCTGGAGGTGCTGCAGTGCTATCGGGCGCATCGCGGCGCGGCCGTTGTCCTCGCGCACACGGTAGAACCGCAGGTCGGTCCAGAGCTGGTCCCACGCGGGTCCCGTGGGGCCACTGGTGGCGAGCAGTTCGGCGACCTTGCCTCGCCAAATGTTGAGGACGTGCGTGGTCTCGCTTTCGCACGGCGCGCAGATGAGCAGTGTGTGCGAGTACGGGGACGGTCGTTTCGGCCCGCCGCAACGACCGCACTGGTGCGGGGTATCGGCGCGGACGGGCACGCTGTGCGAGGTCCACTCCGTCCCGCTCCACCAGCGAAGCGTCGCCGGATCGTCGGGCGCACGATGCCAGTCGGGCCGTGGTGCCGGAGTGGCCGGTGACGGCTCGGGGTCGTCCTCCTCGATCGCGATTCCGAAGGTGGTAACCAATCCGGCCAGGCCCGAGTCCCAGCCCTGGCCGACCGCGCGGAACTTCCATTCGGTGCCGCGCCGGTAAAGCTCACCGAAGACGATCGCGGTCACCGGTTCGATTTCTTCGAGAGGGAACGTCGCGAGGCTGCCGGCCGCTCCGTTCACGGCCAGATGGAGGCCGGGGATCGTGGCGAATGTGCCACCGTCGACGGAGCCGCCGATGACGATGCGGTCGAGGCCGGCGTCGATCCGGTTGAGATCGACAGTGAGCGTGGCCGTGCCCGTCGTGTCGGCTGCCAGCACGACCGCCCCTGACCCGTGCTCCGGATTGTTGTAGAACACGAAGTCGTTGTCGTCGCGCACCTTGCCGTCCGGCGTGACCAGAAACGCGCACGGGTCGACAGCGGTGCCGGCCCGCCACGAGACTTCGACGGTCAGAAGCCGTTCGCTGACAACGACGTTGGCACCCCGCCGCAGCACCGTTCCGAGCACCGCCACCACCTCCGGCGCAGACGGTATAGATGACCGGCGGTGCCCGGAACGCTACGTAGAAGTAACGGAACGAACGGCCACGGCATGCGCGCCGAAAAGGACGGCGGCGCCGACGAAGTACCAGAAGAGGTCGGGCGGATTGAACGTGCTGCCGAGCACCAGCCGGGCGATGACGCTCCGTTCGGACAGCTCCGCCGGCCAGGGCGTCAGCTGTGCCAGTTCGACCAGCCAGCAGAACCCCGTCGCGGCGACGGCCGTCCACTGTGGAGCGAGCCGCGGGAACAGCCAGGCGACGAGCGCGTAGACGAGCGCGGCGTACAGGGCGATGCCGGCGTACTTGGCGAACGCCCCACCCGTGAACGCCCGCACGCCGAGGCCGGCCCCCAGGATCGCCGACGCCGTCAGGCTCCACCAGAGGCGCTGCCGCACCTCAGGTCACCACCAGGGTCACGACCCAGCTGGCGGCGATGAGGCCGGCGGCGGTCAGCTCGATGAGCATGGCGAGGCCGGCGGCCTTGACGGCGTGCTTGGTCGAGGGCCACGCGGCCTCGTTGGTGCCGAGGCGCATGCGTTCGGCGAGGAAGATGCCGGCGACGAAACCGATCGGCAGCCCGACGACCGGGATCAGGAAGAACCCGACGACGCCGAGCACCCCGCCGAGCAGCAGCGAACGGTTGGGCACCTCGCTGCGCTTGAGATTGCGGCCGGGCCACAGGTACTTGAGCGTGATGCCGGCGACGGCGATGAGGGTGGCGGCGGCCAGTTCGACCCAGCGGCCCCAGCCGTCGGCGGCGAGCACCGCCCAGGCGAGCACGGCGGCCCAGCAGAGCAGGAGGCCGGGCAGCATCGGGACGACCACACCGAAGACGCCGACGACCATGGCGATCGCGCAGATGAGGGTGATCGATGACGACGGGTCGCTGAGATCCACGGCGTACAGCTTGCCTCACATCAGCTAGTCACGCTGCCTCCGAGCTGGTCCCTATGCCTTCCGGCCCGGAAGGCATAGGGGCGGGTAAGAATGATAGCCTCACCTAACTTTGCGGGCGCTCCAGTGGAGACGCCGCGGCAGCCCTCGGGAGGGGCCTTGGACGAGCAGAGCCGGTTACACGCCACCGGGCTGACCCTCGCTTACGAGCAGCGGGTCGTCGCCAAGGAGCTGACCGTCGCCATTCCCGACAACTCGTTCACGGTGATCGTGGGGCCCAACGCCTGCGGCAAGTCGACGCTGCTGCGAGCGTTGTCGCGCATGCTCAAGCCGCGCAAGGGGTCGGTCTTTCTGGACGGGGCCGAGCTCAGCCAGTTCAAGAGCAAAGAACTGGCGCGGCGACTCGGGCTGCTGCCGCAGTCCTCGATCGCGCCCGACGGCATCACGGTTCTGGATCTTGTGGCGCGTGGCCGGTACCCGCACCAGAAGCTGTGGCGGCAGTGGTCCCGCGAGGACGAGCGGGTGGTCGCCGAGTCGATGGCCCAGACCGGAGTGAGTGAACTCGCCGAGCGGTCGGTCGACGAGCTCTCCGGCGGCCAGCGGCAGCGGGTGTGGCTCGCGATGGCGCTCGCGCAGCAGACCGAGCTGCTGCTGCTGGACGAACCGACGACGTTCCTGGACATCACGCACCAGATCGAGGTGCTGGACCTCTGCGCGGACCTGCGCGAGTCCGGCGACCGCACGCTGGTCGCGGTGCTGCACGACCTCAACCAGGCCTGCCGGTACGCCACCCACCTGATCGCGATGCGCGACGGCGCGATCGTGGCCGAGGGCGCGCCGGGGGACATCGTCGACGCGGACCTGGTGCGCGACGTGTTCGGGCTGGAGTCGCGGGTGGTGCCCGACCCGGAGACCGGCACGCCGCTCGTGGTGCCCGCGGCGCGCAAGGTCCGCACGGCGCTCGCGGCCTGAGCCTGTCCGAGGTCCGCAAGGTCCGCGCGGCGCTGGCGGCCTGAGTCCGCCCGACAAACGCAAGTGGTGGGGCCGTTACGCCGGTTATCCACGCTCGATAACCGGCGTAACGCCCCACCACTTCGCGCCACCGTGCCGGCGCCGCGAAAGCGCCCGCCGTGCCCGCACCGCGAATACGTCCGCCGCCCCCGCGGCAAGAAGCCTTATCCGATGTCGATGACGGTCGCGACCGGCGAGTTGGCGCCGTCGCCGGCCCGGAACGCCACCACCTGGTAGCGGTTGCCCGCCGCCCACTCCGCGTCGACCCAGCCCTCGGTGGCCGTGCCGCTGACCAGCCCGACCCGGTCGATGAGGTGCGCGTCGGCGGCGGTGGCCCCATCGATGATCAGGAACGACCGCGCGTACATCGCGCTCGCCGGCACCTGAGTGGTGTACGACGAGGTGACCCAGCCGGCGGTCGTCGACATGGTCGCGTCCCTCGGCGCCGCGAACTCGCCCAGCCCGGTGACCTCTGCGGTGAAGAAGCCGACGCCGGCCCGCACGCTGCGGCCGCTGCCGCCGAGCGCCTTGAACGAGGCGACCGAGGTCATGTTCTGCCCGGGGGCGACGGTGTTGCCCTCGCCGAATTTCACCAGCGGCCCGTACACGACGACCGTGGTGTCCGACAGGGGCGTGACGGCCAGGGATCCCGTCCCGGTGGCGTAGTCCTCGTTCGCCCCGGCCAGCCCGGCGCCGAACGCCCGCCAGCCGTTGTAGTAGCCGGGGTCGCTCGAGCTGGCGGAGCCGGGCGTGAAGTCGGCGACGAGGTTGTTCGGGACCGGGCCGCCGACGGTGTACGTGGCGACCTGCTTGCCGTTGCGGTAGACGCGGTAGCCGCCGACGGGGCCGTTCGACTCGCTCCAGCCGAACGTGCGGTCGGTGACGGACAGGCCGGTCGGCTTCGCGGGGAGGTTGCCGTCGACGGTGCGCCGGGCGCCGCCGATGGCGTTCACGACGGTGTCCCAGCCGTTGCCGCTGTCGTCGGTGAGCCGGATGCCGGTGACCGTGGTGCCGCTGTTGCCGCGCTGGCCCATCGACAGGCCGTACCACGTGGTCGGGGCGCCCTGGGTGTCGACGACGGTGTTGTGGTGCACGATGTCGCCGTTCCCGACGCCGAGCGCGATGCCGGAGGGCTCGAAGCCGTCGAACTCGGTGCGGTTGACGTCGCCCGCCTGCGTCAGCTCCTTCAGTTCTTCCGCCGGCAGGTTGGCGCGCACGCCGACGTTGGTGATGCGGTTGCCGGTGACGACGTCGCGGGTGTCCTTGTCGGCGTTCTTGAGGCCGACGATCATGATGCCGCTCTTGGCGGCGTCGGTGATGACGTTGTCGATGACGGCGTTGTTGCCGCCGGGGCGGCGCACGTGCGCGGGTGCCGAGGCCGGGTGGTCGTCGTAGTTGACCGTGATCGCCGTGCCGAACGACCTGCGCAGCGTGTTCTCGTTGACGACCGAGTCGCGCGGGTTGGTGACGTCGAGGTTCTCGCCGGCAGGGTCGTAGCCGACGTTGGACTTGAGGCTGATGCCGGCCCCGGTGAGCACGTTGTCGGTGATCCGCGCGCGGGTGACGGCCTCCATGTACATGGTTCCGTAGCCCTTGACCTTGCGCTTGTTCGCCCACTCCGGCGTCGCGGTGACGATGTTGCCGCGCACCGTCACGTCGGCGGCGTTCGTCAGGTCGATGCTGTTGCCGCGGATCGTCGCGTCCCACTCGTTCTTCTCGATGAGGACGCGCGTGGCGTTGCCGCCGCCGCCGATGTTGTCCTCCTCGCCGCCGCCGGCGCCGCCCCGGTTGTCCCAGCGGTTGTCGACGATCCGAACGTCCGTCGCGCCCTTCACCCAGATCTTGAAGTAGTTGAGGTTGGTGAAGCGCACCTGGCGGACCGTCCAGCGGTGGCCGACCTTGATCCCGCCGCCGGCGTTCGACGGCAGGCCCTCCGCGCAGGCCAGAAGCGTCTCGGCGGTGCTGCTGAAGGTGCCGGCGCCGGCCACGCAGTTGCCGTTGATCGTGAGGTCGGAGACGAGGTTGGTGCTGCCGGGTGTGGTGTCCGGACCCGCCTCGGGGTCGGCCTTCGGGCGCACCATGTACGAGTAGGAGAAGGCTGCGAACGTGCCGGGCTTGATGCGCAGGACGCTCTGCTCCATGCCGAGGCCCTTGAGGTTGACGTTCGGCGGCAGGTCCAGGGGCTGGCTCAGGTAGTACGTGCCCTTCTGGAGCAGCACGTTCACCGGGTTGCTGGCGGTGGCCTTCTTGGCGGCGGCGACGAGCTTGGCGTTGATGTTGTCCCAGTCGTCGGTGCCGGTGGGCTTGGGGACGAGGACGCACGTGCCGTTGCAGCCGGCGACCGTCATCGCGGCCGGGCTGCTCGCGTCGCGGTCGAGCGCGTATTCGTGGTACGCCGTGGCGGCGTTCGCGGTGCCGGTGAGGGCCGGCAGTACGGGCAGGGCCGCGGCGACCAGCGCGACGGGCAGCGCGCGAAGGACGGTGGGGAGGCGGCGGTGCGTCAAGGCAAGCTCCGGGGGCGTCGGGTGCCGGCGGGTTCCCGTTCGGGTGCCGGTGGGTTGCCAACGCTACGAAAGCCGCAGACCGAATCTTGAGCTTCGGCGGTCCGGTATCGGTTGGCTCAACGGATCCTCTGTTTTGTCCAGGTGGACGACGGGTTCTTTAACAGTGCAGAATCCTGAGCGGCCGATTCGCCGACTGTCGAACATCGGGGGAGTCCCATGCGGGTGATCATCGTCGGTGGGGGCCTCGCCGGCCTCGCGACCGCCGACGTCGAGGACGCGATCCCGCACGCCGAACCGGCGCGCATCGCCGACGGCTACCAGAGGACGGCCGGCTTCGATCCGGCGCTGCTCAACGAGCGCGAGTCGTTCGGGGTGCGCCGATGAACGTGCCGGGGCTGGAGCCGCTCGCCACCGTCACCGTGCGGCTGGACCCGATCCTCGACCTCGGCGCCACGCAGTGGGGCAATCGGCGGGTGGTGCCGATCGTCGGCGGCGCCTTCACCGGGGAACGCTTCTCCGGCGAGGTGTTGCCGGGGGGAGCCGACTGGCAGGTGGTGCACGCCGACGGTTCGATCACTGTCGATACCAGGTACACGCTGCGCACGCACGACGGGGCGCTGGTCTACCTGCAGACCACCGGCTACCGCACCGGCAGCCCCGAGGTGCTGGCCCGGCTGGGCGCCGGTGAGGCCGTCGACCCGGCCGAATACTATTTCCGGCTCTTCTGCCGGTTCGAGACCGGCGCGGCCCGGTACACCTGGCTCAATACGAGCGTCGTCGTGGCCGCTGCCGCGCGACGCGCCACCGAAGTGGTCTACAACGCTTATCTATTAACCTAAAGGTTAAGGATCTCCAGGGCTCAAGAGCTTCAAGGGCTTCATGTCGCGCGTCCGTCGAGCGCACG
>NZ_BOPF01000031.1 GCF_016863615.1 Virgisporangium aliadipatigenens | reverse complement strand
TCTATGCGGCCCACCTGGCTACGGTCCGCTACGCCCAGCCGGTGGGAGCCTCCCGGGCATCTGTGACCGCTCTCACCACTGTTCGGGGGCCGGGCGGGCGGCCCGTCGCGCGCCGCGCACCACCCCGGTAGGTACTAGGCTCGGGAACGTGACCGAGCGGCTCCCGATCTTCCCGTTGGGGACCGTGCTGTTTCCCGGGCTCGTGCTGCCGCTGCACGTGTTCGAGCCGCGCTACCGGGAGCTGGTCCGCCATCTGCAGGAGCTGCCGGCCGACGACCCGCGCGAGTTCGGCGTCGTCGCCATCCAGCGCGGCTGGGAGGTCGAGGGCAGCGGCCCCGGCGGGCTGACGGCCGGCGGTTCGTTGACGCTGCACGAGGTCGGCTGCACCGCCGAGATCCGGCAGGTCACCGAGCATCCCGACGGGCGCTTCGACCTGGTGACGGTGGGCCGGCGGCGGTTCCGGCTGGACGGCACCGACGCCGGGGAGAGGCCGTACATGGTCGCCGACGTCACGTTCCTCGACGAGGAGACGGGCGACAGCGCCGCCGTCGACGGGCTCTCCGCCACGGTGCTCGACCTGTTCCAGCGCTACCTCGGGCTGATGCGCCGGGAGACGTTGGAGGTCGGCGAGCAGATGCCGGACCGGCCCGACGTGCTCTCCTACCTGGTGGCCGCCAGCGCGGCGCTCACCCTGGAGGACCGCCAGCGGCTGCTGGCCATCGACACCACCGCCGCCCGGCTCAGGGCCGAACGCTCGCTGCTGCGCCGCGAGGTGGCGCTGCTCAGCCGGCTGCGGGCGGTGCCGGCGCCGCTGAGTGACCTGGCGTCTCCGGCCAGCCCGAACTGATCTGCCCGTCGGTCGACGGCGGGGGCGCCGCGAAGGCGGGATCCACGGAGCCGTACTGCGCGTCCCAGAGCGCCCGCTCCTCTTTCCACGGCCGCAGGTGCGGACTCGGCGAGAACCCGGCCAGCAGCGTGTACGCCATCACGGCGACGACGGCCTGCCACAGCACCGCGCCCTGCGCCACGGCGAGCTTGATCGTCCACCCGCCGACGACGTACGACCTAATGCCGACGACCTCCGAGCGCACCTCCACGGGTCGCTCGAACGTCTTCCCGACCGGCGCGTTCTTCAACAGGTCCTGATACTCCGACTGACCGATCTTGTAGCCCAGCCACGCCATGGCGATCGCCCCCGCGACCGAACCGACGGTCAGGCCAAGCATCATCAGCGGCCCGCGATGGCGCCGGATCGCCAGGTACACCACGAGCGCCGAGATCAGCCCGAACGCCATCGTGATGAACAGGTACGTCCCCTCCGCCGCGACGTACCCCTCCGGGTTGGGCTCGACGTAGGCGACGCCGCCGTCCGTCATCTCCAGCTCGACCTTGGGACTGACCAGCGACCAGAACCAGGCGAGCGGAAAACCGGCCAGACCGATGACCACGGCGACGGCGAGTGCGGTCAGCCCTTCGACGGTCCACTCCCGACGGGTGCGCCGCGGCCGGGGCAGCACGGCCGGATCCGGATACGACGCGGCGGCGACGCCGGGCGGCGGCGGCACGGGGTGCATCGGCGGGGCGAGCACAGCCGGAGGCGTCGGGGACTTCTCCAGCCGGACCTTCTCGGTGGAGGGCTCGGGCTCCCCCGGGGCTGCGGCACTCATCCGGATGATCCTGTCAGAACGACCCCACCACAGCCCAACCCCCTGCCAGAACTGACAGGGGGTGCCTCACCACGTCGAGGAGCGGTGGTACGGGTCCATCATCGCCGCGGCCGCCCGCAGCCACGCCCGCCGCGTCGCCGGCTGCAGGTCGGAGTACTCGATCTGCGAACCGCTCTCCAGCGCCGGGTCGTACGGGACCACCACGACGGCCCGGGTGCGCGCCGCGAAGTGCGCCGCCAGGTCGTCGATCAGCGGGGTCGGGTTGGGCGACGGGCAGGAGAGCAACGTGACGGCGTTGGCCACCATGTCGTCCATGCCGGCCTCGTCCAACAGGTCCAGCATCCAGTCGGCCGTGAACGCGGCGTCCTCGCGCGGCACCGTCGTCACCACCAGCTGGTCGGCCGCCTGGAGCACGGTCTGCCAGTTGGGGCTCTCCACGTTGTTGCCCGTGTCGACGCAGATCACGTCGTGCGTGCGCCGGAGCAGCTCCAGCACCCGCTTGACCGTGTGCGGGTCGAGGCGCTGGGCGAACCGCGGGTTTTCCTCACCGGCCAGCACGTCGTAGGTGCCGTCGGAGGCGTGCCGCAGGTAGTCGTCCAGCCGGGTCATCAGCTCGTAGTCGCTGACGGCCTCGACGTCGGCGATGTCGCGCACCAGGTGCCGGATCGTGCGGGCGTGCCGGGCGCTGCCGGCCCGCAGGCCGAGCGTGCCGCGCAGCTCGTTGTCGTCCCACGCGATCACACCACGGCCGCGGATGCTGCCGATCGCCGCGGAGGTCAGCACCGTCGCCGTCGTCTTGTGGACCCCGCCCTTCGGGTTGGCGAACGCCAACACGTGCGGGCCGCTCAGCTCCTGGCGCAGGATCTCGGCGTACTGCTCCGAGTCGTCCTCCGGCTCGGCCTGCCACTCCATCGCGCCGGCGCCGCCCGGGTATCCCCCGCCGCCCACGCTCGGGTAGTTGTCGTCCGAGTACTCGGGCGCGTAGACCCCCTGCTCGGCCGGCGGCACGAACCCGGTCCCCTGGGCGTAACCGACCGCCCGCGGGTACTCCTTTTCCGTCCGGTAGTCGGCCGGAGATGGATAGTCGGCTTCCTCGTCGTAGTCCTCACGGCCCGGATATCCCCCGTTGCGGGCGGGATAGCCGTTTCGAGCCGGATACTCATCGTATTCTTCTGCGGGTGGGTACTCGTCGTAACCCTCACGAACCGCTGGGTATCGCCCTTGAATGGCGTAGTCTCCGTAGCCTCGGCGCGGGGATTCGTCATATCGGTCCCGCCGGTCGGGGTCACCCGGGTAGCTCGGCGTCACGCGGGCTTCGCGGGCCTCGGCGAGGCGCTCCTCCGAGAATCGACCGTCGTAGTCGTCATCTTCGGGGCCGCCACGCCCTAACAGCGCTCGGTCCAGCAGCGAGCGCCAACGAGGGGTAGGCTCGGCGGTCCGCCCCCAGCCGGTCTCGGTGCGCTCCAACGGACAGCTCCTTTTCGCCGACATCTATCAAAGCGGTCCGCCCTCAGGCTACGGATCGGACGCGATTCAGGCCACTGCCCAGGTCGGAGAGGTATTCACCTCCGGCCCGCCGGGCCTCGGCCCCGGGTGGTTCAACGCGCCGACACCCGAAGAGGACGCTACCGGCCCGACGGTGGTCGCGCGAGGTCCGTCTGGTCGGGTAACGGCGGGAGCAGGACAGTCCTGACCGGATCCGTCACCTCGGGTGCCGGGTCGACCACGCGCACGCCTTCCCGTGTACCCAGTGTGACCAGGGCGTCCCGGCTCGCTCGCACGAACGCGGCGTAGATACATACGCATCCGGCGCGCAGTTCGGCGGCCTCCGCGGCGGCCCGATCGGCGGCGCCGGTGAGATTTTGTTCGCTCGCCTCCCGGGAGCGGTACGCGACGACCTCGCGCTCCTTGCGCTCCGCGACGCGGATCATCCCGGCTGTCACGTCGTCGGGCAGCTGACGTGCGGGGATGCGCAGGATCTCGGTCTGCTCGCCGGGCAACGGGACCCGCGCCACCACCTCCGCGGCGGCCGTGCCGGCGAGAAGTTCCGGGAGGCGCGCCGGTGCTACATATGTCGTGAACGCGACGAGCGCGTACGAATCCCCGGCGGGGAGTGCGGCCAGCTTCGCTCCGGCCGTTCCCACATAGTCCGGAATGCTCGACATCGGCGCGACTCCGACGCGAACGGCGTCGGTCGACACCGGCGGACCCTCGGCGGAGCCCGAGGGGCGCGACAGGAACGCGACCGCGACGGCCGCGACCACCAGGAACAGCAGCGCGATCCGGACCTTCACCCGCCGAGCAGCTCCAGCGCACGGGCGAGATCGTCCGGGTACGGGCTCTCGAACTCGACGTACTCGCCCGTGCCGGGATGCACGAAGCCGAGCCGCTTCGCGTGCAGCCACTGGCGGGTCAGGCCCAGCCGGGCGGCGAGCGTCGGGTCGGCGCCGTAGGTCAGGTCGCCGACGCACGGATGGCGCAGCGCGGAGAAGTGCACCCGGATCTGGTGCGTGCGCCCGGTCTCCAGGCGGATGTCGAGCAGGCTCGCCGCCGGGAACGCCTCGATCGTGTCGTAGTGCGTCACGCTCGGCCGGCCCCCGGAGACCACCGCCCACTTCCAGTCGGCGCTCGGGTGGCGGTCGATCGGGGCGTCGATCGTGCCGCGCGACGGGTCCGGGTGCCCCTGCACGATGGCGTGGTACCGCTTGTCGACCTCGCGCTCCTTGAACGCCCGCTTCAGCGCGCTGTACGCCCGTTCGCTCTTGGCGACCACCATCAGCCCGGTGGTCCCCACGTCGAGCCGGTGCACGACCCCCTGCCGTTCGGCGGCGCCGCTGGTCGAGACGCGGTGCCCGAGGGCCGCGACCCCGCCGATGACGGTCGGTCCGGTCCAGCCGGGGCTCGGATGCGCGGCCACGCCGACCGGCTTGTCCACGACCGCGATGTCGTCGTCGGCGTAGATCACCGACAGCCCGGTGACCTCCTGCGGAACGATCTCCGACGGCGGCGGCGCGGCCGGTGCCGGCAGCGTCACCTCCAGCCAGGAGCCGGCCTTCAGCCGGTCGGACTTGCCGCGCGGGCTGCCGTCGACGGCCACGTCCCCCGCGTCGATCAGGTCGGCCGCGCCGGTGCGCGACAGCCCGAACATCCGCGAGATCGCCTGATCCAGACGCATCCCGTCGAGCCCGTCCGGCACCGGCATGGCACGCGTGTCACGGAGCGACATCGGCGTCCTTCTTCTTCGTGCTCTCCAGACGGGTCCCGTCCCGCCGCCGGCCGGTCATCTCCATCAGCACCAGCAGCACGACGCCGCAGAAGAGCGCCGAGTCGGCCGCGTTGAACACGGGGAAGCGCCCGCCGTTGTCGTCGAACACGCTGATCATGTCGACGACCTCGCCGACGAAGAAGCCGGGCGAGCGGAACAGCCGGTCCCCGAAGTTGCCCAACGCGCCGCCGAGCACCAGACCTAGCCCGACCGCCCACGGCGTCGACGCCAGCGAGCGCGCCATCCAGAGGATCCAGCACACCACGCCGAGCGTGATCAGCGGGAAGACGAACGTGTAGTCCGTGCCCATGCTGAACGCGGCACCGGGGTTGCGCACCAGGGTCAGATAGACCGCGCCCCACAGCAGCCTGAGCGGGGTCTCCCCCTCCAGCGTGATCACCGACAGGTGCTTCGTCAGCTGATCGATCGCCACGACCAGCGCCGCGACCGCGACGAAGACGATCCGGGCGCGACGTCCTGAAGCCTGGGTCAACGCCCGCCCTTCCGCCTGCCGCCGGTCAGCGGCGCTCCTCCAACTGCTTGCAGCTCACGCAGAGCGTAGCCGACGGGAATGCGGCCAGCCGTTCGACCGGGATGACGTTGCCGCACCGCTCGCACCAGCCGTATCCGCCCTCGTCGAGGCGCTCGAGCGCGCGCTCCACCTGGCTGATCCGCTCGGCGATGTTGTTGGCGAGAGAGATTTCCTGCTCCCGCTCGAACGTCTTGGTGCCCGTGTCGGCCTGGTCGTCGCCCGCCGAGTCGGTCAGCCGGTCGCGCTGCAGCTCCGCGATCTCCACCATCGTCTGGTCGTGCTCGGTCTTCAGCTCGTCCAGGCGGGCGGCCAGCGCCGCGCGGATCTCCTCGGTGTCGGCGGCGCTGCGCGCCACCCGATCCTTGCCCGTGGCCGTCTTGCCGGCGGTCTTCGGTTCGGCTGTCTTGGCCATCGTCGCTCCCTCGACCGCGGGGCCCGCGGTGGTCGATCCTGCCTGGTCTGTGCTGCTGGTCGCTGCTTTTTTTGAGGGGGAACGGCCTGAGCCGGTCTTCGCGGGGGGTTTGGCGGCCGTCGTCTTCTTCGCAGCGACGGCCTTCTTCGCCGGGGCCGCCTTCGCGGCGGCGGCCTTGCGCGTGGCTTGCGCCCGCTCGGCCATACGTCCCCCAGATGTAAAAAACGGGCGCCCGGTCGGTCAACCGAGCACTCCAGAGGTTGGCAAGAATACGGAATGTACCGGCAGCCGACAAACCTGCCACACGTGTTGCCGCAAATCGGGCGAGCGCGATGACCTGCCTGTTCTCCCAGTCGTAACGTTGCGCCCCAGTACCCATCCGGAGTCTCCGCTAATCACACGATCTGACTCGGCGGCAAATCCTCCCCGTAGTCGGCGAACCAGCGCGCCAGACGCCCCCGCCGGCTGACCGCACGCAGCCGCTGCTCCGTCGCCGCCCGAACGCCCTCGGTCGCCACGAGCAGCAGGCTGTCGCCGGTGCGCAGCCGGGTCTGGCCCGACGGCACGAACCCGGCCCCGTCCCGCGTCACCAGCATGATCGCCGCCCCCTCGGGCAGCCGCAGCTCGTCGATGTGCACCCCGGCGAGCCGCGAACCCTCGGGGATCTCCAGCTGGAGCAGGTCCGCGCGCATCCGTTCCAGCGGGGCGGTCTCGACGTCCAGCTCCGTCGGCTCGGCCGGCGCGGCCACCCCGAGCCGGCGCGCCACCGGCGGCAGCGAGGCGCCCTGCGCCACCGTGTAGACCACCACCAGCACGAACACGACGTTGAACAGCGCCTTCGCCCCGGGCAGCCCGACCGACAGCGGGATCGTGGCGAGCACGATCGGCACCGCGCCGCGCAGCCCCGCCCACGACAGGAACACCTGCTCCCGCAGCGGGAACCGGAACGGCGTCGCCGACACCAGCACCGACAGCGGACGGGCCAGCAGCACCAGCACCAGGCCGATCACCAGCCCCGGAACGATCGCCACCAGCAGGTCCCGCGGTTCGGCCAGCAGGCCCAGCAGCACGAACAGCCCGATCTGGGCCAGCCAGGCGAGCCCGTCGGCGAAACCGAGCACCGCGCGCCGGTGCGGCAGGTGCGCGTTGCCCAGCACCACCCCGCACGCGTACACCGCCAGGAACCCGGACGCGTGCAGCGCCAGCCCGACCGCGTACGCCAGCACCGTCAGCCCGACCGTGGCCAACGGGTACAGGCCGGCGGCGGGCAGGGCGGCGCGGCGCAGCGTCCAGGCCCCGATCGCCCCGACGGCCACGCCCAGCACCGCGCCGGCGCCCAGTTCGTACGCGCCGAGCAGCAGGTGCTGCCACCACGGGGCGGCGTGGGTGTTCTCCCCCGGGAGAACGGACAGGGCGATCACCAGCAGCACCACGGGGGCGTCGTTGATGCCGGACTCGGCCTCCAGCAGCGCCGCCAGCCGCGGCCGGACGCGCAACCGCCGTAGGGTGGCGAAGACGGCGGCCGCGTCGGTGGACGACAGCACGGCGCCGTACAGCCAGGCCAGCCGCCAGTCGAGCCCGAGCAGCAGATGCGCCGCGAACGCCACCACCGCCACGCTCACGCCGACGCCGACCGTGGACAGGACGGCCGCCGGCCAGACGACGGGGCGCAGTTCGGCCCAGCGCGCCGTGAGCCCACCCTCGGCGATGATCACCACGAGGGCGCAGAGGCCGAGCACGCGGGTCAGTTCCGCGTCGTTGAACGCCAACCCGAGCCCGAGCGGCCCCAGCAGCAGCCCGAGCGCCAGGTACACCAGGAGGCTGGGCAGGCCCAGGCGGGTGGAGAGGCGCACCGCCGCCACGGCGACGAGCAGCACCACCGCGCCGAGCAACAGGGCGCCGTTGACCTGATCGGTCACGTGCGACCGTCGCCGTCACGCAGCCGGTCGACGCGGGCGTCGAGATCGTCCGGCGGTGCGGAGACCTCGACCAGCTTGTCCCGGCTCGCCGCCCCGGACCGCAGCCGCAGCGCGGCGGGCCGCAGGCCCAGGGCGTCGGCGAGGGCGCGCAGCACGGCCGCGGTGGCCCGACCGTCGACCGGCGGCGCGTTGACGGCGACCACCAGCGCGGCCCCGAACGGCCCCTCGTAACGGCCGCCCACCCGCGTCCGGGAGGAACCCGGCTTCACCCGTACCGCGATCGTGCGCACACCGTATTCTGCCGGGTACCCGACAGTCAGCGGCCCCGAGGGGCTAGACCCGGCGGGCCCTCGCCAGCAACGCGCTGTCCGGCTCGCACAGGCTGCACGGCGTGAACCCGAGCTCGACCGCCTCGCTGACCGGCAGCGGCTCGTTGTCGCGGCCGAGCAGGTGCACGCACCCGGCGAGGTGGTACCGGGGGCGGCCGTCACAGACCAGGACATCCGTGTCGAGCTGCGCCACCCGGGCGGCGTCGGCGGCCGACACGCGCTGCGGCGGCGGCTCGTCCTCCGGGTCGTCCTCGTCGTCGACGTCGTCGTCCTCGTCGTAGTCGTCGTACTCGTCATCCGGGTCGACGTCGACGCCGCGCGGGCGCTCCTCGACGGGTCCCGCCCGACCGTCGGACTGCGCCGGGACGCCGCCGCGGGGGCCGAGGTCGATCAGCTCGGTGTCCCGGGTCGGGATCTCGTCGTCGTAGTCGTCGTAGTCCTCGGCCGGCACCGCACCGCGCCCACCGCCCGAACCACGGGCGCCGGCGCCGACCAGTTCCTCGTCACGGGCGGGGCGACGACGGCTGCGCGCCTCGGCCTTCTCCGCCTCCACGGCGGCCTCCACCGCGGCCCGTCCGTCCCCGCGCCGCGAGCCGACCACCAGGGCCAGGGCCGCCAGCAGGCTCGCCATGATGGATCCGACGAGGTAGGTGTTCGAACCGTCGAGCAGGCCGTAGCCCAACAGGACCACGGCCACCACGATCAACACCAGACTTGCGACTGTCACGGCCTGCCCTCCGCCGCATCGTGCACTGCTCTGCCGCGTGTAAAACGACCGACGCCGCCCCGCGGAACGGCGTATTGCCTACCGGTCGGCGACCAGGAACGAGAAAAGCGCACAGCGCCGGTCGTTTCCGACCGGCGCCGCGCGCTGATGGTGCTGACCCGCTGTCTAGCGGCCGCCGTCGCGACCGCTGTAGGAGCCGGCGAGGCTCGCCGCGGCGAGTCCGCCGGTCGCGGCCGGCCGGTTGTTGCTGGTGTCGGCCCGCTGCAGCTCGGCCTCCAGGCCCTGCCCGCGCCCCTCGAGGTCGCGCAGCTGGGACTCCAGGTAGGCCTTGAGGCGGGTGCGGTACTCGCGCTCGAACTGCTTGAGCTCCTCGATGTGCTTCTGCAGAGCGTTGCGCTTGGCGTCGAGGCCGCTGACGGCCTCCTGGTGGCGCTGACGGGCGTCCCGCTCCAGGGCGTCGGCCTTGGCCCGGGCGTCGCGGGTGACCTCTTCGGCCTTGGCGCGCGCGTCGGACAGGAGCTTGTCGGCCTCGCGACGCGCGTCGTTGACGTGGTCGTCGGCGGTGCGCTGGGCCATCATCAGGACCCGCAGCGCCTGCTGCTCGCCCTCACCGGCCGTCATGCCGGCGGCGCCACCCGCGGTGCGGGCCTGCTCCAGCTCGGCCTGCATGCTGCGGGCGGCCTGCTCGGCGGCGCTCTTCTCGCGCTGCACACGGTCGAGCTGGGCCTTGATCTCCGCCAGCTCGGAAGCCAGGCGGGGGTCGGCGCCGGGCCCGGCGGGACGGCCACCGCCGCCGCGCTCGAGCTGCGCACGAAGCTCGTTGTTCTCCTCGATCAGGCGGGCGAGCTCGCGCTCCACCTCGTCGAGAAAGGCGTCGACTTCCTCTTCGTCATAGCCCCTCTTCCCTATGGGGGGCTTCTTGAACGCGACGTTGTGGACGTCGGCCGGGGTCAGCGGCATCGATACTCCTCGGGTCAGTCGCGACCGCGTGGCCAATCACTTGACTCGGCTAGCGAACCGAGTCGATCAGGGGCCCTACCACGTAGTCCATCAGCACGAACAGGATAACCAGCAGCACAAGGGAGCTCAGGTCGAGGCTCACGGTACCAAGCCTGAGCGGCGGGATCACCCGCCTCAACGCTTTCAGGGGGGGATCAGTGACGCTCCACACGATCTCCATCGTGGCGGCGGCTCCACGCCCGGGCTGCCAGCGGCGTCCGAACGTGAGCACGTAGCCCATGATGAAACGCCCGATCAAGACCAGGAAGAAGGCGTAAAGCAGCAGGTAGAGCACCTGCAACATGATCGACAGCACTGTGGGGCGGGCCTCACTCAGCTCTGGTTGAAGAACCCGCCCTCGGCGATCCGAGCCTTGTCCTCGGCCGTGACCTGGACATTTGCCGGCGAAAGCAGGAACACACGGTTGGTGACGCGCTCGATCGTACCGCGCAGACCGAACGCAAGCCCGGCAGCGAAATCGACCAAACGCTTTGCGTCCGCTTCGTCCATTTCGGTCAGGTTCATGATGACCGGAACGCCGTCGCGGAAGTGCTCACCGATCGTACGGGCCTCGTTGTAGGTCGTGGGGTGAAGCGTCGTGATCTGGTACCGACGCTCGTCCTCCTCGACCGGCCCGACCCGGTCCGCCACGGCGGTGCGCGGGGTCAGGGCGAGGCTGTCCCGCGACGGGTAGCTCACCGTCGACGTGCCGGAACGCGCGATCGGCCGGACGGTGCTCCGCTCGCTGCGCAGGGAGTCCGAACGCTCCGACCGCAGCGACTCGGCCCGCTCCGCCCGCAGAGACTCGGCGCGCAGGGACTCCGCCCGCTCCGCGCGCAGCGACTCGGCGCGCTCGGCCCGGATGGACTCCGCCCGCAGGGACTCCGCGCGCTCCGCAGAACGGGCACGGGGAGGCACCGGCGCGTCGTCGACGTCACCGTCGTCGTAGTCGTCGTCGGCGTATCCGCGGTAGGAACGGTCGTCGTAGCCCCGGTCGTCGTCGTCCTCGACGAGACCGAGCCATACGCCCGCCTTACGCAGCGCTCCCATCAGCGCTTCCTCCGTCCGCCATGCGGCACTACCCCGTTGCCGTGCCACTTCGTGCATGAACACCGCCGGCCGGCACGAACCACGACCGACAAGGGAATCCCACCGGTGTAATTCGGGTGTCCGTAGTCAGGTTACCGCAGGTGGCGTTCTATTCCCGAGGATTGCGCTGCCCACCCGCACGTGTGTCGCCCCGGCCGCGACCGCCGCCTCAAGATCGCCGCTCATGCCGGCCGACAGGACAGTGGCCTGCGGAAACTCGCCCCGGAACCGGGTGTGCAGGCCGGCCAGGAGGTCGAAGGCCCGCGCCGGTTCCCAGCCGAGCGGGGCGACCGCCATGAGACCGCGCAGGCGCAGCGCGTCATCGGCGGCGGCCACTTCGCGCGCCACGGCCCAGACGTCCCGTTCCGCCTCGTCACCGCCGTCGACCGCGCCCCCGCGTGCGGTGTCCCCGTCCAGGCTCACCTGCACCAGAACGTCCGGTATCCGACCCTCCGCCACGGCCGCCTTCGCGAGGGCCCGCACCAGCCGCACACTGTCGACCGACTGAACGGTGTCCGCGTATCGCACGACCGACCGGCACTTGTTGCGCTGCAGCCGCCCGATGAAATGCCAATGTGGGGTCCGGCCGTCCGCCGCGACCGAGGACGCCTTTTCGGACGCCTCTTGATCCCGGTTCTCCCCGACATCGGTGACGCCCAGGTCGACAAGGAGTGACACGTCGCTCGCCGGATACGTCTTCGTGACGACAACGAGAGTGACGCCGGCCGGATCCCGGCCGGCGTCACGACACGCCGTAGCTATGCGTTCTCTCGTCGTGGCGAGCCCCGTCGCCAACTCCGTCCGGCGCTCAGGCACCGTTCTTCAGGAAGTCGGGGACGTCGACGTCGTCGAAGAGGACCCGCCGCGACTGCGGCTGCGCCGGCTGGGCGGGCGGCGCCGGTGCGGCGGGCGCGGCCGGGGTCGCCTCGGCGGAGGGCTGCGTGCGCCCCTTGCGGGTGTCGGCCGGGCGGTACGCGGGCGAACCGCCGTCGAAGCCCGCAGCGATCACGGTCACCCGCACCTCGTCGCCGAGCGCGTCGTCGATGACGGCGCCGAAGATGATGTTGGCGTCCGGGTGGGCCGCGTCGGTGACCAGCTGCGCGGCGTCGTTGATCTCGAAGAGGCCCAGGTCGGAGCCGCCCGCGATGGACAGCAGGACCCCGCGCGCACCGTCCATGCTCTGCTCCAGCAGCGGGCTGGAGATCGCCGACTCGGCCGCCTCGACGGCGCGGTTGTCGCCCCGGGCGCTGCCGATACCCATGAGCGCGCTGCCCGCACCGCTCATGACGCTCTTGACGTCGGCGAAGTCGAGGTTGATCAGACCCGGCGTGGTGATCAGGTCGGTGATGCCCTGGACACCGGAGAGCAGCACCTGGTCGGCCTGACGGAACGCGTCCATCATGCTGATGTTGCGGTCGCCGAGCGCCAGCAGCCGGTCGTTGGGGATCACGATGAGCGTGTCGCACTGGTTGCGCAGCTCCTCGATGCCGGCCTCGGCCTGCACCTGGCGCCGCTTGCCCTCGAACGAGAACGGCCGGGTGACCACACCGATGGTCAGCGCGCCGAGCTTGCGGGCGATGTTGGCCACGACGGGGGCGCCACCGGTGCCGGTGCCACCGCCCTCGCCGCAGGTCACGAAGACCATGTCCGCGCCCTTGAGAACCTCTTCGATCTCGTCGCGGTGGTCCTCGGCGGCGTTCTTGCCGACGTCGGGGTTGGCTCCGGCGCCCAGTCCGCGGGTGAGCTCGCGGCCGACGTCGAGCTTGACGTCGGCGTCACTCATCAGCAGCGCCTGCGCATCGGTGTTGATGGCGATGAACTCAACGCCCTTCAGACCGACCTCGATCATTCGGTTGACGGCGTTGACCCCGCCGCCACCGATGCCGACGACCTTGATGACCGCCAGGTAGTTGTGCGGGTGCGTCATCCGGCGCTGCCTTTCCCTTCGAGGTTGACGGTCACCGCCCACCGATCGAAAGGGGCGGAGCGGTGGCCGCTTTATGCAGTCCGATCGAGGGTCACCGGGCCTGAGCCCTCCGGTGAACCCTCAACCTTTAGTTGAGGTCGAGAGTTATGTCAACCAATGCTTGTCTGGACGGTATGCGTGTCCGAACGGCCAACCAAGAACCCGCCTCGGCGTGTCGCCCGCCAACCTGCGGAAAGCAAGGCACACTCGGCCACCGGAGAAATCGCGCGGCCTCCGCACCGTGCCGAAGTGACACTCCGGGACACACACGGCAAGTAAAACGACAAACCGGCCCTATCGGACTCGAAACCGTCAAATTGGCCGGACGATTTCCTCGGAAGTCAGCGAACCGTCACGAACTCCGGCGCACTCACGTCGATGACCTGACCCGGCTTCCCCAGCATCGCGGCGGCGACGCGGGCCTTGGCGTCGTTCTCCGACGAGTCGCCCCACACCACAGTGCGCCCGTCCGTCAGCTCCAGCCGGATCCGGGCCGGCGCCTCCGCCACCAGCGCGGCGAGCGGGTCACGCAGTTCCTGGGTGAGGGCGGTGAGGACGGCCAGCGCCGCGCGCGTCGTCGCGTCCGTCGGGTTGGGCGTCGCCAGCCTGACCAGCACCAGGCCCGGATTCTCCACCGGGGCGGGCAGGTAGGCGACGCCGGTCTCGTCGAGCAGCCACCGCCCGCCGGGGTTCTCCACCACGGCCACCGCCGTGCGCTCGGTCACCCGGATCTCCAGCGTGGACGGGGGCATCCGGGTGATGTCGACGGAACGGACCGGAGCGATCGCCGCCACCCGACTCCGCACGCCGTCGACGTCCACCCGCAGCAGCGGAACGCCCCGGCGCACCGCGGCGGCGTCGAGCACCTCCCGCTCGGTCACCACGGCGGTCCCACGCACCCGCAGGTCCCGCACGGAGACGGCCGGCGTCCAGTACAGCACCGCCGCCGCGATCGCCAGCACGAGCACGACCCCGGCCGTGATCAGCCACGGCCGGGCCACCCTGAGCTTGTTGCGCCGGGCCCGCGCGTTGAACCGCCGCACCGACTCCGGAACGGCGTCCCGGCCGGCCCGGACGAGGCGCCAGCGCCGGTCAGCCACCGGCCGCCGGAGGCGCCTGCACCGGCACGTCGCCGTCGACCCCTCCGTTGTCAGCGGCATCCGCACCGAACGCCCCACCGAAGCCGAACGCGTCGCCGTTGCTCAGCGCGGCGAGCAGTTCGTCGCCCATGAGCGAGATCGGCGGCGCGCCCATCGTCACCACGAGATCGCCGATGTGCGCCCGCCGCACCACCTCGGCCGGCACGTCCTCCCACGACGGCACGAACGCCTTGCGCTCCGCCGGCAGGTCCACGGCCGCGGTCAGCGCCACGCCGCCCTGCCCCGGCTCGCGCACCTCGCCCGGCCCGAAGACCTCCATGATCACGGCCTCGTCGGCGATGGCCAGCGCGGCGGCGATCTCCTTCTCCAGGTCGCGCGTCCGGTACACCCGGTACGGCTGGAAGACCACCAGCAGCCGCCCGGGGGCGGCCACCTCCTTCAGCGTCTCCAGCGCGGCCGTCATCGAGGTCGGGTGGTAGGCGTACTCGTCGTAGACCCGAACGCCCTTCGCGGTCCCCTTGTGCTCGAAGCGCCGCCGCACCCCGGGGAACGCCGCGAGGGCCTCGATCGCCGTCTCCGCCGGCACCTCGGAGCGCACCGCCGTCAGGATCGCGGCCGCCGAGTTGAGCGCCGAGTACTTGCCCGGCACCGGCAGCGACACCGGCCCCAGCGTCTCGCCGTCGAGCGTCGCCACGTAGCGGGTGCCGCGCGCCGTCGTCTCCACCTCGGACAGCCGCAGGTCGGCGTCGGCCGACGTGCCGTAGGTCCACACCGTGCCGCCGGCCGCGCGGATGCGTTCCGCCGCCCGCCGGGCCCCGGGATCGTCGGCGCAGGTCACGACGAAGCCACCGGGCTGCACCAGGCCGCCGAACTCGACGAACGCGTCGGTCAGCCCGGCCAGGTCGCCGTAGGTGTTGAGGTGGTCCGCGTCGATGTTCGTGATCAGGGCGACGTACGGGCGGTAGAGCAGGAACGACCGGTCCGACTCGTCCGCCTCGGCCACGAAGTACTCGCCGCTGCCGTGGTGGGCGTTCGAGCCGACCTCGGAGATCTCCCCGCCGATGACGAACGACGGGTCGAGCCCCGCGTGCTGGAAGATCAGCGTCACCATCGAGGTCGTCGTCGTCTTGCCGTGCGTGCCGGCCACCGCGACGGCGCGCCGCCCCGCCATGGCCGCGGCGAGCGCCTCCGAACGGTGCATCACCCGCAGGCCCCGCTCGCGGGCGGTGACCAGTTCGAGGTGGTCCTGCGGGATGGCCGTGGAGTAGACGACCGTGTCCACACCGTCGAGGTTGGACTCCCGGTGGGTCATGTGGATCGTCCCGCCCAGGGCGCGCAGGCCCGCCAGGGCCGGCCACTCGCGCAGTTCGCTCCCGGTCGTGGGGATGCCGCGGGTCAGGAAGAGGCGGGCCATGCCGCTCATCCCGACGCCGCCCACGCCCACGAAGTGCACGCGGCCGAGATCCTCCGCCGTCAACCGCTGTTCAGCGGACACCGTTGATCGCCTCCAGCAGGTACTCGCGCAGCGCCTCGTCGCCGTCGCGCCGCCCGTACGCGGCCGCCGCCGCGCTCATCGCCGCCAGCCGGGCCCGGTCGCGCACCAGCGGCACCACCGTGGACTCCACGTAGGCCGGCGTCAGGTCCGCGTCGTCGCACAGCAGCCCGCCGCCGGCCTCGACCACCGGCAGGGCGTTGCGCCGCTGCTCGCCGTTTCCCCACGGAAGCGGAACGTACACCGCCGGAACGCCGAGCGCGGCCGTCTCGGCGCAGGTCAGCGCCCCGCCCCGGCACACCGCCAGGTCGGCGGCCGCGTAACCGAGCTCCATCTCCTTGAGGAACTTCACGGTGACGTACGGCGCGGCCAGGTCCGACGGCACGTCGAACTCGTCGTTGCGGGCGCCGATGATGTGCAGCACCTGCACGCCGGCGCCGGTGATCGCCTTGGCCGCACCGGAGACGGCGAGGTTGATCGAGCGCGCACCCTGCGAGGCCCCGAACACGAACAGCGTCGGCAGGTCGGGGTGGAGCCCGAAGTGCGCCCGCGCCTCAGCCCGCCGGGCCTCCCGGTCCAGGGTCGAGATCGAGGTGCGCAGCGGAACGCCCACCACCCGCGCGTCCTTCAACCGCGGCTCCTGCACCCGCTGGTGCGGGAAGCCGGCCGCGATGTACGGGGTGAACCGCTGCGCCATCTTGTTGGCCACGCCCATCGGCACGTTGACCTCGTGGCACACCAGCGGGGTGCCGCGCCGCCACGCGGCGATGTACGCCGGCACCGACACGTAGCCGCCGAAGCCCACGACCGCGTCGGCCGCGACCTCGTCGAGGATCTTGCGGGTGAACCGGGACGCGGTGAACATCCGGTCCGGCGTGCGCACCAGGTCGAGGTTGACCGAGCGCGGCAACTGGTGCGCCGGCACCATCCGCAGGTCGTAGCCCGCGGGCGGGATCAAATCCTTCTCCAGGCCCTTCTCGGTGCCCACGCAGGTGATCCGGACACCCGGATCGTGGCGGCGCAGGCAGTCCGCGAACGCGAGCAAGGGATAGATGTGTCCGCCGGTGCCGCCACCGGCCAGCACCACCGAACGCAACTCAGCCATCGTCAGATCCTCCCCGGCGCACCCGGGGCGGGTGCGCAGCATCCTGCCGTCGCGGCAACGGCGGCAGCGGCGCCCAGAGTAGCTGTACCGCCTTACGGGGTGGACGGGCGTGCAGGGCCGTCGCGGCCTCCGGCTCGCTGCGCGCGAACGACAGCAGCACACCGGCCGCCGCCAACGCCACGACCAGGGCACTTCCGCCGTCGGAGATGAACGGCAGCGGCAGCCCGGTGATCGGCAGCAGCCCGGTGACGCCACCGATGTTGACGATCGCCTGCGCGACCAGCCAGGTCGTGAGAGCCGCCGCGACGAGCCGCCGGAACGGGTCGTCGACCCGCCGCGCGATCCGCAGCCCGGTGTAGGCGAGCACGGCGAAGAGGCTCACCACGACCATGCAGCCGACGACGCCCAGTTCCTCGGCGATGAGGGCGAAGATGAAGTCGTTGTGGCCGTTGGGCAGGCGGCCCCACTTGAGCCGGCTCTCCCCCAGCCCCTGCCCGAACCAGCTGCCGCTGCCGATCGCCTCGAGCCCCTGCCGCGCCTGCCAGCCCTCGTGCGTGCGATCCGCCTTGTCCGGGTCGAGGAACACCGCCAGGCGGGCCTTCCGGTACTCGGTCTTGCCGGGCATCATCACCAGCGCCGTGACGCCGGCCAGCCCGAGCGCGATCATCGCCCCGAACACCCGGAACCGCACCCCGGCCGCCCACAGGATCCCGATGAACATCGCCAGCAGGATCAGCATCGTGCCGAGGTCGTGATAGCCGACCAGCAGGAACAGCAGCCCCGAGACGGGGAAGAGGGGCAGGGCCAGTTCGCGCCACTGCGCCACGGCCGGCCCACGGCGGGCGAGGATGTCCGCCGCGTACATCGCGAACGCCAGCTTGCCCAGCTCCGAGGGTTGCAGTTGCACCGGTCCCAGGTGCAGCCACATCTGGTCGGCCCAGATCGGTCCGATCTTCGCGTTGCGCAGCGTCTCGTTGGCCGGCGTCTGCAGCGCGGAGAGCACCCCGAGCATGTCCACCAGGGCGATCAGCAGCACGCTGACCATCAGCGCCCACCCCGCGAACTTCCGGTACGTGCGCACCGGCAGCCGCTGGCAGATCCAGAACGCCACCAGCCCCACGCAGGCGGAGACGAGCTGTTTGATGATCGAGCCGTACGGCGTGTTGCCCGCGGCGATCCCCTCGAGGCTGGTCGCCGAGAACACCATCGTCATGCCGATCAGCACGAGCAGCCCGACGGTGGACAGCAGCAGGTAGTAGGAGGCGAGCGGTCGCGCCAGCAGGCCACGCAGCGCGGCGAACGGCCCCACCGCGGCCGGGGCCGACGCCTCCTGCGCCACCATCAGTCCCCCGCGGGCAGGCCGCGCACCGCCGCCGCGAACGCGTCGCCGCGCGCGCCGTAGCCGACGTACATGTCCAGCGACGCGGCCGCCGGGGCCAGCAGGACGGTGTCCCCCGGCCGCGCGAGCCGAGCCGCGGCGTTCACGACCTCACCCATCGCCCCATCATCGGTGCTCGGCACCTCCACGACCGGGACCCCGGGCGCGTGTCGTGCGAGCGCGCGGGCGATCTCGGCCCGGTCCACGCCGAGCAGCACCGCCCCGGTGAGCCGGTCGGCGACCCGGGCCACGAGGTCGTCCGGGTCGACGTTCTTGAGCTGGCCGCCGGCCACCCACACCACGCGGGGGTAGGCGAGCAGGGAGGCGAGCGCCGCGTGCGGGTTGGTCGCCTTGCTGTCGTCGACGTAGGAGACGCCGCCGACGGTGGCGACGAGGGCGTTGCGGTGCGGTTCGGGCGTGTAGCCGAGCAGGCCCTTGCGCACCTCGTCGGGCGTGACGCCGGCCCAGCGGGCGAGCGCGGCGGCGGCGAGGGCGTTGGCGACGTTGTGCGCGCCGGGCGGCCGGATCGCGTCGGCCTCCACGAGCTGGTGGCCCCCGTCGTCGAGGAGCCACCCGTCGGCCACGCCGTACTGCCCCGCGCCGGGGACCCCGGTGGTGAAGCCGACCCGCGACGGCCCCGGTGCCAGCGCCGACACCCGCGGGTCGTCCAGGTTGAAGACCGCGGCCCGCGCCCCGCGCCAGATCAGGCGCTTGGCGTCCGCGTAGCGGTCGAAGTCGCCGTGCCACTCCAGGTGGTCGTCGGCGAGGTTGAGCAGCGCCGCCGCCGGCGGGGCCAGGGTCGAGGACCAGTGCAGTTGGAACGACGAGAGTTCGACCGCGAGGACGTCGTAGTCGGTCGCCGTCACCAGCGGCTCGCCGATGTTGCCCAGGGCGGCCGTGCGCCGGCCGGCCGCGCGCAGGATGTCGGCGAGCATGGTGACGGTGGTGGTCTTGCCGTTGGTGCCGGTGACCGCGAGCCACAGCGGTGCGTCCGGCCCCCGCAGGCGCCACGCCAGTTCCGGCTCGGAGTAGACGTCGATCCCCCGGGCCAGCGCCGCCGTCACGAGCGGGTGATGCGGCGCGAACCCCGGGGAGACCACCAGGTCGCGGACCCCGTCGAGCAGGTCGAGGCCGTCGCCGACCGCCACCCGTGCGCCGCGCTCACGCAGTTCGACGAAGGAGTCCATCTCCTGCCGGTCGACGACGGTGACGTCGGCCCCGGCCGCGAGCAGGACGCGGGCCGACGCCGTCCCCGCGACACGCGCGCCGGCGACGACGACCCGGACCCCGTCGAAACTCATGAACTACCGCTGGTCACGCGCAGGAAGTCGGCGTAGAACAGGCCCAGCGCCGCCGCGATCCCCAGCCCGGCGATGATCCAGAACCGGATCACGATGTTGACCTCGGACCAGCCGGCCAGCTCGAAGTGGTGCTGCAGCGGCACCATCCGGAAGATTCGCTTGCCGGTCGTGCGGTACGAACCGATCTGCATCACCCAGGTGACCGTGATGATGAAGTACAGGATCGTCAGGATCGGCAGCAGCATGACCGTCTTCGTGGCGGCGGCCAGACCGGCGATCAGCGCCCCGAGCCCCATCGAACCCGTGTCGCCCATGAAGATGCGCGCCGGGGCGGCGTTCCACCAGAGGAAGCCCACGCAGGCCCCGGCCGCCGAGGCCGCGATCAGCGCGATCTCCAGCGGGTCCCGCGAGTCGTAGGCGTACACGCCCTGGTAGCTGTCGTCGGCGACCCAGTGCCGGTACTGCCAGAACGCGATCAGCGCGTACGACCCCAGCACCATCACCGACGTGCCCGTCGCCAGGCCGTCCAGCCCGTCGGTCAGGTTGACCGCGTTGGACATGGCCATCACCACGAAGACGAACAGCAGCACCGCGCCGACCTTCGTGATGTCCAGCCACGGGATGTCCCGCACGAAGGAGATCTTCGAACTGGCCACCGTCAGCGGATGCGCGTCCTCCTTGGGGAAGTACAGCGCGAAGATGCCGAAGACGGCACCGATCACCGCCTGCCCGATCAGCTTGCCGCGCTTGTTGAGGCCCAGCGAGTTGCGCTTGGTGACCTTGAGGTAGTCGTCCCAGAAGCCCAACAGGCCGGTGCACAGGAACAGGCCCAGCAGCACGACCGCGGTGGTGGTCGGCCCCTGCGGGCGCAGCTGCTTGTCCGGCAGCGTGTCCAGCGCCAGGTGACCCGCCAGATACGCGACGAACGTGGCGAAGATGAACACCACGCCGCCCATCGTGGGCGTGCCCTTCTTGCCGAGGTGCGTCTGCGGCCCCTCGGTGCGGATGGGCTGGTCGGCCTTCAGCGAGGTGAACAGGCGGATCGCGATCGGCGTGCCGAAGATGGACAGCACGAACGCGACCGCCGCCGCGACGAAGACCGCCCTCACGCGACGGCCTCCTCGCGGAGGAAGTCCGCGACCTGCCAGGTGCGGTACCGCGAGGCCTTCACCAGCACGACGTCACCGGGCAGCAGATGCTCGCGCAACCACGCCACCGCGGCGTCCTGATCGGTCACCTGTACCGACTCTCCTCCCCAACCAGCCACCGTCGCCGCGCCGTCGCACATCGGCGCGGTTATCTGTCCCACCGCGATCAAGCGGTCGATGCCCAGCTCGGCGGCCAGGCGACCGACTTCCTCGTGCCCGGAGCGCTCGTGCTCACCGAGCTCGGCCATGTATCCCAGGACGGCGATGGTCCGCCGGCCCGCACCGATCTTCGCCAGTGCGCGCAACGCCGCCGCCGTCGAGGCCGGGTTGGCGTTGTAGGAGTCGTCGATGACGATGCCGCCGTCGGTCCGGTCGAAGACGTCCATCCGCCGCTCGGAGGGGAGCTTCGCGCCGGCCAGCGCGGCCTCGGCGTCGGGCACCCCGAGGTGCCGGGCGACGGCGATCGCCAGCAGCGCGTTGCCGACCTGGTGGCGTCCCGGCACCGCCAACGTGACCCGGTGATCGCCGATCCGGAAGCTGGCCCGGTCGCGGGCGTCCACGCTGACGTCGGTCGCCCGCAGGTCGGCGTGCTCCTCCTCGCCGACCGTCACGACCCGCGCCCGCGTGCGTTCGCGCATGGCGAGCACCAGCGGGTCGTCGGCGTTGAGGACGGCGAGGCCGGTCGGCGGCAGCGCCTCGACCAGTTCGCCCTTGGCCTGGGCGATCGCCTCCTGCGAGCCGAACTCGCCGATGTGCGACACCCCGACGTTGATCACCACGCCGATCGACGGCGGCGCGATCCCGCACAGGTACGCGATGTGACCGATCTTGCGGGCGCCCATCTCCAGCACCAGGTACCGGGTCTGCGTCGTGGCCTGCAGCGCCGTGTACGGCATGCCCAGTTCGTTGTTGAACGACCCGGCCGTCGCCACCGTCGGCGCGTGCCCCGCGAGGATGGCGGCGATCAGGTCCTTGGTGGTCGTCTTCCCCGACGAACCGGTCACCCCGATCACGGTCAGCTCCGGCAGCCGGTCCACCACGGCCCGGGCCAGCAGCTGCAGCGCGGCGCGCACGTCGTCCACCAGGATCGCGGGCGCGTCGACCGGCTTGGACGCCAGCACCGCGACCGCGCCGGCCTTCACCGTCGCCGCCGCGAACGTGTGGCCGTCCACCTTGTCCCCGTCGAACGCCGCGAACAGGCCGCCCGGCGTCACCTTGCGGGAGTCGAAGTCGACGTTGCCGGTCACGACCGCGTCCGGGTCGGCGTCCCGCAGCACGCCACCGACAGCCGCCGCTACCTCGGCGAGGGTCATCTCGATCACTGCGCCACCCCGGCTCCGCTGATGTTGGCATCCGGCCGGGCCGCCAGGGCCGCCGCCAGTTCGACCCGGTCGTCGAACGGCAGTACCTCGCCGCCGACCTCCTGGCCGCGTTCGTGTCCCTTGCCCAGCAGGGCGACGACGTCCCCCGGCCGGGCCCGCTCGACGGCGGCGGCGATGGCGTCCCGCCGTCCCGCGATCTCGATCGCCTCGCCGGTGACGACGCCCGCCAGCACCTGGGCCCGGATCCGCGCCGGGTCCTCGGTGCGCGGGTTGTCGTCGGTGACGATCAGCAGATCCGCGCCGGCGGCCGCCGCCTCGCCCATCACCGGCCGCTTGCCCTGGTCCCGGTCGCCGCCGGCGCCCAGCACGCAGATGATCCGGCCGCCCGACGCGTCGGCCACCTCGCGCAGCGCCGCCAGCACCGCGCGGATCGCGTCCGGCTTGTGCGCGTAGTCGACCACGCCGAGGACCGGGCCGATCTGGCCGACCCGTTCCATCCGGCCGGGCACGCCGGGGCAGGAGGCCACGCCGTCCGCGGCGACCTGCGGGTCCACGCCCGCCGCCGCCAGCGTCGCGATGGCCAGCAGGGCGTTGGCGACGTTGTGCCGGCCCGGCAGCGAGACGCCGGCCGACACCGCCCCCGACGGGCCCACCGCCGTGAACCTCTGCGCGTAACCGCTGCCCGTCACGTCCGCCGCGCGCCAGGTCGCCGCCGGGTCGCCGGCCGCCGAGTAGGTGACCGTCCCGGAGTGGATCAGGCCCTTCAGCGCCGGGTCGTCCAGGTTGATCACCTCGACCGCGCTGCGCCCGTCGAACAGCCGCGCCTTGGCCGCGAAGTAGTCGTCCACGTCGGGGTGGAAGTCCAGGTGGTCCAGGCCGAAGTTGGTGAACCCGCCGACCGCGAAGCGCACCCCGCTGACCCGGCCCAGGGAGAGCGCGTGGCTGGAGACCTCCATCGCCACGGCCCGGATCCCGCGTTCGACCGCGGCGGCGAAGAGCGCGTGCAGGTCCGGCGCCTCCGGCGTGGTGCGGGCGCTGTCCACGACCAGGTCGCCGAGCCGGGTCTCCACGGTGCCGATCAGCCCCGCCGGAACGCCGGCCGCCCGCAGCCCCGCCTCCAGCAGGTACACCGTCGAGGTCTTGCCGGCCGTGCCGGTGACGCCGAGGACGGTGAGGCTTCCGCTCGGTTCGCCGTACACCAGCGCCGAGACGCCGCCGAGCGCCGCCCGCGGGTCGTCGACCACGAGCACCGGCACGTCGGTGTCGAGCATCCGCGCGCCGGCGGGATCCGTCAGGACGGCCACCGCCCCGGCCGCGACGGCCGCGGGGACGAACTCCGCCCCGTGCCGGCGTGCGCCCGGCACCGCGGCGTACAGATCGCCGGGCCGGACATCGGCACTGACCAGAGTCACACCCGTCACCGTTATCGACGCGTCGCCCTGCGCAGCGGCGTCGACCCGGGAGGCAACAGCCGATAACGGCGTCGGGGGCACGCGCGTCGGACGTGGATAGCTGGGCACGGGGCTAGACCATACCGGCCCGTCCCCCACCCGCCGAGCACGCGGTGCCGGCAGTTCGGCCGCACTACGCGTACGCCTTCAACTGCGGCACCGGCGTCCCCGTCGGCGCGACCTTGAAGCGGTCCAGCGTGAACGACATCATGTCGCGGAACGCCGGCGTCATGTCCGCGCCGAACGTGTCCGTGCCGCCCTTCGCGTACACCGCGACGACGTATCGGGGCGCGTCCGCCGGCGCGAATCCGATGAACGACGCGACGTACCCGTCCGTGTACGCACCGTCGATGACCTGCGCGCCGGTGCCCGTTTTGCCGGCCACGCGATGATCAGGCAGAGCGGCCTTCGTCGCCGTGCCGTCCTTGATGACGACCGGCGCCTCGAGCAGTTCGCGCATCGTGGCGGCCACCGCCGGATCGATCACCTGCCGCGTCCTCGGCGCCGGAACGGAGTTCGTCCGGCCGTCCGGCCCCACCGTCGCGCGCACCAGGTGCGGCTGCACCCACTTGCCGCCGTTGGCGATCGTCGCGTAGACCGCCGCCATCTGGATCGGCGTCACGCCCACGCCGTTGCCGATCGGGATCGCCCCGTAGCTGGAACCCGACCAGTCCTTCGGCGCGCGCACCTGACCCTGCGCCTCGCCGGGCAGCCCCTCGCCGGTCACCTCGCCGAGCCCGAACTTGCGCTGGTACTCGTACAGCTTGTCCTTGCCCAGCCGGTCGGCGATCCGGATCGTGGCCGTGTTGGAGGAGTACGCCAGCAGCCCCTCCAGCGTCAGCGGCGTCTCCTTGTCGAACCGCTTGCCGTCCTCGAACGTCCGGTCCCCCTTGACGATGCCGGAGGTCGCCACGACCGGCGTGTTCCGCTGGATCACGCCCTCCTGCAGCGCCGCGCTCAGCACGATCGCCTTGTGCGTCGAACCGGGGTCGACGATCAGCCCGGTGCACATGTCGACCCGCTGCTTGTCGCCGGCGGCCAGCGGATCGGCGGCGTCGTAGCCGGGATAGCTCGCCTGGGCGATCACCTCGCCGGTGCGGACGTCCATGATGATGGCCGCGCCGACGGTCGCCTTCACCGCCTGGAGGCGTTCGGCGAGCAGCTGCTGCGCCCGGAACTGCACGTACGAGTCGATGGTCAGCTGCAACGTCATGCCGCTCCGGGCGGGCTTGTTGAGGTGCAGGCCGCCGGGGATCTCGCGCCTGAGCTTGCCGTCGCCGACCTCGTACACGCGTTTGCCGTTGACGCCCTTGAGCTGCTCCTCGTAGGCCGCCTCCAGGCCTTCGAGGCCCTTCGAGTCGCGCCCGGTGAAGCCGATCACGGTGGCGGCGGTGTCCCGGGTGAAGACCTCGCGGCGTTCGTCGCGGGCGACCACGATGCCGGCCAGGTTGAGCTTCCGGACGGCGTCGCCGGTCTCGATGCTGACGCCGCGCGCCAGATACTCGAAGCGCGACTGCGTGCCGTTGTCGCGCTTGTGCGGAGTGATCAGCTTGACGATGTCGGAGCGGGGCACGCCGTAGGCGCCGAGCAGCGGCACGAGCGCGTCGGCGGTCGCGTCGACGTTCTCGACCATGCCGGGGTCGGCGTAGACGTAGCGGGCCTCGACGCTGTGGGCCAGAATCTGGCCGTTGCGGTCGACGATGTTGCCGCGCGAGGCGAAAATCGTCTCCTCGGCGAGCCGGTCGCGGATGCCGCTGGCCGCGTACTCCGGCGCGTCGCTGAACTGCAACCAGACCAGGCGGATCCCGATCAACGCGAACATCGCCAGTACCAGGACCGTGGCCACCCGCAGACGCCGTTGTGGCTTACCCGGCAGGGGTGGCGCGGCGCCGTGGTTCACTTTCGGTCTTCTGGTCGAACGCCTTTGGTCCTGCCCGCGCCCCTGGACGGCGGTCCGCGAGCGGACCGGTCGGCGCCGTTCGCCGTCCACGTGGTCCCGCACGGGCGCGCGGCGCGCGTCCCGTTCGCGGCGGGCGTCCCGCTGCTCCTGCTCCCGGCGGTCGGCACCGGCGCCCCGCGGCTCACGCCGCCCGACGCCCTCACGGCGCGCGTCCCGCCCCCGGCGCGGGTCTCCGGCACTCCGGCCGGCGCCGTCCCGGCTCCCGTCGCCCGGTCCCCCACGACGGCCGCCGCTGTCCCGGCCCGCGGCACCGATCGCTCCACGACGGCCGCCGCTGTCCCGGCCACCGGCACCGGCCGCGCCACGACGGCCGGCGCTCTCCCGCCCGGCGGCGCCGGCCTCCCCGCGCCGGCCGGTGCCGTCCCGACGCGGCTCGTCGATCTCCTCGCGGCGGCGGGCGCCGTCCCGGCGCGCGGCGTCGTCGCGGCCGGCCGTGCGGCGCGCGCTGTCGCTGCGGCCCCCGTCGACCACCTGGAGCGGCGGCCGCTCCCGGCGGCGCTGGTCCGGCGGCAGGGGCTCGCGCGCGGTGCGGCGCTCGGCGGCGGTCTCCCGCACGGTGCGACCGCGCGGGGTGTAGCGGCGGGCGTCGGCGAGCCCCCCGCGGTCGACAGCACTCCGCCGCGGCACGTCGGACGTGCCGCGGCGGGGGTTGTCGCGTGGATCTTCCCTGCGCGTCATGCTCAGCCGGCCGCGCCGCCCGCCGGCTGCGGAACGCCGACCTGCTGCCCGTTGGGGAGCTTGAGATACGCCGGCGTGGGCGCCGGCACCATGCCCATCCGCCGCGCGGCGGCGGCGAGGCTGTTCGGGCTCTCCAGCATGGCGATCTCGCCGCGCAGCCGCTCCTCGTTGCGGTCCAGGTCGGCCTGGTTGGCACGGGCGTCGTGCAGCCGGAACGCGTTCTCGTTGATCTTGGTATTGATCACGAGAATGCCGAACACACCCGCCACCACGACGGCCAGCACCAGCGAGATGAACGGCGCCCGCGGGGCCGACACCGGCGCCGGTGGCACCACCCCGAGGATGCCGCCCCGGGTCGGCGCGGGCTCGGCGGCGCGCGCCGGAACGGCATCGAGGGCGAGGTTGCCCACGACGGCCGTCTCGGCGGTCGCGTTCCGCTTGTCGCCGGCGAGAACGTCGCGCCGGTTGCGCACGCCCGGACGGGGCTCCGACCCGACCGCCCGCGAACGGGTGGTCCGCCGCTCGGCGCGAGCCGCGGCCGGCTCGGCCCGCTCGCGCAGCCGCCCGACACCCGCCTCCCGCGCCATCCGGGAACCCGTGCGGTCGGCCAGCCCGGCCGCCTCCCGCCCGGCGAGCGCCTCGGCCTCCCGGCCGGCCCGGTCCCGCAGCCGCCCGATCGGCCGGTCGTCGATCCGCTCGACATCCGAACGCCCGCGCAGCCGCCCGACCGTCTCCCGACCGGTCGACCCGCCGTCCCGCGCAGACGTTCCCGCATCGCGGCCGGCGAGCCCGCCGGCACGGCCGGCACCCCGCGCCGCCTCGCGGCTGGCCAACTCCTCGGCCTCGCGGCCGGCCCGGTCCCGCAGCCGTCCAACGGGCCGGTCGTCGATCCGCCCGGTGCCACGAGCACGCCGGTCGCCCGCGAGGTCGATCACGCGGCGACGCGAGTCGCCCGCCAGGTCGACCACCCGGTCGGCGGCCCGGTCCGTGGCCCGTCCGGTGCGCCGCGCCGCCGGAGTGCGCCGCAGCCCGTCGCGGTCCCAGGTCTCCCGGTCCACCGCTCCGGCCCGCCCGGCACCGGCGCGCGCCGCACCGTCCACATCGGACCCACGGCCACCGCGCCCGGCACCCCGCGCCGCACCGTCCACATCGGACCCGCGGCCGCCGAAGCGCTCGGCGCCGTCGGCCTCGGCCCGGCGACCGAGCGGCCGACGCACACCGTCCACACCGGACCCGCGATCGGCGTCGTCCACATCGGACAGTCCGAGCGCGCCCGAACGGCGGGCGACGCGGTCGGCGGCACGGGTGCCGCGACCGTCCGGTGTCCGCCCCCGCGCGTCCGCGGCCCGGCGCCGTGCCTCTGCGGTCCGGCCGCGCGGCTCGTCGCGCACGACCTCCACGTAGTCCTCTTCCGCGTATCCGTCCCCGGACACGCCGCGTCCGGTCTCCCGGTTCCCCCGGTCGGCCCGCGACCCGCGCCCGGGCGTGCCGACCCCGCGACCGCGGGCGGCCTCCCGCGGTGTGTCGTCAGCCAGAGGGTCCAGCGCCAACGAATTGGCCCCGCGTGCCGCGGCGAGAGCCTCCCGGCCCCGACTGCGGGCGTCGTCAATCGACCGCGCGGTCCCGGTGCGTCCGTACCCGGACGTGCCTCCCCCGCGAACCTCGCGGCGACCGCGCAGGCCACCCTGCTCAACCGTTGTCATGCTGTTCACCCCTCTTCCGCTGTCGTGTCAGGCTCCGTCCGCCGGCCCCCGCGGACCGGCGAGCCCTGTTGATCAAAAGCAGCACGGGGCTGGTGCAACCCCTTCACCCGCTTCGTTGCGGGCTGCCGCTGGGCCGGCACGATGTGCTCCGCGGCGCGCAGCCGAGCCGACGCCGCGCGCGGGTTGCTACCCACCTCGGCCTCTCCCGGAACCTCCGCGCCTCGCGTCAAAAGTCGCAAAGTGGGCTCGTCCCCCGGCGGCACGATCGGCAGATCCACCGGCGCCTTGGAACGGGCCCGCTCGGCGAACGCCTGCTTGACGAGCCGGTCCTCCAGCGAATGGTAGGAAAGCACCGCAATACGCCCGCCTGGCGCGAGCGCGTCCAGTGCCGCCGGGATCGCCCGTTCGAGGATGCCCAGTTCGTCGTTGACCTCGATGCGCAGCGCCTGGAACGTCCGCTTGGCCGGATGCCCACCGGTCCGCCGCGCCGGTGCCGGGATGGCGTCCCGGACCAGTTCGGCGAGGCGGGCGGAGGAGGTGAGCGGCCCGCGGGCGCGTTCGCGCACGATGGCGGCCGCGATCCGGCTGGCGAACTTCTCCTCGCCGTACACCCGCAGCACCCGGGCCAGTTGGCCGGCCGTGTACTCGTTGACGATGTCGGCGGCGGTGCGTCCCCGGGTGGTGTCCATCCGCATGTCCAGCGGCGCATCTTGCGCGTAGGCGAAACCTCTGGCGGCCTCATCCAGTTGTAGGGACGAGACACCGAGATCGAACAGCGCGCCGTGCAGCGCCGGAATGCCGAGGTCGTCGAGTACGTCGGGCAGCTCGTCGTAGGCCGCGTGCACCAGGTGCGTGCGGTCCGCGTATGCTGCCAGGCGCTCACCGGCCAACGCCAGCGCGGCCGGATCCCGGTCGATGCCGACGAGCGTCACCCGCGGATGGGCGGCGAGCACCGCCTCCGCGTGTCCGCCCAGCCCGAGAGTGGCGTCCAGGTGGACGGCGCCTTCCCCGGCCAGCGCGGGACCGAGCAGCGCGACGCACCGCTCTAGCAGGACGGGTACGTGGACACCCCGCTCCCCCATGCTGACCCCCTAGCCACGGGTCGGATTCGCGGTCCGGCCCGTTACCCCGAGAACGGCTTCGCGTGCCGTCCACCGGTTCCCCGAAGAACTCCGTGCGCGGCGCCGGCCCGGCGCCTTACCCGGAGAACACGACGCCGTACCGCCGGATCCCCATCCGCTGTTCGCCTGCCGCCGGGGAAGTGGCGTCAGGAGTCAAGCGGCTGGAGATCCCGCGGTACGGCGCTCCGCGCCCCACCCCCCGATGGGACACGCCTTGCTCCGCCCGATGGGCTCGTCACTACAGCCCTCCGGGAAGCACCCCCTCTTCGATGTCGGCGAAGTCCTCTTCGCTCTCCGCGAGGTAGGTGTCCCAGGCCTGCTTGTCCCAGATCTCCACCCGGGTGCTCGCACCGATGACGACGAGCTCCCGGTTGAGTCCGGCGTACTCCCGAAGATGCGCCGGGATCGTCACCCGGCCCTGCTTGTCGGGAACCTCGTCGTGCGCACTGGCGAAGAACACCCGGCTGTACGCCCGGGCGGCCTTGTGCGTCATGGGCTGCTCGCGCAGCTGACCGGCGATCCGAGCGAACTCCGGCGTCGGAAACACGTAGAGGCAGCGCTCCTGTCCCTTGGTGATCACGACACCTCCCGCCAGCTCGTCCCGGAACTTCGCCGGCAGGATCAGCCGGCCTTTCTCGTCGAGTCGCGGGGTGTGTGTGCCCAGGAACATGCGGCACACCCCCTCCTCGGGGCCGGTGAGCCCCCCGGCCCACCAACGCGCTCCACTGTACTCCACTTCCCTCCACCCGCAACGGGAAAACTGTCGAACCCGGCATCTAACGCATTGGAAACATGCTGGTCAGAGCCGGTGGGGCAGGGTGGAGGGCGGTCCCGTCCGCTACCCGACTCGGCTTCACGTTCGCGCATTCACCCTCAAGAGAACCGCCACAAACCGGTCAGCCGGGCACGACTCCCCAACGGGCCGCGGCCCACAGTGGAGGAAAGTGGTGGACATCGGCGGAGCCGTCTGCCCTACCGGGCAACGTTCGCCGGGGGCCTCCGAGCTGGGTAGAAAGGCGCGGATACAGTGCGGGCCGTGAGCCACCCCACAGGCGCAGTCCGGCTCGGCATCGACTTCGGCTCCACGCACACCGTGGCGGTGCTGGAGTCGTCCGACGGCCGCAGCCAGCCCCTGCTGTTCGACTCCTCGCCGCTGCTCTCCTCCGGTGTCTACGCCGAACCGGACGGGCGGCTGCTCACCGGGCGCGACGGGGAGCGCAGCGCCGGCCTGGACCCCACCCGCTACGAGCCCAACCCGAAGCGGCGGGTCGACGAGCGTTCCGTGCTGCTGGGCACCGACGAGTACCCGGTCACCCAGGTCATCGGCGCCGTCCTGACTCGGGTGGCCGGCGAGGCGTACCGGGCCGGCGGGCGCTCCCCCGACCAGACGGTGCTCACCTACCCGGCCACCTGGGCCGCGTCGCGCAAGGGCGTGCTCGTGCAGGCCGCCGCGGCGGCCGGGCTCGCCAATCCGACGCTCGTCCCCGAACCGGTCGCCGCCGCGGCCCACTTCACCGGCGTGCTCGGGCACAGCGTTCCGCCCGGCGGGTGGCTCGCGATCTACGACTTCGGCGCGGGAACGTTCGACGCGTCGGTGGTGCGCCGGGGCGCCGACGGCGGGTGGAGCCTGGTGGCGTTCGAGGGGGTCACCGACCTCGGCGGGTTGGATCTCGACGACGTTCTGGTCGGCCGGATCGCCGCCACGGTCGGCGCGAACGACCGCGATAAATGGCACCGGCTCACCAACCCGGCGACGGCGGCCGACCGCCGGGCGAGCCGCACGTTCTGGACGGACGTGCGCTCGGCCAAGGAACAGCTCTCGCGCACCTCCTCCGCGGCGGTGCACGTGCCGCTCTTCGACGTCGACACGCACCTGACCCGGCAGGAGTTCGAGGAGGTGGCGCGGCCGCTGCTGACCCGCACGGTCGACGTGCAGGCCGCACTCCTCGGGCAGGCCCGCTGCCACCCGTCGCAGCTGTCCGGGCTGTACCTGGTCGGCGGTTCGAGCCGGATCCCGCTCGTGGCGACGCTCCTGCACCAGCGGCTCGGGGTCGCGCCGGTGCTGCTCGACCAGCCCGAACTCCTCGTCGCCGCGGGCAGCCTGCGCACGGTCGCGCCGCCGCCCGGCTTCGGCGCGCCCGGTGCGATCGCCGGCGCCGCGCCGGGGGCAGCCGCCGCCGTATCCGGCCCGCCCGCGGGTCAGGTCTCGGGTGTGCCGGCCGGCCCGGTCTCGGGCATGCCCGCCGGACCGATCTCCGGCGCACCGGGCGGCCCGATCTCGGGTGCGCCCGGCGGGCCGGTGTCGGGGGCGCCGGCCGTGCCGACCTCGGGACCGCCCGTGGACCAGACGTCGGGCGCGATCCCCGGACTCGGCTCCCCCGCCTCGGGCGCAGCGGCCGGTGGGCCCGGCGGGATGCTCTGGCCGGGTGCGCCGCAGCAGCAGGCCCAGCCGCTGTGGGGCGGACCGGGCGGGCCGACCGCCATCCCGGGCACCGCGCCCGGGTACCCCGCCGCCCCGGGCGCCGGCGCGCCGTCGGGCCCCGGCGGCTTCGGCGCACCGGGCGCCGGCGCATCGGGCGCGGCGAGCGGCGGCTTCCCGGGTGGGCCCGGCGCCTTCCCCGGCGGCTCCGGAAACGGAGGCGGTCCCGGCGGCGCCTTCCCGGGCGCGGCCGGTAGCGGCAGCGGCTTCCCTGGCGGGGCCGGATCGGGTGGCGCCGAGAGCGGTGGCGTCCTCGCCGGGATGGACGCCCGGCGGACGGGCCGGCGCTCCGGCCGTTCCCGCGGAAAGGTCCTGATCGGCGCGGTCCTGGCGCTCATCGTCCTGCTCGGGGCGGGCGGCACCTACGCCATGACGAAGCTCGGCGGCGACGACGACCCGGCCAAGAGCGGCCTGGAGGCCGGACGCGGCGACGGCCGGGGCGCCGAACCGCCGGCCGGAAAGCTCAGCGTCGGCCCCAGCGGCGCGCAGCAGCTCACGCTCAACAAGACGGTCTGGTACGCGGGCAAGAAGATCACCGTGAAGACCGTGGCGTACGACCCCGCCGACCAGAGCCAGCCCGTCAAGATCGACGTCACGCTGGAGAACCTCGACGACGAGAACGACGGCCAGGCCGCCAACACCGACGCGTACCTCTCCTCCGAGGGGCAGATCACCAACGGCCGGCTGCGGGACGTCTCCGCACTGCCGGGCAAGCAGACCGTCAACGGCGTGTTCACGTTCGACCCGAGCAAGCCGATCACCGACCTGCGCAAGGCACAGCTGACCATCGGCGAGAACAACACCGTGCAGGCCGTGGTGCCGTTCGGGGACCCGGGCAAGGCCACCGTGCTGGAGCCGAAGCAGGTCGCGGGGGCCTCGCCGGAGAAGCGCACGGGCGTGCTCGGGTTCACCGTGCAGGGCTGCGAACAGCGCGCCGACTTCCCGCACGAGCACCGGCAGGCGCGCAAGGACTCCTATTACCTGGTGTGCCGTTTCGACGTGAAGTCGTACAAGGAGTCGATCTACGACCACGGCGTGTGGGAGGGCAACTTCCGGCTGAAGATCCCGGACGGCACGGTCGTCGCGCCGGACCGGTTCGACAGCGTGCTGCTCAACCAGGGCGAGCAGGAGCGCAACGTGTACGTGGCGTTCATGATCCGGTGGCCGGCGCCCGGGGCGTACGTGTTCCAGTACTTCGACGCCGGACGGCTGGGCAACGAACAACCGGTCGGCGGTGAGATCGGAGAGGTTCCCGTCACGTTGGGGTGAGCGCGCGCACGGTATATTTCGCCGGGTTCACGGCGGCCCGGCGGAATCGGATCACACACAATGACCGAACCAAAGCTACCCATACGCACCCGGCTGGCGAGCGGCCTCACCAAAGGCGCCGCCGCCCTGTCCCGGGCGACCGGGCGCGGCGAGGGGTCGGTGATCGGCGCCCGCGTCGGCATGCTGGTCGACCCCGACATGCTCGCCAACCTCGCCGCCGGGCGGCGCATCGCGTTGATCTCGGGCACCAACGGCAAGACCACCACCACGCGGCTGACCACCGCGGCGGTCGGCGTCCTGGGCGAGGTGGCGACCAACTCCCTCGGCGCCAACATGCCGACCGGCCACACGTCCGCGCTGGTCAAGGCCGGACCCACGCCCTACGCCGTGCTCGAGGTGGACGAGCACTACCTGCCGCAGGTCCTCGAGGCGACCCATCCGGAACTGGTCGCGCTGCTCAACCTCAGCCGTGACCAGCTCGACCGGGCGCAGGAGGTCGCCGGCATCGCCGCCAAGTGGCGCACGCTGCTCACCGGCAAGAACGTGCACGTCGTCGCCAACGCCGACGACCCGATGGTGGTCTGGGCGGCCTCGGTCGTCCCGTCGGTGACCTGGGTCGCGGCCGGCCAGCGCTGGCTCGACGACTCGTGGGTGTGCCCCGAGTGCGGTTCGACCATCGAGCGCAGCGGCGAGCAGTGGGGCTGCGTCACCGGGGACCTGGTGCGGCCGATCCCGCAGTGGAGCGTGCGCGACGACGGGGTGGTCGACCCGACCGGCACCTATCACGAGGTGCACCTTCAGCTGCCCGGCCGGATCAACAAGGCCAACGCGGCGACCGCGCTCGCCGTGGCGGACCGGTTCGGCGCGCCGGTGCTGGAGGCGTTGCCGCGCCTGGCGCAGGTCACGTCGGTCGCGGGCCGCTACGCGACCGTGGTCAAGGACGGGCGCACGATCCGGCTGCTGCTGTCGAAGAACCCGGCCGGGTGGCTGGAGGCGTTCGACATGGCGGAGGACGTGCCGACGCTGTTGGCGATCAACGCGCGGGACCCCGACGGGCACGACACGTCGTGGCTGTACGACGTGGACTTCTCGCCCGTTCGGGGGCGGCGGGTGCTGATCACCGGCGACCGGGCCTACGACCTGGCCGTCCGGCTGGAGGTCAACGACGTGCGGTTCGAGCACGTGACGTCGTTCGGCAAGGCGCTCGCGGCGGTGCCGCCGGGGCGGCTGGAAGTGATCGCCAACTACACCGCATTCCAGGACATCCGAGCGGAGCTGGACCGTGTCAACTGAGGCGCTGCGCCTGGTCTGGGTCTACCCGGACCTGCTCTCCACGTACGGCGACCGGGGCAACCTGCTGATCATGGCCCGCCGGGCGGACCTTCGGGGGCTGCCGGTCGAGTGTCACGAGGTGCGCTCCGACCAGCCGGTTCCGACGGGTGGGGACATCTACCTGATCGGCGGCGGCGAGGACGGGCCGCAGGCCCTGGCGGCGCAGCGGCTGATCGCCGACGGCGGCTTCCAGGGGGCCGCGCGCCGCGGAGCGGTGATCTTCGCCGTGTGCGCCGGGTACCAGTTGCTCGGGTCGAGCTTCTTCGCCAAGGGCGCCCGGTGCACCGGCCTGGAACTGATGGACCTGCAATCGGACCGCGGGGAGACCAGGGCCGTCGGCGAGTTGGCCGGCCCGATCGACCCGGCGCTGGGGCTGCCGCCGCTGACCGGGTTCGAGAACCACGGCGGCCGCACGCATCTGGGGCCGGGCGCCAAGCCGCTGGTCACGGTGCAGGTGGGCGTCGGCAACGACGGGCGGACCGAGGGGGCCTGGGCCGGCAACATGCTCGGCACCTACGCGCACGGCCCCGCCCTGGCCAGGAACCCCGCGATCGCGGACCTGTTGATCAAATGGGCGACCGGCGAAACCCTGGAGCCGTTGGACGACACCTGGCCCGACAAACTCCGCAACGAACGCCTGACCGCCATCGGCACCCGCTGACGGCCGTGTCCTATTTGGCGTCGACCCGGCCGACCGGGTCGACGTCGTTCGCGAGCGCGTCGCACGCCGCCGGCCAGGCGCCGTCGCCGGGGTGCAGCGCGCTCCGCAGATAGGCCGCGGTGAGACGCGCGACGGCGGCCACCCGCGCGGGGTTCTCGTCGGTGGTCTCGGCGACGTCGTAGCCGGGGATCCCGCCGAGTGCGTGCCCCGCACCGAAGAGGGTGAGCAGGGACTTGGGGCCCGGGCCCAGGGTGTAGGGATCGGCGTGCCAGGCCGGCCCCATGTCGGTGAAGTGTCGGGAGTCGTCCTCGTCGCCGGCGACGACCAGCGCCGGTGCGGTCATCGTGGTGAAGTCGAGGGACCTGAAGACCGGCAGCGCGCCGCCCATGGGCCCGTTGATCACATCGCCCCGGCCCGGCGCGGCCAGCAGTACGCCCGCCGTGATCCGGGGCTCGACGAGGCGCACCTCCTCGCCGGTGTCGGGGTCCGTGACCCGGGCACCGAGCAGGAGGCTCGCGGTGAAGCCGCCGAAGGAGTGCCCGGCGACGGCGACCCTGGTGCGGTCGATCCGGCCGGCGAGCAGCGGCACGACGTTCTCGATCACGTCCAGCCGGTCGAGGATGTGCGACATGTCCTCGGCGCGCGAACGCCAGAAATACGGCGCCCCGGGCGCGTCGGCCACCAGGTGGGCCAACGTCCTGGAGGTGAGGTGGGTGGGCTGGACGACGACGAATCCGTCCGCCGCCCAGCGGTTTACCAGCGGTGCGTAGCCGTTCAGCGAGGAGAGGTTGTTCGACGGGCCGTGGCCGTGGGAGAACAGGACCACGGGCAGGGCGGTCCCGGTCTCGGGGGCCGTGACCCGCACCTCGAGGTCGACCGGCCGCCCCGGCACGGAGAGCGCCAACGGGCTGTAGGAGAGGACCGGGGCGGTGGCTGTACTCATCATGGATCGCGCTGCTCCTTCTCTGCCGACCAAAACGGAACGGCGATCCGCTTAATATCCGGAACAACGCTCCGGTTGTCAAGCGCGATGGAAAAGGAGACGCGGAGCCGGCAGCGCAGCGGTCGATCCTGCGAGCGGATCGCCCCGGAGCGGATCCCACACTGTGGAAAGAACCGCCGAACGTGTGTGAGCTCAGAGCTGTTTTCCGGCTAGTTGACCTCCCTGAGCTCACACACGTTCGCCGTGAACTCACACGGGTGTGAGTTCACGGCGGTGGGCGGGCGGCAACCCGGACCTCTGCACGCGGAGCCGGCAGCGCAGCGGTCGATCACGCCGGAGGCGGATCGACCCGGAGCGGTGCGCGCGGGAGCGTCCGGTCGCGCCCACGACGGACGCGCGAAAGTAGAAGCCTTCTGAAGCACGAAGGCCCCGCCGGACGAACCCGGCGGGGCCTCGCTCATACGCCTTTAAACAACCACACTCACCATGCGACCGGCGACGACGATCACCTTGCGCGGCTCCTTGCCCCCCAGGGACGAGGCGACCGCTTCCAGGGCCGCCGCGCGGACGTCCTCTTCCGAAGCGTCGGCCGGGACCTCGACCCGGGCACGGACCTTGCCGTTGACCTGGACCGGGTAGGTGACCGACTCGGCGACCAGCTGCGACTCGTCCGGCGTCGGGAAGTCCACGTAGGCGATCGACCCCTCGTGGCCCAGCTTCCGCCACAGCTCCTCGGCCAGGTGCGGCGCGAACGGCGACGTCATCAGCACCAGCGGCTCGATCACCTCACGCGACGGCGCCACCTGCGTGGCCCGGTTGGTCAGCTCGATCAGCTTCGCGATGGCCGTGTTGAAGTGCAGGTCCTCCATGTCGCCGCGGACACCGGCGATCACCCGGTGCAGCAGCCGCCGCGTCTCGGCGTCGGTCTCCTCGTCGACGACCCGGGACTCCCCGGTCTGCTCGTCGACGACCAGCCGCCACAGCCGCTGCAGGAACCGCTGGGAGCCGACCACCGCGCGGGTCGCCCACGGGCGGGACACGTCCAGCGGCCCCATCGACATCTCGTACACCCGGAACGTGTCCGCGCCGTACACCTCGCACATCTCGTCCGGGGTGACGACGTTCTTCAGGCCCTTGCCCATCTTCCCGTACTCCTGGAAGACCGGAACGCCGTTGTGGAAGAAGCCGCCGTCGCGCTCCTCGACCTCCTCGGCCGGCACGATCAGGCCGCGGCCGTCCCGGTAGGCGTACGCCTGGATGTACCCCTGGTTGAACAGCTTGCGGAACGGCTCGCTGCTGGAGATGTAGCCCAGGTCGTACAGCACCTTGTGCCAGAACCGGGCGTACAGCAGGTGCAGCACCGCGTGCTCGACCCCGCCGACGTACAGGTCCACGCCGCCGGGGTCGCCCTCGGTCTGCGGCCCCATCCAGTAGCGCTCGTTGTCGATGTCCACCATGGACGACTCGTCGCGCGGGTCCAGGTAGCGCAGCTCGTACCAGCACGAACCGGCCCACTGCGGCATCGTGTTCGTCTCGCGCCTGTACTGCTTCGGCCCGTCGCCCAGGTCCAGCGTCACGTTGACCCAGTCGGACTTGCGCGACAGCGGCGTCTCCGGTTCGGTGTCGGCGTCGTCCGGGTCGAACAGCCGCGGCGAGAAGTCGTCGACCTCCGGCAGCTCCACGGGCAGCATGTCCTCGGGGATCGCCACCGGCAGCCCTGACTCGTCGTACACGATCGGGAACGGCTCGCCCCAGTACCGCTGCCGGCTGAACAGCCAGTCGCGCAGCCGGTACGTCGTCGCGCCGTAGCCGTAGTTGTGCTCCTCCAGCCAGGAGATGATCTCGGCCTTGGCGTCGTCGACGTTCAGCCCGTCCAGGAACGCGCTGTTGATGGCCGGGCCGTCACCGGAGTACGCCTTGCCGTCGAAGCCCTCGGGCGGCTGCACGGTCCGGATGATCGGCAGCTCGAAGACCTCGGCGAACTCCCAGTCGCGTTCGTCCTGGCCGGGAACGGCCATGATCGCGCCGGTGCCGTAGCCGGCCAGCACGTAGTCGGCGATGAACACCGGGATGCGGGCGTCGTTGACCGGGTTGGTGGCGTACACCCCGATGAAGACGCCGGTCTTCTCCTTGGACTCGGACGTGCGTTCGGCGTCGGTGCGCGCGGCGGCCTCGGCCCGGTAGGCGGCGACCGCCTCGGCCGGCGTGGCGTGCCCGCCCGTCCACAGTGGATTGACGCCCGCCGGCCACTGCTCCGGGACCAGCTCGTCGACCAGGGCGTGCTCCGGCGCCAGAACCGCGTAGGTGGCGCCGAAGATGGTGTCCGGCCGGGTGGTGAAGACGTGGATCGGGCCGGCCGCGGTCGGGAAGCCGATGTGCGCACCCGTCGAACGGCCGATCCAGTTGCGCTGCATCGCCTTGACCTTGTCGGGCCAGTCCAGCCCGTCCAGGTCCTCCAGCAGCCGGTCGCCGTAGGCGGTGATGCGCATCATCCACTGCTTCAGGCTGCGCTTGAAGACGGGGTAGTTGCCGCGTTCGCTGCGCCCGTCCGGCGTGACCTCCTCGTTGGCCAGCACGGTGCCCAGGCCGGGGCACCAGTTGACCGGCGCCTCGGAGACGTACGCCAGGCGGTGCGCGTCGATGATCTCGCGGCGTTCGACGTCGGTCAGGTCCTCCCACGCGCGGTTGTCCGGCGTGACGCGGTCGCCCTTCTCGTACTCCAGCACCAGTGCGCTGATCGGCCGGGCGCGCTTGTGCTCGGGGTCGTACCAGGAGTTGAAGATCTGCAGGAAGATCCACTGGGTCCAGCGGTAGTACTCGACGTCGGTCGTCGCCAGGGTGCGCCGGTTGTCGTACGCCATGCCCAGGCGGCGCAGCTGCGCGCGGTAGCGCTCGACGTTCTCCTCGGTGGTCTTGCGCGGGTGGGTGCCGGTCTGCACCGCGTACTGCTCGGCCGGCAGGCCGAACGCGTCGAAGCCCATCGGGTGCAGGACGTTGTAGCCGACCATGCGGGCGTAGCGGGTGTAGCTGTCGGTGCCGATGTACCCCAGCGGGTGGCCGACGTGCAGCCCCTGCCCCGACGGGTACGGGAACATGTCCATCACGTACAGCTTGGGAGCACCGGCGCGCGGGTGGTCCGGATCGCTGAGCGGGCCGGACGGGTTAGGCGCGTGGAACGTGCCGTGCTCGTCCCAGTAGTTCTGCCAACGCGTCTCGATCTCACCGGCCATCGCCGCCGTGTACCGGAACGGCGGGATGTCGGCCTCTGCCTCACTCATGGCTGCCACCTCGAAGAAAGTCAACGGATTCCGGGCACAAAAAAGCCCCTCGCTCAGGAGGGGCCGCCGTGCGGACGGATGTCTATCGCGTCGGCACGGCGCGGGTAAGGAGTCGGAATGCCCGGACCATGGAGCACATGTTACATGAGGGGCCCGCCGGCCGACGTGCGCATTACCTCGCCGGCGGGCCCGTCCGTGCTACATCTGCAGATCTTCCTCGACCTTCTTGAGCTGGTGGCGGGCCAGCGCCAGGTTGGCGCGGCTGCGCAGCAGCGCGAGGTAGAGGAACAGCCCCTGTCCGCTCCGGCTCTTCAGCGGCCGGATCAGGTGGTACTGGGTGCCCAGCGTGATGAGGATGTCCTCGATGTCTTCCTTGAGCTTGAGCATCTCCATCGTGCGCATCTTGGCCCGGACCACGTCCGTGTTGCCGGCGGCGGCGACCGTCAGGTCCAGGTCCTTGCTGCTGCCGAGCGTGCCCAGCGCCATTCCGCTGGTGTAGTCGACGAGTGCGACACCGACGGCGCCGTCGATCTGCATCGCTTCCTTCAGTGCCATGTCCATGTCCGCCATGGGATCCTCCTGGTATCTCGGGGGTTCTGGTTCTCTGTTCCTTCTGCGCGGTCCTACGGCCCGACGAGCGCGCCCACCCGGTGCGCCACCGGGCGGGCCTCGTGGTGCAACAGGCCGAGGTTGATCTCCGCGTTGGCCAGCACCGTCAGCAGTGCGGCCGTCCCGGCGGCGAAGGTGGCGACGTAGCCGTCCACCGCCCGGGTGACGGTCTCCTGGAAGTCGCCGTAGGCCGCGCCGCGGGCGAGTTGTTGCGCCAGCCCGAGATAGGCGGCCGACATCGCGGCCATCGTCTCGGGGTCGACGCCGACCGACGTGCCGTCCGGCCGGTCGACCGTGACGTCGTGCGCGACGAGCAGCCCGTCGACGCTGGCGACGACCACGCCGGTCACGTAGGGCAGCCGTTCCCGCAGGTGCCGGATCTCCACCAGCACCTCACGCTCGATGCCCACCACATGTCTCCTCCCGGTGCGGACGAACCGCCGCAGCCACACCATCTCGGGCCGTCCGAAGAGCGCCGCCCTCATCGCAGGGCGTCCAATGCGCGCCGGATCCGCATCAGCGTTCCGGTCGAGTACCCGGCCGGGTCAGGCTCGGGCCCCTCGGCGGGCGCGGCCGCCCAGGGCCGTTCCACGTCCGTCCTTCTCGGGAGCAGCGGGGGAACGTCGTCAGGGGGCGCACGACGCGGTACCTCCTCACGTTCGGCCGGCTTGTCAGGGGCCGTCCGGCCGGGCGGCGGTACGCCTGCGCCGCTCCGGCCGGACGGTGGTTCCCCCTGGGTCGGCGGTGGTTCGGGGGCCCGCCGGCGGCGCCGTCCCGTGGTCTCGGCGTCGCCGACGGGAACGGTGACCGCGCGGCCGCGGGCCCTGGTGGCGGTCGTCGCCTCCGCCGCGGCGGCCTGTCGCGGCACGGTGGCCGTCCCGGTCGCGGTCTGGTTGGCCGGCGGGTTCGCCGTGACGAGGCCGGCCTGGGCGAGCCGCCGGACCTCCAGCCGCATCACGAACGTCTCCCGGCCGAGGAGCCGGGCCAGGTCGCCGGGGGTGCGCCGGCGATCGGCGTTGGCGACGATCTCCCATTGAACGGCCGTGAGCCCCACGTGGTGTCCCGCGAGCCGCCGCGCGGGGACCACCGGGACGGTGTCGATCTCCGGGTCCGGCCAGGCGCCGTCGAGCAGCCGCCGGCGGCGGTCCAGTTCCTGGCAGACGTCGTGGAACTCCAGCGCGCAGCCGGTCCCGATGAGATGCCCCGCACCGGCCTCGAACTGCGCCGGCACGGTCGCGTCGAACAGGAACAGCGCGGCGTCGAGCAGGGCCGCGCTGGTGACCAGCTCCAGTTCGGCGCCGGTCAGGTGCTCCTGCTCGACCAGGATGTCGCCGACCCGCCGGTTGCCCCGCCCGGCGGCGAGCGCGGCGCGCCAGGTCTCGGCGGGCAGCCGGCCGGACGCGGTGAGCAGCCGGTCGACGCCGACGGCGTGCGGGCTCTCGGCGTACACCAGCCGGCCGTCCACCAGGAACACCGCACCGCCGGGCGGGTCCACGGCGCGCAGCGCTCCGGTGGCACCGACCGCGCACCACGGTTCCAGCACAGAGCTGAACCGGGGCGGCAAGGCAGACGTGGGCACGCCGAGGGGACCTCTCGTGACAGTGGTGGACGCGTGAGCGCCGCGCGGATGTGCGGTGCTCAGGCGGAGACGAGCGAACGCCCGATGGCGCGCAGCGAGTGCTGGGTGATCGCGAGATTCCCGACGGTGCGGTCGAGGCGCACGTAGAGGACGAGCCGCGCGTCCCGCGGCGTGACCACGAAGTGCAGCACGTGGTAGCCGTTGGACGCCGTGATCACGATGTCCTCGAGGTGGCCGGGACGCGCGGGTGGCGCGAACGCGGCGCTGCCGACGGCTGTCCGGACGACCTCCACGGGTCCCGGCGCGTCGATGTCGTGCCCGCTCTCGGCGGGCGTGCCGGCAGCGGCGACCGTGGTGCCGCTGACGTGGTCGATGAGCCTGGCGCCTAGGGCGCCCCGGATCGCCATGACTCGGCGCAGGCAATCCTCTATCTCGGGCACAGCAGCTCCCTGAACTAGGGCTTTTCCGCTATGACACCGCTCGTTCTCTCCGGCCAGGGATTGAACGGGTTGAACTATCCGCCGCTGCCACGCTACATCGCGCTACGAATACGGCAAGTCCTGAGGCGATAACGATCAGTCGATCAGTCTCGACCGAACGGATAATTGCATGTCACGGGCACTCACCGTGAGCAACAGGGGCCACTCGGACATCAGATCACGATCGATCTTGACAAAACCGTGACCTGATTGTCCGTTCGTCCGAATTCGTTGTGATTTGGCCAGTCGGCACAACGGGACGTCGACGGTTAACCTGTGAGACACGCCGGCGGCCCGTAGGCAGGCACGATCTACCCACGACGATTTTTCCCGGGTCCGGGCAACCCGACGGCCCGCCAGCGACTCTTGTAGTCGGTCGTGCCCGCAGGACGAGGAGACCCGTTGACCACACAGCGCATGTACGACGACCTGGGCAGTCCGCTGACAGCAGCCGAGTTCCGGTCGATCACGGACGCCGTCGTCGGCAACATCGAGCAGGTCATCGAAGGCAAGACGGCCACCGTTCGGCTCGCCCTCGCGGTCATGCTCGCCGAGGGCCACCTGCTCATCGAGGACGTGCCGGGCGTCGGCAAGACCAAGCTCGCCAAGGCCCTCGCCCGGTCGATCGACTGTTCCGTGCGACGCATCCAGTTCACACCGGACCTGCTGCCCAGCGACGTCACCGGCGTGAGCGTCTACAACCAGGAGAGCCGCGACTTCGAGTTCAAGCCGGGTGCGGTGTTCGCCAACATCGTCGTCGGCGACGAGATCAACCGTGCCTCGCCCAAGACCCAGTCCGCCCTGCTGGAGTGCATGGAGGAGCGGCAGGTCACGGTCGACGGCGTCACGTACCCGCTGCAGACGCCGTTCATGGTGATCGCCACCCAGAACCCGATCGAGATGGAGGGGACCTACCCGCTGCCCGAGGCGCAGCGCGACCGGTTCACCGCCCGAATCGCCATGGGCTACCCCGACCCCGCCGCCGAGCTGGCGATGCTCGACGCGCACGGCGCCCACGACCCGCTGCAGGACATGCGCCCGGTCGCCGACGCCACGATCGTGCGGCGGCTCATCGCCACCGTCCGTGACGTACACGTCGCCGACATGGTCAAGCAGTACGCGGTCGGCCTCGTGACGGCCACCCGCGAGGCGCCCGACCTGCGCCTCGGCGCCTCGCCGCGCTCCACGCTCCAGATGCTGCGCACCGCCCGCGTCGTCGCCGCCCTCGACGGCCGCGACTACGTGCTCCCCGACGATCTCCAGTCGCTGGCCGTGCCGGTGCTCGCGCACCGGATCATCCCGACCGCGGAGGCGCAGCTCGCGCGCCGCACCACCGACCAGATCCTGGCCGACATCATCACCCGGCTGCCGCTGCCCACCGACCGGCAGCGTTCGCCCTACGACACCCGGCAGCGGCCGCAGCAGGCCAACCCCACCAACCCGTACGACCGGCGGGGTTACTGAGCATGCGCGAGGCGCTGCGCGGCCTGACCACCCGGGGGCGGTGGTTCTTCGGCGCGGCGATCGTGTTCGCCTTCGCCGCACTGATCTTCGGCGAGAAGGACCTGCTGCGGGTCGGCATCCTCCTCGGCGCGCTGCCGCTGCTGGCGGCCAGCTACGTGGGGCGCACCCGGTACAAGCTGGCGTGCAGCCGGACGCTTCAGCCGCACCGGGTGCAGGTCGGTGCCAGTTCGCGGGTGGTGCTGCGGTTGCAGAACCTGTCCCGGCTGCCCACCGGCACCATGCTGCTGGAGGACAAGCTGCCGTACGCCCTGGGCAGCCGGCCCCGGCTCGTGCTCGAACGGCTCGGGCCGCACCAGGCCAGTTCGGTGGCGTACACGGTGCGCGCCGACGTGCGCGGGCGGTACGAGGTGGGGCCGCTGGTCGTGCGCCTCACCGACCCGTTCGGGCTGTGCGAACTGGTGCGGGCGTTCCCCTCGGTGGACAAGCTGACCGTCATCCCGCAGGTCGTTCCGCTGCCGTCGATCCGCCTCGCCGGCGAGTACGCGGGCGCCGGGGAGAGCCGGGCCCGTTCGGTCGCCGTGCACGGTGAGGACGACGCGGCGACCCGGGAGTACCGCTACGGCGACGACCTGCGCCGGGTGCACTGGCGTTCGACGGCACGCACCGGCGAGCTCATGGTCCGCCGCGAGGAACAGCCCTGGGAGAGCCGGGCCACCGTCGTCCTCGACACCCGCCTCGGCGCGCACCGCGGCGAGGGGCCCACGGCGTCGTTCGAGTGGGCCGTCTCCGCGGCCGCCAGCATCGCCCTGCACCTGCGGCACAACGGCTACAAGCTGCGCCTCGTCACCGACTCCGGGATCGACGTCGACGCGGCCGAGGGCGGCGGCGAGGGCATCCTGCTCGACCACCTGGCGGACGTGAAGCTCACCCAGCAGGGAGACGTCGCCCGCCTGGTCGAACGGGTCCGCCACCGCACCGACGGCGGCCTCATCATCGGCGTCTTCGGCACGCTCACCCCCGCCGAGGCCGAACTCCTCGCCGCCCTGCGCGGCAACGGCGCCACCTGCGTGGCACTGCTGATCGACAGCAGCACCTGGCTCAACCTCGCCACCGCGGCCCGCGAGGAGGCCGACCGGGCACACGGCGTCTCCGCGCTCGCGCTGCTGCGCAGCGGCTGGCGGGTCATCGGCGTGCCGCACGGGGCCAAGCTGCCCGCGATGTGGCCCGAGGTGGCCCGCGGATCGCGCGGGTTCACCTGGCGCGCCGCGATGGCGGAAACGGTTGCGGGAGGGATTTCATGAGCGTGTCACGGGGCGGCGCGATGCCGCCTGGACCGGAGAGCGCATCGAGCGCGCGACGGCCGGCCGCGGCGGAGTCTGGACTGAGGAGCGCAGCGACGAGGGAAGACGCCGCCTCCGGCGGCCGGCTGCCGCTGCGCGGGACACAGATGACGAGGGAAGGCGGCATCTTCGGCGCCGTCCCGGGACTGAGCGGGAAGCAATGACTCAGCGAAGGCACATCACGCTCGTGGCGGCAGGCGCGACCATCCTCGCGGCGCTGCCGCTGGCGACCGTGTTCGAGCGGTGGACGTGGATCGTCGGCGTGATCATCACGGTCGGCCTGATGACCGGCGTCGCGGTGCTCCTGCGCACCGTGCGCGCGCCGATGTGGGCACCGACCGTGGGCATGTTCGTCACCTACGCCGTCGCGCTGACCCTGATCTTCGGCAACAACGCGCTGCTCGGGGTGATCCCGACGCCGGCCACGTTCACCGGCTTCAACAGCCTGCTCGAAGAGGCCGGGATCGCCATCCGGGACAGCGGCGTGCCGGTCGACGACGAACGCGGGCTGCTGTTCCTGGCGGCGTTCGGCATCGGGGCGGTGCTGATCTCCGTCGACATCGCGGCGGTGGTGGCCCGCCGGCCGGCCATCGCCGGGCTGCCGATGGTCGCGATCTACATCGTCGCCGTGGGCACCAACAGCGAGAGCGTCAACTTCCTGTCGTTCATCGCCACCGCCGCCGCCTTCCTGTGGCTGCTCGCCACGGACAACGTGGACCGGGTGCGCCGGTTCGGGCGGCGGTTCACCGGCGACGGGCGCGACGTCGACGTGTGGGAACCGTCGCCGCTGGCCGCCGCCGGACGCCGGCTGGCCGTCATCGGCGTGATCGGGGCGGTGCTCCTGCCCATGGCGCTGCCCGGCATGACGACCGGCCTGCTCGACCGGTTCGGCTCGGGCGTCGGCACCGGCGGCAACGGGCCGGGCAATGGCGGCGGCGGCCGGTCCGGGCAGGTCAACCTCTTCTCGATCCTCTCCGGCACGCTGGAGCGGGACAAGATCTACAACATGATCAAGGTGACGACCAACGACCCGGCGCCGTTCTACGTCCGGTTCGGGGTGGCCGAGGACCTGCGCGCCAACGGCTTCGTCAACCGCGCCTGGGGCACCGGCACGCCGCTCAACGACCTGAAGCCCCTGCCCGCCGCGCCGGCCGGCGTGAAGAACCTCAACTTCCACGCCGCGGTCGAGATCATCACGTTCGACGCCTCGTTCCTGCCGATCTTCGAGACGCCGACGAAGGTCGAGGGGCTCGACGCCAGGCAGTGGCAGTTCGACCGGCGCTCCAACGTGCTCTACTCGACGCGTACCTCGTCGAAGAACAAGAGGTACGAGTTCGACTACACGCGCCAGGAGTTCACGCCGGAGGCGCTGCGCACCGCCGCCGCCCTCCCGGAGAACAGCCCGCAGCAGGCGTTCCGCACGTTGCCGCAGCCGGAGCTGGGCCCGGTCAAGGAGAAGGCCGCCGAACTGACCGCCGGCAAGACCAACCAGTACGACAAGGTCCGGGCGATCTTTGAGTACTTCACCAACGGCAAGAACGGCTTCGAGTACACCACCCAGACGACGGCCGGCAACAGCGGCTCCGCCATCGTGGACTTCCTGACCAACAAGAAGGGCTACTGCGAGCAGTACGCCGCGGCGATGGGCTGGCTGGTGCGCGCCGCCGGCTTCCCGGCCCGGGTGGCGTTCGGGTTCACCCGCGGCAACAGCACCAACACCGGCACGTACACGCTGCAGAACAAGAACCTGCACGCCTGGACCGAGGTGTACTTCGAGGGCTTCGGCTGGGTGCCGTTCGACGCCACGCCGGCGTCGTTCGTCGAAGGGACCGTGCCCAGCGCGTGGGCTCCCGACCCCAACCAGGCGTCCCAACCGGCCACCGCACCGGGTGAGAACGGCGCGGCGGGCCCCGCGCCCGGGCCTTCCGGCTCGGCCGCCACCGGCGACCAGCGCTTCGGCGAGGGCGACGACGGAGCCGCCACCACCACGCCCGAGCAGTTGCAGGAGAAGTCGAACTGGCTGGTGTACGTGCTGATCGCGGTGGCCGTGGCGCTCATCGTGCTGGTGCTGCCGGCGGTGCGGCGGGCGATCGACCGGCGACGTCGTTGGCGTTCGGCGGCCGCCACCGTGGGCAGCCCGTCCGCCGCGCGGGTCGACAGCGGGGGCATCGAGGTGTCGGGCACGCCGGGGAGGCGTTCGCGCCGGGAGGCACACGCCGCCTGGGACGAACTGATCGACACGATGATCGACTACCGGGTTCCGGTCGATGCGACCGAGACGCCACGGGTGACCGCGGCGCGGCTGATCCGGGAGCGTTCGCTCGCCACTACCGCGGCCGACGGGGCGACGCTGCTCGGCCGGGCGGAGGAACGCGCGCGCTACGCCCGCGAGCCACTGACCGGCACCGACCTGGCGCCGGCCCTGCGTGAGGTGCGCAGCGCGCTGCGCGGCAGGGTCTCGACCCGGACGCGGCTGATGGCGACGTTCTTCCCGCCTTCGGTGATCATGCGATGGCGGGCCCGGACGTCGACCGGCTACACGTCGGCGGTGAACGCCGTGGCGGTCCGCCGCGACGCGGCCCTGCGCACCGTCAACCCGAGGCGACTGCTCAGCCGACGGCCGGCCGACAAGCGCCCCGGCAGCCGCTGAGCCTCAGCACCGACGAGCGCCGTTCGGCCGCCGACGCGGCCGGGCGGCGCTCTCGTTGACTCGGCCGCGTCAGCGCCGATCTTGCAGTTGTGGCTGCGACAAATGCGCCCCGACACGTCCGATTCAGGCACCATAGCTGCAAGATCGGCGGGGCATCGCCCGCGCACGGCGGGGGCATCGCCGCGCACGGCGGGGACGGGGAGCGGCGCAAAGCTGCCGGGTCGGGACAAAGCGAAACGCCGGGGCCGCGTACACGGCTCCGGCGGTCGATCTGGCGGGCTACGTCAGAGGTCACCCTCGGGACGACGCCGCCATCGGTCTTCCAGGCGGTCGATGAACGAACTACGCCGTCCACTGCGGGTCCGGCGAGTGGCGGTGCCACCCACCGAGCGCAGATCGGTCGACTGACCGCGACGGTAGGACTGCATCCCGAACGCGACTGCGCCGAGCATCACGACGAATCCGGCTACGCCCAGTAGCGGCGTATTGCCCATGACTCCGTAGATGAGCAATCCGAGGCCGCCGAGAAGAAGGACAGCAGCGGCCAGAATGCGGCGCCGTGCATGAAAGCGCGGGTCGCTGGCACGCACCGCCGAGGCGAACTTAGGATCCTCGGCAAGCGACCGCTCGATCTGCTCGAACAGCCGCTGCTCATGCTCCGAGAGCGGCACGGCACTCCTCCCCGGTCTTCGGCGATCGGCCCGGGCGGACCGACGGGACCGTCACAGCCGTTCGGCTGCGTATGTGCAAGTCTACGAGCGGTCCAGCGGGTCGGAAAGCGGGACGATGGTCCCTCCGTGCCGATTTTCTGTGATCATACTGCGGGCTCGCACGCCCGTGGCCGATCGCCGGAACCCGACGGTCGACCTTAAGACTACGCAGGGTCAGCGTGATCGATCCGCGACGGCGGCCCCGCGGCGGGTCGTCGCTCCTGGTTGAGGAGGCTCGCCGGGCGCACCGCGCCGGCACCGAACCGGGCCGCGGCGGCATCGGCGGCCAGCTCTGCCTCGCGCCAGCCGACCTCGGACTCACCCAGGCTGAGCTGCTTGGGCGTGGTACCCGCCACGCTCAGCCCCTCCATCCGGACACCCAGCAGCCGGATCCGATCGCCGGGTGCCAGCGCCTCGAAGAGCGCCCACGCGGTCTCGAAGATCTCCCGGCTCACGTCGGTCGGACCGCCCAGGGTGCGGGACCGGCTGAGCGTGCGGAAGTCGGCGAGCCTGACCTTGAGGCTGACCGTCCGACCCGCCTGACCGGCCCGACGTAACCGTCCGGCCGTCTTTCCGGACAGACCGAGGAGCGTACGCCGGATGGTGTCCGGGTCGGCGACGTCGGTGTCGAACGTCGTCTCCGCCCCGATCGACTTCTCCGCCTGAACCGGCTCGACCCGCCGTGGATCATGCCCCCGCGCGAGGGCGCCCAGGTGTGCGGTCGCCGCCTCACCCACCGCGCGCCGCAGCAGCCCTGGTGGCGCCTCCGCCACGTCACGCACGGTGCGCAGGCCCATGCGGTGCAGCTGCTCCTCGGTCCGCTCGCCGACTCCCCACAGCGCGCCGACCGGCAACGGGTGCAGGTACTCCAGCACCCGCGCGGCCGGGATGACGACCAGGCCGTCGGGCTTCGCCCGGGTCGAGCCCAGCTTCGCCATGAACTTCGTCGGCGCCACCCCGACGGAGCACACCAGCCGCTGCTCCTCCCGCACCCGGCGGCGGATGGCGGCGGCGATGGCGGCGGGCCGCCCGAGCAGCCGGACCGCACCCGCCACGTCGAGGAACGCCTCGTCCAGCGAGAGCGGCTCCACGAGCGGCGTCACGTCGCGGAAGATCTCCATGACGGCACGCGACGCCTCCGTGTACGCGTCGAAGTCGGGCGGCAGGAAGACCGCCTGCGGGCAGAGCGCCCGGGCCCGGGCCCCCGGCATGGCGCTTCGCACCCCGAACTCCCGCGCCTCGTAGCTCGCCGACGACACGACCCCGCGCGGGCCCGCGCCTCCGACGATCAGCGGCCGGCCGCGCAGCTCGGGACGGCGCCGTACCTCGACGGAGCAGTAGAACGCGTCCATGTCGACGTGCAGGATCGTGCAGCCGGTGTCGTCGGCGTCCGCGCCGAACCCCTCGTCACCGCCGCCCCGCGGCACCACCTGACTACGCCCCACGCCCGCAGGCTAACTGCAGGGTCCGACATTTATCGGATCACGAGCAGCGGGATGGACATCTCGACGGGCGTGTAGGAGCCGTGGAAGGCCACCATCCGGGTGACCGTGTCCGGCTCCGTGGCGGTCGCCAGCACCACGTAGTCGTCCCGGCAGGCGGCCACGACGTCGCCGAGGCGTTCGCGGTGGGCCGGGTCCACCGGGCCGTACCAGCCGGCGGCGACGGCCTCCTCCCGGGTGACCACCTCCGCGGCCGGGCCGAGGATCTCCCGCCAGGCGGCGAGCACGTCGTCCCGCGCCCCGGGCACGGTGTGCAGGTAGCGCAGCCGCGCCTCCCCGGCCACCTGCGCCACCCCGGCCCGCAGCCGCGGATCGGCGTCGAGGTCGAACCGCCGCCCGGCCGGCACGTCGACCTGCCCGTGATCGGCCGTCACGAGGAGCGCCGCGTCGGGCGGGAGGTGTTCGGCGAGGCGGCGCAGCAGGTCGTCGACCTCGATGACGGCGGCGCGCCACTGCGGCGAGTCGACCCCGAACTGATGCCCGGCCCGGTCGACGTCGGGGTGGTAGCCGTACACGAGGGCCCGTTCGGTGCCGCCCAGCGCGCCCAGCATCTCGGTGACCAGCCCGTCGACGTGCGACGCCCCGCGGAAGTGCGCTCCCCGGTACGCGGCGACGGTCAGCCCGCTGCCGGCGAACTCCGGCCGGGTCACCACGCTGGCCGCGATCCCGGCCGCCGCCGCGCGGCTGAACACCGTCGGCACCGGCTGCCATCGGGCCGGGTCGGGTTCGTCGGTCCAGCGCAGGTGGTTGAGCACGGTGCCGGTGTCGGGAACGCGCAGGTTGAAGCCCAGGATGCCGTGCGCCCCGGGCGGCACACCGGTGCCGGCGGTGACCAGGCTGACCGGCGTGGTGGACGGAAAGGCCGAGGTCAGCCCGCGAGAACTCGGCGCGGACGCGAACCCGGCGAGCGTCGGCGCGAACGCCGCGGTCGCCGGCAGCTGGAGCCAACCGAGCCCGTCGACGAGCAGAACGGCGACCCGGTTGACCCCTTCCAACCCGGCGGCCAGCCCGAGCGGATCCGGCGATCCCGGCACCCCGAGCACGGCCAGCGCGCTCGGCAGGACGTCCGCCAGCGAGCCGGACGCGTAGAAGTTCACCTGCGGGCCAGGAGGTGCAGCTGCCCGGCGACGTCCCGGTAGGGCGGCAGCGTCGACGCGACCGCCTCGAACGCGGCCAGCGCCGCCGGCTCGCTGTCGAGCACCACCCCGGGCAGCAGGTCGGTGATCACGCGCACCCCGTGCACCTGTTCGACCGTGAGGCCGGCGGCCACGAGGAGAGCCTGCGCCGACGCCGGGTCGAACCGCCGCCGCAACCGGTCGGTCGGCCCCGCGCACCCGGCGGGGTCGGTGAGCACGGCGTGCGCGGCGTCGAGGTTGCCGGCCACGGCACGGGCCAGCACCGCGGCGGCACGGTTGGCGACGAGCACGCTCGCCGCCCCGCCCGGGCGCAGCGCGGTCGCGAGGGACTTCACGGCCGCCGCGGGGTCGTCGACGACCTCCAGCAGGCTGTGGCAGAGCACCAGGTCGGCGCTCTCGGCGGGCACGACCTCGCCGAGGGTCTCGATGTCGCCCTGGACGGCGGTCACCGCACCGGCGACGGCGGACTCCGCGGCCCGCCGCGTGAACGCCGCGAGCGCGTCCGGGCTGGCGTCCACCACGGTCACCCGGTGCCCGGCGCGGGCGAGCGGCACGGCGAACCCGCCGGTCCCCCCGCCCACGTCCACGATCGCCAGCGGCCGCGCGGCCCGGTCGAGCTCCTGGCGCAGCACGGTCCAGAGCACGCTGTTGGTTCGCTCCACGCAGGGAGCTTATCGGTGCGCCCGGCCCGCGGCGGCCCGCGACCGCAGGCCCGGCGCGCGCCGATCTACCGCGGGACCACCGGGAGGTACACCTTTCCCCCGGACGCCACGAACTCCTCCGACTTCGCGGCCATCCCCTGCGCCGCGTACTCCTTCAGCTCGTGACTGATCCGCATCGAACAGAACTTCGGCCCGCACATCGAGCAGAAGTGGGCCGTCTTCGCGGGCGCCGCCGGCAGCGTCTCGTCGTGGTACGCCCGCGCCGTCTCCGGGTCGAGCGAGAGGTTGAACTGGTCCTCCCAGCGGAACTCGAACCGCGCCCGGCTCAGCGCGTCGTCCCACTCCCGCGCCGTCGGATGGCCCTTCGCCAGGTCGGCCGCGTGCGCCGCGATCTTGTAGGCGATCACGCCGGCCTTGACGTCGTCCCGGTCCGGCAGGCCGAGGTGTTCCTTGGGCGTGACGTAGCAGAGCATCGCGGTGCCGTACATCGCGATCATCGCCGCCCCGATCGCCGACGTGATGTGGTCGTACGCGGGCGCGATGTCCGTGGTCAAGGGTCCCAGTGTGTAGAACGGCGCCTCGTGGCACCACTCCTGCTGGAGGTCGACGTTCTCCTTGATCTTGTGCATCGGGACGTGCCCCGGCCCCTCGATCATCACCTGCACGTCGTGCTCCCACGCGATCGACGTCAGTTCGCCGAGGGTGCGCAGTTCGGCGAACTGAGCGGCGTCGTTGGCGTCGGCGACCGAGCCCGGACGCAGCCCGTCGCCGAGCGAGAACGACACGTCGTACCGCGCGAAGATCTCGCACAGTTCGGCGAAGTGCGTGTAGAGGAAGCTCTCCTCGTGATGCGCGAGGCACCACGCCGCCATGATCGAACCGCCGCGTGACACGATCCCGGTGATCCGTTCGGCGGCGAGGGGAACGTGCGCCAGGCGCACCCCGGCGTGCACGGTCATGTAGTCGACGCCCTGCTCGGCCTGTTCGATCACGGTGTCCCGGAAGACCTCCCAGGACAGCTTCACCGGATCGCCGCCGACCTTCTCCAGGGCCTCGTAGAGCGGCACGGTGCCGATCGGGACCGCGGAGTGGCGCAGGATCGCCTCGCGCGTCTCGCGGATGCGCCTGCCGGTCGACAGGTCCATCACCGTGTCGGCGCCCCACCGGGTGGCCCAGGTCAGCTTCGCCACCTCTTCGTCCACTGTGGACGTCACGGCCGAGGTGCCGATGTTGGCGTTCACCTTCACCAGGAAGCGGGAGCCGATGACCATCGGTTCGCTCTCCGGGTGGTTGACGTTCGCCGGCAGGATCGCCCGCCCGGCGGCGATCTCCTCCCGGACCAGCGCCGGCGGCAGTCCCTCGCGGATCGCGGCGAACTCCATCTCCGGGGTCGTGATGCCGCGCCGCGCGTAGTGCAGTTGGGTGACGTTCGTGCCGGGGCCGCGCTCGTCGATCCAGGCGCGGCGGACGGGTGACGGGGTCGCGGGGCCGGACGTGTCGTAGAGCCGCACCGGTGCGGAGCCGTCGCTGAGCGGCACCTCCGCGAACGGGACCCGCAGGTCGGGACGTGAGCCGGTGACGTACACCTTGTTCCGCACGAGACCACCTTTCAGGTGTTCAGGGCATGGGCTTCCATCCGAGCGGGCCGTGGCCGCCGCCGAGACGCCAGTCCGCGGACGCGCGGATCGCCTCGTGCACGTAGGCCTTGGCACCGAAAATGGCCGACTTCGGGTCCGCGCCCCTGGCGAGGCGCGCGGCGGTCACCGCGGCGAAGGTGCACCCGGTGCCGTGGTTGTTGCGGGTCTCCACCCAGGGGGCCTCGACCAGGTCGACAGTGCCGTCGCGCCAGACGACGTCGACGGCCGACGAGTCACTCAGGTGGCCGCCCTTCACCACCACGCACTTCGCGCCGGTCTCGCCGAGGCGTTCGGCGGCGGCGCGCATGTCGTCCACTGTGGACACCTCGCGGCCGGTGAGTACCGACGCCTCGCGCATGTTCGGGGTGATGACGGCCGCGTGCGGGAAGAGCGCCGTCAGATAGGCCTGTTCGACGCTGTCGGTGAAGAGGCGGTCGCCGCTGGAGGCCACCAGCACCGGATCCACCACCAGGTTGGGCAGGCGGGGCGCGTACTCGGCGACCAGTTCCACCGTGGACGCACTGGCCAGCATCCCGGTCTTGACCGCGCCGACGGGCAGGTCGGCGAGGACCGCGTCGAGCTGTGCGGCGACGAAGTCGCGCGGCACCGCGTGGATCCCCTTCACGCCCATGGTGTTCTGCGCGGTGAGCGCCGTGAAGACGCTCGCGCCGAAGACCCCGCACATCGCGAACGCCTTCAGGTCCGCCTGGACACCGGCTCCCCCGCCGGAGTCCGATCCGGCGACCGTCAACGCGACGACCGGCTGTTCCATACCGCCTCCTTGAGCGCACTGACCACTGTGGACGGATCGGCCGCCCGCATCGCCACTCCCATGACCGCCACCCCGTCGGCGCCGGCCCGCACGCACTCGGCCGCCCGCGCCGGCGTGTCGATGCCGCCCAGCGCGTACACCGGCACGGGCGCCTCCGCGCACCAGCGGCGCAGCGTGTCGAGCCCGAGCGCCGGCCCGTAGCCGGGCTTGCTGGCCGTGGCGTAGACCGGCGACAGCGTCGCGTACTCCGCGCCGGCGGCCGCGGCCAGTTCCGCCGGGGAGTGGGCCGCCCGACCGACCACCGTCCCCGCCGCGTCCCGGTGCGCACCGTCCACATCGGACACCAACAGCAGATCCCCGATCTCCGCGCGCAGCCGGTCCGCGAGCGCCTCCCGTTCCGTGGTGTCGAGGTCCTTTTCCCGGAGAACTACCCGGGAAGCGCCACCCGCCACCACGGACACCGCCAGTGCGGCCAGGTCACGTTCTCCCACGAGCCGCCGGTCGGTGTAGACGATCACCACGCCGGCAGTCCCTCGAAGGGGCTCGACGCCAATGCGTTGTCCCGCTTCGGAATGCGCCCGGAGCGATAGGCCAGCCGGCCGCCCTGCACGGCCAGCCGCATCGCCTCGGCCATCCGCGCCGGGTGCTCCGCCCGCGTTACGGCGGAGGCGAGCAGCACGGCGTCGCAGCCGAGTTCCATCGCGAGGGCCGCGTCGGAGGCGGTGCCGATGCCGGCGTCGAGCACCACCGGGATGCTCACCGCCTGGCGGATCAGCGCGATGTTGTGCGGGTTGCGGATCCCCAGCCCCGAACCGATCGGCGAGCCCAGCGGCATCACCGCCGCGCACCCGGCGTCGGCGAGCCGGCGCGCCACGATCGGGTCGTCCGTGGTGTACGGCAGCACCACGAACCCGTCCTCGACCAGCCGGGCCGCGGCGGCCACGGTCTCGATCGGGTCCGGCAGGAGGGTGTCCTCGTCGCCGATGACCTCCAGCTTCACCCACGGCGTGTCGAACGCCTCCCGCGCCAGGTGCGCCAGCCGCACCGCCTCGGTGGCCGTGTAGCAGCCGGCGGTGTTGGGCAGCACGCGCACTCCGCACCGGTCGATGACGTCCACGACCGACCCCTGTGCGTTGGGGTCGATGCGGCGCAGGGCCACCGTGACGAGCGCGGTGCCGCTGGCGACGATCGCCTCCTCCAGGGCCTTGAGGCTGGCCGCCCCGCCGGTGCCGAGAATGAGCCGCGACGGCAGTTCCTCGCCGGCGACCACGAACGCGTCAGCCACCCTGCACCGCCGTGAGCACCTCGACGCTGTCCTCGTCGCGCAGCGCCGTGCCGGCCCACTCCGCGCGCGGCACCACCTCGGCGTTGACGGCGACGGCGATCCCCCGCGCGGCGTCGGGTGCCATCTCCCCGACCAGGTCGGCGACGGTGGCGTGCTCCGCGATGTCGCGGTGTTGCCCGTTGACGATCAGTCTCATGTGGACACTCCCGGGAAGCGGTCGGGGCCGAACGGCCGGAACTCGTCCGGCGGCGCCTCCCCGCGAACCATCGCGGCGACGGCGTCGGCGGTGATCGGGGCGAGGAGGACGCCGTCGCGGTAGTGCCCCGTGGCGACGAGCACACCCGCGCGGAGCCGCCCGACGATCGGCGCGTTGTCGGGCGTTCCGGGGCGGCTGCCGGCGGCGGTCTCGACGAGCGCGTACTCGGCGAGGCCCGGCACCAGGTCGACGGCCGGCCGCAGCAGGTCGAGCACGCCGCCCGCGGTGACCTGAACGTCGGTGCCGCGTTCCTCCTCGGTGGCGCCGACGACGATCTCGCCGTCCCGCCGGGGCACCACGTACACCGACCGGTTGGCGGCGTGGCCCCGCAGAACGTGCCGCAGCGGCGGCGCGTCCCCGGTGGCCCGCAGCCGGAGCACCTGCCCCTTGACCGGCCGCACGGGCAACCCCGGAACGAGCACCGCGCTGCCGCAGCCGGCCGCCACCACGGTCGCGTCGGCACCGTCCACATCGGACAGTCGGGTCACCGGGTCGCCGACGAACGCGGCGCCGGCCTTCTCCGCGGCGATCCGCAGCGCCACGGCGAGCCGGCGCGGGTCGACCTGCCGGTCCTGCGCGACGAACGCACCCCCGCGGACGCGCGGCGCCAGCAACGGCTCGCGTTCGCGCAGGTCGGCGGCGCGCAGCGGCTCGACGGTCAGCCCCGCGCGCCGGTGGAAGTCGGCGAGGCGGGCCACGGTGCGCAGGTCGTCGTCGGTCAGCGCGACGAGCAGGGTGCCCTCGTCGCGGTATCCGAGGTCGTGGCCGGTCGCCTCGGTGAGCGCGGCGGCGAACGCCGGCCAGCGGTCGGCCCCGGCGAGCAGCAGCCGGTGCATCGGCTCCTCCCCGAACCGCGACTCCCCCACCGGCGCCAGCATGCCCGCGGCGACGCCCGTGGCCCCGGACCCCGGCGCCGGGTCGTACACGGTGACCTGGTCCCCGGCGGCGGCCAGCCGCCACGCGACGGCGAGCCCGACGACCCCACCCCCGACAACCGCCACCCGCATCGTCACGCCACCCACCCCGCCGATCTTGCACTTGTGGCTGGGACACCGCAGGTCATAACCGGACACCCCGGGCGCCACAACTGCAAGATCGGCGCGGGCGTCGCCGCGCGCCCCGCGGGCGTGGGCGCGGGCCCGGGCCTCATGCGGGAAGCTCCGCGCGGAGGGCGAGCGCGGCGGCGGCCGGGTCGCCGGCGGCGCAGATCGCGCCGACCACCGCCACGCCGTGGGCGCCGGCGGCGAGCAGTGCCGGGATCCGCTCCACCGTGACACCGGCGATGGCGATCACCGGGACCGACACGGCACCGGCGACCGCGGCCACCCCGGCCGGGCCGATCGCGTCCGGGAGGCCGGCCTTGGTGGACGTGGCGTAGGCCGGGCCGACGCCCAGATAGGTGGCGCCGTCGGCGACTGCCCGGCGCGCGACGACCGGGTCGCGGGCGGTCGCGCCGAGGATCGCGTCGGGGCCGAGGACGCGGCGGGCGGCGGCTACCGGAAGGTCGTCGGCGCCCACGTGCGCACCGTCGGCGCCGACGGCGAGCGCGACGTCGAGGCGGTCGTTGACCAGGCAGGTCACCCCGGCGTCGCGGCACAGCCGGAGCACGGACTCGGCGAGCTCGTACGCGAGGCGGTCGGTGAGGTCGTCCTCGACCCGGACCTGGACGGTGTCGACGCCGCCCGCGACGGCCGCGGCGACGGTGGCCAGGACGTCCCGGCCCGGGCGCGCGTCGGTCACGAGGTGCAACCGGCCGACATGTTTCATGCGAGGCTCCTCCCTGCGCCGGCATGATCCGGATCAGGTTCGACGGTCGGGGGCTCACAGCCCCCCTCTCAGCCCGGTCGCACCGGACTCCCGTGGGTTGCGCCCAACATACCGCCATTGACACGTAAGGGGCGAGGGGCAACGCTCATGGGAGCGCTCCCGAGTCGCCACCGGGAGCCTTTCCTCACCGTCGGCCTAGGGAGTTTTCTGTGCGCTTCGGACACTTTGACGATGATCGTCGCGAGTACGTCATAGACCGCCCCGACACTCCCCTGCCGTGGATCAACTACCTGGGCACCGACTCCTACTTCGGAATCGTGTCCAACACCGGGGGCGGCTACTCGTTCTACCGCGACGCGAAGCTGCGCCGGCTCACCCGATACCGCTACAACAACGCGCCCCGCGACCTCGGCGGACGGTACGTCTACCTGCGCGACGACAGCGACGGCCGGTACTGGTCGCCGTCGTGGCAGCCGACCCGCACCGAACTCGACTCCTACGAGGCCCGCCACGGGCTCTCCTACACGCAGATCAGCTCCACCTACCGGGGCATCCACGCCGAGACGCTCTACTACGTGCCGCTCGGCGAGACGCTCGAGGTGTGGCGGGTGCGGGTCACCAACCGGCGGCACAACCGGGCCGAGCTGAGCCTGTTCTCGTCGGTGGAGTTCTGCCTCTGGGACGCGCAGGACGACACCACCAACTTCCAGCGCAACTTCTCCACCGGCCAGGTCGAGGTCGTCGACGGGGTCATCTACCACAAGACCGAGTACCGCGAACGGCGCGACCACTTCGCGTACTTCGCCTGCTCGGAGCCGCTGGCCGGGTTCGACACCGACCGCGACGCGTTCCTCGGGCCGTACCGCGGCTGGGAGACCCCGATCGCCGTCGAACGCGGCCGGGCGAGCGACTCGATCGCCAACGGCTGGGCGCCGCACGGCAGCCACCACGTGAAGATTTCATTGGCCGCCGGTGAGACCAAGGAGATCGTTTTCCTGCTGGGGTACTGGGAGAACCCGCGCGACGCGAAGTTCGACCCGCCCGGCTCGCAGACGGTCAACAAGCGACTGGTGCGGCCGGTCATCGAGCGCTGGTTGGACGGCGACACCGTGGAACGCGGCTTCGAAGCGCTTCGCGACCACTGGACGAAGCTGCTCGACACGGTGACCGTGCGCACGCCCGACGCCGACACCGACCGCATGGTCAACATCTGGAACGCCTACCAGTGCATGGTCACGTTCAACATGAGCCGATCGGCGTCGGGCTACGAGTCCGGCATCGGGCGCGGCATGGGCTTCCGCGACTCCAACCAGGATCTGCTCGGGTTCGTGCACATGATCCCGGAACGGGCGAAGGAACGGATCCTCGACATCGCCGCCACCCAGCTCGACACCGGCGGGGCGTACCACCAGTACCAGCCGCTCACCAAGCGGGGGAACAACGACATCGGCGGCGGCTTCAACGACGACCCGCTGTGGCTGGTGCTCGGCGTGGCCGCCTACCTGAAGGAGACCGGCGACAAGGCGATCCTCGACGAGGCCGTGCCGTTCGACAACAAGCCGGGCAGCGAGGTGTCGCTGTACGAGCACCTGCGCCGTTCGGTCTCGTACACGCTGGACCGCCTCGGCCCGCACGGGCTGCCGCTGATCGGCCGCGCCGACTGGAACGACTGCCTCAACCTCAACTGCTTCTCCGAGGAGCCGGGCGAGTCGTTCCAGACGACGGGCAACCGCGAGGGTGGGGTCGCCGAGTCCGTCTTCATCGCCGGGCTGTTCGTGCTCGCCGCCAAGGAACTGGCCGAGATCGCGGCCGGGTGCGGGTTCGCGGACGAGGCGGAGTCCTATCGACAGAACGCCGAGAAGATGACCGGCACGATCGCCGAGCACGGCTGGGACGGCGCCTGGTTCCGCCGGGCGTACGACTACTTCGGGACGGTCATCGGCTCCAGCGAGAACGCCGAGGGCCAGATCTTCATCGAACCGCAGGGCATGTGCGTGCTCGCCGGCGTGGGCCTGGGTGACGGCACCGCCGCGCGGGCGCTGGACAGCGTCGCCGAACGCCTCGCCACCCCGCACGGCATCGTGCTCCAGCAGCCCGCCTACTCCTCCTACCACGTCGAACTGGGTGAGATCTCCACCTACCCGCCGGGCTACAAGGAGAACGCCGGCATCTTCTGCCACACCAACCCGTGGATCATGATCGCGGAGGCGATGCGGGGCAACGGCGACGCTGCGTACGACTACTACCGCCGGATCAATCCCTCGGCCCGCGAGGACATCAGCGAGGTGCACCGCTGCGAGCCGTACGTCTACGCGCAGATGATCGCCGGCAAGGACGCGCCCACCCACGGCGAGGCGAAGAACTCCTGGCTCACCGGCACCGCCGCGTGGAACTTCGCCGCCATCAGCCAGTGGATCCTGGGGCTGCGCGCCGACTTCGACGGCCTGCGGATCGACCCGGTGATCCCCGGCGACTGGGACGGCTTCACGGCGACCCGACGGTTCCGCGGCGCGACGTACGAGATCGAGGTGCGCCAACCGAACGGACCCGGGCGCGCCGACCATCTCGTGGTCGACGGCACCCGGGTCGAGGGCACCCTGGTCCCGCTCGCGCCGGCCGGCGCGACGGTGCGGGTGGAGGTGACGCTTACCCCTTCGTGATGTGCGTGAGCTTCGCGCTCCACGGGCAGAAGTTGGCCGGCTTCCACTTGCCCTCGACGATGTCACTGGGGCGGCCGTCGCACACCTCGGCGGCCGCCTCCACCATGACGGCGTCCGCGAGGTGCCACGCGTAGCCGAGGTTCACCTGGGTCTCGCCCCAGACGATCCGACCCATCGGGAACATGCTGGCCCGGCCCGCCTCGACGTCGTACAGGTCGGCGATCGCGTTCGGGTCGGTGAACTGCACGCGGAGCGCCTGACCCCGCACGTCGAACGTGGCGACCACCGGGTCCACCGCCGCGATCCTGGGGTTCACCGCCTCGATCTGCACGACCTTGGCGCCCCAGGGGCAGTAGGTGGGCGGGCCCCACACACCGGCAACGACCATGCTCGGGCGGCCGTCGCACCATTCGATGGCCCAGTCGACCATGGTGGCGTCCTTGAGGTGCCACGGGTAGCCGGTGTTCACACCGGGACCGCTCCAGTCGATGGTCCCGATCGGGAAGGGATACTGCTCGCCGTCCTTGGCCGCGGCCGCCGCGTAGACCTTCTCGATCTCGTTCGGGTCGTCGAACTCGACCCGGAACGTCTCCCCGACGACGTCGAACGTAGCGACGATCGCCGTGGGCAGCGGGTCGGGTGCCGCGACGGCGGCCTGCGGGGTGGCGGTGACGAGGGCCGCCGCCACCGCCGCGAGGGTGAGGGCGATTCTGCTCTTACGCACGTGCACGTCCTGTTCGTGAGGGCGCGCGCCCGCTCGCCGGTGGTGGCGGCCAACGGACGCTTCGTTGCGCAACTTGGCAGTCGCTGTTTGCGACCGGCCGGGAGGTTATCGATCAACCATCCGGCGTCACCGAACGAGGACGCGTCCCGAATGAGGCACGCCACAGGCGTGTAACCGATCCGTTCACCCGTCGGTGAGCGTGAGCGTGGTCCAGAGCCCGACGTGAATGCGATCACCGGCCGACAGCGGCACCGGGGTCATCGGCGGGATCGCCTCGATGGCGCCGTTGACGTAGGTGCCGTTGGACGAGTCGAGGTCCACGACGGCCACCGACCCGTCCGGCTGCACCAGCACCATGGCCTGCGCGTGCGACACGCCCGGATCCTCCGGCGGCCCGGACAGGTCCACCTCCGGGTTGAGCCCACGGGACCGGCTGCGCCGCCCGATCAGCGTCTGCGCGCCCCCGACGGCGAACGTCCGCGCCGGCAGGAACGCCGGGAACGGGTAGCCGGCGGTCTCCTCCGGGCCGGCCAGGGCGACCATCCGGCGGTGGTGTTCGGCGTCGGCGGTGACGATGAGGCGCCAGCCGCTGTCGCCGTTGTTGCCGCCGCCGCTGCCGGTGCCCGTACCGTCCACTGTGGACGGAGCGTGCGGTTCGTGCAGGCCCGGGCCGCCGGGCCCGTCAGGTACATCGGGTCCGCCCGCCGGCGGGCCCGGGGTCTCCACCGCGCCGCCCGCGCGCAGCAGGAAGTCGTAGCCGTCGTTCTCACAGAACCGCCCGTCCCGCGGCGTCCCGCACAACGGGCACCGCTCGTCCGACGCCGACGCCGACGCCGACGCCGGACCGGCCGCTGCGGACGGAACAGCGGCGGCCGCCGGGACGGCCGCGCCGATCTGTGCGCCGCAGACGTCGCAGAAGTCCGCGGTCTCCGACTCGTGTCCCTCGGGACAGCGCACCATCAGCTCTCCTTCGTCCCGCGACCCACCCGCGCGGTCTTCTGCGACCGGGCCTCCAGCATCTCCTCGTCGCGCGAGACGCCTCCCGTCGTGCGCAGCTTCACCGTGCCGGACGGGGCGTCGACGACCTCGACCGCCTTCTCGATGAGCTTGAGCGTGCCGACGCGCCCGGTCTCGTGCGCCAGTTTGGCCGCCCGGCCGAACTTCGCCGTGGCCCGTTCCGTGTCGCCGGCCTTGCGCGCCGCGACGGCCTCCTGGATCGCCTCGTCCAGCTCGGTCTGGCCGAGGTACTGCGCCACGCGCGGGTTCACCTTGGTGGACTGTTCGATGTCCTCGGTCCAGGTGGCCGTCACGAGCTTCTGTTCGGCGAGCGGGGTGCCGTCGCGGGCGACCACGCCGGCCCGCAGCACCGCCCGGGTCTCCAACGGCTTGGCGCCCGGCACCGAGAGGCTCACGTGGTAGTCGCGGCTCTCCGCGCCCCAGGCGCCGAGCGGGTAGTCGCCGGAGCGGGCGTTCACCTCGGTGCGGCGGGTCGTCAGGTCGACCACCTCCGGGAACACCTGCTTGACCGCGCGCACGTCCGCTCCGGCCGGGGTCCACAGCCGCAGGCCCACGTCGGCCACGACCTTGCCCATCTGCGCCTCGATCATCGAACGGAACTCCGTGGCCAGGTCACCCGAGTCGGCGAGCGCGTCGGCCGTGCCGAGCAGCGCCGAGGCGATGGCGCGCAGTTCGGTGGCGACCCAGCCGGAGCCGACGCCGCGGCTGTCGCACACGAACGCGCCGGCGCACTCCTCGAGCACGCGGGCGAGGGTGCCGCGGGCTTCGCCGTTCGCGCCGTCGGTGAGCAGGATCGCGTGCCGGATCTCCGCCGGGTCGGCCTGGAACAGGTGCCGGGCCAGGGTGAGCCACTGGCCGATCGCCGTGCCGCCGCCGGCCCGCATCGTGCGGACGGCCTGCTTCGCCTCGCGGCGCGTGCGGTCGTTCGCCGGGACGAGCGTCTGGTTGACCGGGAACGCCGCCTGCGCCCGCTCGGTCCCGGCGATGACCGCGAACCTGACGCCGTCGCGGAGCGCGTCGATGGCGGCGTTCGTGGCGCGCTTGGCCTCCTCGATCTCCCGCCCGGCCATGGAACCGGAGCAGTCGACCATGATCACCTGTGCCACGCTCGGTGCCGCGCCCTGTGCGGCAGGGGCGCCGCCGGCGCTGCTCGTCACGGTCACGATGATGTCGACCACGCCCCCGTCGACGGCGAGGTGCGGACTCCAGTCGGCCTCAACGGTGAAGTCACTCATCGTTGCCTCCCTCCTCCGGGATAGGGAACGGCAGCACCGCCACCGTCACGTTGTCGTGGCCGCCCCGCGCGTTGGCCAGGTCGACCAGGGTGCGCGCCACCGCGGACGGGTCACCGGCCGGAACGGCCGCCGCCAGTTCGCCTGCCGCGTCGAAGTAGTGGGACAGCCCGTCGGAGCAGAGCACGAGCGTGCCGGGGCCCTCGGGAGAGAAGACCGCCGTGTGCGCGGGTCCGGCCGGTGCGTCGGCACCGATCCAGCGCAGCAGCGCGCGCGAGCGCGGATCCGCGCCCGAGACGGGCACACCCGCCGCGCCGAGCTGCCCGGCGAGCGAGTCGTCGACGGTCACACACCGCGGCTCCCCCCGAACGGGCAACCAGTACGCGCGGCTGTCGCCGAGCCACGCCACGGCCACCGAACCGGCCGTCACGATGCCGGCGACGAGCGTGCAGGACGGCGGGTTCGGGGCCAACTCGCCGGCGGCCCGCGCCGTGGCCGCCGCACCGGCGCGGGTGGCCGCCTGCAGCAGCGCCGCCTCCGGGGCGTGGCCGGCGCCGTTCTCCATGATGCTCGTGATCGCGGCGCGCACGGCGGAGCCGGAGGCGACGTCGGCGCGGGTGGCGGTGGAGATGCCGTCGCAGACGACGGCGGCGGAGACGCCCGGGGCCCGGGCGATGGCGAGCGCGTCCTCGTTGGCGGCGCGGCGGCGGCCCACGTCGGTGACGCCGGCGACGGTGCCGAGGTCGAGTTCGGCGCTGGCCGCGACGACGACGCGGCGGGCCCCGCAGTGCGGGCAGTACCCGTACCCGTCGGGCGGCGCGGTCTCCCGGCAGTCCGGGCAGGGCTGGTCGGGTGCCTCGGTGGTCAGCAGACTCTCCACAGTGGACGGTGCGTCGACCGCCCTCCCGCAGGCCTCACAGAACCGATCGCCGGGACCGAGCTCGGCCCGACAGGCCACACACGCGCTCATACCCACGTCCGGGGCCGAACGGCGTTGGCGCGGTCCACCAGTTCGATCCTGGCCGGCCGGTCCTGCACCTGCGCGGCGAACTCCCGATACGCCTTCTCCAGCGCCACCCGCACCTCCCGATCGGCCCGCGGCTTCTTGTCCAATGTGGACTGGAGCAGGGCCACCTGCCACCGCGCCCGGTTGTACGGGTCCAGCCGCACGGCCGCAAGACGCCGCCCCGCGGCGACCGTGTCGCCACCGGACAGTTCGATCCGCACGGCGGCCAGTTGTGCCGCGACCCGGTGGCTCGAATTCTCCGGCACCTCGTCCAAAGTGGACAGTGCGAGCGTTCGTTGGCCCAGGGCGACCCGCGCCCGCGCCAGCCCGAACGCCGCGCTGACGAACGAGCGGTCCACCCGCCAGACCCGTTCGTAGCGGCGGGCGGCCGCACCGGCGTCGCCGGCCAGCTCGACGGCGACGCCGAGGGCCAGCCGCACGGCCGGTTCGCCGGGCACCGCGTCGTACACCGCGTCGAACTCCCGCACCGCCGCCGCGATGTCCCGGGCGGCCAGCGCGATCAGCCCGCGGTAGTACGGCACCCGCCACTCCAGCGGGTCCAGCGCGTCCAGTTCGGCCCGCGCCGTCGCCGGGTCGCCGGCCTCCGTGCGCGCCAGTGCCAGCGCCAGCTTCGCCGAGATGCCCGGCAGGTCCTGGTCGCCCAGCGCGCGCACCACGTCGGCCGGCTCCGCGCCCACCAACGCGGCCAGCAGCGGCGTGCTCGGATCACCCGGGTCCGGCAGCGGCAGCGGCAACGCCGCCAGCAGCGAGGCCGGCTCGGGCGAGGGCAGCAGCGCTCCGGCGCCCAGGTCGATCGGCACCCCCGACGCGTCGCCGTCGGACGGGTCGTCGGTGCCGAACGTGCGCCGTTCCGGCGTGAAGTACGTCGACAGCGCCGCCCGCGCCTGCCCGTCGGCGGCCGAGAGCACCTCCCGCAGCACACCGGTCACCTGGTCGACGAGGTCGGCCGCCGAGCCGAACCGGCGTGCGGGATCGCTGTGCGTCGTGCGCCGCAGCAGCCGGTGGTACGACTCCTCCTGCGCGAACAGCGGCACGGCCGACACCGGCGGCAACGAGTACTCGTAGGTGCTCGTGAAGCCGGAGAAGTCGAAGCTCAGCACCGCCATCGAACGGCCCACGGTGTACAGGTCGGTCGAGACGTCCGGCGCCTCCACACCGATCTCCGGCGCCTTGTAGCCGGGGGTGCCGTAGATCGCGCTCTCCTGGTCGTCGGCGCGGCGCACCCCGCCGAGGTCGATCAGCTTCAGCTGTTCCTCGGCCTGGATCACGTTGTCCGGCTTGAAGTCGCAGTAGATGAGGTCGCGCCCGTGCAGGTAGCCCAGCGCCGGCAGGACCTCCAGCGCGTACGCCAGCACCTGGGGCAGCGGCAGCGGCCCGCCGGCGGCACGGCGGTGATCGAGCGCCACGTCGCGCAGCGAACGCCCGCCGATGTACTCCATCACGATGTAGCTGACCGGCACGCCCGTCTTCGGATCGGGGTGCTCGACGAGGTCGTGGATGGTGACGATGTTCGGGTGGCTGACGCTGACGAGGAAGCGGCGTTCGGCGATGGCGGCCAGCGCGGCGTCCGGGTCGCCGGTGTCGATCAGGCCCTTGAGCACCACCCAGCGGTCGGCGACGGTGTCGCTGACGTTGGTGTCGCGGGCCAGGTAGATCCAACCGAGCCCGCCGTGCGCCAGGCAGCCGAGCACCTCGTACCGGCCGCCGACGCGGTCGCCGCCCTTGAGCCGCGGTTCGAACGAGAACGGGGTGCGGCAGCTCGGACAGAAGCCCTCGGTGCGGCCCGGCTTGCCATCGCGGGAACGGCCGACCGGGCTCTCGCAGCGGCCGCAGAAGCGGCGCTTCTCCGGGACCTCGGGGTGGGCCATGACGGCGCTCGCCGGGTCGCGCAACGGGACCGGCGGCACGTCGACCATGCCGGCGCCGAGGCCGCCGCGCGCGGTGCGCCGGCCGGTGGATCTCGATGACGAGGTCCCGGTCCGCTGCGAGGCCCGGCTCGACGAGGTCGCCGGTTGGGTGGACGCGGACAGGACGGCGGGCGCGGCGGAACGCTGGGCGCCGCACTCGTCGCAGAACCCGTCGGCCGCGTAGGTACCGGTGCAGTCCGGCTCCTGGCACTTGTCGTTCACCGCACGCTCCCCCGTCTCCGTTCGCTGTCGGCGAGCACCTGCTGATAGCGGGCGAGGGCCCGGGTGGCGGCGGCCAGGTCGCACGGCCGCACGCTCAGCAGTTCCCGCACCTGGGTGTGGACCTCCACGACCGCGGGCTCCTCGGCCGCGCCGACCCGCGCCGCCTTCACCTCGTAGGCGCGCAGCCGGCCGCGCAGTTCCTCGCGCCGGTCGAGCAGGCCCTGCGCCGCGGTCGTGTGGTGCAGCGCCGCGTCGTGCGCGGCGACGACCTCGCGTTCGACCCGGTCCAGGCCGGCCGCGAGCCGCTCCCAGCTCTGGCCGGCCGCCAGGCGGTCCAGGTGGGTGATCTCGGCGCGCAGCTCGTCGGCCCGGGCCGGCGGCTCGGGCAGCCCCTGGGCCAGCGTCTTCTCCCGCGCCGTGCGCCCGGCGGCGGCGGCCCGGCGTTCCGCCTCGACGAGTTCGTCGAGGGCGCCGTGCAGTCGCCCGAGGCGTTCCGGAAAACCGTCCCGCACGGCCCCCAGTCCCGAGACCCGCCGCTCCTCGGCGTCCAGGACGGCGCCGACCGACTCGAGGTCGGCGGTCACCTCCGCGCCGAGCGGGTCCGCGGCCACTTTCGCGTGAACGTCACCGAGCAGCGCGAGCGCCCGCCGCCACGCCTCGGTCTCGCCGAACTCGGTGATCGGCTGCCGCAGCCGGAGGATCCGCTCCTGCAGCGCGTTGACCCGTTCGGTCTTCGCGACGGCCTCGGCGTCCACAGTGGACAGGAACTGGGTGAGTCCCCGGTAGCGCGCCTGCACCAGCTCCAGCAGCTCCGGCACCGTGCAGAACAGCGTCGGCGTGCCGGTCTCCGGCACCGGCACCCCGTCGTCGTCCAGCCCGACGAGCGCCTTGGCCAGCAGGGCGGTCAGCTCCGCCTGGGCCGCCGGCCGGGGACGGCCCGGCCCGCGCAGGTCCCGCGCCCGGGTCACCAGCACCCCGAGGTGCGTGAACGCCGTCCACAGGCGCGGCAGCTCCGGCTCCAGCGCCCGCCACCGCTCGGCCGTCACACCGGCCACCAGCGGCGAACGGCACAGCGTCAGGCCGGGGTGCGCGTCCAGGTCGTACATGCGCACGGCCAACTGGTCGTACGCGTCGACCATCGGGTCGACGTTCGGCGCCGTCATCGGTACCGAGCTTGCGGCGGGGTGGACTTCTGGTTCAGCACCGGCTCGTAGGCGCCCATCCATCGACGGTAGATGCCCGTCCACGTTCCGTCCGCCCGCATCCGTTCGAGGACCTGGTTGACGAAGCGCGTGAAGTCCGGCTTGTCCAGCGGCATCGCCAGCCCGTGCGGCTCGTCGGTGAGCGCCGGCCCGACGATCTCCACGTGCGGGTCCTGCGCCACCAGCCCCACGAGGATGTTGTCGTCCGTGGAGATCGCGTCCACCTGGCCCTGCTGGAGCAGCACGAGGCAGTCCGTCCACGACGTGGCCGACACCGCGAGCGGCTGTGCCGGATGCTCGAACACGGTGCGGATCGAGGTGGTGTCGGTGACGGCGCAGACCTTCTTCCCGCGGAGGGAGTCCATCCCGGTGTAGCCGGAGCCCTTGCGCACCAACACCTTCTGCGCACCCGTGAAGTAGTCCGAGGAGAACTCCACCTGCTGCCGGCGCTGGCAGGTGATGGTGATCGAGGCGGCGGCGATGTCGGCGCGGCCCTGCGCGACGGCGTTGAGACGTTCCGCCGAGGGAACGGAGATGTACTGCACGCGGTCCGGGTCGCCGAAGATGGCCCGGGCCACCTCTCTGGCGATCTCCACGTCGAACCCGACGAGCTGGTACGACCCGGGGTCGCGGAACCCGAAGAGGTAGTTGTTCTGGTCGCTGGCGACGATGAGCCGGCCCCGCTTGAGGATCGTGTCCATCGTGGAGCCGGCCGGCATGGCGCCCGCGGCGGGCAGGGCACCCTCGGGGCGCAGGCTGGCCCGCGGGTCGCAGCCGCCCGGTGCGGGCGCCGCCGCGGAGGGCCGGGGCGCCGGGTCGTGCGCGCCGACCGGCATCGGCAGGCGCGCCTTCACGGCCGGCTCCGGTGCCGGCTCCCCGCCACCGCACGCGGTCAGCCCGAGCAGGGCGATCAGGACCATCGACAGCGTTCGCCTCATCGATATTCTCCGATCCGCTGCTGGAGCCCGGCCGCGGCACCCGCCGCCCCGAGCAGGGCCAGCAGCATCGCGCCGACCGCCACGAACCGCCACGGCACATCCGCCCCCGCGGCCTCCCGGCCGAAGCGGCGCTGCGCGTTCTCCAACAACTGGCCCAGCATCTCGTCGAGCCGGGTGAAGTGTTCCGTGGCGGTGCCGGGATCGGTCCCGACGGCGAGGCGAACGGCCTGGGCGTAGTCCCCCTCGTCCTCGGCGGCGCGCATCCTGCGGTGCGCCTCCCACCAGTCGCGGGCGGCCCGCGCGGCATCGGCGAGCACCCGCCCGTCGGCGCTGGAACGATCCGCCGCGGCCAGCACCGGCGCCGCCCGGCCGAGCAGCCCGCTCTTGCCGTCCTCGCCGACCAGTTCGGCCATCCGGCTGTTGTAGTCCTTCTCGAACTCCTGCCCGCTCCCGCGCGCCACCAGCGCCAGCGCCTCGTCGGCCCGCGCCTGCAGCGCCACCACCTGCGCCTGCGCCAGCACCGAACCGGGGAACGACCCCCGCGCGTGGCTGGCCGACAGGTCGCCGGACGCGGCGATGTCGCCACCCACGAGGAGGCCGCCGGTGAGCAGCACCGCGAGGGTCGCCGCCACCAGCCCCCGGTTGAACACCCGGTTGGTGCGCCGGAACAGCCGCCGCTGCACGAACAGCAGCAGGCCGAGCGTGACGACCAGCACGATCAGGCCCCACTCCTGGGTGGCACCGGCCGCGGAACGGTCGGCGCCGAGCTCGGCGCGCCGCTCCCGGGACAGCTCGAACGCCGCCGGCAGCAGCGTGTCGCGCATCAGCCCGGACGCCTCGCGCAGGTACGCGGCCCCGAGCGGCAACTGCTGCCGCTGGTAGGCACGGGCCTTCTCGACCAGTCCGGTGTAGACGGGCAGCTGCGCGGTGAGCACCTCGACCTGCGGCCCACCGCCGCCGTCGGCCGCCGCCCTGCGCAGCGCCGCCGAGGCGGTGGCGATGTCGTCGTCGTAGCGGGTGCGCAGGGCCGGCGGCTCCACCCCGGTCGCCAGGAACGCCGCCGCGACGGTCGCGTCCGCGTCCGACAGCGCCCGGTACAGGCGCAGCGCGCGGTCGGCCGCCGGCCCGTCCTCGGTGGCCACCTCGTCGGCGAGGGTGCTGCGCTGGCCGGCCGCGACGGCGACCACGATGCCGCTGAGCAGCACCATGGCCGCGACGGCGACGAGTGCCAGGAACAACTGTCCGGGTGTGCGTCCGGCCGCGATGCGCAATCGGCCGGACGGCGCGGGCCTCGTCATGACCGTCACCGACCACCTCCCCGTTGTGTAACGGCAAGGGTAGAGCGGCGGGACAACGCAAAGGGGTCACCGGAAGTCACGGGAAGATGTACGCGTCGGGAGATTCAGCGGCGCCAGATGGTCGGCGCGAAGGTTGAGCACCCCCTCGACCTTCTCCAATATGCCGCGCACCACCATCGCGTTGGACAGCCGCGCGACCCGCCGGTGCCGCTGCCACAGCCCCGGTGAGCAGGTGACGTTGAGCATGCCGGTCTCGTCCTCCAGGTTCATGAACGTGATGCCGCCAGCCGTCGCCGGCCGCTGCCGGTGCGTGATGATCCCGCCGACGAAGACCCGCCTGCCGTGCTCGATCTCGTGCAATCGTTCGATGGGCAGGATTCCGCCGGACGTGAGGTGTTCCCGGACGAACTGCACCGGGTGCGCGTCGGGCGCCAGGCCGGTCGCCCACACGTCGGCGCGCATCCGTTCGACCGGATCCATGCCGGGCAGCGTCGGCGCCTCGACGCCGGTGGCCGTGCCGGGCAGCCGGCCCGCCTTCTCCTGCGCGGCGGCGCCGGCGCCCCACAGCGCCTCCCGCCGGGTGAGCCCGAAACAGGCGAAGGCGTCGGCCGTGGCGAGCGCCTCCAGGTGCGTCGCGGTCAGGTCCGCGCGCCGCGCGAGGTCCGCCATGTCCCGATAGGGGCCGCCGTCGTTCCGCTCCGCTTCGATCCGGTCGGCGACCGCATCCGAGAGGGAACGCACGGAGCGGAGCCCCAGCCGCACCACCGGCCCGCCGATCCCCCAGTGCTGGGCCGGCTCCCCCGCTCCGTTGCGCGCGCCGCCGGGCTCCACGGGCGGCTCCAGCACGGCCATGGCGTTGCTGGCGTTGACGTCGGGGCGGCGCACCGTCACGCCGTGCCGGCGGGCATCGTCCACAAGGGACTGTGTCGAGTAGAAGCCCATCGGCTGGGCGTTGAGGAGCGCCGCGCAGAACGCCGCCGGGTGGTACCGCTTCAGCCACGCCGACGCGAACACCAGGTAGGCGAAGCTCATCGCGTGGCTCTCCGGGAAGCCGTAGTTGGCGAAGGCGGCGAGCTTGTTGAACAGGTCGTCGGCGAGGTCGCCGGTGATGCCGTTCTCGGCCATGCCCGCGTAGAGGCGGTCGCGGATGCGCCCCATCTTCGCCATCGAACGCTTCGAGCCCATCGCGCGGCGCAGTTCGTCCGACTCGGCGGGGCTGAACCCGGCCACGTCGATCGCCATCTGCATCAGCTGCTCCTGGAACAGCGGCACGCCCAGGGTCTTCTTGAGCGACGGCTCCAACTTCTTGTGCGGGTACCTGATCTCCTCGAGCCCGTTCTTGCGCCGGATGTAGGGGTGCACGGAGCCGCCCTGGATCGGCCCCGGCCGGATCAGCGCGACCTCGATCACCAGGTCGTAGAACTTCGTCGGCTTCAGCCGGGGCAGCGTCGCCATCTGCGCCCGGCTCTCCACCTGGAAGACGCCCACCGAGTCGGCGGCGCACAGCATCGCGTACACCTCCTGGTCCTCCAGGGGCATCGTCTCGATGGTGTACTCGCACTCCACCATGTCGAACGCGTAGTGCAGCGCCGACAGCATCCCCAGCCCCAGCAGGTCGAACTTGACCAGCCCGACGCTCGCGCAGTCGTCCTTGTCCCACTGGAGCACGGTGCGGCCGGGCATCCGGGCCCACTCCACCGGGCAGACGTCGACGACCGGCCGGTCGCAGATGACCATGCCGCCGGAGTGGATCCCCAGGTGCCGCGGGAACGTCTGCAGCTCGTTCGCGAACGCGATGATGTGCGCCGGAATGTCCTCGGTCTCCGCGGTCGCCTGGTATCCCCAGCGGTCGATCTGTTTGCTCCACGCGTCCTGCTGCCCCGGCGAGTACCCGAACGCCTTCGCGATGTCGCGCACGGCCGAGCGCGGGCGGTACGAGATGACGTTCGCGACCTGGGCGGTGTGCCGGCGGCCGTACTTGGTGAAGACGTGCTGGATGACCTCTTCGCGCCGGTCGGACTCGATGTCGACGTCGATGTCGGGCGGCCCGTCGCGTTCGGGTGAGAGGAAGCGCTCGAAGAGCAGGCCCCACCGCACCGCGTCGACGTTGGTGATGCCGAGCGCGTAGCAGACCGCGGAGTTCGCCGCCGAACCGCGCCCCTGGCAGTAGATGCCCTGCTCCTTGCAGAACGTCACGATGTCGTGCACGACGAGGAAGTAGCCGGGGAAGCCGAGCTTGTCGATCATGCGCAGCTCGTGCTCGATCATCTTGTACGCCTCAGGGTTCTCCTCCCGCGTGCCGTATCTGCGCCGCGCGCCGGTCATCGTCAGGTGGCGCAGCCAGCTCATCTCGGTGTACCCCGGCCGCTCGAACGGCGGCAACTGCGGCGCCAGCAGTTGCAGGTCGAACGCCAGCTCCCGGCCCAGCGCGTGGGCCCGCGCCACCGCCCCCGGGTACGCGGCGAACCGGGCCGCCATCTCCGCGCCGCTGCGCAGGTACGCGCCGGCCGCCGCGGGCAGCCACCCGTCGATCTCGTCGAGGCTGCGCCGGGCCCGGACGGCGGCCAGCGCGGTCGCCAGTCGCCGCCGGGCCGGCGTCGCGTAGTGCACGTTGCCGGTGACGACCGTCGGCAGGCCCTTCTGCCTGGCCAGCAACGCGAGGGCGTCGTTGCGTTCGTCGTCGTCCGGGTTGCCGTGCGCGGTCAGTTCGACCACCACCGAGTCGGCGCCGAAGAGCCACACCAGCCGGTCCAGTTCGCGCCCGGCGGCGTCCCAGCCGTCCCGCGCCAGGGCGGCGGGCACCGCGCCCTTGCGACAGCCGGTCAGCACGACGACGTGGTCGCGCAGGGTCGCGCTGAGGAAGTCCTCGTTGTAGACCGGCTTTCCCTTCTCCTTGCCTTTGAGGTGGGCGTCGGCGATGCCGCGCGACAGCCGGGCGTACCCGTCGGCCCCGCGCGCCAGCAGCAGCAGGTGCCGGCCGACCGGGTCGGGTTCGCCGTTCTGCGGGCCGGGCAGGCCGAGCGACAGCTCCGCGCCGAAGACCGTCGGCAGGCCCAGCTCCCGGGCCGCCTCGTTGAAGCGGACCACGCCGTACATGCCGTCGTGGTCGGTGACGGCCAGCGCGGAGAGGCCGAGCGCGGCGGCCTGCTCGGCCAGCTCCTCCGGGTGGCTGGCGCCGTCGAGAAAGCTGAAGTTGGTGTGGCAGTGCAGTTCCGCGTAGGGCACCGGGTCGTCCGGGCGGTCGATCGCCTCCGGCGCGCGGTACCCCGGCCGTTTCCGGGAGAACGCCGGTGAGTCCCCGCCGTCGGCCACCAACGGGTCCTCGACGAGCGGCTTCCCGGACAGCATCCGCTCGAACCGGTCCCACGGGATGTCCGGATTCTCGAACCCCATCAGTCGTACACCGCCGTCACCGACCAGTTCCCCCGGGCCAGCACCGCCAGCACCGCCCGCCCGTCCGCCAGCACGAACTGGAACCGCGCCGCCCGCTGCGCCTCCGCCGGCGCCCACCAGCGTTCGTCGATCGGCCACGGGCCGGCCCATCCGGCCACGGCCACCGGCGGGTCCGCCCCGATCCGCAGCTGCGCCGGCGGTGCGCTGACCGCCAGCCGGCCGCTGACCGCGACGGCCACGCCGCCGTCGTCGTACACGGCCGCCGGCAGCGGGTCGGGAAAGACCGTCGCCGGTGCGGGCGCCGGGATGCGGCCGGGCCACGGGGGCTCGGCGGGGCGTTCGGGGACCGGCTCGTCGCCCCACGGCACGAGCGTGACCCGCTCCCCCGGATCGCGGCCGCCGCTCGGCACGCCCACCCGCACCGCGTCCGGGCCGAGCAGCCCCTGGACGCGGGTCATGGCGCGGTCGGCGCGGTCGCGGTTTTCTCCCGCGTCGCCCCACAGGCCGAGCTGGAGCCCACCGGCGGGGACGATCCCGTCCGGGATGAGCCGCAGCCGCGTGATCCCGGCGGTCGGCCCGCCGCTCGTGGCGGGTGCGCCCGGGGCCGGGCGGTGGCGATTCGTGAGCCAGCCGTCCAGCTGCCAGCGCACGCGGTCGGCGATGGCGGCCGCCGTGAGCAGCCCGTCGTGCCGCCACACGCGGTGCAGTTCCTCGCCGGCCTCGGTGCGCGCCTCGATGCCCAGGCGGGTGCAGGCGAGGCCGTGGCCGGCGAGCGTGGCGTGGAGGCGTTCGGCCAGCGCGCGGGCGGCGAACGCGGCGGAGTCGACCCGGTCGAGCGGCTCGTCGGTGAAGTCGTCGGCGACGTCGAGGTCGGGCGGGAGGCGTTCGGGGCGCAGGGGGTGATCGTCCAGCCCGGCCGCCAGCCGGTGCGCCAGCGCGCCGTCGAACCCGAACCGGGCCAGCACGTCGGCCGCCGGCAGCGCCGCGAAGTCGCCGAGCGTGCGGACGCCCAGCCGGCGCAACAGCTCGACGAGCGCGGGCCGTCCCGTGGCGGCCACGTCGAGCCCGGACAGGTAGGCGGCGGTGCCACCCGGCTCGACCAGCCGCCCCGCCCGCGCGGCCAGCACCGCGGCGAACACCCCGTCGGCGATCCCGATCTGCGCCTCGACCCCGCAGGCCTGGGCGATGTGCTCGACGAGCCGTTCGGCCGCGGGCTCCTCCCCGCCGTAGTACCGCGCCGGCCCGCGGGCCGCGACCGCGCACACGCCGGAGCGCACCACCTCGACGCTCGGCACCAGCTCGGAGACGGCCGCCACCACCGGCTCGAACGCCCGCGCGTCCCGCCCCGGGTCGTGCTCCACCACGACGACCTGCGGGCAGCGCCCCTGCACCTCCCGCTTGCGCAGCCCGCGGCGCACCCCTTCGGCCCGCGCGGCCGGCGAACACGCGAGCACCCGGTTGTTGCGCAGGACGGCCACGGGGCCGGTGGCCGGCACACCCTCGGTCAGCTCGAACGCGATCACCGGCCAGTCCGGACACCAGATCGCCAGCGTCCGCACGCTCATCCGGCCGCCCGTGGCCGGAGCTCGTGCACCGTCGCACCGTCCACAGTGGAATCACTGTCCACAGTGGACACACCCGGCGGCTCGGCGCCGGGAACCGGCCGGCGGGCGTCCAGCTCGATCGGCGACGCGATCTCCCCCATCGGCCCGAGGTCGGCGAGCACACCCGTGGGGCGCGGCAGCCACAGGTGGGTGAGCCGGGGCGCCGCCGACGCACCCCGCCCGCGGGCGGTGATGCTGACCTGCCGGCCGCGCAGCCGCCCGTGACCGTCCTCGATCCCGTGCCACACCGGGTCGGCGGCCTCCAGCGTCAGGTCGGCCCCGTGCCACGGCCCGAACGGCACCAGCACCCCGCCGCGCTGCCGTGCCCGGGCGGCCAGCCGGCTCGCGACCGCCGGCGTGACACCGGCCGGAGCCGCCACCGCCACCACGTCGAACCCGTCCAGCAGCGCCGCCACCACGGTCGGCCACTCGGCACCGGGATGCGCCACGAGCGCCAGCCGGTCCAGCGCGATGCCCAGCTCGGCGGCGGCCGCCACGCCGAGGGTCGGCAGGCCCACGACGGCACACCACGAACCGGCCCGCGACGCCTCGACGAGCAGCGCCAGCAGCACGGAGGTCGCCACCGGGAGCCCGGCCACGGCCCGCTGCGGCCGGACCCCCGCGCCCGCCCGCGCGGCGGCACCGCCGATGGGCCCGGCGGCGGAGGGGGCGGTGGAGGAGGTGGAGATCCCGACGGTGGTCCCCCGGCGCAGCCCGCCGCCGGGCAGCAGGGGACGCAGCTCGGGCAGCACCGGCAACTGCCGCTGACTGCCCAGCTCGTCGGTCGTGTGCGCGCTGCCCGGGCGGACCAGGCCGGTGAGGCCCGCCTCCCGGACGACCCGCATCGACGCGGCACTGCCCCCCATCGCGCCCTGCTCTCGCGGTCCCGCCGTGGATCTGTGCTGAACGAACTAGCTCGCGGCGAGCCCCTCCAGATAGGGCTGGTACGAGAACCCGAGCCCGACCTCGACCACGGCGATGAACTGCTCGGCGGAGCGCATCAGGTCGTCGGCCTCCCGGGCGGTCACCACGCGGGGGATGCCGGCCTCGGCGGCGGCGCGCTTGCCGGCGGTGGCCGAGAAGAACGCGGCCCACTCGCGCAGCTCCGGCGCGACCATCACGAGCAGCGTCCACACGCTGGTGGGCCGGCTGCGCCGGACGCCGGGCGCGGGGGTGGCGCGGGCGGCGAGCACGGCCGCGGCGGCCCGCAGCGCGGAGAGGTGCGCGGTGGCGTACCGCAGCCCGTCGGGGCGCATCGCCGCCGCCTCCTCCAACCCGCGCCGGGCCATGGTGAGCAGCTCGCGCGGGGTGCGCTGGGGCAGCGCGTGCGCCGGAACGGGCAGCTCCTGGCGTGCGGAGACGCCGGGAGCGGCGGCCGGGCCGCCCGCGGGGAACCGGCCGGAGCCGGAGGTCGGTGGGGTGGGTACGGCCGTCAGAGGTGCACCGGAGCGCCTGGTCGCCATCATCTCTCCCCTGTATTGCCTGAACCGCCGTCTTGCCTGCACTGCCGTCCTGCGTTGCCACTCGAAGCGCCCCGCGGCGTGCCGGCCGGGAGCGGAGCTTCCCCACACCACGCCCGGCCGGCCAGACCCTCGCCCGCCGCCCGGGGGTCGGGGGAGGCGGGCAAGGGTCCCGCTTGTCGACCGGACCCGCGAAAATCCGGCCTGCGGCCGCGAACCGCATCCTCGAAGGTCGGCGCCGCGAATCGCTTCCCTCCAAGGTGTTCGAACAATCGTTCGAACACGCATAAGACTACACCCCCGGTACGACAAAAACGCAACGCAGACTCGAACGCCCGTACTATGGATCTCCACGCGTTCGGCCGGTAAGGGGCATCGCTACGATCCGGTCGTGACTCCCCGGCCCTCGCTCGGCATCGCGATGATCATTTGCTCCGCGAGCCTGTTCGCCGTGAACGGCACGATGGCCAAACTGCTCCAGCAGACCGGGGTCGACGCCGCACAGGTCGCCACCCTGCGGGCCGGCGGCACCGCCCTGGCACTCGGCGGGGCCGCGCTCGCCGTGCGGCCGCGCAGCATGCGGATCACCCGCCGGGAGGCGCCGATGCTCGCCTGCTACGGGCTGGCCGGGTTCTTCCTGGTGCCGCTGCTCTACCTGATCGCGATCAGCCGCATGTCGGTCGGGATCGCGCTGCTGCTGGAGTACATGGCGCCGGTGTTCGTGGCGCTGTGGGCGCGGTTCGCGCAGGGCAGGGAGGTGCGCCCGCGCCTGTGGGTGGGGCTGGCCCTCGCCGTCGGCGGGCTGGCCTGCGTGGCGCGGGTGTGGGGGCGGCCCGACCTGGACCTCGTCGGCACGGCCGCGTCGATCGCCGCGGCGGTGCTGCTCGCGGCGTGGTTCGTGCTCGGGGCGCACGGCACCGCGCGGCGCGACCCGTTGAGCCTGACCGCGTGGGCGTTCATCGTGGCGGCGATCGCGGGTGCCGTCGTGCGGCCCTGGTGGGACTTCCCGGTGGCGCACTTCCGCGAGAGCCGGACCCTCCTGCTCACGCTGTACGTGGTGTTCCTCGGGACGACCGTGCCCTACTTCATCCTCACCGCTGCGCTGCGTCACCTTCCCGCTACCAGCGTCAGCATTCTCTCGATGCTCGAGGTGGTGATCGCGTCGGCCGTCGCGTGGGTGGCGCTGGACGAGGCGCTGCCGCCCGTTCAGCTCGCGGGCGGGGTGCTCATCCTGGCGGGCGTCGTGCTCGCGGAGACGGCGCGAAGGGATACACCCGTCACCACAGCCGTCACGTGACGCGCGCAGGGGGCAGGATTGTGCCCATGCAGGACCACCCCAATGTTCTGGCCGTTCAGGACGCGCTCGACGCCGCCGGTGCCCGCACCGTCGACGGCCGGCCGTCCCGGGTCCGGATCCTCCCCGCCGCCGTGAGCACGGCGGTCGCCGCCGCCGCGGCGCTCGGGGTGGAGGTCGGGCAGATAGCGAACTCGCTCATCTTCGACGCCGACGGTGAACCCTTGCTCGTCCTCACCTCCGGCGCACACCGCGCCGACACCACGAAACTCGCCGCCCTCGCCGGGGTGGCGAAGGTCAAACGGGCCGCGCCCGACTTCGTCCGCACGCACACCGGCCAGGCCATCGGCGGGGTCGCGCCGCTGGGCCACCCCAAACCGGTGCGCACCATCGTCGACTCCCATCTGGAGACGTTCCCGGTGCTGTGGACGGCCGGTGGCGTGCCCCAGTCCGTCTTCCCCGTGACCTACCCCGAACTCGTGCGCATCACCGCCGGCACGACGGCCGAGGTGGCCTGACCCTTGCAGGTCACGCTCGACGTCTGGCGGCTGCGGCCCCGTGTGCTCCCGGCGATGCTGTGGCGGGTGGCCACGGGGCCGGCGGCCGTGCGCCGGGCTCATGACGTTCCCTTCATGAAAATGCTGGGGACGGGGCGGGGATCCGGTTTCGGTCCGCGGTCGGCGGACCTCGGCCGGTGGGCGGCGATCACGGTGTGGAACGGCGAACCGCGCCCGCACGCGGCCGTCGACCGCCTGGCGGCGGCGCACTGCCGGCTACTGCTCGACCCGCTCACCAGCCACGGCCGATGGTCCGGTCATGAACCTTTCGGCCGGCCGGCGAAAAAGCCCGACGGCGGCCCGATCCTGGTCCTGACCCGGGCCCGCCTGCGCCCGACGCGCGCGATTCCCTTCTGGCGCGCCATCGGGCCGGTCGCCGCGACGCTCAGGGATGCGCCCGGCCTGCTCGCCACGCTGGGTGTCGGCGAGGCGCCGCTGGGTTTCCAGGGCACCGTGAGTATCTGGGCCGACGCGGCGGACGTCTCGCGATTCGCGTACCGTACGGCCGAGCACGCCAACGTCGTCGCCGAGACTCAGGTCCGGCGGTGGTACGCGGAGTCGTTGTTCGCCCGCCTGGCCGTGCTCGACGTGGTGGGAGCACGCGAGGTGCTCGGCTGGAGGTGACGCGGGTGGGACTCGGTGCGGGAATGCGGCTCGTCGCCTGGCAGCCGCGCGACCTGATGCGCCACCTCGACGAGGCCATCACCGTCTACGGCGAGGCGATGGGCTACCCGCGCGACCTGATCGACACCCGCAAGGGCTACGTGGCCGCGCACACCCACCGGCCGGACTTCCGCGCCGTGGCCACCCTGCGCGACGGCGACGACCAGCTGCTCGGCTTCGGCTACGGCTACCGTTCGACGCCCGGCCAGTGGTGGCACGACCAGGTGGCCGGCGCGCTCGGCCGGGACCTGCGCAAGTGGTGGCTGTCGGACTGCTTCGAGCTGGTCGAGCTGCACGTCAAGCCCGACGCTCAGGGGCGCGGGCTCGGCGCGCGGCAGCTGTCGTCGCTGCTGGAGGACATTCCGCACCGCACCGTCGTGCTGTCGACGCCGGAGGCCGACGAGTCGAAGTCCCGCGCGTGGCGGCTGTACCGGCGCTTCGGCTTCGTCGACATCCTGCGCCACTTCAACTTCCCCGGCGACGAACGCCCGTTCGCGGTCCTCGGTCGACAGCTGCCCCTATGAGTTGGGCCCTCCTCGGGGCGCTCGTCCTCGTGGAGATCGCCTATCCGCTGGTTCCCGACCGGGATCCGCTCGTGGTGGCGACGGTGCTGCTCGGGTTCGCGCTCAGCGTCACGCACGCGTGGCGCACGCGCGGTTGGCGCACGGCCGCTCTTCTCGTGGCGGTCACCACCGGCGGCGGCTTCGCGGTGGAGGCGCTGGGCGTGGCGACCTGCGTGCCGTTCGGCTGCTACGGGTACTCCGGCGCGCTCGGGCCACGACCGGGCGGCGTCTCCTGGGTGATCCCGCTGGCGTGGACCTGGATGGCCTGGCCGGCATGGCTGGTCGCCGGCCGGCTGGTCGCCGGCTTCCTGCGGGTCCCCCTGGCCGGATTCGGGTTGGCGGCGTGGGACGTGTTCCTGGATCCGCAGATGGTCGCCGAGGGGTACTGGACGTGGGCGGACCCCTCCCCCGCACTCCCCGGTGTACCGGGCATCCCGGTGGGGAACTACCTGGGCTGGCTCGTCGTCGCGGTGCTGATGATGGCCTTCCTCGCCCGCGTCCCGCCCACGGAGTCCGATGACCGGCCGATGTACGCGCTCTACCTCTGGACGTACGCGTCGAGTGTGCTGGCGCACGCGGTCTTCCTCGACCTGCCCGGTTCGGCGCTGTGGGGCGGGGTCGTGATGGGGCTCGTGGCCGTTCCGCTGGGGTGGCGACTGTGGCGTTCGTGACGGTGATTTCTCTACTGAGCGTCGCGGTTACAGTGCACATCGTCGTGAATTCGTCGCTGCTGCGCCGCCCCGCACCCAGACCGTCCACAGTGGACACACCGGCCGACGTGGCCGTTCTGCTGCCGCTGCGGAACGAGGCGCACCGCGTCGAGCCGTGCCTGCGCGCACTGCTGGAGCTCGAGGGCAAGCCGGAGATCGTGGTGCTCGACGACGGTTCCACCGACGGCACGGCCCAACTGGTGCACGCGCTAGCCGGCGATCGGGTGCGGCTGCTGCTCGCCGCCGACGCGCTGCCGCCCGGCTGGCTCGGCAAGCCGTACGCCTGCCAGCGGCTGGCCGAGGCGGCGGGCGGGGCCGAGGTGCTGGCGTTCGTGGACGCCGACGTGGTGCTGGCGCCGGACGCGATCACGGCGTCGGTCGGCCTGCTGGACGGGTTCGACCTGGTGAGCCCCTACCCGCGGATCCTCGCCGACGGGTGGGGGCAACGCCTCGCGCAGCCGCTGCTGCAGTGGTCGTGGCTGGCGTTCCTGCCGCTGCGCGCGATGGAACGCTCCCGCCGCCCCTCGCTCGCGGCGGCCGGCGGCCAGTTCCTCGTGGTGCGCCGCGACGCCTACTTCCGCGCGGGCGGGCACGCGGCGGTGCGGGACCGGGTGCTGGAGGACGTCGAACTGGCCCGCGCGGTCAAGCGTTCCGGCGGCCGCATCGCCCTCGCGGACGGCTCGCGCCTGGCGTCCTGCCGCATGTACGCCACCTGGCCCGAACTGGTCGACGGCTACACGAAGTCGCTGTGGGCGTCGTTCGGGTCGGCGCTGGGTGCCGCCGCCGTGGTGGCCCTGCTGGCTTTGCTGTTCGTGGTGCCGTTGGGCGGCTGGGCGTTCGGCCCGGCGGCGGGCCTGATCGGGCTCGGCGGCTACCTGTCCGGGGTGGCCGGCCGGGTGGTGTCGGCCCGCGCGACGGGCGGCCGGGCGTGGCCGGACGCGCTGGGGCACCCGCTGTCCGTGCTGATCTTCGCCTGGCTGGTGTGGCGCAGCTTCCGCCGACGCGGCCGGATCCGCTGGAAGGGCCGCCCGGTGACGGCGCCATGATCGGTACCTTTGGCACGCCGGTGACACCACGGATCACCCTGGCGCCAAAAGTACCGATCATGGGGGTGGCATGAGGATCGCCGTTGTCGGGGCGGGGGTCGGGGGGTTGGCCGCCGCCGTCAGGTTGGCGGGGCTCGGGCACCGCGTGACCGTGTTCGAACAGGCGCCCACCGTCGGCGGGAAGCTCGGGCGCTTCGCGCGGGACGGGTTTCTCTTCGACACCGGCCCGAGCCTCGTGACACTGCCGCACGTCTTCGCCGATCTCCTGCCCGAACTGGAACTGCGCCGCCTCGACCCGATCGTGCGCCACCGCTTCCCGGACGGCTCCGTGCTCGACTCCGGCGACGGCTTCGCCGAACGGATCGGCGACGCGTTCGGAAGAAGTGCGGCCGAGGACTGGCAACGCCTGTGGCGCCGCGCCGCACGCGTCTGGGAGTCCTCCTGGCGCCACGTGCTGAGCGTTCCGCTGGAGTCCCCGCTCTCCATCGCCCGGCAGGGTTGGCGGCTGCCCGACCTGCTCGCCGTGGCGCCCGGCGGCACACTGCGCGGGCTCGGCCGGCGGATGCTGCGCGACCCGCGCCTGCGCATGCTGCTGGACCGCTACGCCACGTACGCCGGCGCGGACCCGCGCCGCGCACCCGCCGCCCTGGTCGCGATCGCCTACGCCGAACTCCACTACGGCGGCTGGTACGTGCCGGGCGGTCTGGGCCGCATCGCCGACGCGTTGCTGGCCAGGGCGGAGGCGGCCGGCGTGACCGTCCACACGGGAGTGTCGGTGACCGGCATCCGCCCGCTCGTGGCCGACGGCGTGCGGATCCCGACCGACGCCGTCGTCGCGAACGCCGACGCCACGCACGTGTACCGCGACCTCCTGCCCACCCCGAGCCGGCTGGCCCGCCTGAACGACCGCAGCCTGGCCGGGTTCGTGCTGCTGATGGGTGTGCGCGGGACGACGCCGGGCCTGGCGCACCACAACGTCTTCTTCCCGCACGACTACGACGCCGAGTTCGACGCGGTGTTCGGAACGCCCACCCGCCGGCCGCGCCCGGCGGCCGACCCGACGGTCTTCGTGACCGCGCCGGACGACGACGCGGTGCGCCCGGCCGGGCACGAGGGCTGGTTCGTGCTCGTGAACGCCGCCCCACAGTCCACTGTGGACTGGACGGTGCCGGGCACGGCCGAGCGCTACGCCGACCGTGTGCTGGACGTGCTCGCGGCGCGCGGGGTGGACGTGCGGGAGCGGGTGGCGTTCCGCGAGGTGCGCACGCCCGCCGATCTGGCGCGCGCCACGAACGCCCCGGGCGGCACGATCTACGGCACCGCCGGAAGCCTGCTCCGCCCGCCGAACCGGGGCCCGGCACCGGGCGTCTTCCTCGTCGGCGGCTCGGTGCACCCGGGCGGCGGGCTGCCGATGGTGCTGCTGTCGGCGCGCCACGTCGCCGAACTCATCGGCCCGGCCTGACACCGGGGTCTCAGGATCGCCGCGGGCCCTCGACGCGCGGCGGCCCGCGGGGGAAATATTGCACTCCCAGTGCGATATTCACCCCCCGCGATGCGAAGGGACCCACCCCCATGCGCAGACGAACCCTTCTCCTGTCCACCGGCGCCGCTGCCGCCGCGGCCGCCGTGGCCGCCACGGGCACCCGGGCCGCGTGGGCCGCCGCACCCCGCCCGGTGCTGTTCGTGCACGGCGCCGCCGGCTCCGCCGCCCAGTTCGAGACGCAGGCCAAGCGCTTCGCCGGCAACGGCTACCCGGCCGAGTGGATCGACGGCGTCGACTACGACTCCACGTTCGCCGGTGCGAGCAGCAGCGAGGTGCTCGACGCCGTCGAACGGGCGATCGACCGGCTCCGTGCGCTCGCCGGCGTCACGCAGGTCGACCTGGTCGCCCACTCGCTCGGCACCTTTCTGAGCCAGAGCTTCCTGCGTACCCGTTCCCGCGCGGCAAAGGTGGCCCACTACGTCAACCTGGACGGCTCGACGGCGCTCAGCCGGCCCGGAGGCGTCTCCACGCTCGCGATCTGGGGCGAGGGCTCGACGGCGCGGCGGATCCTCGGCGCCACCAACGTCTACCAGTCCGACCAGTCGCACACCCAGACGGTCACCTCGACGCAGAGCTTCACGCAGATGTTCCGGTTCCTGACGGGCTCCGCCCCCGCGACCACGTCGGTGGTCCCGGCCGCGGGGACGATCCAGCTCTCCGGCCGGGTCTCCCTCTTCCCCTCGAACGCCCCCGCGTCCGGCATGCGCGTCGACGTCCACGAGGTCTCCCCGGCGACGGGCTCGCGCACGGCGCTCCTGACGAGCTTCACGGTCGGCGCGGACGGCGCGTTCGGGCCGATCGCGGCGAGTCCGACGGCGCGCTACGAGTTCGCGATCGACCAGGGCTCGGGACAGGTGCAGCACCAGTACTTCGCGCCGTTCCAGCGCACCGACCGGCTCGTCCGCCTGCTGACGAACCGCCCCGGCGAGGGCCTCGGCGCCCGGGTCCCCGTCGGGCCGAACCACAGCGCGCTGTCGATCACGCGGTACAAGGAGTGGTGGGGCGACCAGGGCGCGACCGGTGACGCGCTGAGCGTCAACGGCACGCAGATCCTGAACGCCGTCACGGCACCGCGGGACAAGCGCGTCATCGGCCTGTTCGTGCACGACCAGGGCGTCGACGGCCGCACCGACCTGACCCGGGCGATCCCGGACTTCGACGAGACCTTCATCTCGGCGGCCGACGTGTACATCCCGTCCGGCGGCACGGTGACGGTGTCGGTGACCTCGCGGGCGGCCGGCGGCACCCACCTCTTCACGGTCCCCGCCTGGCCCAGCGCGGCCGGCCGCATCACCCTGAACGTGCCCGACCTGTAGCCGCCCCGCGCGCCGATCTTGCAGTTGTGGCGCCCGACCTGCCCACTCCGGGCGCGGAATGTCCGCACCACAACTGCAAGATCGGCGAGGCTACAGGGCGCGGCGGACCGTGATCGTCAGCTGAACCAGGCCCACCGCGCCCAGCACCGTCCAGACCGCCACCGCCACGGCCGCCGCCACCGGGGCGAGCTCCGCGTCGACAAACGCCACCCCGCCGGCGGCGGCCAGGCCGAAGAGCGCCACGAGCACGCGGGTGGGGCGTTCGGCGACGGTGACCGTGCCGATGTCCGGCATCCCCGCCACCGTGGCCCGGGCCCGGACGTACTCGTGCAGCCAGGCGACCGCCCCGCACACCACGACCGGCCAGCCCGCGGCGCCCACCGCCCAGAAGGCGGCCAGCCACGCCGCCTCGGTGAGCCGGTCGGCGACGGAGTCGTACACGGTGCCGCGCGCGCTGACCCGGTCGCGCACCACGGCGAGCGCACCGTCCACCGTGTCGGCGAGCGCCCCGACGACCACGAGCGCGGCCGCCCCGAGCACCGCCCCGCCGCCCGCGAACGCCGCCACCGGCACCAGCCCGCCGAGCAGCACCCCGAACGCCGTCACCGCCCCGGGACCGACCCGCAGCGCGGCCAGCCCGCAGGCGACCCGATGGGCGATCCGCAGCCAGCCGCGCACCAGCGGCGACGCCCGACGCGGATCGAAGCCGCCGTGCAGCCCGGACCAGCGCGCGGCGTATTCGTCCCAGCCGACGGCGCGGGAGCCGGAGTCGGCGGAAGGCCCGCTCACACCACGGAATCGGCGCGCAGGTGCTGCCAGATCTCCCGCGTGGCCGTGGAGCGGTTGAGCGTGATGAAGTGGATCCCCGGCACGCCCTCGGCGAGCAGGCGTTCGCACATGAGGGCCGCGTGCTCGATGCCGAGCTTGCGCACCGCCACCTTGTCCTCGGCGATCCGCTCGAACTCGGCCAGCAGGTGCCGCGGGAACGGCGCACCGGACAGCTGTTCCGAACGCGCGATCGTGTTCATCGTCGTCACCGGCATGACCCCGGCAAGGATGGGCGTGTCGCCGCCGGCCGCCGCCACCCGGTCCCGCAGGCGCAGGTACTCGTCGGCGTCGAAGAACATCTGCGTCACGGCGAAATCCGCACCGGCCCGGCACTTGCGCACGAAGTTGGCGGTGTCCGTCTCGATGTCGGGCGAACGCGGGTGCCGGTACGGGAACGCCGCCACGCCGACGCAGAAGTCACCGGCCTCCTTGACCAGCCGGACCAGCTCGTCGGCGTACAGCACACCCTCGGGGTGGCGCACCCATTCGGCCGTGGGGTTCCCCGGCGGATCGCCCCGCACCGCGAGAACGTTGCGCACGTTGACCGCGGCGATCCGGCCGATCACGTGGCGCAGCTCGGCGACGGAGTGGTTGACCGCCGTCAGGTGCGCCATCGGCAGCAGCGTCGTCTCGGTGGCGATGCGTTCGGTGACGGCGACCGTGTTGTCACGCGTCGAGCCGCCGGCCCCGTAGGTGATCGACACGAACGACGGCTTGAGCGACTCCAGGTCCCGGATCGCCGACCACAGCTGCCGCTCGCCGTCGGCATCCCGCGGCGGGAAGAACTCGAACGAGAAGGTCGGTGCGCTCTCGCGCACGAGGTCGCCGATCGACGGGTACCGCCCAGGCATGACTGAAGGAAGACCGAGCGCCACGCACCGACTGTAGCGGCCCACCGGCCCGACGGCGTCATCCGTCCCACCGCCCGCCACCAAACCGTCGTACCCACCCGGTATACGAACACCGGAGCAGCCCCACCCGGGCGCCGCTCCGCCACTGCCGTCGGGGGTCCGGAGCGCAGGAGGTCATGCCCATGTCGTTGTCGGGTGGAGGGGGCGCCGAGTCGCTGGGGGCGCTGCTGGCGCGCACCAGGCTGAGCCAGGGGCGTTCCCAGTTACGGATGGCCGAGTTGTTGTGTGCCGCGTCGGGGACCGCCACGGTCACCCGGCACGAGATCAGTCGTTGGGAGCGGGACCTGCGGGTGCCCGGCGGCCACTGGCTGCGCTGGCTCGCGGCGGTGCTGGAGCTGCCGCTGTCCGCGCTGGAGACGGCGGCCGCCACCAGCCGGGAGCTGCGGACCCGCACCCCGCCGCGGTCGGCCGTCCCGCCGGCACCGCCCGGGCGGGACGTGTTCGGCGCGCCCGCCCGTTCCACGTTGCTCGCCGAGGCCCGCGATCTTCCCCGGCTGCGGGCCCTCGACGACCAGGTCGGCGGCGGCGACCTGGCCGTGATCGTCGACGCGGTGCTGCGCCGCGAGGTGGCGGCGCTGCGGCGTACCCGATCGGCGCGGCGCTCCCGGGTCCGCCGGCTGGCCGGGCTCGCCCAGTTGGCGGGCTGGGTCGACGCCGACGCGGGCGACGACGCCGGGGCGCGGGCGGCCCACCGGCTCGGGCTCCGCGCGGCCCGGATCGCCGGTGACCGTCCGCTCGCCGCGCACCTGCTCGGGGCGGCCGCGCACCTGGCCGACGATCCGCGCCGGGCGTTGGCCCTGGCCACGGCCGGTGCGGCCGAGGCGGCGCGGGGCGCTCCGGGTGCCGTGCGGGCGTTGCTCCAGCAGCGGGTGGCGCTGGCGGCGGCCCGGGCCGGCGAGCGGGCGGACGCCGAGCGTGCGCTGGGTGCGGCCGAGTCGGCGTTCGACGGGCGTTCGCCCGGGAGCGATCCGGAGTGGCTGTACTGGCTGACCGAGCCGGAGTTCACGGCGATGACCGGGCGGTGCTTCGCGGTGCTGGGCCGGCCGCGGCTCGCGGTTCCGCTGCTCGAGCATGCGCTGCGCGGCATCGGGCAGCCCCGGCCGGCGGCGCTGTACCGGTCGTACCTGGCCGAGGCGCACCTCGACGCCGGGGCGTTCGACCGGGCCCGGGTGCTGGCCGGGGAGGTGCGCCTCGACGCGATGCGTTCGGGGTCGGTGCGGGCCTCGATGCGCGCACAGGCGCTCGCCGAACGGATCTCGACGATCACCGTTCGTGGTGGTCGCGGGCCGTCCGGCCGGGCCGATCCCCAGGCGATCGCACCCGGCCGTGGCACCCTGCCGGATGCCGGCTAGCGTCCGAGGGGTGACTCGTGATCCCTCCTCACATCCATTGGACCGCGCCGATCTCCGTTCCCGGGTCGGCGCGGCCCTCTCCCGGTTCCTCGCCGGACAGCGCAGCCGCATGGAGGCCATCGATCCGGAGGCGCTCACGCCGGTCATCGACACGATCGAGCGCTTCCTCTCCGGCGGCAAGCGGCTCCGGCCCGCGTTCGCCTACTGGGGGTACCGGGGTGCCGGCGGGGTCGACGCGGACGCGGCCGTCGCGGCGTTCGCCTCCCTCGAACTCGTCCAGGGGCTCGCGCTGATCCACGACGACGTGATGGACGGCTCCGACACCCGGCGGGGCGAGCCGTCGGTGCACCGGCGGTTCGCCGCCGCACACCGCTCCGCGGGCTGGCACGGCTCCCCGGACGCGTTCGGGACCGCCGCGGCGATCCTCTGCGGCGACCTGTGCATGGTCTGGTCCGATGAACTGCTGCACACCAGCGGGTTGGACCCGGCGGCGATCGCGCGGCTGCGGCCGCAGTTCGACGAGATGCGCACCGAGGTGACGGTCGGCCAGTATCTCGACGTGCAGACGCAGGCGGCGGCGCTGTCCACCACGGCGCGGGCGAGCCTCGTCGCCCGGTTCAAGTCGGGCAAGTACACGATCGAACGCCCGCTGCTGATGGGTGCGGCCGCCGCCGACGCCGGCCCGGACGTGCTGGCCGCGTACTCCGGGTACGGGCTGCCGCTCGGCGAGGCGTTCCAGCTGCGGGACGACGTCCTCGGCGTCTTCGGCGACCCGGCGGTGACCGGCAAGCCGGCCGGCGACGACCTGCGCGAGGGCAAGCGCACCTACCTGGTGGCGGCCGCGATGGAGGCGATCGACGGCACCGACCGCAAGGATCTCGAACGCCACCTCGGCGACCCCGACCTCGACGCCGCCGGGGTGGACCGGCTGCGCGGCATCATCGACGGCTCCGGCGCCCTGGCGAGGACCGAGGCGCGGATCGCCGACCTCACCGCGAACGCCCTCGCCGCCCTGGACACGGCGACGCTGGAGCCGGAGGCAAAGGCCGTCCTCACGGCGCTGGCGGAGGCGGCCACCCGCCGCCAGGTCTGAGCAGTGCTCAGCCCGTGACGGCGTCGACGGCCCGGCGGATCAGAGCCCGGGCGTCGGCGCCTGTGGCGGCGATCTCCAGCATGTCGTCCATCACCCGTGAGTAGAGTTCCGCGTCGCAGTCGACCTCACCGTGGAACAGGTCCAGCACGACGATTCCGTCGTACATCTGGAAGGAGTTCTGCGGCATGCGCCGGTGCCCGCCGCGCATCGGCAGCACGGCGACGCGCACATTGGGAGCGTCGAGCCAGGTCAGCAGGTAGTGCAGCTGCGGCTCCATGATCTCGGCCGGGTACACGTTCCGGTGAAGTACCGGCTCGTCGATCAACAGGTCGAACATCTTCGTCCGGTCGTGGAGATACCGCTGGCGTTCCAGCCGCACGGCGACCGCCTCGTCGATGTCCTCTCGGCCGCCGTGCAACTCCTGCATCTCCTCGAAAACCCGCCGCGCGTAGGCCCTGGTCTGAAGGAACCCCGGGATCCAGGCGGTGTCGAAGTACCGGATGACGGTCGAGTCGGCGACCAGCCGGTTGTAGTCACGCTGGACGCCGGCCTGCCCTTGGGCCATGCGCTGCCGAAAGTCCCTACGTAGCAGTTCGGCGGCGGCGAGAAGCGTCAACAGATCGTCCTTCGCCTGCGGCACACCCGCGGCCGTCGCCCACGCCGTCACGTCGTCGGCACTCGGAAAGATCTGGCCGGCGCGAATTCTGGACACCTTCGACGGGTGCCAGCCGAGTCGTTCGGCGAAATCCTTTCCGTTGAGCCCGGTCGCGTCGTGCAGGGCGCGGAGCCGTTCGGCCACCCCGCCCGGCACAGCGAGCCACTCCTTCTTGTTCACGGAGCCTGCTCCGGCTCGGCGTGCGTGAGTGCCACTCCGTGCGCCAGGGCGAGATCGCGCCAGTACCTCGCCCGGCCGAGCGACCCGGGGTCATCGGTCAAGTGCGTGCGCACGCGGTTGCCCAGGCCGTCGAACCGCATCACGATCAACTTTCTGTCATCAAGCAGCCACCAGTCCGAATGCCCGGCATCAGGCAGCAGACCGACCGCTTCGGCGCGGCGCCGGGAAAGGTACCGCAGGCGCTCACCGGCCGCGACGTTCCACGCGCCGGCCCACTGCTCCCATCGCTGGCTCACGGTCGGCGGCTCGTCGTGGATCCGGACCCGATCGACGGTACGACCGGCCGCTGTCAACCGGCGCACCTGTGCGAACCAGCTGCGCAGCGACGGCACCTCGGTGGGGTCCTGCGGATCACCCGCCGCGAATCGGCGAATCGTGTCGATCTCACTGGGCTCGCAGTACTCGGCCTGGCTTTCCAGGCGGAACGCCGTGAACGCGAAGGTCCCGAGCAGACCGACGAACTCATCGTCGTCGAGCGGCCGGTCACCCATGGTCAGCGTGGCTCCCGCAGCCGGTCCAGCACATTGGCCGGAACGAACACGCCGTCCTCGTCATCGGCGAGCTGTCGCAACTCGGCGCGGGTGGCGTCGTCGAGCTTGCGTCCCTGCACCACGTAACCGCCCTCGGTGGCGTACAGAGCCGGGCATCCCGCTCCACCCGAGGTGTCGTCCTTCCAGAGAAACATCAACTTCAGCATGACTGCACCCTTCGCCGGGTCATCGAATGACGTCCATCCTCACATGATGTGCAATCGGAGTGCAATTGCTTGACTAGATTCATGCACGAGGGCATGGTGGCGTCATGACCGATTCACATGTGCCTGACAAGGCCGGCCTGTGCGCCGGCTGCCGCGAGCAACACGGACGCGAAATCCGCTGGCCATGCCTGACGATCGAACTGGGCGCCGTGCACTGGACCAAGGTGGACCGGGACTCGGACGACTGCGTCGAGGTCGCGTTCCTGAACGGCGGACTGGTCGCCCTACGAAACTCGATCGATCCGGACAGCCCGACCGTCGCGTTCACGCCGAGCGAGTGGACGGCGTTCACCGACGCGGTGCGGGCCGGCGAATTTCGCTAGTCCCAGGGCGTGGGGTCTACGCCGCGGCGCCCCCACCACATCCACAGCGACAGCGTCAGCAGCACCAGCGCGAACCCGAACACCAGGTCCTCGACCGGCGCGTACACGATCCGCAGCCCGACGATCGCGTCCGGGTCGTAGCGCACCACGCCCCGCCCGGTGAGCACCCCGTTGGACAGCAACTGGAAGAACACGATGATCGGGTACGTCGCCCAGAACACCTTCCGCAGCACCAGCCGCGTGCGGAGCACGAAGAGGTCCACGAGCACCGCGAGAAGGACCCCGAGCAGTGCGGCGGCCGTGTAGCTCACCGTCGACGCCCCAGCACGGTACGCACCGCTTCGAACCCCAGGATCGCGCAGACCGGCACCACCAGGAAGAACAGGATCTCCTCCAGCGGCAGCCCGCCCGGCGCGAAGACCCCGGTGATCTGCGCCTCGTCGAACCACCAGTGCCCGGCCGCGATCGCCGCGAGATCCCACAGCACGAAGATCACCGCCACGGGCAGCACGGTCAGCGCCAGCCGCCGCCACCGGCGCAGCACGCCGACCTTCAGCAGCGGTTCCAACCACAGCGCTCCGCAGAGGCAGAACGCGAGAACGCCGAGATATACGAGATGTCTCAAAAGCCCAGAGCCTGGGCGCGCCGCTTCACCTCGGTCGCGCGCGGCCCGTTGAGCGCCGCGGCCGGGCAGCCCGGCAGGGTGTCATCCGCCGTGTAGAGCCACCGCATGGCCTCTTCGTCGTTGTACCCAGCGTCGAAGAGGACGGTGAGCACCCCGGGAAGGTGCTTGAGCACGGTCGGGCCGGCGACGAGTTCGGCCGGCACGTAGAGCACCCCGTCCCGGCGGACGGCGAGCAGGTGGTGATCCCGCAGCATCTGCCGCACCCGCGTCACGGGGACCGAGAGACGTTCGGCGATGTCGGGAAGGTTGACCCAGCCTGCCGGCTCGACGGGAGTTTCGCTCACCGCAATAGGGTGCCACGCCACCCGCCTCCACCAGTAGCGGCACACGCACGAAGGGGATCACGTGGGCAACGTGTTCGACCGGATCGGCCGAGAGGCGGCCGGCGTATGGCGTTCGATGCGCTATGACCTGGACGCACACCGGGCCACGCGGCTCGGCAGCGCGTTCACCAAGGAGATCGAGCCCCCGGACGGGGAGTCGCGGTCGCGGCTGGTCCCCCTGACGGGGGTCGCGTTGCTCGTCGCGGGCGGTGCCGCGGGTGCCGTCCTGGCCGTCTCCGGTGGTCTTGCCGCCATGGGAACGGACACCGCGCCCCTGGCCGGCAACGGCACACCGGCGTCGACCACCACCCAGGAGGCCGACCCGACGGACGAGGGCACACCGGAGACGGTCCGCCCCGAGACGGCCCGCCGGCCGGCCGCCCGACCGGAGCCCGTAGGGCGGAACTCCCCGATCACGGCGCCGAGCGAGTCCGAGCAGCCGATCCCGGAAGCGACGACCGTCGCACCGTCACCGAGTGTGAGCGAGTCACCCGATCCGAGCGTGTCGCCCGCCCCGTCGGCGGCCCCTTCGGCCAGCGACGACGTGCCCCGTTGGCGTCAGCACCGCAACGGTCGCTGAAGATCTGGGCACATCGGCCGTACACTCGCCTGCGATGGACACCACGGTTACCGATTCGTTCCTCGGTGCGCTCGTCGACGGGCGCTACCGGGTCCGGGCGCGCGTGGCGCGGGGCGGCATGGCAACCGTGTACACCGCCGTCGACGAGCGCCTGGAGCGCCAGGTCGCGCTGAAGATCATTCACCCGGCGCAGGCCAGTGATCCGCGGTTCGTCGACCGGTTCATCGACGAGGCCTCGACGATCGCCCGGCTGACCCACCCCAACGTGGTGGCCGTCTACGACCAGGGCACCCACGAGGGTCTCCCCTATCTGGTGATGGAGTACGTGCGCGGCCGCACGCTGCGCGAGGTGCTGGCCGACCGGCGTCGGCTCCAGCCGGCCGAGGCGCTGGCCGTTCTGGACCAGGTGCTGGCCGCCGTCGCCGCCGCGCACCGGGCCGGTCTGGTGCACCGCGACGTCAAGCCGGAGAACATCCTGGTCGCCGAATCCCCCGGCGGCACGGTCAACGCGATCATCGACGGTGTCGTGAAGGTCGCCGACTTCGGGCTGGCCCGGGCGGTGGAGCGCAGCACCGAGGACGCCGGCTCGCCGCAGCTGCTCGCGACGGCCGCCTACGTGGCCCCCGAGCTGGTCACCAGCGGGCACGCCGACCCGCGCACCGACGTGTACTCGGCCGGCATCGTGCTGTTCGAGATGCTCACCGGCCAGGTGCCGTACGACGGCGAACGGCCGGTCGACGTGGCGTGGCAGCACGTGCAGCAGGACGTCCCGCCGCCGTCCCGGTTCGTCGCCGGGCTGCCGCCCCTCGTGGACGAACTGGTCGAGCGCGCCACCCGCCGCGACCCCGGCAGCCGGCCGACCGACGCGGGCGCCATGCTCGCCGAGGTGCAGGCGGCCCGCGAGGACGTGGGCATGACGGTGCGGACCCGGCACACGCCGCCGCTGCTGTCCGGCCCGACGGTCGTGGTGCCGCAGATCGCGGGGCCGCGCGAGAGCGAAACGACGATGCTGCCCCGGGTCGAGGGCGCCCGGCCCGCGTGGGCCCGGCTGCCGGGTGAGCCGCCCCGGCCACGTTCCCGCAGAAACGCGCCGGCCCGCTCGGACGGCATCGGTGGCCTGCTGCGCCGGGTCAACGCGGACCCGCGGGGGCGGATCGCGCTCGCGGCGGCGCTGGTGACGATCGGCCTGCTGGCGGCCTTCGGCGGCTGGTGGTTCGGCATCGGGCGGTACGACCCGGCGCCGGGCGTGGTCGCGATGACGAAGGCCGAGGCGGAGGCCACGGCGAAGAAGTTCGACCTGACCGTGAAGTACACCGAGCCGCGCTTCGACGACAAGGCGCCGAAGGACCGGGTGCTCGCCCAGCAGCCGGCGGCCGGTGAACGCATCGCGTCGGGCGGCACGCTCACGTTGACGCTGTCCCTGGGACCGGAGAAGTTCGTCCTGCCCGATCTCGTGGGCTACGAGGTCGACCTCGCCATGCAGCAGCTCAAGGACCTGAAGGTGGTCGTCGAACGCCGCGACGACTACAGCGACGTGGTCGAGAAGGGCCGCGTCATCGGGACCGACCCGCCGGCCAACGGCCAGGAGGTCTCGCCCGGGTTCAAGCTCACGCTGATCGTCAGCAAGGGCCGCGCGCCGCTGACCGTCCCGCGCGTCATCGGCCAGAACGTCAGCCAGGCCACCAACGCGCTCAGCCTGCTCGGCCTGCAGGTGGTGACCTCGGAGAAGGAGGACAGCCGCCCGGCCGGCGAGGTGATCGGCCAGGATCCGCCGGAGGGCTCCAGCGCGGAAAAGGGCCAGACCGTCACGTTGACGGTGAGCAAGGGGCCGCCGGAGGTCGAGGTGCCCAACGTGCAGGGCCAGAACCCGGCGCAGGCCAAGGCCAACCTGGAGGGGCTCGGCTTCGTGGTCGCCATCGTCGGCGGACCGAACGCCGTGATCGGCTACAGCCCGCAGGGCCGCCAGAAGCGCGGCACGACGATCACCCTGTACTGCATATGACGGCGGTGCGGATCGGCGGGCACGCCAGCGCGGGCGGCGGACTCGCCACCGGGACGATGCCCTACATCGACGCCACCGGCGCTGACGTGGTGCAGGTGTACGTGTCGAACTCCCGCGGCTGGGCGCTCCCGCCCGGCCGGCCCGAGCAGGACGAGGCGTTCCGGGCGGGGTGCGCGGAGCGGGACGTGACGGCGTTCGTGCACGCGTGCCTGCTGGTCAACATCGGCTCCCCGACCCCGGCTACGGTCGAACGCTCCATCGACTGCCTCCGCCACGGCCTGTCCCGCGCGAAGGAGATCGGTGCGGAGGCGGTGGTCTTCCACGCCGGCAGCGCGGTCGACGAGGACCATGCGCCGCACGCGCTGCGGCAGGTCCGCGAGGTGCTGCTGCCCGTGCTGGACGGCATCGGCGACGACGACCCGATCCTCCTCGTCGAACCGAGCGCGGGCGGCGGTCGCTGCCTGGCCAAGCGGGTCGAGGACCTGGGCCCGTACCTGGCCGCGGTGGATCACCACCCGGGGCTGGGCGTGTGCTTCGACACGTGTCACGCGTGGGCGGCCGGTCACGACCTGGCGACGCCGGGCGGGATGGCGGCGACGCTGGACACCCTGGTGGCCACGGTGGGCGCGGGCCGGCTGCGCCTCGTCCACGCGAACGACTCCAAGGACACGTGCGGCTCCACCCGCGACCGCCACGAGTCCCTGGGTGCCGGGACGATCGGCGCGGCGGCGTTCGCCGAGTTGATGGCCCACGAGGCGGTGCGTGGCGTGCCGGTCCTGGTGGAGACGCACACGGATCGCGACGGCGTGAAGTACGCCGGCCATCGGGCGGACATCGCGCTGCTCCGCGCGGCCGCTTCCGCGCCTGCCTCCGCTTCCGCCGATCTTGCAGTTGCGGCAGCGACATAACGGCCTAGAACCGGACGCGCCGGGCACCACAACTGCAAGATCGGCGCGGTCAGAGCGGTACGACGACCGCCTCGCGGAGCAAACGGCGGAGCAGGACCATGCCGTCCGCCGCGTCGTCCAGACCCGGGAGGTCCCGCGCCCTGCACGGCTCGCCGGCCAGGACGCGTTCCAGCGCCGGCGCGCAGAACCCCGGAAAGTCCAGCGTCCGCCCGTACAGCGACATGATCACGCGGTCCCCCGACGGCCGCAGGGTCGGGCGCAGCCCGGGCCGCAGCGCCACCGGCGTCGCCGGGTCCAGGGCGTCGGCCGCCGCGAGCTGTGCGAGCGGGGCGAGCGGGGCCGGCCGCGCGGAGGTCCGGTCCCGCGCACCCAGCAGCCGCGCCACGTCGGCGGCATCCACTGTGGACAGCCAGTCCCGGAGTGCGTCCACTGTGGACTCCAGCTCCCCGGCCAGGCCGGCGGCCGAGGTGACGTCCACACCCATCGGCAGGCCCCTGCGCAGGGACGGCTCGCTGACGGCCAGGTCGAGCAGCGCCCCCAACAGGTCGTGCCGGGTGTAGGACTTCACGCCGATGGTCAGGTGCACGGACAGTTCGTCCACGGCCTGCGCCGAGTGCAGCCACCCGCGGGGCAGGTACAGCGCGTCCCCAGGTGCGAAGACCTCGTCCAGGAACGGCGCACCGTCGGCCGCGGCCGACACCTCGTCGGCGCGCCCGCCCCACGGCTGGCGTTCGAGCGGGTCGGGCACCACCGGCGGGTGGATGCGCCACCGCTTGCGGCCGGCGATCTGGAGCACGAACACGTCGTGCGTGTCGTAGTGCGTCGCGAAGCCCCGGTTGCCCGGCGGCGTGACGTAGCCGTTGATCTGCACGGGATGCCCGAGATCCGCCCGCAGCCCGACAGCGAACCGGATCAGCGGCGGCCACAGCCGGTGCAGCCCCTGGAGCACGAGCGTGGCCCCGTCGCCGAGCAGTGCCAGCACCTTCTCGTCGAGCACCTGGTCGGCGACCTCCGCACCGGTGCCGCCGCTGCCGACGAAGCGCTCCGCCGGCAGGACCCGCCCCTCCTTCGCCACCCGCAGGAACGGCGTGCGCAGCCCGCGTTCGCTCAGGAGGGAGTCGACGGCCGTGACGTCGAACAGGTCGGCGAACCCGTCCGGGGGCCGGGACAGCAGCGGGGTCCGTCCGAAGTGGACGGTCGCGAACTCGTCCGGGGCAACCGCGACGCACCGCCGCAGCGCGGCCCGATCGACGCCCGCCGCCCGGTCACCGCCACCCGCGCGGGCCGCCGCACCACCGTCCGACGCCGCGTGCCCGTCGCCGCCCGAAGGCGCCGCCGGCGGCGGGGAGACCCGATCCGCGGACCCCGCCACGGGGCGGGCGGAGCCCTGCGGACGCGAGGTGAGCGTCATCGGGCGCCGCTGTCGGCCCCGCCGTCCTCGGCGACCGCGTTCGCGCCGCCGTCCGCGGGGCCCTCGGCCGCGCCGTCGGCACCCGCGTCGACACCGTCCGGGTCGGCCCCGCCGTCGGCAGTCCCCTCGCCGGACGCGCCACCGTCGGCGCCGCCGTCCTCGACGGCCACGTTCGCGCCGCCGTCCGCCGGGCCCTCGGTGGCGCCGGTGGCCGGCCCGACGGCCGTGGTGTCGTTGCCCTGCGCGGTGGCGCCGCTGTCCGCGCCGCCATCCTCGACCAGGGCGTTCGCGCCGCCGTCGGCCGGGCCTTCGGCGCCGGCGCCGCCCGGACGGATGTCGTCGTCGTTGAGTCGCATGCTGTCCTCCTGAGGGAATGTGCGATCGCCATACCCCCGGAGGACCGCTTCACACCGCCGCCGTCAGCCGCGCAGCATCTCCGCCACCAGGAACGCCAGCTCCAGCGACTGCTGCGTGTTGAGCCGCGGGTCGCAGGCCGTCTCGTAGCGGTCGGGCAGGTCCTCGTCGACGATCGCCTGGGCGCCGCCGAGGCACTCGGTGACGTCCTCGCCGGTCAGCTCGACGTGCAGGCCGCCCGGGTGCGTGCCGAGCTGGCGGTGCACCTCGAAGTAGCCGAGCACCTCGTCGACGATCCGGTCGAAGTGGCGGGTCTTGTAGCCGTTGGAGGACTCGACCGTGTTGCCGTGCATCGGGTCGCACTGCCACACGACGCGGCAGCCCGCGGCGGTGACCTTCTCCACGATGGACGGCAGCACGTCGCGGACCTTGCCGTTGCCCATGCGGCTGATCAGGGTCAGCCGGCCGGGGATGTTCTGCGGGTTGAGCTTCTCGCACAGTTCGATCGCGGTCTCGGGCGAGGTGCCGGGGCCGAGCTTCACGCCGATCGGGTTGGCGATGCGCGAGATGTAGTCGATGTGCGCGTGGTCGAGCTGGCGGGTGCGTTCACCGATCCACAGGAAGTGGCCGGAGAGGCCGTACGCCTTGTCGCCGACGATGCGGGTCAGCGGGCGTTCGTACTCCAGGGCCAGCGCCTCGTGCGAACAGTAGAGCGTGACCCGGCGCAGTTCCTCGTTGTCCTGCACGCCGCAGGCCTGCATGAAGCCGAGCGCCCGGTCGATCTCCCGCCCGATGGCCTCGTACCGCTGGCCGGCGGCCGACGTGCGCACGAAGTCCTTGTTCCAGTCGTGGACGGCGTGCAGGTCGGCCATGCCGCCGCCGAGGTAGGCGCGCAGCATGTTCATGGCGCTCGACGCGTTGGCGTACGCGCGGATCATCCGCTGCGGGTCGGCGACGCGGGCCTCGGGCGTGGTGTCCAGCGAGTTGATCAGGTCGCCGCGGTACGCCGGTAGGCCCAGCGCGTCCGTCGGCGACGAACGCGGCTTCGTGTACTGTCCCGCGACCCGGCCGACCTTGACCACCGGCAGCGACGCGCCGTAGGTCAGCACGACCGCCATCTGCAGAAGCGTGCGCGCGTTGGCGAGCAGATGCGCCTCGGTGTTGTCCGCGAACGTCTCCGCGCAGTCGCCGCCCTGGAGCAGGAACGCCTTCCCGTCGGCCACCAGCGCCAGCCGGTCGCGCAACTGGTCCACCTCGTACGGCGCCACGATCGGCGGAACGAGGTTGAGCACCTCCATCACACCGTCGACGGCCACCTGGTCCGGAAACGGCGGGACCTGTGCCCGCGGGAGCTCACGCCAGTGGTCCAGCCCCAACGACTCCTCGCTGACGGGCTCGCCGATCTCCGGTCCGGGGTACCGGAAGTGATGCCATTCCTGCCGCATGGCGGTAAGCCTACGGACGTCGGCAACGCGCCCGAAACACGGGAGGCGTGTCCTAAGAAGTGGATTATTGACACACCTATCCGAGCCAGCCACGCAACGTACCAGGGCCGACGACCGAGGCCCCGTGCGCGGCGACGCGCTCCCGCAGGGCCCGGTCGGCCGTGACGACCGTGCACGCACCGGCCAGTCGCTCCGCCAGTTCCACTATCGTGTCGTCCCCACTGCCGGGAGCGGCGACGACGGTGACGCCCTCGACCGGCTCGACCCCGCGGGCCTGTCCCTCGACGACCAGGACGACCTCGTCGGCGGGGAGCGCGGCGGCGGCCACGGCGTCGCGCAGGCGGCGGGTGGCACCCGCGCGGTCCCGCCACCACCCGTCCGGCCGGGAGCCGACCACGTTGGCGGCGTCGATGATGAGGCTCCCAGTCACCGTCATTCGGGTCATTGTCTCAGGTCGGGCGATCCAGGGCCGATAGCTCGGCGTGACCATCAGTGTTTCCAGGCACCGTGCCATGCACTCGCTCAGTCCGGGGAGCGGCGCGTGCTGGCGCTGATCGTTGACGACTCGCAGTCGATGCGCCGGGTGCTGCGCCGCGTCCTCGCGCCGCTCGGGTTCGACGCCTACGAGGCGGGCAACGGCAAGGAGGCGCTCGACCTGCTCAGCAAGGTGAGCAAGCGCCCCGATCTGGCGCTCGTCGACTGGAACATGCCCGAGATGAACGGCCTCGATTTCATCCGGCACGTGCGCCGGATGCCGGAGTTCCGGCCGATGTGGCTGATGATGTGCACCACCGAGAGCGAACACAGCCAGGTGGTCCGTGCCCTGGCCGCCGGCGCGCACGAGTACGTGATCAAGCCGTTCACCTCGGAGACGATCCATCAGAAGCTCGCCTACCTCGGATTGATATCGCTGACCTCCCGGGTATGACGTTCCGATCGGAAGTCCGACACGACGCCGCACCCCCGGTGCGTCTTCTCCCGCCCGAACTAGCCCGAGGATTGCGCCACCGTTACTGTCGAATGGAGCGTTTCCAGGTGGGTGGGCGAAGGGCGGGTGTTACAGATGACGTCACTCGCGCACGAGGCATTGATGTATCGCGACGCGCCCTCGTATCTGGACGGCTGCCTGCCCTTCATCGACCGGGGCCTGCAGTCCGGCGCTCCGGTGCTGGTCGCCGTCCCGAAGGCCAACGGCGAGCTGCTGCGCCGTGAGCTGGGCACGCGCGACGACCAGGTGCGGATCCTCGACATGACGATCGACGGGCGCAACCCGGGCCGGATCATCCCGGCGGTGCTGCACGCGTTCATCGAGGAGCACCGTGGGCAGCCGGTCCACATCATCGGCGAGCCCGTCTGGCCGACCCGCACCGCGGCGGAGTATCCGGCGTGCATGCAGCACGAGGCGATGATCAACAGCGTGTTCGACGACGCGCGGGCGTCCATACTGTGCGCCTACCACGTGCACGATCTCGAGCCCGAGGTGCTGGCCGACGCGGCGCGCACGCATCCCGTTCTGGTCAACGCAGGCCAGCGGCAGGACAGCCGGGCCTACACACCGCCGCGCGCCGTGATGGAGCTGTTCAACCGCCCGCTGCCGGTGCCGCCGCCGCACGCCGCGCTCATGGTCTTCGACAACGTCGACGACCTGCTGGAGCTGCGTAACTTCGTCGAGAAGGCGGCCCGCGACATCGGGCTCGTCTACGACCGTTCGGTCGACCTGCAGGTCGCCGCCAACGAGCTGGCCACCAACACGATCCGTCACTCCGGCGGGCCCGGGGTCGCCCGCGTGTGGGCCGACGACGGCCACATCATCTGTGACGTCTCCGACGGCGGCCACATCCCGGACCCGCTCGCCGGGCGGGTGCCACCGCCGCTGAGCAGCGAGTCCGGTCGCGGGCTGCTGTTGGTCAACTACCTCTGCGACCTGGTGCGGATCTATACCACACCCGGCGCGACCTCGGTCCGCGTTTACGTGCGCCTATCCTGATCCGGGTCGCTCCCCCGCGGAGCGCCGCACACGGGGACGAGGAGAGCGCGATGGCGGGATTCGTCGACGCCACCAAGGTGGCGCCGGTCGCCGACGGCGAGTGGAGCGCGGAGCTGGACGGGCAGTGGGCGGTCATGGGCCGGCCCAACGGCGGGTACCTGGCGGCCGTTCTCGCGCGGGCCGCGATCGCCTCGATCGACGCCGCGCACCCGCACCCGCTCGCCACCAACGCCCACTACCTCAACCCGCCCTCGCCCGGCCCCGCCACGATCGTCACCGAGACGCTGCGCCGGGGCCGTTCGGTCAGCCAGGTGCGCACCCGCCTGATCCAGGACGGCACGCCGTGCGTCGAGGGCGTGTTCACGCTCGGCCGGCTCGCGCCGGACGCCGAGCCGGTGTGGTCGGTCGAGGCGCCGCCGGTCCTGCCGCCGCCGCAGGAGTGCCGGCTGATGATCCCGCGGCCGTCGCCGACGGTCACGGTCGAGATCCTCGAGGTCATCGAGCAGCGGCTGGACCCGGCGGTCCTCGGACACCTGAGGGGCGCCCCGGACGGCGGCGGCGAGATCCGGGGCTATGTCGGGTTCGTCGACGGCACCGACTTCGACCCGCTGGGGCTGCTCTTCGCGGCCGACGCGCTGCCGCCCGCCTCGCTGACCGTGGGCGCGTCCGGCTGGGTGCCGACGCTGGAGTACACCGTGTACGTGCGGGCCCTGCCCGCCCCCGGGCCGCTGAAGGTGCGCCAGCGGGCGCGCCTGATCCAGCAGCCGGGTTGGATGGTCGAGGAGTGCGACGTGTGGGACTCGGCGGACCGGCTGGTCGCCCAGGCCATCCAACTGGCTTCGGTGAGGTTCTCATGACCCGGACGGAGTTCGTGCTGACCGACGAGGTGGCGGAGGCGTTCCCGGAGACGCAGATCCGGCTCGTGGTCGCCGACGGGCTGCGCGTCGGCCCCGACTGGGCGCACGTGGGCGCCGCGATCCAGAGCCTGGAGAACAGGCTCGCCGGCCTCCAGTGGCAGCCGGTCACCGAGGAGAACGACGAGATCGCCTCGTGGCACGCCGCATACCGGCGCTTCGGCGCCAACCCGCGCCGGCTGCGCCCCAGCGTCGACGCGCTCTGCCGGCGCCTGGCGAAGAGCGGCCGGCTCCCCCGGGTCTCGCCGCCGGTCGACGCCTACAACCTGGTGTCGGTGATGTACGGCATTCCCGCCGGGGCGTTCGACCTGGCGCACCTCGACGCCCCGGTGCACATCAGGCGGTCCCGGCCGGGTGACCGGTTCGTGCCGCTGGGCGAGCCGGACAGCGTCGAGGAGCCCGCCCCGCACGAGGTGGTGTACGCGGCCGGCGACCGGGTGCTGACCCGCTGCTGGAACCATCGCGACTGCGACAGCACCAAGCTGACCGAGGAGACCACCGGCGCGGTGTTCATCCTCGAGCGCGTCTCCGCCACGGCGGTGCCGGACGACCGGATGCAACAGGCGCAGCAGGCGCTCGCCGGGCTGGTCGGCCCGCACGCCGACCTGGTGTCGTTCGCCACGATCGACGTGACCAGGCCCGTCGTGCGCCTGGCGCCCGTTCCATGAGAATCAGAGCTTGGGAAGGCGGATCGCGACCGTCGGCGCCTCCGTCATGACCGACCGGGGGGCGGCTGCCGTCGACGAGACCGCGCCGTACCGGGTCACCTCGACCCCCTCGTGCAGCTCCAGCGACTCTCGATCGCCGAGCCGGTGCGGCTGACCCTGCGGCAGTCGGTTGCGCGTGCCGCCGCCGACCGCGATCGTGCCGTTGGTGCTGAGGTCGGTCGCGTAGATCCCGTCCGCGCGCAGCTCCAGGCGGACGTGCTTGCGGCTGATCCACCCCGCCGCGCGCTCGTCGAGGTAGGGGCCGAGGACGACGCCGCCGCGCTCGTCCGGGTTGCGCCCCACGATCACGGGGGAACCGGCAGCCACGCCGAACCGGTGCCGGACCAGCCCGTCCACGCGGGCGACCAGCATGACGACCGGTGGACGGGCACCGGCGTCGCCGAGGCGCACCAGGTGCCGCGGACACGTCGGCACGCCGCCCTGCGCCAGGTGCGGCGGCGACTGGCTGACGCCGGGACGGCCGAAGCTCGGGCAGTCCATCTCGGGGCAGCGCCACAGCCGCGACAGCGCCGGGTGCGAACCCGCCGGTGCGGCGGGCGGCCCCGCCTGGAGCAGCATCGCGCCGCCGCCCTCGGCGATCGGCCGCAGCGTGTACCCGCGCATCGGGGTGGCGGTGACCACCGGCTGGGCCGTCAGCGCGGAGATCTCACCCGCGCGGGCGAGCGGCGGGATGCCCTGCGGCAGGATCTCCACCAGCCCGTCGTCGGACCAGCGGCGCAGCACCATCCGCTCGTTGGAGGTCAGCGCGGTGTCGCTGAGCAGCGCCCGCGACGCGACCGGGTACAGCGCGGCACCGCCGTCGCCGAGCAGCTTGGCCAGGCCGTCGATGACCATGCCGAGCCGCATCAACGAGATCGGCTTGCCGCCGTCCAGGTCCACGAGACGGATGATCTCCGCAACATCGACGATCCCGCCGGTACGCAGCGGGTCGGTGAAGATGCGGCGCTCGATGGCGTCCAACGCCCGGGTCACTTCGAATCGCACCCGAACATCATGCTGCACTGCGGCGCGTCACCATACTGGACACCTGGTTGTCGCGCATCGGGAACACCCCACCGGGGGCCGCCGCCGGCCGCATGCGCGACCGACAGCGGGTCCGACGCGGCGCGGGGAAGTCTCGCCGCGCAGTCGAGATGTTCGGAAGACGCCGCGGAGGTGACGCCGGTGGGACGTCACCTCCGCTTCTACTGGTCGGCCCCCCAACCACTGAAATGACCGTAGAAGATCTACACAGGGTGACGGCAGGGTTGAACGCCTGAGTGAATGCCGGTGGCACATCCATCCGCAAATTTCGTTCGGAAGGAGCACGTGGTGGGCGGCGACAACGGGGGACCCGTAGAGGTCACACTCGCCTGGTCGGACGAACGCCTGGAGGCGGCGATGCGCGCCCTGACGCGCCGCGACGCCCGGCCGGCGCTGGCGGCGCTCGCGGCGACGCGGGACGATCCGCACCGCCGGGCCCTGTACATCGAGGTTCTCGGCACCGCCGGCGAGAGCGCCCTGCACGAACTGCGCACCCTCGCAAAGGAGCACGAGGACCCGGACCGCTGGCTGCTGCTCGGCGCGGCGCTGGCGTCGGCCGCGGCGAGCGCCCGGGGTGCCGACGTCATCTCCCGCACCAGCGAGGAACAGATCGAAGGCATGCTCGAACTCGGCGGGCACGCCCGCAGGGCGCTGCGCACCGCGGCCCGCCTCGCGCCGGCCGACCCGGTGCCGTGGTCGGTGCTGCTCGGCTGCGCGATGGGTGCCGTCGAGCACGACGGCGAACTCGACCAGATCTACGCCGAGGTGCGGCGGCGCAGCACCGATCTCTACCCGGCCGAGATCACCCGCCTCATGTCGCTCACCCGCAAGTGGTACGGCAGCCAGCAGCAGGCCGTGGACTTCGCCCGCGCCGGCACCGCGCACCTGCCGCCGGGGCACCCGCTGTGGGCGCTGGTGGCGTTCGCGCACGTCGAGGGCATGGTTGACATCTCGATGCGGGGCAACGCGATCACCCGGTTCTGGCGGTTCGCGCGGTTCACGTCCGACAAGCGGATCAGGGCCGAGGTGGACGCCGCCGCCGACCGGCTGCTGGTCGACCCGCGCACGTTCGCCGACCATCCGGCGACCCTGTCGGCGCATCAGGTCTTCGCGGCGTTCTACTACGTCACCAGCGTGCCGGAACGGGCCCGGCCGCATCTCGAACGCGGCGGACCACGGCCGGCCTACCTGCCCTGGGTCTACTTCGGCGAGCAGGCCGAGACGTTCGCGCTGGCCCGCAAGGAGGCCGGGCTGGCGGGCCGAACGTGAGCTTCGCACAGCACCTGCGGGTCCTGCGTGATCCGCACCGGCCGGACGCGCACCGCGCCCACGCGCTGCGGCGGTGCGTGTCGGCCTACGCGCCGTTCGGTTACACCGGCACCCTCGAACACCTGCGGGAACGGTGCGGCCCGCTGGACACCCCCGCCGGGCTCGATGCGGCAGCCGAGGCGCTCGCATCGAGCCGGCGGGCGTGGCTGGCGGAGGTGGCCGCATTCGCCGGTCAGCGGCGGTTCGCGAAGGGCGGGGGCCACCGGCGGGCCTCGCGCGCCGAGGTCGCCCGGTACGCCGCGATGGGCTGGCCCGGCGACCCGGGCGGTACGGGTGCGCGCGTGCTGAGCCCGCTGTTCCTGCGCGCCTACGGCATCGGGCTGTGGGAGCCGGCGCCGGTGGCGCACCGCCGGCGGGTGCGGCGGCTGAAGCCGTCGGGCGAGTGGCCGTTCACGATGGTGCTCGCCGTGCTGGTCGCCGAGCTGCTCGTCATGCCCCCGCTCGGCCTCGGGCTGAACGCGCTGCTCGACCCGCCGCCGGTCTTCCTGTGGTCGTTCGGGCTGGTGGCGCTGGTCGTGGTGCCGGTGCTGGTGGTGCGGCAGCTGCCGGCGCGCTGGGAGCGACAGCGCGCGGAGCGGATCCTGCACCGCCGGATCGTCGAGGCCGCGCAGGATGCCGAACGCCGGCTCGCCGTCGAGCGCGCCCGCGCCTACGGGCGCTAGGTCAGCGCGTCCAGACGACCAGTTCGACGTCGCGGGTGCGCTCGGCGAACAGGCCCTCCGGCGAGGCCGCCAGCAGCAGGCGTCGCAGGTCGCTCTCGAACTCGTGACGACGTTCGCCGAAAAGGTGCGGGGTGGCGAAGGAGAGCGAGTGGACCGCGGCGACGACCTGGTCGGACGTCCGGATCATGATCTCGTCGCCGCCCACGGTGAGCCGGCGCGGCCCGCCGTAGCCGGCGGCGCGCATGACCTCCTCCTCCGGGCCGAGGGGCGGGCGCTGCCGGGGCGGCCCGAGATATTCGGCGATCAGCGCCCTGATCGCGGCGTGCGGCACGCGCGGGCGCGGCAGCGGGTCGTCGCCCTCGACGCCCTGATGGGTCGTCGCCCCGACGTGCACCCAGACCCCGCCGGGCTCGATCATCGACCGGACGTTTCGCGCCACGAGCAGTCGATCCATCCAGTGGAACGACTGCGCGAAGGTCACCATCCGGAACACGCCCAACCCGTCGGGCAGTTCCTCGGCCCGCGCCCGGTGCCAGGTGACGCGGGCGTCGCCGGTGCGCCGGGCGGCCTCGGCCAGCATCTCCGGATCCGGGTCCACCCCCACCGCCGCCTCGAACATCGGCGCCAGCAGCCGGGTCACCGGCCCCGGCCCGCAGCCGACGTCGAGCAGCCGGCCGCGCCCGTCGAGGCCCACCAGGTCGCGCAGCGCGGTGGCGATCGCCGCCGGATAGGGCATCCGCCCGTCGGCGTAGTACGCCGCGGTCCCCCGGTAGAGGTCCGGCTCCCACCGTCCCGTCACCGGGCGTCGGCGGCGATCTCCTGCGCCCGGTCCCGGGCCGCTTCGAGGGCCGCGAGGAGCGCCGCGCGCACGCGGTGGTTCTCCAGCTCCCGGATGGCGGAGATGGTCGTGCCGGCCGGGGAGGTGACCGCCTCGCGCAGCTTCACCGGGTGCTCCCCGGACTCGCGCAGCATCACCGCGGAGCCGATCGCGGTCTGCACGATCAGGTCGTGCGCCACCTGCCGGGGCAGCCCGAGCAGGATCCCGGCGTCGGTCATCGCCTCGACCAGGTAGTAGAAGTACGCCGGCCCGGAACCGGACAGCGCCGTCACCGCGTCCTGCTGCGACTCCGGCACCCGGAGGGTGCGCCCGAGCGGGGTGAACAGCTCCTCCGCCAGCGCCAGGTGGGCGGCCGTCGCGTGTTCGCCCGCCGAGATGGCCGTCATCGCCTCGTCGACCAGCGCCGGCGTGTTGGTCATCACGCGCACGACCGGGGTGCCCTGCGGCAGGTACTTCGCGAAGAACGCCGTCGGCAGGCCCGCGCAGAGCGAGATCACCAGTTTGCCGGCCGGGACCTTCGGGCCCAGTTCGGCCATCAGGGTGCCGGCGTCCTGCGGCTTGACCGCGATCGCGAACACGTCCGCCTCGGCCAGCGCCGCCTCGTTGGAGAGCACCCGCACGCCGTAGCGCTCGGCGAGTTCCCGGCCGCGTTCGGGCCGGCGGGCGGTCGCGATCAGCCGGCCGACCGGCCATCCGGCGCGCAGCAGCCCGGAGAGCATGACCTCACCGATCTTGCCAGCACCGAGAACAGCAATCGTGTTCATGACATCCACTCCCCGGGCCGGGGTGCGCCGGTGCGGCGCACCCCGGCCTGGATCAGTTCCCGAAGAAGACCTCGACCTCGTCGTACCGCTCGACCGGGACGGTCTTCAGCTCGCGGGTGGCCTCCTGCAGCGGCACCCGGACGATCTCGGTGCTGCGCAGCGCGACCATCTTGCCGAAGTCGCCGTCGTGCACGGCGTCGATCGCACCGAGGCCGAACCGCGTCGCCAGCACCCGGTCGAACGCCGTCGGCGTGCCGCCGCGCTGGATGTGCCCGAGGACGACGGTGCGCGCCTCCTTGCCGGTGCGCGACTCGATCTCGCCGGCGAGCCACTGGCCGATGCCGCCGAGGCGCACGTGGCCGAACGCGTCCTTCTCGCCGCTCTGCAGCGTCATCTCGCCGTCGGTCGGCATGGCGCCCTCGGAGACGACCACGATCGGCGCGTACTCGATCTGGAAGCGCTTCTCGACGTAGGCGCACACCTGGTCGATGTCGAACTTCCGCTCCGGCAGCAGGATGACGTTGGCGCCGCCGGCGAGGCCGGAGTGCAGCGCGATCCAGCCGGCGTGGCGGCCCATGACCTCGACGACGAGGCAGCGGTGGTGGCTCTCGGCGGTGGTGTGCAGCCGGTCGATGGCCTCCATCGCGATGTTGACCGCGGTGTCGAAGCCGAACGTGTAGTCGGTCGCGCCGAGGTCGTTGTCGATGGTCTTCGGCACGCCGACGACGTTGACGCCGAGGTCGGTCAGCTTGGAGGCGACTCCCAGGGTGTCCTCGCCGCCGATCGCGACGAGCGCGTCGATGCCGTCCTTGGCGAGGTTCTCCTTGATCTGCTCGACGCCGTTTTCGATCTTGAACGGGTTGGTCCGGGAGGAGCCCAGGATGGTGCCGCCGCGGGGCAGGATGCCACGCACCTCCTTGACGCCGAGCGGCTTGGAGATGCCCTTCAGCGGGCCCTTCCAGCCGTCCTGGAACCCGACGAACTCGTGCCCGTACGTCTGGACGCCCTTACGGACGACCGCCCGGATCACCGCGTTGAGGCCGGGGCAGTCGCCGCCGCCGGTGAGCACGCCGATGCGCATAGAAGCTCATCCTTCCAATGAATTTTTCGAGAGAATGCGTGGTCCCCGCGGCATCGTTGCCGGCCCGGGCCAGGCCGCAGGGGAACTGTACCGTTCCAGTCCCCCGCCGGATCAGCCAACCCGGGCGGTCGCACCCGGGTCGATGGCCTCCATCGCGCGCCAACGCGCCAGGTTGTGGCGGGCGTCGACGAGCGCGTCGTGGCGGCCGGTCGCCGTGGGCAGGGCGGGTCGCCCCACGTCGTCCCAGAGCTGACGGAGATCCTTGGTGAACCGGGGAAGCTCGCGCGGCAGCGCCGGCATGGCACCCCACAGCTGCGCCAGCACCACGTGGTCGTACGCGGCGAACCAGGCCCACAGCTCGATCTCGTCGCCGGGGCCCAACGGCTCGGTGAGGAACGCGTACAGGTCGTCGCGGATCCGTTCGCGGCTGCGCCACGCCTTGTCGGCCGGCGAGGGCAGCTTGTCGAGCACGTTGCGACGCACCCACGGCAGGGCGTGCGTGTCGTCGAACTCGGTCGAGACCGCGTAGAACTCGCGCCCGTGCTCGTCGACCACCCCGATCGACACCAGGTCGATCAGGCGCCCGTCCTCGATGAACTCGCAGTCGTAGAAGTACCGGTACCGCATCGCGCTACATCATGCCCCCGACTCGCACAGCTCCCGCGCCCGGTCCAGCCGCGCGGTGTCCGGGGCCACGCTGCCGGCCTGGTGCGCCGCCCACACGCCGCGCGCCGCCGAGTCGGCCTCGACGGCGTGCCGGAAGCGCAGCATCGTCGGGAGCACCGCCTCGACCTCGTCCGGCGGGACGGGCGCTGATGTGACGTAGCCCTCGATCAGGTCGGCGGCGTGCTCGGGACCACCGGCGTGCATGACCGCGCAGGCGAGGTCGTAGACCAGCGGCCCGCTCCCGGCGGCGCCCCAGTCGACCAGCCCGGTGCGCCCCGAGCCCCCGTCCACCCGGAACGCCGCCGCCACCGGGTCGCCGTGCAGCACCCCGTGACTCAGCACGTCCGTGACGGAGATCTTCGCCACGGCCTCGACGGCGGCGGCCACGACGGGGCGGACCCAGTCGGCGACGCCCAGGTGCGCGGCGTCCGGCCGCACCCAGTGGAACCTGCCCAGGTCCGGATGGCTGTAGCCGACCAGCGCCCGCTGCACGGTGCCGAGGGCGACGCCCCACGTCCGGCGTTCGGCGGGGGTGAGGGCCCGGCCGTCCACGCAGCGCAGCAGGGCGACGACCGTCCCGTCAAGTGGGACGCACAACGCGCCGTTGGCCGCCCGCACGGGGGTCTCCGAGGGCAGGCCGGTGCCGGCGAGCCGTTCGGCGACGGCGAGCCCCGCCTCGAACTGCCGCCGCCGCCCGACCGGCACCAGAACCGCCAGATATCGGGCCGCGTCACTGTCGATCACGTAGGTGTCGGAGTTCAGACGGCTGACCGGGGTGCACCCGTCGACGCCTACCTGCCAACAGGTCCGCAGCACCGTGCGAAGCTCTCCGGAGCCGTCCACGGCGTCGATTATTGCCAATTTTGTGACCGCTGTGCGGCGGCTTAGGTCAGCCGGTCATCCCGACAGTGTCGGCGATCCGACTCCACGATCGCCGGACAGTCTCGACAATCGATGGACCGACCACCATGTGGACACGCTTGTGCGGCGCGGGGGCTGTACATGGCGTCGTGCCCACGGAATGATCTGGGAGAAACCATTGAGCATTCAGGCGGGGAGGAGTTGGACCGTGGAGGTCCCGGCGCCGAATCCCGGAGACGCGCTGACCGGTGTCGAGATCTTCGCGGCACTCGAGCCCGAGGTACGGCAGCGGGTCATCGCCGCCGCCGTCCCCCGCACCTACCGCAAGGGGCAGCTCCTCTTCGTGGAGAACGACCCCGGCGAATCACTGATCGTGCTGCGGCGCGGCGCCGTCATGGTGTTCCGCACCGCGCCGACGGGTGAGCGCGCGGTGCTGTCGGTCCAGCGACCACCGGACGTGCTGGGCGAGGTGTCGCTGCTCGACGGCGCACCGCGTTCGGCATCCGCGGAGGCGATCGAGGACTGCTCGGCGCTGGCGCTGTCCCGTGGTGCGTTCATCGAGCTGGTGCACGCCAACCCGCGCATCCTCGACGCGGTCATGCGTTCCCTCGGCGGGCTGATCCGCCGGCTCACCGACCAGAACGCCGATCATGTCTTCCTCGACCTGCCCGGTCGGGTGGCCAAGACCCTGGTCCGCCTCGCCGGTGACACCACCGCACCGATGGTCACCATCGAGCTCAACCAGAGCCAGCTCGCCGAGATGGCCGGCGGCTCCCGCCAGAGCGTCAACCAGGCGATCGGCTCGTTCGCGAGCCGTGGCTGGCTGCGCACCGAGGGACGGCGGATCGTCGTGACGGACCTGGCCGCGCTGCGCCGCCGTGGCGGCATGGCCGACCGCTAGTGATCCGCACATACCGCTAGTGATCCGCACATAGGGATCCACGTACAAAACCGCCCCGGGATCGTCGGCAACCCGGGGCGGTATCAGGTGTTCAAACGGTCCGCTGAGCCGTCGGGCCGGCCCAGTCGCTGTCCTGATCGTCGTCGTCATCGCTCGTCGGGCCGGCCCACGCCATCGTGGCGTCGGGGTCGTTCACCGGCTCGGACGTGGGACCGGCCCACGCCACGGTGCGCTCGTCGTCATCGTTCGGAGTTACCACTCCACTCGCCTCCAGCCTGGCCAGGGTGACCGGGTCCACGTCGACGGTCTCGCCGGCCCGGTGCACGACACCGCCGTAACCGACCCACCCACGCGCGAGACGCACCGCAACCATTGACCACCCTCCGTTTTCGTCCTCGGTCGCACTGTAGCCACCGAAGCGCCGAATTCGTGGGTGTCAGCGGGGCTCTGTCGCCTATGAGACGGGCTGGTCACGACGTACGGGAAAGCATGAGGATACTGGGACCCGCTCTGCTCCCCTGACGGCCCGAGGAGGCCTCCCATCGCGACGGTATGTCCGCGGTGCAACCGGACAGCCGCACAGGACGACCGGTTCTGCGGCGGCTGTGGCACCGCGCTTCCTCAGGCCTGTTCCCGCTGCGACCGCCCGCTCTCGCCCGACGCGGACTTCTGCACCGGCTGCGGCACCCCGCGCGCGGCCGCCCGGCCGGAGCAGGTGCACTCCGAGGACCGCCGCCGGATCAGCGTCCTGTTCGTCGACCTGATCGACTTCACGCCGTACGTCGAGCGCACCGACCCCGAGCAGGTGCGCGAGATCCAGACCAACTTCTTCTCCGCCGTCCGGCGGGTGATCGCCCAGTACGGCGGTGTCGTCGAGAAGTACATCGGCGACGCGGTGATGGCGCTGTTCGGCGCGCCGGTCGCCACCGAGATCGACGCCGTGCGCTGCGTGCGGGCCGGCCTCGAGCTGCAGCGGGTGCTGGAGCGCTACGCCGACGGCGGGCTGCGCTGCCGGGTCGGGATCACCACCGGCGAGGCGATCGTCGACGTGGCGGCCGCCCGCGACGGCGGGCAGGCGATCGTGGCCGGCGACGTGGTCAACACGGCCGCCCGGCTGCAGTCCGTCGCGCCGCCCGGCGGGGTGCTCGTCTGCGGCACCACGTACGCCGCCACCAAGACCGCCATCCGCTACAGCCCGCAGCCGCCGGTGACCCTGCGCGGGCGCAGCCAGCAGACCGAGGTGTGGCTGGCGCTGGCCCCCATCCAGCGCAGCCACCCCGACCGGGAGATGCGGGCCACTCCGCTGGTCAACCGCACACACGAGTTGGCGCTACTGGTCAACGCGCTCGACCGGGCGCTGGCCGACCGCATTCCGCAGCTCGTCACCGTCCTCGGGCACGCAGGCATCGGCAAGAGCCGGCTCGTGCGGGAGCTGTACCGGCACGCGCAGGAGCGCTCCGGGCAGGCGCTCTGGTACACCGGCCGGTGCCCCCCATTCGGCGAGAACGTCACCTACGCCGCACTCGCGGACATCGTGAAGGCCTACGCCGGCATCCTGGACACCGACTCGGCACAGACCGCCCGGCGGCGGCTCGACAGCGCGATGCGCGAACTGGTCACGCCCGCCGAGGCGGCCCGGCTCAGCGACGCGATCGGTCCCCTCGTCGGCCTGCCCGGCTCCAAGCTCGGCACCGAGGAGGCCGAGTCGGCGTGGCGGCGGTTCGTCGTGGCGCTCGCGTCGCGGCAGTCCGTGGTGCTCGTCATCGAGGACCTGCACTGGGCCGACGAGAACATGCTGCGCTTCGTCGAGCTGCTGGGGGCCTCCGTTCGGGACGTGCCGCTGCTGATGATCGCCACCGCCCGCCCCGAACTGGTCGAGCACCACCCCGGCTGGTCGGCGGCCACGCCCGGCGCGCTGACCATCACGCTGCCGCCGCTGCGCGCACCCGAGATCGCCACCATGTACACGCATTTGCTCGGCCAGGCGTCGTACCCGGACGAGACGCTCGCGACCGTGGTCGAGCTGGCCGACGGCAACCCGCTCTACGCGCACGAGTACACCCGGATGCTGATCGAGCAGGGCGCGCTGCGGCCGATGACGCCGTTGCGGGACGGGGCGGCGCCGCCGATGCCGGACGGTGTGCACGCGGTGATCGCCAACCGGGTGGACCTGCTGGAGCCGGCCGACCGGGCGGTGCTGCAGGCCGCCGCGGTGGTGGGGCTGGCGTTCTGGCCGGGGGCGGTGGCCGCCGCGCTGGGCCGGCCGGAGGACGCGGTCGAACGCACGCTGCGCCGCCTGGAGCAGCGCGACCTCGTGCACGAGCAGGTGACCTCCTCGATGGAGGGGCAGCTGGAGTACCGGTTCGGGCACGTGCTCGTGCGCGACGTCTGCTACCAGCGCCTCCCCCGCACCGAACGGGTCGCCCGCCACGAACGCACCGCCGACTGGCTGGATCGCATCTCCACCAGCCGCGACACCGACCTGGCCGAGGTTCTGGCGCATCACCGGTACACGGCGTACGAGATCGCCCGCACGCTCGGCTCCGACGCGACCCGGTACGCGCCGGCGGCGCGGGACGCGCTCAACCGGGCCGCCCGTCGGGCCTACGCGCTGCAGGCCCTCGAACCGGCGTCCAACCACGCCGCCCGCGCGCTGGGCCTGTGCGACGACACCACCGCCCCGGCCGAACGACTCGGCATCGAACTGCTGGTCGGCGAGATCGCGTTCTACGCGGACGGCAACGCGTACCTGACCGAGGGCGGCGAGGACCGCATGACCCTGCTGGCGCAGCAGCTGCACGACGCCGGCGACCAGCCGAACGCCGCCCGCGCGTGGACGCTGCTCGGTCAGGCCGCCTGGCTGCGGGCCGACCGGGCGACGGCGCTGTCCTGCCTGGACCGGGCGGTGGAGCTGTTCGACGAGCTGCCGGACACCCCGGAAAAGGCCGACGCCTACGCCGAACTCGGCCGCTTGCACATGCTCAACATGGAGGACGGCCCGGCGGTGGCGGCTGCCGGCATAGCGGCGGACATCGCCTCGCAGCTCGGCCTCGTCGAGGTGGCGGCCAACTCGCGGATCACCATCGGCATGAGCCGCTACCAGGCGGGCGACCGCCGCGGGCTGGCCGAGCTGCGGGAGGTGGCGCGGCTGTGCCGGGAGCAGCGCCTGCTCGCCCTGCGCCGCGCCAACCAGAACCTCTCCTACGCGCTGCGCGAGGAGGGCGACTGGCCGGCGTCGTTCGCCCTGCTGCACGACGAGGGCGGCGACGTGCCCGGTGGACACAACCTGACCACCGGCTACTCCGACCGGGTGCAGCGGGCCTACTTCGACGGCGACTGGGAGCTGATCCTGACGTGCGCCCGGGACGCGGTGAACGCGCCGAGCGAGGAGTGGGACCTGCACTCGCGCGGCCTGTTCCTCTGGATCGACCAGCTGCGCGGCGGCCTGCCGGTGGAGGACGACGCGCAGGCGCTGTTGCGGGCCGGCCGCCGGTCCGGGTTCCACCGGCTGATGTGGGTGGCCCTCGGTCAGTGCGCGTTCTCGTTCGCGCTCCAGGGACGTCCGGGGGACGCCGGGGCCCTTCTGTTGGAACTGGGCGAGAGCTGGCAGAAGGTGCGTGCCATCGCGAGCGGCGAGTGGCTGCCGACGGCGGCGCACGCGGCGGTGCTGGTGGGGCGTTCGGCCTCGGTGGGGCTGCGGGAGCTGCTGAGCGAGGTGCCGCACCGCACGCCCTGGGTCGAGGCGGCGCTGCGGACGGTCTCCGGCGCCGTCGCGGCCGCCGACGGCGACCTCGCCCGGGCGGGTGTGCTGCACCGCGCCGCGGCGGCGATCTACGCCGACATCCCGAACGCCACCAACCGGATGCTCGCCCTGGCGTGGGCGGTGCGCGCCGAGCCCGACGACGCCTCCGTGCGGGAGCTGCGGCGCTTCGCCGCGTCGGCGACCGCCCCGCGCCTGCTGACGCTGGCCGGCCTGGACTGAGCCGGGTCAGGCTGCGGCGGCCGTCGTCGCGGGGGCCGGGGCGGGCGTCGGCGCCGCGCCGCGCTGGGCGTACCGGTCGATGTACTCGCGGCCGGACAGCTGCATCAGCTCGTACATGATCTCGTCGGTGATGGCGCGCTCGATGAACCGTTCGCCCGCCATGCCCTGATAACGGCTGAAGTCGAGCGGCGCGCCGATGCGCATGTGCACCTGACGGATCCGCCACATCCGGTGTCCGATCGGCTGAATGTCGTCAGTGTTGATCATCGCGATCGGGATCACCGGGGCGCCGCTCTCCAGCGCCATCCGCGCCACGCCGGTCTTGCCCCGGTACAGCCGCCCGTCCGGCGAACGGGTCCCCTCGGGGTAGATCCCGAAGACGTGGCCCTCGCGCAGCACCCGCAGCCCGGTGTCGATCGCGGCCTGCGCGGCCCGACCACCCGTTCGGTCGACCGGAATACACCCGGCCGCCGTGAAGAACTGGCGCATGAACCAGCCTTTGATGCCCTTACCGGTGAAGTACTCCTGCTTGGCAATGAAGGTCACCCGCCGGCTCGTCACCAACGGAATGAAGATCGAGTCGGAGAACGACAGGTGATTGCTCGCGAGGATCGCGGCGCCCGAGGCCGGGAGGTGCTCCACCCCCTCCACCTTGGGCCGGTAGATCAGCCTCAGCAGGGGGCCGAGGAGGATGTACTTCAGCGTCCAGTAGAACAACGTCGGTCCTCTCCCACCACCACGCCCGGTGGTCACTGAGCCTACGGATCCGGGACGGCCCGACACAACGCACTGCCGCCAACCGGCGCGGCCGTGTCAGGATTCTCTGCGAGGCGGTGTCCCGCGACGTACCCGGTCGTCGCGTGCGCACCACCGGGGAGGGGTTGCAGGCGTGCCAGCAACCGGAGGCCGGCGCGGACGGCGCGACAACGGGCTGGTCGCGGCCGCGTACACCGCTGTCGGCGACATCGACCCCCGGATCGGGGAGCACCTGCTCGACGTCCTGGCCGCCGACGGGATCGCGGCGTATCTTCAACCGTCCACCGACCAGCATCCGATCACCCGGACGACGAGCCTGCCCGCACGGCCGACGGACCGCCTGTTCGTCGACAAGGATCATGTAGGTACCGCCCGTGACTACGTCCGCCAGGTCAACCCCGAGCCGGACCGCTCCGACCCCGCCGTGGAGGCCGCGATGGTGCCCGCCCCCGACCGCGAACCCGACAAGACGGAGACCGACCCGGAGCCGGACGATCGCGCCGCCCGCGAACAGATCGCCTGGGAGGAGATCGTCGCCGGGTTCGACCTGAAGATCGACCCCGCGGACGCGCCCTGGCCCAAGTCCGAAGAGGTGACCCTCGGCGAGCCGCGGCCGCTGCCGGTGCTCGACCCGCCGACCGACGCGCCGCCGCGCCGCCGCCGCACCGACCGCGAGGAGCCGTCGCTGCTCGACGCCCTCGACACATTCGGGATGGGGCTGCCCGACGAGCCGACCGACGACGAGGGCTACACGCCGCCGCCCCCGCCGCCGCTGCCGCGCATCTCGAAGGCGGCGGCGCTCGGCATCGCGGCGATCGGGTTCGGGCTGCTGCTGTTCATCTGGCCCGGGCTGCTGCCGCTCGCCGGCGACACCGTGCTGCTGCTGGCGTTCGGGTCGATCGTGGCCGGGTTCGTGACGCTGATCTGGCGGCTGCGGCCGGGCGACGACGAGGACGACGACGAGTTCGACGACGGCGCCCGAATCTGAGAAACCTGAACCCGCGTTTACCAACTCCGGCGACGGGTACGCGATGGATCCCCCTCGACCCACAAGGTGGATCCCATGCACCTCCGTCAGACCCGTGACGTCCTCACCGATCACCTCCGCCGCCGGGCCGCCGGCGACCTCGACGGCGACCTGGCCACCAACTACCACCCCGACGTGGTGATCCTGCACCCCGACGGCGAATCCCGCGGACACGACGGCGTGCGTGCGCTCGCCGCGCGGCACGGCCGCTACGACGGCGCCGTCGAGTGCCACCGGCTCCTCGCCTCCGACCAGGTCGGCATCTTCGAATGGTCCGGGCTCGGCGGGCGCAGCGGGACGATGCCGATGGAGGGCACCGAGTCGTTCGTGGTGCGCGACGGGCTCATCGTGGCCCAGACCGTGCACTTCTCCAGCGCCGTCGAGGTCGGTTCGCCCCTCGCCGACGCGGTTTAGGGATTCTTCTCGAGCCAGTCGAGGATCGCGTCGATCGGTTCGCGCCAGCTCGCGTCGAGCATCAGGTCGTGCCCCATGCCGGGGAACAGCAGCGGCGAGCCGCGGTAGCGCCGAGCGACCCGGTCCAGTTCCTTCGCGGGAACGAGTTTGTCGTCGGGACTGCCCACCACCAGCACCGGCGGCTCCCCGACCGGCTGTTCGGGCCCTCGGTGCCGGGCCAGTTGCCACTGCGCCCGCGCCGACGCCCGGCCCCGCCGGGAGGCGTACTCGCGCTGTTCCTCCACCGGGGTCTCCGGGCTGAACAGCTGGCCGCGCCGCGGCCGCAACGCCCCGCCGAAGATCGCCGGCGTGACCCCGAACGGGTTGCGCGCCCACGCCCCGAACGCCGGACCCCAGCCGCCGAAGACCGGCGCGAGCAGCACCGCGGCCCGGGCCGGGTACCGGGCGAGAGCCTGCGCCACCACCAGCGCACCCGCGCCGTGCCCGACCAGCACCGCCTGGCGCGGCAGCGACGCCGCCACCTGCACCACGTCGTGTGTGTACGCCCGCAGGTCCGCCTTCGGCGCCGCACCCGACTCGCCGTGCCCGCGCGGGCTCATCGCGTACGCCGGCACGCCACGGGAGGCGGCGTGCGCCAGCCAGTTCTCGGCGTAGACCCACGCACCACCCCCGAACCCGGGCACGAACAGCACCGGCGCGTGCTCCGTCGGGGCCTCCGGAAGCGCCTTGCGCACCTCGCGAGCCGCGTGCGGGGTCGGATCGGCCCACTCCTCCGTCCGGAGAATCCTCATGAGTCTGCCCGCTCGCTCATGTGCGCACTCCGTCCAGTTCGACCAGAGCTTTTTGAAGGGTCTTGAGGTACGTCCGGTAGCTGACCTCGAACCAGTGCCGCGGCGAATCCTTGAGCTTGGTGTCCACGTAGCGCCTGCCGTCGGCGGAACGCTGCCGCTCCCACCAGGCGATCGCCGGGTCCGGCGTGGTGTGCAGGGCGCGCAGCCACGCGGCGAAGAGCACGGTCTGCCAGTGCGCGAGCGGGAAGAGCCCGGAGTCCGGTTGCAGCAGCCCGGCGACGGCCAGCGTCGGGTGGCTGCGCGACATCAGCTGCCAGCGCAGGTGCGGCCGGCCCTCCTCGTCGGCCCCGATCAGCTCCGGCGCGACGAACTCGAAGCGCGGCGTGTACCCGGTCGCGAGGATCACCACGTCCGGCTCGGCGGTGCGCCCGTCGGTGAAGACCACCCGGTCGTACTCGAACCGCTTCACGTCCGGCACCGGCGTGATCTCGCCGTGGCCCACGTAGTACGGCAGCAGGCTGTTGACGATCGGATGCGTCTCGAGGATCTTGTGGTCCGGCTTCGGCAGGCCCAGCCGGGTCAGGTCCCCGACGGTGCGGGTCAGCACGCGCTGCTGCGCCCGTTGACGCAGCCACAGCGGCAGGCCGCGGACCCCGGCGTCGACCTGGTCGGCCGGCCGGCCGAACGCGAACTTCGGCGCGTACCAGTAGCCGCGCCGCGTCGAGTGCCAGCAGCGCGCGGCCTGCTGCGCCGCCTCCACCGCGATGTCGCAGCCGGTGTTGCCGCCGCCGACGACCAGGACCTTCTTCCCCCGCAGCTGCGCCGGGTCCTTGTAGGCGCTCGCGTGCAGGACATTCCCGCGGAACTCGTCCAGCCCGTCGAACATCGGTGCCCGGGGCACCCAGTTGTGACCGTTGCACGCGACGACGGCCGCGTACCGCAGCGTCTTCGGGGCGCCGCCGCGCGCCCCGCGCACGGTCACGTCCCAGGCCGTCCCGGGCTCGTCCGACACCGGCTTCAGCGACACCACCTCGGTGCCGAACCAGACGTGTTCGCGCAGCGCGAAGTGGTCGGCGTAGCGCTCGAAGTAGGCCAGCAGCTGGCTGTGGTGCGGATAGTCCGGCCAGTCGTCCGGCATCGGAAAATCGGGGAACTGGGTCAGCGGCCGGGACGAGATCAGGTGCGTGCTGGAGTACACCGGGCTGTGCTGGTGGCGCCAGTTCCACGCGCCGCCGACGCCGGTCTCGCGCTCGTAGCAGTCGACGTCGAAGCCGTACTGACGCAGGTTCTTGATCGCGGCGAGACCCGTGCCGCCGGCCCCGATCACGCACACGGCCCCGTGCCGGTCCGCCACGGGAACGGCCTGCTGCGGCATTGCCGGCCTGCTCGGACGGGTCGGCGGGCGCGGCGGCCCACCACGTTCGTCACTCAACGCGTTCTCCCCAGTGCAGCGGTCCCGGCGGGCATCCTCGCCGCCGCTCCGGCCTTTGTCCAGCCCTCGAGTCGTCGCGACGGCGGCATACTGGTGGGCGTGGTCGAGCGTTCGGCGTCGTACGAGCAGCGCCGCCCGTGGACCCTGCCGGAACGTCTCGACGACCTGCGGGGGCCGACGAGCGGCCGCGTCACGCTGCCCCACCGGCTGGACTGGTCCGAGCAGGGCACGTACGACCTCGACGATCCCAAGCAGCTCGGCCTCATGTACGAGCGGGTGATCCGGGAATCGATGGGGCCACGGGACCTCACGGAGTACCTCGACGCCGATACCCTCGTCGCCGTGTGGCGCCACATCTTCCTGCCCCGCACCGTCCGCCAACTGTGGGAGTCCCGCTTCCCCGCGGTGGCGCCGCGCGCCGCGGATACGCGCTGACGCCCGAGGCGGCCTCGGCACTGCGGGACCGCCTCGTCGCGTGGGCGTCAGCGCTGCACGGCTGAGCTCACTCCGGCAGGGTCAGGTCCGCCACCAGCGGGAAGTGGTCGCTCGCGCGGCGCGACTCCGGCGTGTCCACCACCCGGAAGTCCTCCACGTTGAAGCGTTCGTCCACGAAGATCCCGTCGATGCGGCGGTCCGGCGCACGGCACGGGAACGTGTGCGACCCCGCGCAGTCCTTCGCCTCGGCCGCGTCGACCAGCCCGTCGACGATCGTGCGCCACCCCGAACCGCCGGCGTCCTCGTTGAAGTCGCCGCAGACGACCACCGGCTCCTCGATGTCGCGCAGCTGTTCCTTGAGGAGGCGCCCCTGCGAGGCCCGTTCGGTGGCGTCGAGCGACAGGTGCGTCCCGACGGCCACGAACCGGGTGCGCCCCACGGACAGCCGCAGGAACACCGCGCCGCGCATGTGCCGCCCCGGCGTGAGCGGGAACTGCGTGTGCCACGACTCGTGCACCCGCAGCCGGAGCGTGGTGAACCCGGAGTTGCCCAACGCCCACAGCCCACCGCCGGCGTAGGTCATGCCCCAGTCGCGGGCCAGCCGGGCGTGCTTCGCCCGCCACCGGAACCGGCGCGGCGCCTCCTGCACCAGGATCAGGTCCGGCGCCTCCGACCGGATCACCGACGCCAGCGCGCGCAGGTCGTCCTTGGACTGGTGGATGTTGTAGGACATGATCCGGATCTTGTGCAACGAAACGTCCCTCCTACCGCTTGCGAGCCAGGTCGGCAGCGCCGATCACGCCGGCGTGGTTGCCCATGAGCGCCGGCCGGACCTCCGCGTAGTCGAGTCGCCCGCGCTGGGCCAACGCCTCGCGTAGGTACTCCCGGGTGGGCACCATCAGCAGGTCACCGGCCTCGACGACACCGCCGCCGACGACGATCACCTGCGGGTCGAGGTTCTGGATCGTGTCGGCCAGCCCGACGGCGAGCCAGTAGGCCACCCGATCGAACGCCGCCACAGCCGCCTTGCACCCGGCGTGCGCGGCCTTGGTGACCGTGGGGCCGTTGATCGCCTCGATCTTCCCGGCCGCCAGTTCGAGCATCACGCTCGCCGAGTCGGGGTCCTCCGTGGCAATCGTGCGGGCGAAGCGCACGAGGGCGTTCCCGCTGGCGTACTGCTCCATGCAGCCCTTGCGCCCGCAGCCGCAGGGGTGGCCGTCGGGAACCATCATCGTGTGGCCGACCTCACCGGCGATCCCGTGTGCGCCACGGATCAGGTTGCCGCCGATCACGATGCCGCCGCCGATGCCGGTCCCGACGGTGAAGAGCACCATCGAGTCGTCGGCGTCGCGGGCCGCGCCGAAGCTGAACTCCGCCCAGGCGGCCACGTTTCCGTCGTTCTCGACGATCGCCGGCAGGTCGACGCGGGCCTGGATGTGGTCGCGCAGCGGCTCGTTGCGCCAGGCGAGGTTGGCGGCGAACAGGACGGTCGAGCCGGTGGGGTCGATCCAGCCGGCCGCGCCGACGCCGACGGCGCCCACCGACGGGTGCGCGGCCCGCAGTTCCTCGATGACCTCGACGATGCGGTCGACGATCTCGGCCGTGTCCTGGGCCGGGGTGTCGCGCCGGCAGCGGGCGAGGACCTCGCCTTCCAGGTCGACGACGGCCCCTAAGACCTTCGTCCCCCCGATGTCGACCCCGATGGCAAGGTCGTTCACTCGGAGTCCTCCGGTGCCGCCTTGGGCTTCGTGGCCTTCTTGGCCATCGGCTTCGGTGGCGTCTTCTCGGGGGAACGCTCCGCGCGGGTGGCGGCCGCCCAGACGTCGTCACCGGCGGCGGGTGCCGCGGGCTCGGCCGGGGCAGGTTTGGGCTGTGCGCCCCCCGCGAAGGCGCGCAGCACGCCGGCGACCCCGGCGGCGATCTCGCCCGCGCCGTCGGCGAGGCGTCCGGCCAGGTCGGGGTCGGGATCCCGGGCGGCGGCGATCGCCTTGCACACCGGGCAGACACAGCACTCGGCCGACCCGGTGGCGAACCCCTTGAGGCTGTCGGCCGCCATCGAGGCGCCGCCCAGCAGCGTGGCCACGAGCCGCTCGGCCTCGGTCCGCGGATCCGTCATTCCGATGCCCCCGCACCGCTGGTTGCCTCGACCCGGCGCTTGAGGTCCTTCAACGCACTATCCATGATCATCTTCTCGGCCTTCCGCTTGAACATGCCGAGCATCGCGACCGACAGCTCCACTGCCAGTGTGTACGTGACCGTGGAGGTGCCGTCGTCGTTGGCGGCGATGTCGTACGAGCCGTCCTGGCGCTTCTGCATCTTCGAGGGTGCCACCAGCGACCACTCGACGCGCGAGATGTCTTCGGCGTACTCGTACCGCAGCGTGTACTCGTCGGCCGCCATCCCCGCGTCGAGCACGAACCGGACCTGGCTGGCGTACCCGTCCTCGTACTCCTCGACGACCTCGACCTCCTTCACCGCCGACACCCAGTCCGGGTAGGAACGGAAGTCGGTGATCACCTCGGCCACCCGCTCGGGGGTCGCCGCGATGGTGATGGACTGCGTCGAGGTGTCCGTCATGGTGGGCAGGCTACCTGTGCGCCGCGGCGAACGGAGCGCGGGACCCACGTCGCTGCGCCGCTGACCGGCGCGGACAGGTAGGTTCAGCCATACGGCCAATGAGGTGGGGAGTGTGGAAGTGCGGGAGTATTCGGTACCGGCGATCGTCACGATCGGCGCGTCACAGAACCTCACCGATCCGGTGTGGAACAACGCCGCCGGCCACCCCGACGACGTCCAGTTCCGGCGCAAGGGTCCGAACGGCTGGACCGACGTCACCTGTCGCGCGTTCCGCGACGAGGTCGTGGATGTGGCGCGCGGGCTGATCGCCGCGGGCATCGAGCCCGGCGACCGGGTGGGCCTGATGAGCCGCACCCGCTACGAGTGGACCCTCATCGATTACGCCATCTGGACCGTCGGCGCCGTCACCGTACCCATCTACGAGACCTCCAGCGGGGAACAGGTCGCGTGGATCTTGTCCGACTCGGGTGCGGTCGCGTGCGTGGTGGAGACCGACGAGCACAGCGAGACGCTGGAGTCCGTGCGCGGCGGACTGGACGTTCTCACCCAGGTATGGCAGATCGACGGCGGACGACCGGCCGTGACGATGCTGAAGGAGTCGGGCGCCGGCGTGGAGACCGCCCAGGTGGAGGCGCGCCGGACGGCGACCGGCGCCGACGACCTGGCGACGATCATCTACACCAGTGGCACCACGGGCCGCCCCAAAGGGTGCGCTCTCACCCACCGCAACATGTACACCGACATCGCCAACGCCGCCCCCGGGTTCGCCGACTTCATCAACCCCCACGGCCGCACCCTCCTCTTCCTGCCGCTGGCGCACGCGCTCGCGCGGCTGATCCAGATCGGTGTGGTGCAGACGCGCGCCACGATGGGCCACCACCACGACGTGAAGACGCTGGTCCCGGCCCTCGCAGAGTTCAGGCCGACGTTCCTGCTGAGCGTGCCGCGGGTCTTCGAGAAGGTCTACAACACCGCCAAGCAGCGTGCGCACGCCGACGGCAAGGGCGCCATCTTCGACCGCGCCGAACGGGTCGCGATCAACTACAGCCGCCACGACGGCCACGCCGGTGTCCTGCTCTCCCTCCAGCACGCCCTCTTCGACCGGCTCGTCTACGGCAAGCTGCGCGCCGCGCTCGGCGGAGAGTGCGCGGGGGTCATCTCCGGCGGCGCCCCGCTCGGCGAACGGCTCGGGCACTTCTTCAACGGCATCGGTATTCCGGTGTACGAGGGATACGGCCTCACCGAGACGTCTCCGGTCTCCAGCGTCAACATGCCGGGCAAGGTGCGGATCGGCACGATCGGCCCGCCGGTGCCCGGCGCCACGCTCCGGATCGCCGACGACGGGGAGATCCTGATCAAGGGCGATCACGTCTTCTCCGGTTACTGGCGCAATGAGGTCGCCACAAAGGAGGTGCTCGATGCCGACGGCTGGTTTCACAGCGGCGACATGGGTGAACTCGACAAGGACGGCTTCCTGCGCATCACCGGCCGGAAGAAGGAAATCATCGTCACCGCCGGCGGCAAGAACGTGGCTCCGGCCGTCCTGGAGGATCGGCTACGCGCGCACCCACTGGTGAGCCAGTGCGTGGTCGTCGGGGACGGCAAACCGTTCATCGGGGCACTGATCACCATCGACCCCGAGGCTTTCCCGGCATGGCGGGACGGCGCGGGCAAACCGGCCGATGCGACAGTAAGCGACCTCCGAGAGGATGACGCTCTGCGCGCAGAGGTGCGCAATGCGGTTAATGAAGCTAACCTCGCCGTGTCCAAGGCAGAGGCGATCAGGGAATTCCGCATCCTGCCGAATGACTTCACCGAAGCTAACGGGGAAATGACCCCGTCGTTGAAGGTGAAGCGAAACGTCGTCCTGAAGGAGTACGCCGACGAGATCGCTGCGATTTACGGCGACTGACGGCTCCGAGTCGGGGGCGTGGCAGACGATCCACACCGACAGCGGCTCGTTCCGTGCGGTCCCGTCCGAGTTCCGCCCGGGACGCCTGGGCCGGCTGAACATCCAGCCGTCCGCGCTGGCCGCCCGGCTCGGCCAGCTCGCCCTGGTGGCGATCCTGTCGGTCTGGGTCACGGGCGACGCCTGGGTCCTGGGCTGGATCGGGCTGCTGCTGGTGGCGGGCGTTCCGTCGCTGCTGGGTGCCGCGCACCCGGTGGTGGGTCCGTTGGCGCGGCTGGCCGAGGTGACGTTGACCGGGCTCGCGGCCGCCGCCGTCGCGGGCGAGGCACCGGGCAACGGGCTCGCGGCGTGCACGGTGTTGCCGTACCTGCTGGTGCCCGTCGTGGCCGCCGTTCTGCATCAGCGAACGGTCGAGGCGGCGGCCCTGCCGGTCGTGGCCGCCGGGGTGCTGACCGGGGTCGGCCTGGCCGACGGACTGCTCAACCGGTCGGGGTACCTCATCGCCTGCACGCAGTCGATGATCGTGACGGCGTTCGCGGGGGCCGTGCTCGCGATGCTCCAGAAGTCGCTGCTCGAACGGCGTTCGGCTCCCCAGCCGTACGCCGAGGCGACCCGCCTGCTCACCCAGCTGCGCAGCGTCGCCCGCCAGCTCCCGGGCGCCACCCTCGACCCGGGCGGGCTGGCCGAACACCTGCTCGACGAGCTGCGCGCCGTCGCCCCGGCCGATCGGGCCGCGGTGCTGTCGGCGAGCGGCGGCGGCCGGCTGGTGGTGCTCGCGCAGACCGGTGCCGACCGGGTCGACTGGGAGACCGATCTGGACGTCGACTCGGCGATCGCCGACGCCTGGGCGAGCCAGCAGCCGCAGACCGCCATCCGTTCCCAGGCGCGCAGCGCCGGCCGGGGGCACGAGGTGTCCGCGCTGGTGGTGCCGCTGGTGGCGGGGGTGCGTTCGATCGGGCTCGTGGCGCTGGAGTCGGATCTCGGGGGCGCCTATCCCCCGCCGGTTCTCAAGCGCGTGGTCGAACTGGTCGGCCCGGCCGCGATCCGGCTGGAGGCGGCGCTGCTCTTCGACGAGGTGCGTTCGCTCGCCACCACGGAGGAGCGGCAGCGGCTGGCCCGGGAGATCCATGACGGCGTCGCCCAGGAACTGGTCATGGTCGGCTACGGCATCGACAACACGATGGCGGTCCTTCCCGAGGGCGGCACGCGCGAGGACGTGGTGCCCGCGGCGGAGGAGCTCCGGGTGTTGCGTGCCGAGGTGACCCGCGTGATCACCGAGCTGCGGCTCTCGCTGTTCGAACTGCGCAGCGAGGTCGACCGCTACGGCGGGCTCACGGCGGCGATCGCCGACTACGCGCGCACCATCGGCCAGACCGGCGGCCTGCGCGTGCACCTGTCCCTGGACGAGTCGACGGCACGTCTCCCGGCTGCCGTCGAGGCGGAACTGCTCCGGATCGCCCAGGAGGCGATCACCAATGCCCGTAAGCACGCGGGCGCGGAAAACCTGTGGGTGACGTGCGCCGTCGACCCGCCGTACGCGCACATCGAGATTTCGGACGACGGGGCGGGAATCAGCGAGAACCGCCCCGATGGGCGATACGGTCTGACGATCATGCAGGAGCGGGCAGACCGGATTCGCGGGCGACTGGAGATCAAACCGCGAGACCCGACGGGTACGACCGTGGCGGTGGCCCTCGGTACGGCCCCCCGACGCGGTAGCGTATAAGCCGACCAAAAGGGAGAGAGCACCGCGTATGACCACTAACCCGACTCCGTCCGCGACGCGCACCAAGGTGCTCCTCGTCGACGACCACGACCTGATCCGTCGGGGCCTACGTCACGCGTTCGAACGGGACCGCCAGTTCGAGGTGGTCGGCGAGGCGTCCACCGTCGCCGAGGCGATCCGTCTGGCCGGCGCGCTCCAGCCCGAGGTCGTGATCATGGACCTCCGGCTGCCCGACGGCAGCGGCCTGGACGCCACCCGGGCGCTGCGCAAGACCAGCGCGACGATGGGCATCGTCGTGCTCACCATGTACGCCGGCGACGACCAGCTCTTCGGTGCCCTGGAGGCGGGCGCCAGCGCGTTCGTCCCGAAGACCGCACCGGCCGACGAGGTCGTGGCCGCCGCCCGGCACGCCGCGTCCGCGCCGTCCGCGTTCACCGCCGCCGACCTGGCCGAGGCCATGAAGCGCCGGCTCGCCCCGCAGGGCCCGCAGCTCTCCCCCCGCGAGGGACAGGTGCTGCGGCTGCTCGCCGACGGGATGAGCGTGGCGGGCATCGCCAAGCAGCTGTTCGTCTCCGAGTCGACGGCGAAGACGCACATCTCCAAGCTCTACGAGAAGCTCGGCGCCGCCAACCGGGCCCAGGCGCTGATGACCGCGCTGCGGTTGGGCCTGCTGGAAGCGCCGGACGCACCGAAGTTCTAAGGCCTGTGCCGAGGTGGTCGGTCGAGCCGAGGCGGAGTCCAGGCGTCGACTGGGTGTGCGCCGGGCTCGCCCGGATACCGGTGTCGTATCCGGGTGAGACCGGCGTGCGGCCAGGCGGCGTCTGGGCCCGACGCAGGCCGGCCAGCCACCTCGGCACAGGCCTTACGTACGCGAGTCGGGGCGCAGCAGTGTCGTGAGGCGTTCGGCCTGGGTCTCCCAGCGCCACTCCTTCTCGACCCAGCTGCGCCCGGCGGCGCCCATCCGTCGCGCCAGGTCGCGGTCCTCGAGCAGCGTCGCGACCCGGTCCGCGATCGCGGGCACGTCCCGACCGTCGACCGTCCATCCCGTTTCCCCATGTCGAACGGCATCAGGGGCCCCACCCGAGTCCCCACCGACGACCGGGATCCCGACGGCCGACGCCTCGAGGAACACGATCCCGAGCCCCTCGACGTCCAGCCCACCGTTGCGGGTCCGGCACGGCATGGCGAACACGTCACCGGCCCGGTAGTGCGCGGGCAGTTCCTCCCACGACACCGATCCCGTGAAGATCACGTCGTCGCCTGCCAGCTTCTGCAGCCGCTTGCGATCCGGCCCGCCGCCGACGATCAGCAGCCGCGCGTCCGGCACCCGGCGACGGATCGCCGGCATGGCCCGGATCAGCATGTCCTGCCCCTTGCGCGGCACCAGCCGGGAGACGCACACCACGACCGGCCGGTCGTCGAGCCCGTGCCGCTTGCGGATCGCCGCCCCGTCCACGCCCGGGTGGTAGGTGTGCACGTCGACGCCGGGAGCGAGCCGCTCCAGCCGCGGCATGACCGGTGCCAGCCGCACCCGGGTGTACTCCCCCAGGTAGGTCACGACGTCGACGTCCCGGCCGATCTTTCGCAGGAGGCTCTTCGCTCCCGGCAGCTTCGCCCACCCGACCTCGTGGCCGTGGGTGAGCGCGACGGAGCGTCGTCCCAGCCCCTTGGCCAGCAGTCCCAGCGGCGCCGCCGCCCCGAACCAGACGCTGTCGCAGTCGTGCGCCCGGGCGATCTCCTGTGCTCTCTTCGCGACGGCCGGGGTGGGCAGGAGCACGCCGGTCTTCTCCCGCACGACCTCGAACGGCTGCTCCGCGTCGAACGCCCGCGGGTCCCGCCAGGTGGAGGAGTACACCACCAGCTCGGGCAGCCTGACCGCGAGGTTGTGCACGAACTGCTGGATGCCGCCCGGGCGGGGCGGAAAGTCGTTCGTGACGAGCAGGGTCCTCATTACTTGGCCCACGCCCGCGCCATCGCGAGGCGTTCCACTGTGGACGGATGGGAGCCGAAGAGCCCGTGCTCGACCCGGTTGGGGTCCGGGTCGGCGAGGTTGACCATCGCCAGGCGCGTCATCATCGCCTGGAACGTCTCCGGATCGCCGGTCAGCTCCAGCGCGTGCGCGTCGGAACGCGCCTCCACCTTGCGCGACACGTACGCCTGCACCGGCCCGGCGACGAGCCCGCCGACGATCGCGATCGCCATGAGCAGCGCCACGGCCCGCGGTTCGGCGATGGAGTCCACACCGGCCCGCCGCAGCAACGGCTCCCACGCCCCGAGCAGGTACACGAGCACGACGGCGGCGGCCGAACCGAGCGCGCCGAGCAGCGTCCCGGTGAGCACGTCGTTGGAACGCGCGTGGCTCAGCTCGTGCGCCACGACGGAGCGCACCTCGGCCTCGGGCGCCTCGCGGAGCAGGGTGTCGTAGACGACGATCCGCCGGGTGGCCCCGTAGCCGGAGACGTAGGCGTTGACCGCACGCGTGCGCCGCGAGGCGTCGGCGACCAGCACGTCCTTCACGGGAACGCCGTCCCGCTCGGCCAGCTGCACCAGACTGTCCCGCAGCGCCCCGTCCTCCATCGGCGTGAACTTGTTGAAGACCGGCTCCACCAGCACCGGGAAGACGAACGTCAGCACCAGCACCAGCGCGGCGGCCGCACCGGCACCGACGGCCCACCACCACTGCGGAAACAGCCGCGTGATCGTGAAGAACCCGGCGAGCACCAGAGCCCCGAGGACGGCTCCCACGCCGTACGCCTTGAGGAGGTCGACGAGCCAAGCCCCCCAGTCCTGGGTGGACAGCCCGTACCTCTTGAGAACGGTGTGCCGCCACGCCGCGAACGGCAGCGAGACGACCTCGCCGATCAGCACGATCACCAGCCCGCCGAGAACGGCCTGCGCCAGCCAGTGCCCGCCGAGCGGCCGGCCCACCGCCTCCACGATCCGCGCCCCGAACGGCGTGAGCCCCAGCACCAGCGCCACGACGAGCCCGATCACCATCGACCCGTAGCTGCCCGGCCGCAGCGCCGCGTTGAACGCCTTCCCCTTCGCCACGGCGTCGGCCGGCAGTCCCGCGAGCGCCGCCAGCTGCTCCGAACGCGGCGCCGGCGCACCGCTCCACGGCACGCGCGTGATCGCCACGATGCCGATCAGCACCAGCAGAACGCCCAACGTGGCCACGGCCCAGACCCGGGTAGACATCGCCGCAAGTCTAGAGCTTGTCCGGTTTTCCGCAGCTCCGCGCCACGGCCACGCACGGGTTATCCACAGGAAGCGATTGCCTCCTGCGCCCCGCGGCCGCGCTGCCGCACGATGCCCTGATGCACGAACCCTTCCGCGGCTCGGACGCCATCACCCACGGCCTGCTGACGCGCGGTCAGCTCGCGGGCCGGCGCTGGCAACGCCTGCTGCCCGACGTCTACGTGCACCACGAGGCGGTGCCGGACCACACAATGTGGTGCGCCGCCGCGCTGCTGTACCTGCCGCCCGGCAGCGCGATCAGCCACGAGTCGGCCACCTCGCTGCACGGCGTCGGCCTTCAGGACCGGCGGGAGCCACTGCGGGTCACGGCCACGATCCCGGCCGCGAAGCGGGTACGGGCCGTGGACCGGCTCTCGATCCACCGCGGCGACCTGCTGCCGGGCGACATGGTGCGACGGCGTGGACTCATCACGACCGGTCCGCTGCGTACCGCCTTCGACCTCGGCCGCGGACCGGATGCGCATCGTGCCGTCATCGCACTCGACGCGTTGCTCAACCGCGGTGTGATCCGCCTGCCGGCGCTGGAGAAGTCGGTGCCGGCAGTTGCCGGCCGACCGGGCGTAGCGCGATTCCGCCGCGCGGTCGCCCTGGCCCCCGGGAGGGCGCCGAGTCGCCGATGGAAACACCGGTGCGGCTGATCGTTATCGACGCCGGCCTACCCGAGCCCGCCGTCCAATTCCCCGTGTACGACCGGGCCGGCCGCTCCGTGGCACGACTCGATCTCGCCTACGAGCACCTACGCATCGGCCTCGAGTACGACGGCGACCACCATCGCGAACGCGCGACCTTCCAACGCGACGCCGCCCGCCTGAACAGCCTCCACCTCTGCGGCTGGACAATCCTCCGCTTCACGGCCGCCGACTTGAGGAACCCCGAGCTGGTGGCCGCTCAGGTCCGAGAAGCGCTACTCCGTGCCGATCTTGGAACACCAGACAGGTAGATCGCCCATTCGATCATGCCTGGCGTTCCAAGATCGACAACTACGAGGCGCGGCGGGCTCGGGGGGTGCGGGGCAACAGCGGGAGCGTCGGGCTCACCGGCTCGTCGTGGGGCTCCAGCACCTCCACCTCGAAGCCGGCACGGGTCAGTATCTCCACCGCCCACAGCTCGTCCCGGTCGAGCACCTCTACCTCGACCGGCGGCGTGAACAGTGCCGTCAGCGCGCAGTCGGCACAGCCGGCCCCGCGTGCGGTGCATGTCTCACAATCGATGAGCATCGCCCCTCCTCGCGATCGCCATCCGAGACGGACGGTAACCGAGGGGTACGACAAAACCCGAAGTTACGTCCGGCCCAGGCGCCTGAGCAGGGAATCCGAGGACAGCGGGTACGCACCGTGGCGGCGCACGCCGTCGGCGACCTCGCGGTCGGAGGAGATGACCGTCACCGGCCGGCCGGGCGGCTCGGCGCGCACGAGCCGGCGGATCAGCTCGTCGGCCGTCTCGCCCTTCTTGGAGAAGAGCACCCGCACGCCGCGGGGCGCGGGCGGCAGGCCGATGATGCGTTCGGCGCCGTCGAACACGCAGGTGACCTCGGCACGCGTCTGGGCGGCTATCCCGCCGAGACCGGTGATCAGGCGGCTGCGCTGGTGCTCCAACGACATGTCCGGGTAGCCGCGCTTGGTGACGTTGTAGCCGTCGACGACGAGGTGCGCCTTGGGCAGGGCGAGCAGCTGGTCGAGCCGGGCCGGGTCGTCGGCGTCGAGCGCGCGCGCCTTCGCCGACTGGCCGGTGATGTCGGGCCGGTCGGCGGCCACGTCGGCCACGAAGTCGGCGGGCAGCCGATCCGTCGGTTCCAACGCCAGCTCGCGACGCAGACCGACGGCGGCCTGGCCGATCGTCTCCAACAGCAACCAGAGGCGGGCGTCGTCGGCGGCGCGGGCGTCCTTGGCGCTCTGCCGCGCGGCACCCACCAGGCCCTCGGCCTCGGCGAGGCGGGCCTTGAGCCGGCGCACCTCGGCGTCGTGGTCGGCGGCGGCGCGGGCGGCGCGGCCCCGCTCCGTAGCGAGCATCTCGGTGGCCTTGCGCTCGCGCTGCTCCAGTTCGCGGACGGTGCGGGTGAGCCGGCGGGCCTCCTCGCGGATGCCGGCGGTCTCGTCGCGCAGCCGGGCCAGCTCGTCGCGCAGCTTGTCGGCCTCGGTCCGGGCGACGGCGCGGTCGTGCTCGAGCCGGGCCATCTGGTGCTCGAGATCACGGATCTGGTTGGCGGTGGAGGCGTTCTCGGCGTCGAGGCGCAGCGCCTCGGTGGCCGCCTCGACCAGCTCACGCCAGCCGTCGGGCCGGGAAAGATAGGCCAGCGCGGCGACCTCGACCGGGTCGGCCGCGGCCGGCGGCGCACCCTCGGCGACGGCCGCGCCGAGCTCGCCGGCGTCGTCGACGATCCGGGTCGCGATCCGCTGCCGGAACAGGGCGTCCGTCCCGAGCTGGGTCGCGATCAGGGCACCGCCGTGCTGGGCGCGCTTGTTGGGGGCGAACTTGGCGATCCGGCGCAGCGCGTTGGGCATCTCGTCGTTGGGCAGGCCGGTGAGGGCACCTGAGGCGAGGGTGATCACACGCTGGCGCACGGGAGCGGGAAGGACCGGTTCGAGATCGAGGTCTGTCTCCGATTCCGCCGACAGCGAACCCCGCGGGGCGGGGTCAGCGGGGTGCGGCTGGGAGGACATACCCTCCAGTGTCGCACTGTCGGCGCCGGACTGTACGGATCAAGGTTGCCGACGATTGCCTGACAATGCGATCGTTACCGAACGCATATGTGAAAACACTCAAGGACAGATTGTCAGACCCCTCCCCTACGCTGCGGCCCGTGCAGCTCACCCTCGACGCGCTGTTCGACGATCCGCGGGCCGCGTCCCTGTTCAGCACCACGTTCGTCGTGGTGGACCTGGAGACCACCGGCGGGGCGGTCAGCGGCGGCGGCATCACCGAGATCGGCGCGGTCAAGGTGCGCGGCGGCGAGGTGCTCGGCGAGTTCGCGACGCTCGTGCGGCCGATGGAGCGGATCCCGCCGTTCATCACGGTGCTGACCGGGATCACCGAGGCGATGGTCCTGCCGGCACCGCCGATCGACGAGGTGCTGCCCGGGTTCCTGCAGTTCATGGAGGGTGCGGTGCTCGTGGCGCACAACGCGCCCTACGACGCCAACTTCTTGCGGACCGCGTGCAACGAGCTGGGCTACACCTGGCCCAAGCCGTTGATCCTGGACACCGCGCAACTGGCCCGGCGGGCGCTCATCGCCGACGAGGTGCCCAACCACAAGCTCGCCACGCTGGCGCGGCACTTCCGGGCCCAGACCGAGCCGTGCCACCGGGCGCTGGCCGACGCCAAGGCGACGGTCGACGTGCTGCACGGGCTGATCGGCCGGCTGGGCAGCCACAAGGTGCACACGCTCGGCGACGCGCTGGAGTTCGTCAAGGCGGTCAGTCCGGAGCAGCGGCGCAAGAAGCATCTGGCCAACGGCCTCCCGGACGTTCCCGGCGTCTACGTCTTTCGGGACGCGAAGGAGCGGCCGCTGTACGTCGGCACCAGTTCGTCGATCGCGACGCGGGTGCGCTCCTACTTCACCGCCGCCGAGAAGCGCGCCCGGATGAGCGAGATGCTCGCCGCCGCCGAGCGGGTCGAGGCCATCGAGTGCGCCCACGCGCTGGAGGCCGAGGTACGGGAGCTGCGCCTGATCGCGGCCCACAAGCCGCCGTACAACCGGCGCTCGAAGTTCCCCGAGCGGGTGTTCTGGCTGAAGCTGACCGCGGAGGCGTATCCACGGCTGTCGCTCGTGCGGCAGGTCGCCGAGGACGGCGCGGCGTACCTGGGGCCGTTCGGGTCGCGGCGGGCCGCGGAGCTGGCGGCGGCCGGCATCTACGACGCGGTGCCGCTGCGCCAGTGCACGCACAAGCTGTCGGTGCGCAAGCCGACCCCGGCCTGCGCGCTGGCCGAGTTGGGGCGCTGCCCGGCCCCGTGCGAGTTGCGGATCACGCCGGAGGAGTACGTCGAGCGGATCTCCGACCCGGTCCGGGCGGCCACCGTGGACGATCCGGCCGGGGTCGTCGAGCGCCTGATGGACCGGATCGGGGTGCTGGCCGACGCCAAGCGCTACGAGGATGCGGCAAATGTGCGTAGCCGACTGGTGGCCTTTCTCCGGGCGTCCGTACGGATGCAGCGGCTGGCGGCGTTCACCCGGATCGAAGAAGTGGTCGCGGCGCGACCGGCGGTCGGTGGCGGCTGGGAGATCACCGTGGCCCGTCGGGGACGGCTCGCGGCGGCGGGCGTCTCCCCGGCCGGCGCGCACCCGATGATCACCGTGGAGGCGATGCTGGCCACCGCCGAGACGGTCATGCCCGGGCCCGGCCCGACCCCCGCGGCCAGCGCGGCCGAGAGCGAGCGCATCCTCGCCTGGGTCGAACGCCCCGAGACCCGCCTCGTCCGTCTGGCCGACGGTTGGGCGTCACCCGCGCGGGGGGCGGGACGGTGGCGGGCCCTGCTCGATCGGGCGGAGGCGGCGGCGAGCGCCCAGGTTGAGCTACCGTCGTAGACCTGTACGTCCCCCCACGGCCCGTCTAGACCCGATGCGCCAATCCCGCATCCGACGTTTGCACATGTTCAAATGACCGATCGGGCAACGGATCGGTCATTACCCTGGACCCATCCAATTGCCCGTGCCGATCGCCCGTACGCCGGGGCGGTGAGGAGGTGCCAGCCGTGGATTCCGCCATGCGACGGACCGGCGGCAGCCTTGCCGACCAGGCCCTCGCGGCGGCCGCGCCGCGCGCCGAGGAGCCGGCGTCCAAAGTGGAGCAGGGTCCGGCCACCCCGGGGCTGACCCAGCGGCTGCTGGCGATGATGCCGTGGGCGTCGACCAACGACCCGATCATGAACGTGATCCGGACCCACCGGCAGATCCACTCCGACGCCGACGTCACGGTGATCCGCCGCGCCTACGAGACCGCCGAGCGCATGCACCGCGGCCAGATGCGCAAGAGCGGCGACCCGTACATCACCCACCCGGTCGAGGTCACCGAGATCCTCGCCGACCTGGGGATGGACACGGTCACGCTGGTGGCAGCGCTGCTGCACGACACGGTCGAGGACACCAGCTACACGCTCCAGGCGCTGGAGAGCGACTTCGGCCCCGAGGTGGCGCTGATCGTCGACGGGCTGACCAAGTTCGACAAGCTGTTCTTCGGGGACGCCGCCGAGGCGGAGACCATCCGCAAGCTGATGATCTCGGCCGGCCGGGACGTCCGGGTGCTGATCATCAAGATGGCCGACCGGGTGCACAACATGCGCACGCTCGACGCCCGTTCGCCGGCGTCGCAGAAGCGCATCGCGATCGCCACCCGGGACGTGCTGGTACCGCTCTGCGACCGGCTCGGCATCCAGCTGCTCAAGCGGGAGCTGGAGGACTGCGTCCTCAAGGCCATCACGCCGAGCGGCTACGCGATGGTCGCCGACTACCTGCGCCATCGCGAGGGCTGGGAGAGCTATCTCGAGCAGGTCATCACGGCGTTCACGCACGAGCTCAAGACCGGCAAGATCGAGTCCAAGGTCCAGTCCCGGCCCCGGCACCTGTACTCCATCTGGAAGGACACCGTCGCCGGGCGGTACCCCGAGCCGCACGACCTGCCGCGCGTCGTGATCACGGTCAACGGCGACGACATGGACTGCTACGCGGCGCTCGGTGCGATCCACGGGCGATGGCGCCCCGTGCCCGGCCGGTTCAAGGACTTCATCGCCTCCCCGAAGAACAACCTCTACCGTTCGCTGCACACGACGGTCATCGGGCCCGGTGACCGTTCGGTCGAGGTGCTGATCCGCACCGCCGAGATGCACCGGGCCGCGGAGTACGGCATCGCCGCCAACTTCCGCTATCCCGACCTGGGCAGCGGCTTCGGTCCCGCGGCGCGCGCCGAGCAGCTGGACTGGCTGCAGCGGGTGCTCGACTGGGAGAGCGCGGCGGCGGAGCCGGGGCAGTTCCTCGCGTCGCTGCGGTGCGACCTGTCCGAGTCGCAGATCATCGTCTTCACCTCCACCGGCCGTCCCGTGCTGCTGCCCTCCGAGGCGACCCCGGTCGACCTGGCCTACACGCTGAGCGCCGACGTGGGGCACCGCTGCATCGGCGCCCGGCTCAACGGCCGGCTCGTGCCGTTGACGTCCACGCTGGACGACGGCGACTCCGTGGAGATCATCACCCGGCCGGGGCAGAAGGACGAGTTCGACTACGACGAGAAGGCCGCGCCGCCCGGGCCGTCCGAGGAATGGCTCGACATCGTCAAGACCTCGCACGCGCGGCTGCACATCGGGCGCTGGTTCGACAAGTACAAGGAGCCGGCGGTCACGATCGCCAACAAGGTCCGGCTCGGCCGGGTCGCCATCGGGCTCGCGCTGCGCCAGCACGGCCGCGGGCTCGCCAGCGACCTGCCGCTGGTGCGCCTGGCGCCGCAGCTCGGGTACCCCGACCTGGAGACGCTGCTCGTGGCGGTCGCCGATCACAAGGTCGCGGCGGCCACCGTCGTCGACCGGCTGATCGCCGCGGTGGACCACTCTCCCCAGTAGGCCGCGCAACAGCGAGCGCGGCATAGCACGCCGCCTGGACCGGAGCGCAGCGGAGGGAAGCCGGCGTGGGGCGGAGCCGTGCCCGCGCGGGAAACGGATCGCCGTGGACCACTCGCCCCAGTAGAGCTCCCTCCCATCCTCTAGCCTGGCGCAGGTGTCAGCACAGTCCCCCGCCCGCCGCGGGCCGGTTCACACCGCGCGCCGGGTCTTCTACCGGGCCTTCTACGGGATGCCCGCGTCGTGGCGCCGTCGCGCGGCCCGGACGCTGCAGCCCCGCTACATCATCGGCGCGGTGATCATGGTCCGGCAGTCCACTCCCGACGGCGAACGGCTGCTTCTCCTGCGCCAGCCGCCCGGCAACGGCTGGGGCGTTCCCGGTGGGCTGATGGACCGCGGCGAGGAGCCGATCCAGTGCGCCGCCCGCGAACTGGGCGAGGAGGCCGGCATCAAGCTGGACGTGAGCGAGCTGCGCCCGGCCAACCCCAACGCGATCATCCACACCAAGGGCCGCTGGGTGGACTGCGTGTTCGAGGCGGAGGTGCCGGCCGACGTGACGCCGGCGGTGGACGGGGCGGAGGTGTACGAGGCGGTGTTCCACCCGATCGACAACCTGCCGCCGCTGGCCGTTCCGACGGCGCGGCTGCTCGCCCACTACGGCATCGGGCCGTACGCGAAATGAGCGCGCGGGATCTCTGCGCGGTCGTTCTCGCGGCCGGTGAGGGACAGCGGTTGCGCCCGCTCACCGCGCTGCTGCCCAAGGCGCTCTGCCCGGTCGGCAACGTCGCCCTGCTCGACCGCGCCCTGGCCCGCGTCGGGGCGCTCGGCCTCGACACCGCCGTCAACGCCTGTTACCTCGCCGACCAGGTGGTCACCCACGTCGGCGGCCGCCTGACCGTCTCCGTCGAGCCCGATGATCCGTGGGGAACCTCCGGCGGCATAGCGCGGCTCAAGCACTGGATCGACGGCCGGGGTGTGCTGGTCGGCAACGCCGACGCGTACCTGGCCGACCCGGAGCGCCCGCCCGGCAAGGACATCGCGGCCCTCCTCGACGGCTGGGACGGCGACAGCGTGCGCATCCTCGGCGTCCCCGGCGGGAACGAGTTCAGCGGCCACCGCTTCGCCGGCTTCTCCCTGCTGCCCTGGTCGATCGTGCGCGACCTGCCGATCGAGCGGAACGAGCTGGTCCGCACCGCCTGGCGGCCGGCCGAACGGGACGGCCGGCTCACGGTCGTTCGATATGAAGGGACCTATGTCGACACGGGGACCCCGCGCGACTACCTGGCCGCGAATCTCCACGCCGCGGATGGCGGCAGCCTCGTCGACCCGGGTGCGACGGTGGCCGCGCCGGTGACGCGGGCGGTGATCGGCGCGGGCGCCGTCGTCGAGGGCGAGGTGCGCGACGCGGTCGTCTGGCCCGGTGCGCGGGTGCGCGAGGGAGAGGCGCTGGAGCGGGCGATCCGTGCGGGAGAAACCCTGACCGTGCCGGCGTAGAGTGCTGATCGTGAACACGGCGATCGTTCTCATCGACTGCGCGACGGACTCGATCCCGGAGGTGGCGCAGGCCATCGCCGACATCGACGGCGTGAGCGAGGTGTACTCGGTGACCGGTCAGGTCGACCTGATCGCCGTGGTGCGGGTGCGCCGCTTCGAGGACATCGCCACGGTGATCACCGGCCAGATCTCGAAGGTCCCGGGTGTGCTCAACACGGATTCGCACGTGGCGTTCAGCGTCTTCTCGCGGCACGACCTGGACGCGGCGTTCTCGCTGGGCTTCCCCGACGCGGACTAGCCTTCGGCCCGCACCCGCCGATCTTGCAGTTGTGGCGGCCG
>NZ_BOPF01000030.1 GCF_016863615.1 Virgisporangium aliadipatigenens | reverse complement strand
AGGTCAGCAGCAACCAGGACATCCATCACCGGACCGTCCTCGAGCGGAAACACCTCAAGATCAGCCACGAGACCTCTCTCCGCGGCCTCGAACCGCGCACCGGAATGATGCGCAACCAGCGCGACAAGCCGAGCCGGGAAGCCGACGCGCTGAAGGTAACGCGCTCCATCGAGCGGGTGAAACCCGGTCGCCACCAACTCCCCTGCGTAACCAATATCGTGTAACCACGCTGCGGCCACCGCCAGTTCGTGGTCCGCTTGGTCAGTGAAGGCTGCGCAGAGCACCGCGCTCGCTCGGCGACCGCACGAACATGGGCCCACCGATCTACCAGATCAGGCACATCGAGATGCCGTTGGGCTACCGCTCTGGCTCGGCTGACAAGGTCATCCATGGCCGAACGGTACCGACGTTTGAGGGACACTGATCCACGTTGCCGACAAGGTGCACCAGTACCGCGCGTACGCCAGCCCAACCGAGTGCGCAGCGAGAAACCACCGTGCTATGTGCGAAACCGAACGCCGGGAGCCGAACGGACTGCTGCCTGTAGCGGTCTAGACCTCTGCCTCGGGTAGCCCTGAACGGCCTTCCACTTGGTCAGGCATCCAGATTTGAGCCGACGACACACGTACCGAACCGCACGACTTCTAGATTGTCATTGATCCTCAGCTTCGTTCTTCAGCTGCACAAACGTCGGCGCGAGATGGCCATCGCAGGTAGCCAATGGTCAACGCTTGGCAGTGGTTTTCGGGGGGTAAACGGGGACGGCGTGCCGGCCGTATCGGTGCTGTCAGTGCGCGGGGCGTTCCGCGCAGGACGGTGCCCTGCCAGGGACGCCACAAACGTCTGCGCCACGTCGGTCGCTACTGTCGTGGCCGCGACGCTTCCGGATGCGCAGCCACGACGCCACAACTTGGGCGTCGAGCTGCCGTAGACGTCGCTGCTCATCGAGGTCAACAGGCGTCGCCCGCAAGCGATCGCGCTCCCGATGGTGGTGACGAGGGGCAAGACGCTGGATGAGGCGGCCAACCTGTCGCCGGCGGCCCAGGAGGAACTGATGGACCGGTACGCCGTTACACGGCTCGGGCGGCAGGAGCTCGACGCGGAGTTGTTGAGGGACGTCGAGGGCGCACTGTGGCGGCTGGAGTAGATCGAAGCTGGCCGGGTAGAGGCTGCGCCGGAGTTGGTGGGCACGGTGGTGGCGGTCGATCCGGCGGACACGGTGTCGGAGACGTCGGATGAGACGGGGATCGTCGTTGCGGGTCGCGGCGTCGATGGCGAGGACTATGTCCTGGCGGACCGTTCGGCGAAGGTCGCCGGTGTGGCAGCGGCGCGGCGCGTGTGGACGGCGTACGCGGATTACGACGCGGACGAGGTGGTGTACGAGGGGTTGAACAACTGGGTCCGGAACGTCTTGGAAGAGATGCTGCCGGCCGTCGATCCACCGCTACGGGTCGTGCTGGTGAAGAAAGTTCAAGCGTCTGCGGGCTGAGCCGGTCGAGGCTCGCTTCGAGCAGGCACCGCCGCGGGTCCCCACGTCGGGGGCGTTCCCGCGATTGGAGGCTCAGCGGACCGAGTGGACGCCGGAGTCGGGCGACTCTCCCGACCGGCTTGATGCGCTGGAGCACGCGGTTTTGCGGCTTCGTACTCGGAGACTGGTGAGGCTCGGGTTGCGTCGCCGCTTGCAACGGCAGGTGCAGGTCGCCGTATACCGTTTGCCCTCAGGTATAGGGAGTAGTGCATCGATGCGTGCCCGGAATGTGGAGGCGCCCTCCGATCGACCAGGCCTAAGATGACTCCGCTGCGCTTGCCGATGGTCTAGGAGACCTACTCATGTCTCGCCTCGTCCAGGTTAGAATCAACAACTTTCGCGCTTTTAAGAACGCTACGTTCAATGTACCTAAGAGCGGCCTCTTGTTGGTTACCGGCCAGAATAACGCGGGCAAGAGCGCCTTGTTGTCCGCTCTCGATGTTATCGCGGGCCAGGATGTCGCTGGCGCCGTCCGCTTCGCCGGCACACAAGAGACACCCAAGGTGAACGCACGGTTCCTGCTCGACAGTCAGGAGAGGGCGGCAATCATTGGCCCTCACGAGCAAGCTCAGGCTTGGCTTGACCGTGGCGCGGCGAGCTGGGTCGAATGGAGATTCGAAGCATCCGACTCGGACCTTCAAGCGACAAAGGTTCTCCTGCACTGGCCCTCGGTCAATCCTATCGAACTGGGGCGCCTTGAGCGCAACGGGCCGATGTACAAAATCTTTGGTTTCCGGAAGCCACTACTATCTGGATCTGACGGCCCAGGAACACCCCTTGAAATGATCTTGGAGTCTTCCGGAACGGCCGATTCCGTTCTTGAGAACGGCTTCAACAACGAAAGACTAAAGCCTGCGTCGGACATCCTGCATGAATGGCGGTCCAGCTTCTTTCATTTTCGACCATTTCGGCAGACGCTTGCGCGCAACACACCGTGGTCATCAGCCAAGCGACTCAATCCTGATGGCTCCAATCTCGCAGAGGTCCTCTTGCACTTGAGGTCCAACGCGCCCGCAAAGTGGGACGAAGTTGTTCGCGTCATGAAGGAAATCGTTCCCGGCGTTGGAATGCTCATGCTGCCCGCAGAAGAAACCAGGTTTGAAATTGCATTTGCTGATGAATATGTGGCGGAATTCAAGCACAACATAAAAGACCTAGGTACCGGCGTCGAGCAGATCTTAATGGCCTTGACAGCCGGAGTCGCCGACAACATGCAGATGGTCGTGCTTGAGGAGCCTGAGAATGGACTCAATCCTCTGGCGCAACGTGGCCTTTTGGCGCTGCTGCAGGACTGGTCGGCGGACGGTCGCACCTTCGCCATTTCGACCCACTCGCCCGTGATGCTCGATTGGAGCAGCGCGGCCGTCCTTGCGGTTACCAGGGACGGCCCGTCGTCAAACGTCCGAACCGTGGATGACGATCGAGTCGCGGTGCTCCATGACCTTGGTGTTCGGCGTAGCGACTATCTTTCGGCCGAACGCATTTTGATCCTAGAGGGGGTAACTGACGAGAAGATCGTGAGCATCTGGTTTCCGGAGGTCATCCGAAATCCTAAGGTTGCAGTCATTGCCGGCGGAGGGGGCGGTTCGGCCGCACATGCTGACATACTTGCGACGTGGCTTGACCATGCCGACTCACTTGGCGGACGAAAGGTTCTTTTTCTGCGAGACCGAGACGAACTCTCGGATGCCCAAATTGCTAAACTCGAACGTTCCAAGATCGTCTCGGTCCTTCCGTGCCGCGAAATCGAAAACCTGCTTTTCGATTTCGGAGCAATTGCGCGTGTCTTGACTCGATTGACCGAGTCCGAGGTAAGCGAGACCAGCGTCCGGACCAGCGCATATGAGATGGCAAGCAAGCTTAAGCAGACTGTCATTCTGAAGCGCGTAGCTTTTGATCTCGGGATCCACCGTCACGTGGACAATGAGCTGCGGGCCGAGCTCGCGTCACGCGATCTTGGGAGAAGCGAATTCACCGCCGAAATTGTCGGCCGACTTCCAACCAAGGAGTCAATTACGCACCGAATTAACGAGCGGTGGGACGAGCACTCCGGGACGATCGGGGCTACGTGGGATGACGAGTGGACCATGCTGGCTCCGGGTGATGAGGTACTCACTCTGATTTGGAAAAAGTTCGCTCAGCGCAGTTACAGCAAATCTGGAGACGGCCAGCGCATCGCGCGAGAAATGGGCGCTCCTCCCGAGATTCTGGCCCGAATCATTCGAGACTTCATGGCTCCTTAGGTCGGACCCTCCAGGAGGGGGCGGCTGGCGGGGCAGTCCGGGAACGCGAAAGGTTGGCTACATAAGGATCCATCGCTCTCCAGAATGTGTGCTGCCCACCTTCGACTGCACATGGGGGCACGACAGCCACGGTTCCGCGCACGGCCGGCTGTTGGGTGCGGCGACGAAGGATGCTGACTAATCGTCAGAGTCTCCGAATGGCAGGCTGATCAACAGTGCGGGTGGAGCCACCTGACCGTCGATCTTGACGACGATGTTCAGCCCGGTTTCCAAGATTGCGCGGATGTCAGCGTGGTCTTGGGACGCCGCTGTCGCTATGAGGTCATCGCCGGCGTACACGGCGAGAGGTGCTGGGGCCGGCTCACCCCGCACCGGTTCGATCGTGAACCCCCGGTCCAGCGGCGCTATGCTGCCGAATTTCGCCACGCTCAGCCGCTGGCCACATCAGTGCCAGCACATACGCGACCCGTTCCTGCCGTAGTGATCCGGTCGAACGAAGCAGGGCCCGTCCCCGACTGGAGGACTGGCCCTGATCATATGCTCTGGTGGTCGGGGCTGAATCTGAACCGACGGCCTCCTGATCCCGACCCTCATCAGCTCTTGTCGCTGGTTGTCATCGGGGACCTCTTCTTGCCGTCAGTGACGATGTTGAGTTCGTCATTGATTGTCAAACCTTGCCATTGACCTGCGGATACGTGCCCTTAGGGTTGCTGCGGTCTGTCACCAATTGTTGATCGTTGCGGTGGGTTTTCGGGGGTAACGGGGCATCATTCGGTGCCCCGGTGCCCGGTGCCCGGTGCCGAGCGGCAGGGCAGGCTCGGCAGCGCACCCCTATTGGCTGCACGCAGATCGCGTCCGACCAGCCGGCAGATCCCCGGATGCTCGTTGCGACCCAGGACTGCGGCACGGCGAGGCTCGGCGCGCCGTTGCCCTGCTGTTCGCTGTCCCGCCGGGTGAATCTGAGTTCCGGCTGCCGAAGTAGCCGGGTGCTTTGGGCACGGCGGCCAGGTTACTGTTACGAGGGCTTTGCCGCGGGCGCGTCTCTCGCCTACGTGGGCCAGGACCTCGGGGACCTGGCCGAGGGTGAAGATGCGGTCGATGTGGACGGCGAGGTCACCCGCTGGATGCGGATCGCACATCCGCGCCTGGCTGGGCTTCAACGGCCTGCTGGAAGCGGGTGAGCGCTCACGAGCAGCTGGCCCCAGCGCTGATGGCCGAAGGCGAGGGAATGCGGCCATGACCCCACGCTGGTCCCCAGCGAGGAGGTCTGGCCAGCAACCGGGCGGGCCGGGCCGGTGGACGTACTCAGCGTCACCAGGGTCTTCGCGAGCTCGGCATCCCCGCCCGACCGCTGCGGGCCGCCGTTTGCCTGTCGGTGCTCCCCGCATCTCTGGGCCCATAGCAGCGACAGCCGTCAACCAATCCACCTTCGGACGGGCATTAGTCCGCGACTCCCTCGGTTTCGCGTTTCATCACTTTGCTGCACCTGTCCTGCAACAAGCATCCGATGAACGCGAGACCGGAGAATGCGTTCTGCCAGACCCCCACTAAGGCCGCCAGCGACAGCGGATCGGGCAGCCTTTCGGCGCCGACACACCGCCAAGCGAACATGGCCGTTGCGAGGCCGGAAAGCGTAAGAAGCGCCCTAGTGTTCGTCAAACTCCAGATGGTGGTGCGAAGGGAAGCGAACACGACCGACCTGGCTGCTCGCCGAAAGGCGGGGAGGAGAGATCGGCATAGCCAGCCTGTGGTATCCGCCAACCGGAACACCGCAACGGCGCGGGCGCAACTCAGGATGTACCGAAATCGTGCGAAGCCCGCAATTTCATTGATATCGGCCGGCCACTCCTCACACAGGTTGACTCGTCCCGGTCCTGCCCATGTGGCCAGTTCGCCGACGATGGCAACCGACGCTTCTTGTCCCGCGTCCATCCTGTCGGTCACCGAGTCGACCACCAGCGATAGAGGGATGCCGCCCAATGCGCCCAGTCCGGTACTTACGGCGGCAATCGCCGGATGCGACGAACAGGCACTACCAACAGAGGATCCCCACACGGCGCAACACGCGACGAGCGCTCCGCAATAGACATGCTTTCGTGTCTTCTGATTCACGGTGCCCATCCGAAGGAAGTGGACCGGCGGGCGCCGTTCGTCGCGCGGACAGATGTCGCGTGCGCTTCCGCCAACTCCAAGCGCCCGTCGCGCGTGAGTTCGTAGTACCTTCTCCGCGGGCGTCCAGACGGCGCCTCCGTCTCTCGGTAGCCCCGCACAAAACCCTCGCGTTCCAGCCGTTCCAGGATCGGGTAAACCGAGCCGGGGCCGAGGTTCGTCAGTTGGCAGATCCGACGGCCCCACAGCCTGTCCTCGACTCCGGCCTTCGCAAGTAGGGTCAGCACCTTCATGGTGGCCGTTGTGCGCCGCACGCGCTCCTCCTGGATGCTCGCAGATTTCGTTCTCGATCTACGCAACCCCCGAAACGGGCATTGGTTACGAAGTGCGCCAAATCCGTAATGTGATGTACGTCACTAAAACTCGCCCGAGTTGCTGTTGTGTCGTTTGCCCCACCGTGGAAACGAGCCGAAGCCTGCATACAGCCAAGAAACCAATTGTATTTGTTGCCTTCTGTGCCTTTTTTCTATTAACGGCTGGGCTAATCGCAGCTATTGCCTGGCCGCAAGAATCAAAATCTTCAACTACTTCGGAGTCAGGTCAGGCCACCCAGTCGGCGGCGCCGGCGGATTCCAATACACCCAGATCTCCTACTCCGGGTCAGCGGGCCTCGACTGCCGGTCCAACCCCCACCACGTCCTCGGCGTCCGACGTCCATAGGCCGTCGCGGAGTCCGAAGGGGTTTGCCAATGTGCCGTCCGGTGAGCCGGTTACTCTCACGGTCGACGTCACCGGTGCTCCGCCGGCCCTACGCCTTCGCACCACGGGTATTGGCGCAGAGGTCAATTTGACGATTCTCGTCGACGGCAGGATCTGTACGCTCCCGACGAGGCCTGAAACATGGTCGGAGGTGGATCTGACGCCATGCCTCGGCCCTCATACGGAGGAAACCGCTGAAGTAGAAGTGCGGCTTCCCGGCGTGGAAACTAAGAAATTCCGTGTCGACGTCGCGGGTCTCCTGAAGAGCCTCGGACTGGAAGCGCTGTGGGGATAGCAGGACCGTTATGCAAGGCGGGCGAACTGATCGTGGGTTTATGGCCCCGAAACCCTCGTCGGTCGCGAGGTAGCCCATCTCGGCGTCACGATAAGGCCGGATTATCGTGCGACGCGGGAGGTGTCGCACGCGGTGCTAACGCCGCCCGATGGAGCACCGCCTATTGTTACGCGGCGCACGGGTGACGGCCCCGGAACCGCTCAATCCGAATGCGGTACCGGATTTCGCCAGCTCGTAAACTGTCCTGGGCTGGCGTCGGTCGTCCAGCCGGACCTCGCATTCAAGGCCGGCGCCGACCCCATGTCCAAGAATGATACCGGTCTGGGTGGGTTCGGCCGGGATCGTACGGGCTCGTCGAGTCCAGAACGCGGAAGCACTCTCGCATCGGTGGCGATAGCGTCTAGACGTGGCAGCTGGCCAGAATCGACAGATGCGGATGCTCATCCTGGGCGGTGGCTGGTTCGTCGGCCGTGCCGTGGTCGTTACTGCTGAAGCTGCCGACCATCAGGTCACGGTTTTCAATCGTGGCCGGTCGGCACCGCCTTCGCGGATCGTAACGCGGGTATCGGGCGACCGTACTGATCCTGCCGACCTGGCTCGGCTGGCCGAACATGGACCATGGGACGTGGTCATCGATGTGCACGGTGTAGTGCCGCGACACGTCGGCGCCGCCGCAGCAGCACTCCGCGATGCGGCCGAGCGGTACGTGCTGGTTTCGACGGTCAGCGTCTATCGGGACTGGCCGCGCGAACCTGTGCACGAAGGCTCCCCGTTGCATCCCGCGGATCCTGACGCCGATCCGGGCGAATGGACATGGGGAACGGGTGTGTACGGGCCGCTAAAGTCCGGCGCCGAGGCAGCCGCTGCGCGGGTCTATTCGCCGGAGCGGCTAGTGGTGGTCCGACCGGGGGTAATCCTCGGGCCGGGCGAATATGGGAACCGGCTGACCTGGTGGCTACGCCGCTCTGCCTCTGGTGGCAAGATCCTTGCACCCGGATCCCCGGATGACTTCTTGCGCCCGGTAGATGTGCGCGACCTTGCTGACTTCGTGCTCCGCCTCGTCGAGCGAGAGGCGTACGGGGTCTACAACGTCGCAGGTCCGGCCGACCGTGACACGTGGGGCGACCTTCTCGACGCCTGCCTGACGGCAACCGGGACAACAGCGCCAGTGGAATGGGTCGACGGCCAGTGGCTTGCTGCGCAGGGCGTGCGGCAATGGGTGGAACTGCCGATGTGGCGCACCGCGCCCGGCACATGGGCCATCGACACCACCCGGGCGCAGCGCGCCGGACTCACCTGCCGGCCGCTCGCCGAAACCGTCACCGACACCTGGGCGTGGCTGGCCTCCGGTGGACAGCCGGTCACGACGGATCGACAGGCACTCCATGGCCTGGACTCGGATTGGGAGCGGCAACTGTTGGACCGCTGGGAAGCGCGGCAAGCGGCGCGCTAATCAGCGCGCCAGCGGTCCAGTCATCAACAGCCTCGGTCAGCTCCCGACCGACCCGCACCTGCCGAAACGGCGGTGCGGCAACTACCCGACGTAGCGCTTTCAGCCGCCCAGTCAACCGGGCAGTGCGGCGCGCAGGGTCCAATTGCAACGCCGGACCGAGCGCTGCGGCGGCGCCATCGAGGTCGCCCTGTTGAGCGCGGGCGGTGGCCAGGTCGATCAGTGCGCCGTGGTGGACCGCCCAGCGTCGCTGCATCGCCGGCGTCTGCTGGTACAGGTGCAGCGCCTCGCCGGAGTAGCGCGCTGCCTGGGCGCCGTCGCCGATTCCCAGGTAAACCGCTCCGGCGCACAACGCCAGCCGCGCAGCCGAGAAGCCGAACTCCCCGCCGACACTGTCCGCCATTTCATCGACCCCGGCGTCGCGCTCACGCGCGTCGACGGCTAGCCGGAGCGCGACCACAGCCCGATCCGCGCCGCCCGGCAACAAAGTCCAGGCCCGAGCGGTGATTGCGTGCAGCCGCACCGCCGCCGATCCCGTGGCGAAACGCAAGCCGTTCTCGGCAAACCGTAGACCCTCCGTTGGCCGGCCGGACCAAAAAGCGATGGTCGCCTGCACGCTGCGTACCCAGGCCCGGAGGGTGCCGTGATCGCACAGTTGCGCATAGGTCCATGCTGCGGCGGCCAGTTCGTCGGCGGCGTCGGCGTCACCGAGGTCCCAGGCAGTCGTAGCCGCCAGCCCGCACACCTGCCCGGCAATCATGTACAGCTCGGCCAGATCGCTTGGCCGGCGAGTCACCGCCAACAGCCGATACGCCCCGTCTCGTACCTCCACCAGGTCGTGGAGCAGCTCAACCGGCCGCGTGGTCGCGTACTCACGCGCCAAACGACGTACCTGTAGATGCAGCGCCTCGATGCTGACCGGGTCGACCACGCTGGACGCGGCGACTCCGGAATGCTGACGGGCCTTCAAGGCGGCGCGGCGGGTCAGCGGCCCGTCGTCGACGGCCGGCGTTGGTACAGGGGTCGGTGCCGGTGCCGGCTTGGATGGAACCGCCTGACTCAGCAGTATCGCGATTGGATGACCGAAGAGCCGCTCCGCCACCCGACACGCTGGGCCGCGCGGCACGTGCACCTCGCCGGAGAGCCACCGGTCAAGCTGTCGCAGGCTCAACCCGTAGTCGCGAACCCGCATTTCCCGTGCCTTGCGCGCGAGCTGGACCAAGGTTTCCTCGCGGCTCCAATGCCGGCGCTGCATCTCCCGCTCAAGCACCGTGCCCGACTCTGGCTGCTTCAGCATCACGTCTCCTCTTGGACGGCGCAATCACCGTATGCCTGACGGCTCGGCGACTGAATAAGGGGCAGGCAGGCGGCAGCCCAACGGCGCGCTAACGGCATGGTCCCGTCAATCGACGCAGCGAATGGTGTAGCTCACCGGCCGTTACCGGCCGCAACGTGAGGAGGGACCAATGCTGACCCCGCTCTCGACAGTCGTCGCGTTAGCGAGGTCGCGCGGTGCTGCTGGCTGATGAGCTGTTCCTCGTAGCGTGTCCGGACCGATCGGGTCGTGTTCGGGTTCATCCGCGGGCGCTTGGGTTTGGTTTGGCTGGGGCGCTGTTGGCCGAGTTGGTGTTGTTCGGCAACGTCAAGGTGGCGCACGGCGCGGTGTTGGTCGTGGACGAGTACCCGCCGACCGATTCGTTGGCACATCGGGTGTTGGACCTGTTGGTGAGTCAGTCACAGCACCGGGATGTGGCGACGTGGCTTGAGTTCCTGGGCACGAGCGCGGTTGCTGATGTCGGTCAGCGGTTGCAGCGTCATGGGCTGGCCCGCGAGGTCACGTATCGGCGGCTTCTTGCCACTCGCAAGGTATGGCTGCCGACGGACAGCGAGGAGGCGCTGGCGCCGGGACTGCGGTTGGCATACCGGCTATCGCGACCCCCGCCGGCCGACGGCGCTGTGGTGCTGTCGTTCCCGGACTCGATGCTGGCCTGCCTGGTGGACCTGTTGGGCCTGGCGGGGCACGTGTTCTGGAATCCGGACTGGCGCCCCGCCGCCCGCGCCCACCTCGACCGCACCCGCGGTGCGCTTCCGACCGATCTGGCGGAGTTGTACGACGCCGTCGACCGCGCAGTCCACGGGCGCGTGGGCGTCTCGCACTAACCGCCTTCTCGTAATTCTCTTCCCCTCGACTGCACTTTGGAGTCCCTTATGTCCTCGATTGCCGTGGCGGCGGCACGCCCTGATGTGGTGGCGCAGACGCTCGCCCGTAACCGGCTCGGCGTGTGGGCGGTGGTGTTCTTCGTGATGTCAGCGGCGGCGCCGTTCACCGTCGTGGCCGGGGTCGTTACGACCGGGTGGGCGGTGACCGGCATCATCGCGCTGTCGGTGGCGTTCCTGGTCATCGGCGTGGTGCTGGCCCTGTTCTCGGTCGGCTACGTGGCGATGGCCCGCCGGATCGAGCACACAGGGGCCTTCTACGCCTACATCGCCCGTGGTCTCGGCCGCCCTGCCGGGGTTGGTGCGGCGTGGGTGGCGCTGCTGTCCTACAACGCGCTTCAGGTCGGCCTGTACGGGGCGGTCGGTGCGGCAGCCGCACCGGTCATCCTGCTCGTCACTGACGTTCCCGTTCCGTGGTACCTCGTCGCGTTCCTGTCGTGGGCGCTCGTCGCCGTCCTCGGCATCCTGCAAGTGGATCTCAACGGCAAGATCCTGGCCGGGCTGCTGGTGGCCGAGATCGCGGTCATCTGTGTGTTCGACGTTGCGAACCTGCTGCACCCGTTCGACCGCGTGATGTCGTTTGCGGCGTTGAACCCTGCGGCGATGGCGGACCCCGGTGTCGGGGCGATGCTCGTGTTGGCGATGTTGGGCTTCGTTGGGTTCGAGTCGGCGGTGGTCTACTCCGAGGAGTCCCGGGACCCGAAGCGCACGGTGCCGGTGGCGACGTACCTGACGCTCGGGATCCTGTCGGGCCTGTATGCGGTGTCGTCGTGGGCGATCACCGTCGTTGTCGGCCCGGCCAACGTCGTCCAGGCCGCGACGGACAAAGAAGTCGGTCTTATCTTCGAACTGGCGGCTACGCACCTGGGCGGGACGGTGGCGGCGATCGGGTCGGTGCTGTTCCTGACCTCGGTCCTCGCGGCGATGATCTCCTTCCACAACACGACCGGCCGCTACATCTACGCCCTCGGCCGCGAAGGCGTCCTGCCCAAGCTGTTCGGGAAGGTGTGGCAGAAGACCAACGCGCCGATCTCCGGCTCGATCGCACAGAGCGTCCTCGGCCTGGCGGTGATCATTACCTACGCCGCGATGGGCTGGGATCCGCTGGTGCAGCTCTTCTTCTGGTGCGGCACCAGCGGCGGCGTCGGCGTCCTGCTGCTCATCACGGCCACGTCGCTCGCGGTCATCTCATTCTTCCTCCGCGAGCGGGACGAGGAGAACGTGTGGCAGTGGTTGTTCGCGCCGGTGCTGTCCTGCGCCGCGCTGCTGGTCGTGTCGGCGTGCGCGATCACGAACCTGGACGTTCTGCTCGATGTGTCGGGGCCGCTGCGGTGGACACCGGCCGTCGCGTACGGCGGCCTCGCGGTGTTCGGCATCGTCGTCGGGCTCGCGTTCAAGGTCTGGCGGCCCGAGGTCTACGAACGCATCGGCGCCGGCGCGAAGGCCACGCTTCACTCGGCCGGGTCTGCGGTCGCTTCGCATCGGCTGGTGGCGTAGATGACCTCGTACACGATCACGCCGGCTCAACCGGCGGCGGCCGGCACGGTCGCACGCAGGATCGCCAAGGCGTTCTGCGGCCTGGAGGTGGCCGAGTGGCTGGTGCCCAACGACGAGGAGTTGCGCGAGGCGACGCTGACGGCGCAGTTCCGGATGTTCGTCGAGCAAGCCTTCACCTACGGCGAGGTGTCGACAGCGCTCGCCGGCCGTGGCGCATCGGTGTGGATGTACCGCGATCAGCCGCTCCCGCCGATCGAGGACTACGACGAGCGCCTGAAGGTGATCTGCGGCCCGCACGTGGACCGGTTCCGGGCGCTGGATGAGGCGTTCGCCAAGCACCACCCGGACGAGCCGCATCACCACCTGGCGTTCCTCGCGGTCGAGGTGAGCGTGCGCGGCGGCGGGGTCGGCTCGGCCCTGCTCGAACACCACCTGCGCCAGCTCGACGAGGACGAAATGCCGGCCTATCTGGAGGCGTCCGACACGCGCTCCCGGGAGCTGTATCTGCGGTACGGCTTTCGGGACCACGGGCCGCGGCTGACGTTGCCCGATCGCGGTCCGGTCATGTTTCCGATGTGGCGTGATCCTGAGCCGCTGGCGGCGGTGTAGATGCCTGCGCCGGAGCACGGGTACCTCATCGTCGGCGCCGAACGCGCCGCGTTGACCCGCGCGTGCCTCGATCTCTACCACGGTAAGACGCTGTCGATCCGGCAGACCGGTAGACGCCTCGGCCACAACTACGGCCTGGTCCGGCGGCTGATCAAAGCCTCCGGAACGCCGCTTCGCCCGCGCGGTATGCCACCCGGCGGTCACCGCACCGTCGCCTAACCCCTGATCTTCGGCCGGGGCGATGGCCGCCTCCGGCGATTCCTCGGCCGATGGCACCACCCCATTCCCCTCAACCCCGTTTCCGGAAGGAATCGAGTGTTCATCACAAGCACCTGGCGGTGGACGATGGCGTTCTCCGCGCTCGCGACCGCCGCCGCGCTCACCGCGTTCGTGCCCACGTCGGGTACGGCATACGCGGCCACGCCCGACGGGGACGTGTCGGTCGACGTCGTCGGCGGACACGTGGCCACTGAGCCCTACCCGGCGATGGCATCCCTCCAGATCGCCACCCCGGACAACCCGCACCAGCACATCTGCGGCGCCACCCTCGTGTCGCGGCAGTGGGCGGTCACCAACGCCCACTGCGTCACCGCACCCAGCGGCGCGGTCATGCCGCCGCAGATGATCCACCTGCGCATCGGCTCGCACGACCGCACCACCGCCGGGGAGTACGTCGGCGTGACGGCGGTGCTGCCGCACGCGGAATGGGACTGGGCAACCGGCACCAACCGGGTCGCCGACATCGCCATGATCCGCCTTGACCGCTACGTGCAGCTCCAACAGATCGAGATCGCCACCCGGCTCCAGCGCGGCCGGGCAGTGGCCCGGGTCCTCGGGTTCGGCACCACCGAGCCGGCCGGCGACGGCGACCTGCCCACGATGCTGCAGGAACTCGACACCCGGCTCGTGCCGGACGGCCGGTGCACGGCCGGCGGGATCAGCGAGGGCGAGATCTGCGTCAACAACGTCCACGGCACCGACGGCATCTGCTACGGCGACAGCGGCGGCCCCGTCATGCAGCGCACCCAGGGCCGCTGGCAGCTCATCGGCGGCGCGTCACGGGGCACGACCGACGACGGCTGCGGCACCGGCCCGGCGATCTTCACCGACACGACCTACTACCGCACCTGGATGTTCGACGTGATGCGCACCGGCAAGGTCCCCCCGGCCGCACCCGGCGCCGCACCGGCTCCACCGTCGACCGCGACGGCGGCGACCCGGAGTTGGCACGGCCTGGCCGCATAGCCACCACCCCAGGGGTGCCCGCCGTTGTGACCGGCCAAGTCCGGCGGGCACCCCGCCCCGGCACACCGCATAGGAGACCGAGATGCGATCACCAGTAGGCGACCACCAGTCCTTGACCGGCACGCCGGCCGCGCGGCCTTTACTACCACGCCCGCGGCTGTTCGGCGAGCTGCCGACCGCGTTTGTCGCCCTGATCGGTCCGCCAGCGGTCGGCAAAAGCACGGTGGCTGCCGCACTCGCCGAGGAGGTCGGCGCGACGACGTTCCGGCTGCGGGAGTTCGCCCAGCAGTCCCGCATCGCGGGGCTGTTGGCGGCGGAGTTGTTCGCCACGACGGATCCGTTGGGCTGGTTCCCGGACGGCACGGTGGATGCGTTGCTGCGCGCGGCGTTCCTTTACGGGCGGTTCCCCGCCGAGGGCGTGATCGTGCTGGAAAGCTTTCCCGGCAACGCCGTGCAGCTGCATCTGCTGCACGACATTGGCCGGTTGCGGGGTGCGCCGCTGATGGTGGTCGAGCTGGATGCCGCGCCGGAGGTCGTGATGACCCGCGCCCGCGCCCGACGGGTCTGCCCGACCTGCGAGCCGGACCCGACCGGTGATCCGCACGCGCCCGCCGCGGCCGACCCCGATGCCCCCGAGCGCTGTGGACGCTGCGACGGTGCTCTGGCACGCCGGTGCAGTGACCGTCTCGACGTGATCCCGGCCCGGTTCGGACGTTACCGGCACCGCCTCGACGCGATCCGCACCTGCGCCACCCAGCTCGACATGCCGTACCGGCGCATCCACGCCTCCGCCGACCGCGCAGCAGTGGCATCAGCGGTGCGCAGCGAGATCGCATCGATCCCCGGAATCCGCACCGCCGCGGTTCCCTCGTCCATCCGATAGGAGGCCGTGCGATGGTCGCTGTCCCGTTGCCCACGCCGACGCTGTCGCCCACCATGCCCAGCCAGGGACCCACAGCAGGCGATCGGTACGGCCATGCCCGACTGCCCGCCGGCGCGCACACCGCTGAGCCGGCGCGGGTGGAGAAGATCCCGTACGGGCGGTTCCGCAACGTCTACCTGTACATCACCGAGCGATGCCAGTTGCGGTGCACACACTGCTACATGGGCGACCGGCTCGACCGGGCGTTGAAGATGCCGTTCGACCAGGTCGCTGCGACGTTGGAGACGTGGCGGTTGATGGGCGGGTCGAAGCTGACCATCCTCGGCGGCGAGCCGACCCTGCACCCCGACTACGTGAAGATCATCCCTCATGCGGGTGCGCTCGGCTTCGAGCACGTCATCACGACCAGCAACGGCCTCGAAACGGCGATCCGCAAATTCCGGCAGATGCAACCGAGCGACTTCGCCTACGTGCAGATCAGCCTCGACGGCGGCTGCGCCGACAGCCACAACAGCATCCGCGGACCGGACACCTTCGCCGAGGCGCTGCGCAACATCGGTGAGCTGACGAGTCGCGGTTTCGACACCCGGATCATCTGCACCGTCAACCGGCGCAACGCCCCCGACGCGATGCGGCTGCTGAACCTGGCCGACGACCTCGGCGTGAGCCTGGTGAAGTTCCACGTGTTCAGCACCATCGGCGCCGGCACCGCCGCCGAGGACATCGCCATGCCACCCGGCGAGTGGATCGCCTTCTACGAGGAGCTGGAACGCGTCGCGCCACAGCACCGCACCCGAGTGTGGTACCAGCCGACCTACGCCCGCCGCGAGCGGATCGCCGACTACGCCGCCCAGGGCTACCGCGGCTGTATCGGGCGGACCCTCGACCGGATCAGCATCTTCCCGGACGGGCGAGCGTACGTGTGCTCGTACCTGTTCGACACCGACCTGCACTTCGCGAACATGATCGACGGCCAGGTCGTGCTCAACAAGGGCGACAACGAGTTCGACCTGTTCACCCGCGTCATCGCCCGGTCCAGTTGCGGCGGCTGCAAAGCCCCGACCGGATGCGCCGGGGGCTGCCCCGCGGAGGAACTGGTCATGGGTGCCGCGTCGTGCGCCGCCGAGCCGGACATCGTGCCGGTGTGCCGGCTGTGGAAAGCCGACGTCCCCACCGGGGCCGCGTGAGCGTGCGCGCCGTTGAATGCAGCGTCAGCACCCCGAACCTGAGATGAGGAACCGAATGCCGAATCAGCGTGCCCAGGTCGACGTCCACCTGATCCTGCGCCGAGGCGATGAGATCCTGCTCGGCCTACGCAAAGGCACCGGCTGGGCCGACGGGCACTGGCACCTGCCCTCCGGCCACGGCGAGGACGGCGAACCGGCCACCGCCGCCACCGCCCGCGAAGCCGTCGAAGAGCTGGGCATCACCGTCGACCCGGCCGATCTGCGGCTGGTGCACGTGGTGCACCACCACACCGACTCGGCGCGGCTCGCGTTCTTCTTCGAAACCAGCCGCTGGTCCGGCGAGCCGGTCAACGCCGAGCCGCACAAATGCGCCGACCTGGCCTGGTTCCCGCTCGCCGCGCTGCCGACACCGACGATCCCGTATGCCCGCCACGCGCTCGACCTCTACCCGAAGGGTGAGACGTACTCCGAACTCGGCTGGCCGGAACCAGCGTCATGAGCAGCGACCGGCTCGACCTCGTCTGCTTCTCCTACCTCGCCGACGCGCAGGTCTACCACGTGCCGGCCTACCCGCCCGTCGGCAGCGGCGCCGTCATCGTTGCGGCCGCCGGGTCGATGGCCGGTGACGGGCCGCTCGTCGCGAGCGTCGGCGCTGGGCTCGGCCTGCGCACCGGGCTTGTCGCCAACCCGGTCGGGACCGACACGGCCGGGCGGCGTGTCCTCGACCAACTCGCTATCGCCGGGATCCGCCACGAGATTCCAGCGGTGGCCGAGCGCCGCACGCCGCAGCTCACGGTCATTGCCGGCGACGACGGCACCCGCACCTGGTTCGCCTCACTCCACCACGCCGCCGACGACCTGCTCCAGGTCGACCTGCACCTGCTCACCCAGGCCCGGTGCGTCTATATCGACTGCTACCGCGCCATCATCACCGCGGCGCGTCGAACCATCCGTGCGGCGGGGCAGGTGCCGCTGCTGCTCAACCTCGGCGGAGACCCGCTCACCGACGACATCGCCGCCGCGAGCGCAGGCGGCGACATCCTCGCAGTGCAAACCAACCTCGACGAAGCCAAGGCCACTGCGGCACCCGGCCTGGCCAATGAGCTGTACCTGCGGCTGCGGACCGACACGGCGATCGTCACCGTCGGCCGGCTCGGCGCCGTCGCCCGCACCTCCACCGGCACGCACCACATCGCCGCACCAGCCGCGGTCGTCGGACACACCCACGGCGCCGGCGCCGCGTTCTCGGCCGGCTACGTCCACGCCATCCTCACCGGCGCCGCACCCACACAGGCCGTCGAGGCCGGATGCCGCATCGGCACCGCTACTGCGCTGGCCCGGCGGCTGGCGTCCCGAACCGCCTGCCCGCCGAGTTCGTCACTACCTGAAACGGAGGACCCGATGGTCGAAGCCCTGTTCGCGGACGTCACCGCCGTCGACTGGCACAACCTCGCGGCCGTCGCCGCCACCACCGACAAGCTCCTCACTGCCCTCGACGAGGACCGCGCGACCCTGGCCACCCTCACCGACCGCGCGCTGAACGACCCGCACCTGCTGGCGCTGTGCGAGCACTACGACATCCTCGACAAGATCGTCCTGCACGACGACCCCAGCGGATGGCGGCTATGCCTGCACGTCTTCCTGCCCGGCTATTTCGACCGGCCCCACAACCACCGCTGGACCTACGCCAGCCGCATCCTGTCCGGCAGCTACACCCACACCCTCTACGGCACTGACGAACACCTCGGCGACACCATCAACCCCGCCGACCTCACACCACGGATGATCCGCACCGAAGAGCCCGGCGACACCTACACCCTGCACCACAGCATGATCCACTCCGTGGAAGCCGAGCCCTACACCGTCTCCCTCATCGTTCGCGGACCCGCCGTCAAAGACCGCTTCGTGGTCACCGACCGCCACACCGGCAAAGCGTGGTGGCAATACGGCGCCGCGAACGAAGACCCTGCCGACGCCGCCCGCAAACGCATGAACCCGCAGCAGGCATCCGCATGCGTGCAACGACTCCACCAACACGGGGTCCTCCGGTAACTCGCCCCGTACGAACGGTTCGTCAGCGGTCTTCCGCACCCCTTTTCAGACTTCCTCGCTCGATGCCCGATCGGCGGGGAGGAGCGCGCCTGTGCGCGCTGCGGTGACGGGCAACCATCGTTCATGCCCCGGGATGCCTGTCACCGCACCTCAACTGCGGACCTGAACGGAGGAACCCATGCCGGCGCCGACACCACGCCACGGGAAGCGATCCCGCCCGACGCCTCCCCAGCGAGGCGAGAAGTCGCGGTTCGCGGGAATCCTGCCCAACGAACCGCTGGTACGGGATGCGCTCGCCCTCGCGCAGTCGTGGTCCATCGACATCCACCTCGACGGCAGCCCCGCGCTCGGTCACGTCATCCAGCTCGCGTCCGTGTTGCGTAAGCACGTTGACCGGCTCCCGCCGTACCTGATCGTCGTGGCGCTCCTGCATGACGCCGCACGCCTCGTAGGCGACTTCGACGAGTTCACCAACGAACTCGAAGGACATTTCGGGGAAGACACCATGCGGATCCTGCGGGAGCTGCGCGACGAGCACACCGACGGCCGCCCGGTCGGACCCGAACTGCTGTATGCGCATCTTGGCACCCTGTTCGTGAGCGCAGCCGACCAGATCCTCACTCTCGGCACCGTTCTGCAGAAGGGTGCGCGGATTCGGGACAAGGGCGGTGACCCGACGACCGCGTGGCGCGACAGACCCGATCTCGCCCAGCGGATGTGCAACTACGAACGCTTCGCCGCCGTCGTTTCGCCGTACCTGGAGCCGAGGCTCGGCGATCTACTGACGTACACCACTGGCCGCGCCAAAGCCGAGGCCGCGCTGTTTCTGCCGGGATAGTCCGAACGTCCCCGGAGCGCATCGGCCTGCAGGGCGATCCCCTGACCGCGCTCGGGACGGTGTCAGCGCCACGGCCTCGGTGCTGGCACTGGCGGCGCGACCTCAACATGGACCGGAGTTGCGCCGTACCTTCCCGTGCTGCCGGCATATTGCCGGCGGCGACGGGCGGTACCTACGCTGCGCCCACGTCGAGCGTCCACCTGTGGGGAGCCGATGTCGCTGACGGACGTTGACGATGGCCTGGAGGCGATGGGGACCGGCCTGCGGCGGGCTACGGAGATTTCTGCTGCCGCGGACCGCGTTGCGGGCGACGTCGCAGCACGCATGGCCCGCGCTGGCTTCACGGGGATCGCGCAGGCGATGAGCCGGGTCCGGCAAGGCGTCGGCGACGTACGCGGACATCTCATTCCAGTGATCGCCGCTGTTGGCAACATCCGCGAGACGGTGACAGCCGCGCCGCAGCAGCCGACCCCGCAGCAGACGATCGACGTCCTCTCCCCGACCGTCGAACCGTTGCGCGAGCTCCACCTCGGCATCGGGCGCGCCCTCGGGCGGCTCCGCGAGGTACAGCAGCTCGCCGCCGCGACCCTGCGCGGCGGGCAGCCCGGCCCGATGCTGGCCCAGCTCCAAGGTATACGAACCGTCGTTCAGGCGGTCGGCGAACGGTGTACCGTCGTGCAGCAGCTCGTCGCCGACGCGCTCGAGGAAGCGCGCGCAGCCGGCGGCTCATCCAGCGGTGGGAACCCCGACGCCGAGCCGGTCGTGTTCGTGCGTCCCCGGCCGGACCGCACAGCGATCGAGCGGATGCTGCCGCACGTCGGCCGCGGCGTTGCCGCCGGCCAGCTGTATGACATGGACGGCAACCCGCTGACGCCGATCGTCGGCCCCGGCGACACCGGCGCGCATGGGGACCTGGTCGAGCCGTACCGGTCGATGAAGTTCACCTGGCACGTGGAGTCCAACGCCACCGCCTACATGCGCCGCCACGGAATCCGCCAGGCCGTGATCTACACCAACATGAAGCCGTGTCCCGGCGACGACGGATGCGACGAGAACGTCGAAGCGACGCTGCCGGTCGGCTCGCGGCTGACGGTGTTTCAGGTACTGCCCAACAGCACCGTGCGAGTATGGGACTACCCAGGAACAGGCGAAGGACTAGCCACCGATGACCCACGTTGACGAGTACCCGGTCCAAGCAGACCCGGCAACGCTGGCTGACCTCCACCGGCAGCTCGACGTCCTCGGGACCAAAGCGCTGACCGCCTACGCACGCTCGCTGGGCATTGACGCACCAGACGAGCGTGCCGGGTGGAGTGTCGTGCTGGAGTACGACGCCGACCTGAATGAGCGCGGCCTGTTCTGGGTCGGCCCGGACCACGAGTAGCGCCCGGTGCTTCACGCGCGCCAAAACTATGGGCTGTGGCGGACGCAGGGGACCGATGCGGCCCACCTTTTCGGAGTCGGCAAGAGCTCTTCCGTAGCCAAATGCTGATCGCCGGCCTGCCAGCGAGCGCGACCTGAATGTGCCAACGAGAAGCCTCGCACCGGCGAAGAGTGCCGCCGGGTCGCCGCCATGGCAATCAGTCGAGCACGAGTAAGTGACCGCTTCAACACAGCGTGTCGGTCTTGACCTGCTAGAACAAGTGTTCGATACGGTGTGTGGGTGGAGACGCGGGAACATTGGTGGAACGGGTTGTGGGGCACGGGTAGCCGTCGGGATGTGTGGTTGCGGTACAACCCGGCGGGGTTGTGGGAGATCGAGGCGAGGCGCGCCGGCCGCTCGTCGTTGGGCGAGTTCGCCACCGAGGTCGAGGCCCGCGACACGCTGGCTCAACTCGTCACCGGCGAGGGCTGGCGCCGCCTCGACGAGCTGACACAGACACAGAACCCTGGCGGTCGATCGAGCCAGCCACGCTCGAGCGTCACGTTCGGCGGCAGCCATCCATAGACAGCACGAGTTGTCGAGCTGCCGACTTCGACCGAAACGCTTCGAGATCAACTGATGCCTTCGGGTAGTTGATGGTGGTAGGACTGTTTGTCGTGGCGGCGGAGATCCGGATAGGTATCGATGTAGGCGCCTCGTCGGTCGTGGCGGTGGGCGCCTTAGCTGACGGCAGTTGCACTCCGCTTGCTGTCGATGGCGGTGCGGTGACGCCGTCCGGGGTGTTCGTGAATCCGGGTGGCGAGTTGGTGCCGGGCGTGGCCGGGTTGGAGCGGGCGCTGCGATTGCCGGCCTTGTACGTGGAAGCGCCGTTGCGGCGGCTTGGCGACGGTGTGCTTGTCGTGGGTGAGCGGCGGGTGGAGGCGGTGGATCTGGTCGCGGCGGTGCTGCGGCCGGTGTGCGAGGCGGCTACGGCGCGGTGGGGCCGGCCGGGTGAGGTGTCGGTGGTGACGCCGGCGGGGTGGGGACCGGCCCGGCGGCTGTTGTTGCGTCAGGCCGCTCACCGGGCGGGTTTGGCCGGTGCGGAGCTGGTTGAGGCGCCGGTCGCGATCGCACGCCGGGTTGCCGGAGCGGATCCCCGCGGGTTCGGTGTAGGCCGGTGGATCGTGGTGGTGGACGTCGGCGCCGGGTGTGAGGTGAGTGTGGTCCGCCGTAACACGGCGGGATTTGAGGTGGTCGCGACGATGGCCGCCGATGCCGGTGGCGATCGGATCGATGCGGTGTTGGCGGCGCGGTTATTGCCGGTCCTCAACGAGCCTGCGGTGGAGGACGGGTATCGGCGGCGACTGGTGGCCGCGGTGCGCTCGGGCAAGGAGCAGCTCGGTACTGACGCGGCGGTGAAGGTGGTGTTGCCGGGCGCGAGCCCGCCGCTGGTGGTGCCGGACTGGGTGGTGCGTGAGGTGAGCGAGCCGGTCTTCGCCGAGATCGCTGCTCTGGTCCGCTCGGTGATCGAGGTGGCGCAGGTGCCTGCGGAAACCGGCGGCGGCGTGTGGCTGGCCGGCGGCGGCGCGCTGTTGGCGCGCGTTGAGGTGCTGCTCGGCGAGGCGACCGGGCTGGTGGTGCGCACGGTGGCGAACCCGGTTCTCGCCGCCGCCTGCGGCGGCGCCTCCCCATTCCCGACAGCGACAGCCACAGCGACAGCGGCGGTATCGACCGCGTCCGCGCCGGTTGTCGATGCTGTGCCGCGGAAGCAGCCGGTTGACGCCGCTGAGGGTGGCGCAGTTGTTGCGGCGTCGGCCACCGAACAGGTCGGCGAGGGCAGCGGCGAGCAGGGTGCGTCGGTGGACGTGGCGGTGCGGGTGTTTCGCCGGTTGGTGTTGGACCCGGTGGTGTGGACCGGCCCGCCGGTGGCACGAAGCCTGGCGTGCCTGGTGCCATTCGTGGGTGCGTTGGCGCTGTGGTGGCACGCGTCGGCGACCGGCTATGTCGAGGGCACCGTCGACGTCGGCGACCATCGCTACATGGTCATCAACTGGGGTGAGCTGGCGATGGCCTGCGCCCTGATGACGTTGTCGCTCATTTCCCTCTCAGCGGTCTTCACCGCCGCCGCCAGGACCAGTCGCGGGGAGACCGCACCCGAGCAGGCGGTCGACACCCCGACCCGATTCGGCGGCACGGTAGCGGCCTCCGCCGTCTGCGCAGTCTTGATCGCCGCGTGCGGCGCCGTCCTCAACTTCCTGGTCTTCGGCATCGAGTTGACGAACTTTCTGGTCTGGTCGATCGGCCCGACGCTGCCCTTCGCTATCGGTGCGCTCCTGGCTGCCGGGCTGATCTCCACCCGCCGTCTGCACCCCCCTGCCGGTGGATGGCATCCACGTCTGGCACCGCCGACCTACTCGATCATCGCGGCCACTGCCGGGATGCTGCTCATGCAGTACTCCCACACGCTTTTTGCCCCCGGTGAGGATGCCACCCGGATGGCGGTACGCCTCGGTGGTGGGATCCTGCTCGGCGCGGCGACCGCGTTGATCGTGCCCGCCAGCCCTCTCACCCGGGCAATGTTGGCGATTCCGGCGCTCGCCTTCGGCACCGTCGCCGCCGTTAAACCGAGCCTGTTGGCGTGCGTGTGGATCGGCACCGCCACCGCATGGTGGGCACGCCGCGTCTGGTCGATATCCCGGCTCCCCACAACGACACCAGCACAGCCGTGACACCGCCGCGTACCAACCCGCCGCACGTCCCACGCGGCATCCTCGCGTGGGCGAAACGGTCGGCGTCCGTCGCCTTGGACGTGACGCTCACGGCCGCCGTGCTCATCGGGATCCCGGCGCTGCTGTGGTGGTGGGGCGGCTGGCCGCCCTGGCCCACCACACTCCCGACCACCGACGAACTCCTCAAGTGGACCTCAGCCCTGCCACGCCTTCCGGCCGAAGCCCGCTACTTCGGTGCCCGGATCATCGCGTGCGCAGTGTGGCTCCTCTGGCTCCTCATCGTCATACGGGCCGCCAGCATCACGCTCGTTGCGGCAGCACGGCTCGGCCGCCGACTTGCCCGCCGCCCCCGCCCCGCGATGCCGCGTCTTCTCCCAGGCGGGCCAACGCAGGTGATCGCGGGCGGGATGGTCGGCGCCGTCGCGGTCGGCCTCACCACCGCAACCACCCCACCAGGCCCGGACATAGCCCTCGCGGCCGTGCCACCCACACCGGACACCGACACCACACCAACAACCCCGCAGCCCCCGGCCCCGGCGGTGGTCCCGCCCGCCGTCACAGCCGAACCGGTATCGGCGGTCGGACTGTCGTTGCCGGACGGCAGCTGGCTCGACGGGCACCTCACCGACACCCTGACCGCCGCCGTCACCGCCCGATGGATCCACCGCCGACGCCTCTACCGCCCCGGCACCATCACCACCACCCGCACCGACCCCGACCTTGCCCCCGTACCCCCACCGATCGCCGCGATCCTGCGCGCCGCCGCACCAACCCCACCCGGTGAAGATCCGTCCGAAAGCCGCGACACGACACCGTCGCCGGTCCTCACACCACCTCCCGGAATGCTGTGCTGGACCGGCCCAGGCGCCGACGCCGCACTCCGCGCCGCCGTCGCCGCCACCCTCCTTACCCCCACCGGCGGAACCGTGTGGTGCACCACCACCACATGGGAACGCCTCTTCGGCACCGCTGCGCACAGCGGCCTGGCCCGGCTCCGCCTGGCCGTCGACGCCGCCCGGCTGCTCGACGACTATGAGCAGCACCTCCTCAACCGCATTCCCGAACCCGCCGCCTCCACCCGCACGCTGGTCCTGATCGAACCGCCGTCCAGCACCGACCTGCCCCGCTGGAGATTCGCGGCAGCGGTCGCCGCGCACCTGCACACCACCACCCTCATGCTCGGCCCGGCACCAGATGAGGAAACGCCGACCTGGCACATCGACACCGACGGCACCACCACCGGCGGACGCCTCAGCGTCCTCACCCCGCCAACCGGCCACGCCACCGTCGCCCTCGCCCACGACCCGACCACAAGCCCCGAACCGCGCAGCCCCGCCAAGGAGACCGCGACCGGCAACTCTGCGCACTCCATGGCCGACAACGGCTCGCGGCCGGCGCTTCGCCTGCGCGTGCTCGGCGACACGGTCCTCTACGACCGCCACGGTGGGATGACCGAAATCCCGATCCAACGCCGCGCCGCCGTCGAAGTCCTCGTCCTCCTCGCCGTCCACAAGCACGGCCTGACCACCGGCGAGCTGCTGGCCGCGATGTGGCCCGACGTCCGGACGCACTCGGCGTACCGGCGGCTGCAAACCACCCTCAGCTCACTGCGCACCGCGCTACGCCCCTACGCCGCCGACGCGCTCGACCGCACCGGCGACCGGTACCGCCTCCACCCCACCCACCTCGACGTCGACCTGTGGACGTACGAGCACCTGCGCTCCCGCGCCGCCACCGCCGCAGACACTGAACAACGCCAGGAAGCCCTACGCGCGCTCACCGATCTGTACGCCGACGAACTCGCCGCCGGCGCCGACTGGCCGTGGCTCACACCGCACCGGGAAGCAACCAGGCGCACCACGATCGACGCCTACCTGCACCTCGCCGACGCGGCCACCGATCACGGCGCCACTCTGGACCTGCTGCGGCAGGCGCTCGACGTCGACCCGCTGAACGAGAGCGTCCACCGCCGCATCATGAAACACCACGCCGACGGCGCCGACCTCGACGCCGCAGCCCACACCTACCGGCACCTCACGCAGCAGCTCGCCGCCTACGGAATAGCGCCCGACGACGAAACCGTCCGCCTGGCCGAGCACCTTCTTACAACGCGCAGCCCGAACCCGTGACCACCGCTGCGCTCCAGCGGGAACCACCCCGAGCAATGAAAGAGTCGATCCGCCACGGTATGCCCTGGGACTGTCGCTCAGCGGCGCAATCCGGCCCGCACCATGCCGACCGCTATCCGGCCGCCGCACACCAGCTGTGCCAGCGCCGCAACGACGCAGACCGCAGCCACCACGATCGCAACGCAGGCCATCAACAAGCCGCCCGTCGGCGTGCGCGGTTCCTGCCAGAGCAGCAACGCGGCCCACACCAGCAGCGGGCACGCCGCGCCGTGCACCACCCCGGCGGCCAGGAGTCGGCTTCCCCGCAACCACAACGGCTCTTCCCGGTCAGCACTCACCGAGGCCATGTCGTGACCGGTGCTGCGGGACATGGTCAACACCGTAGACCTCAGGTATCGCCCCCGGTGCTTCAACACCGCCCGACTGATCAGCGCCCGGGCAACACCAGCGTTACCTGGAGGCGTAGGTTGTGCCCATGGCAGTTGATTGGCGGTCCGGAGCGCCGGGATACCGGCAGGTCATCGACGACATCGTCGATCAGATCAAGGCCGGAAAGCTTCGGCCAGGCGACAAACTTCCATCAACACGCGAACTCACCGCCCACTACGGCGTCTCGGAAACGGTCATCCGCATGGCCATGGTCGAGCTCAAAGCCCGCCAGTTCCTCATCGGCCAGAAAGGCAAAGGCGTGTACGTCGCCACACTCGACTAGGACACGCGCGGCAAATCTAGGATCGACGATGATCGCATCCGCCCCGATCGGGACATGACACGCTCACTGCGCGCCCGAGGGAGCCAGTTCACTTCGCGATCACAGCTACGCGATCGCCCCCTCCATGCCCGACAGATCGACTCCTAGCTCGACCCTAGCCGCGGCAAGGAACGGCTCCCGACCTTCGGTTAGGTAACTCCAAACCGACTTGCCCTGCGGAACTCGGCCGTACGTAGCTTCCGACATGTGCCACGCGTACGTTCTGGCGGCATCACGTACCGGTTCCGTCGACACAAGTTCCACACACTTCTGCCGGAACCACATCTCGTGAGTCAATTCAGGTGATCCTTCAATGAATTGGTTATCACCTTGCCAGCGATGCTCGGCTAAGCGTTCCACTTTCTGGGAGATCCGCAAGAACTCCTTTATCGCCAGCTTCCGTTCGTCCCGTATCAGAATTGCTGCCGCCCTCCTGGCTTGACTTCTCGTTTCTCGCGTGCTCAAGTATTGGGTCGCGAACGCCCCGGCCGCACCGAGAACGACGCCTACCAGGGGCAGCACTGCCGACAGGAGGCTCGACATGTGAATTGCTCCAATCTCATTGGCGCTATTGTTGGGCTGGACTGCGACGTCGCCCGGCTACTACTGTCGACTGCGCCGTAAATTCACTTCAGGTCAACCGTCCGCGCGTTGCCATCGGCGCGCTGACCTAGTGGGAACGAGATTGGTCGGCGCGCAGCACGGAAACGCCACGCGTCGCCGCAGCTTCTCACGGTTTGATTGATCAACACTCGTCGTTGACGTCATCTTCCGGTCGTCCGTACGGCCACCGTTAGATGAGGCCGATTCGCATCGAGTTCGACCTGCGGTACGACCGGCGAGAATCGCAGCCAAGGTGGCCCATGGTTGTGTACAGAGCGGCTCGGCAGCCCTCATCAGCCGCGAGCGAGCCAACGTAGGACGGCCATTGCAGTACCGGCAGCCACCATTGCATGGTGCAGTTGCCCGCACTCGGTCCCTGGCCCTGCATGTCCTGGCCGGTGTTCGGATAGCCTGCTGATTGTGGCAAAACTGGCCGTTGAGGTGCGCGAGTGCGATCGGTGCGGCAAGGATCCCGCGCATACGTGGACCATCACCGGCCCGGAGGGGGCCGTTCGGGAGATCGAGCTGTGTGCGCACCATGGGGCAGCCGTAGCAAACGCATTTGCATTGGGCCGCTCGGTGCCGGCCCGGCCGACCCGTACCCGTTCGGCACGCCGTGCAGCAGTCCCCTCCGTCGATCTGCCGGCCGCACCGCCGGCACCCGAGCCGATCTGGCGATGAACATGCGATTCCAGGTGGCCTCGCCGTGGTGGTCGAGCCGATGGCCTGTGACCTGCGGTGTTAACTTCTGTGAACTTCTGTGAACGTCACAGTCCTTCCCGGCAGCTCTCGGGATAAATAGCGTCGGTGCGACCGGCTCCACCGATGTCGGCGGCGCATCACAGTCGTCGGTTTTGGCTCGCTGTGGAGACGGCACTGTCGTTCGCGTTGCGCCACTGGCCGGAGAGGCAGTGGCGCTGATGCGTGCCGCCTTCGCTAGGAGTCACCGTGTCCGCTGCCCGGGGTGCTGTTCGCTGGTTAGTGGTTCTTGCCGTCGTGCTGGGCTGGCCTGCTGTCCTGCTGGTGGTGGGCGGCTGGCCGGTACCGGGCCGGGTTCCGGCCGTCGAGCAGTTCGTTGCATCGGTGCAGGAGCCGATCACCGGAAAGCATCTGCGTGCGGTGCTGGTTGGGGTGCTGTGGTTGTTGTGGGCCGCGTTCGTGGCTGGCGCCGCGGCCGAGACATGCTCAGCGTTTCGTGACCGGCCTCGTCGTCTGCGAGGTCGGTGGCGGATGCGTGCGGTCGGACCGCGTCTGTCGGTCGGGTGGGGTGCGCGGTGGTGGTGGACGCTGTTCGGGACGGTTGCGGTCGCCGGCACCGCGCTTCCGGCCGTGGCGTCGGCCAGCGTCGCCACGGCGGTGGCGCCCGCACAACCGGATCCCGAACCTGCCACACCGGCTGACGCTGACGGCGAGTCCGGACCGCATCTGCCGCTGCGGTCCACCGACGAGGGCGTTTCCGAATGCACGGTGCACCACGGCGACACGTTGTGGGCCATCGCCGAGCGGTGGCTCGGTGACGGCAGCCGGTGGCCGGAGATTTTCAACCTCAACCGCGGTCGCCGTTGGCCTGTCGGAGGCACGCTCACGAACCCGGATGTCATTCATCCCGGCTGGACGTTGTACCTGCCCGCGCCGGCCGCGAGCCCTCCCGACCCGAGCCCGCCGGCCACTCCCCCACCCACCTCGCCGGCCCCGGACCCTGAACCGGAACCGGCGCCACCGCAGGCAGGCGCGAGCAGCGGCCCAGAGGACTCTTCGCAGACCCCCCGACCGGACGCGTCGTCGCCAAAAGCCGATCTCGGCTCCGCCCACACACCGAATTCGGGGATCTCCCTACCGTCACGCGGGTGGGTCAGCCTGGGCCTTGCTGGCCTGATCGCGGTGGTGGCCGGGCTCCTGCGCCTTCAGCATCGACGCCGCGCCCGGCTGTCCTACCCCATCTCTGCGACGCTGGCGCCGCAGCCATCACCGCTGCCGGACTCGTTGACGCGACTCGACACCATCGCCAACCGGCGCCTCGACACCCTCGAGCAGCACGAAACTCTCAGACGCGTAGATGTGCCGATCGGCATCGACACGCACGGCACCGACATCGGTCTGCTCGACCTGGCCGGTCCCGGCATGGGTCTGCACGGTGCGGGTGCCGCCTCGGCGGCGCGGGCCGTTCTCGCCGCCGCGCTCGCCACCGGCGCGCACAAGCCCGCCGTAAACCGCCCGCTCGTGGTCACCACGACACAATTGCTGGCCCGGCTCCTCCCTGGCGGGGTAAAGCCGGTCGGGTTGGACCCCGACGGGTCGAGCTTCGACGGCGAACGACTGATCGTCTGCGCCGACAGTGCCGCAGCCGTCGCGCACGCCGAAGCCGAGACCCTCGGCCGGCGCCGGCTGCTGGACGACCTCGCCGCCCACACGATCACCGAGTTGAACGCACGGATCGACCACGCCGAGACCCAGCCGCCCTACCTCCTGCTCCTCGACACCAGCGAGCGCCACGCCGCCCAACTCTGCAGGATCGCCGAACGGGCCGCGACGCTACACATGTACGTCGTCGTCCTGGGCGCGCTCGACGCCGTCCCGCTGGTCAAGGTCGGACGCGACGGCACCGTGATCGGCGGCGCCGACACCGGAGCCCGGCGCATGTCGACACTTGAAGACGTCGACCTGGCCGGCGTTCTCGCCGCGCTGGCCGAAGCGATCCCACGGCCCGAGGCCGGGATCGACATCGACGCTCCCACCACCGCCCCGCAGCCCGTAGCGGCACCGGCGGAGTCCGCACCGGTCCACGACGCCGCCGCGCTTGCGCCCGTGCGGCTGCGGGTCCTCGGCCCGGTCACCGTCTCCACCGACACGGGGCCCATCACAACCGGGATGCGCACCGGCTCGACCATCGCCCTCGCCCTACTCGCCGCATACCCGGCCGGGCGCACCCTCGACCAACTCGCAGATGCGCTCTACCCGAACACCGAGCCGACAGCGGCGGTCAAGCGGGTCCGAACCGACCTCAACACCACCCGCCGAGTCCTACGCACCGCCACCGGCCGCGACCACGAGTTCTTCGTCATCTACGACCCAGCCACCAGCCAATACCGGCTCGACCCCAACACGATGACCGTGGACCTGTGGCAGATGCTCACCGCCATCCAGCGCGCCAACACCGCCACCGACGACACGAACATGCTGGCGACGTTGCGCGAGGCGGCAGGGCTGTACGGAGGTGACTTCGCCGACGGGCACGACCGCGCCTGGATCGCCGATCACGCCACCACCTACCGGCACCACATCCTCGCCGTCCACGCCCGCATCGCCGAAATCCTCGAGCCCGACCAGCCCGACCAGGCCGTTGCCGCGTTGGAACAGGCAATCAGCCTCGACCCGCTCAACGAGGAGCTGTACCAGCGCATCATGCGCATCCACGGCCGCAACCGACGACCCGACGCCGTGCGCCGGCTGCTGCGCCGTCTGGAAGAGCGCCTGGCCGACCTCGACGCCGAACCGTCCCTGGCGACCCGCCACGTCGCCGAACGCCAATTCCAACACCACACGGCCGCCGGTGGCCGAGCATGACAGAAAGCCAGATCCGGCGTCTGCAATGGGCCGTGCGCGCCACCCTCGTCCTCGGCGTCACCGCCTCGGTCACCGCGAACATCCTCCACGCCCGGCCACATCCGATCGCGCAAGCCATCGCCGCGTGGCCACCACTCGCCCTACTCATCACGGTCGAACTCGTCACCCGCATCCCGGTATACCGGCCCGCGCTCGGCGTCGTCCGGATCGTCGCAACCGTAGCCATCGCCGGCATCGCCGCGTGGGTCTCCTACTGGCACATGGTCGGCGTCGTCGCCCGCTACGGCGAAGTCGGCACCGTCCCCTACCTACTACCGCTATCAGCCGACGGCCTCATCATCGTCGCCTCGGTCTCCCTGGTAGAACTCGCCGCCCGCCTCCGCGACACCACCACACCAACCGCTCATCCCACGAACGAACCGACGGCCCCAGCTCCACCGCCCCACACGGTCCCGGAACCGGCCGCCGCACCTCACGACGCAAGGAACGGAGGGCACCGCCGCCCCGAACCCGCTGCCGCGACCGGGGCAACGGCTGCCCGGCCGCGCGCCGAACAGAGGAACCGAGATGAGCGTCCGGTCGACCACCTCGCCTCCGCGCACCCGCCCGCGGACGGCCATCACCGCAGCGACACGCACAACGGTCCTCACCGCAGCAGCGAGGTCGGCCGGCCCACCGTTCCGGCCGGGAGCGCACCTGCGGACGGCCTCGATTCGCTGTTCGCTGCTGCCCGCACGGCGCGCGATCAACTCCTCCGCGAAGGTCACCCACTGAGCCGGGACGCGCTCGCGAAGGAGATGCGCCGCAACGGCCACGCCGTGCGCAACAACCGAGCCTCCGAACTGCTCGCTCTGCTACGGAAGGAGGCAGCGGCGGCAAACAGCGACCAGTCCGCGGAACCCGTCAACGGACACCGCTCCACAACCACAGCGTAGAGACGAAGCTCTGTCGTCTGCGTCCAGTGGTGAGCTCCAGAGCCGGAGTCGCTGAGTTCGGGAGCCGCTGGATCTACCCGACCTCGATGTTCGCGAGTTTGGAAGCCACCTGTCTACCGCAGCGCTACGCCAGTTAGTCGAGAGGTACTCGCTCACGCGTAGTCATGGGAGTGGGATGCGGTGCGCTTCCTCTGCGGCAGAGGCGGATGCCCCTGGATCCCCGACAAAGCCGGTTGGCGGTGGTGGCCAGGTCGGCATCATCGCGGGTGAGCGATGAGAGCGGTGCGCAATTGATGACCTCATGGCGCGGATCCGGCATGAAGACGCGGCCATGCGCGAGGAGGGCTACGGGGCGATGGACAACGGGTTCATGACCCACTTCCCAACGGATCGCAGTAGTCACAGCACCGTATCCGTGGCTGGATGCTGCGGGCGTCCTGAACGTGACAGTTGCAGGTGCCGGGGCAGCGAGCCACTGGTGCCGGCCCTGTGTCCGACCTTCCAGGAACCGTCCGTCGTAGTACGGATCGTGGATTGTGACCGTCGATCTTGTCATCATTTGAACGTGGAGCGTATGCCGCAGCATCGCACGGCCGTGATCATGACTGCATTGCAGGTCGAAAGCAGGGCTGTACTGGACCACCTCGATTACCAGAGGCCTGGTCGTTCCCGAGTACAAGCGCGCACCGGTACCTTCGCCGGCGATCATGGGACTTGGCGAGTGTCCCTGCTGGAGGTCGGCGTCGGCAATATCGCGGCTGCCGGCGAATGCCAGCGGATCATCGCCGAACACCGACCCGAAGTGGCGCTGTTCGTCGGCATCGCAGGTGGGTTGAACGACCTGCATCACGGTGATGTCGTGGTCGGGGAGTCGGTAGTCCACTACGAACGAGGCAAGGAGATCCGGTTCGGGTTCAGGCCGCGGATCAGGCAGCATTCGTCGTCCGAGCGATTGATCAGACACGCACGAACGGTCGCCGCGAACGCCGCCTGGCAGGTCTTCGTCAAGGGCGCCTTGGACGGCGAACCGCGCGCGATGGTTGCGCAGATCGCGTCCGGCGGGAAGGTTCTTGCCTCACGGCAGTCCTCGAGTTTCAGGCGACTGCGAAAGTACTGCTCCGAAGCGGTAGCCGTCGACATGGAGAGCTACGGATTCCTTCACGGCGTGCACGCCAGCGACCATCGGTGTCACGCGCTTCCGATCAGGGGAGTCTCCGACCTCCTTGTCGGCAAGAACCCGGAGGCGGACATGCACTGGCAACCGAAGGCGGCTCGCAATGCCGCCGCGTTCGCGTTCGCATTCCTCCAGAGCCTGCCCGAGTTCGGCGATCGCACCGATGATCACCACGTTGCCCAAGGCGAGGTGCATCAAATGGATCAGATGTCGTCCTGGCAGCGAAACACGTTCAACCTGAAGCGGAATCGGAAGTTGCAGATCGGCAATGGCAACGTCATGCATTGACAAGCCCCTGGCGGGCCCGGGCGAAAGGTTGGCGGTGGCGGCGTGCTGGAGATATCAGGTGGCGGCTATGAGGCCCCTCGGGTGATCCACAGCGTGTACAGCAGCGGTTCACCTGCCGCCTTCACGCCCGATGACTACGAAATGTTCGAGGCCATCACCGCGGACGCCGACGAGGACGACAGCCACTTGATCGGTTCCGGCTTCGGCCCGGCTGACGCGTACGGATGGGCCGAAGTTTACCGACGCGTTATCGGTTCTGCACTCAACCAGGTTGCCGATTATCCGCCGGACGAGGTCGACACCAGCGTTATCGGTTCCGCGTTAACCGTGGCCGGTGGACTTAAGCCGGATGATATCGACGACGGCATGTTTGGAACCGTGTTCGCTGAGGCGCCTGCGCTGGAGTCCGACGATGTCGATACAAGCGAGATTGGGCTGGCAGCGGTGCCCGACACGACGTCGGTCCCGCCGAGTTTTCCGGTTGCAGACACGCCCGTCACGCCCGGCGGCGTCAACGCGGATGAGTCCGACGTCCACGCCACCGAGACCACTGACACCAGCGACGCTCCAGGCGGTGTTCCCGGCGTCGCCGCAGCCGTCGAGGCGTCGAGGACGGTCGAGCCGGACGAGGTGGTGCCGCAGGAATCATCAGCCGTGGAAACCGTGTCGATGTTGACCACGTCCATGTCGGCGTCGACGGAAGACACCGCACCCAGTAAGACCGGGTCCGAACGCGATTCGTCCGAGTGCGACGGACGGTGCACTGACATGGTCGCAGAGGTCCGACATGCGGTCGGCGAGGATCCCCCGACCGCGAACGAGGGCAAACGTGTCGCGTTCGTAGCTGCGCGCGAAGTCACCGATGCCGCCGAGGCGCCGCTACCAGTAGTTGTTGAGCAGCCTGACGAGTGGCCGATCGGGCCGGTCACACCGAATACCTGGCAGCGGCGGGTCGGATCTCTCCTGGGACGGTTGATGCGTCTACCAGGAATCGATCTTGACGATGAGCTTCTCCACGGACTCGAGTCACCCCATGATCTCGATCCGTACAGCGCCCTACAGGACCTTCACCGCTTGCTGACCCGGAAACTCGGCCGGGATTGCCTGCAATGGGCGGGGCAGTACCACGATCCCTTGCAGCGAATGGGTGTAGCTTGCTTGTGGCGGTCGCTCGATGACGTTGTACTGCAGGTCGAGCAACACCTGGAATACTCAGGTCGGCTCAACTGGAGAGAGTTAGGGGACCGCGGCCCGGCGACTCAGCCAGAAAAGCATGACTTCGCCCACCCAGGTAAATCGATCAAGGTTGAGGTCTTTGCCCCGGCCCAGAGGATGGCAAAGGTCGGCCGAGGCAGCTGGGGCTCTGCGCGCGAGCTGAACGTCTCGCATTCGCGTTGTGTGCTGGTGGGATCCGGCGGCCAGATCGATGCCCACCGCAGGTTCGAGATCACTCAAGCCAGAGTCAAACGGGGCGACCTCGACCGGTACATAAGGGCCAGCGCGCGATGGGTTGAGAACCGCCTCCGTGCGGGCGGCGCCGGTCTGACATTCGACAACTATCGACGCTTCGTCCGAGGCCTACACACTCCCGTAGCCGGATCTGTCGACCCGGCTCGAGTTCAGAGCGTCGCCCGCACCATGGGATGCGTGGACCGCATCGCCATCAGGAGATGCCATAAGGTGTCCATCGGCTCATACAATGTCATCCGCGACGTACAGGTTGTACGGGTTCGGAAGGCCGACATGTCGATGGCCAGACTGATCCGGTACGACCGCGTGGCGAGATCCCTGTACGAACTGATCCATGCCGGCAGGAACGACGACAGCCTCGGGAACTCTCTACGGAAAACTCTGGGCGATCTGGACGGCACAGCCCGGCTCGGCGCCACATTCCCTGAGGGGGCCATCGCACTGTCCGGCGCTGCAGGACGAGTGCGAGGCGGACTGGTCGCTGCCGGCAATGGCAACTCAGTATCCGTCCGCAGCGAAGTAGCTCGGTTCAACACAGCCTCCGCTCCCCGCGCACACCTTCGGCGCACCGAACGATCGGCTCTTGACGCCCGCATCCGCGTAATTGGCCGTGCCGGCGCGGACGCCGCCCTGAAACGGACTTTACAGAGTCGGGACTTGGTCAGCCCAGATGGTCAGCCAGCGGCCGGCGACGACGCGCGCGAAAGCCGCACGGCCATCCGCCGTCGACGGATCGGCCCACTGACGCGAACGGCCAGCGACGGCGCACGACAGGCATTGAGCAGCGCCGGACTTCCCGACAAGGCTGTAAAGAAGGCGATTGCCGATTTCCACACAGAAATCGAGAGCGCAGTTCACCAAGCTGTCGCTGAAGTAGATTGGCATACCAACTCCCTCTAATGCATTGTCCCTCAAAGCGGCAACTGTCCGTGCGGTTTGCTTGCTGGGGCTATGAGGTGATAACCGCTGCTCGGGTTGAGGGCGGGTGTGTTGTGTCTCGTCTGGTGTTCGCACGTTCAGCGACCGGCCGGTTCGCACTGACAGCGGCAGATCCGGATGTCCCGACGACTTCGGACGTCTCGACGACTTCGCCGGAGATGGTGCCTACCGCAACGTCACGGCCACCGCGGACTATGGGTAGGCATTCTGACGTGCAAAAGTGCGTTAAGACTTTGGCTCGGTAATGACTCGTGCGTCGACTCTTGGAATGTAGTAAACGCGCCCGTCAGACAGGCAGTACACAACGTACTGCGCACTCGCTTCGCCGAGAAGGAGTCCCTCTGTGCACTGATCCGTAGAGGGCGACCGCCATACCACTTCGGCGTGTGGCGCCGAGATACCGACGAGGTAACCGAATCGGCTCCCGCCCTGCTCCCGAACTGTGGTACCAACGTTGTAGAACCATGCGTTCGTTGCGAAACCAAGAACACCCAAAAGCGACGCCGCCGATGCCGCAACCAGATAGGCGCGAAACCTGCGCTTGACGCTCTCGTCGGCCTGAGCCTCGATTTCCTTCCAGAGCCGTCGGGTACCAACTAGAACTCCAGACGCCGCAACCAGTGCAACGGAGGTGTAAAAGATGTGTCGAGTCCAGTTATGGTCAGCGACTAGTTGAGCAATGATGCCAAGGTGAAGTAGTGCGAGAACCGACACTACAACCAAATTAAATTTCTTGTCCCAGTTCGCCTTAATGCCATGCTTGAAAAAGTGCACAAGAGCCCAGATCATGCCGATCGCAGCAATTCCGAACAGCAAATTTGCTACTAGAAGGCTTGCTCGTTGGATTTGAACGCTGCCGCTCACACCCACCTGTTCCAAGCTGACAGAAAAGGCTCCGAAATAGCCGGATTGTTGACACCAATACAGATAGTAGCCAACAATACTGAACACGCCAGCTGCGACGAGCACATTAAGGAGCGTGGCGCCGAGGATGCTCGGAGGATCACTTGCGGTCGGTACAGGCGAATCTGAGCTTGACATTGAACTCCTTTTTAGGGCAACCGAAGCCGGGATCGGGTTCGCCGCCGGGCCTTCCGGTCAGCTTGGGTGGCATGGGCTAAGCGGAGGGCTTCAGTGACAATATTGCGACAACACCACAATTCATGCGGCGCCGTCGGCGAGGTGGCTCCCGAATGACGAACCTTGGCTCTCGCTCCTGAGCGAGATCAGTAGTTCAGCTTCCGGTGCCAGTCCGGTGCCCGGGACAGGCTTGATCGCTTCACGCTGGCCGGCATGGATGGGCGCGGGTGCCCGAAACCGGGCCGACGCCCAGCCCGTTTACGACCGACCGGAGGAACCGAGATGACCATGCCGAAGCCCACAACCCACACGGTCGAGGTCAGCGAAGACGTCTACGACGTGCTCGCCCGTACCGCCGCCCGCCGGGAGACTGACATCGACGGTGTGCTGCGTTACCTGATCGAGGCCCCGCAGGTTTCGGCCGCGCCTGCAGGCAGGGACGACGACTGACCGAGCCCGTATGACGATTGCTGCCGGTCCGGCTGGGCCGGCGGCAATCCCTTGTGCGTGGTGGTGTTACCGGTCGAGGTCGGAGTTCGCGGCGGCGAGGAGGCGTTGCGCGGTGCGCTCGCCGATGCCGAGGCGGCGGGCCAGTTCCACGCCGAGGCCACGCGCCTCTTGGCCGGTGTTTGTCGCCTCGGCCAGCAGTGCGGCGGCCGCCGCTAGTCGAGGGTCGTCGGCGTAGGGGTGCGGCTTGCGTGGGCCGGTGATGCCCAGGGTGCGGCCGGTGGATTGCCGTCCGGTGCGGGCGTCGGCGACGGCCCATACGGTGCGGCGGAACCATCGTCGGCGGATCCGCCCGTCCGGCAGCTTCTCGGTGCGGTCTGCCTGGTCGAGGAGGGTGTCGGGCAGGTTGCGGTATGAGCCGTAGCGAAGGATCTTCGCCGCGGTTCCGGAGCCGACGAGTTCGTCGGGGTCTCCGCTGCGGTCGATCGTGGTCAGCTGGGCGCGTTTGGCCGCGAGGTGGGTGGTGTGGAACGTGTCGATCTCCTCCACCCAGAACCAGTCTCGGCCATCGCAGGAGACGCCCTCGGGAAAATTGAAACGGGCGCGCTGGCGGTGCCAGTGGTTGACCGTGGAGTACGCCACTCGCAGGCGCGCGGCGACGCCGCGCCGGTCCACAGCGCGACGCCCGTTGATCGTGCGGGTCGCCACGACCCCATCCTCCCTGAGCTGCTGCCGCCTCGGCATCGAGCCTGCCGCATCGGTGGCCGGACTCGTGCTGCGTGATGGAGTCTCGGCGGCGGGCCGCCGTACGATCGGCGCACGCTCCGCCGACGGGAGACGCAGATTGTTACGGACCTGCCGATTGCCGAAAGCGGAGCGAGGTGGCCGGCGGGACTTGCGCGCACCCTCGGGTGTGCCCGCCGGCCACCGACCGCCCTACAGGTGCGGGCGGAGGATTCGCCACGCGACGGTCGCCATCCGGTCGAGGCGCAACGCTGCGAGTTTCGCCCGCGTGGCCGGTGTGCAGGCGCCGTACACGGTCAGGATCGCGTCGGCGGTGGTCGCGTCGACCACCACCCCGTCGACCTTGCACACCGCGCCCCGTTTCGCCTCGCGCAGCACCTCGATCACCCTGGGGTCACGCGGTCGCGTCATCCGGCAGCGCCTCCCACTCCGCCAGCCCGAGACAATCGACACAGCTCCCAAGCGGCGGGTCGCCGCTGAGCCGGGCCGGTGTCGCGTCGTCGGCGCCGCACACCGGTCCCGGGCGGTGGAGCCTCTTCGCGTGCGTGAGCGCGAAGCGGTGCCGGCGCGGCGGCGGCACGGTCACCGTGTGCCGTCCGACCCGCTCGGCCACACGCCGAGCGGGTGGCCGGGCTCGATCCGGCCTCTGCCGGGGATGAGCGTGTCGAACACCGCGGAGTAGGTGGTGTGCAGAGTGCCGCGTACGCGCAGGAGGCGGTTGCCTCGGGTCAGTTTCGGAGGCATGGCCTCGACCACCCGCCGGATCAGCCCGTACAAGTCACGCTCCTCGACCAGCTGCCCGCATCCGGCGCATGCCGCCCACTGCTCGCCCCACGCCTGGGTCAGCCCGGGAGCGGTCTCGACACGCCGCGCACGCGCCGCGTCGTGCCGATCCCGGTAGTCGCCGAGACGCACCACGCGGGTGGTGACGGTACGGATGTCGGTGTGTTGATCCGCGCACCGGTAGATCCACGCCGCGTCCGACGCGGAGCAGAAGTCGCACTCGATCAGCGGATCGGCGATCTCGGTCACCGGCGCCGGATCCGGCCGGTGATCAGCGGTACCGCCGCGCAGCTCGATCGTGTGCAAGTAGGTGACTCCGGTCATTCCGGCGTAGGTGTTGACCGCGCGGCGGCACTGCCGGCAGAACAGCAGCTGCACCGGCGGGTTCCCGAAGTCGCGGGGATCGGGGGTCACGGCTGTTCCTCCGTTTCGTCACCGGCACGCACGTGGTCGAGATGCTGGTCGAGGAGACGGCTCAAGTGTTCGACCCGTTCCAGGTCGCCGGTTAACAGCCGTCGTGCACCTCGATATCCGGCCGGCCTCGGTTCCGCGGTGGGATGTTCCGGCTCAGCCGGCGAGGACTGCGGCGGCTGAACGGTTCCGGCGGCGGCGTGGGCGATCGCCGCTCGCCACCGCTCGGCCGCGTTGTGCAGGCAATACCGCAGAAACTCGGCGACGTTCAACGGCAACGACACCGCATCGGTCGTTGTCGTGCTGCCGCCTGCTTGGTGGAGGCCGTGGCGGAGTTTCTCGCGGAACAGGTCGGCGCGCCGCGTGGCGGTCTTCGCCTTGGAGCGGTACGTCGTTGTGGTGTCGCGGTCGCGGGAAAGCGCCGCGCGGGCACGAAGTTGCGCCGCTCGGGCACGTGCGGCGGCGTATGCAAGGGCAATGTCGAACAGCTCTTCCGGACTCATGCGCGATCGCTCCATACGGGTGGGCAGACAAAACGGAATGCCGGGCCGCGCGGCCGGGGAAGTGGCCGCGCGGCGTCCAGCGCGCTCACGGGTGCGCGGGCGGGCTGATCGCGTCAGCCGGGTGCCCGGTGGTGGGCGTGGCGGTCAGCGGCGGCACGGCCGCGATGTGCGGCAGTTCGTTATCGATCTTGTGACCGGCCCGGTCGAGGCTGATCGCTCCGTGTGCGGTGAGGTGCGTGCCGAGGGCGAGGGCCTGCGAGCCGGACAGCAACACGACGAGCAGACGCGCGTCGGCGTCGTGCACGCGCAGCTCGACGTGGCCGTTGTCGAGCGGCCGGACCGGCATGAACCGCTCGATCTGCGCGGCGGCGTCCGGAAGCACCGCCGTGATCGTCCCGGCGACGGTCTCGTACCGTTCGCGGGCGAGTTCGGCCCAGTGATCGGCACGGGCGGCGAGGTGAGTATGTTCGGCTTCGGTGGTGGAGTGGCCCGCCATCGCGCGGGCGACCTCGGCCCGCGCCCACAGGTCGCACACCTCGTTGACGAGAGCGATCAAATCCTGCGCCGTGACCGCCGCTGGTGCATCTGTGCTCTCGGCGACCCCGGTCGTACTGGCGGTGGGGACGGCAGCGATCCCGGCCGTGGTGCGGCGCCCGGGGCCGGGCGGGGTGTTCCTGCGCCGGCCCGTGTGCTCGCCCATATCAGACCGTCAGCAGCTCGAACGCGCGGGACTTCAGCTCCGCGCCGGTGCCGGTCAGCGCTCGCGTGGCGCGGGCGGTGTCGGACTTGGCGGGGCCGTAGTGGTCGACGTACTCGGTGATCGCCTGGTATCCGGCCCAGCGGGTGCCTTTGATCGCCTTCTGGGTGTCGGCGTCGCGCACGAGGTACCGCAGGACCGAGCTGCGTTGCTTGGCGAGGTTCTTTGCCGTGTCCGAGGCGTCCTCGGCGAGCGGCCACAGCTGGGCGACGACTTTCTCGAACTCGCCCATCGTCAACGTCTCGTTGATCATCTTTTCGGCTTCGGTCTCGAACGCGTCGAACGCGCGCCACATCAGCCCGAGCGCCTGCCGCGCCTCGGCGATCTTATTGGTGACGTTGGAGGTGTGCCGGAACGTGTACGAGGCCCGCGAACGGCGGTAGGCGAGACGTTGCGTGTTGGCGCAGACGATTCGCACTGGTGTTCCGTCCAAGCGCAGGGAGGCGGTGCCGTCGTGCGATGTGGTCGCGGCGAGGTACAGGTCGAGGTCGTCGACGTCGGCGATGCGCATTGCGTTCGGCAGTTTCATCGTGACGAACACGCTCTTGCCGCCGCGCATTGAGCCGGCCGTTTCGAAGTGCGCGCCGGACTCGTCCACGAGGAGGTTGAGGGTTTCGGTGACCTGCTCGTTCTGCACGACGCGGTAGTCCTCGCCGACGATGCCGAGGTACTCGGTGGCGCCGGTGACCGGGTTTGTCCGCACGGTCATGTACTTGTCGGCGGCGTCGACCTTCGTCACGCCGTGCTCGGTGAGTTCGATGCCCTGCAGGGCGATCTTGCGGACGTTCCAGCCGCCGAGCCACGCCTTGTCCATCACCTCTTCGGCGGTCATGCACTCGTCGGTGACGGTGCCGAGTTGGTGCCAGGCCGATAGACGGGCGGAGGCGAAGGCGGTCTGGCCGTTGGCGAGTCGTTCGAGTTCGTGTGCCACGGTGGCACCCCTTTCCGGGGTCGTTACGGACATCGGGGACGGCGCGACTTGCGGCTTGCGACCCGGGTCACGCCGTCACAAATAATGTTTCCTACCTCAATGGTTGGATCAAGCCGATCTGTTTTCGTCTATCGAGGTTTCTTCAGCGAATTTGGCGGCCGTCGCGCGGCATGCCCTACCGGGCGTAAGGCGCGGGCTGTAGACGGCCGTCCGGGCCGTACAGGTGGGTGCGCACCGTTTAGAACCGGCGCGGGCAGGTAGACGGTGTAGCCGTGTTCGGGAATGAACCGGTCCGGTAGGTGCGGGTGATGCCCCACAGGTACCGGTCGGGTTTGTCGCCGTGTAATCCGGGCGGGATTATGCCGCCGCCGGGCCGGTCGGCGCGTGCCAGCCGCCGCCGGATGGGTCCGGATGTTCGTTGACTGGTGGAATGGGCACGGCCTCGCCGCGCGTCACGAGGACGCGCGGCCAGCATCGCGGGAAGGTCCACCCCGCCCGGGTCATCATCACTGGAGTCCGGACGATGGCTCATCGTGCACCGGCCGCCCGCCCGGCCCTCGCTCCGGGAACCGTGAGGTGCGGTTGCCGGGTACGCGCCATCGCGACGGCGGCGGGCGCGGTTCCGCTTACCGCGGTTCGCGTCGCGCGGCGGGTCACGGCCCGGCCGGTACGCGTCGCGCGCGGCGTGCGGAGGACCGGTGTGCACCGGTCGGGTGTAGTGCGGTCAGTACGCACGCGCGGCGTGCAGGCCGGTAGCCGCCGGTCCCGACGACGGGGCACAACGGCTCACCGTCCACATGCGACCACGACGGGCGTGGCCCGTTACCTGTGGCCCATACGCGCGGCGCATAGGCGCGGGCCGGTTCGTGGCACACCGGGCACACCATCCGCAGCGTCACGCTCCGCCGGTAGCTGACACGGTTCATCACTTGGTATCCATTCGCCATCGGAAGGAAAGCTCGAACACGGGGACGCCGATCGGTCCGGCCCGCGCGGGCCGGACCGATCGGCGTGGTGCTACGCGGCGCGGGCCTCGTCGGCGGTCGGGACGCCGTTGGTACTCGGGGTATCGCTGCTGACCGGGATGTCCGCGTCGCCCGAGCTGTCGTCGCCGGCGGGGCGGGTCATCAGCGCGACGACCTCGGCCGACGGCGGCGGCGGGTTGTCCGCCAGCGCGAACGCGCGCGGCGCCTCGCTGGTCAGCACCAGCACCCCATGGGCGGTCAGCTTGTCCATCGCGTTGCCGCAGGCGCCGGAACTACGGCCGCCCAACTCACGGCCCACGATCACCGGCGACACGTCGTGGCCGGGACCGAGGTCGCGGATGAACGCCTCGACCAGGCGCTCCAACTCGCCCTTGGCGAGCTTCTGCGACCCATCGCTGTTGACACCACCGGCGGCTCGACCGACCCCACCGGTGCCGTTGGTGCGGCGGCCGGTCGCCGAGGAGCGCCGGACCGGGCGAGTCTGCCCGCACGCCTGGCAGCGGATGTGCGTCGGGGCCTTGGCCGGGTCCACGGTGGCGAGATCACCGTCACCGCGCACCCACAGCTCGGTACCGTCGTTGGCCACCGGCAGGCGGCGCGCCGCACCGGCAACCTCCATCGCGGCGAGAATCGTGTCCCCGACCGCCGGGGCCAATCCACTCTCCGTGATCGCGTCCGTCGCCGTCACCCCACCGAGGTGATCACCCAACACACCGGCCATGATCAGAACCTTCAGATCCGGCTGACGCGACATCGCCGCAACCGGCGCCTCGTCCCCGGGCGTGTCGGCCGTCGGCCCCGCGTCGCCGTCGCCGGTTCCGCTGCCGAGCACCGACGCGTCGTCGGCAGCGTCATTGATGTCGCCGGTCGGGGGCACCTCGTCCCCGGTGCGCGGGGCAGTCTCGGTCACCGGCGCGTCGTCGGTGACGGCCTTCGCGTCATCCACGACTGACGGCGCGCCCTCAGATTTCGGGGCTTCCTCAGTGTTCGAGGCATCGTCGGCGATGGGGTTCTGCGGGGTGATGACGGGCTGCCACAGGTCGGCGCTCTTGCGGCCGCCGTTGACGGCACCGGGGGTGCGCACGGCGGTGCCGGCGGTTTCCATCGCGGCGAGCGCTTTGGCGGTCGTCGACGCACCGATTCCGGCCTTGGTGGCGAGATCGCGGGTCGTGATGCCCTCGGGGTGCTCGGCAAGCGCGCGGGCAACGGTGTCAGCGGCGGACGCGGTGGCGTTGGGGTTCTCGGACATGGTGATGAAACCTCCGCACGAAAAGGGCGTTGAATTGCGATTCCGCATTGGTACGTCGCGTGCCTATTGTTGGCGGTTTCGCGGGGCAGCTTTTGTTGCCCACGTCCATGGACCCTCTTTACCAGTTGATTGTCAACCCCGATTCCCAAGACTCTTTCTCGCACCTGCGAACAGGAACGACATGGCCTCAATCCTCCGGGCCACCCACGCACCCAATAGCCCATTTAACCCACCTAGCGTCGCCCCTGACGCGCCGTCGCGGCGCGACGGTACGGCGCCCCACAACCCGCCTTTCACGCCCGCTACGGGCGGGGATTTTCTTGCCGGAAAGCGCAATGCGCCCGGCCGGAAAGTCGGCCGGGCGCGCACGGTTGATGGTGACGCTATAGGGCGTTGATCATCGTAGTCAGTCCGTCGATGGCAGCGTCCCACCGGTCGCGGCGCAACGGCTGAGTCGGGACGCCGGGCAGTTGGATGTGGTGGCGGCACCGGTCGCGGTCAACGACGAACGCGACCCGCTCACCAGGCAGGTCAACCCCGTACGCGATCACCGCAGGGCCGAATAGGGCACGGTGGCGGGTGATCAGTGTCGCCACGCCTGCCAGCGTCGTGGCCATGGCGTCGGCGGTGACGTGATCGTCCCACGCGGCCGAACGGCTGACCGCGACCGGGTTTCCTGCGGTCAGCACGATCAGTGTCGGCGTGGTGAAATTGTGCTCGTGTGCGCGCACGGCGTCGCGGACTGACTCGTATGTGAATTGCGCGACGGTCGCTGACATGGGATTTCCTTTCGGCTGACGAATTCGCTTACCTAACCATGGACGCTCGATCCGACAACAATGTCAAGCCTATAAATGTGTTGAATCACACTTGCTTTGCTAGAGGTGCGCGCCTCGATCGGCCATGAAAGAAATCGGGTCGACCGCATTGTCTTTATTCGCGGGATAGGAGCGGTGGACCTCGAAATGAAGATGCGGGGCGGACGAATTACCGGATGATCCGACGTTGCCGATCGGCTGTCCGACGGTCACTGTCTGTCCGATGTGGACGGCCGGTTGCCGGATCATGTGGCAGTAGCGGGTGACGATGTCGCCGGTGTGGCGGATGTCGACGTACCAGCCGCACCCACGCACGCCGGGGCTTCCGTCGCGGTCGCACGGCATCGCAGCGCCGGTCGGTTCCCACGAGTCGTTGTCGACGTTGCACCGCACCCGCACGACGAGGCCGGCGGACGCGGCGCGGATGAGCGTGCCGCGCGGGGCCATGAGGTCGACCCCGTCATGTCCGGGCCGCTCACCGGTGCGGAACTTCGACCCGATCTCGGCGGCGACCGGGCGTGTCCAGCCCGACGCGGCGACGGTCACACCGTCACAGACCGGCAGGGATCCGCCGGTGTAGGCGGCGACGATCTGCGTCGAGTGGGACTCGTGACGGCGGTAGGCGTTCGGGTACGCCGAGCGCTGGACCCGTTGCGCCGCAACGGTCAGCGGCAACCGTTCCCACCCGGGCACGGCCAGAAGGCGGGTGTAGAAGGCGGTGGCGGCGTAGTCGGGGCTCATGAGCTGTTCCGGGGTGCCCCAGCCTTGCGACGGCCGCTGTTGGAACAGCCCCAACGAGTCATCCGGGCCACCCCGCACGTTGACCAGCTCGGACTCTTGCAACGCCGTCGCGACCGCCACCACCCACCCGCGCACCGGCACCCGCATCCGCTGTCCCACCGCGACAATCACGGCCGCGTTGGCAGCTTGTTCCGCCGACAACCCGCCCGGTGCCGTGCCCACTGTGGCAACGGCCGCGCCGCATCCGGTGCCGTAGCCGTTACCGGACACGGCGGTGACGACTCCGGCGGCGGCAGCGACGAACAGCACCACCAGCACGCCAACGGCGGTTGCGGCCCACCCGATCAGCCGTCCCACGACACGGCCCCGCCGGGCGGTGCGAGGTCGGTCAACGCGACGCGGTCGGCGTGTCCGACGGGTCGCCACACCGGCCCGGCCGGCCCGCCCGCCTCGGTGGCGTGCTCAGCGGCGGCGGTCGCGACGCTGACCCCGTCCGGCACACCGGCGCGGGACAAATGGGTGTGAAGGTTCGCCTCCCGGGCGGTGCTGGTGAGCCAGAACAGCACCGGGTACGCCCGACGCGGTGGCAGCGCCGCATAGCCGGTCAGCTTGCCCGCGAGGCGGCGCAACGGTTCGGTGCCGAGGTCGACCTCCAACCAGAACGGCACCACCCGCCCGGCACGGGTGGCGGCCCAGACGCCGTGCCCGTCCGGGCGGACCAGGTTGCCGCACGCCTCACGGCACCGGGCCTCGTTCCACCAGCGCGTCAGCCGGACGTCGGGGTGCGTGTGGCTGTGCGCGGTCAACGCGACGAAGAACCCGTTCACCGCGATCAGATGCCCGAGCGTCGGCGACAGCGCCAGCCGCGCCGTGGAGTCGCGCACGAGCGCCGGGCGCGGCAGTGACTCGCCGTTGCCGGCCGCGACGATGGCCGCGCCGACCGGGCCGAGGGTCCACCGCCAGGCTTGCGACCCGGGCCGCTGGTAGTGCCGGAACCGGTCGAGAATGTCGCGCTCGTGCAACGTGTTCAGCCGGTTGCGGGCCCGGCCGACCGAACCGAACGCGAGGTCGACGAGCTGGTCGGTGGTGAAGGTCCGATGCTGGTGCAGCAGGTCCAGGATGTGCCGGTCGCGAGGGGTGAGGCGGGCAAGTTCGCCGGCCACGACGGACGCCGTCAGCCGCCCACCAGACGACCCGGCGGATGTGCGGGTAGGAGTGATATCTCTTATCAGTCGGTTCCGGTTCACCGGCCCTCCCCACGGGTACTCACGTGCGCGGAAGCGGTGTTCATGGGGGCCGGTTCAGGCGAGTCATCGGACTCGTTGGAAAACTCGTTGGATTCCTCGTTGGAACCCTCGTTAGACCACTCGCCCTGGACAGCGAACGTGTTGTGACCAACGAGATCCGCACCCGTGGCCTGAGCCGGCGCCGGAGTCTCCGAGCCGGGGGTTGCTGCGGTAGCGGTCTCCCCGAGGAGGCGCCGGCGCGTTGCCTGCGCCAGGCCGGTGTGGGTCCGGGCCGCGTGACGCAGCGCGGGTGCCCGGCCGCGACGCGGCGGCGGTGGAGGTTCGGTGTCGGCGGTCACCGGCGGCACGGTGCGGCCGCCGGCAACGGGGCGTAGGACAATCTCGTAGCCGCCGAGGCGGATCAGGTCCCCGTCGTCCAGGTACGGGCGCAGGTGCCGGGCCTGATCGATCGCATCACGGGGAGCGAGGGCGAAGTACACCTTGTTGCGGGCGTTCGCATCGATCGCCTCGGCCATCTCGCCGGACAGCTGCCCCAGGTACTGATGCGCGAGGACGAACGAGGTGTGCAGCCCGCGGGCCTCGGCGAGCGCGTCATCGACGCCGATCGGCAGATGCAGAAAGTTGTGGCACTCGTCCAGCACGATGGCGCAGTCCGGCCGGTCGGCTTCCGGGATGCGGGCGCGGGCCGTGCTCGCCTGCCACAACCCGGCAAGCAGCAGCGATCCGACGAGGCGGGTGCCGTCTTCGCCGATGACGCCTTTCGGTAGCCGCGCGAGGAGGATCCCGCCGTCGAGAATGTCGGCGAAGGAAAACGTGGTGGCCGGCACCCCGAACAGCGAGTTCGCCATCGGATGCGCCAACACCAGCCGCAACCTCGACAGCAGCGGCGCCACAAGCCCGGAGCGCGCGGCGGTGGGCAGCTCGTTGAATCCCTCCCAGAATTCGCCGAGGGTGTTGCCCTCCCACGCGTTCAACCCGCTGATGACCGCGTTGACGCGGCTGGCCCGCCACGCGCTGTCGGACAGCAGCCGGGGCAGCTGGGCGAGAGTGGCGCCGGGCAGGTGGGCCAGGGTGAGCAGGCCGTGGTAGCAGATGTCGGCGGTGCGGTGGCCCCACCACCGGTGCCACACCTTCGCCATCACCGCCGTCAGATTCGCGGCCACGTCGTGGGCGCTGCCGCCATGCACCTGCGGGTCGAGCAGGTTGATCGTCGGCGGCGCCCGGTGTTCGTCCGGGTCGATGAGGACGAGCCGGTCTCCGCACGCGCGCGGCAGCCGGGCGAGGAGGTCGCGGATCAGGTCGCCTTTGGCCGGGTCGAACACGGCCACCCCGCGCCCGGCCGCGGCGTCGTCAAGGACCATCCGCGCCAGCAGCGTGGTCTTGCCGGTGCCGGTCGGCCCGAGGATGTGCAGGTGGTAGCGGCAGTCGGGCAATGAGATCCCGATCTGCACCGGCGGCCCTGCGTTCGCGACCCCGATGATCTTTCCGCCGATGCCGTGCCGCTCCTCGACCGGCACCAGCCTCAACCGGCCGCCTCCCTCCGGGCGGGGGTCGGCCGCAGCACCGCCCTGGTTGATGGTGTTCAAGGAGTCCTCCTGGCAGCCGGCTCGTCGCGGTCGTCGCCTCCGTCTGGCGCTGGTGCGGCCTTGCGGTGGGCTATCTCCCGACCGGAGGTCCGGCCGGAGGTCCGGAAAACGTCGCGGGTCGCGGCGCGGCGGCGGGATGCGGCGCCGGGCAGGCCGTAGGCGGCCGGTTCGGCGGGCAGCCCGGCGAGAGCGGCGACCTCGGCGATCGACGCGACGCTCATCCGGCTTTGTGGCACCCACCGCTCGACGGCACCGGTCGGGCCGGCGCGGAGCCGACGGCGGGTGAAGTGCGCTGACAGCAGACCGAACCCGGAGGTGATGTCGGCGGCCGCCGCGCGGGCGGCGGCCTTCGTCGGGCCGGCCGCGACGGCGTGCACAGCAACGAGCAGGTGCGGCGCGTCGGCGTACTTCGCCCGCGCCTGCCGGGCCAGATCGGCGGTGTACGGGTCCGTCCTGGCGGACGGGGACCGGCGGGTGGCCGGTCCTGGCACGATCAGGTCGAGCATCGCCAGGACCCCGGTATGCAGCGCCCCGGCGATACTCCCGGCGGCGCGCGGGCGGCGGGTGTTGTCCGGGTGGGTCATCGCCCGGCGCAGCACTCGCAGCCGGTACGCCGGTGCCCGGCCGACGTGGACCTGCAGGAGACCGCCGCCGGTGCGGCCCGCCGAGGCGAGCCCGTCAAACACCGCCCGCAGCCGGTCATCCTCCTGCGCCCCCGCAGCGACACCGTGCCGCACCGGCGGGGTGGCGTCCTCGACGATGGCCAACCAGTCCGACCGAGTCGGCGTCAGGGCCAGTGCCGTCACCGCCCCTGCCGTTGGCAGACGCGGTGGGCGGATCTGTGCGGCGCGCACGCCGGGCCAGCCGCGTTGCAGCAGCCGGCTCACCGCCGTCGGGTTGACCCCCGGCGGCAACCACAAACCACATCGCAACCCGTGCGGGTCCGCGGCCACCTCCCACACCAACCTGGCCGGCCGCAACGCCCACCGTCGCGGCGCGGGCAGCACGGTGGCCAGCAGCCGCCACAGGCCGAGCGTCGCCGCCGGGGTGGCCGTTACCGGCGGGGTGATCGCCAGCCATCGCGCCTGCGCAGCGTGGGCCCGCCACACCGCCCGACGCCAGAGCGCCCAACCGATCCGCACACCGGCCACTGCCGCCACGACGAGCAGCAGCAGCGGCCACCGGTCCCGGACGAGCCGCGATACGACGTTGGTGGCGTCGTCGCCCCAGGTGCCGCACAGCACCTCGCCCACCACCGAGTCGGGGACGCCGTCGCGGCCCGGCACACATGCGCCACCCGGCGGCGCGACCGGACTCGGCGACAGCGACAGCGGTACAGGGATCAGCGTGTACACCAGAATCGCTCCCGATCGATGGGGGTTGAACGCGGCGATGGGGCGCGGTGTTAGCGACGACCGGCCGTGGAGCCGGCCAGCGGCCCGGTCACGATGAGGTCGTGTTCGACGTCGGAGGCTTGGGCGTAGAACGCGGCCCGCGCCAACCCCGCGCACAGCAGCGCTTCGCCGCGGTGGCTGGACAGCAGGAACGCCCGCTCGCCGTCGGTGAGGTGGAACGCCTCGACAACGGTGTCGATCGCCTGCGGTGCCTGGCGCAGCAGCAGCTGCGTTGCGGCGTTAGACACGACTGCTCGGCCGACCTTGGTCGACAGGACGTCGAGGCCGTCCTGGGTGACGACAGTCAGACCGGTGCCGTACTTGCGCGCCGACTTCGCGAGCGTTTCCAGGAATCGGCCGCCGCGGCCGGTGGACAGCAGCTTCCACGCCTCATCGACCACCACCATGCGCAACACCTGCGGCCCGGCAGCGGATTGGCTGGAGCGGACGGTGCGCCAGATCCTGTCGAGGACCAGCAGCGTCCCCACCGGGTGAAGCTGTTCGGGAAGGTCTTTGAGCGCGTACACCACCAGATGACCGGTCGGCGCGGTCGTTGTCGGCCCGTCGAACAGGCCTTTCATGCTTCCGGCCACGTAGGGGTACAGCCGGGCCGCGACCCGATGGCCGGCGTCGCCGCCAGTCTCTTCCAGCGCGGCCATCGCATCCGCGAGCAGCGGCGCGGGACGCCGCCACGTGCGCGGATCGGAGTCGATGCCCTTGGCCCGGTACGCAGCCAGGACCGCCACGTCCAGCGCGCGTGCCTCATCAGCCGGCAGCGGCGCACTGGCGGAGGTGGTGTCGCCGCTGTCCATGACCGCGATGAGGGTGTGCATGAACTGCACCCGCTCGTGCAGCGCGTCCTCGGTCCCGGGTGGCAGGTCGAGCGGGTTGATCCGCACCCCCGCTCCGCCGGGGCGGATGACCGTGCCGCCGACCGCGCCGGCCAACGCCAGGTATTCGTCTTCGGGGTCGATGACGAACGCTTCCACGCCGAGGCACAGGTTGCGCAGCAGGTCGAGTTTGGCCAGGTAGGACTTGCCTTCGCCGGAGCGGGCGAGGATGACGGCGTTGAAGTTCGGCTGCGCCCACCGGTCCCACACCACCACCCCCGGCGAATGCAGGTTCAACCCATACAGCACACCCATGCCGCTGTCCCCCGCCGTGTCCGGCAGATCCGGCGAGGTGAACGGGAACGCGGCGGCGAGAGCGTCGGTGTCGAACACCCGCTTCATCCCCACCGCATCAACCGCGAGGGGGAGGCCGGTGACCCAGCCCTGCAGCTGCCGCCACGTCACCGCCGCCGTGCTCAACAGCAGCGACGCCGCCAGCGACCGCACCTCCGCCACCCGCTCGGCCAACTCGCGTGCGGTAGCGGCGTGGACGGTCAGGTAGAGGCCAAGGCGGAACAGGCGGGCCTCGCCGCGCGCGACCCGCACCGCCAGATCGGCCGCGTCCTGCGCGGCAACGTCGAGGTCGGGGTCGTCGAGCCGGCCGCGTGCGGCGTCGTGACGGCGGGAGCTTTCGAACCGTGCCCGCTGCTTCCGCAGCCGCTCGGCGGCGACCGGCGGCGGCACCGGCTCGATGTGGAACGCGACATCGACCAAGCCGGGGTAGGACAGCAGCGGCTCCGCCCAACCAGGCCCCACCTCGGCCGGGTAGCCGGTCACCGCCAGGGTGGTGCTGTAGCCGTCACCGACGCGCACGAAGCTGCGGGCGACGTCGACCGCGTCCGGCGAGCCCGGCAGCGTCACGGCCGTGTCGTCGGCGCTGGCCTGTCGGTTCGGTCGCAGCACGGACAGCAGGTTCATTGTCTATCGTCTCCGTCGGTCAGCAGGTGCGGTGTTGGCGGCGGCGCCGGGATGGGTTGCATGCAGGCCGCGAGCCGCGCCTGCGCCTCCCCCGGGTCGAGCGCGCGGGCGGGGACCTCGCAGGCGCCGAGCGCCCGGACCGCCTCGGCCACCTGCAGGGCGGTGCGGTGCGGCCCGTGCGTACTGCGCACCGCGACGGTGACCTGCCGGTGCAGCAACTCCCGCTGCTGCGCAAGATGGTCGAGGAACGCGGCGTGACCTCGGGCGGCGTCCTCCAACGCCGGATGCGCCAACCCCGGCGCAGCGGTGAGGTACCGGTCGGCGAGATAGGTCAGGTCGACCCGCCGGGCGTGGACCACGATCTGCGCCGGCCCATCAAGGCTGTGCAGCCAGCGGGCGAACCCGGCGACAAGGCTGTTCTGCTCGCCGGCACTGCGGAGCCCGAACGCGACCGTCGACGCCGCCACGAGGCCGGTGGTGCCGTCCGGGCCGAGATCCACCAGCCCGCTGTCGGTGAAGCCCTTCGCGGGCAGCCGCAGCGGCGCCGGCAACGCCACCCGCTCCCCCGCGGTGGTGACCCATGCCGGTGGCGAGGCGATCGGGGCGTCGGCGGGGACGAGGTGGCGCGGGGCACGTCGGTGACGCCACGCGGCGAGAAGCCAGGCGTCGAAGCTGATCCCATCCCGACGGCTGACCGCGACGATGAACGCCGTCCCGGCCACCGGCGCCGCGCACACCATGAACACCACCGGGTGCACCACCGTCGCGACCGCTGTCCACGCCGCGTACAACACCAACCCGGTCACCGACACGATGACCAACTGGCGTGCGTTCAAGTTGAACGCGATCCGATCCTGCCGCTCCACGTCCCCCGGCACCCGCACGCGCAACGGCACCTCGTCCCCTCGACGACCGGTCACCGCTGTTCACCCCCTCGCCGGGGACGACGCCGCACCACACCCGACTGCACGGGCGGGACGGGCGACGGGGACGGTGGCATCGGCGGGGACGGCGAGCTACGAGTTCCTGGGACGGCACGCGCCGAACCGGTCGACGGGCCGGCCTGGCCACGCGACCTGCTGACCCGTCCCCCGGTCGCTGGTCCGCGGGCAGCGGTGACGGACGCGGAGCGGAACACCGGCGCGCCCGGGGTGGGCGGGCGGCGCGACACGTTCCCGGCGGTAGGCCCGGCCGGCGCCTGCGGTGCGGCCGAGAACCGCACGGGCGAGACCGGGCCGGACGCCGGACGTGTTGGTTCTTCGTCCCGCGACGCCGAGAACACGATCGGCGAGGCAGGCGCCGGCCGGGCCGGTGGGCTCGCCGGGGACGGGGACGGGTGGGAGAACACCGCGGGCGGTACGCCGTCCTGCGGCGGGCGGGACGGGGCTGGTGGGGACGGCGGGTGGCTGAAGGCCGGCGGACCGCTCGTCCCGGACCGCCCCGCAAGCGGTGCCTGGACGCTCGGGCCGTGGCTGAACCACAACGGCCCGGCCGCAGCGCGGCGGGACGGGACCGCACGCCCGAGCCGCGTGGGTGTTGTGCGTATCGGGGACGAGCGTGGCAGCGTCGCCCGGGCTGCCGTCCCGCGTCCGCCCGCCGCGGCGGCGTGGGCGGCGGTCCCGCCGCGCAGGATGCCGGCGGCCGCGCCGAACGTCTTCACCGATGCGTAGGTGTGCACGAGTTGGCCGATCAGGCCGCGCTGCCCGCCGCCGAGCGGGCCGAGGACGAACTGGCGCATCCAGCCCGGTAGCCGGATCAGCAGCCACAGCATCGTCAGACAGACGAGAACGCCGAGGAGACCGCCGCCGGTGGCGGGTAGGCCCATGACGGTAGGGCCGGCCGGGGTGAGGAACACCTTCACCGTGGCCATCACGATCACGGCTTGACCGATCTGCATGCCGAGGGCGGCGATGAACGCCCGCCACCACATCCGCGCCAACCCCTCGGTATACGGGCTGGCGTGGCAGATCAGGGCCGCCGGGGCGATCCCGACGAGGACGATCAGCGCGGCCAGGCGCAGCACCCACGTGATCTCCACGACGAGGCACATCACGATCACCGCGAGAACGAGCATTGCCAGCAGGAACACGTCGCCGTCCAACGCGGTGTTCACGATCTGTTCCACCGCCGCCGCTGCCGTCGGCCCGTCGACGGTGTTGCCGGCGATGGCCACGGTGAGCGCGTTCGTCGCCTCGATCGCCTTGGCGCAGATGATGAGGCTGCAATTCGCCGCCACCACCCCGGCCACAAGCCGCGGCGCGATCTCCTTGAACCCGTAGCGGGTCTGCACCGTCTCCCGGCCGGCCAGGACGAACATCCCCGCCAGGACGAACAGGACCACGACGCCGTTGGCGGTGACCAGGGACGTTGTCCAGATCGCCCACACATGCGGGCTGTTCGTGAAGTCCGGGGTGGACAACCACGAGGCGCCCAGCGCTGCCATCACCGGCTGGATCGCCTGCTCCGCGGCCCAGCCGAAGAAGCCCACGATCGCCTGACGGATCTGGCCAGGAACGTCCCACCACGCCGGATCGTCCCCCGGTGGTGTCGACGGCGGCGGTGCCGGCGCGAGCGACGGGGTCGAATTCGGTGCCGACGGCGCCGGGGACGTTCCCGCTCCGGGTGGGCGGACGCCGGGATCCGGAACGCCGGGCGGCGCCGGGGCGCTCGGGGATGCCGGGGCGCCGGGCGGGCTCGGTGCGGGGCCGGGTGCCGGACTCGGATCGGCGTACGCCGGGCCGATGAACACCAACGCCAGCCCGGCGACGAGGACCGCGGCAGCGCTCAGCAGCGTCTTCTTGACGCTGAGACGCCGACGAGTGGGGCGGTGGGTCATCAGGCCACCCACGCAGTTAGGACTTTGATGATCAGCGGTGTGAGCATCGCGCCGATGAAGCCGAGCCCGGCGTATCGCAGGCTGCGTTTGCCGCGTTCGACCTCGTCGGACTCGCCGCTGGTGTAGCGGAACCAGCCCACTGTGGCGCACAACGCGACCCAGGCCCCGAGGAGCCCCATCAACCAGGCGCGCATGTTGTTGAGCACCTGGTCGATCGACTCGACCGCGACCACAGCCGCGTGCGGCTCAGCCGCGTACGCCGCCTCCGGCACGGCGGAAACCGTTGCGGCGACGGCAATGCCCACAACGAACATGACACGGCCAACCCGCGACACCGCGATCTGGCAGCGTCGCGTGCGGTGATGGTCCGGTCGGCCGGCTCGAACTTCTTTGAAGAAGGAACGGCGTCGGGCCGGTTCGGCGACCGGCGATGACGTGTCACTCATGGAAAGGCACCTCCGGTGCGCGCGACGGCTGCCCGACCAGCGGCCGATGCGGCAGCCGTCGCGCGCGAATGGATAAGGCGGAAATCGAGGTGGCAGATGAGGTGGTGACCGGTCGACCGGCGCGGCCGTCCTCCTCACCACAGGCAGGAGTCGGTCAGGGCCGTACGGGTGTCAGCGCCGCCGGCGAAGGCGATCGACGGTCACCACGCGGAAGATCCCGCACCTGGAGATACCGTTCCCGGCCCCGTTTTCGACACCCGGCCGGTCAGGCGCGCTCAGGTGCGCGGCTCGGGATCGGCGGCGACGGTCAGGGTCGCCTCGGCGATGACCTCGGCGTCCGGTTCCGACAGGGCGCCGGAGCAGATCGCGGCAACCAGGCGGGCCTCGGCACGGTCACGGGCCTTGTACACCGCCTTCACCGTCTTACCGACCCGGGCGGCGTAGTCGGCGACCGTGACCTCTTCCATCCGGGTCGCACCGATCAGCGCCGCCTCCCCCTCGGTGATCACCCCGGCGCGGACCGCCCGCAGCAGCACGAAGTCCGGGTGCCGCCACAACGCCGGCGGCGCCACCGCCCCCGCCGCGGCACCGGCCGCCTCGACACGCGGCGGCTCACCGGCCCGCAACTGGCGGCGCGCGGTGACGAAGGCCGTGCTGCACAGCCGCTGGGCGACCTGCGGCAGGCTCGGCCTGATCTGGTGCAACGCCGCCAGAAACCCGGCCAGCACCTCGGCCTGCACATCACCGCAGTAGGTGGCCGCGAGCCGCTTCGCCGCCGCGCGCAGCCCCGGCAACGCCACACCGACCGCGCCGATCACCCACGCCGACCCACCGGTCCGCGCACGGGCAACCAGCAGGCGCCACACCGTGTCCCGGGCGGTGTAGGAGCACGACGGGTGCATCAGGATCGCGGCCAGCTCGTGCAACGGGATCCGGCGTGCGGGCAGCCCCAGACCGATCTCGGCGCCGTCGATTGCCAGCGGCTGCGTACCGGCGGTGAGCAGACGAAACGTGACTTCAGCGACGTCGAGCGACGCCGTCCCCGTCACCACGCACGCAACGGGCGGCGCGGTGGCAGGCATGCTCGGACGGACGGATGAAGGCATGAGAAACCCCCGGATGATTCGGTGGCGAGGTGCCGAGACCGTTGCGGTGCAACGCTTCGGCGAAGACGCCACCAATCTCGCCACCGGGGTTGGACAACCCTTCAACACCATCCGCACGCCGGGTACTGAACACGGCATGCGCTTGGCAACGCGGGACGGTTGAACAGGCATCGCGCGGCGCGGCTGATGCATGGCACGTGGTCAGAGCGTGAACACCGCGCGCTGCCAGCGAGTTCAACGTGGAACGGTATCCGCAGGTGGCACCGACCAATGTGCACGCGGACTCGTAGCGCATCGGGGATTGCCGCGCTGATGACAACGCCGGCTCCGCTGCAGGGCTGGACAACCCGTGAGCCGCGTGGCGTCGAAAATCGCGGTCGCGCCGGTATCTGTTGATGTCAGCGCTCGCCGACGACGCGGCCTACCTGCCGATGCCGATGGCTCTACCTGCCGACGGCGACACGCCGCCGCACCGGATACCGATCTCCCTGTTCCTACCGCCCACCACCGGCCCCGGCCACCCGGCCCCGCCGATCGCGGCCATGCCGGACTGGCACGGGCTGCCGCCGGTCAGCGTCGCCCACCTGATCCGCCGCTACACCCGCATCGGGGACATCGTCCTCGACATCGACGCGCACCCCACCGTCGCCGCAGCGGCCGTTCACCTACGCCGAGTTCCGTCACCACCCGACAACGCCGGCACCGGGTCGCCCACTCGACCGCTGCCGGCGGTATCGGCCGGTGGTTGCCTGGACGAGGTGATGCCCCGCCCGGAGGCGGTGGTGGACCTCATCATGGTCGCGTTCCCCCGGCCCTGGCAGGACCCGCTGGACCTGATCGCCACCGTCGAGGCCATGCAGGCGTGGCGTCGGCTCTTGCGCCCCGGCGGGCACCTCATCGTCGTCCTCGACGCGCTCGCCCCGGAACCCGACAGCATCGGCTACCGCTCGAGCGTCATCGCCGCCGCCCGCGCGGCCGGACTGCTGTACCACCAGCACATCCCCGTCGTGCACACCCCACTGCCCGAACACGAACCGCGCACCGACATCGACCCGGCCACCGAGCCGACACCCGCCAAGCGGCTACCCACCGGCCGGCACCGACTCATCCATCGCGACCTCATCGTGTTCGCCGGCACCGCCACCGCACAGGAGAGCATCGATGCCTGACACCCCAGCCTCGCCCCGACCGCCATCCGCCGACACGGTCCCTCCCGGTTCGACGATCGACGCCAACGTAGCGGCACCGCCCGCCGCAACAGCACCGGGTTCGGTATGGCTGACCGGGCAGACCGCCTCCCGAGATCTGCGCGGCGGCCGGTACACGCCCGAGTCGATGGCGCACCCGGGCAAGATGCTGCCCACCATCGCCCGCTACGCCATCCGCACCTACACCCAACCCGGCGATACAGTCCTTGACCCGATGGCCGGCATCGGCACCACCCTCATCGAGGCCATGCACCTCGCACGCACCGGCATCGGCGTGGAATACGAACCACAGTGGGCAACCCACGCCGCCGACAACATCCGACTCGCCCACCGGCGCGGCGCCCCCGGGAGGGGCGAGATCTACATCGGCGACGCCCGCACCCTGCCGCACCTCGTGCCGGCGAACCTCCGCGAGCGGGTCGCGCTCGTGCTCACCTCTCCCCCGTACGGGCCTTCGACCCACGGGCACGTCCGCACGCCCGGCGCGCGGCGCGGGAAGGTCCGCAAGGTCAACCATCGGTACGGAGCGGCGGACAACCTCGCCTACCGCAGCCACGCCGAACTCGCCGACGGCTTCACCCAAATCCTCGCCGGCTGCATCCCGCTAATGCGCCCCGGCGGCCACGTCGTCGTCACCGCACGGCCCTACCGCCGCCACGGCGAACTCGTCGACATCCCCGGCACGGTCGAAGCCGCCGGCCTCACCGCAGGACTCGACCTCGTCGAGGAATGCGTCGCGCTCATCTGCGGCGTCCGCGACGGCGTCATCGTGCCGCGGGCGTCGTTCTTCCAGCAGAAGAACGTCCGCGAAGCCATCGCCGCCGGCGACCCACAATGGCTCGGCCAGCACGAAGACGTCCTGGTCTTCAGACGTCCGCTCGGCGCTCATGGCGCTGCCGTGATGTCGGTGTTCGATCGTGCCGGAGGACGGTGATGGGGGCGGCACGGGCGTGGTCTCCGGAACAGGTACGGGCGCTCGGCGTGACCACCGATGTCGTCACCGCCGGGTCGGTCCTCGGCATCGGCCGCACCACCGCCTACCGCCTCGTCCGTGACAACCAGTTCCCTGTGCCCGTCCGCAGAGTCGGCGCCCGCTACCTCGTCGCGGTCGCCCACCTGCTCCACGCCGTCGGTATCGACAGCTAACCCGCCGGCAGCGGGCGTCCCCGCCGGTGCCTTCGCAGACGGCAGGAGCAGGCTTGATCGCCCCCGTGGTATCGGCATGGATCCACATCGACCAGCGCGGCCAGCGGACTCACCGATCCGGCGAATCCGCTGGCCGTCCAACGATGGCGGAAGGAACCCGAACCTGATGGATGGCACCACCTACAAACGCTGCGGCTGCCGCGACACCAACCGTAAACGGCTCGGCCAGTCGTGCCCGAAACTACGCCGGGGCAACGGCTGGAACCCCAACCACGGCGTCTGGCAGTACCAGATCGAACTCCCGGCCGCCGCCGACGGCCGCCGCCGACCGCTCCGACGCGGCACCTACGCCACTCAGACCGAGGCGCAGGACATCCTCGACAAGATCCGCAACGCCCTCTCCGTTGCCAAAACCGACGACCCAACCGATCTCACCAAGACCGGCGACATGATCGAGACGGCCGTCCAGGCCGAAAAGCCGATCCCCACCCCGACAGAAGTCCGCAGGCGCCTTCACCTCGGCAACATCGGCGAGATCCCCACCGTCGAGGCATACCTGACCAGTTGGCTGGCCGGACGAAAGAAACTCCGCAAAGGCACCCGACGCTCCTACGCCGGCCACATCACCAACCACCTCATCCCCCACCTCGGCACGATCCGATTGGACCGGCTGCGAGTCAGCCACCTCGACGCCATGTTCGACGCCATCGACGAACGTAACGACCTCATCACCACCATGCGCGCCAGCCGCGAACCCGCCAACCGCGACATGGTCAAAGGCAAACGCACCATCGGCCCCGCCACCATGCACCGCATCCGCGCCACCCTCCGCGCCGCGCTCAACACCGCCATCAGCCGCGACGGACTCATCGACACCAACCCCGCCAAACACGTCGAGCTACCACCCGCCGTGCGACCCAAGCCGCTCGTGTGGACCGACGAACGCGTCGACGCGTGGAAAACCACCGGTACGCGGCCGGGGAAGGTCATGGTGTGGACACCCGCCCAGACCGGCGCGTTCCTCGACCACGCCCACGCCGCGAACGACCCCTACTACGCCCTCTACCACCTCATCGCCTACCGAGGACTGCGCCGAGGCGAAGCCTGCGGACTCCACTGGACCGACCTCGACCTGACCGGCCAGCAGATGGCCATCCGTTGGCAGATCACCCAGCACGGCTGGGCCACCGCCCTCGAAGCACCGAAAACCGACGACAGCGACGCCGTCGTCGCCCTCGACGCCGCCACCGTCGACGCGCTCACCGCCCATCGCGCGCGGCAACGGCGCTACCGTCTCGCCGCCGGCCCGGCATGGGTACACACCGGACTCGTGTTCACCACACCAACCGGGGCAGCACTACACCCGGCAGACGTCACCGACCACTTCCAGTTCCTCGTACGCCAAGCTGGCCTGCCGCCGGTACGACTCCACGACCTCCGCCACGGCGCCGCCACCCTCGCACTCGCCGCCGGCGTCGACATGAAGGTCGTCCAAGCAATGCTGCGACACTCCTCAATCACCGTCACCGCAGACACCTACACCAGCGTCCTACCCGACCTCGCCCGCACCGCAGCCGAAAAGACAGCCGCCATCGTTCCCCGCCGCACCACCACCGTCCCGATCGAACGAAGAGCAGCCGGATAGCGCTCGCCACGAAGATGGGCGGCAAGAAGCCCGACGGGCGCTTGCCGCCCTTGTACCCGCTGCGGTCGTTCCCCAGAACGGGTTACCGGTTCCGCGCCGCGCGCCGGTTCCGCGCCGCGCGCCGGTTCCGCGCCGCGCGCCGGTTCCGCGCTGTCCCACCAGATTCCCGACACACCACCGCGCAGGCGGCGAATTTCAGTGGCGGCCGCCATGCCCGCCGGTGTCCACCACGTTGCGGCAGCCAACCACGCGAACACGATCAACAGGACTGTCGGCCGATCACGAACCACGACGCTCGACTACCGGCCCTGCGCCCTCCCGGGCTCCTCGCCATAACGACCCCACCCGGGCGGGTCGTCCGAAAACCCGAACGACCAACCAAACAGAAAGATCAACATGAGTGATCGGTGCTCGGCCTCGGACGGACGGTAGTCAGAAAACCGTCCGAAAATCAACGTCCGACTATCCATCACCAAAAACGGTCGAACCGTACAGTGATCCGGTGACCGCCGTCGGCTACGTCCGCGTCTCCACCCCCGACCAGAACCCCGCCCTGCAAAACGACGCGCTCACCGCCGCCGGCTGCGCCAAGATCTTCACCGACGTCGCCTCCGGCGCCCGCGCCGACCGGCCCCAGCTCATCGCGGCGCTCGACTACCTGCGCCCCGGAGACGTGTTCATCGTCTGGCAGCTCGACCGGCTCGGCCGCTCCATGCGCCACCTCATCGACACCGTCAAAGCCCTCCACGAGCGTGGCGTGCAGTTCCGCAGCCTGCGGGAGAGCATCGACACCACCACCGCAGCCGGGCGGCTGACGTTCCACCTGTTCGCCGCTCTCGCCGAGTTCGAACGCGACCTACTACGCGAGCGCACCACCGCCGGCCTGGCCGCCATCGCCGCGCGCCGGGCCCGCGGCCGCCGCGGCGGGCGGCCCCGCAAGATGACGGCAGAAAAGATCGCCGTCGCCCGGCAGATGTACGCCTCCCAGCAGTACACCGTCGACCAGATCGCACACACCCTCGGGGTCAGTCGAGGCACCATCTACCAGCACCTCGATCGGACGGCAGCCTGAGGTGGCGGCACATTCATCCCCCATCGCGGCCTGGCCCGCACCGACCGCGTATCGGTGCGAGCGGGCCGCCACTATCAGCACCTATCGGCGTGTGCGCCGACGCTGCCACCGACGGACGCGCCGCACCAGCAACGGCACGGTGACGACGAACCCGATCAGTGCGGTGCAGAACTCCAACACGATGGTGATCTCGGGCAGCCAGTCCCAGACGACGGCAACGGCGGTGATGATCGTGAACCACATCGGTGACCTCCGAGGGGAAGCGAACAGCGATGCGGAAGACGGTGCGGCCCTCCACGTCCAGCACCGTCCAGAACTGGATTCAGGACGAAAAATGCCGCTGGCCGGCCTGGTAAATGCACTGCGTAGGACGGTTGCAGCCTGATGCGCAAACAGCTGCGTCAGCTCCACACGCTGGCTGGCGGCCCGAAGGCGGACAGCCTGCTGGAGCACGCCGAACGGCGCGGGCACAGCGTGGGAAGGTCCACCCTCGCGGCCGTACTAACCGGCACGGGCGGAATGCGATGGGGGACCGTTGCCGCGTTCATCGACGCCTGCACTGGCTACGCCCAGGCGCGCGGCCGGCCGTTGCCGGGCCACGAGGTGGACATGCTGGTGTGGAGGACCAGGTATGACCAGGCGTATCCCGGCCAGCGTAAAGACCCGCCACCATCTGGATCGCAGCAGGTCCAGGTCATCGGCGTGGTGCCCGGACTGGCGGACTGCTTCCAACCCCGCGCCCTGGTCGACAACCTGGCCCATGCCACCGATGCCGGTGGCACTGCCGTGCTGACCGGCACCACACCGAGAAGCCCGAGGGCTTCAACCCGGCTACTTTCCGGCATGGGTGGAGTCGGCAAGACCCAACTCGCGGTTCACCTTGCAAACCACCTGCGCGACACTGGGCAACTGGACCTCCTGGTGTGGATCTCCGCCTCTTCCAGGCAGGCGATCACCGCCGGGTACGCCCAGGCCGCAGTTGACCTCGCCCTACCCGGCGCCGATCGCACTGACACCGATCGCGACGCCGCCCGGTTCCACGCCTGGCTGTCAACCACCGGCCGACGGTGGCTAGTCGTACTAGATGACTTGAGCATCGCCGCGGACTTGAAAGAACTCTGGCCCCCGGTCCGTCCCACTGGACGAACGGTTGTCACGACGCGGCTGCGCGGAGCGGCGCTAACCGGGCAGGGTCGTCGTCTCTTACAGGTTGACGTCTTTACCCAGTCCGAGGCCGTCGCCTATCTCCAGGCCCGGCTCGATGATCACCCTGACTTTGCTGACGATGTCGGCGGACTCGCCAGCGCCTTATACCACCTTCCTCTCGCATTGGCCCAGGCAACCGCGTTCATGATCGACGAAGGAATCCCCTGCACGGAGTACCAACGCCGGCTCGCGCAGCGCGGCCACCGACTGGACGAACTGTCGCCGTCCACCGACGAGCTACCCGACGACTACACCCGCACAGTCGCGGCGACCGTAGCCCTGTCCGTCCAGAGCGCCAACAAGGCTCGGCCGGCCGATATGGCCACACCGTTACTGGACTTGGCCAGTTTGCTGAGCCCGGTCGGAATCCCTGAATCAGTGTTCATGACTACCGCCGCCCGCAACTGGCTCGCTTACACCCGGCCCACAAGCGTCGGCGGCGAAGGTACTGAGCTGGATGTCGACACCGTTCGTTCGGGACTCCGGGTTCTGCACCGACTCAACCTGGTCACTATTACTGACAATGCCGTCATGGTGCACGGCTTGGTCCAACGCGTAACCCGAGACCAACTCACTGACGGCCGCATCGCCGACGTAGCGTGGGCCGCCTGCGACGCCGTGATCGAAGTCTGGCCCGCCGTCGAACGCGACCCGGCCACCAGCCAGGCGCTACGCGATAACACCGCCGCCGTCTACGAGCACGGACGTGACGCCCTGCTGTTTCCCGACACCCATCAGGCACTGCTTCACGCTGGCCGGAGTCTCGGTGAATCAGGAAATCCCCGTGGTGCCGTTTCCTTCTTTGAGGAGCTGCTTATCCAGCTCCTGCGGTTGTTTGGTCCTGAAAACCTCAACACGCTCGCGGTCCGCAGCGATATCGCCGTGTGGCGCGGTCGCTCCGGGGACATGTCAGGCGCAGTCGCCGCTAGCACAGAACTACTTGCTGACCAGATACGCCTCCTTGGACCGGATCACCTCTATCCGCTTACCACTCGCAGCAACCTCGCCTGTTGGCAAGGTGAGACTGGCGATCTGGTCGGGGCAGCTACCGCCTTCGAGGAACTACTCACCGACCAACTTCGTGTCCTCGGACCGGATCATCCCAACACTATCTTGACCCGCAGTAACCTTGCTCATTGGAAGAGCCGGCTTAGCGCTACCCCTGCCACGATCGAGGAGCTGCTTTTCGATCAAGCCCGAGCGGTCGGACAGGACCACCTTGAATCCTTGGCCACTCGCAACAGTCTCGCCAGAGCGCGGGGGGAACGTGGTGACCCAGCCGGAGCAGTAACCACCCTTGAGCAGCTACTCGTTGACCAGCTGCGAGCACTTGGGCCGGACCATCCTGCGACCTTCACCACTCGCAGCGATCTCGCGATGTGGCGAGGCGAAGCCGGCAATCCTGCCGGGGCAGTGACCGCATTCGAGGAACTACTCATCGATCAAATGCGAGCCCTCGGACCAGATCATCGCCACACTCTCGCCACTCGTAGCAACCTCGCCACTTACCGGGGCCAAGCCGGTGACCCAACTGCCGCCGCTGCGGCTTTCAACGATTTGCTCGCCGACCAACTCCGGCTCCTCGAACCTGACCACCCCGACGTACTCCTCACACAAGCCAATCTCGCCCACTGGCGTGGGGAGGCCGGAGATCCGGCTGCCGCTGCAGCTACTTACGGCTCCCTGCTTCCCAAAATGCTTCGGGTATTCGGTGCGGACGTTCCTGACACGATCCTCATCCAAAACGCCGTTACCTACTGGCGGCAGCGCGCTGGAGTTGATGATCACTTCGACCCCAGTACGGGTAGAGGCGACAAACCTAAAGATAGGGACAGTTAGCAGGCGCGGACTTCGACTTCGCCGCGCCGCGATCCGCCGTACCCTGATCAGGTGAGAACCTGGCAGGTGCCCGTGAGTTATAACGGGCAGGCGACCGTCCTCCTCATCTCTGCCAATTCGGCGCACGACGCCAGAGCGGCAGTTGACGAGGATCGCAGGGCGAAGCGCAAGGCGTCGTACAACTCCACCGGCGGTCCCGTCACGATTGTGTGGGGGAACCACACCAATACCGGGGTGGGCGACGCGCGCTAGTAGGTCGATGACGCGAATGCATTCTGGCGCGGGCGCGCGACGAGTCGGGTCCGACCTACGCCGAGCCGGCGCGGACCGTGTCAGCAGCGACCGATCCGCTGATAACGAAGCGACCGCCGAGCACTGACAACTACGTTGCTGCTTCCACGCGGCCTGGTGCGCGGTAACGCCCGGGCACCAGGCCGCGAGTGGACACGCGCCCGGCGGTCACGGGCGTCACCGGCACGCCTGGCGCGAGTCGGGCGGGCGCCGCCCGGCGCGGGTTCGAGGGCAAGGCGACCCGTACCGCAGGCGCGTCAGCGCCGAGGAACGGAAGCGCCGCGGCAGCCGGGCGCCGGACACGCGACGGCGGCCGACCCGCGACGGCGGCCGTCCCGGCCGGACCCGCGACAGTCGCCCGAGTGTCGAGCAGGATCGATCTCGACACGCGCGGCGGGAAGGTCGGCGGCGACACGATCCGCCGGTACGGTGCGGCGCATGAGCGCTGACGAGCCGTCCCTGCCGCAACTGCTGGACGCGTTCGCCGGCGCGCGTGCGCGAGTCCTCGATGAGCACATGTACCGGCTGCCGCCGGAGGCGCGCTGGCGGGCGACGTTCCGGCTGCAGCTGTTCACCGGCGACGGGATGCGCCCGGTCGCGGTCGCCACGCAGATGCCGGGCGCCGGTGAGGGCGCGTCGCTGACCAACGCAGCCGAGACGTGCGCCGAGACGGTCTGGCGGGAGCACTTCCCCGACGCGCCGGAGCCGCCGGTCTGGGTCTCGCACCTGATCCTGGAACACCGGCGGCAGTTGTCGCTGGTGACGTTCGCCGCCGACCCGAGCGCGCGCACGCTGCGCTCGCCCGGGTGGCGGCCGATGTCCCCGGCCGACGTCGACGCGCTCGTCGGCCAGGCGGTCGATCTGGAACGCGGGGCCGGCTTCACCCCGCCCGAACCCGAGCCGGAACCGGAGGCTCGGTTCGTGGCCTACCCGGTGGTCCGGTTGCCGCGCCCGGCGCCGTTCCGCGAGAAGAAGTGCATGGCGGCCGGGGTGCCGTGGTGGCGCCGGCTCGGCCGGCAGCTGGTGCCGCGCCGTGGCGGCCGGGACTGCTGCTGGTACCACGGTGGGGACTGGCACCAGGTGAACCGTCTCGCGCTGCGCCTGGTCGCGCAGTTCGAGGCCGCCGGCGTCAGCTTCGAGGACATCCCCCGGCACGTGCTCAACCACCCGGACGCACAGGGCCTGACCGACTGGGAGGCCGAGGCGCTGGACTCCCTCGTGATGGACACGATCCGCCCGCACGGACCCTGGCCGCGCGATGCCCGCTACAACAACGGCAACCACCGCGCCCAGGCGATGCTCGACGCCGGTGTGCGGCGCACCCTCATCGAGCGCGACACCGACTGAGCGCCGGGCCGGCGCGAGTCACCCCGGCCGGGGTTTTCCGTGGGAGGGCCCCGGTCTCCCCTCGTGACGCCCAGCTCGACGAGCGTGTCAGGGCCCGCCGTGAGCCGCTGGCTCGGTAGGTCATTGGGGGCCGCTCAGGAGGAGGGTAAGCACGGCCAGCAGTACCCCGGCGGTGCTGGCGAAGGCGACGCCGCCGGCGAGTAGGGCGTTCGGCAGGGTAGCGCCGCCGGCGGCGGTGAGCAGCCCGGCGAGGACGGCGACGAAGGCGGCGGTAAGGAGGACCATGGCGGTCCATACGGCGCGCAGGGCGATGGTCACGGCAATCTCCAACGTGGGCGGTGCGAAGCCGCTCACCCGTTCGAGGACGGCTGCGGCAAGGACTCCACCATCAAGTGCCGTTAAGACTGTCTGCGCCAAGAGCTGCGGAAACACCCGAACAAACCCGGGCCGGATACCGCGCGGGGCCAGACAATCGGCGGCAGCGTCCCACCCGCATTGGTTACGCCACGTACATTGGCCGACAACTCAAGACAGTTGAGGACAGCCAAGGACGGCCCCGATGCATCCGAACACCGCGCCTGCTGGAGAGCTCGACCCGAATCAGGCCAGCACCGTCGAGGACTTCGCGCTGCTGCTGAAACGGGTACACGTCCGAGCCGGCAGTACCTCCTACCGGGAACTGGCAAAACGCGCCGCGGCCTTAACCACCAACGGCAACAGCGATCCGGTGATCACCCGCAACAGCATCTACGAGGCCCTCGCCGGCAAGAAGCTGCCGAAGAAGCAGTTCATCCGGCCCTTCCTCACCCTCTGCGAAGTTTCCGCCGATCGGCATCCGGCGTGGATCGCCGCATGGGAACGCATCGCTGAGCACCACCATCTGGCCCGCAAACCGCCGAGACCCGCCCGCCAGGACGAACGCACGTCCGCGCAGATGCCTTCGGAGCAGGTAGCCCAACCCGATCCTGTCGCCGCCACCGGTCAGCTCGCCGTGATTCCACAGCTGCGCACACTCCGGAAAGCCGCCCGCCAAACCGAACTCGCATCCGCTGCCAAACCAGGTCCGAACAGACAGGCGCAAACGGATGCCGTCGCCGTCATCAACCAACCTGTCGTGGTTCCGCAGCCACGGACTCCTCACCTCCACGATGGATGGGCTGCCGCCGGTGCGCCCCTCACCGGTCACACCGGCGGCGAGGTGCGGTCGCTGGCGTTCTCTCCCGACGGGCGCCTGCTCGCCTCCGCCGGCTCCGACAAGACGGTGCGGCTGTGGGACCCGGCCACCGGCCAACTCGCCGGTACACCCATCACCGACCATCCCGGCGGGGTGCGGTCGGTGGCGTTCTCTCCCGACGGGCGCCTGCTCGCCACCATCTGCTCCAACGCGAGGGTGCGGCTGTGGGATCCGGCCACCGGCCAACCCGCCGGCGAGCCCCTCACCGGCCACACCCGCGGGGTGTACGCGGTGGCGTTCTCGCCAGATGGCCGCTTCATCGCCACCGGAAACGGTGATCAAATAGTGCAGCTGTGGGATCCGGCCACCGGCCGACCCGCCGGAAAACTCCTCACCGGCCACACCGCCGGGGTATATGCGGTGGCGTTCTCTCCCGACGGGCGCCTGCTCGCCGGCGCAGACTCCGACGGCACGGTGTGGCTGTGGGATCCGGCCACCGGCCAACCCGCCGGAAAACTCCTCACCGGCCACACCGGGGTGTACGCGGTGGCGTTCTCCCCCGACGGGCACCTGCTCGCCACCGCAGGCCTCGACGAGACGGTGTGGCTGTGGGATCCGGCCACCGGCCAACCCGCCGGAAAACTCCTCACCGGCCACATCATTGTGAACGCGGTGGCGTTCTCCCCCGACGGGCACCTGCTCGCCACCGCAGGCCTCGACAAGACGGTGCGGCTATGGAGCTCTCATAGCTGCCCTGGCCTGACACAGGCCCGACGCCAATCCACCGAGGCGCGGGCCGAGGTGGCCAAGTTACGCAACTCAGCAGCTGAACTGCTCACCATCGTTGACGACCTGCTCAAACAGCGACGCCAAGCAGCGCGACTCCCGCTTCCCGAAACGCCGTTGCGACCAGGAGATCGGATAGTTGCGGTCGCGTTTTCGCCCTACGGGCGCCTGCTCGCCACCGCTGGCGCCGACAAAATGGTGCGGCTGTGGGACCCAGGGACCGGCCAAACCGTCGGCGAACCCCTCACCGGCCACATTCGCATGGTGCGTGCGGTGGCGTTTTCGCCAAGCGGCCGCCTGCTCGCTACCGGCAGCGACGACAGAACGGTGCGGCTGTGGGACCCAGGGACCGGCCAAACCGTCGGCGAACCCCTCACCGGCCACACCGGCGAGGTGCTCGCGGTGGCGTTCTCTCCCGACGGACACCGTCTCGCCACTGCCAGCGCTGACGAGACGGTGCAGTTGTGGAATCCGACCACAGGCCAACTCCTCGGCAGACCTTTCCGCGGCCACACCGGCGTGGTGTGGTCGGTGGCGTTCTCCCCAAGCGGCCGCCTGCTCGCGACCGCCAGCGACGACAGGACAGTGCGACTATGGGACCCGGACACCGGCCAACCCCTCGGTGAACCCCTCACCGGCCACGAACTTCCGGTGCTTTCCGTGACGTTCTCTCCCGACGGGCGCCTGCTCGCCACATCGAGCGCCGACAGGACGGTTCGACTGTGGAACCCGGACACCGGCCAACCCCTCGGTGAACCCCTCACCGGCCACGCCAATACGGTGCTCGCGGTGGCGTTTTCTCCCGATGGCCGCTTCATCGCCACCGGCAGCGGTGATCAAACGGTGCGGCTATGGGATCTAGCGACCGGCCAACCCGCTGGCGAACCCCTCACCGGCCACACCGACTGGGTGCGTGCGGTGGCGTTCTCTCCCGAGGGGCACATGCTTGCCACCGGTGGAGACGACGCGACAGTCCTGCTCTGGGCCACACCGCCGTCCGCGCTTTCCGCCGACCTTCTTAAGGTCCGCGAAGCGCTTAACGAAATGACCAAAGGGTCCCATAAACGGTGAGCCGGCCGCTGACCCTGCTCGCGCTGCGGCCATGAGGGCAAACTGCACGGCGGCCGCCGCTGCACCCGCTGCGCCCTCGCCGACCGGCTCGCCGAGCTCCTCGACGACGGCACCGGCCGCATCCACCCCCGACTGACTCCGCTCGCCGACCAACTGCGCGGCATGGAGAACCCGTTGACCGGGCTGACCTGGCTGACCTCACGCCACCGAGCGCCCGCTGAAATCCTGCGCCGGCTGGCTCGCGGGGAGATTCCGCTGATCCACGAGGGGTTCCGCACCTTGCAACCCTGGCGCGCGGCCGCGCACCTGCGTGAACTGCTGATGGCTTGCGGTCTGCTGCCCACGATCGACAAGCAGATCCTGCTGTTCGTGCGCTGGCTGCACCAGCACCTCGCCGAAGTCAACGACCCGGACCACGCCCAACTGCTGCGACGGTTGCGACCTGGTACGTCCTGCCCCGGCTCCGGTCCCGCGCCGAGACCAGCCGATCACCCCGGCCGGGCGCAGCTACGCCGGCCAGCAGATCGGCCAGGCCACCGCATACTCGGCTGGCTTGCCGCCCGAGGCCGCCCGCTCGCCGACTGCACCCAAGCCGACATCGACGCGCGGGCCGTCGAGCACACCGTCAGCGACCGCATCAACGTCCGGGCGTTCCTGCAGTGGTCGGCCGCAAACCGGCACAGCCCACGGTTCGAGCTGCCAGCCGCCCAAGGAACCGGCGGCACGCCGCTGCCCGAGCACGATCGCACCGTGCTCCTCGGCCAACTCCTCATCGACACTCGCGCCCCGCTGCGCACCCGGGTCGCCGCGGTGATCCTGCTGCTCTATGCCCAACCGGTCAGCCGGATTACCCGGCTGACCATCGACGACATCATCCGCGACGACGATCAGGTCCTGCTACGCCTCGGCGACCCACCCACACCGGTGCCCGAACCGGTCGCTGCTCTGTTGCTCGAGTATCTCGGCCAGCGCACCAATATGCGCACCGCCACCAACCGCGACTCCCGCTGGCTGTTCCCCGGCCGTCGAGCTGGCCAACCGCTCCAGCCCCGCACGCTGTCACCGCTGATCCATGAGCTCGGCGTCCCCGACCACCGCAGGCCGCATCGCCGCGATCCGACAGCACGTCCTCGACATGCCCGCCCCGATCGTCGCCGACGCGCTCGGCTACCACCAGGTCACCGCCGCCCGCCTCGCAGCCAACGCTGGCACCACCTGGTCCAACTACGCCCCGGCGACCACAGGACGTGACCGCTACTCCGTGCAGGCCGCCTCAAGTTTCAACAAGACCGCCCATTCCTCCTGCGATGGCAAAGGCGAGACCTGCCGCCCTCGATCGCGTTCCACGCTTACCCGATCGAACTCCTGCCAGATAGCGCCATCAGGCTTTATCACGAACGCTTCCGAGTCCAGGAACGCGATGCGCTCCAGACGGAGTCGCATCATTGAGAGCTCGCCGAGTCCCACGTCGACCGAGCCATCGCTTGTGTTGATCGTGACGGTTCCGGCACACCTACTCGAACCGACTCGAACGGTGATCGATGCGATCGCGCCAACATTGCCCAGAACGACGTTGGCGAGCGCTGCGGCATGCTCTAGCTCAGCGAAACGTTCGTCCGTGAGCGTGATTCTGAGGTCGGATTCGATGTTCGCGTTGGTCATGCCGTGCTCCCCGCCTTGGTGGGCCCAGTCTCGACCTGACCTGCACAGCCTTGCTGACGCGCCGACATCTCGTTGGCTCATCGGAGAAGTGCCATGTTCAGCCCGGAGCTACCCTCGGCAGTACGGAGAGTAAGAGTTGGATCTCTACCGGACCGGAATCCGCGTTAGTTGAATAGGCGCTCTCACCAGTCGGCCGGGCCCACAGACGAGATCATCGGTCGGGTCGACGCGGCCTCGGCGGTCTTGGCGGCGTACGGCCACGATTGCGATGTGCTGACCGCGACGCCCCGCCTGTACGCCGGGCTCGATGGAGACATGATTCTTCCGATCGAGGAGTAGCTGCCCCACGCCAGCTGACGCATTGCCGGGCACAGACCCTGGCCATCCACAACGCGCATGAGGGCCAGTACCGCGCGGTTGAGCGGGACGGGTAAGTACGGATAGCCCTTAGCTCTCAAAGAGTTCCGGAGCTCCAATAGCGGCACTTACAGGAATATATCCGTTCGGAGAATTACTTACCGGTTGACAAGAAATCTGCAAGTAATCATATACGGCGATAGAAACGATTTTGGTCTCCCCGGCCGACAAGTCGTAGGAATCTAGCAAGCGTCCCGCCTGGTCCATAAAAGCAATGCTGAGGGCGACGCCGCCCGGAAGCTCGCTGGGGATCCCCACTATTGCCGAAAAGCGCTTGTAGTGTTCAACATTCCAGAGCACATTATTGTAGCCGGCAGCGGAGCTTCCGCATGGGATTGTAACGCCGTCCGAAAATGATCGGCCGGCAATACTTACAGGACCCTGTCTCGCTATTCCTGTTATTTTAGTCAGCGAGAGCAGGCTAACACCGCCATCGGTCCGCCAAGGGCCTGGCATTGCAGACGGCTCAGATGGCGCAGGGACTGCCTCGACAGGCCCCGCGCGCCCGCTATCCGACGGGATCCCATTTTCCGATTTCGATGCAATTGCGGCAAACCCCCCTACTATCATCAGCAGAGCAGTAGCGGCCGCCATCAGCGACGCGGCGTTTGATCGACGCAGATGAGCGTAGCCCATGAATGCCATAAATACGACTGCGCCGACAAGGACCAGTCCTCCCAAAAAACCAAATGGAGGGTTGGCTTGGTACAGAAAAGCTGCCCAAACGATTGCGGCGGACAAACCGAAAGGAACCAGGTGGAAGCTGCGGCGGACGTCAAGCGCGACTTTTCGTAATTCGCCCCGCCGACGGTTGGACACTCCCCTTCGTTGGACGGCTTCCCAACCTTCAGTGGCGTCGAAGTCGAGCGATTTTGCGCGGTTGCCAGCAGCATCGGCGGCGAGGGCGAACAAGTGACGCTCGGCGTCGGTAAGTCGGTCCGGCGGCGACTCAGCCATGACCGCCCCCTTGGAGATGATCGAGAGCTTTGCGAAGTTCCCGTCGCGCCTGAGATAGATGAGAGCGTACCGTAGATGGGCTTATGCCCAATATTTTCCCGACGTCAGCGGCGGTGCAGCCGTCGTACATCAGCACCATCACGATACGCTGCTGGCCTGGCAAAGAGTTGATCACGGCTAACGCTTCGTCGGCCGTCAGGTTAGCCACCACACCGTCTTCGACGGCCGGTTCGTCTGACCGGTTCCACAACTTGGGCAGCAGGCGCTTGTAGCGGGCGGCCCGTTCACTCGCACGGTAGGCGACCCGGATCATGACCGTCTGCGCGAAGCGGTATCGCTCGCCGTCGGATCGGTGCTCCAACTCTGACCAGTGTTTCCATACGACCAGCATCGCCTCTTGCATGTACTCCTGAGCCTTTTCGCGAGAACTGTTCGTGATCGAGGCCGCGTGACGCAACAGCGCCGGGGCTGCTTTTTTGTAGAACGTCTCAAAGTCGGCACAGGGCTCCGCGTCCGAGTCGTCTGGCCTAGCCTGCGAGACGGTATCTTGCGCCATGTCACACGCGGTCTCGACGAGTCGCAGAGGTTGCGTCAATCTGAATGCGAACACTTCTCCCGCGCAGGTCGTTGACCTGGATATTCACGCCAGATGCACCGATCGGAAGGGATTGAAGAGCACTCTTCACGGTGCGGCCAAGTTGCATCGCGTGAGCGATGGTGGAGACCATTGTGATCAGCCCCAGCCCTACCATTCCCGCAAGCGGGATCCACTGGCCGTCCATCGCGTGCATCTCCTCGCTCCAGGCAGCGTGCCGGGGACACAAGGAAGAAGTCATAGGCGATAGGAAGCGTCCAGTCCAACGAAGAAAAATCTTGACGGCAGGGCCTTAGTCCTTTTTGACCATATCTGGGGTGACCGCACATTGCCATCACACGGCTGTAGCACGATACTCACCGATCTTCCATAGGTGCCCGGTCGATGGCGCAACAACGTTGCCGAACCGAGTCTTCGGCCAAGCCTGTTCGGCGGTTGCCGCGTGCTTCAGTGCGCAGTCCGCGTAACAACACTCATAAGGCCGCCATCCTTCGTCCACACGGCTCTATGAATAATATTCGACAGATGGGTGCTGGCATCACCACAGAGAAGATCCGTCGGCCCGGTTGACCGGACGTCGGCGGGTCGATGGGCACGGTCCGGGCGTTGGGAGCGGCCCTAGGTCGGCCGCTCATGGATTCGACCGCCCTCGGCGACTGCCTCGGGGACGGCCAGCGGGTCGTCGTGCTGGAGATCCCGCCATCCGCCGGGACATGCAGCACGCAGCGAAGGCGAGGGCTTCCTCCTCGGAGAGGAACCGCCACACCCGGGAGGTTCCGTCGGCGCCACCTGCGCGGGCTTCGACTTCCCACAGTTTGACCTACGCGGAGGAACACATCGCGCCGGGCCAGGCGACCCCACGTGCCGTTCCACCATCTCCCCGCGGTCTCCACCACGCGACCATATCGAACGCGTGTTCGATGATAATTGCGTTCGTCTAGCTTGACACGGACCGCGGCGTGGTGACGCAGGCGGCGGCTGCGCGGCCATTAGTGCCGTGGCGCTGAGCCGACCTCGCCCGGCTGGGTCGCGCCCAGTCCAGATCGGTCACCGCGGTCGCAATACGTTCCGTGGCAACCCGCGCGATCTCCGTCCCGAATACGGGACAGTTGAATAGGCGATCTCACCAGACCGGTAGGCCTCAGGCGAACTCATCGCCGTCGAATAGCCAGACCTTGCCAGTCCGCCTGGCGCTCGCTAGCAAGGTCGCGTCGGCTGGTCATCCGGGGGTGGGGCCGTAGCCGGTTCAACCGCTCGGCGTGGGCGGCGCGCTCGACTCTCCGCCCGTGCATTGCATCGGAAGTTACTGATGTACGCCGTGGGGCCGGCTCGGCAGAATGCTGGACATGGGCGCCTCGCCACTGTCCGCCGTCTGGCGGCCGGTCCGGGGCCGCGTCGTGGTCAAGATGCCCTACGACCCGAGCGATCGCAGGGGCAACCGCTGGTGGCTGCACGAGCAGCTCGGCGCGCGGATCCGCCTCGAGTACGCCGGCGGGAAGTGGACCCTCGCCCGCACGCACCTGCGGCTGGTCGTGACCGGCCTCGCCGAGCGGTTCGGCCACGTGCACGTCCATCTCGACTACTTGGAGAACCAGCGCTGCGACGTGCGCTGCCAGGAAGCCCTCGGCAACGACTGCGTCTGCCAGTGCGCCGGCCAGTTCCACGGCGGCGCGGACTACCAGCGCTCCTGGATCCAGGTCGGCGAGACCGCCCTCATCGCCGCCAACCCGGCCACCCGCCGTGCCCACATGCTCGTGCGCCCCGACTGACCGGCAGCCAGCTCCAGCAACGAACGCGGCAGTATCAGCACGGACAATCGGGGCAGCAGGGGGACGGCGGGGTGGGCGGAGTCGATGGCCTGAGGAGAGAATGCCCGGCGTCGGTAAGACGACGCCGGCGGTCTACTGGGCGCCGGCGATGCTTTCCGAGCGGCGCGGGTGGGACCTTTCCTCTCGGGAGAGGTCCCACCGGCAGCTTCAGCCGCGTTTTTCGGTTCCGGCCAGAATATTCGCCCGCTCCGGCGCCACACGATCTGCTAGGCACGCAGCCCGGCAGTTCGCGGTCGAACCCGGCGGCACGACGATCACCTGGGTACTTACCCCACCGCCGCTGAGGATGCAGCGGTAAGACGCCCGTGCACACCTGCGTCGGCATGCATAGGACGCTCCTGACCGGGCCGTGAGCCGTCTCCTCGGTGCATTCCCCCGACCGATGAGGGCGGCAGTGGCCCGTGGTGCGTGGTTAAGAAACGGTGGATGTCCGCACCGTCGGCGAGCGGATCGCTGCCGTGTGGGTGCGTACCGGACGAGAGTGGGCTGCTCAGAGCAGCTGTATGCGGCTTTCGTCCGGTCGCGACTTGGGCCTCCGTCTCCTGGTCGGCAACCTCCTGAGCATTCGACGGGGCAGGTCGACAAGGCTCGGCGGGTCCGCCACGGCGGTGACCTTGTCCGCGTGTAGGCGGCCGTCGGCGTCAATGCGGACCTTGGCGTTTGCAGATCGTTGAGGACCCCGCCGCGGACGCTCTGCCAGGCGTCGTGTCCAGCAGTTGCGCGACCGGATCCGCCCAGCGTAGGGAGGCGGCGGCGAAGATGTCCCGGCGGCGCAGCCGGGCGTGGAACTGCTCCAGCACGCAGAACACGTACGCGTTGGCCAGCTCCGACGGCCCACCGACATCCGATTGGCCGTCCCGAAACACAAGGACGTGCATCCATCTGTGATGCCGGCTCACCCAGGTCGCGACCCGGTCTGCGATCAGAAGAACATGGAGCGTAAGCACAATGCCGACCATCGACTGGGCGACGTGGGTGCTCGGCGCTTAGTACTTGCGCCACGCTGACAAGCGGACTCCAAGCCGACCCGAAGTGTCGTCGCCCGACGGTGCGTGCCGTGCCATTTCCCCCGATGACGCGTGGTACCACGGGCTACAGATCACCCATCGATCACCCAACAGTCCACAGTGGACATGAAAATGGCCCCGACTCGGCAAGTAATGCCAGGTCAGGGCCATGATCAAATGTGCGCCGCCAGGGACTCGAACCCCGAACCCGCGGATTAAGAGTCCGCTGCTCTGCCAGTTGAGCTAGCGGCGCTCACTGGAACGGGCAAAACCATAGCACGCGACCTGACGGGGCTCCCAACCGGTTATCCCTCCGCGGGCAACCTGAGGCCCGCCTTAAGAAACACGCGTCACGGGGTCGCAGAATGTCGGACCCGTCGGGCACGATGTCGGCAACGGGGAGGGGTTCACGTGGGAGCACGGATGTCAGTACGACGGATGCTGTTAGCGCTGGTAGTGACGTTGCCACTGGGCGTGACGGCATGCTCGGACGATCCGCGGAAGCCGGCGGCGCAGCCTGCGAGTCAGGCCGCTTCGGCGTCGCCGAGTCCCACGGCGAGTGTGCCTCCGTTCACGTTCGAGGTAGGGCCTGCGGCGGGGACCAAGGGGCTGCCGATCACTACCGAGGTCGACACGCGCGTGACCGGCGGCACCGTGGCGTCCGTCACGCTGACCGACGACAAGGGCAAGGCCGTCGAGGGCGAGCTGCGCGCCGACGGTTCCTCGTGGATCCCCGCCAAGCCCTTGGAGTTCGAACGGACTTACAGCGCCACTGTCACCGCAAAAGGCGTGCGTGGCGAGTCCGAGTCGAAGAACACGACGTTCACGACGATGGCGCGGCCGGGTGGCGGGAAGGTCGGCTCGGGGCTGTACCTGTTCAACGGGCAGACCTACGGGACGGCCATGCCGGTGGTGGTCGAGTTCGAGTCGGACGTGCCCGAGGCGTCGCGGGCCGCCGTCGCCCGCAGGCTCCTGGTGAAGACGACGCCGGAGCAGCCGGGGCGGTGGCACTGGCACAGCCCGCGGATGGTGCTCTACCGGGCCGAGAAGTACTGGCAGCCGGGCACCACGATCAGTGTGCGCAGCGCCCTGTCGGGCCTGCCGATCGGCAGCAAGTACGGCGACACGGACCGGTCGGCGACCGTCAAGATCGCAGACCGTTCGATCGTGATCGAGGTCGACAACGCCAACAAGAAGATGACCGTGCTGAAGGACGGACAGCCGATCAAGGAGCTGCCGGTCAGCCTCGGCAAGCCGAGCACGCCCTCGTCGAGCGGGCACATGGTCGTGATGGAGAAGGCCGAGCAGACGGTGTTCGACACGCGGGCCACGGACGGGCCCAACGGCTACCGGGTCGACATCCAGTACGCGCAGCGCCTGACCTGGGGCGGCGAGTACATCCACTCGGCGCCGTGGTCGGTGCAGCAGCAGGGCAACACCAACGTCTCCCACGGCTGCGTCAACGTCTCCGAGTCCAACGCGCAGTGGCTGTTCCAGCTGACGATGATCGGCGATGCGGTGATCGTCAAAGGCACCGAGCGGACGTTGCAGAAGGGTAACGGCTGGACCGCCTGGGACATCCCGTGGGATCAATACGGCGTCTAGACCATCGACGGCGGATGTGGGGGTCAGCGCGTTCGCCAATCTTAGGGCACGATTAAGCACCTTAAGTCCGGCAGGACGACCCTGGAGTTCTCAATGCGAACGCACCCCCCGGTCCGGTACCTGCGCGTGGCAGCCGCCGCGGCAGTCGCCCTTCTCGGCCTCGTCGCGTGTGACAGCGGCGGCGCCAAGTCGTCCGGTTCCGGCGACCAGGCCAACGGGGCCATCGCCGCGGCGTCGCCGTCGGACAGCGGTCCACAGGTCGCCATGGAGTTCACCGGGCTGACCGACGGGGCTACGGACGTTCCCACATCTCTGGAACTGGCCTACAAGGCCGATGCGCCCACCTCCACGCTGGAGTTGGTGGAGACAAATGGCGGGCCCGTGCAGGGCGCGTGGCGCTCGGACAAGTCGGCGTGGGTGCCGGGGGCGCAGCTGAAGTACGGCACGCAGTACACCGCCAAGATCACGGCGACCACGGCGGACGGGCGCACGGCGACGAAGGCCGCGACGTTCACGACGATGGCCAAGCCGGGGAGCACCGCCAAGGCGAGCACCGTCATCGGCGACAACCAGGTCGTCGGGGTGGCGATGCCGATCATCGTGTCGTTCAGTGCCGACATCCCGAAGGATCAGCGCGCCTCCGTGCAGAAGCGGCTCTTCGTCACCAGCGAACCGGCCCAGGAGGGCATCTGGTACTGGTGGAACAACCGTGAGGTGCACTTCCGGACGAAGGAGTACTGGCAGTCCGGCACCAAGGTGCAGGTGCGGGCCGCGGTCGGCGGGCTTCCGCTCGGCGGCAATCGCTACGGCGCACAGGACCTCACGATGAACTTCAAGATCGGCGCCAAGACCATCATGGAGGCCGACAACACCTCCAAGCACCTCACCATCACCAAGAACGGGCAGGTGCTGCGCCGCATGCCGGTCAGCTTCGGCAAGCCGGCCACTCCCACCGACGCGGGCAACATGATGGTGATGATCAAGAACAAGAAGGAGGTCTTCGACTCCTCCACGTTCGGCCGGCCGGTCGACGGGCCCGGCGGCTACCGCAAGGACGTGTTCTGGACGCAGCGGCTGAGCTGGAGCGGCGAGTACCTCCACGCGGCGCCGTGGTCCGAGGGTGACCAGGGCAAGCGCAACGTCTCCAACGGCTGCACCAACCTCTCCAACGCCGACGCCGAGTGGCTGTACAACCAGACCCAGGTCGGCGACCCGGTGATCATCAAGGGCACCGAGGAACACGTGAAGTGGCAGGACGGCTACACCCACTGGGACCGGTCGTTCGCGGACTACGCCAAGGGCAGCGCCATCCCGCTCGGCCAGCCCGACGCCTCCCCCGCGCTCCTGCGGTCCTGAGCGTCACACCGTTTTGGCTCGATAGACCGGGTGCTGGTAGCCTGAATCTTCGCGCGTAGGTGACGTGCAGATGTCCCGCGCGCCTTGGGCACCGCCCCAAGCTGCACCATCACGAAACCAACCGAACGATCAGGACGAGGCTGTCGCGTGGCGAACATCAAGTCGCAGATCAAGCGCAACCGGCAGAACGAGAAGCGCCGGCTCCGTAACAAGTCGGTCAAGTCGTCGCTCAAGACTGCGATCCGCAAGTTCCACGAGGCGGCCGCGGCCGGCGACACGGAGACCGCGACCGCGTTGATGCAGGACGCTGGCCGCAAGCTCGACAAGGCCGCCAGCAAGGGCGTCATCCACAAGAACCAGGCGGCCAACCGCAAGTCGGCCATCGCCAAGAAGCTCCACACGGTGGTCGCTGCCTGACCTCTTGGGGGCGCTGACCTCTGAGCGGTAAGACCGGGACGCCGGCATCGACGTCGCTGCCCTGACGGCAGGCGTCCGATGCCGGCGTATCTGTGTTTCCGGCCTGCCCGGGACGGCGCCTCGGGGTGGGCTCGGGCGGCTGTGGTCTGCGCCGGTGGCGGTTGAGGCTTTCTGATGCGGCGCCACGGCTGTCGTGCGTGGCTCTATTCGCGAGTTTCGGCTCCGTCCTCGGTTGCGTCGCATTGCCGGCCGCCGAGGTAGGCATGCCGCTAACCCCCGGCGAACAGCACGCCTTGGCAACGGTGTGGTGCGCGCTCTATCCGGACCTGCTCAGAGGCGCGCCGGTCTTCGAGCGTTCAGAACGCCCGGATCGCGATGCCGGGATAGTGCAGTGGCAAGCCCGCCGTGTCGTACACCAGACGGCATCCGAAATCGAAAGCGGGCGCCGAATAGTCATACCGCTGGCCGCCGTCCTCGTCTGTGACCCGGACATACCGCTGCTCCAACCGGTCGACCGACAGGTCGAGGGCACGCACGTATGCCGCGGGCGCGGAGGCCTGGTCACCGATGCGCAGCGCCAGCCGCCGGGCCGGAAGCGCGTTGGTCATCGAGGAGGACTCCAGGTCGACATCCAGGCATCCGTCCAGAGCTGACGCGTACGCGCCGTCGATGTGCCATCGACCGTGGCCGTCGGCTTCGATGTCGATCTTCCTGGTGCCGGTGAACCAGTGTCCGGTGACGCTGGCCCTGCGCGTTGCCCAGCGAGCGTCCACCAGGATGGTGTACTGGACGACCCACGGTTGGCCGTTCTCGACCGCGGCGGTGTGTCCGTCGATGCGGTAGCCCTCCTCGACGGCGTGGAAGTACACGACTTCGAACCCTTGCCGGGCATCGCGGTGGTGCCAAGCGGCGGCCGATGGCATCGGAACAGCAGTCATGATCGGTACAAGGCGGCCGACGCGTTCGCCTATTTCCCCACCCCGTATGTATCCCGAAGCGTAGGTCGAGCCGACCGCGTGTCCCCTCGATCGACCCGACCCAGGACCGAAGGCGCCGAAGGCTGCGATGCGGGGCGGTTGTGCGCCGTGCGGCCGCCCAGACCCTTCGGCCTTGATGGCCGGAGGCGAGCGAAGCGTCACTGCGAAGCCCGCGGGCCTGCGACCTCCGCACCCACGGCCCACGGCCCACGGCCCACGGCCCACGGCCCACGGCCCACGGCCCACGGCCCACGGCGGCGGGAATGCTACGCGTGCCACGTAATGGCTGACGAATGACGTGGCACGCGTAGCACTGGTGGCGATCTTGCAGCCCCCGCCCGCCCCAACCGGCACAGGCGTCGCATACAGCGCGGCCCCACCCGGAATCCGGATGGGGCCGCGAACCTCACCTGCCTAGCGGTTACCGCCGAACCGGCGTTCGTTCAGCCCCGCGCCGGGCTCCGAGTCGTGCCTCGAGTGCCTACCGGACACCTGCACCACGCGGGCATTTCCGAGCTGCGCCTGCATCGCCATCGAACGCCGCACAGCCGCGCCGATCGCGTGCGCACGCGACGGGGCTCCGGAACCCGGGACACCGGTGGACGCCGGCGGCTGGGCCGGCTCCGAGGCGCCCGTTCCGGCGGCCTCCTGTGCCCGGCGACGGCCGCCGCTGCGGCTCTCCTGCGGGCGGTCGTGCCCGCCACGGGACTGCTCGCCGGCCGGCCCGAAGTCGCGGCCGCGATCGGAGCGCCCGGCTGCCGCGTCGGGGCCGCCGACGGCGCGGGTGGACGTGCGGCGGATGGAGGCGCCGCGGGTCGGGGACCGGTAGCCCTGGCCGGGCATGTTCCGGGGAGCGCGCTCCTGCCCGGGTGCGGCCGCGTGGTCAGCCCCGGACACCTCCCGGCCACCACGCTCACGCCCGGATGCCGACCGCGCACCAGCCGCCTGGTCGGCCGCAGGCGCATAGTGGTGTCCGCCCGCATCGTGGCCGTCATACTCGTGCGCGGACGCTGACCGGCCGCCAGGGGACTGTGCACCAGCGGACCGCGCACCAGCCGCCTGACCGCCCGCGGGCGCATAGTCACGCCCGTCCGCATCCCGGCCGCCGTACTCCGGATCGCCGGCCGACCGACCCGCGATCGACTGACCGGCAAACGCCGCCTGGCCCTCAGCCGCCGGATAGTCACGCCCGTCCGCGCCCCCGCCACCCCGCTCCCGCCGCGCCCGACCGGCGGCGGACGCATAGTCGGACCCGCGGTACGAGCCGTCGGCAGCACGCTCGTCCGCGCCGAATCCGCCACGGCCGCCCTGCGCGTACGGCTCCCCGTCCGACCAGCCGTCGGCCTCGGACCCGTCGTACTCCCAGCCGGCGTCCCGCCGCCCGGCGCCGCCCGGCACACCGGCTGCGCGGGCGTCATAGCCGTCCGCCACGCCAGCCGCGCGAGCGTCGACGTCAAAGCCGCCCTCAACACCGGCCGCCCGAGCGTCGACGTCAAAGCCTTCCGGCACACCGGCCGCCCGAGCATCAACCTCGTACCCGGCCGCGTAGCGCACATCGTGCTGGCCGGCCGGCTGTTCGGGTGTCCATCGTCCGCTGTCGCGGTAGCCGTCGTCGTCCCGGAACCCGTCCTCGGCGCCGCGCCACTCCCCCGAGCGCCGGCCGGCGACCTGACCGTCCGCGGGGATGTCTCCATCGTCGGCCGGGTCGTCTGCCTGCTCGTAGGCGTCGTTGCGGCCCCGGTCGTAGGCCCGGGCTCCGGTGGAGCGGCCGGAGCGGCGTCCGTTCAGGTCGACGGCTGTGGGCTCGCGGTGAGCGGTGCCCGGCACGAGGGTCTCCGAGTCGTGCTGGCCCCATCGCTCCGCGCCGGCGACCGCGCCGTCCATCGCCGGGTCCGGCGCGCCCTCGATCAGTGGGGCGCGGCCGGCCGTTGCCGGGGGCGTTCCGCCGCCGAGCGTGGTGCCGACGGGAGCCGTCACCCCGAACGCCGTCGTGCGGCCACCGGACGATCCGCCGCGCGCGTACTGCCAGCGGGAGTTCGTGGGGATGCCGCGGCTGGCCCGCGAGGACTCGTCGTCGTCAGCGGCCCGCCGTCGACCGCCGACATACGGCTCGGTCTCGACGGTGCCGTGCCGGCCGACCCGCTCCGGCGTGCCCTGGCCCCCTCCGGAAAGGCCGACATGCTCGGGTGTGCCCTGGCGCCCTCCGGAGAAGCCGACACGCTCGGTCGTCTCCTGACGGCCCTCGGAAGGATCGACACGCTCGCCGCCGGAAGGGCCGACGCGCTCGGGTGCGTCCTGGTGGCCGTCGGAGTCGGGCGCCCGTCGACGGCCGCCGCTGGTGTCCGTCCACGAGGCCGTTCGCGCGTCGAACCCGCTCGCGGACCAGTCGTCGATCGTGATCGGCCGGTCGTCGGCCTGTGGTTCGTGGGCGTCGGTGTGGGTGTGCCGGGCGACGGCACCGAGCCCCACGCGCGTGTGCTCCAGGAAGTCGCGCCGTCCGGCCCGGGCGCTGACGGTGCCGACCGGCTCCTCGTGCGCGACGTGCTCCTGTTCGGCGTCCCAGGGGTCGCGCTCCTCCAGCGCCAGGCCGCCGCGCGACTCGTACGCCGCACCGCCGTGCGAGTCGTAGGGGTCGCCGTGCGCCTGGGCGTGCCGCGATCCGTAGACCCCGCCGGTGCGGGCGATCGACAGCGCGCCCGCGAGTTCGCGCCCGGTCTCGTCATCGTCGAACCACGACGACGACTCCACCGGCACCTCCTCCACCGGCGGCGCGGACTGCCGCGACGAGGCCATCCCGCCGACCCCGCCGACCATGTCGTTGACCTTGACGACCGCGGCCACCAGTACAGGCAGCAGCGGAACGGCCCACCAGCTCACGAGTTCCGCCAGGGCCAGCAGGATGCCGGCCGCGATGGCGCACTCCACGAACAGGAAGCTGGCCAGCCCGCCGACACGTATCCGGCGCAGGCGCAGCATCCGGGCGTACAGCGGTGCCCCCTTGGCACTCATCGAGCACCACCTCCCTGACGCGCCGCCGCGACGGCGAAGACCGCACGTTCGAGGGCATAGGCCCGGTCGTCCGAGCCGCCCTTGACAGCCGCGTTGCACTCCGCGGCCGCTTGCATGGCATCAACGAGCGCATCGGGCGTCCAGCCACGGGCTTGTCGCTGGGCTCGTTCCACTTTCCACGGGGGCATACCTAGATTTCCCGCGATCTGGTAGGCGCTGCCGCGCCCCGCGGAGGCGACGCGGGCCACCGTTCGAACGCCGTCGGCGATGGCGTCGGCGATCGGCACGGGATCGACGCCGATGTGCAGCGCCCAGCGCAACGCCTCCAGCGCGCCGGACACGTCGCCGACGAGCGCGGCATCGGCGACGTTGAATCCGGACACCTCAGCGCGTCCCTTGTAGTAGCGGGAGACGGTACGCACGTCGATGTTTCCGTCGGTGTCGGCGACCAGTTGCGAACAGGCCGAGGCCAGCTCGCGCAGGTCGTTGCCGACGGCGGCGATGAGCGCCTCGGCGGCCGCGTCACCGGCCTTGCCACCGAGCCGACGAACCTCCGAGGTAACGAAATCGACGCGTTCCCTCGGACGGCTGATTTTGGGAACGGTGGCGACCTTCGCACCGGCCGACTTCAATCCGTCGGAGAGCGCCTTGCCCTTCGCACCGCCGACGTGCTGAACGATCAGCGTCACGTCGTCGTCGGGCGACTTCGCGTAGGCGAGCAGGGCGGCGATGACGTCCTTCTTCGCGTCCTGACCCGAGCGCAGCACGAGCACCCGCGCGCCGCCGAACAGCGACGGGCTCAGCATCTCGGCGAGTTCGCCGGCGACGAGTTCGCCCGCCATGTACTGGCGCAGCTCCGCGTCGGGCTCGGCGGCCCGCGCCGCGGCGACCAGGTCACCGACCGCGCGTGCGGCCAGCAGTTCCTCGTCGCCCAGGACCAGATGAACGGCATTGCGATCGGCCATCGCGCCATCGTGCCACGGGTGCCGCGGCCGGCTCATCGCCGTTCCCCCACCATCGCGAGAGCGCCGGCGCGGGTGACGATCGCGATGTCGCCGACCCGGTCGGTCCTCATGATCCGGGCGCCGCGGTGGGCGAGCCGCGCGAGGACGGGACCGTTGGGGTGACCGTAGTCGTTGCCCGCGCCGACCGAGACGAGGACCGCCCCGGCACCGACCGCGTCCAGCATTCCTTTGTCCTGGAACGCGCTGCCGTGATGCGCCAATTTCACGACCTCCGCCCGGACGGCCGGCCCGTAGGCGGTGAGCAGCGCGGACTGCTGCTCGACCTCGGCATCGCCGAGCAGGAGCACGGAGTGCCGGCCCACGGTCGCGGCGAGGATCAGCGAGTTGTTGTTGGGGTCGGAACGGGTGCCGCGCAACGGCTCCGCCAGCCCGAGGCTCCGCACGGCGAGCGATCCCCAGCGTGCCGACCAGTCCGGCGACGCGGCGATCACCGGCACCCGCTTCGATCGCGCGGCCGCGTGCACCGCGGCCCGCCCACCGGCCGGCTCCGGGAACGCCGTCGTGACGACCCCACCCACCGAACGGCCCCGCAGCACACCCTCGACCCCGCCCGTGTGGTCGACGTGGAAGTGCGTGACGGCCAGCATCAGGATCCGGGTCACGCCCAGCCGGCTCAGGCACCGGTCCACGGCGTCCGGTTCGGGTCCGGCGTCGACCACCACCGCGGTGTGCGGCCCGGCGGCGAGCACGGTGGCGTCGCCCTGCCCGACGTCGCACGCCACGACGATCCAGTCCGGCGGCGGCCATCCGCCGACGACCAGCCGAACCGGCACCGCCACCACCGCGACCACCAGCACCACGACGAGCACGACCCGCCGCGCCGAACGCCACCTGCCGGCGACCAGCGCGACGGCCAGCACCCCGCCCAGCAGCAGCCCGCCCCCGGTGCCGTCCGGCCACGGGATCTCACCGGCCGGTGCCTGTGCCCCGTACCGGGCGATCGCCACCAGCCAGCGCGCCGGCCACGACCCCACCCAGGCGAGGAACTCCGCCCCCGAGGGCCACGCGGGCGACAGGATCGCCGCGAGCACCCCGCAGACGGTGGCCGGCGCGACGGCCGGAACGGCCACCAGGTTCGCCGGCATCGAGATCAGGCTCACCACGCCCGACATCCCGGCGATCACCGGCGCGCAGGCCGCCTGCGCCGCGGCCGGAACGGCCAACGCCTCCGCGACGCCGGCCGGCACCCGACGCCGGCGCAGCCCGTCCCGCCACCGGGGCGCCAACACCAGCAGCCCCGACGTGGCCAGCACCGACAGCGCGAACCCGGGGTGCCCGGCCAGTTCGGGATCGACGGCCACGAGCACCACCACCGTGGCGCCGAGCGCGGGCAGGGCGGCGCGTGGCCGTCCGGTCGCCAGGCCGACGAGCGCGATCCCGCCCATGGCCGCCGCGCGCAGCACACTCGGCGACGGCCGCGCCAGGATGACGAACCCGACCAGCGCCAGCACCGACACGACGGCCGCGGTGCGCGGACCGGCCCGCGCGGCGCGGGCGAGCAGCAGCACGGCGCCGACGACGATCGCGCAGTTCGAGCCGCTGACCGCGGTGAGATGCGTGAGCCCGGTGGCGACGAAGTCGTCCTCCAGTCCAGGGTCGAGGCGGCTCGTGTCCCCGATCACCAGCCCGGGCAGCAGCCCGCCCGGTTCGGCCGGCAACGGCGCGCACGCCTTTTGCAGACCGGTGCGCAGCCGACCCGCCGCGCGCTGGTACCACGGCGGGCCGCCGACCGGCTCGGGTGCGGCGCTGACCGACAGCACACCGGCCCGCAGGTCCCCGCCGCGCGACGGCGACAGCCGACCGGTGGCGCGCACGACCTGCCCCGGCAGCAGCCCGCGCCAGCCCGGATCGCTGCCCAGCACCAGAACGCGCGCCGCCGCCCGCACCGGCGGGCCGGCCGCCGCGCGGAAGCTGCGCAGCCGCGCGGCCACCACGTAGGTCGGTTGGCGGCCGGCCACCGCCCGGGCGGCGTGCGGATCGTCGGAGATCACCAACTCGACGTCGACCGTGGCCCGGGCGTGGACGGGTCCGCGCAGTGCGCCGCTGTCGCGTTCGGCCAGGCGGGCAGCGGTCACCGCCGCGCCGAGACACGCCCCGAGCAGAACGGCCGCCGCGACGTGCCGCGCCACCCTGAGCGCCGCCGGCGAACGGCGACCGCGCACCGACAGGACGGCCGTGGCCGCCACCGCCGCCAGCACGGCGCCGACGGTCACCGGGACGGCCGAGCCGTGCAGCCCGGCCAGGGCCGCCATCCACGCCCCGAACGCCCACCCGACGAGCCGCAGATCCGGCCACGGCTCGACCGCCTCCCCGTCGGCACTCACCCGAGGTCCGCCGCGCGACCGGCCGGATCCCCGGCTCACACCGTCACCAGGTCCTTGAGCTGCGCGTACCGCGCCTCCCCCAACCCGTCCACCTTGCGTAACTCATCGACGGAACGGAATCCGCCGTGCTTCGTGCGGTAGTCCAGGATCCGCTGCGCCAGCACCGGCCCCACGCCCGGCAGCGCATCCAACTCGGCGAGCGTGGCGGTGTTCAGATTGAGCGGCCCGCCGCCACCGTCACCGGCGGGCCCCGGCGGCACGGCACCGGGCGGTGGGCTCACCCCGACGGCGAGCATCTCCCCGTCGACCAGCCGCCGAGCGAGATTGAGGAACGACAGGTCGGTACCGGGCAGCACCCCGCCGGCCGCCTCGATCGCATCGGCCACCCGGGAACCCGCCGGCAACGACACGAGGCCCGGCCGGTGCACCCGCCCGGTGACGGAGACGACGACCTCCTTGGCGCCCGGCGCACCGCTGCCGGCCACCGAGGAGACGGCCGCGTCGGGCCCGGCGATGCTCGGCACCGGCTCCACCCGGGGGCGCTGCCACCAGACAATGACCGCCACCACGGCCGCGATGAACGCCACCACGAACGCCAGCGCCTTGACCCCACGCCGCCCCGGATCGAACGCCGCCAAGGCCCGCCGCACCCGCCCGGGGTCGACCGTGGGATCGGTACCCGCACCCGCGCCGTCCGGACCGGGGTCGGGCACGGCCCACGGATCACCGCCGCGCCGGAACGCCCACGGGTCGTCGCCTTCCCGCGCGGACCCCACCGGCTCCGGCGACCCCCGGGTCCAGTAGATGTCCCGCCCATCCGCCACGACACTGTCCACAGTGGACAAAGCCGCCACGCTCGACACCCCGGACGCCACGACGGCCGGAGGCACCACCGCTTCCCCGACCATCCGGGCAAACCGTTGCCGCGCAACCCTTTCCGTCGCCTCGTCAACGCCGTCCGGCCGCCCGTCCCGCTTCCACCAACCCATGCGCCAGACCGTAGAAGCGCACCACCCGCGACCACATCACCCGTCGAAGATCTGTGGACAACCAGATTGGCATGTGGAAAACGGGACAGCTAAAGGGCCGAGGCGGTAACAGCCACCGCCGCGTACCGGGCAACGAACGACCCGCCCATGGCATCGACGGCGTCCCCGATCCCGGCGAGCAGCGCGTCCAAAGTGGACGCCGGCAGCCGGCTGTGCCCGCCCTGCGTGGGCACCACGTCCAACCACTCGTCCCGCGTGTACGTGCGCTCCCAGTCGAACCGCAACCGCACCGGCTCACTGAATCCCCCGGAAGCACCGCCCGACGAACGAATCCCCTCCTCCGCCTTCCGGAACATCACCCCGTACACATCAAGGGCCGACACCGGCTTGTGCATCATCGGCAGCTCGGGCACGAACCGCCGATACAGAGCCACGGTCGCCTCGGCGAGTTCCTCCGGCGGCTGGAGCACGTTCCAGAACAGGGCGAGCAACCCACCCGGCCGCAACACCGAACGCGCCTTGGCAGCCCCCGCCACGGGATCGACCCAGTGCCAGGTCTGCCCGGCCACCACCGCATCGAACGTCCGCCCGCGCGCGTCCCACGTCTCGAACGCCGACACCTCGGCCGTCAGGCCCTGCCGACGCGCGATCTCGACCATCTTCGAATCGACGTCGACCCCGAGCACGTCACACCCGTGCGCCTGAAACTGCCGCGCCGAGATCCCGGTCCCACACCCGACGTCGAGGACCTCGGGACGGGCCCGCGTCGAGGAAGTACGGGAAACCGGGACAGCGGCCACCAGGGCGGAGATCAACGCCTCGGGATAGGTGGGCCGGGCCCGGTCGTACTGCCCGGCAACGGCGCCGAAGGACTCCGCGACGCCGCGAAGCCGATGAGGTTCATGACCAGGACCAGAAGGTAGAGTGGGCACGCGCCCACACTAATGGGCACGCGCCCACTCTTCAACAGGGAGGTAGCGTGCCGACCGGCGTAGCCCTACGTGACGTGCGCGAACAGCTCTTCGACGCCGCCGAGCGCGTGCTCCTGCGGGCCGGCCCGCACGCGCTGACCAGCCGCGCCGTCACCACCGAGGCGGGCGTCGCCAAGGGCGTGCTGCACCGGCACTTCGCCGACTTCGACGCGTTCCTGGCGGAGTTCGTGCTCGATCGGGTGGGGCGGATGGATCGCGGCACCGCCACCCTGCACGAGTCGGCCGGCAGCGGCACCGTCGTCGACAATCTCACCGAGGCGCTGACCGCGCTCTACGCGTCCGCGTCGGTCGCGATCGTCAAGCTGGTCACCGTTCGCGACGGGTTGACCGAGCGGCTACGCCATACCTGGCCCGCCGGGGTCCCGGTCGTCACGGAGGCCATCTCCGCGGTCGCCGACTACCTCTCGAGAGAACGTCACCTCGGCCGCATCGCGGCGACCGTGGACGTGGACACGCTCGCCACGATCCTCATCGGCACGACCCACATGATCTATGTGCACCGCGGCGAGACCCCACCGGATGCGGAGGCGGTGCGCCGGGTCGTGCTCATGGCCGTTCCAGAACAGAAATAACCGCGCACACCAGCCCCGGTCCGGCATGGGCGGCCAGGACGGCACTGACCTCGCCGGTGTAACGGTGCCGCACGTCCAACCGCGCGACCAGCGCGGACAGCACCGCGTCCATCCGCTCCGGGGCCGCCACGTGCTGCACCGCCACGTCGACCCGCGCACCGCCGGCGGCCTCCTCGGCCCGCTCGACGAGCCGCGACAGCGCCCGCGCCGCCGTCCGAACCTTGTCCAGCGGCACCACCACCCCGTCGCGCACCCCGAGGATCGGCTTCACGGCGAGCGCGGTGCCGAGCAGCGCCTGCGGCGCCCCGATCCGCCCGCCCCGCCGCAGAAACTCCAGCGTGTCGACGTAGATGAACGGCGTCGTGCGCCGCATCGCGTCCTCCGCCGCGGCCCGGACGGCAGCCAGCTCGGCACCGGCCCGCGCGGCCTCGACGGCGGCCAGGGCGGGAAACCCCACGCCCATCCCCGCCGAACGGGTGTCGAGCACCTCGACCCGCCCCTCGTACTCGGCGGCGGCGACCGAGGCCGAACCGGCGGTGCCGGAGAGCGCACCCGAGATGTGCACCGACAGGATGCGCTCGGCACCGGCGGCGAAGAGCTTGTCGTAGGTCTCGGCGAACGCGGTGGGCGTCGGCCGCGACGTCGTGACGGGACGCCGCGCGGCCAGCGCCTCGGCGACGTCGGCGGGGGTGTTGTCGCCCTCGAGCCCGCTCCGGCCGTCGATGGCGACGGTCACCGGGACGACGGTGAGTTCGTGGGCGACGTCGGCGGGGAGGGCGGCGGTGGAGTCGGTGACGACAGCGATACGGGGGGTGGAGCCGGCCATGGAGGGACGTTAGCCCAGATCCGTAACGGATTGGCCGCGCTACGCCAGCCGCACCTCGGTCACCTCGAACGGCGTCCCCTGCATGCAGGTCGTCACCATGTCGTTGCGGGCGCGTCCGGTCACGGTGACCGTGCGCCCCGACTTGATCAGCGTCTCGTCGCCGCCGACCAGCAGGTACGTCTGCCCCTTGTCCTTGAGGATCATGCACCCGGGCTCGACGCCCTCCTCGGGCACGCCGGTCAGTGTCGTGCCCACGGGCGCTCCTCCCGGAGAGTTGGTCGGCGCCGGACCCCGCGACGGCTGCGTCGGTCCGGTCGGCTGCGGCGGGAAGGGGTCCTCCGGGGCGGACCGTGACGTGGACGGGGTTGCCGACCCGCTCGGCGCGCTTCCGGCCTGGTCACCGCCCTCACCGGCGCAGCCGGACAGCGCGCCACCGGCCAGGGCGACCACGATCAAGGTTGCGACAGTCAGTACACGCATACCGGGTCAGACGCGAAGCGGCGGTCCGACGTTCCCCCCTCAGCCCACATTGTGGGCCACCAGCCGCCAGCCCGCCTCCGGATGGTGCCGGAGTTCGCTGAAGTGGCAGTTGCCCAGCTCGCCCAGGCTGCGCACGATCGGCTCGGGCCAGCCGAGCAGCGAGCCGATGCCGCGCCGGGCCGCGCCGCCGTGGGTCACGATCACGATCGTGCGGCCGGACTCGCGGTCGACGATCTCGCGCAGCGCCGTGGCCACCCGTTTGGTCAGGTCGTCGATGCTCTCCACGCCGGCCTCGTCGACGTCCTGGCCCTGCCGCCAGCGCGCGAACCCGGCCGGCCACCGTTCCCGAAGCTCCGCACCGGTATGTCCCTGCCACTCACCGTAGTGACGCTCCCGCAGGCGTACGTCGGTGGCGACGGGCAGGCCGGTCACCTCCGCCAGGGCCGCGGCCGTGTGCGCGGCCCGTTGCAGGTCACTGCTGACAATGATCTCGGGGGAACGCCCGGCGAGGCGCAACGCCGCCTCCGCGGCCTGTCGACGGCCCACGTCGGTCAGCGGCACGTCGAGCTGGCCCTGGATGCGGCTCTCGACGTTGGACGCGGTCTGCCCGTGCCGCCACAGCAGCAGCGTGGTCACACGTCCCCTTCGGCGGCCGAGGCCTCCGCGAGATCGCGGTCGACGAACGGGATCACCGGGCAGTCCTTCCACAGCCGGTCGAGGGCGTAGAACTCCCGCTCCTCGGTGTGCTGCACGTGGACCACGATGTCGACGAAGTCCAGCAGCACCCACCGGCCGGTGCGCTCACCCTCCCGCCGGACCGGCTTGGCCTTCTCCGGCAGGGTCAGCAGGCTCTCCTCGATGGCGTCCACGATCGCCATGACCTGGCGTTCGTTGGGCGCCGACGCGAGCAGGAACGCGTCGGTGATGACCAACTGGTCGGCCACGTCGAGGATGACGATCTCCTGCGCCTTCTTGTCGGCGGCCGCCTGCGCGGCGGTCAACGCCAGTTCCACGGCACGCTCGGTTGCGGGCACCCGTATCCCTTCGTAGTCACGTAAAGAATCACATCAACCAGTCCAGCGTCTCACGTCCCACGGACAATGGCCTCAGTGTTAATCCCTGGGCGTATAGAGCCCGCGCTTGGCGATGTACTGCACGACCCCGTCCGGCACCAGGTACCACACCGGTTTACCGGCGGCGACCCGGTCGCGGCAGGCGGTCGAGGAGATCGCCATCGCGGGCACCTCCACCAGGCTGACCGTGTCGGCCGGCAGGTGGTCGTCGGTGAGCTCGAACCCGGGCCGCGTCACCCCCACGAACCGCGCCAGCGTGAACATCTGCGCGGCGTCCTTCCACGACAGGATCTTCTCCAGGGCGTCGGCCCCGGTGATGAAGAACAGCTCCGCGTCGGCCCCGTACGCCCGACGCAGGTCGCGCAGCGTGTCCACGGTGTACGTGGGCCCCTCGCGGTCGACGTCGACCCGGCTCACCTGGAACCGCGGGTTGGACGCGGTGGCGATCACCGTCATCAGATAGCGGTCCTCGGCCGGACTGACCGTGACGTCGCTCTTCTGCCACGGCACACCGGTCGGGACGAACACCACCTCGTCGAGTGCGAACCGGTCCGCCACCTCGCTCGCCGCCACGAGGTGACCGTTGTGGATCGGATCGAAGGTGCCACCCATGATCCCGATACGCCGGCCAGCCTTCATCCGCCGAATCGTAGATCATCCCGCGCGCCGGGCCGTCCGGACGGCATCGCGGCCGGTCAGGAGCGACCGGACGGCGCCCCACCGCTCGACCCGCGGGGCGATCGTGCGCAGCCGCAGCACCAGGTTGACCGCCTCGACGGCCAACGCCTCCGACGCGGGTCGCCACGACGGCCGTGGATCGTCGTCCCCGCTCACGCACACCGGCCGCAGCCCCACCTCCTCCAGATCCCGAACGCCCGACACCAGCGCGTCCGTGAACACCGCCGCCGTCCGGTCGAACCGCACCGTGGCGCAGCACCCCTGCGCACCGTGCTCGACCACCACGTCGTCACACCGCCGGAACAGCGCGGTCAGCTCCGCCAGCGACGGCACACCGACCACCCGCACCCCGAACCGAAAGAGATCAACCCGAAACGATCCGTCCCCGCCCTCCACCACCTCCGAAAAGTACCCACCCCACCCCCACCCCCGGAGGGGCCACCACCCCGGCCACCCCCCTCAAGGGTGAACGGCCCGCTCCCGCAACTTCTCGACCACGTCGATCGGCGGTTCGGGGGCGGAGTGGTAGCGCACGGGTCGGTACTCGACCGCCTCGGAGATCAGCCCCTCGTCGACGATCACGCCCCAGGGCAGGAAGAACGGCTCCTCCTCGCCCTCGACGACGATGCCGACGTAGTCGCCCTGGGGCAGCAGGGTGGGCAGGGCTACGGCCCACGCGGTGACGGTGAAGACGCTGCCGTCGTCCCGCGCGTACAGCTCCAGATTGGCCACGTACTCCGGCACGGGGCTCTCGTCGAGCAGCTCGCGCTGGGCGGCGTACTCACGGGTGGCGAGGAGCCGTTCGGCGCGGCCGAGCAGCACCGCGGCCGGGTGGCCGGGCGGCGCGAGGTAGGGCACGACCCGGCCCACGCCGTCGACCGTGTACCCGACCGGCGACAACCGCCGGGGTGCCTCCAGGTACTCGTCGGCGACCAGTTCGAGCAGGGACTCCATGGCCTCCGGCGCGGCGGCGGTCACGAGCAGCGTGTTGACGTCCGGCACGAACGCCACCGGCGGCCCGCCCACCCGTTCGGCCAGCCCGGCGAGCCAGCCGTCGAGCAGCAGGTGCGACGGCCAGTAGGCGTCCCCGTCGTCGACGAACCGCAGCAGCACCGGCCCGTCGGTCGGATCGGCCTCCGGCAGCACACCCGCGGCGGCGAGGTTGGCCCGCGCGACGGCGAACACCTCCTCGTCGCTCACGCCCCACGTGGCCGTCATCGTGACGGTCACGTACGACATGGACGTCGGCCGGTCCACCACGACGAGTTCGTCCAGGAACGGCTGTGCCGGCCGGCGCAGCACGGTCGGGCGGGTTGCGTCGCTGGTCCGCCCGAACATCGCCCCGCGCAGCACGGGCCGCAGCAGCGGCCGCACGGCGTCCCAGTCCGCGGGCGGCTCCTCGGTGCCGAGCAGCGTGGTGACGTAGCGCCTGATCCGGTCGCCGCGGGTCTCCGGCTCCCGCTCGCACTCGGCGAACAGCGTCGACAGGTACATCCAGACGGGCTGGGCGGCGCCGTTGTCGCGCTGGTACGCCACGGCGAACCGGTCGGCGTCGAACCGGGCGCCGGCAGCGCCCTGAGCCCGCATCTCGGCGAGCACCTCGGCGACGAAATCCCCTGCGTCCACTGATGCGAGACTACCGAGCCGTGTCCGGTTCCGCGTCGTCGGTGGAGTTGTCCACCACGTCGTCATCGAGGTCGTCGTCCCAGACCTCGTCGTCGGCGTCGAGCGTGAAGGCGTCGGCGTCGGCGTCGAGCGCGGGCGCCGGTTCAGCCGCGATCTCCAGGTCCTCGTAGCGCTGCCGCCGCGCCTTGCGGGCGGCGAGGCGTTCGGCGGCCCCGGTCCGCGTGGCCGGTCCCTCGATCCGGTAGTCCGTCCCCCGGCTTCCGGGAACGTAGTCCCGCCCGGCGTACATCGTCGGCTGCCAGTCGAACTCGCGGGCCCCGATGCGCACCGGTGCCCCCGCCTGCGCACCGGCCTTGGCCAGCGCGGCCTCGACACCGAGGCGGGCAAGCCGGTCGGCGAGGTACCCGACGGCCTCGTCGTTGTCGAAGTTCGTCTGCCGGACCCAGCGTTCGGGGCGCGGGCCGCGCACCACCCAGACGCCCTCGTCGTCCTGCGCCACGGTGAACCCGTCGTCGTCGACGGCCACCGGACGGATCACGATGCGGGTGCGCTCCGGCGGGGGCGCCGCGGCCCGGTGCGCCTCGACGGCGTTCGCCATGGCGTACATCAGCTCGCGCAGGCCCTCGCGCGTCGCGGCGCTCACCTCGAACACCGGCCAGCCCCGCTTGTCGAGATCCGCGCGCACCATCTCGGCGAGGGCCCGCCCGTCGGGCACGTCGACCTTGTTGAGCGCGACGATGCGGGGCCGGTCCGCGAGGCCGCCGTAGGCGGACAGCTCGGCCTCGATGGCGTCGATGTCCGACAGCGGGTCGCGTTCGGTCTCCAGCGCGGCGGTGTCCACGACGTGCACCAGCACCGCACAACGCTCGATGTGCCGCAGGAACTCCAGCCCGAGCCCCTTGCCCTCGGCCGCCCCGGCGATCAGCCCCGGAACGTCCGCCACGGTGAACGTGTGATCGTCGATGCGCACGACGCCGAGGTTCGGCACCAGCGTGGTGAACGGGTAGTCCGCGATCTTCGGCCGCGCGGCGGACATCACGGCGATCAGCGACGACTTGCCGGCCGACGGATAGCCGACCAGCCCCACGTCGGCGACGCTCTTCAGCACCAGAACGGCGTCGAGGGCGTCGCCGGGCTCACCGAGTTCGGCGAAGCCGGGCGCCTTGCGGCGGGTGCTCGCGAGGGCCGCGTTGCCGCGCCCGCCCCGGCCGCCCCGCGCCAGGACATAGGTCGTGCCCTCGCCCACGAGGTCGGCGAGCACCTCCCCGTCGGGGGTCTGCACGACGGTGCCGTCGGGCACCCGCAGCACCAGGTCGGCGCCCTTGGCACCGTCCTTGTCGTCGCCCTGCCCACCCTTGCCGTTCTCCGCCTTGGCGTGCGGCCGGAAGCGGAAGTCCAGCAGCGTGTGCACGCCCGGGTCGACGACGAGCACGACATCGCCGCCGTGGCCGCCGTCGCCGCCGTCGGGGCCGCCGAACGGCTTGAACTTCTCGCGATGGATGGAGACGCAGCCGTGCCCGCCGTTACCGGCCTGGGCGTGCACCACCACCCGGTCGACGAAGCTGGTCATATGTGCCTCCGAGCCAAAAAACAGAAACGGCGGGTGGAGCCGCTCAGGCCCCTACCCGCCGTCAGGAAAAACCGTGTGTCAGTTCTCCACCGGAACGATGCTGACGGTCTTGCGACCGCGCTTCGTGCCGAAGGTGACGGCGCCCGGCGCCAGCGCGAACAGCGTGTCGTCGCCGCCCCGCCCGACCAGCTCGCCCGGGTGGAACTTGGTGCCGCGCTGGCGAATGATGATCTCGCCGGCGCTGACGACCTGCCCGCCGAAGCGCTTCACCCCGAGGCGCTGGGCAGCGGAGTCGCGACCGTTGCGGGAGCTGGACGCACCCTTTTTGTGTGCCATCGCCTGCCTACTTTCCGGACGAGATGCCGGTGACCTTCACCTGGGTCAGCGGCTGACGGTGACCCTGGCGCTTGTGGTACCCGGTCTTGTTCTTGAACTTGTGGATCCGAATCTTCGGACCCTTGGTGTGCGCGACGACCTCGGCGTCGACGGTGGCACCGGCAAGGGCCTTCGCGTCGGTCACGAGGTTGTCGCCGTCGACCAACAGCACCGCGGTCAGGGTCAGCGCGTCGCCCGGCGCACCGGCGAGCTTCTCGACCTCGATCACGTCACCCTCGGCGACCTTGTACTGCTTGCCGCCGGTCTTGACGATCGCGTACATCGGGCGCGTGCTCCTGTCCTGCGGGCTTACAACGGGGAGTTGCGTGGGCGCACCGATCAGGCACGCAGCAACGTGGCGCACGGAAATGCGCCGCAGGCAAGAGTACGCCATCGACACGCCGTAACCCAAACCGGCCGGCCCCAGACGGGGACCGGCCGGCGCGCGAACGGGGTTCAGCCGCAGATCTGGGAGACCTTCTCGGTGGCGGCCTCGATCTCGGGAGTGTTGAGATCCTGCAGCTTGGTCAGGTCGGCAGCCGTGTTGATCTGGCTGTTGAGCTTCTCCAGCCCCTGCGAGTACTGCTTCAGGGCGCTCTTCAGCTCCGGGTTGGTGGCCTTCTCCGACTGGATGAGCATGCCGGCCGACCACTCGGCGAACAGCGTCTTGATCGCCGCGACGGCGGCCGCTTCCCCGCCACCGCCCTGGACGGCCTTGACGACCTCCTCGCCGAACTTCTTCGTCGACTGCGCCACCAGCGCCTCGGTGTCGTCGCAGATCTGCTTGTCCGCGGCGGAGGCCGGCCCGCCGGAGGTGCCGGTGCCCGGAGTGCCGCTGGCACCGGATCCGGAACCGGCGCTCGCGGAGGGGCCGGACGCACTGCCCGAACCGTTGGTGTCCGTACAACCGGCACCGGTCAGCAGCAGCACCGCCAGTGCCGCTCCGGCCAGTATGCGTCGCTTCACGCCAAAACTCCTCGCTCGACCAGGGGTGCGGCCGGGTGACCGCGCCGGGCTACGGCCTGTCTGCACGGCCTCGGACATTGATACCCGAACCGCCCCCATCGCATTCACGAGAAGCGTGTCGCACCTATGGGCGTGTCCTCCTGCGCACCCCGCCGCGACGCGTGCGCCGCCGCAGTTCGCCTCCGGTCTCCGGCGCGTCGCCGTCGTACTCGTCGGTGTCGGCGGCGGTCACCGGGTCGGCGTCGACGTCGTCCGGTTCGGCCGGCTCGCCGTCGCCGACGACCGCGTCCGTGATCACCTCGACGTCCTCGTTCTCCGTCTCGGCCTCGTCCTCCACGGCCACGGCCGGCCCGCCGGATCCACGGCGGCCGCGGCGCCGGCCCGAACGGCCGCCCTCGTCCGACTCACCGCCCCGCGCGGAGGGCTGCTGTGCGGGCTGCGCGGGGCGGCGGTCGCCCACCGGCTCGGGGTGGATGATCAGCCCGCGCCCCTTGCAGTGCTCACAGGTCTCGCTGAACGCCTCCAGCAGCCCCTGCCCCACCCGCTTGCGGGTCATCTGGACGAGGCCGAGCGACGTGATCTCGGTGACCTGGTGCTTCGTCCGGTCGCGGCCCAGGCACTCGGTGAGCCGGCGCAGCACCAGGTCGCGGTTGGACTCCAGCACCATGTCGATGAAGTCGATGACGATGATCCCGCCGAGGTCGCGCAGCCGCAGCTGGCGAACGATCTCCTCGGCCGCCTCGAGGTTGTTGCGCGTGACGGTCTCTTCGAGGTTGCCGCCGGCACCGGTGTACTTGCCGGTGTTGACGTCGATGACCGTCATCGCCTCGGTGCGGTCGATGACGAGGCTGCCGCCCGAGGGCAGGAACACCTTCCGGTCGAGCGCCTTCATCAGCTGCTCGTCGATCCGCTTCTCGGCGAAGACGTCGTTGACACCGGTGTGCCGGCGCAGACGTTCGACCAGGTCGGGTGAGACGTGCTCCAGGTACGGCGCGACCATCTCGTAGGCCCGCTCGCCCTGCACCACCAGATCGCGGAAGTCCTCGTTGAACAGGTCGCGCACGACCCGGATCGCCAGGTCCGGCTCCTCGTACAGCAGCGACGGGGCGCTGGCCGACTGCGACCGCTTGTGGATCTCCTCCCACTGCGCCTGCAGCCGCGTCACGTCGCGTTCGAGCTCGTCCTCGGAGGCGCCCTCGGCGGCGGTACGCACGATCACGCCGGCGCCGTCGGGAACGAGGTTCTTGAGGATGTCGCGCAGCCGCTTGCGTTCGACGTCGGAGAGCTTGCGGCTGATCCCGGAGGCGTTGCCGTGCGGCACGTACACGAGGTGCCGGCCGGAGAGGGCGATGTGGCTGGTCAGCCGCGCGCCCTTGGTGCCGATCGGGTCCTTGGTGACCTGCACCAGCACCGGGTCGCCGGACTTCAGCGCCTGCTCGATCGTGCGGGTGCGTCCCTCGAGACCGGTGGCGTCCCAGTTGACCTCGCCGGCGTACAGGACGGCGTTGCGCCCGCGCCCGATGTCGACGAACGCCGCCTCCATGCTGGGCAGCACGTTCTGGACGCGGCCGAGGTAGACGTTGCCGACCATGGTGGCGGCGCTGGCGCGGGTCACGTAGTGCTCGACGAGGATGTCGTCCTCGAGCACGGCGATCTGCGTGCGGTCGCCCTTCTGGCGGATCACCATCTCCCGGTCGACCGCCTCGCGCCGGGCCAGGAACTCGGCCTCGCTGAGGATCGGCGGCCGGGTGCGCCGCTGCTCGCGCCCGTCCCGCCGGCGCTGCCGCTTGGCCTCCAGCCGGGTCGAGCCGCTGACGCCCTGCACCTCGTCGCGGGCGGCCCGCGGTTCGCGGATCTTGACGACCACACCGGGCTCGGCGTCGGCCGGCTCGGAGTCGGCCGCACCCTTGCGACGGCGGCGACGGCGGCGCCGGGTCAGCTGTTCGCCGGACTCGTCGTCCTCCTCGTCGTCGCCGTCGGCGGCCTCGGGCTCCTCGGCCTCGGCGGCCGCCGGCTCCTCCGACTCGTCGTCGATGCCGCCGCGGCCGCGTCCCCGCCCGCGGCGTCCGCGCCGGCGCCGGCGGCGGTTGCCGTTCTCGTCCTCGTCGTCGTCCTCGTCGGCGTCCGCCTCGACCGCTTCCGGCTCGGCCTCCTCGACGACCTCGGGCTCGGGCTCGGCCGTGCGCTTCCCGCGCCGCCGCCGGCTGCGGGTGGTCGGTTCCTCGGCGGTTTCCGGGGGAACGTCGGAAGCCTCGGCGGCCGGCTGTGCCGCCTCTGCGCGCGCCCGGTCGGCGACCCGGGCCGCCTCGACCTCGGCCTCGGTGGGCGCCATGAACAGCACCGTGGTCGCCACGGCACGACGCCGCCGCCCGGTGGTGGGCGCGGCGGGTGCCTCCCCCTGACCGGCCTCGCCGGCAGCTCCGACGGCCACCGCGCCGGCCGGCGCGGAGTCGCTGGATGTGGAGTCGGTGGATGTGGAGGCGGTGGGAGCGGGAGCGATCGGGCCGGAGGTGGCGTCCGTCACGGGAGCCGCCCCGCCGGTCACGACCCGCGCGCGTCCCACGGCCGGGACGGCGGCCCCGGTCACCCCGGCGGGAGTCGTCGCACCCACGGCCGGCGCGTCGGCGCCCGCTTCGGTCTCCTCCTCCTCGTCGAGGACGGCGTCCGGGTCGGCCGGCTCGACGATCTCGGCGACCGGCTCCTCGACGGGCGCGACCTCGACGACCTCCGCCTTCGTGCGGCGGCGGCGCGTGCGGGTCGGCGCGGGCTCGGGAAGATCGGCGGGAACCTGCTCGATCACCCCGTCCGCCACGGACACGCCGGATTCGCCCGTTGCGTCCGCGAACGGCACCGGTTCCGCGACGGCGGCGGTCGCCTTCGTCGCGCGTCGCCGGGTGCGGGGCGCCGGGGCCACGGCCTCGCCGGAGGGTTCGGCGGCGGGGTCGCCGGTCGGCTCGGTGGCCTTGACGGCGCGTCGGCGCGTGCGCCGGACGGGCTCGGTGGTCAGGGCCGGATCGGTAATGGATTCACTATTCGTGTCGGCCTCGGGCTGCGCCTGCGCGCCGCCCGGGTGGCCGCTCAACTCGTTGTCGAGCATTCCGGACGTTCTCCAGTTCTGGCACTCCCGGGCGCGTAATAACGCAGCCGCACGGGGGCGCCGTTTGCGTACCGACGACGCGCCCACGGGTAGCGGTGCGCCGCCGAAGTCTGCCCACCCCGTCAGGCCGACGGGGCGCCGATGGCGGTAGGCCGATCCGCCGCGAATGGATCGAGGATCTCACCCTGCGTGGTCAGCAGGCCCTGGGCCAGCCGGGTCGCCCGAGGAGGGGCCGGCGGCTCCAGGTCGGCGACCACGCGAAGGCCGGCCAGGACGTCATCGGGCCGTACGGTCGGACTTACCTGCCGTACGACAAGGTCGAGTATCGCACACGGTACGACCCCGACCCCTGTAGGTGCCGGAACCGCGACCGCCGACACGACGGCCGCGCGCACGTCAACGGTGCGCATGCCCTGCTTGGTGAGGCGTTCGATCATGACCTCGTCGGCGGCCACGAACGCCTCCACGGCGAGTCGCAGCACGTCGTCGGCGAGCCCCGGCAGCTCCACCCGCCAGCGGCCGGCATCGATGCGATCGGCCAGCGAGCCACCCGGCGACTCGACGGCCTCCACGACGTCGAGCCCCGGGGAGAGCGCCGCGTCGAGCGCGCGCATCAGGTCGTTCAGGTCGACCGGCTCACGCAGGCCGATCTCCAGGTACTCCGCCTCGCTGGCCACCCCGGTGGGGGCCGCCGACGCGTAGGAGACCTTCGGGTGCGGGCTGAACCCCTGCGAGTACGCGATCGGCACGCCGGCGCGGTGGATCGCCCGTTCGAACGCCCGCGCGAAGTCGCGGTGCGAGGTGAAGCGCAGCGGCCCCCGCTTGGTGTAGCGCAGCCGCACCCGCTGGACGATCGGCGCCTGGCCGCCCTCCGGCTGGTTCTTGGGACGGCCCACGTCAGACCTTCAATCCGGGCTTGACGGTCAGCGGGAGCAGCTTCTTGCCGGTGGGGCCGATCTGGATCTCGGTGTCCATGCTCGGGCACACGCCGCAGTCGAAGCACGGCGTCCAGCGGCAGTCGTCCTGCTCGTACTCGGACATGGCGTCCTGCCAGTCCTGCCAGAGCCACTCCTTGTCCAGCCCCGAGTCGAGGTGGTCCCAGGGCAGGACCTCGGCCTCCTCGCGTTCCCGGGTGGTGAACCAGTCCAGGTCGACCCCGAACTGCGGCAGCACCTCGGCCGCCGAGTCGACCCAGCGCGCGAACGAGAAGTGCTCCGACCAGCCGTCGAAGCGCCCACCGTTCTCCCACACCTTGCGGATGACGGCACCCACCCGGCGGTCGCCGCGCGACAGCAACCCCTCGATCAGCGACGGCTCTCCGTCGTGATACCGGTAGCCGATGGCCCGGCCGAGCGACCGGTCGGCGTTGATGGCCTGCTTGAGCAGCCGGAGCCGGTGGTCGATGGTCTCCGGCGTGTCCATGCCGGCCCACTGGAACGGCGTGTGCGGCTTCGGCACGAAGCCACCGATCGACACGGTGCAGCGGATGTCCTTGGAGCCGGTCGCGGCGCGTCCCGCGCGGATCACCTCGTGCGCCATGTCGGCGATCTCGAGAACGTCCTCGTCGGTCTCCGTCGGCAGGCCGCACATGAAGTACAGCTTCACCTGGCGCCAGCCGTTGGTGTACGCGGTGACGACGGTGCGGATCAGGTCTTCCTTCGACACCATCTTGTTGATGACCTTGCGGATCCGCTCCGAGCCGCCCTCCGGGGCGAACGTCAACCCGGTGCGCCGGCCGTTGCGGGACAGCTCCTGGGCCAGCTCGATGTTGAACGCGTCCACCCGGGTCGACGGCAGCGACAGCGACACGTTGGTGTCGGCGTACTGCTGGGCCAGGCCGGAGCACATGTCGCCGATCTCCGAGTGGTCGGCGCTGGACAGCGACAGCAGCCCCACCTCGGTGAACCCGCTGAACTCCAGCCCCTCCTTCACCATCTGGCCGACGGTGGTGATCGAGCGTTCGCGGACCGGGCGGGTGATCATGCCCGCCTGGCAGAACCGGCACCCCCGCGTGCAGCCGCGGAAGATCTCGACGGCGTACCGCTCGTGCACGGTCTCGGCGAGCGGCACCAGCGGCTTCTTCGGGTACGGCCAGTCGTCGAGGTTCATGGTGGTGCGCTTGTGCACCCGGAACGGCACGTCCGCCCGGTTGGGCACGACCCGCTGGATGCGCCCGTCGGGCAGGTAGTCGACGTCGTAGAAGCGCGGCACGTACACGCTCTCGGTGCGGGCCAGCCGCAGCAGCAGCTCGTCGCGGCCGCCCGGGCAGCCCTCGGCCTTCCACTCCCGCACGATCGCCGTGATCTCCAGGACCGCCTCCTCGCCGTCACCGAGCACGGCGGCGTCGATGAAGTCGGCGATCGGCTCCGGGTTGAACGACGCGTGCCCGCCGGCGAGCACCACGGGATGCGTTTCGTCACGATCCCGCGACAAAAGGGGGATCTTGGCGAGGTCGAGCGCGGTCAGCATGTTGGTGTAGCCGAGCTCGGTCGAGAACGAGATCCCGAACAGGTCGAACGCCCCCACCGGCCGGTGCGCGTCGACGCTGAACTGCGGCACGCCGTGCTCCCGCATCAGCGCCTCGAGGTCCGGCCACACCGCGTAGGTGCGCTCGGCGAGCACGTCCGGCTGCTCGTTGAGGACCTCGTAGAGGATCTGAACGCCCTGGTTGGGCAACCCCACCTCGTAGGCGTCCGGGTACATCAGCACCCATCGGACGGCGGCCGCGTCCCACTCCTTGACGACGGCTCCCAGCTCGCCGCCGACGTACTGGATCGGCTTGCTGATCCGCGGGAGCAGCGCTTCCAGCTGCGGGTAGACACTCGCGACACTCACGCTTCGTCAGGGTACGCGCGGTACCGGCCGTTGCTAAATCGACTTCCGCGCCGCCCGGTCCGTTGGAAGACCCGAACTACCCTCGAAGGAACGCGACGAAGGGGGCGATCCGCCATGGCGCACCAGGAGCGGCCGGACCTACCGGCTGCCCCGGTCACTCCGGCGATGCCGGGAGGCGCGTTCGACGACGACGACTCTCCCACCACCCAGATCCACCCACGGCCACCGGCGTGGACCGGCTCCGCGGCCGTTCCCGAGCGGCCGGCCGACGACGAGGACACCCGGCACGACACGCTGGACCTGCCGGCCCGCGAGCGGCGGCCCGGGTTCCTGGAGCGGTGGGGCTTCCGCCAGCGGCGGGACGCCGAGCCGCAGGTCGGCGCGCCACCGACGAGTGGCCCGCCGACCAGTGGGCCGCCGCACCCCGGACAGTGGCAGGGGTACCCGCCGCACGCCTACGGTGCGCCGCCGGGGCACCCGGGCCACGGCTACCCGCCGGCGGGCTACGGGCCGCCGCCGGGCTACCCGCCCCCGGGACACGCCGGCTACGGGCCGCAGGGCCATGCCGGCTACGGGCCGCAGGGCCACGCGGGCTACGGACCCCAGGGACACCCGGGCCACGGGCCGCAGGGGGCCACCGGGGCGCCCGCGCGCCGTGGGCGGTTCGGCCGCCGGCCGCAGCAACAGCGACCGGCGGGCTACGGGCCGCCCGGCGGCTACGGGCCGCCTCCCCCGCCGCGGCGCCGGAGCCGGTTCCCGTTCAAGACGGTGACGTTCCTGGCGCTCACGGTGGCGTGCTGCGGCGGCATCATCGGCTGGGCCCGGCCGTTCGTCGACGAGTACCCGGCGAGCATCTCCGCCGGCGCGGCGGTGCCGGGCCTCACGCCGACCACCGACGCCGCGCGCCGCAAGGCCGCCGAGGAGCTGGCCGGGGTGATCGAGGCCGACCAGCTGGACGAGAAGTCGTTCCCCCTGATCTGGAACGACAACAACAAGCGCGCGGTCACCGTGGCCGCGACCACCCGCTTCGTCCAGAACCCGGGCAAGGATCTCGACGCCCGCTTCGGCGAGCTGACCGAACGGCTCAAGCTCGGCGCGCCCACCAAGGTCGACCCGGGTCCGCTCGCCGGCCAGATGCGCTGCGCCGCCGGGAGCAGCGGCGGGCGGGACGCCGCGGTCTGCGGCTGGGCCGACCACGGCTCGCTCGCGGTGGGTGTCTTCCCGGGCCGCTCCACCAACGAGGCGGCGGAGCTGCTGCGCACGATCCGCTCCAGCGTCCTGCAGCGCGACTGAACGCGAGAAGGGGTGACCCGCGGGCCACCCCTTCTCGCTACCGGAAACTCAGTGCACCATCACCGGAGCGGCGGCCTGCTCGCCCTCCGGCGTCGGCGTCTCCGACTTCTTGCGCGGCAGGAAGAACGCCGGGATGAAGGTCAGCAACAGCAGCACGAACGCCACCGTGAACGTGGTCGCGAACGCCGCGGCCGAGTCGGTGAGCGCCTGCGACTTCAGCTGCTCGATCTGCTGCTGCATCTGCGCCAGCACCTCCGGCGCGGGGGGCTGGGCCGGCGGCGGGGTCTTGCCGAGCTCGCCGAGCTTCGCGATCGCGTCCGAGTTCTGGATCTGGTTGGTCAGCACCACGGACATCACGGCGGTACCGATCGAGGCGGCCACCTGCTGGATGATGTTCAGCAGGGTGGAGCCCTTGGCGGTCGACGCCGCGTTGAGCGTCTGCAGCGCCGCCGTCATGATCGGCATCATCGTGGCGCCCATACCGAGGCCCATGACGAAGAGCGCGCCGCAGATCAGCGGGATCGAGGTGTCGGCCTCGAGCTGGGTGAACAGCGACATGCCGATCGCGATCAGCACCAGCCCGACCGGCACGATCCGCCCGATCGGCATCCGGTCGGCGAGCCGGCCGGCGATCGGCATGGTGACCATGGCGCCCAGGCCCTGCGGTGCGACCAGCAGGCCGGCGGCGAGCGTGGTCTTGTCGCGGATCTCCAGGAAGTAGCTCGGGATCAGCAGGCCGGCGCCGAAGAACGCGATCGCGAAGAGGAACATCGAGATCATCGCGATCGTGTACTTGCGGTTCTTCAGCAGGCGCAGGTCCACGAGCGGGTGCGCCGGGCGGAACGAGTAGAAGACGAACCCGACGATCAGCGCGATGCCGATCCCGGCCGGGACCAGCACCTTCGTCGCCGTCACGGAGGCCTCTTCCGGGATGGAGGAGACGCCGAAGAGGAAGAGCGCGAGGCCGGGCGACATCAGCAGCATGCCGATGAAGTCGAACGACTCCGACGGGCTCGGGTTGTCCTTCGGCAGGATCACCGCGGCGGAGACGAGCGCCACGATGCCGATCGGCACGTTGATCAGGAAGATCCAGTGCCAGCTCTGCGTCTCGATCAGCCAGCCGCCGAGGATCGGGCCACCGATCGGGCCGAGCAGCATCGGCACGCCCAGAACGGCCATCAGCCGGCCGATCCGGTGCGGGCCGGCGGCCCGGGTCAGGATCGTCATGCCGAGCGGCATCAGCATGCCGCCGCCGAGGCCCTGGAGCACCCGGAACGCGACGAGCATCTCGATCGTCGTGGCGAAGCTGCACGCCACCGAGCCGGCGACGAAGAGCACCAGCGCGAGCATGTACAACCGCTTGGTGCCGAACCGGTCGGCCGCCCAGCCGGTGAGCGGGATGACGGTGGCCAGCGCCAGCGTGTACCCGGTCATCGTCCAGGCGACGGTCGCGTAGCTGGCGTCGAACTCGCGCTGGAACGTCGGCAGCGCGACGCTGACGACCGTGATGTCGAGAATTGACATGATCACGCCGAGCACGACGACGGCAGCCTGACGCAGCACCGTCCCGTCGAGTCGGTCGTCTGCGGCGGGGGCCTTGCCCACGCTGCTGGTAGTCATTCGGGGCTCTTTCTCTGTGCGGGCCGGTGCCCGGGTGAACCTTCGGAACAGGAACCGATGAGCAGGCTGCGCAGCGCCGCCTCGCAGGCGTTGAGGTCGTCCAGCGGGTCGTCGCCTTCGTCCGCACGCCCCATGAAGGACGCCTTGACCAGGGCACCCACGAGGGCGGCGGCGACGCGCGGCCGCCGGTCCCCCTCGGGCGCGTCGAGCCGCCGGGCGACCGCGTCGACCAGGACGCGTTCGAACTCCGCGACCCGCTCGTGCAGCACGCTCATCAGTTCCGGATAGGTGGTGACCAGGACGTGCGCGCACTGCATCTGCTGGCGCACGTCGGGCCACTCGGCGAGGTGGCTCTTGATCAGCCCGAAGAGCCCGTCGAGAACGGGGGTCTCCTGATCGGCCACGAACCGTTCGATCACGTCCTGCGACAGCGGCTCCGGTCCGGGCACCACTGCCGACCGCTTGGACGTGAAGTAGTTGAAGAAGGTGCGGGCGGAGACCCCGGCGGCAGCCGCGATGTCCTCGACCGTGACGTCCGCGAGCCCGCGGGCGAGGACGAGGTCGAGCGCCGCACGGGCGATCTCCCGCTTGGTCTGGAGCTTGCGCCGCTGGCGCAGCCCGGACCCACCCCCGTCGACCATCACGGATTGCACGCTACGCAAACATTGCAGGCACTGCAAAGTATTTAACTGTGAGCTGGACCCTATCGATCCCTGCGGGCGTAGCGGCCCACGTACTCCTGCCCGGTGATCTCCGCGATCTGCCGCATGAGCAGCTCCGCGATCTCACGGTAGAGCCTCGAGTTGTGCTGCTCGTTACGGAACGGTGCCAGATCGAGCTGCTTTCCGATCACCACCCGGACACGTCCGGTCCCGGGGAACCGCTTCCCGATCGGCTGCACCCCTTCGGTCCCGAACAGCCCCACCGGCACGATCGGCGCACCCGAGTCCAGCGCCAGCTTCGCCACGCCCGGCCGCCCCCGGTACAGCCGCCCGTCCGGCGAACGGGTCCCCTCCGGGAAGATCCCCAACGGCTTGCCGGCGAACAGGAACGGCAGCGCCGCGTCGATCGCCATCAGGCTCGCCCGGCCGCTGGAGCGGTCCACCTTGATCTGGTTGAGCTCCTTCATCACGAAGCGCGTGACGGGATTCTGGAAGTACTCGTCCTTGGCCAGGAAGAACAGCTGCCGGCCGGTGGCCATCGGCAGGATCGTCGAGTCGATGAACGAGTGATGGTTGGCCGCCACGATGACCGGGCCGTGCTTGGGGACGTTTTCCGCCCCGGTCACCTCCAGGTGCCACGCCCGGCGTAAGACCGGTGCCACGACAACCCTGCCGAACTGGTAAAGCGCGGACACCCGGCCCCCTCCCGTGCGGGCCGCCCCGACCCGACCCTGCGATCGTGCAGTGTGAACGACGCTGCGCGCCCCCGGTATGCGACGAAGGTCACCCTGTTCACACCGCTGCTGGTGATCGCTCCGGCGGTGCAGTCGAGGCTACTACCGCAGGGGTGAACGGCGGTCACCCGAACGCGCCGCCGTGCGATCGTTGCGGGATGGAGGCCCTGCTCCAGGAGTACGCCGACCGGGTCACGGCCGGCGTCGAGGACCCGGCGGTGCGGGCGGCGTTCGCGCGGGTGCCGCGCCACCTGTTCGTGCCGCGGCTGGCCGATCCGGCGGGCGGGCACGTCGATCTCGCACCCGAGCGCGCCTACACCGACGAGGCGCTGGTCACGCAGCTGTGCGACGGGCTGCCGAGCAGTTCGAGCTCGCAGCCGTCGCTGATGGCACGGATGCTCGCCGCCCTGCGGTTGCGGCCGGGGACGCGGGTCCTGGAGATCGGCGCCGGCACGGGCTACAACGCCGCGCTCATCGCCGAGGTCACCGGCGCTCCGGTGGTCAGCGTCGACGTGCAGCCCGAGGTGGTCGACCGGGCCCGCGACGCACTCGCCCGCGCGGGCGTCACCGCCGTCGAGGTCGTTCTCGGTGACGGATACGAGGGAACGCCGACGCGTGGGCCGTTCGACCGGATCATCGCGACCGTCGGTGTGGCCGGAGTGCCGCCCACCTGGCTGGACCTGCTCGCACCGGGGGGATCGATCCTCGCCCCGGTCGAACACGGCGGCTACCAGCCGTGCCTGCTCGTGACGGACGGCCCCGACGGCCCGGTGGGCCACGCCCTGATCGGCTCCGGTTTCATGCGCGCGGCCGGGCGGCTGCACCCGCACCCGGTCCGGCTCCCGCCGCTCGACCCCGCCGCCGAGCCGCCCCGCCTGCCGATCCCGCCGGTCCCCCGGGAACGCTTCGTCGACCGGTGGTTCTGGCTCGCCGCGCACGATCCCCGGTGCGGGCTGCGGCACCCGGCCGGCGGCGGCACCGCGTACCAGCACACCGTCACCGACCCGCGCGCCGGCGCGGTCCTCGTCGAGCCCGACGCGCTGTGGCCGGTCGACGCCGATCCCGACCTGGTCGCGCACGTGTTCGGGCTGGTCGCGGGCTGGCACGCCGCCGGTGGGCCGCCGATCTCCGCGTGGCGCTGCGACCTCGTCCGCACCGACGACCAGCTGTGGGAACCGGCGAACTGGCACCGTTCGGCCTGACCGCGGCGCGCGCCGGTCAGGAACGGTCGCGCCGGGTGCGCCGCTCGGGCGGCAGGATGATGCCGCTGTCGCGACGCGTCGCCGCACGCCTGCGGGCGATGAGCAGGTAGCCGTTCGCGGCCACGACGATCAGAGCAACCACGCCGATGGGTCGTAGCCGGCCGGCCCAGAAAATCGCGACGGCGATCGCAGTCATCGCCACGATGTTGAACCAGTTGATGAACGTCACCAGGCGGACGATTCCCGGGCGCGCTCCGTCCCGGTCAAGGAACCCGGACACCGTGAGGAGGAAGGGCGAGGCGAAGTACAGTACGGCCAGCGTCAGCATGCCGGCCACCTGCAGGGACATCGGACTACCTCGGTGGGTTCTTGTAGAAGTCCGGCGCATGAACCCACGGCGTGTTTCCCCGGACCAACGCGCTGCCGACCCCTCCGTCTCCGGCCTGGTGTCCGTGCAGGTTAACGGAGCAGACCGAAGAGAAACACCCCCAGCCGAGACGCATGAGCCGGCCGCGCACTACCATCCGGCCGCCTTCCTGATCGTCCGTGTGACGGACAACCGCCTCACGGTCGAAGGCGCCTGACCTGCCGACCCCGGCTGACGACCGGGGGCGGTCAGGAGGCGACCAGGACCAGGGCGGCGACCGCGAGGCCGAGGCCTGCGACCTGGACGGGGCGGACCCGTTCGCGGTCGAGGGCGAGCGCCAGGAGCACCGTGCTGACCGGGTACAGCGACGCGAGCGGTGCCACGATGCTGAGCATGCCGTCCCGCACGGCCAGCAGGTACAGCGCGTTGGCGGTCATGTCGAGCATCCCGGACAGGGCGATGAGTTTCAGTATGCCGGCGGGCCGCTGCGACGGGGTGCGGCCGGCGGCGCGCCGATGCCGTTCCCACAGGAAAAAACCGACGAGCAGGGCGCCGCTCTGCGAGAACGCGATGGGCCAGAGGCCGGCGTCGCCCCCGGCGGCGGCCGCGGCCCGGTCGAGCAGCACGAAGAACAGCCCGAAGCCCACCCCGGACAGCAACGCCAGCCCGACCAGCGACATCGTCGCCCGGCCGGTCGACGGTGCCATGCTGACCAGCCCGATCGCGGCGACGGCGCACAGCACGCCGACGATCGCCCACAGGCCCGGCCGCTCACCGGCCACCAACCCCGCCCCGAACGGCAGCACGGCCGCGGTGACCGCCGACACCGGCGCCACGACCGCCATCGCCCCCGAGGCCAGCGCCCGGTAGAACGTGATCAGCGCGGCCATCCCGGCCCCGCCGGCCGCCAGCCCCCAGGCGACGCTCCGGCCGGGGAACGCCACCGGCAGCAGCGTCAGGTACACCGCGAGCAGCGGCACGCTGAACAGCTTCGACAGGACGGCCACCCGGAACGCGTCGATCCGGCGGGTGGCGCGGCCACCGACATAGTCGGCGGTCCCCCAGACACCTGCGGAGACGGCGGCGAGCACGAGCGGGAACATGCGGACCTCACTGAGAAGATGAACGGATACGGCTATATTCGTATCACAATAATGACCTGCGAGGGCAGAATATTGGTCAGTGGGGTGACCGGGAACACCGGCAGGCGACGGTCCAGCGAGGCCGAAGCGGTCGCCGCCGCGGTCGCGTTCCACGTGAAGCACCTGCGGCAGGGGCGCGGCTGGTCGCTGGAGGAACTGGCCCAACGCTCCGCCGTCAGCAAAGGCATGATCGTGCAGATCGAGGGCGGGCGGACCAACCCCAGCATCGGCACGCTCTGCCGGTTGGCTGAGTCGTTCGGCGTGAACGTCGGCCGGCTCCTGGAGGCCGAGCCGCCCCCCTCGGTGCGCATCATCGACGCCGACGCCCAACCGACGCTGTGGCACGGCGACCTCGGCGGCGCCGGGCGGCTGCTCGTGGGCGTCAACGACCCGGCGTTCGTGGAGTTCTGGGACTGGCGGATGGAGCCCGGCGAGACGCACTCCTCCGCCGAGCACACCCCCGGCACCCGCGAACTGTGGCACGTGCGCAGCGGGCGACTCATCGTCAGCTACGAGGGCACCGAGTACGCCGTCGAGGCGGGGCAGACGCTGGATTTCCGTTCGGACCGGCCGCACGGGTACCGCAACCCGGGACCGGAGCCGGCGGAGACGTTCATGGTGATCGTGATGCCCCCCGGCGAATGGGACCGCCGCCGGAGCTGACCGGCACCGGACCACCATCGACTTCGACAACCTTCGGAGCCGGATCACCGGGGACCGGCTCCGCCCCCTACGTCCCCGGGGCGGGCGCAGCCGCGAAGATCACGGCCAGGACGAGGAGCCGGCCCCGGGTGACGCTGACCCGCACCGCCGGGTGCCGACAACGTCTGGAGCCACTGAGCCGCGCCACCCCGGCGGGCGTCAGCCGCCGGGAGGACGCCGGGGATCGAACGGACCGGTCGGCACCGAACCAGGCGGCGGAGCCTGGCCCGGCACGGGCCCGCCGGGCGGGCCACCCCAGGGCGGCGGTCCTCCCGGGGGGTACCCCGGCGGCGGATAACCGCCGAACTGCTGCGGCCCACCCGGCCCCCGGCGGGCACGGCTCCGCAGCCGGCTGAAGAGGACGGCCACCACGACGAGCACGACCAGCCCGAGAACGAGAAGCCCGCCGCGCAGCACCGGGTTGGCCGGGATCGAGAACCCTTCGTCCGCCGCGTCGTTACCGTCCCCGGGCGGCGCGCTGGGCGGTGCGGACACGGCCGGGGCACCCAGCGGATTGGTGTCCACGTCCGGCACGTTCTCGGTGAGCGCCGCGTTGACCCGGATGCCGCCGAAGCCGAAGAGCGGGTCCCGACCGGGATCGCCGTTGTCGACGGCGGTCTTGATCAGCCGGTTGATGACGCCGGGCGCCTTGAGGTTCGGGTACTTCGCCCGCACCAGCGCCGCCACCCCGGAGACGATGGCGGTCGCGTTGCTGGTGCCCTCGGTCGTACTGAAGCCGGACGGGTTGTAGGACCGCGGCGTGGGCGTCTTCATCGCCTCGGCCGGCGCGGCCAAGACCACCTCGGGACCGCGTGAGGAGCCCGGCCAGAAGTCGCCCGATTTGGTCTGCCCCGAGACCGCGACGACCCCGGGAACAGCCGCCGGGTTGCCGACCGCTCTGCCGGTCGTGGCGACGTTGCCGGCCCCGGCGATCACCACGGCGTCCTTCGACAGGGCGTAGGCGACCGCGTCCGCGTAGGCCGCGTACGGCGGGCCGGCGAGCGACACATTGATCACCTTGGCGCCGTGGTCGGCCGCCCAGCGGATCCCCTCGGCGGTCTTGTCCGCCGGGATACCCTCGGCACCGCCCAGCGCCACCGGCAGGATCTTCGCCTGCGGCGCGATACCGGTGTAGTCACCGCTGCCCGCGATGAGGCCTGCGATAGCGGTGGCGTGCCGGTGCTGGGGCTCCGTACTGATCCCGTCCGGTGCGTCGCCCACGAGATCAACACCCTTGAGCACCTTGCCCGCCAGCACCGGATGCGTGGCGTCGACCCCGCTGTCGACCACCGCGACCACGACACCTTCGCCCTGGCTGATCTTGTGGGCGTCGGCGATCCGCAGCGGCGCGAGCCACCACTGTTCGACCGGGGCCGCGGTCGCGGGCGTCGCCGCACAGGGCACCGTGGCGATGACGACGGCGATCGCGGCGGCGGCGACCCGCAGCCTGGCGAGGTGCATCCCTGATCCTTCCCGAGCCGGTCAGCCGAGCAACTGCGGCGGCAGGTCGTCGGACGAGCCCCACACGTCGTCGTCCTCGACCAGCCAGGTGGCGTGGTCGGCTTCGTCTCCCGGCCCGTGCCCCGCGGCCGGTGCCATACCGCCCATCATGCCGGCGCGCCCGGCAGCCCTCCCGGCACCCGCAGCGCCGCGACCAGCACCGGCGCCACCACGGGCGCCCGCACCGGCACCGCTACCGAGCAACCCGGCCGGGGAGACTCCCTTGCCGATGCCGCCACGACCGGCACCGCCGCGGCCGGCACCGGCCGCACCGCGCCCCGCGCCGGCACCGCCCATGGCACCGATACCGCCGGCGCCCAGGCCCTTGGTCCCGCCCGGGATCCGCCCGCCGGCGCCGACACCCCCGCCGCCCAGACCACCGCCGCCGAGACCGCCACTGCCGGCGCCCAGCCCGCCGCCGGCGCCCAGGCCGGGGCTCAGCCCGCCCCCGCCGCCCAGGCCGCCGCTGCCGAGGCCCCCACCCGCACCGGCCAGGCCGGTGTCCGGCAGGTCGCCGGAGCCGGCGCTCGGATCGAACCCGGCGGTGTCGGAATCGATCCCGGGGTTCGTGGGGCCGAAGTCGTCGGGTATGGCGCGGTCCGTGGTCGGCGTGGGGATGTCCGGTGGCGCCCCGCCGCCGTTGAGCCCGCCCGGGGCGCCGCCGAGCTTGCCGCCGGGCTTGACGCCGGACGGGTCGTATTCCGGAACGTCGCCACCGACCTGCCTGTTCATCGGCATCGGATTACCGCCGTCGTGACCGGCCTGCATGTAGCCGTTCTCGACCTTCTGGTACTCCTCGTACGCCTTGTCGGTCTCGTCGTTGAGCCACTTGTCGACCTTGCCCCAGACTTCGGCGGTCCACTCACCGACCCACGAACTGGCGACCCAGTCCTTGAAACTGCCGGGCGCGACGTACCAGAGCAGCGACAGCCCGCCGGTGGAGATCGCCGCGTTGCCGGCGGCGTAGTTGAGGGCCTTGGTGTTGTTGTCGACGACCTGCTTATGGGAGGCCTCGAAGTCGTCGACCATGTCCATCGGGATCGGCATGTTGGCCTTGGCGTTACTCAGGTCCGTCGAGGCCTTGTCGAGCATCTGCAAGATCGGGCGGTTTTTCTCGCAGTAGTCGTCGATGTCCTTCGCGTACTGCTCCAGGCGCTTGCGGTACGCCTCGCCGGCCGGGCCGCCGAACGCGGGCTCAAGCCGCTTCGAGGTGGTGCGGATCTCCGCCGCCACGGTGCCGAGGCGGGTGAAGACGGTGGCCCATTTCAGGCGGAGCGTCGAGATCGCACCGGGGTCGCCCGCGATGACGACCTGCTTGACCATCGTCTCCCAGTCGGGCCGGTCAGCCACCGTAGCCCCCCTCCGTGCTGCCTGCGTCCGACCCCGGCACAGAGGTCGCCGACGTCGCCGGTGTGTCATCGCCGCCGCTGCTGAGCAGGCGGAGAATGTCCGCGACGTTTGCGGCGTTGCGCGCCTCGGTGGTCTTGTACTGCTCGACGATCTTCGCGGTCGCATCGGCGAAGTCGGAGAGGGATTCGGTCATATTCTTGACGCTCTCGGCACCCTGCTCGGCGAAGGTGTGTGCCTTACCGCCCACCTTGCCGGCCTCGGGAAAGCCACCGAAGATATCGGTCTGCGTGCCCTGCGTCATCATCGAGCTGGTCAATTCGGTGTGGATGTTGTCCATGATGAACTGGTTCAGCTGCTTGACCCATTCACCGACACCCTCGAGCGCGGTGATGTCGACCACCGTGCCCGCATCCTTGTACTCGCTCATCGATCCTCCCCCCGTGCGACCCGCCGCCCGCCGAATGAGTCGACTCTGTGCAGCGTAACGCAGTCCGCAATCCGCTCAGACCATCGAGGATCGTGCACGAACGGCGCGGAGCGCGGCACCGACGTACCGCGCTCCGCAACGACTCGCTCACTATCCGGCCTGGCGCTCGACCCGGACCCGTACCTGCTGCCCCTCACCGACCTCGCCGGCGAAGCCACCGTCGACCGCGCCCACGGAGACCGTTGTCGCGAGCGTCTCCGCACCCACGAATTCCCGATGCGCCTCCACCGCCGCGGCCACCTCACCCGAGGCGTCGACCACGAGCGTGATCCGGTCCGACACGTCGAGGTCCGCATCGCGCCGCGCCTGCTGCACGACACGCACCACGTCCCGCGCCAGCCCTTCCGCGGCGAGCGCCGGCGTGACGACCGTGTCCAGCACGACCACCCCTTCGCCACCCGGCAGCGGGGCCGAGTGCTCGGCGTCGGCGGCCACCAGCTTCAGCTCGAACTCGCCCTCCTCCAGCGTCACGCCGGAGGCGACCGGCCGACCGTCCACAAGGGACCACTCGCCCGCCTTCACCGCCTTGATGACCTGCTGCACCTGCTTGCCGACGCGCGGGCCGAGCACCCGCGGCACCAGCGTCAGCACCTGCTCGCAGTGCCCGGACAGGTCGCCGGTCAGCACGACGGACTTGACGTTGACCTCGTCCTTCACCAGGTCGACGAAGTCCGCCAACTCGGCCGCCTGCGGCGTCGCCACCGTGAGCGAGGCGAGCGGCAGCCGCACCCGCAGCCCCTTCGCCTTGCGCAGCGACAGCGCCGCCGAACAGACCTCCCGCACGGCGTCCATCGTGGACACCAGCGCGTGGTCGGCCGGCAGGTCCACAGTGGACGGCCAGTCGGTGAGGTGCACCGAACGCCCGCCGGTCAGCCCGCGCCAGATCTCCTCGACGGTCAGCGGCGCCAGCGGCGCCACCACCCGACACAGCGTCTCCAGCACCGTGTACAGCGTGTCGAACGCATCGCGATCGCCGGCCCAGAAACGGTCGCGCGAACGGCGCACGTACCAGTTCGTCAGCGCGTCCAGGTAGGTGCGCACCGAGGCACACGCCCCGGAGATGTCGTAGGTGTCCATCTGCGCGGTCACGGTCTCGACGAGTTCGCCGGTCTTGGCGAGCACGTACCGGTCGAGCGGGTGCGTGCTGTCGGTCCGCCTGGTCGGCTCCACGTTGTCGGCGTTGGCGTACAGCGTGAAGAAGTACCAGACGTTCCACAGCGGGAGCAGCACCTGCCGGACGGCGTCGCGGATCCCCGTCTCCACCACCGGCATGTCGCCACCGCGCAGCACCGGCGAGGAGATGAGGAACCACCGCATCGCGTCGGAGCCGTACTTGTCGAACATCTGGTAGACGTCCGGGTAGTTGCGCAGCGACTTCGACATCTTGCGGCCGTCCTCGCCGAGGAGGATGCCGTGGGCCATGCAGTTGCGGAACGCGGGCCGGTCGAACAGCGCCGTCGCCAGCACGTGCAGGGTGTAGAACCACCCGCGCGTCTGCCCGATGTACTCGACGATGAAGTCGCCCGGGTAGTGCTGTTCGAACCATTCCCTGTTCTCGAACGGGTAGTGCACCTGCGCGAACGGCATCGACCCCGACTCGAACCAGCAGTCGAGCACCTCCGGCACCCGGCGCATGGTCGACTTCCCCGTCGGGTCGTCCGGGTTGGGCCGGGTCAGCTCGTCGACGTTCGGCCGGTGCAGGTCGGTGACCTTGACCCCGAAGTCCTTCTCCAGCTGCTCCAGCGACCCGTACACGTCCATCCGCGGATAGGCCGGATCGTCGGACTTCCACACCGGGATCGGCGAACCCCAGAACCGGTTCCGGCTGATCGACCAGTCCCGCGCGCCGGCCAGCCACTTGCCGAACGAGCCGTCCTTGACGTGCCCCGGCACCCAGTTGATCTGCTGGTTCAGCTCGACCATCCGGTCCCGGAACGTCGACACCGCCACGAACCACGACGACACCGCGCGGTACACCAGCGGCGTGTCGCACCGCCAGCAGTGCGGGTACGAGTGCACGTAGGAGTCGTGGCGCACCACGACGCCGCGTTCCTTGAGGTCGCGGATCACCGGCTTGTTGGCCTCGAAGACCTGCAGGCCCTCGTAGTCCGGCACCAGCGAGGTGAACCGGGTGTGCTCGTCGACGGTCAGGATCGTCGGGATCCCCGCCTCGTTGCAGGCGTTCTGGTCGTCCTCACCGAACGCGGGCGCCATGTGCACCACGCCGGTACCGTCCTCTGTGGACACGAAGTCCGCGCCGAGCACCTGGAAGGCGTTTGCTCCGGCCTGTTCGACCAGGAAGTCGAAGAGCGGGGTGTAACGGCGACCGACGAGATCCCGCCCGAGCACGGTGCCGGTCTTCTCGTAGCCCGCCAGCTCCTTCTCGTAGGCGGCGGCGCGGGCCTCCCCGACCAGAACCTTCTCCCCGGCCTTTTCGTAGACGGCGTAAGGGATGTCGGGCCCGACCGCGAGCGCGAGGTTGGACGGCAGGGTCCACGGCGTGGTCGTCCACACCAGGATCCGCTCACCCGTCTCCAGGGTGAAGCCGACGGTCAGCGCCGGGTCCTGCCGGTCGCGGTAGACGTCGTCCATGCGGGTCTCGGTGTTGGACAGCGGCGTCTCGCAGCGCCAGCAGTACGCCAGCACCCGGAAGCCCTCGTACACCAATCCCTTGTCGTGCAACGTCTTGAACGCCCACATGACGCTCTCCATGTACGGGAGGTCGAGCGTCTTGTAGTCGTTGGCGAAGTCGACCCAGCGGGCCTGGCGGGTGACGTAGCGCTCCCACTCGTTGGTGTAGCGCAGCACCGACGTGCGGCAGGCGTCGTTGAACGCCTTCATCCCCAGTTCGAGGATCTCGGCCTTGGTGGTGATGCCGAGCTGCTTCTCCGCCTCGACCTCGGCCGGCAGCCCGTGGGTGTCCCAGCCGAAGCGGCGCTCGACCCGCTTGCCGCGCATCGTGTGGTAGCGCGGCACCACGTCCTTGACGTAGCCGGTGAAGAGGTGGCCGTAGTGCGGCAGGCCGTTGGCGAAGGGCGGTCCGTCGTAGAAGACGTACTCGTTGCTGCCGCGTTCCCCGGCGGGCCGCGCCTCGACGCTGGTCTCGAAGGTCTTGTCGGCGGCCCAGTGCTCCAGGACCCGCTCCTCCACCGTAGGCAGGTCCGGGCTCGCGGGCACTCCCGCTTCAGACACGTGTTTCGGGAACGTCATCAGGTGGCTCCTCACTGCGTATGACTGCACAGTGCGAGGACGAGTCCTGCGTGGACCCGCGGTACCACCCCGCTTGCACATCCGGTCTCCCGGATGGCCGCTCGTTGGCCGGCTGTGACGGGCCGTCCCGTCCGGTTCTACTGGGACCCTCTGCTCCTGTAGATCAGGGAGTCTTTTCTTCCGGAGGCTCACCGGTGATGGCCGGGTCGATGCCTGTGCTACGAGGGTACCCGACCCCTGGGGCCGGCCTCATCCACGTTTCCAGGAAGCATCCCGCGGGAGCCTGGAGCAACGGCACGATATCGACGTTTGCGCACGCCGTGCCCGACTACACTGCCTGCTGACGGGCCAGTTCTCGGGGAGGCTTCGACGTGACAGGCCGGTGGCGTGCGGCGGTGACCGCGACCGCGCTGACCGTGTGCGCCTCGGCGGTCGCGCTCGCACCGGCGACGCCCGCGCTGGCGGCGTGCGACACCAGCAGGGTCCGGTACGACAACCCGGTGACCGAGACGCCGTGGCCGTTGCGGCGCCTGCAGCCCAACCTGGTGTGGCCGCTGAGCCAGGGCGAGGGGGTCCGGGTCGCGGTGATCGACTCCGGGGTGACGGCCGATCATCCCTCGCTCGCGGGTGCGGTCCTCGCCGGCAAGGACTACGTGGACCAGACCAACGACGGCCGGTGCGACGAGGCGGCGCACGGCAGCATCGTCGCGGGGGTGATCGCCGGCCGTCCCGTGGGGGCGTTCTCCGGGATCGCGCCGAAGGCGACCGTCCTGCCGATCCGGGTCCTGCGGGACACCGAGCGCACCTCCGACGCGACCATCCCGCAGCACATCGTCGAGGCGATCGTGTTCGCGGCGGACAACGGCGCCGATGTGATCAACATGTCGCTCGTCACGCCCGACACCCCCGCCCTGAAGAACGCCGTCCAGTACGCCCTCGGGCGGGGCGTGGTGATCGTCGCCGCGGCCGGCAACGAGGGCGGTTCGAAGCAGGAGGGGCCCGCCTTCCCGGCCGCGTACGACGGGGTGATCGCCGTCGCCGGGGTCGACGAGGAGGGCAAGCACGTCGACACCTCGACCTCGGGCACGTTCGTCGACGTGGCGGCGCCCGGCGCGAACGTGCTGGGCCCGACGCCGGCGGGCGGCGGCTTCGCCGAGTTCAAGGCCGGCGGGACGAGCTTCGCGGCGGCCTACGTCTCCGGGCTGGCGGCCCTGCTGCGCGGCCAGGACCCGAAGCTGACCCCGGCCCAGGTCGCGGCGCGGATCACCAGCACGGCGGACCATCCCCCGGAGGGGTTCAACATCCAGGTCGGCTACGGCGTCGTCAATCCCCTGCGGGCGCTGACGGTCGTGCAGCAGGCCGTTCCGTCGAGGACCGCCGCTGCCGCCCCCGCCACGCTGGAGCGCCCCGCGCCACCGCACGACCCGTTCGGCGGCACCCGCACGGCGGCGGTGATCACGGCGGTCACGCTCGGTGGGCTCACCGTGGTGCTGCTCCTCGCGGCGGCGTCCGTGCGTCGGGCCCGCGCGCTGCGCGCCCGCATGTGAGCCGCCGGCCCCCCCGGGACGCCGAACGGCCCGGCTCCCACCGGGAGAACCGGGCCGCGGAAGAAGCCGTCAGGCGCTCCACACCTTCGCGTTGTTGGCCTCGGTGGTGATGTAGTTGTCCCGGGCGATGCCGACGGCCCCACCGATCTGGTTGAGAACGGCGTTGATGTCCCGCACCGCCTGGTCCCACTGGGCCTGGTAGGCGTTGTAGGCCTCACGGTCGGCGCCCTCCCACTCCAGCTGCTGCAGCATGGCGCGGAGGGTGTCGAGCTTGGTGTCGATCTCCTTCGAGATCTTCTGGATGCTCAGCTGCGCGGCCTCCAACTGGGCCGGGCTCACCTGAATCAGTGACATGTTTTTCCCCAGGTCAGTCGGAACGGTCAGGACGGGTTGAGCACGCCGTTGAACTTGTTCATCATCGCGGCCTGCTCCTGGTCGTTGGCCTCGCCCTTGACGGAGCCGTCGTCCATGAGGCTGGCGATGTTGGTCATCGCGTTGGTCAGGTTGGTCGTGTCGGTGCTCCAGCGCTGCATCAGGTCGTTGAACGCCTTGGAAGCCTCACCGAGCCAGGCCGCCGCAAGGTCGTCGACCACGCCCCAGAGCGACTTGAGCTGACCGTCCACCTCGTCCTTGGTGGTGCGGATGTCGTTGGCCGCCTTACGAAGTGTGGCCGGATCCATTGCGATGGTCATCGGTTTCACCCCTTCACTTGTCAGGTGCGGCACGCGCCCGAGGGGAGCCCCCGCGTAGCCACAAACCGTAATACGTCCCGACGTCGAGGTCGGTTCAATGCACGGTAGCCGACCGCCGCCAGAGTTGACAGTGCGTTAGTGATCGACTCAGATCTATCACGGTGCCGACCATGCGGTCTGAATGAGCTGGTCACCATCACTTCGTCGGAAAAGTGTGCCCCGTCCGGGTGGTTGCAGTGTGGGCTTTCGATTGCCGATCAATGCCCCCTCTTCCGGTTTCCCGCTCATCATCAGGACCGGCGCGTCGAGTTCACGCATTCGTTGCAGCAGCGATTCGTAGAGTGCGCGCGAGGCGCCGCCCATCCGTCGCGCGATGATCAGGTGCAGCCCGACGTCACGCGCCTGCGACACCAGATCGATCAACGGCAGGAGCGGATTGTTGCCCGGCGACGCGACGAGGTCGTAGTCGTCGATCAGCACGTACAGGTCCGGCCCCCGCCACCAACTGCGGCTGCGCAACTGTTCGGGCGTCGCGTCCGGGCCGGGCAGGCGCTGCACGATGGCGCCCTGGATGGCCCCCACCATCTCCTTGAGCACGTTGACCGACGCGGCGTAGCCGAGCAGGTGATCCCCCTCGACCGCGCCCAGGAGGCTGCGCCGGAAGTCCACGACAACCAGCTGCGCCTCCTGCGGGGTGTACCGGTCGGCGATCACCCGGGCGATCATCCGCAGCAGGTTCGACTTGCCGCACTCCGCCTCGCCGAACACGATCAGGTGCGGGTCGTTGGCGAGATCCAGGTGCACGGGTGCCAGGTGCGACTCGTTGAGCCCGATCGGCAGGCCCGGCCGGTCCGCGTCGACGACCTTCATCAGTTCCTCGAGCGGCAGCGTGCGCGGCAGCAGGCGCACCCGCGGGGCGGGCTGGTAGTGCCAGGCCTCGCCGACCCGGGCCACCAGGTCGGCGGTGCCCTCGGGCAGGGACTCCGGGTCGCCGTCACCGTCGATGCGCGGCAGCGCGGCGAGATAGTGCAGCTTGTCCCGGCTGAGGCCGCGCCCCGGGGCGCCGGTGGGCACGTTGACCGCCACCCGCCGGTCGATCTCCGACTCGTTCGGGTCGCCGAGGCGCAGCTCCAACCGGGTGCCGAGCAGGTCGCGGATGTTCATCCGCAGCTCCATCCAGCGGTTGGCGGTGATCACCAGGTGCACCCCGAACCCGAGACCGCGCGCCGCGATGCGGGTCAGCCGCGTCTCCAGTTCGTCGAAGTCCTCGCGCAGCGTGCCCCAGCCGTCGACGACCACGAACACGTCGCCGAACGGGTCGTCGGTGATCTCGCCGGCCGCGCGCATCCGCCGGTACGCGCCGATGGACTCGATCCCGCGTTCGGCGAAGCGTGCCTCGCGGTCGTCGAGCAGCGCGGAGGCCTCGGCCACGGTGCGCCGGATCGCCTCCACGTTGCGCCGGGTCGCGACGCCCGACACGTGCGGCAGTTCCTCCAGCGAACGCAGCGAGCCGCCGCCGAAGTCGAGGCACATGAACTGCACCTCGTACGGGTTGTGCGTCAGCGCCAGCGACGAGATCAACGTCCGCAGCAGCGTGCTCTTGCCGGAGCGCGGCCCGCCGACGATGAGCACGTGGCCGGCGGCGCCGTCGAGCTGCACCACCATCGGGTCGCGCCGCTGCTCGTACGGCCGGTCGACGATCCCGACCGGTGCGGCCAGCCGGCCGTTGCCGGGCCAGCCCGCCGCGTGCAGCCCGCGGTAGCGTTCCGGGGCCAGCGCCGGCAGCAGCTCGTCGAGCGTGGACGGGCGGTCCAGCGGCGGCAGCCACACCTGGTGCGCCGGCGTGCCGTTACCGCGCAGCCGTTCGACGATCACGTCGAGCATGGTGGTCTGCTTGCCGCCGCCCTCGGCCTGCGGCTCCGCCTCTTCGGGCGCGCTCTGCGGCAGCGGTTCGGGCAGCGGCACGTGGTGGATCACGTACGGCACGACCTGCCGCTGGGCCGCCGCGCGCACCTCCGGGTCGCCACCGGTGGGCCGGTACGGGCCGGAGACGTACGCGCCGCGGAACCGCAGCATCGTCTGCGTGTCGATCTTCAGGTAACCGTGCCCCGGGGCGTTGGGCAGCTCGTGCGCGTCCGGCACGCCCAGGACGATCCGGCTCTCCACCGCGCTGAACGTCCGCAGCCCGATCCGGTACGACAGGTGCGTGTCGAGCCCGCGCAGCCGCCCCTCCTCCAGCCGCTGCGAGGCGAGCAGCAGGTGCACGCCGAGCGAACGCCCCAGCCGGCCGATCTGCACGAACAGGTCGATGAAGTCCGGCTTCGCGGCCAGCAGTTCGCTGAACTCGTCGCAGATGACCAGGAGGCTCGGCAGCGGCCGTAGCTGCTCCCCGGCCAGGCGGGCGCGTTCGTACTCGTGCCGCGACACGTAGTTGCCGGCGGCGCGCAGCAGCTCCTGGCGCCGCTGCAGCTCACCGGCGAGGGCGTCCTGCATGCGGTCGACCAGGTGCAGTTCGTCCTCCAGGTTGGTGATCACGGCGCTGGTGTGCGGCAGCGCGTCCAGCGACGCGAACGTCGCACCGCCCTTGAAGTCGACGAGGACGAAGTTGAGCTCCTCGGAGTCGTGCGTGACGGCCAGCGCCGCCACGATCGTGCGCAGCAGCTCGCTCTTGCCCGAACCGGTCGCGCCGACGATGAGCCCGTGCGGGCCCATGCCCTCCAGCGCGGACTCCTTGATGTCCAGCTCGACGACGTTGCCGTCCGGCCCGTTGCCGAGCGGGATGCGCAGCTTCTCCCGGGTGGGCCGGACCCGCCAGTGCCGCCGCGGGTCCACGGCCGCCGCGTCGCCGATGCCGAGCAGCTGCGGCAGTTCGGTGCTGACCGCCAGCGGCTCCTCCGAGCGGGCCTGCTGCGACAGCCGGTACGGCGCCAGTTGCCGCGCCAGGGCGCCGGCCACCGGGATCGGCATCAGGTCCGGCCGGCCCAGTGGGGTGACCCGGCTGCCCTGGTTGACCTCGATCCGGTCGGCGTACACGTTGAGCGCGAGCAGCCAGCGGCCCGCGTCGCGGGGCGTCACCCCGGACAGGTCCAGAACGGTCGTCCCGAGCAGCCCGGGGCCGATGAGTTGGCACGTCGCGGGCACCTCGCCGCCGTCGAGCACGACGATCAGATGGCGGTCCCCGGCGACCGGCTTGGCCGACGGGTTGAACCGGGGCCGCCCGCCCACCTCGTCGGCGAGCAGCGACTCCAGGTCGGCCATCGACTCGAAGACCAGCCGCTGCGCGCCGGCGCCGTCCGCCTTCGCGTCGAACTGCGCGTGCGGCAGCCACTTCACCCAGTCCCAGCTGTCCTGATGTTCCTTCGCGGCGACGATCGCCACCCGCAGGTCGTCCGGCGAGTGGAAGGTGACCGCCTGCGCCAGCAGCGCACGGGCCGTGTTGAGCGCGTGCTCCCGTTCCCCCCGAACGGAGACCCGACCGAACGCGCGCAGTGACAGCGCGATCGGCAGGTCCGGCACCTGCCGGAAGGTCTGCACGAAACGCCGCAGCCCGATCGCGGACATCGGCTCGAGATCCTCGACCGGCTTGGTCTCCGGCGGGATCAGCTCGACGGCCAGCTTCTGCGGCCCGACCGCGACCCGCACCTGCCCGAAGTCGTCGTCGGTGGGCCGCCGCTCCCACATCCGTCGGGACGCCGCGATCGACCACAGCGCGTCCGGCGCGGGGTGCAGCCACAGCGTCGCCGAACGCTGCTGGTCGGCCGCGCGCCGCACCCGCCGGCGCACCTGCGCCAGGTACCGCATGTAGTCCCGCCGCTCGGCGTCGACCTCGGCCTTCTTGTTCTCGCCGCCGCCCATCGTGCCGACGGCCATGCCCAGCATCGACACCCCGAACAGCCCACCGGCGATCCAGGTCATCGCGCCGCCGCTGCGCCCCGCGTAGAGGAACGCCATCGCGCCGACCCCGCACACCATCGGCAGGATCATCAGCACCTGACCGAACCCGCGGGGCAGCTCCTCCGGCAGTTCGGGTGGGGATTCCAGCAGAACTTCGCCACGGGGCAACTGCGGCCCGGACCGTCGCGGCGGTCGCCGAAACAGGACGGTACTCACGAAACGCCTCCCCGCTGCCCCGCTACCTGCGAAATTGGACATCGGGACAGTGGCCAATCTTAGGTAACCTGCGCGACAAGCGTGTAGCCCTCCGCAGCCACGAGGAAAGGCAGAGTAACGATGACCAGCACCACCGGGCTGAGTCGCGTGACGATCGTGGCCCCCCGGACCCGGGTCGATGTCGCCCTGCCCTCCGAAGTCCCGCTCGCTGACGTACTTCCGACACTTCTGCGCTTCGCCGGCGAACGGCTCGCCGACGACCCCGACGGCCGGCACGGCTGGTCGCTCGCCCGGCTCGCCGGAGCGCCGCTGGACATCGCGCGCACGCCGTTGCAACTGGAGATCCGCGACGGCGACATGCTCTACCTGCGCCCGCGCGGCGCCGCCGCCCCGGAGCCGGTCTTCGACGACGTCGTCGACGCGGTGGCCACCGCCACCCAGACCCGGCCGGGGCGGTGGATCGCGGCCAACACCCGCCGGTTCGGGGTCGGCCTCGGCGCGTTCGCCCTGGTCGCCGGCGCGATCGCGGTGCTCTTCGCCGGGCCGCCGCACCTGCCGGGCGCGCTGGTGGCGCTCCTGCTCACGGTCGCGCTGCTCGGCTGCGCCGTGGTGGCGGCGCGGGCGTTCGACGACCGGGCGACGGGCATCCTGCTGGCGCTGGTCGCGATGGCGTACGCGTTCGTCGGCGGGCTGCTGGTCTTCGCCGGCGAGCGGCCGGTCGACGACCTGTCCGGCGCCAACCTGCTGGTGGCGGCCACGGCCGTGCTCCTGGTCTCGGCGCTCGGGTCGGTCATGATCGCCACCGCCTCGCACGTCTTCCTGGGCACCGGTATCGCCGCGTCCGCCCTGGCGCTCGGCGCGGCGATCAGCCTGCTCACCGGCGCGGCGGCGGCCAGCGCGGCGTCGATCGTCGTCGGGTTCGCGCTGCTGGCGATGCCGGCGCTGCCGATGTTCTCCTACCGGCTGGCCGGGCTGCCGGTGCCGTCCGTGCCGACCGGCACCGAGGACGTGCGCTCCGACGCCGAGACGGTCGACGGGGCGCGGGTCCTGGCGATGGCCGAGCGGGCCGACAACTTCCTGTCCGCGATGCTCGCCGCCCTCGCGGCCGTCGCGGCGGGCACCGCCGTCACGCTCGCGGTTGCCGAGTCGACGCCGTCGCTGGTGCTGTGCGGCCTGCTCGGGCTGCTGATGCTGAGCCGGGCGCGCTGGTTCATCTCGACGGGTCAGCGGCTGCCGCTGCTGGCCGCCGGGGTGATCGGGGTCGCCGCCCTGGAGATCGCGCTGTTCGCCCGCGGGGACGTGCTCGTGCGGCTCGCCGTGGTCGTGGTGGCGCTGCTCGTCGTCGCGGGCGTCAGCATCGGCTACGCGCTGCGCGACACCGGCCGCCGGGCGTCGCCGATGTGGGGCCGCACCCTCGACATCATCGAGATCATGATGGTGCTCAGCGTGCTGCCGCTGATCGTGTGGGTGAGCGGCCTGTACGGCTGGATCCGGACGTTCCGCGACAGCTGATCAGCGCTGCAGGCTGGCCCGCCGGTTGATCCAGAAGAGGAACACCACCAGGCCGATCATCAGCAGCAGGAAGACCCCGAACAGGCCGGCGACGAAGAGCAGCGCACCGGTCACGTCGCGTTCCTCCTCCGGTGCCGGGATCGCCACGTCGCTCGTGCGCTCCGGCTCGCCGAGCGGGTTCTCGGTCACCGGTTCGACGTCGGCGGTGAGCGCCTTCACGATGTTCAGCCGGCCGTAGCCGTACTCGTCGTCGCGCCCGGGCTCGCCCGCGTCGTCGGCCGTCGAGATCAGCCGCTGGATCACGTCGTTGGCGCTCAACTGCGGGTACTTCGCCCGGACCAGGGCCGCCGCACCGGCCACGATCGGCGCGGACGCGCTGGTCCCGCCGGGGATCGTGGTGTACCGGGCGGGCTTGCCCGGGTCGGTCGGGTAGGCGCCGGGCAGGTCCACGCCGGGCGCGGTGAGGGTCAGTTCGGGGCCGGTCACCGTGCCGTCCCAGAGGTTGCCGTCCCGGCCGGTGGCCCCGACCGCGATCACTCCGGGCACGTTGGCGGGCGCCGGGATCTCGTCCAGGTCGGCGCCCTTGTTGCCGGAACTGGCGACGACCACCACGTCGTGGTCGAGCGCGTACGCCACGGCGTCGGCGAGGGTGGCCTCCCCGCGACCGATCACGCCGATCGACATGTTGATCACCTTGGCGCCGTGGTCGACGGCCCAGCGCACCGCCTCGTCGTGCCGGAGGAACGCGACGCCGCCGCCGTCGTTGCCGATGCGCACCGGCAGGATCTTCGCCCCGGGCGCGATGCCGAGGATCTTGCCCGGGGCGGGCCCCCGCCCGGCGATCAGCGCCGCGCAGACCGTGCCGTGCCCGTTGTCCTCCGAGGGGTCCTTGTCGGAGATGTCCGTGCCGGCGAGCACCTGCCCGTCGAGGTCCGGGTGCGGGCGCACGCCGCTGTCGATCACGGCCACCACCACGCCCGTTCCGCTCGTGATCTGGTGCGCCTCCGGGATCCGCAGCGCCGCGAGATGCCACTGCTCCGTCGGTGCGGCAGTCGCGGGAACGGGCAGGAGCACCGCAGCCACCGCCCCGACCACACACCCGACGGCTGCGCTGCGAAGCTTCCGACCCACAAAACCCTCCCCAGGGAACGCCCTTAACGCTGCGGCGCCCCGAACATCCGCCGTTCGATGCTCGTCGGCACCAGGCGCACGAAACTCAGCTCGCCGAAGCGCAGCACGGCGACCATATCGTCGGGCAGGTCCGCAACCGGCGCCGCCGCCTCCGGATCGATGCCGAGCACCACCGCCGCGTACTCCGCCTGCTGCGGCCACATCCGCTGCACGACCGCCGCGTCGGAGCCCGACAGCGCCTCGGCCGCCGCCCCGGTGACCTGCGCGCCGATGGTCAACGTCGTCTGCCAGGCGTCGGTGGGGCCCAGGTCGGCCGGCCGTGCCCCGTCGAGGTCGAACACGTGCAGCACCGGCTCCCCGATGTACCCGGGTGTCGGGCCGGGCTGGCCCTGCACGAGCACGACCCGTTCGGCCGAACCGGTCGCCGCCTCGCCCAGCCCCTGCCAGCGGCCCGGATCCATGGTGCGCACGAGCACCCGGGCACCCAGCGCCAACGCGCGGAACACCACCAGGCGCCCCAGCCACACGCCGCCGATCACGGTGATCCGGGTCGGCTGCGCCCGGAACATCCGCAGCAGCGCCGGCTGCCCGTCGGTCCCGCGGCCCACGAGCAGGCCGGTCGGGCCGCCCGCCGTCATGAACCGCCCCACCGCCGCGGGCTCCACCTGGTGCTGCGCCCGCGTCACCACGGCCCACCGCCGGTCGGGGCGCTCGCGTAGGCGGCCGGGGCGTGCCAGCCGTCCAGCCGCCGCAGCTTGATCCCCAGGTCGTCGGCGCGTTCGGTGAGGGCGCGCACGCTGTCCGGCAGCCGGGGCGGCAGCGCACCCACCCGGACGGTGCCGCGCACGAGCACCCCGCCGCCGCTGCCCGGATCCGCGGGCGTTCGCCGAGGCACCGGCCGCAGCTCCAACGCGCACACCATCCGCGCCGCCGGCGTGTGCAGCAGGTCCGCCAGCGAGCCCGCGTCCCGGGTCGGCCACTCCGCCACCTCGAACGCCACGTCGACCAGCCCGCCCGAGGTCCACGAGGTCCACTCCTCGCGCACGGCCACGGCCGCCTCCGCACCGCCCGGGATCCCCGAACAGGTCTGCACCGCCACGGCCAGCTCGGTCGGCCCGAGCACCTCGTGGTCGACACCCGCGCCGCTGACCGCCTTGGCGACCCGCCCGACGACCGAGGTCAGCGCCCGGTGCACGCCCACCGTGCCGCCGCCCCGGCTGTACGCGGCGGTCACCGCGTCGTCGACGGTCAGCCGAACGGTGATCCAGTCGCGCTGCTCGATCGGCGGTGGTCCGGTGGCGACGAGGTCGCGCGCCAGTTCGACATAGGAAGCGGCGGCCGGCGACTGGCGCGGGGTCAGGTACTGCGGCGACGGAACGGCGAGGCTGGTCAGTTGGATCGCGGAGACCGGCACCGACGGGTCGACCACGAGCGCGGCGAGCGCCTCGACCGGCACCGCGCCGCCCCGGCGCCCCTCGACCCCGGCGGCCGGCGCGACCGCGACGGCGGCGTACCAGCCGCCCTCGTCACAGCCGATGCCGACGGTCGTGCCGCGGTCGTCGTGGCCCACGATCACCCGCTCCACCCGCGAACCCACGGCGCGCCGGCGCCGCCACTCCCGCCGCAGCGTCAGCGACTCGGTCCACCAGCGCCCGTTGCCGCGCAGGAACGCCACGAAGACGACCGCGCCGCCGCAGACGGTCACCGCGATCAGCGCGATCGACGAGCCGCTGAACGCCGCCAGCGCCACCGCGACGGCGACGATCTCGAAGAGCACCAGCCGTCCCGTGGAGACCCGCTGGCTCACCTTGCGGACGCGCGCCGGCGCGACCGGAGCGGGCGGCCGGACCGGTGGCCCGGTGGGGCCGGGCGGCCCGCCGACCCGCGGACGGCTGGTCGGTGGTGCCGTCATGCCGAATTGATGATCGTCATTTGTGGTCGCCTCCCCGCACCGCCGAACGGCCACCACAGCCTACGACGGCCGCCGTATTGTAGGGTCGCCGCTCGCCACGGGGGAGGTGCGATGGGGACTCGCCATGAACAGGTGCAGGCACACCGGTTCGTCACTCGACGGATCGTTTCCGCCCTGTTGTCCGGTGAGCCCGAGACCACCGAACGCCCGATGCGCCGGCTCGCGCTGTCGCTGTTCGGCGGCGTGATCGTCGCCGCGATCGTGTTCGCCGTGGTGGGCATCTACGGGTTCCTCAACCCGGCCGGCGGCAAGGCCGACAACGGCGATCTGGTGATCATGCGGGAGACCGGTGCCCGCTTCGCGATGGTCGAGGGCACCCTGCACCCCGTCCTGAACTGGTCGTCCGCGCTGCTGTTCGCCGGGTCGCCGAGCCCGCGGGTGAAGCAGATGTCGCGCCGGTCGCTGGCGGCGTTCCCGGTCGGCGACCCGATCGGGATCCCGGGTGCGCCGGACCCGCCGCCGGACAAGAAGTCGCTGCTGGGCGTGCCGTGGACGCTGTGCAGCGTGCCGGGCATCGAGGGTTCGGAAACGCCGACGACGCATCTGCTCGTGGGGCGCACACCCGCCGGCGGCACCCTGCCGGGCGAGACCACCCTGCTGCTGACCACCGGCCGCGGCGGCAGCCAGCAGCGGTTCCTGCTCTGGCAGGACCGGCTCTACGAGATCAAGGACCCCTCGACGCTCACCGCGCTGGACCTGGCCGCCGCGCCGACCTACCCGGTCGCCACCCAGCTGGTCAACGGCATCACGCGCGGCCCCGACCTGGTGCCGCCGGACATCGCGGGCAAGGGCCAGCAGAGCGCGATCCGTCTCGCCGGGTCACCGGGCGTGATCGGCCGGGTGTACCGCAGCGGCCAGTCGTCCTACGTGCTGACGACCAAGGGGCTGGCCCCGATCGGCGACGTGACGGCGCGGCTGCTGACCATCTCGGACCGGGCTGTGGAGATCACGGCCGGCGAGGCCGCCAACCTGGCGGAGAAGATCGAGCCGGAGGGCTTCCCGACCGCACTGCCCAAGGTCAGCACCGGCCGCAACGACCTGAGCATGGTGTGCTCGACGTTCCGCGGCGACGAGCGCAACGGCAAGATCAGCACGGTGGTGGGCTATCAGGCCGCCGGCTCGGAGTCGCTGGCCATCCCGCCGAGCACCAACCAGAACGTCAGCGCCGACGGCATCCTCGCGGTCGACCGGGTCCTGGTCGAGCACGGCCGCGGTGCCGTGGTGCGGGAGCAGCCGGTGCCGGGCGTCAACGCCAACGGGACGGTGTACCTGATCACCGATCTCGGCATCCGGTACGCGCTCAAGGACTCCGGCCAGGTGCGCGCCCAGGAGGCGCTCGGCTTCGCGGGGTACGCGCCGGTGCCCGTTCCGGCGCAGTTGCTCGCGCTGGTGCCGTCGGGGCCGACGCTCGACCCGGCCGCGGCGGGGCAGTTCTTCCGGCCGACGCCGGCAGGTCCGACGCCCTCCGGCGGCAACGGCAGCGGCGGCGGTGCCGGGACGCCGACACCCCCGCCGAGTCCGACGCCGAGTCGATCACCGACCCCGCCGTCCGCCGCGCCGAGTTCGTCACCGCCGTCCCGTTCTGCCCCGGCGGCATCGTCATCACGTTGACACACTCGGTAATAGATGCTGCTCGAAGTGCCCCCGACCGATATGGTTGGCGCCAAGGAACTAGCCTTGGTGCCAGTGAACCGTGATACGCGGGCCGGCGTATCCCCCTAGAGACCCATCTAGGAATACATGGCAACCACCGCAGAGAACGGGGGGCTGTCGATGGTTGATCAATCGACCAACATCGACATTTTGTCGTTGGAGGATTTCCGCAAGACGCTCGACAACCGTCTGAAGGAAGCCAACGGGCTCCTGGCCCATCTTCGGGACCAGGTCCCGGCGTCGCTACCGCTGGGCGGCTTCTACGACGCGGGGACCACGTCCGGTCAGCACGCGACCCGGCACGCCACGCAGGTCGCCAACGTCCGCCGGCTCATCTCGGCGATCGAGGCGGCGCAGCGGGCCACCGACACGATCATCACCAACTACACCAGCACCGAGGCCCGCAACAACGCCAACTCCAAGGACATCGAGAACGTGCTCGGTGGCGTGGCCGCGGCGCTGAACGGGGGCAACGATGGCTGAGGAGCAGGGCCGCATCCGCGAACACGCCGACGGCCGCTACGACGGCAAGTCGCACGAGGAGCTGTACCGGCAGCTGCTCGCCGGCAATCCGCCCGAGGTGTTCAACACCGCCCTGGGCTGGAGCACCGCGTACGAGATCACCGCCGCCATCGCGGACTCGTTCACGCGCACGCTCAAGCAGGTCGCCGCCGGATGGCACAGCCCCGCCGGCGTCGAGTACGTCACGCGCGTCGGCGCCATCGGCCGGTACGCCCGCGAGCTGTCCGTCAGCCAGAACGAGACCGGCTTCGCCCTCATCGTCATGGGCAACAACCTGCGTGACGCCCAGGCGGTGGCGGAGAGCCCGGAGAAGCACGACGACCACGACAAGCTGCTCGCCGGCGCGGTCGACGGCGCGAGCACGGGCGCCGTCGCGGGGCTCCCCGGCATGATCACCGGCGGCGTCATCGGCGCGTTCAACGGGCACGACCAGGACGAGAAGGAGAAGAAGGCGGCCCACGACCGCATGATCCAACTCGTCGAGGGCCTCTCCAACCAGTACCTCGAGGTCCGCAACGTCCAGCTCTACCCGGTGCCCGAGCCGCCGATCGAGATGCCGCTCGGCAGCGTCGACCAGACCGGCGGCAACCGGTTCGGGCCGGGCGCCACCGACCCGAGCCTGCTGTACCGCACGCACGCGCCCGGCAACGAGCAGACCAGCGGCGTCGACCTGCCCGGCCAGGTCTCCGGCGGCCCCGACGTCGGACCGGGCGGCACCGACCCGGCCCTCACCGACGGCGCCGTCGTCCCGGTCAGCGCCGGCCCCGACACGTCCCTCGCGGGCGCCGGTGCCGGACTCGGCGCCGGCACCGGCGGACCGGTCGCCGGGCTGGGCACCGCCGGCGCCGGCACCTCGCTCAGCGCCGGCCAGCTGGGCACCGGCACCCCGCTCGGCGGCACCCCGGCCGGCCCCGGCCACGGCGTCGACACGCGTTCGGCCTCCGGGGTGGGGCGCGGCACCGGGGGCACCCGCGCGGCGAGCGCACCCCGCCGGCCCACGAGCGGCACGCGCGGCGAGACCGGCACCGACCGCTCGGCGATGCGCGGCCCCTCCGGCACAGCCGCGGCCCGGACCGGCACCGGATCCGCCCCGGGCAACCGGCCGGCACCGGCCCAGCGAGCCGGACGTCCGACCGCCGCGACGGGTGGGCGCGGCGCGGCGCCCGACGAGACGGCCGAGTACGACACCTGGCTCACCGAGGACCGGCTGGTCTGGGGCGACGACTCCGACGTGCCGCCGCCCGTTCTCGGCGGGAGCGAGCCGCCGGAGCCGCGCGAGCCTTCCCAGTGACGGCGTTCTCACGGCGGGTGGATCGATCGCGGTCCACCCGCCGCCGTGCGTGGACAGGTGCGCGGGCGTCGTAGTATCGCCATCCGTGAGCGTTGATCCACGCGGCCACACGCTCGGTATCGATCTCGGGACGTCGAACACCGTCGCCGTCCTGCACTGGCCCGACGGCCGCAGCCGGCCGCTCCTCTTCGACGGCCAGCCCATCCTGCCCAGCGCCGTGTTCCTCGACGACACCGGCGGGCTCCTGGCCGGCCGCGACGCCCAGCGCCACGCCCAGTTGGACCCGGCCCGCTACGAGCCCAACCCGAAGCGGCGGGTCGACGACGGGGCCGTTCTGCTCGGGGACCGGCCGATCGAGGTCGTGGACCTGCTCGCCGCGCCGCTGCACCAGGTCGCCCGCGTCGCCACCGAGACCGCCGGCCATCTGCCACCGGCCGCGCTGACCTGCCCGGCGGAGTGGGGCGCCAACCGCCGCCAGGTGTTGCGCGACGCCGCCGCCCGGGCCGGCTGGTCGGATGTTCGACTGGTGCCGGAGCCGGTCGCCGCCGCGTGGTACTTCACGGTCGCGCTGGGCCGGCCGGTCCCGCCCGGCAAGGTTCTCGCGATCTTCGATCTGGGCGGGGGAACGCTCGACGTCGCGCTGATCCGCAATGACGGTTCCACCCTGGTCGTCGCCAACACGGGCGGCCTGGAGGACCTCGGCGGCCTCGACATCGACGCGCTCCTCGTGGAGCACCTCGGCCGGCTCGTCGCCGAACGGCACCCCGAGGTGTGGGCCACCATCAGCCGGCCCACCGAGGCCATCGACCGCCGGCACCGGCAGACGTTCTGGGACGACGTGCGGGCCGCCAAGGAGATGCTCTCCCGCAGCGCCTCCGCACCCGTGCCGGTGCCCGGCGTCAGCACCGCCCTGCACGTCACCCGCGACGAGCTCGAACACCTCGCCACCCCGCTCGTCACCCGCGCCGTCGACGCCGTCGAGGAGACCCTGCGCGGCGCCGGGCTCACCCCCGCACACCTGAGCGACGTGTTCCTGGTCGGCGGCAGCAGCCGCGTCCCGCTGGTGAGCCGCATCCTGCACACCCGGCTCGGGGTCGCCCCGACCGTTCTCGACCAGCCCGAACTCCCGGTCGCCGAGGGTGCGCTCCTGGACGGGCGCACGGTCGAGGCGCCCAGCTCCGGCACACCCGTCACCGGGCTGCCGATCTCCGGCATGCCGGCCGCGCCGCACTCCACCGGTCCGGTGTCGCCCGCCCCGCAGCCGGCGTACGCGCAGCCGGCCTATCCGCAGTCGGCCCCGCCGGCTCCCGCCGCGCCGCGGGGTGCGCCGCCCTACGGGTTCGGCGGGGCGCCGGCGGCCCAGGCCGTGCAGCCGCCCGGCCGGCCCCTGCCGCCCCGGCCGAAGTACCGCACCTGGCCGGTCATCCTGCTGGTGATCGTGATGATCTGCGGGGGCTGCGGCGGAGCGCTGTACAAGGCGTTCTGGCCGGAGGCGTCGTTCCAGCCGCTGGGCGAGAGCGCGAAGATCACGTTCGACGATCTCGCGGCGAACGGCGTGCGCAAGGCGTTCCCCGGAATCGACTCGATCACGGCGGTGGCGCAACGGACCGACGGAAGTCTCGAGGTCGCACGCTACGGACTGACCGACAAGGAGGTCGACCGCGTCCGGACCGCCACCGCGACCTCGTGGGAATCCGTCCGCGTCGCGCGCGACTGGGTCGTGGCGATCGCCGTGCCCGGCCGGGACGGCAAGCGGCTCGCGGTGTTCGCCAACGGCGCCACCGGGAAGGCGGCGCAGAAGAGCATCGGCGGCAACGACCTCCTGCTGCTGCGAACCCCCAGCACCGGCTTCCCCGACAACGTCGAGCTGTACTGGATCCAGACCACGGCCGGCACCGTCAGCGCGCTCACCGTCGACGGCGACGGAACCGTCAAGGACGGCACCGCGCACCGCCTGCCCGCCGGCGCCCGCGCCCTCGACCGCCCCGAACTGCCCACCGACGCCGCGCACTTCGCCGACCGCGACGGAAAACTCTGGTGGTACCAGGGCGAATCCGCACCCACCGCACTACCCACCACGATCCCCACCGACCTGCCCCCCGAACTCGTCGAGGTGACCAGCACCGGAGACGTTCTGCTCGCCGAGAAGAAGACGGGCTACCAACTCCTCTCCGGAGCCGGCCAGTTGGCCAGCGGCGGCGACCGCGAACCCTTCTGGGTCGGCCACTGCGGCCAGGATCCCTGCGTCATCGACCAGCGCCCCGGCGACCCGTCCAGCCGCGAACTCGCCGTGCACGGCGTCGACCGCAAAACCCGCACGCCGGTGCCCTTCGCCGCGCCGGCCGCATCGGTTCCGTACTCCGACGAATATCTGCTCGTGCCGACGCGGCAGGACAACGCGGCCCGCACCGTCGCCGTCGACCGGGGCGGCAAGTCGATCAAGTTCAACGGCGCGATGCTCCCGGTCGACGCCGACGCCGTTCTGCAACTGTCGGCGCTGACCACCGCCGCCGAACCGGTCACGCTCACCGGCATCGACCTCGGCTGGGACTTCCGCACCGAGGTCGGCCGCACGGCGATCCGTTCGAGCGGGTGCGCGGCCGTCGACGTGTACCTCGCCTGCCCCCGCGTCGACGATTTCGCCGTCTGGCAGATCCGCAAGAACTAATCACGCGAACTATTTGCGGAATTGCTTCGTCCGCCGCCGCTGCGTCGGCTTTCGCGTTCTCCCTCGGGGGCCTAGCCTCGAACTTGTTGCCGATGGGGAGGAAGACGTTGGCCAACAGCAATCGTTACTCGCTGTCGCACGGGCGCGCATTCATCGCCGTCGGGTTGATCGCGCTCGGGTTGTTCGTCTTCTGCTTCGGCATCGGCCTCGGCAACCCCGGCATCATGGCCCTGGGCGTCGCGATCGGCGTTCTCGGGCCGGTGCTGCTCGTCGTCACCGCCGTGCGTGGGCGCGAGCACGAATGGGTCTACGGCACCGCCCATGTGCACAGCGCCTCTCCGCCGCCCTCCTCCGGCACCGTCGGCCGCTGCGAACTGCACCTGTCCGTCTACGCCCACGGCATCGACGGGGTCGCGGTGCGGGTGCTCGACCCGGCCGTTCCGATCAGCAAATGGCCGGACGACGGCGCCACGCTGCCGGTCGAGGTCGCCGCCAACAACGCGCGCAAGGTCAAGGTGCTGTGGGACCGGATCGCCACCCACGCACTCGCCGGCGAGGAACTCTTCCCCGAGCACGTCACCAGCGTCCCGCCCGCCGTCGACGTGGACGAGTACGACCCGGTGGTCGTCGCGATGCCGGGCAGCCCGCTGCCGCCCGTTCCGCAGCCGCCGGCCGAGGTCGAGATCGACGACCGCACCGCATCGGCGCCGGTGATCGTCATGCAGGCGCAGGAGGTCGAGCCCGTCGAGGTGGCCGTTCCGCCGCCCGTCGTGGTCGCCGCCCCGCCGCGCCGCCCCTCCCCGGGCCGCAAGCGTCCACGGCCGCGACGCGCGCCGGACGAGACCCCCGTCGCGGCCGCCGCCGGCGCGCACACCATCGGCCCGCGCTACGCCGACGAGCCGGTCGAGACCGCCCCCACGTCGCCCGCCCAGCCGCCACCCTCCTGGCCGCTGCCGGTCACCGACCCCGAGGACGCGGCCGCCGTGCCGCCGCCGGTCAGTCCCGCTCCGCGCGTCTCCGATTATCCGGAACGCCCGGAGTCCCGCCCCGAGCCCAGCGACCTCGACGTCATGAGCGGTGACCTGCTCGCCGGCGACCACGGGCAGCCGCGCGACAGCGACAGCGGCGGCCCCGTGCTGACCGGCACGATCATCGACCCGCCGCGCCGCGCCGCCAAGGTGTGGGACACCGCCGAGGAGCACCGCCGGCCGGTCGAGGCGCCCCCGCCGCCGCAGGAGCCGTTCGCGTTCGCGGCCGGCCGTTCGGGCACCGACGTGCCGTACGACCTGGAGGGCGACGCCTCTCCCACCGACGCCTCTCCCACCGAGGACACTCCGCCCGACGACCGGTACGCCGGCGGCCGCTACTCCGAGGACGACACCTACACGCCCGACCCGTACGCCTCCGACTACTACGCGCCGGACGACAACAACGCGGAGATCGCGGCATCGACGCCGGCGGGCGACATCTGGGAACCGCTGGCGCAGCCGGTGCCGCCGAGCAGCGCACCCGATCGCGAGCAGGAACTGCCGTTCCGCACCGCCGTCTCGGGGGCCGCCGCCGCGGAGTCCGGTTCGGCGCTCTCCGCCGCCACCGGACCGGCGCCCTCGTCGACCTTCGGGACGCCCGCCTCCCCCGGTTCCTCCGCCGCGGACGCTCCGGCCGGCGCGGCGGCTTCGGGGACGGCCGTCACGGCGGATGACCCGGCGACCGCGTCGGCGCCGGACGACGGCCTCCTTGATCGCCTCGACTCCGACGACGCGGCCTCCCCCGCGGGAACCACTGTCGGCGCCCCGCCGCCCGGCGAGGCCGCACCCGTCGCGGAGGTGCCGCGTTCGACCATCGCGCCGGTATGGCGGGTACCCGGCGGCACCGAGGACGGGCCGTCGGCCGGGGCCCCGCCCGGGGCGGGCCCCGGGTTCGACGCCGAGGCCTTCTCCCCCGACGTCGACGAGCCCGACGACGTCGATGACGTCGATGACCGCGACTTCGCCGGCCGGCCCGGTGCCGACGCCGGCCCGCCGGTCGGCATCGCCGTCGAGACGGTGGTCGTCGACGACCCTTCCCGGGTGAACGGCTACTCCAACACGCTGGAGCGGCCCGCTCCCACGCCGCCGGCCGGCCCGGAGGTGCCGTACGACCACGAGGCCGAGGCGGCCTTCGTCGAGGAGCCCTACGACTACGAGGCGGAGGGCGCGTTCGCGGACGAGCCGGCCGCCGCTCCGGACACCCCGCCGGCGAGCTCCGGCCCGGCCACTATCGAGCTGTCGCTACGGCCGCTCAGCCCCGACGAAGCACCGGTCCGCCGCCCGGCAGGCCCGGCGCCCGACGCGGACCACACCGACACCACTGCCGACGCGGACGAACGCAGCGGCGGCCTCGACCGTGCGGACGGCGCCGCGCGGTCGACGCCCACCGACGAGGCCTCCCCGCGCGCATTCGCCGGCTCCGACGAGACCGGACGCTCGGGTCGCACCGACCCACCGGGGCACCCGCTCGGCCGCGCCGGCGACGCCACCACGGACGGCGGCGACACCCCTGCCACCGACACGCACGCCACCACCCCGGAAGCCACCGACGCCGCTGACGGCACCGACGGCACCGCCACTTCCGGCGCAGCCGCCCCGACCGCCGCGAGCCGAGACGCCGCTCCAGCCGCCGCGGGCGATGACGCCGCCGCCGCGGAGCCGGAGACGACGGCACCCGCCGAGGAACCCCCGCCGCTGCCGCGACGACGTTCGACGTCGTACGTCACACACTCCCCACGCCACGCCGAGACCATCCCGGCCCCGCGCGACGACGATCCCTTGACCGGCGCGCTCCCTCCGGAGTCCCGGCTGCCCGACGGGGACGACGCACCCACCGGCCCGGAACGGTTCCTCGCCGCGCCGTCCGCGAGCATGTCCCAGCTCGGCACCGTCGGCGGCGAGAGCGTCACGCTCGTCGTGCGTGAACTGGCCCGCTCCGTGGCGTTCTACCGGGACGTGCTGGACATGGAGGAGGTCGAGTCGGGCCCACGTTCGGCGGTGCTGGCCAGGGGCGACGCGCGCGTGAAACTGCACCGCGAGGCCAAACGGCCACTGCTCAACCAGGCGGTGATCCACCTCAACATGGAGGTCGCCGACGTGCACGCCACCTACAACGCGCTGCGCGAGAGGGGCGTCGAGTTCGTCCTGCCGCCGACCGTCGTCAACCAGGGCGAGCAGTACGAACTGTGGGCAGCCCAGTTCCGCGACCCCGACGGCCACGCCATCGCGATCACCCGCTGGGAACTACGTCGTTAGCACGCTCCTGCGCACATACAGCACATAGCCCCAGAGCAGGCCGAAGACGACGGCGAGGACGGTCAATACGACGTTCCACCAGATGCCCGAGACGAGAAGAGCGACCGGCACCACCCAGCCGGCCCACCACGCCCACGCCCGCCCGAGCATCCCGCACAGCACGACGGCGACGACCACCAGCACCACGACGGTCGCCACCGCCCCACCCGGCACGTCCAACCTGATCAGCGGAACGATCGCCATCAGCAGCACCACCGCCATCGTGGCGAGCGCACCGGCGCCGATCCCCCGCACGGCCGCGCCCGGGTTGCGCAACCCCGACGGTTTGGAAGAGGGCGTGCTCACCGCACCAGCAGCTTCCGCGCGTCCGCGACCGTGATCACCGAACCGGTGATCACCACGCCCGAGCCGCCCATGGCCGTGTTCTCGGTGTCCTCGGCGAGCGCGACGGCCGCCTCGATCGCGTCCGGCAGCGACGGCTGAACCCGCACCCGGTCCTCGCCGAAGATCTCCACGGCGATCTCGCCGAGCTGAGCGGCCGACATCGCCCGCGGCGACGTGTTGCGTGTGACGACGATCGCGTCGAACGCCGGCTCCAGCACCTCGAGAATGCCCTGGGCGTCCTTGTCGGCCAGCACCGCCACGACACCGATCAACCGCCGGAAGTCGAACTCCTCCTGCAGCGCCGTCACCGTCACCGCCGCCCCGGCCGGGTTGTGCGCCGCGTCGAGCAGGATGGTCGGGGCGTTGCGCACCCGTTCGAGGCGACCCGGCGACGACGCACCGGCGAAGCCCTCCCGCACGACCTCGGGATCCAGGACCCGCTTGCCGCCCAGGAACACCTCGACGGCGGCGAGCGCGAGCGCGGCGTTCTGCGCCTGGTGGGCGCCGTGCAGCGGCAGGAACACGTCCTCGTAGGTGGCGCTCAGCCCCTGCAGCGTCAGCACCTGGCCGCCGACCGCGACCGAACGCCGCAGCACCCCGAACTCCGACCCCTCCCGCGCGATGGTGGCGTCGATCTCGGCGCAGTGCCGCAGGATCGGCTCCATCGCCTCGGGCGGCTGCGCCGCGCAGATCAGCGTCGCTCCCTTGTGGACGATGCCGACCTTCGCCAGCGCGATGTCCTCGAGGGTGTCGCCGAGCCACTCGGTGTGATCCAGCCCGATGGGGGTGATGACGCAGGTGCCGGCCTGGATGACGTTCGTGGAGTCGTCGACGCCGCCGAGCCCCACCTCCACCACGCCGACGTCCACCGGCGCGTCCGCGAACGCCGCGAACGCCAGCGCCGTCGTCAGGTCGAAGTACGTCAGCGGCTCGTCGACCTGCCCGTCGACGAACGACGCGACCGGCGCCACCTCCGCGTAGATCTCCGCGAACCGCGCCTCGCTGATCGGTTCGCCCTCGATGCTGATGCGCTCCCGAACGGTCTCCAGGTGCGGGCTCGTGTAGCGGCCGACGCGCAACCCGTGCGCCCGCAGCAGCGAATCGATCATGCGGGCGGTGGAGGTCTTGCCGTTCGTGCCCGTCAGGTGGATCGCCGGATACGCCCGCTGCGGGCTGCCGAGCAGGTCGAGCAGCGCCTCGATGCGGCCCAGTTCGAAGACCATGCGGGTGTATCCGCGATCGGCCAGCTCCTCCTCGGCCGCGCGGTACGCCTCCCGTGCTGAGTCAGACATCGATCCAGAACACCCGCCTTGTCACGCGCGGATCGGGGTGCGGTCTCTCGTCCCGACCCGCGATCCGGTATCCCATCGCCGTCACGTCCCGCTCCGTGGTCCGTTCGGCGTTTTCCTCATTGAACGACCCCACGACGAGCCGCCTCGCGACGACATGCCGCAGCAGGTGTGCGATCAGGTCGGCCCGCCGGACGGCCGGCACGTAGTCCAGCCCGGTGCGCACATAGTCGAACCGTCGTCCGGCCGGCGGTATCCAGTAAAGCGCGTTGCCGATCCAGATCCGGGGTGCCCAGGCGGGCAGCCGCCGGCGCGCAAGATCGGCCAGCTCCGGGGACAGCTCGAGCCCGTACGGTTCGACGGCGCCGGAGGACCACCGGTGCAGCGACTCCATCAGGTGCCCGCTGGCGCATCCGACGTCGAGGAGATCGCCGGGACGGTCGACCGCCGCGAGAATGTGCCGGCGGGCCTCCTCCCAGCGGGCCTCGTCGCCGGAGTGGCCCGACTGGGCGCGCGGATTGTCGCCGGCGAGGTAGGCCGGCACGAGGACGGCCTGCGCCGCCGCGAACCAGCCGGCGTCGTCGAGGTCGCCGCTGCGATGGGCCGCGTCGAGGCGCGCCCACTCGCGCGCCCCGCCGTCGATGACGAGCTCGACCGGCCGATCGTCCCGCGAATCCACGCCCCGCCCCGCCGACCGGCCGTCTGCGCCGCGACCACCGCCGCCGCGCTCGCCCGGCACCGCCGGAGCAGCACCGCGGCCGGCAGCAGTCCCACCGCCCGGCGACCGATCATCACCGCCGCGAGCACCGTCGCCCCGATCGCCCCGCACCGCCGGAGCACCACCGACCGGCACGGCCGGGCCGCCGGACGCTGTGCCCGGCCGAAACGCCTCGTCCCGGCCCGGGTCGACGCCCGGGCCCGCCCCGATCATCCCGCCAACGCCGCCAGCTGCGCCGACACCCGCGCGAGATCCGCTTCCGCGGCCGCCAACCGTTCCTTGATCTTCCCGACCACCGGCGCCGGAGCCTTCTCGGTGAACGCCGGGTTGTCCAGCTTCGCCCGACACTGCGCGATCTCCTTCTCGGCCGCCGCCCGGTCCTTGGTGAGCCGCGCGCGTTCGGCCGCCACGTCGATCGAGCCCCGCGTGTCCAGCGCCACCTCGACCCCACCGCCCACGGCGACGGTGCCCGTGGCGGCGAACCCGTCGCCGGGCTCGTCCAGCCGCGCCAGCGACCTGATCAGCACGGAGTGCGCGGAAAGCCCGGCACCCTCCAGCCCGTCGATCCGGGCGGCCACCCGCTGCCCCGGCCGCAGCCCCTGGTCGGCCCGGAACCGGCGCACCTCGGTGACGACCCGCTGCAGCCCGGCGACCTCTGCCTCCGCGGCCGTGTCCCGCGCCTCGGGGGAAGCGGCGGGCCACGCGGCCGTCACGATGGAACCCCCACCCGGCACCAGGGCCGTGCGCAGTTCCTCGGTCACGAACGGCACCACCGGGTGCAGCAGCCGCAGCAGCGCGTCGAGCACGTGCCCGAGCACCCGCCGGGTGCGCCCGGCAGCCGCGGCGTCCTCCCCGGTCAGCACCGGCTTGGCCAGCTCGACGTACCAGTCGCAGACGTCGTCCCACGCGAAGTGGTACAGCACGTCGCAGACCTTGGCCAGCTCGAACGCCTCGAAGTGCCGGTCCACCGTCTCGGTCACGTCGGCCAGTCGGGACAGGATCCAGCGGTCCACAGTGGACAGCTCCGCGGCGGAGGGCAGGTCACCCTCGACCGTCGCGCCGTTGATCAGGGCGAACCGCGTGGCGTTCCACAACTTGTTGCAGAAGTTGCGCGAACCCTGACACCACTCCTCGGACACCGGCACGTCCGCACCGGGGTTGGCGCCCCGCGCCAGCGTGAACCGGGTGGCGTCGGCACCGAACCGCTCGATCCAGTCCAGCGGATCCACCACATTGCCGAACGACTTCGACATCTTCTTGCCGTACTGGTCGCGCACCATCCCGTGCAGCGCCACCACGTCGAAGGGCTGCCGCCCCTCCATCGCGTAGAGCCCGAACATCATCATCCGGGCGACCCAGAAGAAGAGAATGTCGTACCCCGTGACGAGCACACTCGTCGGATAGAACTTCGCCAATGAGGGCGTGTCAGCGGGCCACCCCAGCGTCGAGAACGGCCACAGCGCCGAGGAGAACCACGTGTCGAGCACGTCGTTGTCCTGCGTCCAGCCCTCGCCCGGCGGCTCCTCGTCGGGTCCGACGCAGCGCACCTCGCCGGCCGGCCCGTACCAGACCGGGATCCGGTGCCCCCACCAGAGCTGGCGGGAGATGCACCAGTCGTGCATGTTGTCGACCCACGCGAAGTACCGCTTGGCCAGCTCCGGCGGCTCGATCCGGGTGCGCCCGTCGCGCACGGCGTCGCCCGCGGCGCGCGCCAGCGGTGCCGTCTTGACGAACCACTGCAGCGACAGCCGCGGCTCCACGGTCGTGCCGCAGCGCGAACAGTGCCCGACGGCGTGCACGTACGGCCGCTTCTCCGCGACGATGCGCCCCTCGGCGCGCAGCGCGGCGACAACGGCCGGCCGCGCCTCGAACCGGTCCAGCCCCTCGAACGGCCCGTGCACGGTGATGATGCCGGTCTCGTCCATGATCGTGAGGCTCGGCAGGCTGTGCCGCTGCCCGATCTCGAAGTCGTTGGGGTCGTGCGCCGGCGTCACCTTCACGGCACCCGTCCCGAACGCCGGATCGACGTGCGGGTCGGCCACGATCGGGATCGAACGCCCGGTCAGCGGCAGCTCCACGAGGGTGCCGACCAGGTGTTTGTAGCGCTCGTCGTCGGGATGCACCGCGACGGCGGTGTCGCCGAGCATGGTCTCCGCACGGGTGGTCGCCACGACGATCGAACGGTCACCCTCGCCGTACCGGATCGAGACCAGCTCACCGTCGTCGTCGGAATGCTCGACCTCGATGTCGGACAGGGCCGTGTGGCAGCGCACGCACCAATTGATGATGCGCTCGGCGCGGTAGATCAGCCCGTCGTCGAAGAGCCGCTTGAAGATGGTGAGCACCGCACGAGACAGCCCCTCGTCCATCGTGAACCGCTCGCGGTCCCAGTCGACGGAGTCGCCCAGCCGGCGCATCTGCCCGAGGATCTTGCCCCCGGACTCGGCCTTCCACTGCCAGACCCGCTCGACGAACTCCTCCCGCCCCAGGTCGTGCCGCGACTGCCCGGACGCGGCGAGTTGGCGCTCCACCACGTTTTGGGTGGCGATCCCGGCGTGGTCCATGCCGGGCAGCCACAGGGCCTCGTAGCCCTGCATGCGCCGGCGGCGGATCAGCGAGTCCTGGATGGTGTGGTCGAGTGCGTGGCCGATGTGCAGGGAGCCCGTGACGTTGGGCGGCGGGATCACGATCGCGAACGGCGGCTTGTCCGAAGCGGGGTCGGCCGCGAATACACCCGCCGCTACCCAGCCCTCGTACAGTCGCTGCTCGACCTCGGCGGGCTGGTACTGCGCGGACAGCTCCCGCGCGGCGGTGGGTGTCGTATCGCTCACCAGCCGAGTCTACGGGCGCCGTCCGACACCTTTTTCCCCGGCGTCACCGCAGGCCGCACCCGCCCGCACGTCCGGCCGGTCGGCAATGAGCGGCACACAGTCGGCTGATTCTTCCGGTGCGTCCGTTTGGCCCATGATGCTGGAGGGCGTCAACTCCCTGAACCGTGCCGGATGGCACTGCGTGGGTACTGATGAAGCCCGTGTGAGCAGGACACTTGTCGGCAAGACAGATACAACGACGTCGTGGAGGGACTCCGTGTCGCACCCCTCGTCCGGTCAGCCCTATTACGGGCAGCCCGGGCAGAACCAGCCGCAGTACGGCGGGTACCCCGGCGGGCCGGCACCCGATCCGTACGGCACCAATCCGTCGTCCGGCGTGCCCTACAGCGGCGGCCCCGCATACCCGCAGAGCGGTGGCCCGTCCTATCCGCAGAGCGGCCCCCCCGGATATCCGCAGGAGTCGTATACGACGGAGCCGCCGTACTCGGGCCAGCCGTACCAGGGCCCCTACGGCCCGACGCAGCAGCAACCGGTTGCGCCGTCCTACGACCAGGGATACCCGCAGCAACCGCAGGCCGCGTACCAGGTGGCGCAGCCGTACGCGACGCCGGCGCCGGCCCGCAGCAAGAACGGTCTCATCGCCCTCGTGGCCTCCGGCGGCGTGCTGGTCCTACTCATCGCCGCGATCGCGAGCGTCGCCCTCCTGCGCGACGACGACGAACCGGTCGCCAACGGTCCCGGCACCGCGGCCTCGGCCGGCGCGTCCCCCGAGGCGTCCCCGTCGAAGACCGGGCCGGCCCCGGAGTACCCGGCGACGATCAGCCTTCCGGCGACCGTCGCCGGAATGACCAAGGTCGACGACGCGGACCTGCAGAAGACCGCGGACGAGACGGCCACGAAAATCAAGAACTCCACCGACGCCGACAGCGCCATCGCGGCCTACTACGCGCCCGACGGCGACGTGCAGAAGATCGTCGGCCTGGTCGGCGCCACCACCCGCATCACCGACCCCGAGAGCGAGCTCGACGGCGCGTTCAGCAGCGCGCTGGCGGTGTCCGGTGTCCGCAAGGTCGACGCCGGCCCGCTCGGCGGTGTCATGAAGTGCGGCAACACGAGTTCCGGTGGGGTCGCGCTGACCGTCTGCGGCTGGGCCGACGGCGGCAGCCTCGCCCTGGGGATCTTCCTCAACCGCTCGGTCACCGAGAGCGGCGACCTGTTCGTGAAGATCCGTGCAGAGATCCTGCACCGCGGTTAGTCCTCCCCCGTCCATCAGCAAGGGCCGCCTCCGGGCGGCCTTTCTGTTTGTGGGAACGGGCACCGCACGGCCAATACGCGCAAGCGCACACGGGCTTCGGGACTGCTTCTCCTTCGGAGAAATGCAACTAGGCCCCTCCCGAAGGAGGGGCCTAGCG
>NZ_BOPF01000029.1 GCF_016863615.1 Virgisporangium aliadipatigenens | reverse complement strand
CGCCTCGTGCGGCGGGGTGAAGCCGGCCTCGCGCAGGGATTCCGCGATGGCCGAGCGCGCCCCTCGCCGGTACTCCTCCCGCCGCCGTTCCTGCTCGTGCGCGCGCGCCGGCTCCTCGAGGCGGGCGACCAGTTCGTCGAGTCGGCGGCCGAGTCGGCGGGTCTCGTCGTCCGGGGTCAGCCCCTCCAGATCGCGCATGAGCTGCCGGCCGATCGTGGTGCCGCGGGCGGCGATCCGGGCGCTCGCGGCGGCGTGTCCGCCCGTCGCCGTCGCCCGCACGTCGTCGGCCAGGCCGCGCAGTGCCGGCAGGTCGGCCTCGCCGAGCAGTTCGGCCAGGCGGCCGGGGCCGGTGGCGCCCCGCGCGGCGGCGTCGAGGAGTTCCACCAGGTGGCCGACCTGGCCACGGAGGTGGACCGCCGCCGCGTCCTGGGACACCTCGTAGTCCGCGAGGTCGGCGTAGATGTCGATGCCGTCGGGCAGCAGGAAATGCCGGCCCGAGGCGGGATCGCGGAAGTAGCGGGTCATGGGCAGCTTTCTCGTCAGGGCACGAGCACGGTGCCGGTCAACACCTGGACCCGGATCGCCGGCGGCAGCCGCTCGATGATGGCAGAACAGTGCGCGCAGGCGCGGAAGTGCGAGCCGTCGGGGCGCACGGTGTGGACCTTGACCGTGCCACTGGTCGTCGCCGCCCGTTCCATCTGCAGCAGGATGTCGTTGAGCGCGAGGATCTCGGCGTGCGTGCCGGGGAGGTTGCCGGCGTTGGACATCCCGCCGTCCTTCAGGTCGACCTTGATCTTGATGGGGCCGCTGCTGATGTGCGCCTCGATCGCCTCGCGCATGGCGTCGGACATGTGCGCGTTGCCGCGCTGGGCGTAGGCCTCCTCGATCCAGGCCAGGTACTTCTCGGGGTCGGTGACGCGTAGGTGGTCGTCCGGCAGGATCTCCAGGATGCCCTGTTCCTGCAGCACCTTGACGGCCTTCGTCTGGGCGTCGCCGGTGTAGAGGTTGTCGCGGATGTTCGGGCCGTTCTCGCCCATGACCACCGCCGTGGCGGGGTTGCCGCCCTTCTTGTTCTTCATCGCGTCGGCGTAGAAGGCGGCGCTCTCCTCCTCGCTGCGCGGGGTGATGGCGCGGTACTCGACCGGCACGTTCTCGTCGATGTCGACGAAGTGGCCCTTCTTCGCGCCGTCCGGGTGCACCCAGGCGCGCTGCTTGCGGGGCGGGACCTCCTCGGTGGTCGACGGGGGTGTGCTCTCGGTGTCGGTCTTGACCACCGGTACCTCTTCGTCCGCCACGACCGCCGGGACGGACTTCTCCTCGACGGGCTTCGAGGTCACCGGCGGCTCCTCGACGGGCTTGGCGGTCGCCGGCACGCCGTCGGCCTCCGTCTGCGCCCCGCCGCGGGCCGGCACGCCGTCGGCGTCGGTCGGCACGCGGCCGTCGGGATCCGCCCCGATCCGGCCGGCCCCGCCGGGCACCTCCTCTGTGCTGACGACCCGCACCGGTTGCCCGTCGTCGGCGGTCGTGGTCGGCCGAGGCCCGTCGGGATCCGCCCCGATCCGGCCGTCGCCGGCGGTGCTCGCCGACACCGGGCCGTCGTCGGCGGCGGTGGTCGTCCTGCGGGGCGCATCGTCGGCGGTGGAGGTGGTGGCAGCCGCCGGGCCGTCGCCGGACTGGTGCGCCCCCGGAAGCCCCGACGCCGGATCCGCCTCGGTCCCCTGCCGAGTGGTCCCCTCGGGCACCCCGGTCGGCCGGTAGTTGATCGACACCGTGCCGCCCATGCCGGCCCGCAGCGCCCCGCCGAACTTCTCCCCCGCGCCGATCGCGCCTTCCTGGATCCCCTGCACCCCCTTCAGCCCACCGGCGCCGTGCATCGCCGCGCCGACCACGACGGCCGACAGCAGGGACATGCCGAGCGCCTCCCAGCTGAAGTGGCCGGTGGTGACGACGTTCAGCACGGTCTCGGTGGCCGCGCCGATCGCGGTGTTGGCGAGGAACTGCCGGAACGCCGTGTTGACGACCGTCGTGCCGGCCTGCGCCGCCGAGGCGAAGTAGGCGCCGAAGCCGCCGCCGACCGCCCCGCCGATGCCGCCGATGACGGCCGCCTTGAGCACGCCCTCGCCGAGCGGCCGGTTCGACGCCCAGTTGTTGATCACTTGCATCGTCGCGCCTGTCGCGGCGCCGACGATGGCACCGGCGATGATGCCGGTCATGACGGCGCCGGTGCCCAGCGCCGCGCCGACCGCCCCGATGACGAACGGGCCGATCACCAGCGCCACGACCACGATCACCGCGATGATCAGGACCCACTTGACGACGCTCTTCCAGCGCGGCGGCACCGCGGCGGCGTTCTCCTCCGCCCTGGTGCGGATCTCGGTTTCCATCTTGGTGAGGGCGCCGCGCAGGCCCTGTTCGAGGCCGGCGCCGCTGCGCTCGAAGCCCTGTTCCAGCCCCCTGGACAGCTCGCCGTAGGTCTGCCGGACGCCGTCCACCACGCGGTCGTAGCCCTCCTTGGCGGTGGTGGTGGTCCGGGTCAGGCCGCTGTCGTGCTGCTGTTCGATGGTCTCGAAGGTGCCGGCCGCCGAGTCGGCGATCGCCTGGATCGTGGCGCCGAGGTCGTTCGCGTCGGTGGTGGCGCCGTCCAGCCCCTGCTGCGTGGACGTGGCGAGGCCGTCCGTGACGACGAAGCTCGCGTCGGACAGTTGCCCCGCGCCGAGCTCCAGGCTCTCTTCAAGCTCCTGGTGGAACGTCGTCACGCCCGCGTCGATCTCCGCCGTCGCCGCACCCAGCAGAGCGACCAGGGTGTCGACCGGCGGCGGAACGGCACCCTGCGCCTGCGCGGCGAGTGTGCCGCCGGCCTCGAGCAGGCCGTTCGCGGTGCGGGCGATGTGCTCCTGGGCGGCGCCGGTCAGCGCGAACGCCTGCTGCTCCACCGCCGCCGTCTGGGCCTGCGCGGAGGTGCGGATGTTCTCGACGAGGGAGACCTCGAGCCGGTCGAACAGCTGCTGCCCGCCGGTCAGCGCCTGGGTGATCGCGTCGAGGAGGGCGGTGCGGGCGGCGTCGGCCTGTTCGAGGGCCGCCGTGTCGGCCTGCTGGAGGGTGTCGAGCGTCGCCGTGTGCTGCTGCCGCAGGGCCTCCCGGGCACTGCCGGCGGTGGCGTGCACCGACTCGATGTCCCGCGCCTTGCCCGAAAGTGCCTGATCGGCCTGCTTGTTCGCCTCGTCGATCAGGCCGTCGTGGTACGCCTTGGAGATCTCCCGGGCGGTGTCGGCCCGCGCCTTCCCCCGGTTGTAGGTGAGCGGCCCGTCCCAGAAGCTGTCGTCCTCGTCGACGAGGCCGCGCATGTACTCCTCGGCCATCGTGGTGCCCCGGGTGGCCGCCTCGCCGCCGACGGTCTGTCCCGCCGCCCGGAACCGCCGGTCGCCCGCCTCGTACAGCCGGTCGAGCGCCTGGAGCTGCTGCCCCTCCTGGGCCTCGATGGAAAGCAGCGCGGCATTGTGGTCGTTCTCCAGGCGCAGCCGCGCGGCGGCGGTGGCGTCGGCGATCGTCGAACGCGCCGTGGCGTGCCGCGCCTCGACCGTGCCGCGCGCCGCGTCCGCCTGGGACTGCGCCTGCGCGCGCAGGGTCGCGAGGTGCGCGTGGACCGCCTGGAGGCGTTCCTCCACACCGAGGTTGATCTGCTCGACACCGGCCCGCGCGGCCTCGCGGTACCGGTCGGCGGCCACGGTGCCGAGGTCGGTGACGGCGGCGGCCCGTTCGCCGACGGCGGTGAGGAAGCTGGAAACCTGGTCGGATGCGGCCGCGCTGCGCTGTGCCCCGTCGGCCGTGGCCGGAACGCCGAACCCGACCGACGCGCCGGCGAACGAGGCGGCCGACGAGCGGACCCCGTCCAGCCCGGCGGCGGACTCGCCCGCCTCGGCGAGCGCGACGTCCTTGCGCACGGCCGCTTCGGCGGCGGGCGCCGCCACGTCGGTCGCCGCGGCGGTGCCCGGATCGGCCGGCGGCAACGGTTCCGGGGTGTACAGGGGCGCGACCGGTGGCGGCGGGCCGGCCGCCTGCGCGGCCACCTGACCGAGCGACTGCACGGCGGCGGCGCCCTGCTGGGCGATCTGTTCGGCCGGCGCCGGCTCGCTGACGTCCGCGGCGGTGGGCCCCTGAACGCCCGCCTCGCGCGACACCTCCGCCTGCGCGTCCACGCCGACGGCCTCCGCCCCGACGCCCTGCGCGTCCACCCCGGCGGCCCGCGCGTCCACCCCGACGGCCGGCTCCGTCGCGGGAGCGCCGGACAGCAGGCCGGACATGGCCCGGTTGCCGCCCGCGGCCAGCCCGGCGGCGACCTGCGGATCCATCCGGCCGGCCGGCTCACCCGTCGCGTCGGCGAGCATCCGGGCGAACGCCGCGTTGCCCAGCGATGCGGGCGCTGCGTCCGGCCGGGCGGCGTCCGACCGTTCGAGCAGCGACGCCGCGGTGCGCTCCGGCCGGCCGGTCGGCGCCGGGGGCTGCTGCTCGGTTACCGTCCGCTCGTCCACGTCACCACAATGGCCGCCGGCGGCAAGCGTTGTCATCGATCGGTAGGCCGGTTGCCGGACATCGGGTAAGGCGGCAGCGTGCGGAACGCCGCGCCGGTGAATGCGGGGCCGGCCGCGATATGCTCGGCCGGTGCCACGCGCCCGACCCGCGCCACCGAATGGCGGCCCGCTCGACCCGGGGGACGTTGTGCACGATCCGCTTCCGCCGCTGAAGTCACGACGCGGCGGACGGCTGGGCGACACCGTCGTGGCACACGTCGTGGACCGCATCGTGTCGGGCGGTTACGCGGTGGGGACCAGCCTGCCCACGGAGCCGCAGCTGTGCGAGGAGTTCGGCATCTCCCGCACGGTGATCCGCGAGTCCATCAAGCTGCTGGAGGAGAAGGGCCTGGTGCGGGCGACGTCGGGCCGCGGCACGCAGGTCCTGCCCCGGACCGGGTGGAACCTGTTGGACCCGGTGGTGCTCGAGGCACAGATCCGCCACGACAGCGAGCTGCGCGTCCTGGACGATCTGGTCGAGGTCCGGGCGGCGCTCGAGTGTGAGATGGCCGCCCGGTGCGCCCGGGTGATCGGGCCGGAGGAGAGCGCGGCGCTGGCCCGGCAGTTGGAGTTCCTCGCCACCTGTGTGGACGACGCCGGACGCTACGCGACCGAGGACGTCGTCTTCCACGAAATGATCATGGCGGCGTCGGGCAATCAGCTGGGGCTCGCCATCATCCACAGCATCCACGCCAAGGCGCGCCTGTCCGGACGGTACAACGGCACGCCGCCGCCCGGTGATCTCGCCGTCTCGCTCGCCGAGCACCAACGCATCGGCAAGGCCATCCTCGCCAAGGATCCGGACGCCGCCGCCACGCAGATGCGGTTGCACATCGTCGAGTCGTGGGCGCGACGCCGCCCCGCCCTGCACGACCGGCGCACGGAGCCCCGCCGGTAGGACGACGCCCCGCCGGACGCTACGCCGGCGGCGGTTCGATCAGCCGTTGCGCCCGGAGCGCCGACCACAGCTCGTCCGGAACGACGGCGCCGGACCGGTGGATCGTCTCGACGACCTCGGGGCGGCTGCGCATACCGACCACTGTCGACGCCACCGCCGGATCGGCGCGCACGAACGCGAGGGCGGCCGCGGGCAGGGTGACGCCGTACCGTTCGCACACCTCGGCGATCCTGGTCGCGCGCTCGACCCGCTCGGGATCGGCCGGCCGGTAGTCGTACCGGGAGTCGGCCGGCGGCCGGTCGCGGGAGAGCAGGCCCGAGTTGTACACGCCGGCGATCACGACGTCCACGCCGCGCTCCCGGGCGGCCGGCAGCAGGTCGTGGGCGGCGCCCTGGTCCAGCAGGGTGTACCGGCCGGCGCACATCACCACGTCGACGTCGGTCTCCCGGACGAAGCGGGCCAACGGGTGGGACCGGTTCATGCCGGCGCCGACCGCGCCGACGCAGCCCTCGTCGCGCAGTTCGACCAGCGCCGGCACGCCGACCTCGACCGCCTCCCGCAGATGGTCGTCGGGGTCGTGCAGGTAGACGATGTCGAACCGGTCCAGTCCGGTGCGTCGCAGGCTGTCCTCCAGGGAACGGCGGATCCCGTCGCGGCTGAAGTCCCAGACCCGCCGGTGCGTGGCCGCCACCGCGAACCCCTCCGGGTCGGTGTGCCCCCCGGTCTCCGGACTGGGCACGAGGAGCCGCCCGACCTTGGTGGAAACGGTGTACTCGTCCCGAGGCCGGGTACGCAGGGCGGCACCGAGACGCCGTTCGGACAGCCCGAGCCCGTAGTGCGGCGCCGTGTCGAAGTGCCGGACACCGGCGTTCCAGGCCGCGTCGACGGCCGACCCGAACTGCTCGTCCGACACGGCCTGGTACAGGTTCCCGCCCGGCGACCCGCCGAAGCCCAGCTCGCTCAGACGCACCGCCGGCCGTCGGCGCAGTTGCCGGGACCTCATGCGTCGGCGGAGGTCGCCACGCGGGTGTCCGGAACGAGCCGCAGCCCGGCCCGGGCGGGACGCACGTGCGGACCCGCCACGGCTACCGGCGGGGCGGGCTCCGGGGTGGCGGCGAGGCGCTGTTCGTCGACCCGGACCCCCAGGCCCGGCTCGTCGCCGAGAACGATCCCACCGTCGGCGAACTCCTGGTCGATGTGCACGCCGACCGGCGAGGTCAGGTGTTGCACCTCGAACGACAGGTGATTCGGCACGGCCGCAGCGGCGTGGGCGAGCGGGTTGCCGTGATGGCCGACGGGGCTCACCGGAAGGTCGCGGCTGTGCGCCACGGCGGAGACCCGCAGAAAGTGCGTGATGCCCCAGACGTTGCCGACCTGGACGATGTCCACGGCGTCGGCGTCCAGCAGCGGCCGGTACTGCTCCAGGCCGGTGAGGTTCTCGCCGGTGGCGACCGCGGCGCGGACACCGTGGCGCACCGATGCGAGCCCGGCGGCGTCCCAGCGGCGCACCGGCTCCTCCACCCAGGTCAGATCGACCTTTCGTTCCAGCGCGGTGATGTAGCGAACGGCCTGCGAGCGGTGCCACGACTCGTTCGCGTCCAGCATCAGGGCGGGGCTGACCGCGTTGCGGCGCAGGACGTCGCGCACCGCTTCGAGCCGGCGCAGGTCCCGGGTGAACTCCCGGCCGCCCTTGAGCTTGGCCGCGCTGAAGCCGTGCTCGGCGAAGCGTTCGTAGAGGTGCACCAGGTCGCCGTCGTCGAGGGCGATGTCCAGTCCCGAGGCGTAGCCGGGCACGAACCGGTCGAGCGCGCCGAGGAGGCGCCACAGCGGTTCCCCGGCGGCCTTCGCCTTGAGATCCCACAGCGCCATGTCGATCGCGCCGATGGTGCCGAACATGCTGCCGGCGTGGCCGGCCTTGAAGGCGCGGTTCACCATCCGGTCGTACAGCGCGGTGACCGCCCGCGGATCCTCCCCCTCGACGGCGTCGAAGACCCGGGCGATATCCGGGTGCGCGCCGATGCCGACGCCGTCCACGCCCTCGTCGGTGGTGAGGATGAGCAGGTGCACGTCGGTGTGCGGGCCGGGCAGCACGCCGTTGGCGTCGCCGACGGGACGTCCCCAGTCGTGTTGCGTCGTCAGGCTGCGGTATCCGATGACTTTCACTCTTTGGTGCCTCCGGTGGTCATGCCCGCGACGAGGAAGCGCTGCGAGAACAGGAAGACGATCAGTACCGGCAGAACGGAGATGACGGTCGCCAGGGCCAGCGTGGGCAACTGCACCGACTGGGAACCCGCGGAACTGGGATTGAACGCGGGCGTCGAGGCGAGCAGCGCGGTGAGACCGACCTGCACCGGATAGCCGTCACTGGAGGGCAGCATCACGAACGGAAGGAAGAAGTTGTTCCAGCTCTGCACGAAGCTGAAGAACGCGACCAGCGCGACGACCGGCCGCGCCAACGGCAACGCCACCCGGGTGAACGTCTGCAGCTCGGTGCAGCCGTCGATGCGTGCCGCGGCGAGCAGGTCGCGGGGAATGCTGGTGGCGAAGTAGATGTAGGTCAGGTAGACCCCGAACGGGAAGAACGACATCGGCAGGATCACCGACAGCGGGTTGCCGATCAGCCCGATCACGTTGAGTTCCAGGAAGATCGGCAGCACCAGCGCGGTGTTCGGCACGAGCATGACGACGAGGGTCAGCACCAGCAGCGCCCGGCGGAACCGGAACGTCGTCAGCGCCATGGCGTACCCGGCGGGGATGCCGGCGATCAGCGTGATGACGAGCGCGCCCACGGCGTAGCCCGCGGAGTTCAGCACCCATCCGGTGACGGCGCCGTCCTGGAAGTCGAACAGCTCGTTCCAGTTGGTCGCCAGTTCGTCGGGACCGCCGGGCCGGAACGGGTGCTCGACGATGAGCCCGCGCGCCGACTTCGTCGTGGCCAGCAGCAGCCACACGATCGGGACGGCGAAGAAGAGGACGAAGACCGTCACGACGACCGGGACGAGCACCCGGCCGCTCCAGCCGGTGAGCCCCCTGCCGGTGGCGGTGTCCGCCGGTCGATCCACTGGTGTCACGGGTTCAGTCCGTCTCGAACAGGCCGCCGCGCGTCACGAAGACGGCCGACAGCGCGAGGGCGATCACGAGCAGCAGCAGCGAGATGGCCGCCGCGCCGTTGAAGTCGTTCTGCTGGAACGCGTACAGGTACGCCAGCTGGTTGAGCGAGTAGTCGTTCGGGACGACGGCGTTGCTGGCCTGGGAGAGCAGTTGCGGCTCGACGAACAGCTGGGTGCCGGCGGCGAGCGACATGATGCCCATGTACGAGATCCACTTGCGCAGCAGCGGCAGCTGGATGCGCCAGGCGATCTGCACGGCGTTCGCACCGTCGATGCGGGCCGCCTCGATCATGTCGACGCTGATGGTGTTCAGCGCGCCGTACATGATGACGATCCAGCCGCCGGCCCCGGTCCAGAACGCGATGATCGCGAAGATCGGTGGCAGGTGCCCCGGCGAGATCACGTGCAGGAAGCTGTCGTAGCCGAACAGGCGCAGCAGCGGCGCGACCGGGCTGACCGTCGGGTCGAGCACGAACAGCCACAGCAGCACGCTGGAGGCTCCCGCGACCGCACCCGGCAGGTAGAAGATCAGTCGCAGCGCCTTGCTGAGCCACCGCACCCGGACCGCGTGCACGACGAGGGCCAGCGACGTCACCAGCACCACGAGCAGGAGCAGCCAGATCACCAGGTACAGCGCGACGTGACCGACGGCCGGCAGGAACCGGAAGTCGTCGATCACCTTGGTGAAGTTGTCCAGGCCGGCGAAGCCGCCGTCGCCGGCGGTGAACGCCAGGTAGAGCGCGTAGAGGGCGGGCAGGACACCGAACGCCAGGGTCAGCGCCGCGTGGCCGGCCACCAGCACGTAACCGATGCGGCTCCCCCGGGAACGGACGGGTCGCCCGGCGGCGGTGTGGCGAGGCCACCGGGTCGTCGACCCGGTAGCCTCCTCCGTCGACGTCGCGCTCATGTGACGGTGTAGCCGTCGACCTGAGCCTGGTTCTTGATCGCGGTACCCCACTGCGGCAGCATCTCGACCAGGCTCTTGCCGCTGGTGACGGCCGGGGTCATGGTCTTGGCCCAGATCGCCTCCTGGCTGAAGATGCCCGAGCCCCAGCCGCTCCAGATCTGGGTTCCGGCCTTGATGACCGCCTGCAGGTCGGTGGCGTAGTAGCCGCTGGACTCCTGCTTCTTGATCCACTTGTCGCCGGCCGGCCCGTACGCGGGATAGCCGGGTGCCACGTTCACCTGGTAGTCGTCGGCGGTCGTGACGAACTCGACGAACTTCTCGGCCGCCTTCAGGTTCTTGGAGTGGCTGCTGATGAACCACGTGCCGCCGCCGACGTTGCCGGTCACGGCCTCCTCGCCCTGCCAGGCCAGCGGCGCGGCGACGCCGAGCTGCCCCTTCGGGACGTTCAGCGACTTGTCGTTGTTGAAGATGGCGCCCGCGTACCAGGCCGGGCCCGGGACCATCAGGACCTTGCCGGCGTACTTCTGGACGAACTCGGGCGTGAAGACGCTGATGCTCGGCGTCGTGCCGTTCTTGATGAGCGTGTCGAGCATCGCGGCGGCCCGCCGGCACTCGTTGGTCTCGACGTTGACCGTCACCGCCTTGGGACCGGTGATGTCGTTCGCCCGGCACTTGCTGCTCCAGAAGTAGACCTCGGGCGTCCACGGGTCGCCGGTGGTGCCGACGATGTACCCGGGGTGCTCGCGGGCCACCCGTTCGCCGAGCGCCTGGTACTCCTGCCAGGTGGTGGGCAGCTGGTAGCCGAACTGGTCGAGCAGCGTCTTGTTGTACCAGAGCACCGCCTGTGCGAGGTCGTTGCGCAGGCAGTACACCTTGCCGCCGACCGTGCACGGGTTCAGCGCGCCCTTGGTGAAGTTGTCCAGGGTGGCCTTCGGCACCAGCCCCTGGTCGAGCCTGGCGGCGAACGCCTGCTTGCCGTTGGCGGACTGGCTCGCCCATGCGGCGTCGTTGTTCTGCGTCGAGAACACCACGTCCGGCCAGCCCTCGCCGGCCCGGTCGAACAGCTGCATCTTGGTGCGGAACGAGTTCGAGCCGTTCGCCGCCCCGTCGTAGGTGACGACCTCGAGCGGAACGTCCGGGTTGGCCTTCTTGAACGCGTCCGCCGCGCCGGAGCGGTCGGCGTCCACCCATACCGTGATTTTTGCCTTGTCGTCCTGCTTGGCCTGGGAGAATCCGTAGGAGCCGGACGAGGAGTCGGTGTCGCCCCGGTTGCAGGCGCTCGTTGCGAGAGTCAGGACCAATAGCGCTCCGACCGCCACCGTGCGTGGTGTCGGACGTAAGCGTCCGAGTGGAGATGTGTCGACCATCGAGTGTCCTTCGCGTGAAGGTGTCGCCCTTGTTAACCCCGCCGAAACGGTAAGGGCATACGTATGATGTTTGCAAGGTGTTGGCGGCCCGGGATGAAATTGCCGTGGACGACGGCTCAGCGAGCCAGCCAGCCCCCGTCGACGGGAACGATCGCCCCGTGCACGTACCGCGCGGCGTCGGAGGCGAGAAAGACCACCGCGCCGGCCAGATCGTCCGGCCGTCCCCACCGCCCCGCCGGGATCCGCTCCAGGATCGCCTTGTTGCGCCCCGGATCGTCCCGCAACGCCTGCGTGTTGTCGGTGGCGATGTAGCCGGGCGCGATCGCGTTGACGTTGACGCCGCGGCCCGCCCACTCGTTGGCCAGCGCCCGGGTCAGGCCGGCGATGCCGGACTTCGCGGCCGCGTAGCCGGGCACGTTGACGCCGCCCTGGAAGCTCAGCATGGACGCGGTGAAGATGATCCGACCGGCTTCGCGCCGCAGCATCCGGCGGCCGATCTCGCGGGCGAGCACGAACTGGGCCGACAGGTCCACGTCGAGCACGTGGTCCCAGTCGCCGTCGGCGTGTTCGGCCGCGGGTGCCCGGCGGATCGTGCCCGCGTTGTTGACGAGGATGTCGACGGGCCTGGGCCGGCCGTCCAGCCACGTCACGAACTCGCGGATCGCGCCGCGGTCGGCGAGGTCGAGGCGGTAGGGCACGAAAGTACGGCCGTGGGCCTCCACCCGGGCGGCCGCCTCGCTGCCGGAGGGTTCCAGCGACGCGCTGACCCCGACGATGTCCGCTCCGGCGGCGGCGAGCGCCTCGGCCATCGCCAGGCCGATGCCGCGCCGGCAACCGGTCACCACGGCCGTGCGGCCGGTCAGGTCGAACAGGTTCATGCGGCCGCCCCGCAGTCGAGCAGCACCTTGACGCTGCCGCCGGCCTCCAGCGCCTCGAACGCCGCGGCCACCTCGTCGAGCGGCACGACCCGGGAGATCAGCCGGCCGGCCGGCACCTGACCGCCGTGCACCAGCCGCACGGCCTCCTCGAAGTCGGCGTGCGCGTACACCCGTACGCCGATCACCTCCAGTTCCCGCCAGAAGACCCGGTGCAGGTCCACCTCGCGCGGCACGGGGTGGATCGCCACGACGACGAGCCGGCCGCGCACGGCGAGCAGGTCGGTCGCCAGCCGCACGCCCGAACCCGAACCCGACACCTCGAACACCACGTCGGCGCCGGCGTCGCCGGTGTGCTCCCGGACGTGGGCGGCGACGTCGACGGCCGCCGGGTCCAATGTGGACAGTCCGATCTCCTCGGCCACCGCACGTCGATGCGGGTCCAGTTCGAGCACGGTCACCGAGGCGCCGACGCTCTGGGCCACCTTGCCGATCAGCAGCCCCACCGGGCCGGCGCCGATGACGACCGCGTGCTCGCCGGCGGCCAGCCGGGAGCGGCGCACGTCGTGCACGGCCACGGCGGTGGGCTCGATCAGCGCCCCGTGCCGCAGCGGCAGGTCGGGCGGCAGCGGTACCACGGTTCCGGCCGCCACCGTCCAGGAGTTCTGCATCGAACCGGCGGAGTCGACGCCGATGAAGGTCAGCCGATGGCAGATGTGGGTGTGTCCGGCGAGGCAGGCCGGGCATTGCCCGCACCACTCCAGCGGGATGACCGTCACCGGATCCCCCACCGCCAGGCCGGTGACGTCCGCGCCGAGTTCGGCGATCCGGCCGGACATCTCGTGACCGATCACCGCCGGCGCGTGCACGCGGTGATCCATCGCTCCGTGCATGACGTGCAGGTCGGTGCCGCAGATACCGGTGTAGGCCACGTCGATGCGCACCTGCCCCGGCCCGGGCGGCACCGGCTCGACGCCGTTCACCACGAACGTGCGGTCGCCCATATAGTGAGCGGCCCGCGTCATGTCGTCGCCTCGCAACGATCCATCGGAACCCTTCCTCTCCTGGGTGCCGGTGCGCGACCCGTTCGACGCACTCGGCAAACATCTGATGTCTCTATAGTGAGGGCGGCAAGCGACTGACCGTTCCGGAGGGAGAGTCGTGGCACTGACCGACGAGGCCATCGCCAAGATCCGCAGCATGATCCAGAACGGGGAACTGCCGCCGGGGTCGCGCCTGCCGCCCGAGCCGCAACTGGCCGCCCAGATGGGCCTGTCGCGCAGCGGGGTGCGGGAAGCGGTGAAGGTGCTCGAGTCGGCCCGGGTGCTCGACGTGCGCCGTGGCGACGGCACCTACGTCACCAGCCTCGCGCCGCGGCTGCTGCTCGAGGGCCTCGGCCTGGCCGTGGAACTGCTGCGCGACGACACCCTGCTGGAGGTGATGGAGGTGCGCCGGATGCTGGAGCCGGTGGCCACCGGACTGGCCGCGCTGCGCGTCACCGACGCCGCCCTGGCCGAACTGAGCGGGATCCTCGACAGCATGCGGGCGGCCGCCGACGACCACGAGAAGCTCATCGGGTTCGACACGGCGTTCCATCACACGGTCGTCGCGGCGACCGGCAACGAGACGCTCACCTCGCTGCTGGACGGGCTGTCCAGCCGTACGGTACGGGCCCGGGTCTGGCGCGGGCTGATCGACGGCAACGCGGCCCACACCACGATCGACGAGCACCAGGCGATCTACGCCGCCCTGTGCCGGCGGGACCAACTGCTCGCCCATGCCAGCGCGCTGGTCCACGTCAACACCTCCGAGGCGTGGTTGCGCGCGGTCCTGTCGGACCGGGGCTAGGGCGCGTCACGCCGCAGCCGCCCGCCCAGTCCGTACACCCGCGTCGCGGTACCGGCGAAGATCTCCCGCAGGTCCGGCTCCCCGAGCGGCGGCAGGGCCGCCCCGAGCGCCCGCAGCACGCCGCCGTAGTCGGCCGCGAGCAGGCACACCGGCCAGTCCGAGCCGAACATCAGCCGGGCGGCGCCGAATTCCGCGACGGCCACCGCCACGAACGGGCGCAGGTCGTCCGGGGTCCAATCCGGCCCGGCCTCGGTGACCAGCCCGGACAGCTTGCAGGTGACGTTGCCGGCGGCCGCCAGCGCCGCGAACGGCCCGCGCCAGCGCCGCAGGCCGGCCGCCCCCTCGTCGATCCGGGGCTTGCCGAGATGATCGAGCACCAGGCGCAGTTCCGGAACGGCCCGCGCCGCACGGGCGGCGGACGGCAGCTGGTCGGCGCGGATCACCAGGTCGAACACCAGACCCGCCGCGGCGACCTCGGCCAGCCCGCGCCGCACCTCGGGGCGGTCGAGGTAGTCGGGATCCTCCTCGCCCTGCACCTGCGAACGCACGCCGACCAGCAGCTCGCCGCCGCGGTGCCGGCGATAGCGGGCCAGGGTCGCGGCCAGGTCCGCGTCCGTCAGCTCCGCCCAGGCCACCACGCCCGCGATGGCCGGGGTGTCGGCGGCGTGGCCGAGGAACTCGGCGGCCTCGTCGGGGTGACAGCGGCCGCCCTCGACCAGCACCGTGGCCTCGACCCCCGCCGCGGCGAGTTCGGCCGTCAGGTCCTCCGGGGTGAACGGCCGGCGGATGGCCGTCAGGCCGGGCGCGTCGAGCCAGGTGTACCCGCGCTCGGGTCGCCACAGGTGATGGTGCGCGTCGACGATCGTCCGGTGCTCCGTCACGCCGCCGCCCACTCGGGTCCGTCCGGGAACCGGTACGCGGCCAGCGTGGCCGGCAGGATCTCGGCGCTCATCCCCGGTGCGGTGGGGGCCAGATAGCGTCCCGCCCGGATCCGCACCGGGTCGGTGAAATGTTCGTGCAGGTGGTCGACGTACTCGACGTACCGGTTCTCGGCGGTGCCGCTGACCGCCAGGAAGTCGAACATGGCCAGGTGCTGGACCAGCTCGCACAGGCCGACGCCGCCCGCGTGCGGACACACCGGCACGCCGAACCTGGCCGCGAGCAACAGGATCGCCAGGTTCTCGTTGACCCCGCCGACCCGGCAGGCGTCGATCTGGACCACGTCGACCGCACCCGCCTGCAGCAGCTGCTTGAACATCACCGCGTTGTGCACGTGCTCGCCGGTCGCCACCATGACCGGCGCCAGGGCGCGCCGGACCGCGGCGTGCCCCAGCACGTCGTCGGGCGAGGTGGGCTCCTCGATCCAGTACGGGTCGAAGGGGCTGAGTTCGCGCATCCAGCTGATCGCCTCGGGCACTCCCCAGATCTGGTTGGCGTCGACCGCGAGGCGGACCGTCGGCCCGACGGCCTCCCGGGCGAGCCGCATCCGCCGCACGTCGTCGGCGAGGTCGCCACCGACCTTGATCTTGATCAGGTCGAACCCGGCCTCGACGGCCTGCCGGCACAGCCGCACCAGCTTCTCGTCGTCGTAGCCGTACCAGCCCGGACTCGTGGTGTAGGCCGGATACCCCTCGGCCAGCAGCAGCCGCTCCCGTTCGGCACGGCCGGCCGCGGCGGCGCGCAGCAGCGCGAGGGCGTCCTCCTCGGTCAGCGCGTCGCGCAGGTAACGGAAGTCGACCTGGGCCACCAGCCGCTCCGGCGGGAGATCCGACAGCAGCTTCCACAGCGGCTTGCCGGCGCGCCGCGCCGCCAGGTCCCAGACCGCGTTGACCAGACCGCCGGCGGCCATGTGCACCACGCCCTTCGCCGGGCCCAGCCAACGGATCTGGCTGTCGTCGACGAGCCGGCGCATCAGCGCGCCCGGGTCGGCGACGAGTTCGGCCACGGGCAGGCCGATCACCAGGGCGGCCAGCGACCGTAGCGCGGTCACCGCGATCTCGGTGCCACGACCGACGGTGAACACCAGCCCGTGCCCCTCCGCGCCGTCGGTGGTGCGCAGGACGACGTAGGCCGCCGAGTAGTCCGGGAACGGGTTCATCGCGTCGGAGCCGTCGCGCTGCCGGGAGGTCGGGAACCGCACGTCCACGGTTTCCACTGCGGAGATCCGCTCGGTCACGTCTGCGCCTTTCCACCCGTCACGCGGGACACGACGAGGGCCACCAGGATGACGGCGCCGTTGAGGAAGTTCGTCCACTGCGCGGGGACACCCGCGAGGGTCAACACATTTATGATCATGAAAAGGAGGAGGACTCCGGTGAACGCGCCGAAGACCGTCCCCTTGCCGCCGTTGAGGCTCACCCCGCCGATGACCGCGGCGGCGAAGACCTGGAAGATGGCGCCGTCGCCCTGGGCGGCCGGAACCGCCGCGAGCCGCCCGCTGATGAGCAGCCCCGCGAGGGCCGCGAGCGTGCCGGCCACGATCAGCGTGAGCCACAGCACCCGATCGGTGCGGATACCGGCGGCCCGCGCCGCGTCGGCGTTGCCCCCGATGGCGTAGAGCGCCCGGCCGGGACGCGTGTAGCCGAGCACCACGATGCCGACGGCGAACAGCAGCAGGCAGATCCAGACCGACGCCGGTACGCCCAGCCATGCGGCGGATCCCAGGTAGGTCATCGACGCGGGCAGCGCGAAGAACGTCTTGCCGCCGGAGATGCCGGTCAGCAGGCCGCGCAACACGATCAGGATGCCCAGCGTGACGATGAACCCGTTGAGCTTGAAGCGCACGATGAGCAGCCCGTTGAAAGCCCCCACGGCCGCACCGGTGAGCAGCACCAGCGGCACCGCCCACACCTGCGGAACGGCGTGCAGCCCGAGCCCGTGGGTGACGGCCGGATCGACGATGAGCCAGGCGGCAAGCCCCGGGGCGAGCCCGAACGTCGACTCCAGCGACAGGTCCATCTTGCCGGTGATGAGCACGATCGTCTCGGCGAGCACGACGATGGAGATCTCGGACATGCTCTGCAGCACGTTGATCAGGTTGTCGCCGCTCAGGAACACCGGATTGACGATGAACCCGACGATCGCCACCGCGACGATCGCCGGCACCAGCGCGAAGTCGCGCAGCCTGGCGATGGCCGGCGCGCGGCGGGCGGCCGGCGACGGCGTGACGGAAGCCGGCGCGGTGCCGGTGGACAGCGTGTCAGACATGGTCGAGATCGACCCCTTCCATGGCGGCGACCAGGTGGTTGTCGCTCCACCCGTGCGCCTTCTCGGCTACCACCCGGCCCCGGAACATCACCAGGACGCGGTCACAGATGCGCAGGTCGTCGAGCTCGTCGGAGACCACCAGCACCGTGGTCCCCCCTCGGCGCACCTCCTGCACGACGCCCAGCAGCGTCTGCTTGGAACGCACGTCGACGCCGGCGGTCGGGGTGAGCAGGACCAGCACCTTCGGATCGTTCGCGAGGGCCCGGCCCATGACCACCTTCTGCTGGTTGCCCCCGGACAGCTCGCCGACCGGAACGTCCGGCCCCGACGCCTTGATCGCCAGGTCGGCGATGGTCCGCCGGGCGAAGGCGTCGCGACGGCCGGGCGACAGCACACCGCGGCGGCCGATGCGCTCCGGCACCGTCATCGTGACGTTCTCCGCGATCGAGAGCTGTGGCACCAGCCCCTCCCGGTTGCGGTCCTGCGGCACCAGGCCGATCCCGGCCGCGAGGGCGTCGGGAACGCTGCCGGGACGCAGGACACGCCCGTCGACGGCCACGGTGCCGGAGACCGGTCGGGCCAGGCCGGCAATCGCCTCGGCGACCTCGATCTTGCCGCTGCTGCCGCCGCCGGCGATGCCGATCACCTCGCCCGCCCTCGCGACCAGGGAGAGTTCGGCGCCGGTGCGGGTCACCAGCGCGTCGACCGTCACCCGGACCGGGGCGTCGGCGGGCAACGTCCGACGGGCGGCCTCGGAGAGGTGGACGTCCTCGCCCGTCATCGCCGCGACCACCGCCTGGCGACCGAGTTCGGCCACCGGTGCGGTGACGATGTGCCGGGCGTCGCGGAAGACGGTCACCCGGTCGCAGATCTCGTAGATCTCCTGCAGGTGGTGACTGATGAACAGGAAGGTGACGCCCTGTGCGCGCAGCGCGCGGATCCGCTCGAACAGCCGGTTGATCCCGGTGCCGTCGAGCTGGGCGGTGGGCTCGTCGAGGATGATGAAGCGCGCCCCGAACGACAGCGCGCGGGCGATCTCCACGAACTGCCGCTGCTCGACCGTCAGGGCGGCGGCCGGTCGGCTCGGGTCGATGTCGACCGACCACTCGGCGAGCAGCCGCGCGGCGTCCCGGCGCAGCGCGGCCCACCGGATCAACCGACCGGGGCCGCGGGCGTGCCGGTTGAGGAAGAGGTTCTCCCCCACCGTCAGCTCCGGGATGATCGTCGACTTCTGGTAGACGCACGCGACCCGCTGCCGCCAGGCGGTGCGGTCCGACAGCGGTGGAGCCGGCCGCCCGTCGAACCTGACGGAGCCGCTGTCCGGCCCCTGCAGGCCGGTCAGGATGCTGACCAGGGTGGACTTGCCGGCACCGTTGCGGCCGACCAGCGCGTGCGTCTCACCGGCCCGCACGACGATGCCGGCGCCGTCGAGCGCGACCGTCGAGCCGTACCGCTTGGTGACGTTCACCGCCTCGACGGCGGGCCGGTCGACGTCGACCGGCCCGTCCGCCGGAGCCCGCGTGGCGGCGTTCATACGTTGTTGCCCCAGAGCGACTTGTCGTCGAACTTCATGGTGGGCTGTCCGCCGATACTGGCGCCGTCCAGCGTCACCAACGGCGCCGCGAGCTGGTCCTCCAGGACGCCGTCGCGGACCTTGACGATGGTGCTGCCGTGGTCGGTCGGGCCCGGCTGGAACGTCTTGCCGTCGATGGCCGCCTTGGCGTAGAAGAGCCCGTACTTCGCGTAGAGGTCGGCCGGCTGGCTGACCGTGGCGTCGATCAGACCGCCCTGGATGTTCTTCAGCTCCTCGGGAATGCCGTCGTTGGAGACCACGAAGACGTGCTTCGGGTCGCTCGGCGGGACCTGGAGCCCACGCTGCTTGAGGATCTGCAGCGTGCCGGAGAGCGCGAACGACGACTGCATGTAGATGCCCTTGATGTCAGGGTCCGACGTGAAGCGCGTCTGCAGCTTGGACGCGGCCACGTCGCCCTTCCAGTCGGTGGCCTCCCCGAAGACGGTGATGCCGGGGTAGTCCTTCTTCATGCACTCGTTGAACGCCTCGGTCCGGTCGCGGCCGTTGATCGACGCCAGGTCGCCCTGCAACATGACGACCTTGCCCTGGCCGCCCAGCTTGGTACCGAGGAACTGGCACGCCTTGGTGCCGTAGGCGCGGTTGTCGGCGCGCACCACCATGGCCACCTTGCCGGTGTCCGGTCGGGTGTCGATCGTGACCACCGGGATCTTCTTGTTCGCCAACTGCTCCAGGGTCGGCGCGATCGCGGCGGTGTCCTGCGGGGCCATCACGACGCCCTTGACGCCCTGGCTCATGAACGCCTGGGTGTTGGAGATGAGGTTGGCGATGTCGTTCTGCGAGTTGCTGGTCTTCAGCTGGACACCGAGGTCCTTCGCCGACTGGGGCACGTACTTGATGTAGGAGTTCCAGAAGTCGGTGTCGGAGCGGGGATAGTCCACGCCGATCAGCGGGGCCGAAGCGTCACCGCCGTCGGAGTCACGGGAGCAGCCGGTGGCGAGAACAGTGGTGCCGAGCACCACCGTCAGGCCCAGGCCGAGTAGAACGTTGCGGTTCACCGGGTCTCCTTGTCGAACTGCCCGCCCATGACGGCGCGACGCGGCGCGGGGCGGTGTCAGCAGGGGGTGGGGTGGAGAGGTGCGACGCTGGTGGGCAAACATCAGATGTTTCGTCGAGGTTTCTTTATAGGGGACACCCGGACGCCTGTCCAGCGATCGTCCGGCCGACTTCGGCCGCCCCGGCCGGCCGCCGCGCGCGCCGGAATTCCGTCGCACCGAGGTCAGCCGCTTTATGTTTCGTCGTTCGACGAGATTCCCGGTCGAACGATCGACGCATTCAAGAAAGCGCCGAATGGAGCTGATCCATTCATTGACGTCGACACTAGCCCCACGTATGTTATCGCTCACACAGCCCGTATGCAGCGCCTCTACGCGCGTCCGCCACGTCCGCGTGAGGCGGGATCACGGCCGCCCATCCACCGCGGGACGGCCGTCGACAGCATGAGGAGTGAATCAATGACATCTATGTTCCGGCGTGCGATCGGCATTTTCCTGATCGTCGTGACCGCGGCGGTCGCACCGACGGTGACGGCCGCGCGTCCGGCGGCAGCGGCGGCACCCTGGCTCACCGTGACCGACGGCTTCGCCAGGTTCGCCGTGCCGACGAGCGAGATCCAGAACGCGATGGGGAACGTCTCCCAACTCGTCGTCGAGGCGAACGTCGGCCCCTCGGCCACGGTGTCGGACCTCGGCCTCACCCGCTCCGGCGACGTGTGGAGCTCGGTGATCGGCCCGCTGCCGCCCGGCCTGTACCGCTACCGGCTCCGGGGCGACGTCACCAAGCTGCTCAAGGACCCGACCAACCCGACGACGGTCGCCTCGGACCCGACCTGGAGCACCTTCCTGGTCCCCGGCGACGGCGCGCGCCTGCTCACCGACGTGCCCGCCGGCCTGGGTGGCACCCTCGGCACCGTCACCTACCCGGGCACCGTCGCCCGACGGTCCGCGACGGTGTGGACGCCGCCCGGGTACGACGCCCGCCGCCGCGAGCCGTATCCGGTGCTCTATCTTCAGCACGGCGGCGCCGCCCGCCACACCGACTGGACCGACCTCGGGCGCGCCGCGCAGATCCTCGACAACCTGTCGGTGCAGGGCCGCATCCGCCCGATGGTGGTCGTCATGGCCGACGGCGACGCCCCGGACGTGCCGGCGGACCTGAAGCGGCTCATGCGCGCAGTCCGCGACGGGTACCACGTCGCCCGCGACCCCGCGCGACAGGCCGTCGCCGGTGCGTCCGCGGGCGGCGCCGAGGTGGTGCGCGCCGCGCTCACCCGACCCGGCGAGTTCGCCTACGTCGGGGCGTTCGCGGCCACGCTCGCCGACCCGCCACGGGTTGCCGGTCGAACGGTGAACCGGCACCTCGCGCTGCTGCGCATCTACACGGGCAACATGACCGACCCCGCGTACAACCCGACCTACCGGCTCATGCGCACCCTCGACCGGGCCGGCGTGCGGTACGAGTTCGACGGGGTCAATCCCGACGCCGGTCACGACTGGACGGCGTGGCAGGAGAACCTGGCCGACTTCGCCCCCCGGCTCTTCCGCCGGGTGTCCGACCATCGGCCGAGTCCCGGCCACCTGCCGCTGACGCACGAGTTCCGGCCGCCGGCCCCGGGCACCACGCCGACGCCGTGGATCACCCGCGACGCCAACGGGGACACCTTCGTCACCGTGGAGACCGGCACCGCGTTCACGAACGCGGGACGCGTCACGCTCTGGGGCAACTGGGCGCCGGGCGGCAGCTGGGTCAACGTTCCGCTCAGCCGCGACGGGGACCGCTGGCGGGTGACGGTCGGGCCGTTGAAGCCGTGGTTCTACTACTACAAGTTCGTCGTCGACGGGGTGTCCCACAAGGACTCCGCGAACCCGACGCGTATCACCACGGAACCGACCTGGAGCACCTTCCTGGCCCCCGGCGAACGCGCCCGGCCGCTGACCGACGTCCCCGCGGGACGGGGCGGGACCCTCGGCACGCTCACCTATACGAGCACCGTCGCGGGCGGCGAACGGACCGCCTACGTATGGACGCCACCGGGCTACGACCCGCACCGCGCCACCCCGTATCCGGTGTTGTACCTGCAGCACGGCGGCGGCCAGAACTACACGGACTGGGTCGAGATGGGACGCGCCGTCCAGATCCTCGACAACGGCGCGCTCGCCGGCACCCACACGCCGATGGTGGTGGTGATGGGCAACGGCAACGTACCGAACTTCACCGCCGAACTGCTCGACAACATCGTTCCGGCGGCGCGGGCGGCCTACAACATCGCCCGCGACCCCGCGCAGCAGGCCCTCGCCGGCCTGTCCATGGGCGGCTTCCAGGCGTTCGACGTCCTTAAGTCCCGCCCCGGGGAGTTCGCGTACATCGGCACGTTCTCGGCGGGCGTCTTCAACGCGACGGGATTCGACGTGCCGGCCGTCAACAGCGGCACGAGGCTGCTGCGGATCTACACCGGCAACGTGACCGACTTCGTCTACCCGATCGTGCTGTCCACGATGGCGACGTTCGACAGTCTCGGGATCAGGTACGACTTCGCCGGTGTCACGCCGGGCCCGCACGGCTGGGACGCCTGGCAGAAGAATCTGATCGACTTCGCGCCTCGGCTGTTCCGCCCCGGCTCGTCATGAGAAGCCCCGGCGCGTCATGAGAAGACCCGGCGCGTCATGAGAAGTCGGTGGCGGTGAGCGTGGTCGACCCGTCCGCGCGCACCGCCACCGTCGTCTGCCCGCCCCGGTAGCGGACCCGAACGTCGGCGACGGCGTGCCGACGCGCCCGCAGCGACGCCGTCACGAGGGCACCGTCACGCCACTCGAGGTCGACCAGGATGCCAGGGCGGGCGACCAGACCGCGCACGCGGCCCGTCGACAGTTCGCGGGGCAGCGCCGGCAGCAGGTCGAGGCCGCCGGCGTGGCTGTGCAGGAGCACCTCGCACAGCGCGGCCACATAGCCCAGGTTCCCGTCGATCTGGAACGGCGGATGGGCGGCGAAGAGGTTGGGGTACAGGCCGCCGCGCTCCGGCCGGTCGCTGTCGCCGGCCGGCCGGAACATCAACGCCAGCAGGTCCGACACCTTCTCCGGCGCGCCGAGCCGGGCCCACAGGGCCAGCTTCCACGCCAACGACCAGCCGGTCGAGTCGTCCCCACGCACCCGCAGCGTGGCGGCGGCCGACCGGCGCAGCCGCTGCGTCAACGGTTCCTCGCCGGGATAGACGAAGTAGAGCTGCGACACGTGCCGGTGGTGCGGGTCGACGGCCACGGCGTCGTCGCCCCACTCGCGCACCAGGCCCTGCGGCGTGACCGCGGGCCCGGGCAGCCGCGGCAGCCGCTCGCGCAGCGCGGCGGTCAGGTCGTCGTCGACCCCGAGCCGGGCCGCGGCGGCGAGCGTCATGGTGAACAGGTCCCGCAGCAGGGTCAGGTCGAGCGCGGACGAGTAGGTCAGCGCGGTCGGCTCGCCGTCGGCGTCCAGATACTCGTTCTCCGGTGACGTCGAGGGCACCGTCGCCCAGCCGTGCTCCGGCGTGCGCACCAGCCGGTCCAGCCCGAACCGCGCGGCGCCGGCGAGCACCGGCCACACCCGGCGCAGGAACGCGTCGTCGCCGGCCCCGAAGCGCACGTGCTCCCACAGGTGCCGGACCAGCCAGGGGCCCGCCATCGGCCAGAACGCCCACGCCGGATCGCCTCGGCGCGCACCGACCATCGACGTGTACAGCCAGGCGTCGCTGTTGTGATGCGCGGTCCAGCCGCGGGCCCCGTACATCCGGTGGGCCGTCTCGGTGCCCGGCACACTGAGCGCCTCGACGAACGCGTGCAGCGGCTGCGCCGTCTCCGGCAGGTTGGTCACCTCGGCCGGCCAGTAGTTCATCTGCAGGTTGACATTGAGCGTGTAGCCGCTGCTCCACGGCGGCCGCATCGAGTCGTTCCACAGGCCCTGCAGGTGCGCCGGCAGGCCGCCCGGGCGGGAACAGGCCACCAGCAGGTAGCGCCCGTAGTGGAACAGCAGCGCGGCGAGGCCCGGATCGGCGGCGAGCGGCCCCTGCGGATCGGCGAACGCACGGGCGAGCCGCTGCGCGGTGGTGCCCTCCGGGGCGGTTCCGGTGCCGAACTCCAGCTCCACCCGGTCGAGCAGGCGCGCGTGGTCGGCGCAGGCGCGTGCCAGCAACGCGTCGGCGTCGGACGGGTCGAGCGCCGCCAGCCGTCGCGCCGCCCGGGCCAGCGCGTCACGGCCGGTGCCGGTGTTCGGCCGACCGGGCCCGCCGAACGTGGTCGCGGTCTCCACCAGCACCACGACCCGGCCGCCGGGCAGCCGTTCGGTCCGGGTCGCCACGGCCGCCTCCAGGGCGTCGGGGCCCCAGACGGCGGCCGGGAAGTCCGGCGCGTGGGTGGGCGGCACGTCGCTGGGCAGCCGCAGCACCAGTGCGTCGCCGTGGTCCCGCAGGATCCGCAGCGGGCTGGACAGCCGCACCCGCACCGCCGTCTCCTCGGGAATCCCGTCGACGACGTGCACCAGCACCCCGTCCGGCGCGGAGACCACCGTGCGCTGGAGCACCCCGGCGTGCGAGACGGTGTGCAGGCCGGTGCCGAGGTCCAGGCCGCGCCGGTAGTCCGGTCCGTGCCCGGGCCCCCCGTCGCCGAGGAGCACCTCGACGGTCGCCACCGGCAGGAACGCCTGCGAGTAGTCCGACTGCAGCCGCTTGACCGGCTCCTCGGCGGCCCGGCCGCGGCCGGCGGCGATCAGTGCGCGGGCCTCGGCCAGGTCGGCCCGGGCCCGCTCCGCCGACGGTTGCGGTTGCCGGCGCTCGCTGTCCGGGCCGCCGGACCAGGCCGTCTCGTCGTTGAGGTCGAACCGGGCGGAGTGCGCCCCGCCGTGACACATCGCGCCGAGGCGGCCGTTGCCCAGGGGTAGCGCCTCCAGCCAGGTGCCCGCCGGCCGGTCGAAGAGCAGACGGTGCACCCGGTCAATCTACCCGCGGCTCCCGGGCGCGCACCGCGCCGGTGAAGTCCAGCGGCATCGCCACGCCGCCGACCGCCATGCGCAGACGGTCCGGGGTCGCCGGTTCGAGCCGGAAGGCCGTGCAGAGCTGCCGGCACAGCAGCACCAGCTGGATCGTCCCCAGGCTCGCGCCGATGCAGCCGATCGGCGCCCACCCGAACGGCACGTAGTGCTGCCCGCCGGTGAGGCCGCGCGGCGAGTCCGGCAGCCACCGGTCGGGGTCGAACACCTCCGGGTCCCGCCAGTGCCGCGGGTCGTGGTGCACCATCGCGGGGCTGACCACGAAGTGCTGCCCGATGTCGAGGTCGTGGCCGCGGATGTTCAGTCTGGTGCGGGCGCTGCGGGTCATCATCGTCGGCGCGGTCCAGGTGCGCAGCACCTCCTTGACGAACCGGTGCGCCACCGGCGCGCAGCGGGTGCCGGAGCCGTACAACTCGTCGGTGCCGACACCCGCGAACTCCGCCGTCAGCCGCTGCGCCCACTCCGGCCGGGTCACCAGCGCGTACATCAGGTTCGCGGCGGCCGCGCCGGGCGGTCCGGCGATCGCGGTCAGCACGGCGGCGACGGCGTGCACGGCACGGTCCATGCCGAGGTCGTCCAGCAGTTCGGTGGCGATGACGTCGATCAGGTCGAGGCGCGGCGGGACGCGTCCGGCCGCGCGGCGGCGCAGTTCGCGACGGATCACCAGGCCGGCGCTCGCGCCGACGGCCATCAGCCGCGGCTGCATCCACAGTGGACGGTCGCGCTTCAGCGTGCGCAGCAGGCGGTTGAGCTTCACCAGCGCGTCGCGGGTGATCCGGGACCGGTCCCGCGGGCCGAGGCCGCCGATCACCGACGGCACGATCGAACGGAAGCTCACCTCGTGCGCCAGCCACATGAGATCGACGGGCTGGTCGAGGCGTTCGCGCAGCACGGCGGCCATCCGCTCGTCGAGGGCGGCCAGTTCGTCGGCGGCGCAGAGCCGGCGCATCCGGGACAGGTAGGCGGCGCGCACCTGCTTCCACGACACGGGTGTGCTCGGCCGGCGGCGCAGCACGTCGACCAGCCGGTCCGGCATGGTCAGGTCGGCGTAGTTGTCCGCGTTGGCGGCGACCGCCGCGTCGGCGTCGAAGACGACGAGTTGCCCCCCGTTGCGCCAGAACACACCGTCGTGCTCCGCGCTGGGGGCGCGTAGGTCCCTGAGCAGATCCGGGTCGCGTTCCTGGGCGGCTGTCATCTGTCTCTCCGTCGGGTGGCCGTGCGCGGGAAGCGGTGGTGGGAGCGGACCGGCGGTGCGGCCCGCTCCCACCGGTTCGATCAGATGTTGTGGTAGAGGTACCAGATGTAGTCCCGGCTGCCGCCGCCGTAAAGGTTGAGCGCCCGCTTGGCCGCGCGGAAGAGCTTCGTCATTCCATTCACCTCCCTTCGGACCTGTCGTCGGTCTGGTCCAGCCGCAGGGTGAACCGTGGCGGGGCAAGGGCCGCCGCCACCTGCGGCCGGGAGTCGGGGGCGGTCACGTGGACCGCGTAGGTCGCGGTGATGATCCCGAGGAGGGCCTCGACGACCTGCATGGAGACGCTGGCGCCGGTGCACGCGTGCGGCCCCCAGCCGAACGGGACGAACGCCTCCCGCCCGGTCGGCGCGGCCCACCGCTGCGGCCGGAACTCGTGCGGATCGGGCCAGTGCGCGGGATCGCGGTGCACGAGATAGCCGCAGACGCGCACCTCGTCGGCGGGCGTGACGGCGACCCCGTCGAGCGTGCGCTCCGCCACGGGCCGCCGGCCGAACAGCCACGCGACGGGCCAGAGCCGCAGCGCCTCGCGCACCACCCAGGCCGGCGGCGCCGACGCGGCGTCGGGGCCGGCGGTGCCCGCCAGATACACCGACCAGCCGAGCAGGAACCCGACCGACCCGGCCACGGCGAACAGGCACGACAGGTACACCTCGGCCAGATCGCGGTCCCGGCTGCCCGGCGGCGCGGCGCGCGCCAGAACGTCGAGCAGGTCGGCGTCCGGCCCATCGCCTTTCCCGCGGGCCGTTCTGCGGGCCGCGATCTCGGCGGCGAGCACGCGCATCACCCGCCCGCGGAACCGGGCCCGGGTCAGCAGCGAGTACCGTTCGCGCGCACCGGCCAGAACGGCCCGCTCCACCACCGCGGAAACGGTGTCCCGCAAGGCTTCCGACGGCTCCGCACCGACGAGCACCGGCGCGAAGTACCCGAACACCAACCGGTTCCCGGCGTCCGGCCACGCACTCGACGGCGCCAGCCGCCGCGCCACCAGTCCGGGCAGGCTCGCGGCGTGCGCCCGATGGTGCCGGTCCAGCAGCTGCCGCGCGGCCCGGCCGATCCCGACCTGCGCCGCGCGCGGCCCGAAGGTTCCGGTCCGGATGCGGAAGAAGTCCGAGTGCTCGCGGTAGTGTCCCGCGGCGTTGCCCAGGATCTCCCGGGCGATCGCGGGATCGGCGACGTAGACCTCACCGGGGCGGCCGGGGAAGACGCCGCCGTGAACGGCGTGCAGCTCGTCGAGTCTGGTCAGGAAGTCGGGTCCGGAAAGGCGCCGCGGGATCATCGCCCTCCTCGCGATTCGGCTTTACCTACAAGCCGTTCCACCGCGTTCCACGATGTTCCGATCCGGCGCGACGCCCTCCCTGTGGGCCGGTGTCGCGAGCTAGAAGGTGACCAGCGGGGAGCCGGTGAGCTGGTCCATGGCGAAGTTGACGAAGAAGAAGCCGAAGAAGAGCGCGACCAGCACCAGGACGAGGTACGACCACCACGAGGCCCGTGCCGGCCGCGGCAGCTTGCCGATCAGGTACATGAGGGCGAACGGGAAGATCATGGCCGCGAGGTTGGACATGTTCGCCGCCCACTGGACCAACGCGACCGGCAGTGCCCGGAAGATGATGATCGAGATGGTGATCCCCAGGACGATCATGAACGGGTAGTAGAAGCGCCGCGGGTCACCCGCGATGAGGCGGCGGAATCCGGCGCTCGACCCGTAGAGCGCGTCGACCATGTTCCGGGTCAGCATCTCGAACACGACGATCTGGGTCTTGAACAGGATCACGAAGCCGATGAACAGCGCCCAGCCGAAGAAGAGGCTGCTCTCGCCGGTCGCCCGCAACTGGTCGGCCACGAACGTCGGCATGCTCGCCACCGTCGGCTTGACGCCGCTCTCCGCGGAGAGGTGGCTGACCAGGATGCCCGGCATCAGCATGCCGATGATGGCGCCCGGCACGAAGATCGCCCACATCTCCAGCTTCAGGAAGAACCACCAGCGTCGCCAGCGGGCGGCGTTCTCCGGCGTCTCCGGGAACGTGGTGCCGACCGGCGCGATCTCGGTCTGCCCCTCGCCGCGCGCGAGCAGGCCCGGGATGTAGCCGGTCTTGCTGCCCATCCCGTAGCCCTTGTCCCGGTAGTAGTTCATGAACACGAAGTTCAGGCCGGAGGCCATTGCGGCGAAGCCGGCCACCGCGCCGATCGTCGTCGCCTCGGTCCCCTCGGGCGGCAGCGCGGGCCGCAGCATGCCCACGAGCCCGTCGAGCCAGGCGCTCGGCGGGGTCAGGATCAGCACCGCGAGGAAGAGCGTCACGAGGATGAACAGGACGAGCACCCAGAAGAGCAGTTCGAGCGTGCGGGAGATCTTCTTGCCGAACAGGGTGATCGCGAAGACCGCGCCCATCAGGCCGACGCCGATCCAGCGCGTGGTGGTCAGGTCGTTCCCCGTGGGAATGTCGCCGGTGACGAGGGTGAAGAAGCTGGCGCCGGCCGACGCGGCCCACCCGCCGGTGATGAACGCCAGATAGAAGAGCCCGACGGCGAGGACCGTGCCGACGTACGCCCCGGGCGGGACGCGCCCGAACCCGAGCGAGGGCACCTCGCCGGTCGCGAGCACGTACCGGCCGATCTCCATGTTGTACAACGCCTGCAGGATGATCGAGATGGTGATGATGAAGCCGACGCCGGTCCAGCCGAGGCTGCCGATCGCCTGCGGGCCCAGGAGCCATTCGCCGCTGCCGATGGAGAGGCCGAGCGCGATCATCGCCGGCCCCATGATCTTCGTGACGGTCTCCTTGGGGCCGGTCTTCGCGACCTGGAAGACCTCTTCCGGCGTCGGCAGGTCAGCTACGTGCAGTGGTGGACGACCGACGCCGAGGGGGTACTCGGCGGCCTCGACGGGTGGAGATGTGCTGGTCATCGTCGCTCCCGGTCTGCGAGTCGGGGGGTACTCGGATAGATAGATCGTTATCCATCGAATAACCCCGGGCAACCCTATGAACGGTCGATGACGGCCTTCGACAGCTCCGCCACGCGCCCGTAGCCGAACTCGCCGGCGATGGCGAGCGCGTGCCGCGCGTGTGTGACGGCCCGCTCGTGCCGGCCGAGGGCGACGTGCGCGACGGCGAGGCCGAGCAGCGCCTCCGCCTCGGGATAGCGGGACTCGATCGCCCGGCTGAGCTCCAGTGCCGCCTCGTGGTGGCCGACCGCGTCCTCGTGGCGGCCGCCGCGGTGCGCGATCGTGCCGAGGGTGTTCAGCGCCTCGGCCTCGATCCCGCGCTCGCCGACCTCCCGGGCGAGGGCCAGTGCGGCCAGACCCAGTTCCCGGGCATCCTCGACGGAACCGCGGTCGCAGTGCACGGCGGCCAGCACGCGCATCGCGAACGCCTCGTTGCTGCGGTCCCCCAACTCGTGGAACAGCGGCAGCGACTCGCGCAGGCGCCGTTCCGCCTCGTCGAGGCGCCCCTGGGCGTGCAGCACCTCGCCCCAGTCGCCGAGGATCGTGGCCTCACCGAGCCGCGAACCGATCGCGCGGTTGATCCGCAGCGCCCGCGCGCAGCACTCGCCCGCCTTCTCCAGCAGCCCCTGCCGCAGGTACGCCCGGGCGAGCGCGTCCAGGGTGACGGCCTCGCCGTGGCGCCAGTCGTTCGCGCGGCAGAGCTTGAGCCCCCGGTCGAAGTACTCCACCGCCTGCCACAGCTGCCCGGAGTCCCGGTGGATGACGCCCAGGTTGCCGATGGTCGCCGCCTCGCACTGCGCCCAGCCGGTCCGTTCCGCCAGCAGCATCGAGGCGGTGTACCGCTCCACGGCCGGCGCGAACTCGCCCTGCCGGAAGTGCGAGTCGGCGAGGCTGAGCTGCGCCGCCGCCTGGGCCCGCAGGTCGCCCTCGGCCGTGGCGGCGGCCAGCGCGGTCCGGGCGGCGTTCTGCCAGTCCACGACGTGCATGCCCAGCCAGAAGTAGCCGCGCAGGGTGTCGGCCAGCAGCCAGGCCCGCGAACGCGGCCCGTGCTCGGCGGCGTGGCGGATCACGGCGACCAGGTTGGCGCGCTCGGCGTCCAGCCACGCCGACGCGGCCGTCCCGTCGGCCGGCTCCACCGGCCCGGCGACCTCGAGCTCCGGCAGGCGCATCGACTGCCCATCGAGCCACGCCGACGCGGCCGTCCCGTCGGCCGGCTCCACCGGCTCGGCGACCTCGAGCTCCGGCACCGGCAGGCGCATCGACTGCGGGTACAGCACGCGCGCCGCGCGGTCTACCCCGTGCAGGTACCAGTCGAACAGGCGGCCCAGCGCGGCCGCACGGTCGGCGGCGGGCTCCTCGGCGCGGGCGCGTTCGGCGGCGTAGTCGCGCAGCAGGTCGTGGCAGGTGTACCGGCCGAGGACCCGCTGGTCGAGCAGGTTGGCGCCGGTCAGCCGTTCCAGCCGGCGCCTGGTGTCGGCCGCACCGGCGCCGCCCAGCGCGGCGGCCGCCGCCACCGTGATGTCGGCCCCGGGCGCCAGCCCGAACAGCCGGAAGAGCCGGCGGGCGTCGGGATCCAGCGTCCGGTACGACAGCTCGAACGCCCGCCGGACCCCGCTGCGCTCGTCGCCGTCGACGTCCAGTTCCGCCAGGCGGTCGCCGGCGCGCAGCGCGCCGACGTAGTCGGCGATGCCCGGCCAGGGGTGGCCGAGCAGGTGCGCGGTGGCGACCCGCAGCGCCAGCGGCAGGTACGAACAGACCCGGGCCAGCTCCGCCGTCGCCGCCGGCTCGGCCGCCACCCGTTCGGGTCCGAGGAGCGTGGCGAGCAGGTCGAACGCCTCGTCGGGAGTCAGCACGTCGAGGAGCAGCCGGTCGGCGCCGTCGCGGGCGACCAGTCCCGGCAACCTGTTCCGGCTGGTGATCAGCACGACGCAGCCCGCACTGCCCGGCAGCAGCGGCCGAACCTGGTCGGCGTCGGCGGCGTTGTCGAGCACCACCAGCATCCGCCGGTCCGCCAGCAGCGAACGGTACCGGCCGGCCGCCGTCTGCACGTCGGCCGGGATCTGTTCGGGCTGCTCGCCGAGCGAGTACAGCAGGTGCGTCAACGCCTCGGCCGGCCGCACCGGCGCGTCCCCGGAGAAGCCGCGCAGGTCGAGGTAGAGCTGCCCGTCGGGGAACCGGTCCCGGACCCGGTGGCCCCAGTGCACCGCCAGGGTGGTCTTGCCGACCCCGGCCATGCCGGCGATGGCGGAGATGACGACGGCGTTCGGCCGCTCCTCGCGCAGCAGTGCGTCCAGCCGGTGCAGGTGCTCGGCGCGGCCGGTGAAGCCCGACACGTCGGCCGGCAGCTGCGCCGGTGCGGGCGCGGCCGCGGTGCGCGACGGTGCCGGCGCCGGCGGCCGAACCGTCGGGTCGTTGCGCAGGATCGCGCCGTGCAGCTCCCGCAGCCGGGTGCCGGGCTGCAGGCCCAACTCGTCGGCGAGCCGCACGCGCAGGTGCCCGTACGCCTCCAGCGCCTCCGACTGCCGCCCCGAGCCGTGCAGGGCGCGCATGAGCTGTCCGACCAGGCGTTCGCGCAGCGGGTGGGCGGTGACCAGTTCGGCCAGCTCGCCGACCAGGTCCGCGTGCCGGCCGAGGCCGAGTTCGAGGTCGACGCACTGTTCCAGGGCGGCGAGGCGCTGCTCCTCCAGCCGTACCGCGGCCGCCTCGACGGCGAAGCCGGGCAGGTCCATGAGGGCGGGGCCGCGCCACAGCCGCAGCGCCTCACGCAGCGTGTCGGCCGCCGCGGCGGGTTGGTCCCGGCCGGCGAGGTCGAGGGCCTTCGCGACGAGGTCGGTGAACTCCCGGGCGTCGAGTTCGCCCGGCCCCGGCGCGATCCGGTAGCCGTGGCCGACGACGTCGATCGGGGTGCCACCGGCGAGTGCGCGCCGCAGCGCGGAGATCTCGTTCTGGATCTGGCGTCGGGCGGTCGCCGGCGGGTCCGCCCACATCGCGTCGATCAGGTGCTCCAGCGGCACCACCTGACCGGCGTTGGCCAGCAGGACCGCGAGAGCCGTGCGCCGGCGGCGTCCACCCAGAACGACCGCGCGATCGCCGTCGATCACCTTGAGCGGCCCCAGGATGAGGAAACGCAATGCGCCCTCCGGTTGCGCCGGCTGCGGGTTGTCCGTTGTCGTGTGCCAGGCACGCACAATAGGTGAGCCCGACGGCCGGCACAACGCATCCGGCCGGCCGCCGATGCACCGCGTGATGCCGGATCGATGAAGACAGCCATCAACGATGGTCGTTCACTCACCGCCCGGAGGCACCATGTCATCGAACTGCCCGCCGCGCCTCCCCCCGCTGCCGGGCCCGGACTCTTCCGAGCCTCGCGTCCCGCCGCGTTCGACGCCACCACCGGCACGGCGACGGAAGCGGCCCGCCCGGCACCGCCGGCGGCGGCGGGCCGGGACCTGAGGGCAGCGTCCACTGTGGAGCGTTCGGCCGGCCGCGAACGTGGCAGGGAGGGCCGCCCCGGCCCGAGCGGTCTCTCGCGGGAGGAGCGGTCGCGCCCACGACGGACCCGAGTCAGAATCGATTCTCGGCGGCTCAGGCGGGGGCGGCCTGGGCCAGAAGGGCCTCGGCCTTCGCCTTGAGCAGCGGCACCGACGCACCGTCCGATGTGGACAGCAGCGCGCGCAGCAGCGCCGCCGCGCCGTCCGGGTCGCCACCGGCGAGCGACGCCTCGGCGAGGCGCAGGTTGGCGATGAACACCCCGCGCGGATCGCCGGCCTCGACCATGCGCCGCAGCGCCTCGCGCGCGTCGGACGCGGCGGCGTCCAGGTCGCCGCGCAGCCGTCGCAGCCGACTGTGGTGAACGAGCAGCCAACCGATGCCGTGCGCGTTGTTGACCGCGTCGGTGACCGCGCGGGCCTGCTCGTACGTCGCGTCGGCGAGGTCCAGCCGGCCGAGCGAGATCGCGCAGTCCAGCTTGCGCACCAGCAGGGCGCGGTGGCTGTCGGTGTTCCAGAGCGCCTGCGTGTGCTCCAGCGCCTGATCCAGCAGCGGCAGCGCCTCGGCCGGCCGTTCCTGCAGGACCAGCATGTCGGCGTGGGTGCGCAACGCCAGCACGATGTCGTCCGGATCGCCGGTCGCGCAGGCGATGTCGGCCGCCTCCGCCGCATGGGTCAGCTCCGGCCGCCCCTGGAACATCCGGGCGTACGCCAGGCCGGTGAGGCTGTGCACGAGTTCGTGGCTCAGTCCGAGGCGGCGGAACACCGGCACCGCGCTCGCGAACTCCGCGGCCGCCTCGTCGAGGCTCAGGGACAGCAGGACATCCGCCCGGCTGCCGGCCTGCCGGGCGGCCACCCGTTCGTCCCCCGCGGCGCGGGCGGCGTCCCGGACGGTGGCGCGGGCCCGCACGATCTGCTCGTACCCGCCGCGCATCGACAGCGGCGGAACCACCATGTCGGCCAGCAGCGCCGCCTTCTCGTAGCCGCCCAGCGAGCACGCCCGCGTGATGGCGTACAGCAGCTGGCCGCGCTCGCTCTGCAGCCACGCGCCGGGGTCGGCGGTGAGGCCGGCGACGTCCACCGCCGCGGCGGCGACGCCCTCCGGCAGCGGGTCCGGCGGCAGCCCGTCCTTGCGGTCCACCCGCTGGTGCACGCTGTGCGCCAGGACCAGGAACGTGTCGAGCAGCCGCCGGTACGCGGCCCGGGTCACCGCCCCGTCCTCGCCGTCGGCCAGTTCGCGGGCGAAGAGCGCCACGAGGTCGTGCGGGCGGTAACGCACCTGGCCGGTCGGGTCGAGGCCGACCGGCTCCAGCAGCCCGGCGGCCATCAGCTGCTCGACCGCGCGTTCGCCGTCGCCGCCGTCGGTCAGGGCGCCGAGCGTCCACGCCGCGAAGGGCTCGGCCGGCAGCAGTCCCATGCGGCGCAGCGCCACCCGGACGGGCTCGGCCAGCCCGGCGTAGCCGACCGCCAGTTCGGAGCGGACGGCCAGGTCGCCGACGGCCAGTTCGTCGAGGCGGCGGTGCTCGTCCTGCAGCCGGTCCGCCAGCACGCGCAGCCGCAGGGTGGGCCGGGGCTGCAGCCGCGCGCCGATGATGCGCAGCGCGAGCGGGAGGCGGCCGCACAGGTCCACCAGGTCCTCGGCGGCCGGGCGTTCGCCGGCGACGCGGTGCGGCTCGAGGATCTGGTCGAGCAGCGACACCCCCTCCGCGACGGAGAACGGCTGCAGGCGGTGCCGGTCGGCGGCGGGAATCTCGTCCAGCGACCGCCGGCTGGTGATCAGCACGGCGGAGCCGGCCGTGCCGGGCAGCAGCGGCGCCACCTGCTTGGCGTCGGCGGCGTCGTCGAGCACGATCAGGATCCGGCGGTCGGCCACCCGCGCGCGGAACGTGGCCGCCCGCGCCTGCACCGAGTGCGGCTGCGCGTCCGGCGGCAGGCCGAGCGCGTAGAGCAGTTCGCCGAGAACCTCGCAGACGTCCCGGGGAGCGGGGCCGCCGCCGCCCAGGTTGACGTAGAGCTGGCCGTGCGGGAACCGGTCCCGGACCCGGTGCGCGACGTGCACGGCGAGCGCGGACTTGCCCACGCCGGCCACCCCGCTCACCACCACGATGGGCAGCGCGGCCGGTGCGCCCCCGGCGGCCAGCAGACCGGCGATCCCCGCCACCTCCTCGGTCCGGCCCACGAAGTCGCCGATCGCCGGCGGCAGCTGGCACACCGCCGGCGCGCCCGTTGTGGGGGCCGGCGGGGCGTCGTCGTCCATCGTCTCGCCGAGCAGGATCGCGTGGTGAACGGCGCGCAGCTCCGGCCCCGGGTCCACGCCCAGCTCGGTGCGCAGTAGCTCCGCCACGTCCCGATAGACCTTCAGAGCCTCCGCCTGCCGGCCCGAGCGGTACAGCGCGCGCATGAGATGGGTGCGCAGCCCCTCCTGGAACGGGTACGCCGCGGCCAGCGCGCGCAGCTCCTCGACGACCGCGCCGTGGTGCCCGAGCGCCAGTTCGAGGGCGAACCGGCGGGTGGCCGCCTCGAGGCAGCGCTCCTGCACCGGCGGCACGTCGTCGCGGTGCATCGCCGTCGAGTCCACGTCGAACAGGATCGGGCCGCGCCACAGCGCCGTCGCGGCCCGCAACGACTCGAGCGCGGCAGCGCGGTCGCCGCGCTCCATTGCGACGCGCGCGTCGTCCAGAAGCCCGTCGAACTCCCGCAGGTCGCAGGAGCGCGCCGGCGGCGCGATGACGTAGCCGCCGCTGCGGGTGTGGATGGCGGCGTCGGGGCCGAGCAGCCGGCGCAGCCGCGCGACGTAGGTCTGCAGGGCCGCCCGCGCGTCGGCCGGCGGCTCGTCGTCCCACAGCCGGTCGACGAGAACGCTCACCGGCACCACCTGGCCGGCGCGCAGCAGCAGCGTCGCCAGGATGATGCGCAGCTTCGCCGCGGAGATGACGACGAGCGCGCCGTCGCGGCGCACCTCGAGGTTTCCCAGCACGCGGAAACGCACAACGGAGGCCGTCGGCCGGTGCGGCGGCACCGTGCGGCGGGAAGTGACAGTCAACTCACGTTCTTCGATCTCAAGCGTCGGGGCCGTGAAACGGAACGGAACGTATTGCTTCGATCGGAGCGAAGGCTAACAGAGGCGCGGGGCCCCGCGCTGTTACTGTCGCCTGCTGGACGCGCTGCTAGCCTCAGCCAATGGCCGAGGAAGAACACCGCAGTTCGTTGAGCGGCCGGCGGGCGGAGGCGCAGCGCAACAACGGGCGGATCCTCGACTCCGCGCGGGTGGTCTTCCTCGCCGACCCCGAAGCCCCGATCGCGAACGTCGCCGCACACGCCGGCGTCGGGGTCAGCGCGCTGTACCGCCGCTATCCCAGCAAGGAACACCTCCTGCGGGCGCTGGCGGAGGACGGCCTCAACCGCTACGTGGCCGACCTGGAGACGGCCCTCGCCTCCGACGCCACCCCGTGGGACGCCTACGTCGCCTGCCTGGAACGCGTCGTCGACGGCCAGAGCCAGGCCCTGGCGCAGCGGCTGGCCGGGACGTTCACGCCGACGGAGGAGCTGACCGCCCTCGCCAAGCGGGCCGCCAAGCTGGGCGAGACGCTGTTCCAGCGGGTCCGGCGCTCCGGCGAACTGCGCGACGACGTCTCCGAGGCCGACGTCACGCTGCTGCTGGAGATGATCGCGTTCATCGAGTTACCGGGCGCCGACGGCGGTGCCGCCCTGCGTCGGCGTTACCTCGCCCTGCTGCTGCAGGCGCTGCACGCCCCGGCCGAGTGCCGCCTGCCCGGACGCCCGGCGCGCCAGGCCGACCTGATGGCCCGCTGGCAGCCCGGGGCGGGCGACGCCTGAAAGACCGGCGTCAGTGCGGCGAAAGCGCCCGCACGTATGCTCCGCCGATGGACGTACGGGGGGCCGGCGTGATCCGCGTGCTGCTCGCCGAGGACGTGCGCATGCTGCGCGACGCGTTGGTCAGCGTGCTGGGCCTCGCCGAGGACATCGAGGTCGTCGGAGCGGTCGAGACCGGCGACGCGATCGTGACGACCGCGCTGCGGGCCCGGCCCGACGTGGCGGTGATCGACATCGAGATGCCCGGGCTCGACGGGATCAGCGCGGCGGTGCAGCTGCAGCAGTGGCTGCCGGAGTGCCGGACGCTGATCCTCACCGGCGTGGCCCGCCCGGGCGCCTTGCGCCGCGCGATGTCGGCCAAGGTGGCCGGGTTCATGGGCAAGGACGCCGCCCCGGACGACCTGATCGACGCGGTGCGCACGATCGCCGCCGGTGGCAAGGTGCTCGATCCGCAGCTGGCGTTCGCGGCGCTGGACGTCGCCGCCAACCCGCTGACCGAACGCGAGAACGACGTCCTGCGGCTGACCGCCACCGGCGCCGAGCCGGCCGAGGTCGCCGCGCGGCTGGGCCTGTCGCAGGGCACGGTGCGCAACTACCTCGCCTCGGCGGTCACCAAGCTGGGCGCCCGCAACCGGGTCGACGCGATCCGGATCGCCCACGAGGCCGGCTGGCTCTGAGCGCACACCTAGCGGATCTCGGCGACGAGGACGAACCGGTCGCCCTCGCGGTGGACGTTCAGGGTGCCGCCGGTGTCGCGGGTGCGGGCAAGCAGGTTGGCCAGCCCGTTGCCGGCCGCCGCCGTCGGGGTGCCGGCCGGGACGCCGTCGTTCGCGACCCGCAGCCGGATCCCGCCGGCGACCGGCCGGGTCTCGATCTGGCACCGGGTCGCGCGGGAGTGGCGGACGACGTTCGTGACGGACTCGCGCAGCACGATCGCCAGCGGCGACTCGGCCGAGGGCGCGGGCGCGGCGTGCAGTTCGAGCTCCACCCGGGTGCCGGCGGCGGCCAGCATCGCGCGGGCGCTCTCCACCTCGTCGGCGAACGACAGCCCGCCCGGTCGCGCCGTGACGGAGCGCAGCGAGTTCAACGCCTCCGCGGCGATCCGGCCGGCCTCGGCCAGCTGCCGGCGCGCCGTCGCGGGATCGGCGGCGGCCGCGCGCCCGGCGAGGTCGGCCTTGAGCGCGATCGCGGAGAGCTGGAAGCCGAGCAGGTCGTGGGTGTCGCGGGCGATCCGCAGCCGTTCCCGCAGCACCGCCAGCCGGGCCTGCTCGCGGCGGGCCCGCACCAGTTCCTCGGCGGCGATCGGGAGCCGGCACAGCGCGGCGACCGCCGCCGCGGCGAGCACCGTCCAGGACATGGAGACGAGCGCCCACCACGCCACGTGCGGCGGGTCCGCGGTGAGGTCGACCCCGTACCGGTGTAGGTGGAACAGCGTCGAACCGACGATCAGCGCCCCGGCGAGGGCCCACGACCACGGCCGCCGGAGGTGGAAGAGCAGCACGCCGGCCACCGGACCCGCGTACTGCGGCGCCGGCACGACGGGTGCCCCGATGACCGCGAGCGCGCCGACGAGCACCAGCTGCAGGGTGAGCGTCCACCGCCAGCCCGGCGGCGCCGCGCCGGAGCGCGGCCGGACGTGGTGCAGCTGCAGCAGGCTCAGCGGCACGACCAGCGCGACGGCGGAGATCACCCGCGCCGTGGAGATCGGTTCGTACATGTCGAATCCGCCGGTCACCCGCGCGATCGTCGTGATGAGGAGGTCGACCTCGAGCACGGCCATGACGCCCCACGCCAGCCATGGCGCGGCGGCGGCCGGTGGCGGGTTCCCGGTGCCGGCCGGTCGGCGCGCCGGCGCCGGTAGCCACACCTCGACCTCGCCGGGCGCGGTCCGCAGCCTTCCGCCGAGCGCGCGGACCTCTTCGGCCATTTCCCCGGGAACGGGGATTCGGGTCCCACCGCCGGTGAAGCTCACCCGCATCCGCGCCGAGTCGTCCAGCTCGACGCGGCAGGTGCGCGGCGGCGTCCCGCGCAGTGCCTCGACGACCGTTCGCCGCAGGATCGCGCCGAGCAGGGCGTCGACCGGCCGGGGCAGCCGCTGCGGCACGGCCGCGACGCTCGCCTCGACGCCGGCCGCGGCGAGCACGGTCCGGGCGGCGGCCGCCTCGCCGGCGAGCGTCCGGTCCCGGTAGTCGTCGGCGACCGCGCGCACCTGGGCCAGCGCCTGCCGGGCGTCGGCCGCCACCGCCCGGGAACGCTCCCCGAGCCCGCTGTCGGCGTCCGGATGCCGCAGCGCCGCGATGCCGGACACCAACCGGCCGCCGACCGCGTCCTGCAGGCGGCGGGCTATGCGCAGGCGTTCGAGCGCCACCTCCAACGAGGCGCCGGCGGCGCGTGCGGCGTCGAGATCGCGCACCAGTGCGCTGAGGCGGCACACGCCGAACAGCAGCAGCCCGTTGGCGGCCGTGACGACGCCGGCGTAGGCGAGCCGCACTGCGACGATGCCGCCGTCGGCGTCGACGACACCCGGTTCCAGCGGAACCCGCAGCGCCGCGTCGCCGAGCACCACGAGCGCCGCCGACGCCCACCCGAGCCGGCCGCCGAAGGTGAGCAGCACCGCCGCGAGGACGAAGGCCGCCGGCGGATCCCAGTAGACCCCGAACGCCGGATACGGCGCGTACGCCAGCAGCACCTGGACCGCCAGCAGCGCACCGGCGCGCGACCGGGCCGGGCGGCCGAACGCGAACAGCAGCTGCACCGCGCCGAGCGAGGCGATGACGACCGCCGCCGACGCCTGCTCGACGGGACCGAACCCGGGGTCGAACCCGCCCCACGGAAAGAAGAACGTGAAGCGGTACCAGCAGTAGAGCGCCACGCACAGCACGACCGGGATCGTCGCGAGCCGGGCCGGCCTACCGCCGACCGGTGACACGGGCACGCCCCCTCCCCGACCGGTGTGCGTTCCGCACGGGCGGAGGTGCGCCACGCATCCGGCGACCGGTGAAACGGCACGCGGCGCCGCTGCGGAACCCAGCCGCTCCGGTGCGCCGGACACTACCCCGCGGCGCGCGGGTCTGTGAACGTCTACGCAGGCCGATCACGCACCGCACCGGGAGGCGACCACAGTGGACGATGCCGCGCTCACCCCGTTCCACATCGACATACCGCAGGCGGATCTCGACGACCTCGCCGGCCGACTGGAGCGCGTCCGGTGGACCGACGAACTCCCGGAGAAGGAGGTCGTCGCCGGCGGATCCGGCGCGCCCGTCCCGCCCGGATGGGAGTACGGCGTCCCGCTCGCCTACGTGCGCGACCTGGTCGAACGCTGGCGCACCTCGTTCGACTGGCGGGCCCGGGAGGCGGACCTGAACGGGTACCCCCAGTTCACCACGCGCATCGACGGGCAGCGGATCCACTTCGTGCACGTGCGTTCCGCACAACCGGACGCGATCCCGCTCGTCCTGACCCACGGCTGGCCGAACAGCTTCGTCGAGTACCTGGGTCTGGTCGGGCCGCTGACCGATCCGGCCGCGCACGGGCGTCCGGGCGCCCCGGCCTTCCACGTCGTAATCCCGTCCCTGCCCGGGTTCACCTTCTCGGGGCCCACCCGCGAGCACGGCTGGAACGCGTGGCGCACCGCCGACGCGTGGGCCGAACTGATGCGCCGCCTCGGCTACGACCGGTACGGCGCGCACGGCAACGACGCCGGCGCGATCGTCTCCCCGCTGCTCGGCGAACGGGACCGGGAACACGTCATCGGCGTGCACGTCACGCAGATCTTCTCCTTCCCGCGCGGCGACGCCGGCGAGTTCGACGGGCTCACCGAGGAGGAGTTCGGCGCGTTGCGCTTCGGGCAGGCGTTCGTCGAACACGCCGTGCACGACCGGTCCCAGCAGGCGCAGCCGCAGACCCTGGCGCATGCCCTCGCCGACTCGCCGGCCGGGCAGCTGGCGTGGAGCGGGCAGCTGTTCGGCACCGCGCTCGGCCCCGAGGAGATCCTCACCAACGTGGCGCTGTACTGGTTCACCAACACCGCCGCCTCGGCGGCCCGGTTCTACTACGAGAATCACCGCGCGGCGCGGACCGCCGACCCCGGGCCGACCTCCGTGCCGCTCGGCCTCGCCTCGTTCGCCTGGGACCTGCACGCCGTGCGCCGGTTCGCCGAGCGCGACCACCGCAACATCGTCAGCTGGAACACCTACGACCGCGGCGGGCACTGGGCCACGCACGACGCACCCGACCTGCTCGTCGAGGACCTCCGCCAGTTCTTCGCGGCCCTCGCCTGACCGTCCGACCCGAAAGGAATCCATCGTGACCTTCCCCGTGCTCAGCACCGCCCTCGACGCCCTGCGCCGCGTCGCCACCGGCGCCGTCGCCGCGGACCGGCTCGACGACCCGACCCCGTGCGCGGAGTGGACGGTGGCGCAGGTGCTCTTCCACGCCGCGGGCGACCAGCACGCCTGGGCGTCCGTCGTGGGGGGCGGCGCGTCGCCGTTACCCTCCTACAACCCGTTCGACCCGCCGCGCCGGCTCGACGGCGGCGTGGAGAACACCGTCGCCAAGGCGATCGAGGCGGCCACCGGTGCCTGGGCCGGCGTCGACCCGGCCGCGGCTTCGGTGAGCACACCGCTGCCGCCCACGCCGGAACTGGCCCCGGAACTCGCCGCCGCCGCGTGCGCCCTCGACGCCGCCGTCCACGCCTGGGACGTCGCCGTCGCCACCGGCCAGCCGACACCGCTCAGTGCCGCACTGGCCGAACAGCTCATGCCGGCAGCCCGGGCGACCGCGGAACCGTTGCGCGGCTTCGCCTACGCCGCCGCCCTTCCCGCGCGGGACGGCGACGACGCGGCCGACGCGCTGCTGCGCTACCTCGGCCGCGACCCGCGATGGACGCCCGACGGCCACTGACGCGGAGGCGGCGCCCCGGCCCAGGGACGCCGCCTCCTCCGATCACCGCGACCGGACTCCGGTCACCGCGACCAGGTGCGGAACTGGACGACGTCGTCGTTCCAGCTGTCGCCGACGTAGGACTGGTCGCCGATGGCGCCGTAACGCGTGTTGCCCCACCAGTTCGTGACGGTGGAGTAGTAGCAGTTGCCGAAGACCCGGTACGAGCTCATCATGCCCGACCAGGGCGAGCCGACGCTGAGCGTGTAGCCCTCCCGGTCACAGGTGCCGTAGGCGCCGTACACGTACACGTTCTGGCCCGACCAGCCGGCGTGCTCGAAGTACTGCGCGAGCGCCACCACGTCGGCGGCCGCCGTCTCGGTGGCCGCCGCGGCACCGCACCGCTCGACGAGCGCAATGGTCTTCGTCCGTTCGTCCGGCTGCTGCGCCACCAGGACGCAGCCGTTCGCCGGCGTTCCTCCCGGCGCGGCCCCGGCCGGTGCGGCCGCGGTCGCGACCGCCGCCACCCCCATGGCCAACACCGCGACCGCGCGGGCGAGTCGTCGCACACCAATCACTTGAGCCCCCATACGATTGGCCAGCGTCACGGACGCTGGTTCGAGACGTACCACGCCGGATCCGGCGCCGGACAGCCATGCTGCCGGGCCGTCCTTACGTCCCTCTGACGCGCCACTGACGCGCCGCTCACGCCTTCCGGGGCAACAGACATTTCCTTGGGAACGGAGATCAGAGCAGGCCCGCGTCGCGGAGTTGCCCGACCTGTTCGCCGGTGAGGTGGTGGTGCACCGTGAGCCGGTCGGTGCCGCGCAGCCCGGGGTCGAACCCGGCTTCCAGCAGCGCCCGCAGGCCCGGCACGTTGTCGGCGAACACCGTGCCGAACAGCTGCCGCCGCCACTCGTCCAGCCCGGGCGGCAGCTTCCCGCCGCCGTACCAGGCGAGCCGGGCGGCCGCGCAGCCGCGCACCGGTGCGCCCATCGCCGACAGCGCCTCCTCGCGGACCAGTTCGGCGTCGTCGTGCGGGAACCGCAGCCGGCCGTCGACCATGCGCACCTCGTGCTGTCCGCCCCCGCACGGCACCAGCACCGGCGCGGTCAGATCCGGCGACCAGGTGAACGGCGGCACCTGCGCCGCGTCCGGGAACAGCGACCGGTGCACCAGCGGGTGCAGTTCCTCGGGCCGGATCATCCCGTGCCGCAACAGGTCCCAGTCGGGCAGCCGCTGCCACTGCTCCTGATACATCGCGGTGCCCTCGCCGAACCGGTCCTCGTTGTAGGACACCAGCACCGGCCCGTGCGGCCGGCGCACGAACTCCAGCTGCGCCCACCCGAACCGGCGGCTCAACGTCAGGTGCGACTGCCGCGTGCTGCGCCACCACTCGTGGGCCCGGGCGGCCACCCGGTCCAGCGCCAGCGGGATCCCGCGCCACAGGTACTCCTGCGGCTCCTCGGCGCTCAGCCCGTAGGCGGCGAGGGCGCCGTCGATGTCGCCGGCGTCCCAGCGGGTCGTCGCCCACTCCAGCGTGCGAACGGCAGCGCCGCCTGCGGGTGGCGCGTCGGGCACCGGCGCCGGGGAGCCGTCCCGTTCGTAGAACGCCGTGCGGGTGCTGTCGCCGCACCGCTCCCGCAGCGCACCGGGCTCCCGCACGTCCCAGAACGCCCGGTCGACCCGGTGCTCGTACCGCCAGTCCTGGGCGGCGAGGCGGGTGCGCAGGACCAGCCGCGGCTCCTCCCGCCCCTGCCAGCGGAAGACCAGGCACAGCCGGTGCCGTTCGATGCCGGACGGGGCGCGCCGGTCGGCGAGCACCAGTTCCTCCTCGTCCTGCCGCGGGTCGAGTCCGTCCGGCACCCGGGGCAGGTGCCAGCGCAACAGGTCGGGCGCCAGGTGCGGCAGTTGCGCACCGATCGTGTCGACCAGGCCGAGGCGCTCGATCCGCCGCCACAGGGACGGCTCCACCGCGATGCCGGCGGCGGCACACGCGCCCTGCCAGTCGCCGTCGAGCCGCCGCGCCGTCGCCGCACCGATCCGCCAGGCGGGCATCCCGACCCGCCGGGCGCGCAGGTGGGCCGCCAGGTGCTCGGCGCGGGGAAAGAACGGCATCCAGGGACTCTAGCCGCGCGCGGCGCCCCGCCGGCCGCGCGTCAGGCGGTGATGACCGGCCAGGAGTAGGCGGCCAGGCCCACGGCGACGCCGAGCCAGGCGAGGTTCAGGCCGCGGGTCGGGATCGGCAGCGCCGCGAGGATGAACAGGATGATGGCCACGATGTACAGGAATGCCTGGATGGACATGTCGACCTCCGTCGGGGTTGGCGGGGAGGCTGTGCCCGTTGACCTCGCGGCCCAAACGTTCCACGGTGTGTGCCATGGACCAGAGGATCGAGGTGGCCGACGCGCCGCCCCGGGGTGTCGGCCATGCCGAGCCCGTCAGTTGCGTCACCGCGGTGGTGCGGGCGGGACGGCCCGGCTTCGCGTCCGGCGACCAGGGCGGCACGATCCTGTTCTGGGACCCGGCGACCGGCCGGCCCGTCGGCGAACCGATCGCCGCGCACGACGGCTGGATCACCGGCCTGGCCTTCGCCGGCGGGGTCCTGATCAGCGCCGACGACGACGCGATCCGACGCTTCGACCCGGACACCGGCCGGCCAGTCGGCGAGCCGCTGTCGGTCGCGGGCGGCGGGCGACTCGCGGCGACGGGTTCGCTCGTCGCGGCGGTCACCGACGGGCACCTGCGGGTCTGGGACGCCCCGAGCGGAGCGGTCGTCGAGGACATGCCGCTGCCGCGGCGGGCCGTGCTGCACGCGTTCGCCCTGTTCGACGGGAGGCCGGTCGCGCTGACCGCCGACGAGCCGGACCGTGAACTGTTCCCCGACGCGGACGCCGACATGCGGCTGGTGACGATCTGGGACGTCGCCGCCGCCACCCCGCTGCTGCCCCCGCACCTGACTCCCGAGGACCGGGGCGTCGGCGCGTTCGCCGAGGTCGCCGGCAGGTTCATGGCCGTGCACAGCACCGACGCGTTCAGCGGCGACGAGTGGACCGATCTCTACGAGGCCGGTCACCTGCACCTGCGGGACCTGGCCACGGGCGAGCGCGTCGCGACCCGGGAACGCGAGGCGGGCTGGATCAACGAGATCGAGGTCGCGGTGGTGCACGGCCGGCCGATCGCGTTCATCGCCGCGGAGGAGGGCGTCGAGGCGTGGGACCTCGAACGCGACACCCGGGCCGCGCCGGACGTCGAAGGGCTGCTCGGTTCGGTCTCCTGCGTGGCGGTGACCGATGTGGACGGCGTGACGTTCGTGGCCGCCGGGGACAACGACGGCGGCGTCGACATCCGGCCGCACGCGGCGTGAGCCGGACGGGTATTGCGTAATGCGTGATCAGCGCGAAAGTTATGTGTCTTCGGACCGGTTCGACAACTCGGACGCGCTCTAGAATTCAGGATCATTAGCGATCGCGTGGTGTCGGTGCCCACCACGGACGTTCGACTCCAAGATTGTTATCCCGGGCTTGGGAAAACGACGGGCATCGACGTATGGTACCGAAGACGGGTCGGCGGTCGTCCGCCGCTGTGCGCTTGCCCGAGCCCTGCGATGTCCGAGTGGGAGTTGGTGGATGCCGGAGGCCCAGGACGGTGGCACCCTTGGGTCCCACGACGTGCTCATCGATGTGACCGGCCTGTCATTGGACGCACTGGTCGACGTCGAAGACTCGGTTCTCGGCAGTGCGCTCCGGCGCCTGATCGCGGATGTGCGCCGCACCCACGACGTGGTCGCGGGTTGGCAGAGCTATGTCGGTGACCCCAACGTCGCATCCGCCCGCCCAGAGCAGTGATCCCGTGCATCCGCGGGAGTGGCCGCACGGGTCGTTGCGGGCCGCCGACCTGCGAGCCTCCGGCTGGCGGCCGGTGCCGTTCCGGGAGTTCGTACTGAAGATCCGGCAGCCGTGCGATCTGGCGTGCACCTATTGCTACGTGTACAGCATGGCGGATCAGAGTTGGCGGACAAAGCCGGTTCGGATGTCCGAGTCGGTCGTTGTCGCCGCCGCGCGGCGGGTCGCCGAACATGCCGACGCGCACGCTCTTCCGCGCATTTCGATCGCATTGCACGGCGGCGAACCGTTGCTCGCGCCGGTCGCGGAAATAGCGGAGCTGGTCACCGTCTTCCGGCGAGCCGTTTCCCCGGAAGTCGACGTCGCCGTCAGCGTCCAGACGAATGGCGTGCGGCTCACCGGGGACATGCTTTCCGCATTGTCGCGGCACGGCGTCCGGGTCGGGGTCAGCGTCGACGGCGGTGCCGATATTCATGATCGGCGGCGCGCGGACCGTCAACGGCGCGGCTCGTTCGCGCGGGTGTCGGAGAATCTTCGCGTCCTCGGTTCAAGGGCGTTCCGGCCGATTTTCGGCGGCCTGCTGTGCGTCGTGGATGTGCGTTCCGATCCCGACGAGGTGTGGGACGCGCTGCTGGCGTTCGACCCGCCGTCGGTCAATTTCCTGCTGCCGCACGCGAACTGGTCGACCTCGCCGCGCGCCGACGTGGATCCCACGGCGTACGGGCGCTGGCTGGCCGAGGCGTTCGACCGCTGGTTCGCGATCCGGCCGCACGTGGTGCGGGTGCGGCTGTTCGAGGACCTGATCCACCTGCTGTTCGGCGGCGTCAGCACCACCGAACTGATCGGCCTGAGCCCGAGCGCCGTCGCCGTCGTCGAGTCGGACGGTTCGATCGAGCAGAGCGACTCGCTCAAGTCCGCCTACCCGGAGGCGCCGTCGACCGGGCTGTCGGTGCTCCGCGACTCCTTCGACGACGCCCTGGAACACCCCGGGATGATGGCGCGTCAGTTGGGACCGGCGGCACTGTGCGAGCAGTGCCGTTCGTGCCGGGTGATGCGGGTCTGCGGCGGCGGGCTCTACGCCCATCGGTACCGGCGCGGCACGGGCTTCCTGAACCCGTCCCGGTACTGCGCCGACCTCATGTACCTGGTCGATCACGTGCGGGCCAGAGTGGTCACGGCGCTGGACGTGCCGGCATGATGCGCCGGTTGCGGCTGGACCCGCGGACGTTCGCGGCACTCGCGCACGGCGGTGGCGGCGCCGCGGCCCTGGCCGAACTGCGCCACGCGAAGCTCAACGAGCACCTGCTGCTGTTGCGTCATCTCGTGCACCGATTCGGGCGCTCGCCGGAGTTCGAGGCGCTGTGCGTGGCCCAGAAGGCGGCTCCCGAGGTGGTGTCGGAGCTGCTGGCACACCCGTGGAACGGCGCCTGGCTGGCGAACGCGGTGCGCGACGAGGCACCGGAGCGGTTCACCTCGCGCCTCGGTGCCGTCGCTCTGGTGGCGGCGATGCGGGCGGGTACGCCGGCCCGCGTGGAGGTACCGGCGAGCGGCGGCGCGGTCATGCTGCCCGACACCGGCGCCGTCGCGCTGCGGCGCGAGCACGTCACGTCGGTCCGGGCGAGCGTCGCGGGAGAGCGGGTCTCCCTTGACGACGTTCCCCTGGGAACTCTCGATCTGCAGCCCTTGCGCCGGATCTCGGTGAGTCACGGCGGAAGGACGCTGCACGCGGTCCTGGACGACCTCGATCCGCAACGGGACTGTCACCGGCACCCCCTCGCGGGGCGCCTGACCGGCGCGGAGGTCGAGTCGTGGCGGGCGCTGCTGCACGACGCGTGGCGGCTGCTCGTCCGGCACGCGCCCGACCTCGCCGCGGAGATCGGCGCCGACGCGCTGGTGCTGGTGCCGCTCCACCGCGCGGCGATCGGCCGGGAGGTGAGCGTCACCTCCACGGACGTCTTCGGGGCGTTCGGGCTGACGATGCCGGCGTTCGCACCCGCCCTCGCCGCGAACCTGGTGCACGAACTGCAGCACTCGAAGTTGAACGTCATGCTGCGGCTGCGTCCCGCGATCCGGGGCGACGAGACGCGCCGCTACTTCGCGCCGTGGCGCAACGACCCGCGACCGATCACCGGTCTGCTGCACGGCATCTACGCGTTCGTGGGCGTCGCGACGATGTGGCGCCGCTTCCACGCCGCGAACGCGGTGGAGGCCGCCGACTACCAGTTCGCGCTGCTGCGTGAGCAGCTCCGGCTCGCCGTCGTCGCGGCACGCGGCTGCGGGCTGCTCACCACCGACGGACGGGCGTTGGTGGCCGCGCTCAGCGAGGCGGTCGAGGAGATGCTGGCCGACCCGCTGCCGCCGGCGGTCGTGCGGCGGGCCGGGCGGAACGTGCGCCGCGACCGGCTGCGCTGGGCCCTGCGCAACCGGTCCACGGCGAGTGTCCGGTGGAGCTGACCTACATCGGCGGCGGTTCGATGTCGAAGTCGGCGCGCCGGTCCTGACTGGCGTGCAGCACCTCGGGATGGTCGGTGCCGAGGATGTCGCGCAGGCGCGCGATCGTCTTGCCGAACAGGTCCCGGGCCTCGTCGGCCTCGCCGGCGTTGCGCAGGTCGAGGGAGACGTTCAGCGCGATGCCCAGGGTGTAGGGGTGCGCGTCGCCACGAACCTGGCGCGACATGTTCAGCAGCGGCTCCGACAGTGCCCGCGCGGCCGCGGTGTCGCCCGCGAGCACCAGACTGTTGCTGTAGTTGCCCGCGGCGCAGAGGGTGTGCGGATGCCGCTCGCCGACCACGGCACGCAGGTCCTCGTAGGTCGAGCGCTCCACCTCGCGCGCGTCACGGAGGTCGCCGATCGCCCGGAGGATGATCCCGAGATTGACGCGGGCCGCGAGCGTGAGCGGATGCCGCTCGCCGAGGACCCGGACGTAGGCCTCCACGCCCTCGTCGGCGAACTTCTTCGCCTCGGTGAACTGCCCGACGGTGCGAAGGGTGTTCGCGAACGTCATCGTCGCGGAGAGGGTGTGCTCGTAGTCGGGACCGAACCGGGTGCGGAACGCCTCGTAGGTCTCCCGCGCGTGGGTGAGCGCCTCGCCGTAGCGGCCGGTCTTGCGCAACGCGATCGCGATGGTGCGGTTCGCCTGGAGGACGTCGGTGTGGTCCGGGCTCAGCAGCGCGACGTATTCGGGCAACGAGAGGCGTTGCGTCTCCAGCGCCTCGGCGTAGCGGCCGAGCCCGTACAGGTCGCGGGCGACGTTGCTGATGCTGCGCAACGTGCGGGCGTCCTGGTCGCCGAAGGAACTGCGCCACTGCTGGACGAGTTCCGTGTCGAGGCGGTACGCCGTGTCGAAGTCGCCGAGCATCTTGAGGCTGGCGGTCACGTTGTTCTTCGCGTGCAGGGCGTCGGCCACGTCGTCGTCGTCGTAGGTGCGCCGTGCGCGGGCGTAGTTCTCCTCGTCGCTGCGGTGGGCGCCGGCGATGTCGCCGGACAGGCGCAGGTCGTAGCCGAGTCCGAGGCCGACGGCGACCGTGTGCTCGTGGTCGTCGCCGAACTCGGGGCTGGCGCGCAGCGTCTCCAATGTCTGGGTGGAGATCAGCCGGGCCCGTTCGTAGTGGCCGAGCTGGCGCAGCGCGTTGGCGAGGTGTCGCTTGGCGAGCAACGTGTGCTCGTGGTCGGCGCCGATCCCGCCGTCCTCCGCGGGACCGGACCAGCGGCTGATCATGGTCTCGGCCAGGTCCCGGCTGCCGGCGTAGTCGCCGGTGCTGTACAGGTACCGCGCCTGGTCGAGGGCGACCCGGCGGGCGTCGGCGGTCGGCGCGCCGAGCAGGTCCGCGGGACCGATGTGCGGCCCGATCTCACGGTGCCGCGGCCAGGTGGCCCGGTTGTCGGGGTCGCCGGGATTGGCGCCCTGCAGGATGATCCGCACATTTTCGCGGCTGCGCTCGCGGCGGCGTTCCAGGAGCCCCTCGCGCAGCACCAACTGGACCAGCCGGTGGACCTGGAGCTGCTGGCCGGGCAGCACCTTCGCCAGCCCGTGGCGGCGCAGCGCGGAGATGGCCCGGTTCAGCTTGATCTCGTCGCCGAGGGCCTGCCGGAGGGGCTCGGAGATGCCCGGCCCGCGCCCGCTGCGCAGGAACGCCGCGGCTACCGGATCCGGACCGAGGTGGGCGAACAGCTCCAGGAGTTGCGGGGCCTCCGGCACGGAGCCCTCACGCAGCTTGTCGAACGCGACGCGCAGGAACGCCGAGACCGACGCCGGGTAGTTGGCGGGTTTGTTCTCGCCCATCAACTCCTCGACGTGCTTGTCGAACAGGGCGAGGTACCGCTCGACGGGCATGCCGGTCGCGGAATGCCACGCGGCGGCCTGCTCCAGGGCGAGCGGCAGGTCGCCGACCTTCTCGGCCAGATGATCGGCCTCGTCGGCGGGAATCGCGTCACCCGTTTTCCGCTGGATCAGTTGCACACTTTCATGCCGTTCGAGAACGTCCACCTCGATCGCGTCGTAGACCTGCGACCATTCCCCGTTTCGGGAGGTGATGATGACGTGCCCCTCGGTGGGCGGCAGTAAACCGGCCAGGTCCTCCGGGTTGTCGGCGTTGTCGTAGACGAGCAGCCATCTGCGGGTACTGGTCGCGAGGCTGTTGAGTACGGTTTTCGCGGACTGGTCGATGTCGGGACTCGGCGGAATTCCGAGTTCCCTTCCGAGTTCGGCGAGCGATGATCGGACCGCCGTAATGTGGTCGGCGTTGATCCACCAGATGAGGCCGTAGTAATCGATATACCTGTATGCGTACTCGACCGCTAATTGGGTCTTCCCAACACCGCCCAGACCATGCAAAGCTTGTGGGACCACTGATGCGTTCGAGCGTTTCAGCAGCGATTCGCGAAGCTGCCAGATCAACGGACCACGTCCGGTGAAGTCCGTGTTGCGGATCGGCAGGTTCCCCCGAATGGGTGGGACCACGTCCGCCGGAACCTTGTGTCGCGTGGACGTGGGATTCACCGCTTCGTCTCCTGCTCCTGCTGATGGATCATCGCTCTCTTCACCGGATCCTAGAGCGTGGGAATTGTCTAGGTGTGCCCGGGTGGCGTCAAGTCCCGGATTCCGCGAGAAATGGCTGCCCTCCGAGGCGGGCGATGGGCACAGTGCACGCAGTACCGCCGGGTCCAGGCCGGCGTTTGCGCCCACGTCCGAAATCCAGGTGTGGATCGGGTGGAGCAAGTCGCTGTGCGATGGTGCGTGTGCCGTTTGCTCCAAGTAGGTAAGGAGCAGAGGCAAACCGCCTTTCGTGCGACACGTGAGTTCAACGAAACGCACGTGTCGGGCGGTCGAGGACCAGTGCGGGTCGTCTTTGCGGAGGGGGTTGCCGAAGACGCCGTGGAACGTAGAGCGTCTCACCTCGACGTCGTAGCCGTCCAGTAACAGCACGAGCTGCCGCTCCTGATCCTCACTCAGCAGCGGCGGCGTCCCGATCTCCTCCACGATGGTGATGACGTCCACCAGGGCGGGGTGATCGGGGAAGAACCGCGACACGACGGCCTGCAGTTCGAGCACGGCGTCCAGTTCCTCGGTGCATCGGGTGGTGAGCTCCCAGATCGCGAACCGCGCCTGCGCGAAGCGCTTGAGCGACAGCGGCTTGGCCAGTCGCCGCTCCAGCTCGTCCACGCACAGGCCGAGAATGTCGGCCTCATGGAGGTCCCTGATGCGAAGCAGCGCCTCGCTCAGTCGCTCCCGCTGCTCGGCGGAGACCTCGAACTGTCGCACGTCAACCTTCCGGTGTCAGAGTTCGACCGACTTGCCATGAACCGTCGTCGCGGGCCGGGACCGAAGGGTGGCACAACGTGGCGCCACCGGCGATGAAGCGTCGCATTGCGGATCGGGCCCGGGTCGCCCGACCACTGGTAGTACTAATCGACAGGAGCGGGATCGGACGGACGAACCGCTTCGGGTGGCCCGTGCAGCGACCAGTGCCGCGCGATCAGCCGCAATGCGTGTGAGCGTCCTCGACAACCCTCCGGCAGCACGGTGTGAACGGCGTCGAACAACGCCCGCCCGCCGCCGCTGAAATCGGCACAACCGCGGACGAGATGAATGAGCTGGAATCGCGGCCGTGGATTGTGCGGAATGGTGAGAACGAGGGCCCTGGGAAGCGCGGTGAACAGCACGCGCAGGCCGGCCGGGTCGTTCAGCTCGTCGATCTCGGCGAGCGCGTCGGCGATATCGGAGAGGTCGCTCCCGTTTTCCGACGTGCCGTCGTCGACCGGCCGGCGCGGCGGTGGCCGTGATCCGATCGGCTGAATCATGAAAAGCACTCCGATCGACGAATATGAGCCCGGTTCACCGAAAATCCCGGAAGCCCGAAGCCTACAACCGGCGCCCATTGATCAACAGTTAGCGGTACACGCGACGGACGTTCGGCTTTGCGGATTTCCCTGGCTTCCGGTACCGGAGCGCGACCGCTGTCCCGGCATCGACGCCCGGCATGGCACCATCCTTCCCATGGTCGATCCGCGCCCCCCGCGACCCGGCCGCGGCTGGTACGTCCTCGCGGCCGCGATCGCGGCGGTCGGCGTCCTGACGGCACCGCTGCTCGTGGTGCTGGGCGTGGCGTCGTTCGGATCCGTCGGGGGGACGCTCCCCTCGGTGGGTGCGCGGTTCCACGGCGGCGACGAAACGACGGTCGAGCTGACGAAGGACCGGGCCGCGACGGTCTACGCCGTCTTCCCGCAGGACTCCGACGGGATCGCGCGGGCGACCTGCGAGGTCAGCGGGGCGGGCGAGGCCGCGCTGACCGAACGTTCCTACGGGCTGAGCGCCACCATCGAGGACACCACCTGGGTGGTGCTGTACGACATCACGGTCGACCGGTCCGGGCGGTACACGCTCTCGTGCACCTCCGACTGCGATCGGCCCGGCACCGACCTGTACGCCGTCGGGGACGCGTTCGAAGCCGGCGGCATGGCGGCCGCGATCCTCGGCGGCGCGACGGCGTTCTTCGGCGCCCTTCTCGTCCCCTGCTTCGCGCTGATCGTCGCCGGGATCATGGCGATCGTGACGGCGGTGCGCCGTCGGAGCCCGGGACAGGGGACGCCGTAGGTGACGTAGGTAAGGATGCCGCACACCCACGATCACCCTCCGATCATGGAGACATGCCGTGCCGTTGCACCCACCCGGTCCTCGGCGACGGCCCGGGTTGCGGCAATTTGCACCCGAAGGGCGGAGTCCGAATGCGGACATGGGCCGTCCGAGACTTCCGGCCCGGCGGCCCTTCGCCGCGCCATAGGGTGAGCGCGATCAACGACGGGAGGTCCGTGATGGATCCGATGCTGACAGCGCTCGCCGTGCTCGCCGCCCAGGAGGTCGTGCGGGCCATGGCCGGGGACGGATGGCAGGCGGTGCGCGACGGTGTGGCCGGGTGGATGGGCCGCGGCGACGCCGCCCGGACCGCGCGGCAGGCGGGCAACCTCGACGAGAGCCGCGAAGAGGTCTGTGACGGCCGGGTGGCGACGGAGACCGCAACGGAACGCTGGCGGGGCAGCTTCGTACAGCTGCTTGACGAGTACCCGGAGCTGGCCGACGAGTTGCGGAAGGTGCTCGCGTTGCGTGCGCCGGCCGAGGCGGGTGCCGCCGCCGGCGGGCAGGTGATGACCATTCACGGCAGTCCGGTACTCAACGCCCACGGAGCGTCGGTCGCCGCGGCGCAGATCGGCCACCTGACCATGGGAGGCCCGGCACCGGCGGGCCCTTCCGCACCGGGCCGGCCACAGGGCTAGCCGGACCCGGCCAACCGCATCCGCCCCGCACGGAGGCGCCGCGCTCCGTTCCGACCCCGCACGACACCGGTCGCACCGGATACGGCCGGGCGGCCTGGCCGTCGGTCAACGCCGGCGGCCGCGGCACCGCCGCCCAGTTCATCGGTTCGGTTACGAACGTCGAGCAGTGGGCCGCCGACACCGCCGGCGACCGGCTGCGGACGATGCGGGCGGTCTCCACCCAGATCCGCGAGTTCACCAGCATCGTCGGGCGGGCCGGCGAACTGGCCGACGTCGAGGCGGCGTTCGACGCGCCGGCGCGGTCGCGGGGGCCGCTGCTGCGGATCCTGAACGGGCTCGGTGGCATTGGGAAATCCAGCGTCGCCCGGGCGTACGCGGCCCGGCACCAGGATCGCTACAGCCTGCTGTGGTGGGTGCGCGCCGACGACCCGACGACGGCCGCCGAGGACTGCCGCGAACTCCTCGAATGGCTCGCGCCGAACGACGTCGCACGCATCGGCGATCCGGTGCGGGCGGTGCACGCCGTACTGGCCAACCGCGACGCGCGGTGGCTGCTCGTCCTCGATGACGTGCCGGACCCGCGCCGGCTTCGTGAACTGCTGCCGCCCGACGGCGACGGCGACGTGCTCGTCACCTCACGCGCCTCGGCGTGGCCGCATCAGGACGGCGTCCAACCGGTCGGACCGCTGCCGCCCGAGGACGCGAACCGGCTGCTGACCAGCATGAGCGGGGACACCGACGAGGTCGCCGCCGCGGCCCTGTCCAAGGAACTGGGCGGCCTGCCGCTCGCCCTCGCCCAGGCCGCCTCGTACGCCGGCGCGCACCAGGTTCCGCTCTCCGCCTACCTCGACCTGTTCCGCAGGCGCCGGTCGGACATGCTCGCCGAGGGCACCGCACCGGACTACGGCGCACCGCTGGCGACCACCTGGGAGCTGGCGTTCGACCGGATCTGCCCGCCGGCCCGGACCCTGCTGAACGTTCTCGCCTTCTACTCCCCCGACGCGATCCCCGTCAGCGACCTCCTGGCCGGCGGTGATCACGGGTCGGACCTGCTCACCCCGTTGCGCGACGAACTGGCATGGCGCCGCGCGGTCGCCGACCTGACCACGCACGGCCTCGCGACCCGTGCGGCCGCGACCGGCGCGTCCGCCGCGATCGCGGTCCACGGACTCGTCCAGGCGGTGACCGCGGACCGGCTCGCGGCGACCGCCGAGGGCCGACGGCCGTGGGCGCTGGCCGCCGGCACGCTCCTGGCGAGCGCCTGCACGGACCGGCCCGGACGCGCGGCTGCCACCGACGGGTGGCTGCGGCTCGCCCCGCACGCCCGCACCCTGCTCGACCAGCTGCCTTCGACCGACCGGGTCACCTTCGAGGTGCGGCGCCACCTCGCCGGATGGATCGGGGAGGCTGGGGATCCCGGCCGGGCCCGCGACCTGTTCGCCGCCCTCGCCGAGGATTGCGCCCGGGAACTCGGCCCGGACGACCGTGACACCCTTGCCGCGCGCATCGGCCTCGCCCGGTGGACCGGGATCTCCGGCGACGCCGTGCGGGCCCGCGACCGCTACGCCGCGCTCGCGGCCGATTGCACGCGTCTGCTAGGCGCCGCCGACCCGGACACCGTCGACGCCCGCTCCGGGCACGCGAGCTGGACCGGCGACGCCGGCCGTCCGGGCGAGGCGCGCGACCTGTTCGCCGCGCTCGCGGAGGACTGCGAGGGGGCGCTCGGCCCGGACCACCGCAGCACTCTGCAGGTCCGCGACAGCCTCGCCTGGTGGACCGGCACCACGGGCGCGCCGGCTCTGGCCCGGGACCTGTCCGCCGCGCTCGTCGAGCGCTGTGTGCGGGCGCTCGGCCCCGACGACCCGCACACCCTCGACGCCAGGGGTGGTCTGGCCATGTGGACCGGGCTGGCCGGCGAGGAGGTCGGTGCCCGGACGATGTTCGGCGCGCTCGTCGCGGATCACCGCCGGGTGTCCGGCCGCGACCACCCCCGTACCCTGGCGGCCCGCGTCGATCTCGCCTTCTGGACAGCCGATTTCGGGGACCGGGCCGAGTCCCGGCGACTCGCGGCCGCACTCGTCGAGGACTGTGCCCGAGGGCTCGGTCCCGACCACAGCACCACGCTGCGCGCCCGCTGGGCGCTGGTCAGGTGCACGGTGAACGTCGGTGAACCGATCGCGGCCCGGGACCTGTGCGCCGTTCTCGCCGAGGATCACACCCGGATTCTCGGCAGGGAGCATCCGAATGCCCTCGACGCCGCCGCGACCCTGGCCATGTTGACCGGCGACGCCGGCGATCCGGCCGGGGCGCGCGACCTGCACTCCGCGCTCGCCGACGACTGCACCCGGGTCCTCGGCGCCGACCATCCGCAGACCCTCGGCGTCCGGCTGGGGCTGGCGCGGTGGACCGGCGAGGCCGGTAACCCGGCCGGCGCCCGGGACCTCAGTGCCGTCCTCGTCGAGGAGCATGCGAGGGAACTCGGTGCGGACCACCCGCAGACCCGCGAAGCCCGGGGGGCCCTGGTCCGCTGGACCGGCGAGTCGGGCGACTTCGCGCGTGCCCGCGACCTGTCGGTGCGACTCACCGGCGAGCACGCGCGGATCCTCGGCCCGGACCACTTCACCACCCTCGCCATCAGGGCGAGCGTGGCCCGGTGGACCGGCGAGGCCGGCGACGCCGACGCGGCCCGCGAGCTGTTCGCCCGGCTCGTCGACGACTACACCCGCGTCCTCGGCGCCGACCATCCGTTGACCCTCGACACCCGGTCCGGCCTGGGCCGATGGACCGGAGAGGCGGGCGACGCCGACGCGGCCCGCGAGCTGTTCGCCCGGCTCGTCGACGACTACACCCGCGTCCTCGGCGCCGATCACCCCTGGACCCTCGACACCCGGTCCGGCCTCGCCCGATGGACCGCGGTCGCCGGTGATCCCGCCGCGGCGCGCGACATGTACGGCGATCTCAGCGGGGACTACGCGCGCGTGCTGGGGCCGGCACATTCCGGCACGCTGGCTGCGCGAAGCGGGGCCGCCCTGTGCACGGGGACGGCCGGCGACCCGTCCGCGGCCCGGTCCCGCTACGCCGACCTCGTCGAGGACCACCTGCGGCTGCTGGGCCCGCGGCATCCGATGACCCTCGACTGCCGCGGTTCCCTGGCCCGGTGGACCGGAGAAGCCGGCGACGCCGGCGCGGCGCGGGACCGGTTCGCCGCGCTGGCACGGGACAACCGCCGGGCCTTGGGTACCGACCACCGGCAGACCATCGACGCCCGCTCGGCCCTTGCCCGGTGGACCGGAGAGGCCGGCGATCCCGTCGCCGCCCGCGACCTGTACGCCGAGGTGGTCGACGACTGCACCCGGGTCTTCGGCCCGGACCATGCCACCACCCTCGACCTGCGCTCCAGCCTGGCGTGGTACACGGCGTGCACCGGCGACCCGGCGGGCGCGAGAGCCCTGTACGACGAACTGGCCGCGGACTGCGCACGGGCCCGGGGCGCGGACCACGAGGCCACCCTGGACGCCCGGACCGGTGCCGCCTCGGCGGCCGAGTCGGCCGGCGAGCTCGCCGAGGCCCGGGACCGGTGCCGCTCGCTCGTCGACGACTGCACCCGGGTGCTGGACGCGGACCACTGGCGCACCCTCGACATCCGGCTCGGCCTGGCCCGATGCACCGGCAACACCGGCGATCCCGGCGGCGCGCGGGACCTCTTCGCCGCGCTGGCCGAGGACCACGCCCGCCTGTTCGGTGACGACCACGCCGCCACGCGCGACATGCGGTTCGCCGCGGCCTGGTGGGCCGCGGAGGCGGGTGATCACCTGATGGCCCGCGACCTGACGAAAGCCCTCGTGGACGACACGACACGCGTACTCGGCGACGATCACCCCACCACGCTGAACATGCGGGCGGAGTACGCATGGAGTGTCGGGGCGTCGGGCGAGTCGGCTCAGGCCCGGGACCTGTACGCGGCTCTCGTCGGCGACTTCGCGCGGATACTGGGCAGCGCCGATCCGCAGACCCTGGAGGCCCGCAACGGCTTCGCCCAGTACACCGGGGAGGCCGGCGATCCCGTGCGGGCCCGGGAGCTGTTCACCACCCTGGTCGAGGACTTCGCCCGGGCGCTCGGACGGGACCACGCCCGCACGTTCGCCGTCCGGGGCGCTGTCGCCAGGTGGATCGGGATGGCCGGGGAACCCTCCCGCGCCCGCACCCGGTGCGCGCTGCTGGTCGAGGAGCACGCCCGCGTGTTCGGCCGCACGCATCCCTCGACGCTCGATGCCCGTTACGGTGTGGCGCGGTGGACCGGGGAGGCCGGCGATCCCGCCGCGGCACGGGACCTCTTCGCGGCGCTCAGCGCGGACTGCGTCCGGGAACTGGGCGCCGACCGTCCGCTCTCCCTCGACGTGCGGGTCGGACTGGCGCGCTGGACCGGGGAAGCCGGTGATCCGGCCGCGGCTCGTGACCTGTTCGCCGTACTCGTCGACGACTACACGCGGGTCCACGGGCCGGAGCACCCGCGCACCGTGCACATCCGCGAGAGCGCCGCGATCTGGGCCGGGCGGGCCGATGTGGGCCGCCGGGGGTGGCGCGGACGGCTCGCGGGCCTGTTCCTTGACGACGAACATCCGGCACACCGCTGAGAACGGTTCACGCGTTCAATCCGCGTCCAGTGCCGGTCGCGAAACTCTCCTCCACCACGCCCGGACCCCCGGGCGGGAGCGTCAGGAGGAGCGATGTTCACAGGAATCAAGGCCCGGGCGATGGCACTGACCGGCGCCGCCGTCGTGGTGTTGGCGACGCTCGCGGCGCCGGCCACCGCGGCACCCGCCCGGCCCCTCACCGCCGCCGAGGCGCACGCCGCCATCCTCGAGTACGCGGCGCACATGCCCGCCCCGTCGGGCACCTCGTCCGGTTCGTCGGCGCTGACCCTGCAGGGCAAGGCCGGCGGCGCGTCGACGAACCTCGTCATCACCTGCGTCGGGTCGAGCCGCGTCAACGCGTTCAGCGTCGGCAGCTTCTACTCGGTCACCGGCTACGCCTACAGCAGCTGCCCGGCCCCGGTCGACTACGTGGCCGCGCAGGCGACGCTCTTCTTCTGGTCACCGGACCTGAGCCGGTGGTTCGAGGTGGCCGTGGGCAACCTCGCCTACGACCAGCCGTACACGGTGCCCGGGCGACAGGAGATCTCGCAGGCGGAGTCGGGCTGCGTGGCCCAGACGTACGGCGTGGTCGGCTTCCACCAGGCCCGCCTGGGCACCTCGTACGCGACCGGGTACTCCAGCAGCACCTCGACCAACTTCTCGTTCTGCCTGAACGACTGAGCATTGCCTAGGAAGCACGCGCCGACGTCGGCAGGCGGTGGAGGCGGGCCCGCACGTCGCCCGCCTCCACCGCGCCGAGTTCGGTGTAGAGGGCCAGCGCGCACTCGAGATGACGGCGCGCCGCGGCGAGGTCCCCGGCACCCGCGTACGCCTCGCCGAGGCCGACCGCCGCGCGGGCGTGTTCCTCGCGGTCGCCGATGGCCGCCGCGATCGACAGTGCGCCGCCGTGCCGTTCGATCGCCTCGGCATACTGACCGAGGTCGCCGAGCGCCTCGCCGAGACCGTTCTGGGCGCACGCCTCGCCGTACGGCTCCTGGAGTTCGCGGAACGTGGCGAGGGCCCGTTCGTGGTGGCCGACAGCGGCGGCGTGCCGGCCGTCCCGCCGGGCGAGGTCGCCGAGATTGGTCAGCGCGTGCGCGGCACCGAACCGGTCCCCGATCGCCGTGGAGATGGCCAACGCCTCCCGCTGGTGTTCGGCCGCGGCGGCGCACCGGCCCGAACGGAACTCCGCGAGCCCCAGGTTGAGCAGCGTGCTCGCCACACCGAACCGGTCGTCCGTACCCCGCGCGATGCGCAGCGCCCGCTGATGGTGCTCGACGGCGCGCGCATGCCGGCCGAAGCGGCTCTCCACCAGGCCCAGGCTCGTGATCGCGCGGACCTGCCCGGTGGCGTCGCCGAGCCGTTCGAACAGGACAAGGGCGTCGGCGAAGTGCCCGGCGGCGGCGGCGTAGCGACCGACGGCCTCGCACACCAGCCCCAGTCCGCCGAGCGCCCGCGCGGCGCCGGTCTCGTCGCCGATCGCCCGGAACGCGGCCAGCGCCCGACGATAGTGCTCCTCGGCCCGGTCGTAGCGCCCGAGCCGGATGTGGGTGCCGCCGAGATTGAGCCGGGTCAGCGCGTGGCCGGCCGGGTCGGCGACGGTCAGGACGCTCTCGTAGATCGCCAGCGCGTCGAGCGGATGGCCGGCGTTGAGATAGCGCGACAGCACCCCGCCCATCCGCGCCGGGTATTCCGGCCGGCCGTGCCGCGCGGCGTGCAGGCAGACCGCGCGGAGATTGGGCAGTTCGGTGTCGAGCCACGCGCCGGCCGCCTCCGGCGTCTCCCAGCGCGGCCCCGGCGCGGCGTCGTCGGCCACCTCCGGCCGGCGGTGCTGTTCCGCCGGGTACAGCAGGTCCATCGCCCGGGTCGCCGCCGCCAGATAGTGGGCCAGCAGCCGGTCGAGCGCCGCCCGCCGGGTCTGCGCGTCGTCGCGTTCGCTCGACAGTTCGGCCGCGTAGGCCCGCAGCAGATCGTGCATGCCGTACCGGCCGTCGCCGGTGGGCCGGATCAGGTAGGCCCGGGCCAGGCCGTCGAGCGGGGCACCGCCGTCGGCGCCGATCAGCGCGGCCGCCGCGGCCACGTCGAGGTCCGGACCCGGATGCAGACCCATCAGGTGGAACGCCCGCGCGGCAGCCGCCGGCAGTTGACGGTACGACCACGAGAAGACCGCCCGGAGTGCCGTGCGCGGGTCACCTCCGGCGTCGAGACGGTCGATGCGTTCGCGCTCGTCGTCGAGTTCGCCCACCAGGTCGGCGAGCCTCGCCGCGGGCCGCCCGACGGCGAGTTCGGCGGTGAGGCGCAGCGCCAGCGGCAGCCGGGCACACTGGGCCACGAGGGCCGCCGCCGCGTCGGGTTCGGCCGCCACCCGGGCCCCGATCAGGGTGCCGAGCAGGGCCAGCGCCTCGTCGGCCGGCAGCAGGTCCAGGTCGATGCGTCGGGCGCCGTGGCGCGCCACCAGGCCGGCGAGCGGGTCGCGGCTGGTCACCACGACCACGCAGCCGGGGGTTCCGGGCAGCAGCGGGCGGACCTGCTCCACCGAGCCGGCGTTGTCCAGCAGCAGGAGCATCCGCCGGTCGGCCACCTCGGTGCGGTACCGGGCGGCGAGTTCGTCCAGCTCGTCGGGGATCTGCTGGCCGGGCAGGCCGAGCGCGCGCAGGAAGCCGGCGAGCACCGTCGCGGCGGGTACCGGCTGTGCCGGGTCGTAGCCGCGCAGGTCGACGTGCAGCTGCCCGTCCGGGAACCGGTGCCGGACGCGGTGCGCCCAGTGCACGGCGAGCGCGCTCTTGCCGACGCCGGCGGTGCCGGCGACCGCCGAGATCAGGATCGGCTGTGCGGCGCTGTCCCGCCCTTCCGCACCCCGGTCTCCGGCGTCTCGGCCGCCGGTGGGCCGGTCTTCGGCGCCACGACGGTCGGCGGGCCGTGCCTCGGCGTCTCGGTCGGGTAGGGCGGCGTCGAGGGCGGCCAGTTCCCGTTCCCGGCCGGTGAAGCCGAAGACGTCGGCCGGCAGCTGGGCCGGTGCCGCTCGCCCGCCGGTGGTGGACGCCGCTGCCGTCGCCGGATCGGACGCGGTGGGCGCCGCGCTGGTGCGCAGCAGTTCGGCGTGCGCGGCGACCAGTTCGGGGCCCGGGTCGATACCGAGCTGGTCGGCGAGGCGTCGACGGACCGCCTCGTACGCGGCGAACGCGTCGTCCCGCCGGCCGGCCGCGTGGTAGGCCCGGATCAGCAGGGCCTGGGCGAGTTCGTCGAGCGGGTGGTCGCCGGCGTTCGCCTCCAATGGGGCCAGCACGTCGACGGCCGAGCCGGTGGCGATCATCAGGTCGCCGTACCGGGCCAGCGCGGCGTGCCGTTCCCGGTCCAGGGCGGTGATCCGTGGGCTGTCGGCGAGGTAAGGAATGTCGGCCAGCGGTCGCGCGGTCCACAGCGACACCGCCTCGCCGAGCAGCGCGGCGGCCGCCACCAGTTCGCCGGCCCGCTGTCGAGCCACGGCCGCGCCGACCAGCCGCCGGAACTCGGCCAGGTCGACCGTCCCGGGTGGGACCGACAGCGCGTACCCGTCACCGACCGCCGGCAGAACGGCGCTGCGACCGCGCGGCAGCCGGTCCGGTTCCAGCAGCCGGCGCAGGCCTTTGACGTGGGTCTGGATCACGTTGACGGCGCGCACCGGCGGCCGTTCCGCCCACAGCAGGTCGACCAGCTCGGGCCGCAGCACCGGCCGACCGCCCGCGAGCGCCAGCAGGCCCAGTACCGCGCGCTGCCCCGGCCGGCCGAAGTCGATCTCCTCGGTGCCGCGCCACGCCCGGACCGGACCGAGGACCTGGATGCGCAGCCCCACGGTTCAGCACGATTCCGCGCGTGGCGCGCACTGTCCAGCATCACGTATGGAAATGCTTGAACGTCTGAGCCGGCTCCGATGATCGGCGGATGTCACCCGCCCGTGCCGACACCCTTCTGCCGGCCCGGCGAGATCGGCGACAATCGTCCGATGTCCGCCACGACCCGATCCGAACCGGCACCGGACCGCACCGAGGCGGCGGCCGACTCGACCGGCACATCCCCGGTGGATCGGGCGCGTTCCCGCGCGGACCTGGCCGTCGTGCTGGGCCGCACGTTCGCGCCGTGGACCTGGGCGGGGCGGCTGAGCTGGTGGGCGCTGCACTGGATCGGATTCACCATCGGGGCCGGGCGTGACGTCTTCGGCGCTTCGGGCTGGCGGCTGTGGCCCGTTCTGACCGTCGTGGCGCTGGTCTCCGTCGCCGCGCCCGACGCGGGTCGGGAGCCGCGGCGCACGCTCCGGCGGCGGGTCGCGTCGGAACTGGGGTGGACCGCGGGGCGGATCGCGGCCGCGACGGCCACCGGATACGCGCTCGCGGCCCTCCTGCCCCTGGCCACCTGCGGGCTGCCGACATATCTGACTGCCGTGCTGGGGAGCCAGCTGGCGACCTTCGTCGTGATCGTGGCGGTCGGTACCGGCGGACAGCTGGTGCGCGAGCGGGTCACCGGGGTCGCCGCCTGTCCGGTCCCGGCACCGAGGACGCCCGTTCCGCGGACCGACGTCGACGAGTGACGCCGATGGCATTCACCGCGGCGCTCGGGGCGGCGGGTCCGGAGCCGGCCCCGCGATGACGACGGGACGGCCCGGCAGGCCGCTGCTCACCGCGAAACGGGTGATCCCCCCGGCCCGGCCGGGTGCGGTCCCGCGCGAGCGGCTCACGCAGCTGCTGCGCGCCGCCGAGACCCGACTGACGGTGGTCGTGGCGCCGGCCGGATGGGGCAAGACGAGCCTGCTGACCGGCTGGGCGCGGGACCCGGCCGAGACGCGACGCATCGCCTGGGTCTCCCTCGACGCCGGCGACGACGAGCCGGCCCGGTTCTGGGCCTACGTGCTGACCGCCCTGCGGGAGGCCGGCGACGCGGTCAGCGCGGAGCCGCTCGACGCGCTCGGGGCGGGCGAGGTTCCGGCCGTCGACCTCGCCCTGCCGATCCTGTTGAACGAACTGGCCGCCGCCACCACCCGGCAGGTTCTGGTGCTCGACGACTACCACGTGCTCACCGATCCGCGGATCCACGAGGCGGTCGAGTTCCTGGTGTCGTACCTGCCGCCGGCGCTGCGGCTGGTGATCGCCGGGCGCTCCGATCCCCCGCTGCCCCTGGCGCGGCTGCGGGTGCGCGGCGATCTCACCGAACTGCGGGCCGCGCAGCTGGAGTTCTCCACCGGCGAGGCGGCCGCTCTCGTGTCGGCGGTGTCCGGCGTCGCGCTCGACGCGCCGGCGGTGGACGCCCTGTGGCAGCGCACCGAGGGATGGGCGGCGGGGCTGCAGCTGGCCGCCCTGGCGCTGCGCGCGGATCCGTCCCGGGTGCGCGGCGACGACCGGCACCTGGTCGACTACTTCGCGGCGGAGGTGCTGCCCGGGCTGGCCCCGGAGCAGCGTGACCTGCTGGTGCGTTCGGCGCCGCTGGATCTGCTGTCCGGGCCGCTGTGCGACGCGGCGCTGCGGGTGAGCGGTTCGGCGCGGGTGCTGGCCGACCTGGTGCGCGCGGACCTGTTCGTGGCCGCGCTGGACGAGGACCGGCACTGGTACCGGTGCCACAGCCTGCTGCGCGACGCGTTGCTGCACCGGCCGGGTACCGATCCGCGGGAGGTGCACGAGCGGGCCGCGGGGTGGTTCGCCGGGCAGGGGCGCATCGACGACGCGGCCGATCACCTGCTGCGGGCCGGGCTCCCCGCCGCGGCCGCCGCGCTGTTGCGCGAGCATGCCGACAGCTGGTTCTTCGCCCGTGGCGCCCAGGCCGTCTATCTCCGGCTCGGTGAGCAGATTCCGGTCGAACTGGTCGACGCCCCGTTCGCCTGGTCCCTGGCGTACGCCGCGACGATCTGCGGCGACCGGCCGCGCACCGTGCGGTGGCTGGACTTCAGCGAGTCCCACGCCACCGCCGACACCACGATGCCCGGCTGGCACAGCTTCCGCGCCGCCGTGTTGAGCCTGCGCGCCTACTTCGGGCTGACCGAGGCGGACTCGGCCCGTTCCCTGGCCCTGGCCCGGGAGGCGTTCGCGCTGGAGACGGCGGGCGGGCGCCCCGGGCATCCGAACGTGCGCCAGACCCTGGCGACCACGCTGGCCCGCGACGGCCGGTTCGCCGACGCCGCGGAGCTGTTCCTGGAGCTGTGGCCGCGGCGCCGGGACTCGTGGCCGCCGTGGCTCGTCATCCAGGTCGCCGGCTCGATGTCGATCAGCCTGATGGAGGCCGGGCGCAGCGACGAGTGCGACCGGATGCTGCGTGCGGTCGCCCCGCTCGCGGCAGGCTTCGACCAGGACCGCCGGCTGGCCCGAACGCCCGGCCTCGGCGCGCTGCGGATCGCCGAGGGGCGGCGCTGTCACCACAATGCCGAGTTCGGCGCGGCGGCCGCCCTGCTGCGCCACGCCATCGCCCTGGTGGAGCTGCAGCCCCGCCCGACGTTGCAGATCGTCGGGTTGGTGTACCTCGCCGACGCCGAACTCGCCTGCGGGGACCGCGTCGCCGCCGTCGCCGCGCTGGCGCGGGCCCGCGAGGTGGTGGCCGACGAGCCGGTCAGCCCGTTCGCGGCGGCCCGGCTGGCGGAGGCCGAACGCCGGATCGGCCGGGGATCCACCCGGGCGGCGGTGCGTGCGGGTGCCCTCGCGGAGGAACTGACCGACCGCGAACTGTCGATCCTGCGTGCCCTGCAGGGCACGGCCACCCAGCGCGAGATCGGCGCGGCGCTGTTCCTGTCCGTCAACACGGTCAAGGCGTACAGCAAGAGCCTCTACCGCAAGCTCGGGGTGGCCTCCCGCCCGGACGCCGTGGCGGCCGCCCGCGGCCTCGGCCTCATCTGACCTACCCCGGGTACATCCTGCCCGGGGTGGTGCGCGGGCACCCCGACGGCCGGTTCCATCGGCGCCATGGCCAACCGACGGTGCGAACTCACGATGCGCGGGCCGGTCCCGCACACCCTGCTGGCACTCATCCGGACCCGGTTCGGGCGGGTGTCCACAGTGGACGATCGCACGGTGCTGATCGTCGAGGATCTCGACCAGGCGTCGCTGCGCGCACTGCTGAACCTCCTCTGGGACAACGGGCACGAGTTGCTGTCCCTGATCCCGTCGGCTGCCGCCACCGGAAACGACCGAGACAGGAGTTCGTCATGACCGAACGGAGCACCGTCGCCGTCGTCGGCGCCGGACCTACCGGGCTGCTGCTCGCCGGGGACCTGGCCCGCGCCGGTGTCGACGTGACCGTGTTGGAGCGGCGCGACACCGGGTCCAATCTGACCCGCGCGTTCGGCGTCCACGCCCGGACGCTGGAGCACCTGGACGCCCGCGGGCTCGCCGACGAGGTGATCGCCGACGGCGCGCCGGTCGATCGGCTGCGCCTCTTCGACCGCCTGCGCATCGACCTGTCCACCCTGCCGACCAGGTTCCCCTATCTGTTGATCACCCCTCAATACAATGTCGAACGGGTACTGAGCGAACGGGCGCTCGCCGCCGGCGCACGCATCGTGCGCGACGCCCGGGTGACCGCGCTGCGTCAGGACCCGGACGGTGTCGACCTGACCGTCGACGGCACATCCCACTCGGACACGGTGTTCCGCGCGGACTACGTCGTCGGGGCCGACGGGGTGCACAGCGCCGTGCGGGAGGCGCTCGGCGTGCCGTTCCCCGGAAAGTCGGTCCTCAGCTCGATCATGCTCGCGGACGTGCGGCTGACCGAGGCACCCCCGAACGTCCTCGCCGTCAACGCGGTCGGCGACGCGTTCGCCTTCGTCGCGCCGTTCGGCGACGGCTGGTACCGGATCTTCGCCTGGGACCGGCTGCACCAGCTCCCCGACACGGCACCGGTGACCCTGGCCGACATCCGCGACGTGACCCGGCGCGCGCTCGGCACCGACTTCGGTCTCCGGGAGGCGCGCTGGATGTCCCGCTTCCACAGCGACGAACGGCAGGCCCCGCACTACCGGGTCGGGCGGGTCTTCCTGGCCGGCGACGCGGCACACGTGCACTCCCCCGCCGGCGGCCAGGGCATGAACACCGGCCTGCAGGACGCCGCCAACCTCGGCTGGAAACTCGCCGCGGCGGCCCGGGGCGCGGCACCGCACGGCCTGCTCGACACCTACGAGAGCGAACGCCACCCGGTCGGCCGGCTCGTCCTGCGCAGCAGCGGCGCGATCATCCGCATGGCGATGGTCCGCTCCCGGGCCGGTCGGCTGGCCCGCAACGTTCTCGGCGGGGCCGCGCTGCGCCTGCCGGCCGTGGCCCGCAAGGCGGCCGGCACGATCTCCGGGATCGGCATCGACTATCCGCGGGCGCCACGGGCCCTTGACGTGCCGCTGCAGGACTCGCGGCGGCTGTACGAGGCGTTGCGCGAGGGGAGGTTCGTCCTCGTGGCGCCCGAGTCGGCCAAGGCGGCGATCGACGCCCGGCCGAACGACGTCGTGCTGGCGCCGCCCGCCGACCCCGCGACGCCGTGGACCCTGGTGCGCCCGGATGCCCACGTCGCCTGGCGGGGCGGTCCGGCCGGCGTCGAGGCCGCGCTCGCCGGGATCCGGCCCGGGTCATGAGAGTTCTCGTGGGGACGCTCGACGCGGGCGGCAACACGCTGCCGACGGTGGCGATCGCGCGGGAGTTGGCCCGCCGGGGGCACGACGTTTCCGTGCTGGCTCACGACAGTCAGCACGCGGCGTTCGCGGCCGCTGGTCTGCGCCCGCGCCCGTGGTCGAGCCCCCGCGCGTGGAGCCCCCGCGCCGAGGATCCGGGCCTGCGCACCATGCTGTCCTGGCTGCCGCTCGCCTCCGACCCCGGCTACGGCCGGGACCTCGCGGCGGCGGTGGAGCGGAGCGGCGCCGGGCTGGTGCTGGTGGACTGCATGATTCCCGGCGCGTTGCGGCGGGTGCGCGCGACCGGCGTCCGGGTCGCCCTGCTGGTGCACGCCTACTCCGGCTACTGGCGTGACCAGTGGTCGCGGCGCAGCCCGATGGGCTGGTGGCTGCGATGCGCCGGCGCGCATCCGGCGAACCGACGGGCGTTGCCCGATCTGCTGGTGGTCACGACGCTGCCGGGGCTCGACGTGATCCCGAACGGCGGCGGGCCGCTGCCGGCGCCGACGGTACAGACCGGACCGGTCTTCGCCACGGCCCCGGGAACGGCCGCCCCCGCCGCCGATGACGCACCGGTGCTGGTGAGCCTGAGCACCATCAGCTATCCCGGTCAGCGGCAATGCCTCCAGCGCATCCTCGACGCTCTCGACGGCCTCCCGGTCCGCGCCGTGGCGACGGTCGGCACCTCCGTGGAGGCCCACCGGCTGCGGCCGCCGTCGAACGTCACGATGCGGTCGTTCGCGTCGCACGCCGAGGTGATGCCGGGTGTGCGTGCGGTCATCGGCCACGGCGGGCACGGCACGACGATGCTGGCGCTGGCGCACGGGCTGCCGGTGCTGATGTTCCCGATGAGCGGACACACGGATCAGCCCCTCGTCGCGGCGTCGGTCGCGGCGGCCGGCGCCGGCATCGCGTTGCCGCGCACGGCATCGGTGGCCGGGATCAGGGACGCCGTTCGCCGGCTGACCGGCGACCCCGCACTGCGTGAGCGGGCGGCGCGGCTCGGCGAACGGCTGCGCGCCGTCGACGGCGCGGGCGCCGCCGCCACCGCGCTGGAGGCGCTGACGCCCTTGGCACCGCGGGCGTGGCAGTGAGGGCCGCCTCGGCCCGAACGGTCTCTCGCGGGAGGAACGGTCGCGCCCACGGCGGACCCGAGCCGGAGCCCTGAGGGTTTCGCCGTTTACATCAGGTTCGCAGCGGGGTTCCTACGTTCGGCGCATGCCTCTTCTCGCACTGCGCCGCGCGCTGCGGCACGTCCTCGTCGTGCTGGTCACCGGTGCGGCAGCCATCGGGACGGGCGCGTGCACCGAGGACGATCCCGGCCCCGCCCGGCCCGCGAACGCCTGCGCCGCCCTGGGGCCCGCGTTCGACGCCTGGGGCCGGGTCGGGTTCAGCGGCGCGATCGCCGTGTCGAACGGGGGACGGTTCGACTGCCTCGCCGGCTACGGAGCGGCCGACGACACCACCGGCGCGCGGAACACCGCCGACACGGTCTACAGCATCGGGTCGGTCACGAAGGCATTCACGGCGGCGAGCGTGCTCAAACTCGTCGACGAACGGCGGCTCTCCCTCGACGACCGGATCGGCACCCTCGTGCCGGCGATCACCGGTCCGGTCGCCGGTGCGACCGTGCGGCAGCTGCTCCTGCACACCAGCGGCCTCGCCGGTTCGGTCGGGCCGGACCACACGCCGTTGACCCGCGACGGGGCGATCGCCGCGATCAACGGGCTCGAACTCGCGTTCCCCCCGGGCACCGACGACGCCTACAGCAACGCCGGGTACACGCTCCTCGCGATCGTCATCGAGGCCGTCTCCGGCCGGAGCTACCGGGACTACACCGTGTCGAGCACGCTCGCCCTGCCGGAGGGGACGCTCGGCGGGTTCTGGGACGGCCGGCCGGCCGCCGCCGGTCCGCGCGCCCGCGGCTATCTGGACGACGGCACCCCGGGCCGGGCCGGCGACCTCCCGGGTGAGCACTGGGCGGTGGACGGCAACGGCTCCCTCGCCATGACACCCCGCGAACTGGCGACGTGGACCAGGGCGCTGTTCACCGGAAAGCTGCTGTCGCCGGAGTCCACGAGAGGCGTCGCCGCCCCGGCGCACGACGTCGGCGAGGGGCGCGCGCACACGCTGGGCGGCATGGTGGCGTTCGACGCCGCCGTCTACGGAAAGCCGCTCGTGGGCATCGCCGGCGGTGGTGGCGACGTCGGCCACAACGTCGCGGCGGTGTGGATCCCGCAGCGGGACCAGGTGGTCGTCATCGCCTCGAACCGGCCCGTGCTCACGGCGGAGAAGCTGCTGTCGGCGACGATCGCGGCGCTGGTCACCGGCGCGGCGCTGCCGACCCCGTCGGCTCCCGCGGGCACCGCCGACCTCGGCCGGGCGTCGGGCGTGTACCGGCTCGACTCCGGCGGCACCCTGCGGGTCTCCGCGCCGGACAACCGACCGACGATCACCGCGAACGGCGTCGACGCCGTCAGCGCGCTGTTCCCGCCGCGCGGGCGTTTCTCGGTGGCGGGGTTCCGCGCGCACGAGGACCGGGTGCTGGCGCTGCTCGCCGGACGGAGCAAGGAGGGCCGCGAGGAACGCGAGGCGCTCGAGCGGCAGTACGGAAAGATCACGGACGTCGCGCTCGCCGGAACGGTCGCGGCCGACGGCGAGATGCGCAGCTACGTCACCGTGGCGTTCGGGGGCCGGAGTGTGCTCGGCTGGTACGCGGTGGACGAGCACGGCGGCATCCAGGCGGTGGAACTGCCGAGCGAACCGCCGGCGCTGGCCCTCGTGCCCGTCGGCGGCGACCGGTACCGTCCGGACGACCCGACCGGCACCGGTCCGGACGTGACGGTCGTCTTCGGCGCCGACCAGCTGACGATCAGCACACCCGCCGGCCCTCTGATCGCCCGCCGGACCAGCTGATCACGCCTGGGAGTACACCGTGCGCATCCTGCTCGTCGAGGACGACCCCGATCTCGCCGAGATCGTCGCGCTCGGCCTGCGCAACGAGTCCTACGCGGTCGACGTCGCCGGCACCTACGCCACCGCCGAGGAACTGCTCGTCACCACGACCTACGACGTGGCCTGCGTCGACCTGGGCCTGCCGGACGGGGACGGGCTCGACCTCGTCCGGCGGGTCGGCCACGACGGCCACCTGCGCCGGCCCCGGCGGTGCCTCGTGCTGACCGCCCGCGACGCCGTCGCCGACCGGGTCGGTGGCCTCGACGCCGGCGCCGACGACTACCTCGTGAAGCCGTTCCACTTCGCCGAACTGCTGGCCCGGCTGCGGGCGTTGGCGCGCCGCGCGGACGAGCACGGCACGACGCTGCGGGCCGGCGGGTTGACGCTCGACCTCGCCGCTCATCGCGCCTGGCGCGGCGGTACCCCGCTGGCTTTGACGGGGCGGGAGTTCTCGCTCCTGCGCTACTTCATGCACCGCCCGGGACAGCTGATCTCCGCCGAGGAGCTGCTCGAACACGTCTGGGACGCGCACGCCGACCCGTTCACCGCGTCGGTGCGGGTGATCCTGAGCCGCCTGCGGCGCAAGCTCGGCGACCCGCCGCTGATCGTGACGGTCACCGGCGTCGGCTACCGGTTCGGGGCACCGTCGTGAGGAACGCGCTGGCGTCGTTGCGGGTCCGGCTGGCCCTGCTGGGTTTCGTCGCGATCTACGCGCCGGTGCTGCTGGTGTTCGGCGTCGGCGTCGCCACCGACGTGGAGGTCGACGTGGGCATCGGCGGAACGCCGACGGTCGACCGCGCGTCTTCCGGGAGCCCGTTCGCCTGGACCACGCTCGCGCTCGGCCCCGTCGCCGCCGCGCTGGCGTGGTGGTGGGCCGGCCGCGCGGTGCGCCCGATCGACCGGGTGCGCGCCGTCGCCGAGGACATCGAGGCCACCGACCTGAGCCGCCGCATCGGCCTCGACCGGGGGCCGACCGAACTGGTCGCGCTCGCCGCCGGCTTCGACGCGATGCTGGCCCGCCTGGACGAGGCGGCGCAGACCCAGCGGCGGCTGATCGAGGAGGCCAGCCACGAACTGCGGGTGCCGCTGGCCGTGCTGATGAGCAACGCCGAGGTGCTGCTGGCGCATCCGCAGCCGACCGTCGAGGTGTACCGCGCCGGACTGGAGCGTTCCCGCACCGCCGCCGCCCGCCTCCAGAACACCATCGACGAACTGCTCGTCGACGCGCGCGGGCGGGCCCGCCGCACGGTCCGGGCACCGGCCGACATCGCCGCCCTGGTGCGTGAGGTGGTGGCCGAGGCGGACCCGCTGGCCGAGGCGAACGCTATCCGGCTGAGCGCGCCAGCCGCCCCGGACCCGGCCGCGTTCGCCCCGGTGGACGAACCGACGGTGCGGCGCGCGATCGCCAACCTCGTCGACAACGCCGTGCGCTACGCACCGGCCGGCTCCGCCGTCGAGGTGACGGTCGAGGCCGCCGACGACGAGGTGGCCGTCGAGGTGACCGACCACGGCCCCGGTATCCCGCCCGAACAGCGGGACCGGGTGTTCCAACGGTTCTGGCGCGGGCGCGGCGACACCCGGGGCACCGGGCTCGGGCTGCCCATCGCCAACCAGGTGGCGTTGGCGCACGGCGGCACGCTGACGCTCCGCTCGCCGGGCCCGGACGGCGACGGGTGCGTCTTCCGGCTCACCGTGCGCCGATAAAAATCGCCGAGGCGATGTCGGATCGGCGTTCGGGCGTTCGTTGCAGGGGTGAGCGTCCACCACGTCACCCGAGGAGAACATCATGACCGCCACGTACACCTTCGACGTCTTCGCCACCCTCGACGGCTTCGGCTCCTACAACGACGACGGCGACTGGGGCGGCTACTGGAGCAAGGAGGGCCCCGAGTTCCTGCGGCGCCGCCTCGCCCAGTACGAGCAGGATCAGCGGCTGGTCCTCGGTGCCGCCACCTTCCGGGACTTCGTGCACTTCCTCGGCGCGGGTTCGGCGGAGTCGACGTTCGACGACCCGATCAACACCCGGATGAAGACCATGCCGACCACGGTCATCTCCTCGACGCTGCGCGGCCCCCTGGACTGGCCGGACGCGACCCTGGTCAGCGGCGACGCCGTCGAGATCGTCGCGCGGCTGAAGAAGGAGTCGCCGGTGCCGCTGCGTTCGCACGGCAGCCTGTCGCTCAACCGGGCGCTGATGGCCGCGGGCCTGGTCGACCGCGTGCAACTGACGATCTTCCCGGTGATCAGCGGCCGGACCGGGACGGCGCCCGTCTTCGGCGGCGCCGACGACTTCGATCTGGACCTGCTCGAGAGCCGCACCCTCGACGGGCGCATCCAGGAGCTCGTCTACCGGCCGACCCGGCACGCCTGAGCGCCGGGCTACCGCCGCCCGGCGGGGATCGGAGTGCGCACGCCGCGGCCCTCGTTCGGCAGCGGCCGCGGCGGGTGCGCCCCTCGGTCGTCGCGGGGCGCGGCGCTGTCCGGGGCCGCCCGGCGCCTTGCCGCCGGAACGACGGCGAGCAACGCCAGCGCGCCGCCGACCAGCAGCGCGAACCCGGCGTATCGGGCGCCTGCCATGGTCGACCACGGCCGCTGAACCTCGGCGAACCAGGCCGCCGCCAGTTCGACGTCGACGACCGTGAGGTACCCGCCGACCAGGCAGAGCATGATTCCGTCGAACGCCACCAGCGCGACCCGCACCCCGCCGGAGCGCCGGGCCGCGAGCCCGCCGGAGCCGGCCGTGCCGGTGAAGAACACGCAGCCGAGCGCGAACCCGCCGCACAGCACCGCCAGGTGCACGGCCGGCGTGCGCAGGGCCGCCTCGTACAGCCCGGTCAGGTAGACGGCCGCCGGCGCGCCCGCGAACGCGACACCGATGACGGCCGGCCGGGTCAGCAGCCCGACCGGCCGGCTGCGGGCCGCCGCGTCGATCCACCCGACCGGTGCCGGCCACTCGGCGTCGCCGGTTCCGAGCACCCGCCGGGCCAGCGCCCCGGGAGCGGACAGCACCAGCAGCAGCGGCGCCACGACGGACACCAGGACGTACCGGGCCGCGTGCGCACCGGGCAACAGCGGCGCATACCGGGCCAGCCCGGTGCTCGTGGCGCCGACCAGCACGACGCATCCGGCGACCATCGCGACGAGCCGCGGGAACGGCCACCGTTCGCCGGTGCGGCGCAGTCGCCACATGCCCGCGCAGTAGCAGCCGAAGATCGTCAGCGCGACGGCGAGGAACAGCGGCTCGGGCAGCCAGAACCGCGCGAGTGCCGCGACGTTCGGCGCGGGCGGGAGGTCGTAGCCGAGCAGGAGATAGCCGGCCGGCATGGTGTGTCCGGCGTGGCCGCTGCCCATCGGGTTGGGCGGGGCGGTCCGCGACAGCGCCATCGCGGTGCCGAACACCGCACCGAACAGCAGCACCTCGACGCCCGCCAGCCGCAGGAACGTGCGACGCCGACCGGCCCGCAGTGCGGGCATCGTCGCGCGGCGGTGCCACCAGCCGATGCCGCCGATCGCGACGAGCACCACCACCTTGGTCAGCACCAGCAGCCCGTAGGTGCTGGTGAACACCGACGCCGGATCGGGCAGGTGGATCCAGGCCGACAGCACCCCGGAGACGCCGACCGCGGCGAAACACGCGCCGGCCAGTACCGAGAACCGTTCGACGGCGGCGGCGAGCTGCGCCACCGGCCCGCGCGCGGCGACGGCCAGGGCCAGGAGCCCGCCGGCCCACAGCACCGCCGGCACGACGTGCAGCAGCATCCCGGAGGCGGCCAGCTGCGGGTAGCGGCCGCTGACCGCGTGCCCGGCGAACACCGGCGGCAGCACCGTGACGACCGCGAGGCCGAGCACCGCGACCGCCGACGACGGCGTGGCCGCCACCCGGCAGGCGACGAAGAGGGCCGCGGCCAGCAGCACCACCGCCGCGAGCGCGCGCCCGGTCGTGGTGGTGACGGCGAACGACACCAGCTGGGACGGCGACTGCGCCCGCCCCGCCGAGTCCACGGCCGACAACCACAGCGCGCCGATCGCGAACGCGCACCACGACGCCGCGCTCCACCCGGCGACGGTCAACCGGTGGGCCGCCGCGGGCGACAGGCCCCGCCGCAGGTCACCGGGTGCGCGGCGGTGGGCGGGCACCGGCCGGTGCAACGGCGACAACACCGTCGCCGCGAGCAGGAACCCGACCGTGGACACGGCCGCGACGGTCATCGCCAACCGGGCCGTGGGCAGCAGCCACGGGGTGAGCCCGTCCGGCTCGGGCAGCCCCGGCAGGCGGGTGCGGCGGGCACCGCCGCCGTAGCCGAGCCCGGCCGCCAGTGCCGCGGCGGCGACGGCGAGGCCGGCACCGGCGAGGGCCGCCGGCCCGCGGGCGAGCACGGACGCGGCACGGCTGAACGCCCCGTCGCCGCGATGGCCGCCGTAGAGGGCCCGTCCGTCCACCGTCGTGCTCGAACGGCGCAGCCACCACCACACGAACGCGAGCCCGGCGAGGGTGAACCCGGCTGCCCCGCTGACCGCCACCGCCGTGGTGTCGGTGCTGCCGGCCGGACGCGCGCCGGTCGGGGCAGCCGGTGCGGCGCTGTGCTGCTGATGGCCGGTGTGCTCGCCGTGCCCGCCCGCCGACGGGGCCGCACCCTGCGGTGTGCCGGAGCCGGTGACGGTGAAGCGCACGATGCCGTTGACCGGGTGGCCGTCGGCCGACACGACCCGGAAGGTGACCGTGTACCGGCCGGCGGGCAGCCCCGGGCGCAGCGCCTGGACGACCCGCACGCCGTCGACCCGCGGCCCGTCAGCGACGGCCGGGGCGCCGTCGTCGGCGGCGACCGCGACGACCGGACTCGCCGGATCGACCCGGGTGGTGAACCGCAGCTCCACCTCCGCCGGGGCGGTGGTCACGCTGGTGCCGTCGCGTGGCGTCGAGGATTCGAGTCCGGCGTGTGCCGACGCGGGGGAGGCCCAGCTCAGCAGGGCGAGGGTCGAGACGACGGCCAGCATCAGCGCCGCCCACCAGCGGCGGTGCGCGTCGGGGCCGGGCCGGGCCCGGTCGCCGGGTGCCGGGCCGTTCGCGGACGCCTGCTCCGTCATCGCCGCCGAGCGTAACCGCCGGCGCGGGGGCGACCAACCGTTCTCCGGTGGGAACCGTCGACGTCGAACCGGTACGGTGGCCGGGTGCAACGGGCCAGGGAGACGCTCGGGCGGTACGCCCGGTGGATCCTGCTCGCCTGCACATTGCTCGGCGTAGCGGCGATGCACACGCTGGGCCACATCGACGGCGGCCACGGTCATGGGACGCCGTCCGCCGGCACGGTCGTCATGGCCGACGTCGCCGCCGACTGCGCGGGCGACGGTTGTCTCGGCGGCCACCATCGCGACGAGCACATGCCGATGTCCTGGAGCGTCTGCCTGGCGGTCGTCGCCGGCCTGGCCGTGGCGACGCTGCTGCTGTGGTCGATCGCGGCCCGGGGCCGCTCGGCATCGCGTCCGGTCGACGCGCCGCGGATCCCGTGGCACTCCCGCGGTCCGCCGCTGCCCGGTGCGGGACTGGTGCTGGCCACGACGTCGGTGCTGCGGACATAGGAGGTTCCACCGGTGCGGCCCCGCCGTACCCGGTGCTTCCCCCTGTCCCGCAGTTCATCGACCTCGAAAGGCATTTTCCGCGATGACCCGTACGATCCTGCGCCGTGCCGCGCTCGCCACGCTCGCCGGTGCGACCGCGATGGTGTTGGCCGCCTGCGGCTCCGACAGCGGCGGCCACGGCGACATGTCCGGCATGGGCGGCAGTAGCGCCACCCCGCCGGCGGCCGGCCAGTCCGCGAACGGCGCGTTCAACGACGCCGACGTGAATTTCGCCCAGATGATGATCCCGCACCACCAGCAGGCCGTCGAGATGACGGAACTGGCCGCCACCCGGGCCACGGACCCGGAGGTCAAGACCCTGGCCGCCGCCATCAAGAACGCCCAGGGCCCGGAGATCACGCAGCTGACCGGCCTGCTGACCGAGTGGGGCAAGCCGACGACCCTGCCCCCGGGCGATCACGGCATGGGCCACGGCAGCACGATGCCGGGCATGATGTCCGACGCCGACATGGCCAAACTGAAGGCGGCCTCCGGCAAGGAGTTCGACAAGCAGTTCTGCACGATGATGATCGCCCACCACGAGGGCGCCATCCAGATGGCCAAGGACGAGGTCGCCAAGGGTTCGCACGCCAAGGCGAAGGAACTCGCCCAGGCGATCGCCACCACGCAGCAGGGCGAGATCGAGACGATGAAGAAGATCCTCGCCCGGCTCTAGCCGAACGCCCGTCGCGGCCGGGTCGCCTCGGCGATCCGGCCGCGCCGTTGCTGACCTACGTCGGTCGGAACCACACCGGCCGTCGCGCCGACCAATACACCCATGGATGCATTGCGATTCGTCGCGCACCGGCGCACCCGTCGGCTCGCCGCGTTCGGCCTGACCGTTGCCATGACGCTCGCCGCCACGGCTGCGCCGGCCGCCGCCGCACCACGGCACGGCGACGCGATGCGGGACGCCGCCCGGCAGGTGCTGGCGCTGGGAGTTCCCGGGTACGCCGCCCGGATCGACGACGGGCGCCGGATCACGGTCACGGCGGCCGGGGTCGCCGATCGGGCCACCGGGCGGGCGATGACCGGGCACGACCAGTTCGAGATCGGCAGCGTCACCAAGACGTTCACCGCCACGCTGGTGCTGCAGCAGTTCGACCGCGGGCGCATCGCTCTGGACGCGCCCGTCGAGCGGTACCTGCCCGGCGTCGTGCCGAACGGCGCGAACATCACCGTCCGGATGCTGCTCAACCACACCAGCGGCCTGTTCAACTACATCGCCGACCCCGGCTACTACCTGCGGATGGAACAAAACCCGCAGCACGTCGCCACCGAACGGGAACTCCTCGACCTCGCCTTCGCGCACGCGCCCGACTTCGCACCCGGCCGGGGCTGGAACTACTCCAACACCAACTACGTCCTGCTCGGCATGCTCCTGCGCCAGGTCACCGGCCGCCCGATGCCCGAACTGATCCGCCGGCACATCGCCGGACCGCTGGGCCTGACACGCACGTACTACCCCGACCCGCGGGCGACGCACACCGGCCGGGGATACGCCCACGGCTACGCGGTCTCCTTCGGCGGCCCCACCCTGTCGTACGTCGACGTCTCCGACCGCCCGCTCGGCGGCTGGGCCGGCGCCGGCGGCGCGCTGATCTCCACCCCCGGGGAGGTGTCCCGCTTCCTCGGGGCGGTGCTGCGCGCCGAACTGTTCTCCCGCAGGGCACTGGCCGAGATGAGGACCACCGTCCCGCTGCCCGACAGCGTCGGCATCCCCGGCGGGTACGGCCTCGGCCTGATCCGCCTCGACACGGCGTGCGGGACGGTGTGGGCCCACGGCGGCGACACCCGCGGTCACCACACCAGGGCCACGGCCACCGGGGACGGCCGCCGCACCGCCGTCGCCGACGTCACCGGGCAGCCGAGCGTCACCGCGTCCGCGGACGGCGCGGCCCGCTACGCGCGGGTCGTCTCCGCGGCCGACACCGTCCTCACCTGCGAGATGCTCGGCCGGCCCGTCCCGGCCGAGACGGCGCAGGCCCTGAGCTAACGGTCCGACGGTGTCCCGGCAAGGGAGGATCACCGCGAGCCGGGACACCGTCCGCCATCCTCCCCTTATTGCGAACTAGTCGCAAGTAGAGCCGCACGGCCTCAATCGTCGAAGCGCACCGAGCGGAACGTCTCCAGCGCCCACCCGGCGTCGCCGGCGGCATCGTGGACGCAGTTGAGCAGCAGAAAGCCGGTCGGACCGGTGACCACGGCGTACAGGTCGTGCCGCTCGGCCCCGCCCCGGGTGGACGACACCCGGTAGGCCCGCCGGTCGTCCTCGCGGAAGTGCTCGGCGTGCGGCGGAGCGTCCGCGAACGTCGACGCCGTGACCTCCTCGGCAGTCTGCCCGGCGGGCACGTTGAACGCGTCGATGATGACCGTGCGCCCCGGCCCGACGAAGCGCATCTGGCCCTCGTGCAGCATCGCCCGCATGCCCGCGCCGCGGCGCACCGACCAGTTCCGGGTCACGCGGTGCTCGACGGCGACCGGCAGCGCCTGCCACAGCGAACTGAGCACCTCGTCGCGTTCCCACGTGTCGGTGACCACGGTGGACAGCAGCGGCGCCGAGGCATCCGCCACCACGTACGGCAGGGCGTCCTCGTCCCGCACGGCGGCGCTGACCGGGGCACCGAGCAACTCGCTCCCCCACGGCTGGACCGCGTTGCCGAACTCGCCCGTGAAGCGCAGCCGCGGGTACGAGGGAGACTGCCACGCCGACCCGATCCGCCCGAACGTCTCCTCGTCCACGCGCACCCACGCGCCGAACGTCACGGTGACGCCGCCGGTCAGCGACACCGGCAGCAGGCACCGGACGAACCAGCCGGCCCGCTCCTCGCGCAGCAGGAAATCGTTGCCGCGCACGGTTTCGCGCCGCTCCGGCTCCGGGATGTCGTACACGGCGTCGGGCCGACCGACCCGGATGTCGAAACTCGCACTCACCCGGCGACCCTACGAGACCTCAACCCGGCGACCCGAGGAGACCTCACCCGGCCGGACGGCGGAAACCCCGCCCGGGCGCGACGGGATCGCCGGCCGCGTACCGTTGCGGGGCGATGGTGACCGAACGGATCTGGCTCGACGTGCCGTTCGCGGAGAAGGACGCCGCGAAGCGGGCCGGCGCGCGATGGGACCGGGACGCGAAGCGCTGGTACGCGCCACGCGCCGGCATCACCGCCCTGCAGGCCTGGGCGGCCCGGGCCGACGTCCCCGACCTGCTGCCCGGCGAGGACCGCTCGCTCGGTGCCGGGCTCTTCGTCGACCTGGTGCCGCGCAGCTGCTGGTTCACCAACGTCCGTTCGTGCGTCGACCAGCGGGACTGGGAACGGCTGCGGCGGATGATCACCCGGCGGGCCGGGCACCGGTGCGAGATCTGCGGCGCCGCCGAGGACCCGCGCGCGAAGCGGTGGCTCGAGGCCCACGAACGGTGGACCTACAACGACACCACGCGGGTCCAACGGCTGGGCCGGCTCATCTGCCTGTGCAGCCGTTGCCACGGCGTCACCCACTTCGGGCTGGCCCAGGTGCGCGGCCGCGAGACGGAGGCGTACGCACACCTGATGGCCGTCACCGGCATGACCCGGGCCGAAGCCGTCGAACACGTCGAGGTCGCCTTCGAGGTGTGGTTCCAGCTGTCCCGCATCCGGTGGGCCCTCGACCTGAGCATCCTGACCGACGCCGGCATCACGGTGACGCCACCACCCGATGCCGCCGACCGGGACGCCATAGCCACCGAGACGTTGAGCCGGCAGAGCCGGGGCCGTCCCGGCCCGTGACACCGGCCCCCTCATCACTCGCGCGTGAAGGTCCAGTAACCGGTGTGCGGCTGCATGCCCACGGACTCGTTCAGCGCGATGATGGCGGTGTTGTGCTCGTGGTTGTGCGCGGTCACGGACTCCGCGCCGCCCTGCGCCGCCGCGGCCAACTGCGCCCACTTCAACGCGCGCGCCACCCCGCGACGGCGGTAGCGCGAGACGACCATCGTGGCGTCGGTGTACCACTGCCCCGTTCGGGGCACCGGCCGCAGGATGCCGAGGCCGGCGGTGCCGAGTTCGCCCTCGGCCACCAGCAGGTGGGACCCCGGCGCGAACCTCGACAGCACCGCCTCGGCGGTGTCGAACACCGGGCGGTAGCCCGCGCTGCCGGGCAGGGTCCGCAAGGCGTCCGCCGCGACGGCGATGACGACGTCGGGTTCCGCATCGACCGTGGTGGAACGGATCCGCACGCCGGCCGCATGCGCCGCGTCGCGGGCCGCGGTGGATGTTCCGGTGCCCGGCTCCACCGGGCGGATCCAGCCGATGCTGTGCGCGCTCACCCGCAGGCCGTGGCGTTCGGCGAAATGCCGGCCGCGGGGTTGGTCGTCGCAGAGTTCGGCGCGGATGCCGGCGTCGGGGCCCATGCGTGCGCTCAGCCGCCGGGCGAGGGCGGTGCCGATCCCGTTGCCGCGCAGGGCTTCCGCCACCGCCACGGTCGCGGTGCGGGTACCGGCGTAGGTGGCCTCCGCGGCCAGCAGCGCCGCACCGACGACCCGCCCGTCGTGTTCCGCCGTCAGCGCCGTGGTGCTCTCGCCCGTTGACGCGAGCGCCGTGCGCAGCCGGTGCCGGTTGTCGACCGCGCCCGTCTGCGCGAGCAGGTCGACGGCGGCGTCCGTGTCCGCCGGGCGCAGGCCCCGGTAAATGATCTTCATGAACGTTGGACGGGGTGAGCGGCGCTTTTCGTTACGCGGCGGCGGTGACCGCCGGGCGGGAGAGCGGCGTGAGCGGATCGACGGGCCGGCGGCCCCAGGCCGAGATCAGCGGCGCGAGGGTCAGGTCGAGTTCGCCGGCGTCGATCGCGGCCAGATGCGCGTCGATCTCCGCGTCGTCGGCCAGCCCCGCCGCGAGGAGTTCGCCGCGCACGTGCCGGACGGTCGCCGCCTCCAACCGGTCGCAGGCCGGCCCGCCGAGCGGGAAGAAGCCCGCCGCCGCGACGTCGACCAGGCCCGCCTCCCGCAGCGCGCGCGGCAGGGTGCGGCCGTAGCGCAGGTCCGCGCCACGGCCCACCAGCAACTGCCGGACCGCGTCGCGCAGCCGGTTGGCCCGCCGCTGCGCCGGACCGCTGTCGTCCAGGCACGCCAACGGCTGCAGCGCGGTGTCGGCGTCCTCGACCAGCAGCCGGCCGCCGGGCCGCAGTGCGGCCACCATCGTGGCCAACGCCCGGGCCCGGTCGGGTAGGTGCACCAGCACGAGCCGGGCGTGCACCAGGTCGAACGTTCCCGGCTCCGGCGGCGGGTCGGCGGCGACGTCGTGCCGGCGCACCTCGTAGCCGTCGCCCGCCGCCAGCCACGACGGGTCGATGTCGGTGGCGAGCACGTACCCGGTCGGGCCGACGGCCGCCGCGAGCGCCTCCGGGACACTGCGGCCGCCGGCGCCCACCTCCCAGCAGCGCGAGCCGGCCCCGATCCCGAGGCGTTCGACGTGTCCGCGCGTCACCCCGTCGAAGAGCTCCGCCAGCCACCCGAACCGCTCGCCCGCCTCGGCGCGCGCGTTGTCCAGCAGGTACCCCGGGCGGTCGGCATCCGGTGGGCGGGGCGCGGAGGTCATCCGACCAGCCCGCGCAGCGCCGCCTGGGAAGGTGAGCCCGGTTCCGTCGTGAACGTCACGACCCACTGGCCGGGCTCCCCGCTCGGCCGCATCACGTCGACGGCGACGACGATCTCGCCCGCCACCGGGTGGCGCAGCCGGCAGGTCACCCTCGACCAGTCGGCCACCTCGTGCTCCGCCCACAACCGGCGGAACTCGGCGCTCGCCGCGTGCAGCGACCCGGCGAGCGCGACCAGTGCCGGATCGCCCGGATAGCGGCTCAGGCACAGCCGCAGGTAGGCGGCGTGCCGGCGGGCCAGCAGTTCGCGGTCGTGATCGTCGAGCATCGAGCGCAACGGGCCGTCGACCAGGACCAGGTGCGGCCAGGACTCGCCGGCCGCACCCAGCAGTGCGCCGGCCGGGGCGTTGCGGGCCAGGATGTTGCCGTGCCGGCCGTGCACGAACGCGGGCGAGTCCGGCATGCCGTCGATGAGGCACAGCAGGTCCTTGCGCACCGTCGGCTCGCCGGGATCGGGGACCGCCCGCGGCGGGTGCATCAGGTTCGTCAGGTGTTCCCGCTCGTCGGCGTCGAGCCGCAGCGCCCTGGCCACGGCGTCGACGACCTCGGTGGAGACGTTGCGGCCGTGGCCCTGCTCCAGCCGGGTGTAGTGGGTGAGGCTGACCCCGGCGAGCTGCGCCAGCTCCTCGCGGCGCAGCCCCGGCACGCGGCGGCGTCCGCCGTAGTCCGGCACGCCGACGCTCGCCGGCTGCAGCCGTGCCCGACGGGAGATCAGAAAGGCGCTCAGCTCGGCTCGGAGGTCCACCGCGCCAAGGGTAGCCAGCTCTTGGGTACCCAACCCAGGAGCCTGGCTGGGTCATGATCCGCCGCAGATGCTGTCCCGCATGACATCCGATCGCACCGGCCGGGAGATCCGGCTGGCGGGCCGGCCGCACGGCGTTCCCGGCCCGCAGCACTTCGCACTCGTGCGCAGCACCGTTCCCCCGCTCGCCGAGGGGCAGATCCTGGTCCGCAACACGTGGATGTCCGTCGACCCGTACATGCGCGGGCGGATGGACGACGCGCCGTCGTACCTCCCACCGTTCCCGCTGAATGTCGCACTCGACGGCAGCGCCGTCGGCGCGGTCCTCGAGTCCCGGTCGGACCTGATCCCGGTCGGCGCCACCGTGTCGCACTTCCTCGGCTGGCGCGACCTCGCCGTCGTCGACGCCGCCGCCGCGCAGGTGATCGACGTCGCGGCGGTGCCGCCGCAGGCGTACCTCGGCCCGCTGGGCACGACCGGCCTCACCGCCTACGTCGCGCTCACCGAGATCGCGCCGGTGCGCCCCGGCGACACCGTCTTCGTCTCCTCCGCCGCCGGGGCGGTCGGCAGCGTCGCCGGCCAGGTCGCCAAACTTCTCGGTGGAACGCGGATCATCGGCTCCGCCGGCGGGCCGCAGAAGGCGAAGCGGCTCCTGGCGGACCTCGGCTACGACGCCGCCCTCGACCACCACGCCGGCCCGATCGCCGCGCAGTTGGCCGCCGCCGCACCCGACGGCATCGACGTCTACCTCGACAACGTCGGCGGGGACCACCTCGCCGCCGCCATCGGCGCCGCCCGGCCCGGCGCCCGCTTCGCCCTCGTCGGCGCGATCAGCGGCTACAACGCGACCGCGCCGGTGCCCGGCCCCGACAACCTGTTCGAGGCGTACTGGAAGGAGGTGACCATGCGGGGCATGCTGGTGACCTCGCACCTGCACCGCTTCCCCGAGTGGATCGAACGCGCGGCCGGCTGGCTGCGCGCGGGTTCCCTGCACACCACCGAGACCGTGGTCGACGGCCTGGAGCGCGCCCCCGAAGCATTGATCGGCGTGCTGAACGGCGCCGCCACCGGCAAGATGCTCGTCCGTCTCGACGCCGGGCAGCGGGCATGACACCGTTCCTCGTCGTCGGTGGTACCGGCAAGACCGGCCGGGCCGTGGTGGCGCGGCTGCGGGCCCTCGGCGTCCCGGTCCGGTCGGCCTCCCGTTCGGGGGAACGGCGTTTCGACTGGGCCGACGAAGCCACCTGGGCACCGGTGCTGGACGGCATCGCCGGTGTGTACGTGGCGCCGCCGGACGACGCGACGACGGTGCCCGCGTTCCTCGCGACGGCCGAGCGGAGCGGCGTCGAACGGCTGGTGCTGCTGTCGGCCCGGGGCAGCGACGTGCCCGGCTACTACGGCGACGGCTACGACGGCGCGGGCAGCCACGCGCCGAACGAACGTGCCCTCCGCGCGACCGGTCTGCGCTGGACGATCCTGCGCCCGGGATGGTTCGCGCAGAACTTCAGCGAGGGGTTCTTCCGCGACCCGGTCCTGCGCGGCGAACTGCGCCTGGCCGCCGGCGACGGCGCGGCGGCCTGGGTCGACACCGGCGACATCGCCGACGTGGCCGTGGCGGCGCTCACCGGGGACGGGCACGCCGGCGAGATCTACGAACTGTCCGGCCCGCGGGCGCTCACCGTCGCCGACGCGCTCGCCGAGATCGAACGGGTCTCCGGCCGCATCGCCCGCTACGTGGCCGTGCCGCCGGAGCGGTTCGTCGAGGAACTGGCGGCGCAGGGCTGGCCGCGCGCGGATGCCTCGCTCTGGGCGGCCGGGCTCACGCCGATCCGCACCGGCCGGGAGGCGGCCGTCGCCGACGGGGTGGAACGGGCGCTCGGCCGCACGGCGACGGACTTCGCCGACTTCGCACGCGACGCGGCGGATTCCTGGCGGCCGTAGGCCGTCCGGAGACGAAAGCAGCGGCTCCGTCCGAACGACCTGCGCAATTCGGCACAACCTCGAGAGGTCCGTGTCTCGGTGCCGACAATGCGACCGGCCGATCATCCGGGGCCGCTAATTTCGTGGCCGTCAGCCCTGCGTGAGGAGTGGACATGAGTTTACGACCCGTATCGTTTTCTCGCGGCCGACACTTGTGTGCCGTCGCCGCCGCCACACTTGCCTTACAAATGATCACCGTGTTGCCGGCCGCGGCCGCCTCCATCAGCTGCGGTTCTGTTCTCACCGCCGATGTCACCCTCACCCGAAACCTCACTTGCACCGGTGATGGTCTCGTCCTCGGCGCCGGTTCGATCACCGTGGACCTGGGCGGTCACACCATCATCGGAAAAGCGGGTGGTACGGGAATCACCCAGAGCGTGCCGGGCGGCAACATCGTGGTCCGCAACGGGACCGTCGCCGGTTTCGATTCGGGGGTCTATCTGGAGTCGGCGGAGAGCACCACTCTCTCCAACATTCGCCTCCGTGGAAACGCTGTCGGACTGCGCCTGCAGAGCACCATCGGGGTCCGGTTCGACCACGGCGCACTACTCTCAAACACGGAGAACGCGCAGGTGCGGGCCAGCCGTGACCTCACCGTCTCCGACTCGCAGATTGCCGAAGGTCCGGTTCGCCTTCTCAACAGCACATTCCGGCCGGGCCTGGTTCGCGACGTTTTCAGAAACGCACCGTTGTCCGTCAGGGAGACCAACAACCTGACGCTGACCGACAGCTCTTTCACACGGTCGCCGGTCACCCTGTCCAACGGTTCGGTGAACGCACAGGTGCGGGGCAACACATTCAGCGGCACCGACACCGGCGTATCGCTGATCGACATCACCACGAACACCCGGGTAACCGGAAACCTGTTCACCTCGAACTCGGTCGGCCTGCTGATCCAGCCGGCCGGCACCCTCGCCGAGTCGCAGGGATCGTTCGTCGGCGACAACAGGTTCGCTCGCAACGGGGCGGCCGGCGTACTCCTGCAGGCCGCGGCTGTCGGCGATCAGACTCATGTGACCGTGTCCGGGAATCGTTTCGTCAGCAACGGCTTCCGACCGGACGGGCGCACAGACCGGTTGGGCCGCAACGTCTCCGCGGGACTGCACGTCTCTCTTCCGCCGGGCGACGGCGCACTCATCGCCCGGAACCGGTCCCGCGACAACGCGGGGTACGCGATCTTCGCCGATCCGGGAACCGTCGTCGACGGCGGCGCAAACACCTCTGCCGGAGATCCGCTCGGCTGCCTCGGCGTGACCTGCACCTGATCAGCAGAACGGACGGTACGCCCGGAATGAACATCGCCGTCGATCAGCGATCCGTCGCATACAGTGCGCCCAGGCGGCGTGGCCGATAGGGGGATGCGGCGAAGTACAGCACGGGACAAGCTTCAACCGTGGAAGTTTCGACACCGATCTCCGCCAACGAGTTCAAGGCGTGTTTCGAACTCCTCCGATTCAACATCGAATCCTTCATCAAGGGCAAGCCAGAGGTGGTGAACATGGCCCTCACATGCCTGTTCGCCGGCGGGCACCTGCTCATCGAAGACATTCCCGGGGTCGCCAAGACGTCGCTTGCGAAGGCTATCGCGGGCTCGATAGAGGGTGGGCTTTTCAAACGCGTCCAGTTCACCCCCGATCTACTGCCGTCCGACATCACCGGGGTGGAGATATTCGATCCGGACGGACGCGAGTTCCGCTTTCGCGAGGGTCCGGTGTTCGCCAACATCGTTCTCGGCGACGAGATCAACCGCGCGGCTCCACGCACACAGTCGGCGATGCTTCAGGTCATGGCCGAGAACGAGGTGACGATCAGCGTCCGGACCCACAAGGTGCCGAACCCGTTCTTCTGCATAGCCACGCAGAATCCTGCCGACCATCGGGGCACCTATCCGTTGCCGGAGGCTCAGCTCGACCGTTTCCTGATGCGGATATCGATCGGCTATCCGTCGCATGCGGACGAGATGCAGGTCGTCAGTCAGGGAATCACCGGAACGACACCGGAGCTGTTGCACCGCGTCGTCGGGATCGCTCAGGTCCGGTCCATGATCGCCTTCGTGCGGACGGTCCGGGTCAGCTCCGCGCTGACCGACTACATCGTGCGGATCACCGCCGGTACCCGCACCCATCCGGCGGTGCGGCTCGGGGTCAGTCCGCGCGGCAGCATCGCGGTCGCCGCGGCGGCGCAGGCCCGCGCAGCGGCCGCCGGTCGTTCCTTCGCCACCCCGGACGACGTCAAGGCGGTCGCCCGGCATGTTCTCGCGCACCGGCTCATCCTGGCCCAGGAGGCGTTGTCGAGCGAGGAGGCCGCGGACGACATTCTGCAGAAGGTGATCGACGATGTGGCTGTCCCGCGTAGACCGTGATCGGACGTTACCGCGGCCGACCGGGATCGGTGCGGCGATCGGTGCGGCATCGATGACGTTCGTACTGATCGGTGTGTCGACGGACTACCCGGAACTCGTCTCGATCGGCCTCAGCGGCGCGGTGCTGCTGCTGACGGCCGCCGGCCGGCTCTGCCTGCCGCTCAAGGTCTCCGTGGATCGACGTCTGCGGTCGACCCGGGTCGCGGAAGGCACGACGGTGGGATGCAGGCTGTCGATCTCCAACACCGGCCGCCGCGCGGTGTCGCTGGAGCTCGTCGAGTTCCTGCCGGAGGGGCCCGTCATGTTCGCGATCGACAATCTCCCGCCCGGTACGCGGCAAAGGGTGCACGGATATGACCTGCCGTGCCCGCGCCGAGGAATCCATGTCATTCCCCGTTGCTGGATCGGCCGCGGCGATCCGATGCGTCTGGTGCGGCGGGGCACCCGTACCGGTTCGGACACCATTCTGATCGTGCATCCCCGGGTGCACCCACTCGGCCTGGCAGGTACCCGTGCGATCACCGGCGACCAACGCGGAAGCGCCGAGCCGGTGCCGTCGGGAACGGCCTTCCACAGCGTTCGCGAGTACGTGCCCGGAGACGACACCCGCCTGATCCATTGGGCCAGTACGGCGCGGACCGGTGTGTTGACCGTGCGGCACTCCGCCGTCCAGGACGTTCCCGGGCATCTGGTTGTGCTCGACCCGAGTCCGGACCGCTACCCCGCAGAGGCGTTCGAGGATGCCGTGCGGGTGGCGGCTTCGGTGAGCGCGGCGGTCCTTCGCGTCGGTCTGCACCTGGAGCTGTTCCTGGGACGGCGACACGAAGGCGGGTGGTCGACCGGTGTGGTGCGGCCGACGTCGGAGGTTGCGGCACTCGACGTCCTCGCCGCTGCCGCACCGGCCGCTGACACGACACCGCTGCGGCCGGTGGCGGCGGCTCTCGCCGTGACCGGCGCCTCCCGGGCCGTCGTCGTCACCGGCCGGCTCTCCGCCGATGAGTTGCCGGCAATCCGCCACTGGGGATCACCGGGCCTGGACGTGCTGGTCATCTCGATCGGCGACACCTCGTCGCGGACCGTCCGGGTCGGACACCACGTCTCGCTGCGAACGGTGCGTACCAGTGCCGGTTTCGCGATGCCCAACGCCGCCGGGACCGCGACATGAAAGGCGCCCGTAGCCATCTGTCCGGCCACGCCGTGGAGCTGGTCGCCGTCGTGGTGGCCGTCCTCGACGCGAGCTTGCTCTATCGGGGCTTCTTCACGGGCACCGCGTGGTTGGCTCCGCCGGTGTGCGCGACGCTCGCCGGGGCCGTGGTGGCGTGGGTGGCGCACCGGCGGCGATGGCGTGCCCGGACGACGGCTCTGTGCGGCGCCGTCGGAGCCGTCGCGGTTTCCGTCGGTCCGGTGCTGTCCGACCCCCTGACGGCAGCGAGACTCAGACAGATCGCCTGGGGTGCGGCCGGTGGTTGGGCCCGCATGCTCTCCGTGGGTCTACCGGCGGACCCGTCGCCGGAGCTGGTGGTGACGCCGGTCCTGATCGCCTGGTTCGCCACGCTGGCCGCCGCGCTGCTGGTGCTGCGCACCGACGCGGTGCTGCTGCCGCTCGTGCCGCTGTGTGCACCGTTGCTGATCGGGCTCGTGATGGTGGCCAGCACGCCGGTCGTCCACGCGCGGTCTACCGTCGTGTTCCTGGCCTGTGCGCTGGTGTTGGTGGCCGTGCGGTCCGTGCGGGGACGCCGCACGCGACGGTTGGTCCTGCCGGCCGCTGCCCACGCCGCCGGCGAACGGCGTCTGGCGGGGATTTCGGCCACCGTCGTGGTCGCGGTGGCCGTGGGCGCGGCGGGCGGTTTCGCCGGATGGCCTGTTTCGGGGGAACGACGAATGGACCCGCGTCCTCTCCGTCCCGCGACAGTGCAGACACCGCCGGGAATCACCCCACTGGCGCTGATCAAGCCGCAGTTGGTCGAACAGCCCCGCCGCCGGCTCTTCTTGATGCGGGTCCTGTCCGGTGAGCGCGGTGCCGCGGACAGGATCAGGCTCGCCGCGTTGGAACACTTCGACGGCGCCACTTGGACGTCGCGCACCACCTACCTGGTGGCCGGCGCGCGGCTCGCCCGTGACGACGCGCTGTCCCGCCCACGGGAGACGACCGCCCGCATCGTCATCGACGGCCTCACCGGCCCGTTTCTGCCGGCGTTCGGGTGGCCGACCGCTCTGCGGCACGTCGACGGTGCGCCCGCTGCTGTCGGCTTCAGCCGTGCGGCCGGCACACTCATCGCCGCCTCGACAGATCTGCACGGCCTCGGCTACGAAGTGACCGGTGCCCATCGCGGTGCGGGGCTGCCGACCCGCGACGCACGACCGAGTTCCGGCCCGGACTTCGACCGATTCCGCGCCCTGCCACCCGGACTTCCACCACTGCTGCCCGTGCTGTGTGACCGGATCGCCCGCACCGAGCAACGGCCCGTGGGTCGGCTGGTCGCGTTGGAGACGTTCCTGCGCGGGCTCCCCTATCGCACGGACGCACCACCTGGGCACTCGTATGCGCGGATCGGGCGGATGCTCGCTGCCGACAATCCCGTCGAAGGGGACGGGTACGCCGAGCAGCACGCGTCGGCGTTCGCGGTCATGGCCCGCGTGCTCGGCTATCCGTCCCGCGTCGCCGTCGGATACCGCGTCGCGGCGACGCAGTCCGGTGACGTCGACGTGGACACCGGGAACGCCCACGCGTGGGCGGAGGTGCACTTTCCCGGATACGGCTGGGTCACCTTCGATCCGACGGACGACACGCGCCGTCGGCCGGACACCGTTCAACAGCCGGTGCCCACGCCGACGCCGACCGCCGTGCCGACCGACGCCGCTTCGGTCCCCGAGACGGCGGTGGCCTCCGTCCCCGGTTCGTCGAAGAGCCCCGATCCCCCATCGTCGTGCGCCTTGCGGTGCGTCCTTCGGCGCATCGCGTGGAGTCTGGTGCTCGCCGCCGGCGTCGTAGCGGTCTCCATCGTGGTCGCGAAACGGTGGCGCAGGGTTCGCCGGCGTGCCCGATCGGATCTGGCCGGGCGGGTGCTGGGTGCTTGGGAGGAGACGACCGAGCGCCTGATCGAACGGCGGGTCACCTATCCGCCGGCGATGACGCCGAACGAGTTGGCAGCGGCCGCCCGGCATTCGTTCGGGAATCGCGTTCCCGCGATCGAATCGCTGGCGGAGAAGGCGACGACGGCGGTGTTCGCACCGGACCTCCTGGCCCGTTCGGACGGCGCATGGGCGTGGTCGGCCGAACGTGACATCCGCCGTGGTCTGTACCGAGGTTGGTGGTGGCTGCGGCAGCCGGTGGCGTGGTTCGACGTGAGACCGCTCGTCGCTACCCGCGCCGTACGGAGCCGCCTGTCGGAGGGAGCGGGTAGATCATGAGCGGTCGTCGACGCCGGGTGCGCGCCGCGGCGGCCGGATTCACCGGGTTGGCGGTCGTGGCCGCGATGACCGTGCTCGGACTGCGGTACACGGCCCCGGCCGTCAAGCCGACGATGCTGGCCGGGTCCGCCTGGCTGACCTCGCGCGCGGTCGGCGAACTGACCCTGCTCGACGGCGCGTCCACCACCGTCGCGACCAGCGTCGCGATCACCGGCCCCGGCGGCGGGTTCACGACGGCCCAGCAGGGACATCACGGATACGGCGTCGATCTCGGCCGTGGCTGGGTGGTCGGCGTCGACGGGGCGACCCTGGCCAGATCATCGACATCGGTGCTGGACGGCGCTGGGTTGTCGGAGGCGTACGCGACCCGAGACGCCCTCCATGTCGTCGACAAACAACGCCGGATCCTGCGCAGTTTCGACCCCGGAACCTTGCAACCGCTGGGTAGGGCGACGCCGTTGCCGGGCGACGACACCGTTCTCGCCGCCGATCGGGACGGCGTGTGGATCCTGGACCGGTCCACGGGCCGGGTGAGCCGCCGCATCGGTGGTGGCCCGCTTCGGCACCGTCAGCCGACCGACGACACGCGGGCCGGCGGCGGTGGCCGCCTCATCATGGCCGGTGGGCATCCTGTCGTGCTCAACCCGTTACGTCGCACGGCGACTCTCGTGAGCGTCGGCAACGCGGACGATGAGCGGACCCTGCCGCTGCCCGGATCGGCCGGGGATGTCGTTCTCGGATCCCCCGACGCCGCGCGGGTGATCGTGCTGTCCCCGTCGCCGCCTGCCGTCATCGCCTGCGACTTTGCGACGGGCTCGTGCTCGACGACCGTCCGGCTGCCGGACGGCCTTGACCTTCCTTCCGCCGTACAGACCGGTACCCACGTTCTCCTGCCGGACCGGACCGCCGGCACGGTGCACATCGTCGACGTGGCGGCCGGCACGGCCCGCACCACCGAACCGCTGTCGCCGCGTCCGATCCGGTTCGAACTGCTGACTCGCGACGGACAGGTGTTCTTCAACGACCCGGACAGCGAACGCGCGGGAACAATCTCCACGACGGGCGAGATCCGCCGGATCAACAAGTACGACCCGACCCGATTGCCGAACCCGAGCCCGACGTCAGCACCTACAGCATCGCCCACCGCCAGTCCGACACCGACCCCCTCGGCCAGGCGGAGCAACACCGTCGCCGCCACCGGCTCGGCGCCTGCCGTTCGCACCTCCGGACCGGGTCCCGGAAGCGGCACCGCCTCGGCACCGCAGACACCGCCGGGCATCACCAGGTTGCGTGTGACACCGTCGTCTCCAGAGGTCGGCCAGCAGGTCACCTTCGCGGCGGACGTCACCGGGGCCGCGCCGGACACCTGGCAGTGGCGCGTCGCCGAAGCGGCAACGGACGCCACTGAGGCCACGGCCGCCACGGCCACCTTCACCCATACGTTCACGGCCCCGGCCGAGTACCGGGTCTCGCTCTCGATCTCCGCGGGAACGCGGCACGACGAGCAGTCCGTCGCGCTGACGGTGCTGCCGGCCTCGCCGCCGCTCCGCTGCGGAGAAACGGTGCGCACGAGCGTGGTCCTGCGGGCCGATCTGGCGTGTGCGGGCAACGGACTCACCATCGGAGCCGGCGATATCACTGTCGACCTCGACGGACACACCATCAGCGGCGACGGCTCCGGTGCCGCGATCACCATGACCGGCCAGGCGAACGTCACCATCCGCAACGGGACGATCCGCGGGTTCGCCGTCGGTCTCGACACCGTGGCCGTGGACGACCGGGTCGAGAACATCAGGTTCCTGAACAATCCCGTCGCGATAAACACGAACTCAGCCGGCTCCGGGCGCACAGAGGGTCTCGACATCAGGGGCGGGGAGATCCGCGCGACCGAGTCCGCGATCAAGGGCAGTCCTGCCGACGACGTCTCGCTCACCGGTGTCACGGTCAACGGCGGCGAGATCCGGCTGTTCAGCAACAGCACCGGCTTCGCGATCATCGGCGGCACCTTCACCGGCGTCACCGTCAGCATCCGCGGCAACGGCGCCTCGGCGCGTGGCATGACCATGACCGACTCGACCCTGTCCCTGAACGAGTCGAACGGCTTCGTACTGGAAAACGGCACCCTGTCCGGCAGCACGGTCGCAATCGACAACAACTCGGTCGGAGCGACGATCACCGGCAGCACGTTCCAGAACGCGCAGACGGGCCTGAACCTCGGGTGGGCACCGGACGTCTGGGTCGAGGGAAACACCTTCGCGGGCAACCGGATCGGTGTCGACATCAATCTGGCAGGTAATGCCGGCACCAAGATCTTCAACAACATCTTCCGCAACAACCGCGCCGCCGGACTCGTCTACGAGATCAGACAGGAACCGTTGACGTCGATGCCCGGAAACCAGTTCGCCGGGAACACGTTCGACGGCAACGGGCACGATTCCGGCGGTCTTCGCGACGGCGCGGGCAGGCCGGTCAACGACGGCCTGCACATCTTCGGGTTGTCCGACCCGAGGGTCGTGGTCCGCGACAACACGACACGCAACAACGCGGATTTCGGAATCGAGGTCGCGTCGGGAGCGGTCACCGACGGCGGCGGAAACGACTCGGCCGGCGACCCCAACGGTTGTCTCGGCGTCGTCTGCACATGACCGGCCCAGTTCGAGCATCGGAGAGATTCATGGCGTTGGTGCACGTACACGGCGTGGGTAACCGGTCCGGCGACGATAACGAAGCGGGTACCGCACTGCGCGACGGGCTGTACCGGAAATTCCTGATCCCGGCGCTGTTCGCCGCCCCCGATCGGACCCGCATCCTGAACCCGGTGTGGGGCGATCAGGCCGCCCAGGCCCGCTGGGGATTCGCCTCCTTCCCGTCCTCGGAGACGGAGCAGTTGGGCGGGGACGCCGACGTCGAGGAACTGCTGCCCGGGGCTCTCGTCGACGTCGGCGACGACCCGGAGACCTGTCTGCTGAACACCGCGCGTCGTTCGATGCCCGATGCGGTGGACGCGCTCTTCACCGCGGCGGCTGTCACACACACCGATCCGGCGTCGTTGGACGAGTTCGCTGCCGCTGCCGTGCGCTACACCGACAGCCGGGAATCCCGCTTTCCGCGGGCTACGGAGCCGCAGCGGTACCCGTGGCTGGACGAGGTCACCGACGACGAGGAGTTCGTCGAGCGGCTGGACACGGAGGTTCTCTCCGACACTCCCCGCGACGGCACATACGAGTCGCTCGGCGGGTCCGACTCGATCAGGGAGAAGCTCGGGTACGGGCTGGCAGCCATCCGCAGGTCGTGCGTCGCCATGGCGACCCGGCCGACGGTGGGGCTCGTCCGCGCGCTCGCCGGCCCTCGGGTCTCCCTACTGCTCGGCGATGTCCTGATCTACCTCGCCCAGCGGGGTACGACCGAATCGCCGGGCCCGATCGTGCGCACCGTGGCCGACGCTTTGGACGAGGCAGTGGCCGGTGCCGACGACGGCGAGCCGCTGATCGTCCTCGCGCACAGCATGGGCGGCAACATCATGTACGACCTGCTCACCCACTATCGCCCCGACCTGCACGTGGATCTGCTCGTGACCATCGGCACCCAGGTCGGCCTCTTCGAGGAACTGAAGCTGTTCCGCGCCAGTCGCGCGGACGTCCCGAACGGCGACGAACCGTACGCCTCGACGCCGAGCAATGTCGGGCGCTGGCTCAACGTGCTCGATCGGTCCGACCCGCTGGCCTATCGCGCCGCTCCCGTCTTCGGGTCCGTCAGCGATTACACCTATCCGTCCGGCGCGTTGTGGGCACACACCGCGTATCTTCACCAACCGCACTTCCACGCGCGGCTGACCCGACGACTGACGGAACCGCAGTGACCACGGTCTACGACCGGCAACGTCCGGCTCCGCAGACGCACGCGTTCGTGGTGGGAGTGGGCCGGTATCCCTTCTGCGACAGCACCGCCGTGGCCGCACGGCCGGGCCTTCCCAGGAAGTTGGCGAAGCACTTCACCTCGGTCTCGTCGCCCCCGCGTTCCGCGCACCGGGTGGTCGAGTGGCTGATCCGGGCACAGAGCCAGGACACCGTCGCGCCGCTGGGGAGCGTCGAACTGCTGGCGTCCCCGCTTGCGAACGAGACGGGTAGCGATTCGATCGAGCGTCCTACCAGCGGCCAGTTCTGGGACAGCTTTTACCGTTGGCGCGACCGCTGCGACGACCGGGCGGACAACAGATCGTTCTTCTTCTTCAGCGGACACGGCAGTGCAGTCACCGATCAGCTCCTACTGCTGGAGGACGTCGGGCAGCCGCACCGGCCCTTCTTCCACAACGCCGTCAGGCTGGACCAGATCGTTCGCGAACTGAGCAGCTGCCTAGCCGGGACGCAATGCTGGTACATCGACGCCTGCCGCAGCATTCCGTCGGCCCTGTTCGAGGTCGGCGAACTCATCACCTCCGCCGCCGTGCCGCAGCAGATCCGTCGGGAAGTCCGAGACTGCGTGATGATGTTCGCGACCATGCCCGGCGCGAAGGCACACGGCCTGCCCGACGGGCCAACGGTGTTCACCACTGCACTGCTCGCCGCGTTGGACGGCCTCGCCGCCGAACGCATCAGCTATCCGCACTGGGAAATCGCCACCGACCGGATCGTGCCCACCGTGAACAGAATCCTGCGGTGGCTGCACCACGGCAATCCCGTGCAACTGGCACACGCGGACGGCACCCCGACGGGAGGCATAGTCCGACGGCTCGACAGCCCACCGCGGGTGCCGTTCCGGCTCGGCTTCGATCCCCGCCACGCCTCCTCGGGCGCGAAGCTGGCGCTGCAGGCCCCCGACCGGCCCGCGCTGTACGCGCCCGATCCGCATCCGGGCACGTGGGACGGTGACGCACCGGCCGACTACTACCGGATGAAGGCCACGTTCTCCGGCAGGTTCAAGGACGAGTGCGCCGACCTGCACCTGCTACCGCCGCACATCGAGTTCGACCTACCGGTGAACGGGAGTTGACATGGCGCTGGTCAGCCTCGAACTCGACGACGACGCACCGATCGGTGCCATCGTGGCCGTCATCGAGATCGTCGACGAGCGCCTCACCACGGCGACCCGCACCGTCATCCGCTCCGGCCGACCGACTCAGGTCGAACTTGCGGCGGGACACTACCTGGCGCGCGGGTGGCTGCCCTCACACGACCTCGTGGAGGCGAGAATCGCGGTGCGCTCAGCCCGTTCCACCGAATCTGTCCGACTGAAACGACGGACCGCGACGGCCTCTGCGCCCGGCGCCCGCGGCGGTGCCGGCGTGACCGGATGGATCCGCGGATGGGAACAGTCCCACAGCGGCTGGACCGCCGACCTGCCCCCGGAGGCCGAGCGGAGCGCGGGATGGTCCGTGACGGCAAGAGCCGCCCGAACCGGATCCGGCCGAAGCCTTGGGATCCAGGTCGGCGGTGGCGGCGCCGCGCCGCTGATCGGGCTCGTTCCGCGCGACGCCTCGGTCCGGATCGCCTACCGTGGCGGCGATCCGCCGCTATGGCACCTCGCACCGACCCCGGCGACGGAGGCGACCCTGCTCGGCTACCTCGACCAGGGAGATCTCATAGCCGCCGGAGTCATCGTGGCCGAAATACTCGCCGACACCGAAACCACCCGCCTGCTCGATCTCGCGACCGGCTACTACCTTCTGCGGACCGGCAGTCCCCGCGCCGAGAGTTGGGTCGAGACGCTGGCCTGGAACGATCCGGACTCCGCCGACACCGCCTTGCTGAACGCCTGCTGGCTCATGCAATCCCGGGAAACGACCTCTTCCGAGATCAGCGCCGAGATACTGCGCGCGGCCGACAACGGAATCCCGTTGGTGGCTTACGGACTGCGGCTGCTGTTCGAACATCTGTCGGCTCTCGACACCACAACGGCACGCGCCTTTCGGGAACGGCTCGGGGCGTATCTTCGCGCGTCTGTTCCGGCCCCGTTGACGACCTTCACCGCCGCCGACCCGAACGCGCCCGACCGGGACGTCTCGACCGGACTCGAACCCGACCGGCCGTTCACCACCTTCACGCTCGGCCTCCCCTCGACAGGCGCCACCCCGAGCGATTCGTCACCACCGGCCGCCTACGCCCGGCCGATGCGACGGGAACCGCTCATCCAGGCGTTGCGTTCGCTGGAGTCCTTCGGCCTCGGCGAGGCGACCGGACGGTTCGAGGCCGATGTGGACGCGGTGACGGTGGTGGCCAGGGTCACCGCCTCGACCGCACCGGGCGCATTCGACATCGAACTGCTACTCCGCGACCGGACATCGAACGCGGGTGGCTTCGCCGGAACGACCCTGCAACTGCGCACCGGCACCATCACGTATCACCTCGCGCGGGTGGACGAACGCGGCCGCTGCCTCTTTCCCGGGATCCCCTCCGGGGACTGGGAATTCGCCGTCCTGCGGGAGTCGCGGCAACGTTTCCAGGCGCCGACGTTCGTGCTGCCGATGCCCATCTCGGAAGCAGCACACACCAGCAACACCCCGGACGCCAAGGCACTGCTGCGGGTCCGGTCGCCCAGCGGACAGTTGATGTTCGTGCTGCGACAGGGATCTCGGGCGACCTATGCGGTGGAGGTCGTGAACCGGCGTGGAAACGACCCGGCCCTGCCGGGAGTGGTGGAGATCGAGTACGACATGCCCGACGGATCGACGCGACTGGCGCTGGTCCCGATGGCCGCGAGCCGTTCCGCCACCACGAGTTCGTTGATCAGACTCGACGGTTTCGTGCCGGGGCAGGGCTCCTGGCGAGGGTCCGAGATCCAGCCCCTCTCGGTGCTCACCGACCTGCCGGAGGAGGAGATAACGGCCGCGGTGCGGATGGCGGCCTCGCCGGAGACCAGAAACTCATGGCTGGTGATCGCGCGCCACCTCCCGCAGTTGGACGCCGCCGTCCGGGCCGGCCTGCCGTCGGACTTTCCGGAAACGGGACCGTCGTGATCGGTAGGCGCAGCCGGAAGAAGCACGGAGCGGGCAACCCCGATCCGGCCACCGATACGGACACCCTGACCGGCCTCGACACGCTCATGGCCACATACCGCAGCGACGTGCTCACCGCATCGTCGATCACGCCGATCGAGTTGCGCAATCGGTTCGCCGACCGGCTGTGGTGGGGAGCGTGCCAACAGGCGTCGAACGTCGCACCGGAGCGGGTGCTGGCCTGGTACACGGGGGCGGATCCGCTCATCGCCGACGCGCTCGGTCCTACAGCGGTCGAGCAGAACTCGCCGCTGCCTACCGTTGCGGATGCCGCCCTCGCGGTCGCCGCCGTCGCCGTAGCCCGGGACAGCAGCGCCGGGCCGGAGGCAATCGAACGACGCCGTAGCGCGTGCCGGGAAGCGTTGGCACACTGGCGGACCACCAACGTCCTGCCCCGGCTGCCGGCACCGATCGACCTCAGCGGCCTGTATCCCGATCCGCAGTTGTGTCCGGCGGCTCTCGACCTGCGTGACGGGCAGGCTCCCGACTCCGCCACCGCACTCATCGCGATCCAGTTCGCGATGATGTCCGGTCGCACCGCCGTCGCGAGCCGGCGCACCGTACGGCTCCTCTTCGACAGCAGCGACACCGATGAGCCCGGCGCGACCGGACAGCTCCATCTGGCGATGGTTCCCGGCGGCCCGGCCGGGTGTTACCCCGACCCGCGGACCATGTCCTTCGTCCGTGCCGACGATGCGTTCCTCACCTCGCTGACGGCGGCGTGGGCGTTCGGATTCGGCCGGCGCACCGACGCGCCGTGCGTGCTCTGGTCCATCACTCAGGACGGGGAGTCTCGACAGCTCATCCGCGGTGGTTCCCTCGGTGCGGCCTTCGCCGTGGCGTTCAGCGGTGTCCAGGGCGACGAGCGGGTCGGCCGGGCGCTCGCAACCCTTTCCCTGCGCGCGTTCCGTGACCGAGCGGCCATCACCGGCACCGTCACGGACGACGGCCGCATCGGATCCGTCGACGGGCTCCAGGACAAGTTCGATGCCGCGAAGACCCGAGGGTGGGCGGTGGTCGCTCCGGCGGCCGACCGTGACGGCGCCGAGCGGTTCGTTCCCGGTGGCCTGAATGTCTCCTGGGCGCGCTCCGCCCGCGAAGCCCGCAGGAAGGCCACCGCATGGGTGCCCGCGCGGCTGGGGAATGCCGCGCTCGCGGCGGTGATTCTCCTGGCCGGCATCGCGGGAGTGCGGTTCGCCTCGGACGCCATCGACACATTCCGGAAAGCGGCACAGCGTGAGGCGGACACGGCCCTCGCGGCCGCGCTGCTCGATCGCGCCGACACCGCGCGGCGGGAACAGCCCCGGCTCGCGCTTCGCCTCGGCATCGCCGCGGCGTCCATTATGGACAGTCCCGACGTGCAGGCTCGGCTGATCTCCGCACTCATCACGGCCGACAGGCAGCGGTTCGCCACCGTCGAGAGTTCCGCCGTGCCGTCGGTCGCACTCGGCCCCGACGGCCTGGCGTTGACCGTCACGGACCGCGGAGTCGTCGTCCGGGACCTCTCGGACCCTTTACAAACCAAAGTTCTGGGAACATACGCCGGCCCCCGCGACTCCACATCCCGATCGGCGGTCCGCGCTCTGGCCCTGGGCGACTCCGGCGGGCGCGTGATGGTGGCGGAGACGACACGCGTCGCCGTGTGGGACATCACCGACCGAACGGCACCGGCCACCCTCGCCACGATCGACTGCCCGGTCGGCGGTTCCGGCGAGAATGCCGTCGTCGCCATGGATCTGAGCGATGACGAACGCCGGGCGGTGGTCAGCTGCACCGACGGCACTGTTCTGATCCGGGACGTCGCCACCGATCGTCCGATCGCCGCTTTCCGGTCCGACCGCGACGGCGGCGGGTCCGTCGCGCTCGACGACGACGGCGACCGGGTCCTCGTCGGCGCCGGCACCGGCCTGGCGATCTGGAACATCACCGACCCGAAGCAGCCGAAGGCAGTTCTCGTCCGGCAACGAACGGGCCTTGTCCTTGCCAGCTACAGCACCACACACGGCCCGGCGGGGTTCGCCGCCCTCGTCCGCGCCGGAGGTGCTGTCACGCTACTGACCCGATTCGATCAGCCCGAGCCCGAGGAACACAGGCTCACCGCCGACACCGGCAAGGATCTGGGGACCGTCGGTTGGACACCCGATCAGCGGGCCGTGATCATCACACAGGATGAGAAAGCCGTCGTCTGGGATCTGACGGCCAGACCGGTCCGACCACGCGCGGTCCTCGCGCTGAACGGCGACCCGATTCTCTCCGCCGCGCTCAGCCCGGACCACGGCACCGCGCTGATCGGCAGCCAAGGTGGCAAGGTCGTGCTGTGGAACGTCTCCGGTAACGAGCGCTACAGGATCAGCAGTGAACTCGCTCCGCAAACCGGTCCGCTGGCCCCGCCGGTCGTTGCCGCCGAACGCAACCTGACGATCACCGTCGGCACCGACGGTGAACCCGTCCTTTGGGACACCTCTGTACCGGGTGAACCCCGCCGCCTGACCCGCCTTCGTACACCCGGAACATCCGTCACCGCGTCGGCCGTCGCCGGGAGCGTCGCCGCCACCGCCGGAAGCACCGGCACCGTCACCCTGTGGGATGTGTCGGATCCGCGGAATCCCCAACGCCTGAAGGAGATCCCGGACCGCCAGGGCCCGATCTCGGTCATGCGCTTCCGTCCCGACGGGCTCGTCCTCGTCACCGGCGGCGAAGACGGAGCCGTCCACTCCTGGGACCTGACCAACTCCGCGCGTCCGGTCCGCCGCCCCGACCTGGCGAGTCACACGGGAACGGTGTCCTCAGTCTCCTTCGCGCGCAACGGCACACTGGTCGCCACCGGCGGCCACGACGGAACGATCCGTCTTACCGACCTGACCGATCCCTCGAACCCGCGCCACCATCCCGCTTATCCCGCGGAGGTCGGTCCGGTCATCAGTCTCGCCGTGGCACCGAACGGGTCCGGCATGATGATCGCCGGCCGGGACCAGGCGGTCGTGCGCAACGTGGACCTGCGTGATCTCGCGCAGCCGTTCAGAAACCCGAGCATCGCCGGGCACGCCGAGGCGGTGACCGGCGTCGCCTACAGCGCCGACGGACGTCTGGGTCTGATCGCCGACAACGACTGGACGATCAGCGTCTGGAACCTCGCCGACCCCCGCCGTCCCCACCAGCTCGCCGCTCTCACCGGCCACACCGGTCCGGCGTCCGGTGCGGCATTCGGGCCGGCGGACCGGAGCGTGGTCACCGGATCGGCGGACGGCCGTGCGATCGTCTGGGACCTCGGCAATATCGTCGATCTCGTGCGAGATCCGCGCGAGTTCGCGTGCCGCGAGGCGGGTGGCGGCCTCGATCCGGACGAGTGGAGGCGTTACGTCCACGACCGGCCCTACCGCGACACCTGCGCTGCCTGACCTCGGGAGGCTCTTTCGGCCGGAGCGGCGATCGCGACGGCCGTCCGGGCCCACGGCCGCAAGAGGACATCGCCCCGCACGGGCATCCTCATCGATGTGTACTCGGGTACGTCGCCCGACCCGTCGTTGGAGTTCTCATGCGCCGTTTCCTCGCCACGATCCTGCCGCTCGCCGGCGTCCTGCTCACCGCCGCGGCGTGCGGCGACGAACCGGCGTCCGCACCCGAACCGCCCAAGCCGTCGCAGGTGTCGACGACGAACGGGAGCTTCGCCGCACCCGGCGGCGACAACAGGGCCGTCACCTACGACCCCGCGGTCGTGCCGGCCGGCGCCACCGCCACCGTCACCGTCGCCGTGGCGGGCAAGGGCACCGAGGTGACCCTGAACGTGACCGGCATGGTGCCGAACCGCGCGTACGGCGCGCACCTGCACGTCAAGCCGTGCGGCGCGGACGGCACCGCGGCGGGGCCGCACCACCAGCATCAGACCGATCCGGCCGCCGCGGCGTCGCCGCCCTCGGTCGATCCGTCGTTCGCCAACCCGGTGAACGAGGTGTGGCTCGACTTCACCGCCGACGGGTCGGGCGCGGCGCGGGTCACCGCGGCGCAGCCGTGGACGTTCGGCCCCGGGCAGTCGGCGCGGTCGCTGGTCGTCCACGCCCAGCAGACGCAACGGGAGCCGGGTAGGGCGGGGACGGCGGGGCCGCGCGCCGCCTGCCTCACCCTGCCCGCGTAGCGGCCCGGCGGCCCCCGTCGGACCGCCGGGCCCTGGCGCGTCAGCCCGTCGACGCCGGTGGATTGATCACGAACGAGTAGACCCACGGGTCGGAGACGTAGCCGTTCGCGCTGCGTGAGCGCACCCGAAGGTTGATCCAGCCGCCCGGCGGGTACTCCGTCGGCGTCCACACGAGCGCGGCGCTGCCGTCCTCGGCGGCGTTCACCGTCTGCTCCGGGCCGTCGTTGAAGGAGTACGTGTAGCCGACGACGTCGACGGCGGACGAGCGGAACGTGAACGTGCCGGGCACGCCCACACCGCCCGACGGGGGACCCCACTCGGGATACTCCTGCGAGCTCACCTCCGGGAACGCGTAGTCCGCGGAGAACTCGAACACGGTCGTCTCCGACGCCGTTCCGTCCGCGGTGACGCTGTGCACGTGCAGCGTGTGCTGCCCGGAGCGCAGCGGTGCCACGTCCACCGTCGCCGTGCCGTCCGCACCGGCCGCCACCGTCCGGGCCGGGAGGGCGTCGTTCATCCCACGGTTGACCTCGTAGACGTAGCCGACGACGCCCGGCATGTGCGGGGCGAAGGTGACGTTCGCCGTCACGCCCGGCGGGAGCTGGTCCCACTGCGGGTGGGGCAGTTGCGGCGAGGTCACCACCGGGCGGGTGCTCACCTTCAGCAGCAGCGACGCCGTCCCCGAACGCGTCCCGTCGGCCGACGTGCCGTACACCGACAGCGTGACCCCGTCGAGCGGCGGCGTGACGCTGACCCGCGCCGTGCCGTCCGCGGCCGCCGCGACGGTCTGCTCGGGGCCGTCACCCAGCCGGTACGTGTAGTTCGCCAGCGGCAGCTCCCCCGGCCGGAACACCACGTCGCGCGCCCGAGCGACCCAGCCGTCCGGCTCCGTGTCGGTGATGCGCGGCGCGCTGTCGCGCACCCAGAAGCTGTGCTGCACCCGGTCGGAACGGTTGCCGGCCGCGTCGATGCTCCACGCGTAGATCCACGTGGGGCCGGCGGCGCGCGGCGCCTCGTGCACCGTCAGCGGCGCCCCCGGGGCCGGTGCGGCCACGAACTCCCGGTACGGCCCGCCGGGGAACTCGTAGCCGTAGCCGACCACGTCGGCGACGCCGTTCGGGTCGAACGTGAACGCGCCGGCCAGGCCCGGGCCGCCCCAGCCGGGCCAGTTCTCGTTCGGATAGTCCGGCGAGGAGACGCTGGGCGCCGCCGGCCGCACCGTGTCGACGGAGAACCGGCACTCCGCGCTCCACGGCGAGACGTCGTGCGCGTCCCGGCTGCGGACCGCCAGCGCGTAACGGCCGCCATGGACCAGTACGCCCTCCGGCACCGTCCACTGCATGTCGAGCTCGGGTGGGGACTGCGACAGTTCCCACTCGCGGCGCTGATCCGGATGGTCGAGCGGCCAGATCGCCACGGTGGGCCGCAGCCAGGTGCTGTCGTACGGGTTGGGCTCCGGGTCGGACAGGAACGCGCGCACCTCCGGGCGGGCGGTGCCGATCGCGAGTTCGGTGCCGGCGCAGGACTTGATGCCCAGCCGCACGTTGTCGGGGGTCTTCGGGACGGCGTTGGAGTGCAGCGAGATGCCCGGGTCGCGCTTGAGGTGGCGGCCGTAGGCCGGATCGGCCTCCCGCGCGTGCGGCACCCGGATGCCGAGGTACAGCGTCGACTCCCCCGCCGCCAGTGCGGCCGCGATGACGGCGGCGGACACGTCGAACTCGATGTAGCCCAGGGGACAGACCGTGTTGTCGATCGGGCCGATCCGGCCGAGCAATGCGCGTTCCCGCGGAGGGTGAGCCCAGGTGGATCGCGGCCGGATCGGGTCGGTCGCCCAGATCTCGAGGTCGCGGGCCGCGTCGCAGTTGTTGACCCGGACCTCGCCGAGGACCAGGTGGGCGCCGACGATCCGGTGGCCCCGGTAGGACGAGATGTCATAGGCGAAATACGCGCGGGAACGGTGCACCTTGCCGCGTGCGTCGCGCCAGGCGCCGACCGGCGCGTCGACCGTCTTGTCGAGATACGGCGTGTGCGGCGTGCGGGAATCCGTGTACGCCCAGCCGCTCGGGCGCAGGTAGCGCAGCGAGTCGGCGGCGGCCGGCTGGACACCGGCCAACACCCCTGCGGCGACGATCGCGGCGGCCAACAGGCACCGCGCGCGCCACGGGGCACCCCCGTGTAATCCGGACATTGCACCTCCAGGCATCGATCGACGACTCTCCGTGAGCCGTCGGCGACGATGCTAGAGCCTGATCACATTTACCTGTGTCAAATTCCTGACTCAGGGCTTGCCAGTGCGATCGATGCCGCCGCGACCGGATTTGTGTCGACCAGCTTTCGATCATGCGGCATCATTGCGCGGGCATCGACACACGTCACGGGGAGGCTTTTCTTGCGAACGACCGCACGATACGCGGGCGCGGTACTCGGCGCCGTCGTCACACTGGTCGCGGCGACACCCGCGCACGCCGACGAGATCGGCGCGGTGATCCGGGTGTCCGTCGGCACCGACGGCACCGAGGGCGACGACGATTCCCGCGAACCGGCGATCAGCGCCGACGGCCGCTACGTCGTCTTCAGCTCGGAGAGCAGGCTCGCACCCGCCGACACCAACTACGCCGACGACGTGTACCTGCGCGACACGGCCACCGGCACCACCGAGCTGATCAGCGTCGGGCCGGACGGCAACGCCGTGCCGTACGGCGACTCCAACCTGCCGCGGGTCAGCGCCGACGGCAGGTACGTGGCGTTCACGTCGTCCGCGGCGGTGACGGCGGGCACCACGGGCGGCACCTACCTGCGCGACCGCGGCACCGGCACGACCACCCGCGTCGGCCCGAACTCCTACTGGTTCGACGGACCCGACCTCAGCGCCGACGGCCGGTACGTCGTGTTCACCTCCACCAGTGACGCGCTGCCCCAGGACCGCAACGGCAGCCGCGACGTCTACCTGTGGGACAACCTGGTCCGGTCGCTGTCGGTCGTGTCGATCGACCCGGCCTATCCGTACACCACCACGGCCGGCGACTCGGAATCACCGACGATCAGCGACAACGGCCGGTACATCGCCTTCCGCACCCGCTCGTCCGTCCTCGGAGGCTCCGTCGACGGCCGGGTCGTCGTCCGCGACCGCTGGGCCGGTACCACGACACCCGTCTCCGCGGCGTCGGTCGACGGCGTCGGCGCACCGGCGATCAGCGGCGACGGCAACTGGATCGCCTACAGCAAGAACCGCGGGGAGCACGACAGCGATGTGCTGCTGTGGGAACGGGCCACCGGCACGACCTCCGTCGCGTCGGTGAACACCGCCGGCCGGCCCGCGTCCGGGGTGTCGCTCACCCCGCGGATCAGCGGCGACGGCCGGTACGTCGTCTACTACTCCTCCTCGCGGGAACTCGTCGCGCAGACGCCGTCGGCGCCCGTGTCGTTCTTCCTGTTCGACCGGCTCACCGGGCGCAACAGCGTCGCCGTCACGCCGCCGGACGACGCGTTCTACGGCTCGGAGACGGCCGACATCTCCGACGACGGGCGGTACGTGGCGTCGGAGACGGAGAGCGCGACGCTCGTGCCGGGAGACACGAACGGCGAGTTCGACGTGTTCCGCACCAGGGTCTCCTGACCGATCCGGCCGCCGCCCCGCGCCGCGTGCGCGGGGCGGCGGCTATCCGGATGCGCTTTACAGTGCAGCACGCATTCGCGCTCAGCCATGGGGGAACGATCGATGAGCCACGACGAATTCGCGCGCCCCGACGGGGACACTCCGGCCTTGCCTCCCGCGGCTCAGCCGCCGCTCCCCGCGGCCGCGACGTTCGACGCGTTCGCACCGTTGCCCCAGCCCGAGCCGCGGCGCGGTTCCACGGCGCTGCGCTGGGTGCTGGTGGCGTGCATTCCGGTCCTGCTGTTCGGCTGCGTGGGCGCCGTCGTGCTCGCCGTCGAGGCCGGCAAGAAGGGCGCTCCGCGGCCGGGCACTGAGCCGACGCAGGTCGCCGAGGCGGCCGCCCCCGCGCCGAGCATCGCCACGTCGGCGCCCGCCTCCCCGGTCGGGACCGGCCCGCGCGCCAGCACCGTGGCGGTGAGTTCCGCGGCCGATCTCGAAAAGGTGTGCAAGGGCTGGTACTACCCGCAGTCCCCGCCGCACGCCGGCCCGGCCCCGCACCCGATCAGCATCCTGGTGCCGAGCGTCTCCACCGGCGGCTACATCAGGTCGGCGTTCCTCGGGCCGGACGACGCGTCGGAGGCGCAGCGCGCCGCCTGGACGGGCGAGAACGCGCCGGCCGTGCAGCTGGTGGCGTGCGTGGACCTGCTCGACACCGGCGGCAAGGTGCGCGACTGCAAGTTCGACGAGCCGGAACCGATGACGGTGCCGCTGCACCTGTCGACCTACCGGCTCACGCTGTACGAGGTCGCGACCGGTCGCAAGCTCGCCGAGAAGCAGATGCCGGGCGAGGACGACGACTGTCCGTTCGTCGCGTTGATCGGCCGGGAGCGGTTGCTGCGGACGGAGATCGCGGATCGGCAGTACGTCAGTCTGCTGCGGCCGTTCGTGCAGAGGTGAATCACATGACGTGCAGGTTGGCGATGATCGGAACGTACAAGCCCGGTCCGATCTCCTCCAGTTCCACTTCGAGGCTGAGGTCCGACTCCTCCCCATCGGCATCCCACAATGGGCACACCGCGAAGTAGGTAAGCGGTTCCGAGCCGGTGACGGTGTCGAACTCGATCTCGTCGAAGACGTGCTCCGGCGGGTTGACGAGCGTGCCGGGATGTTCGGTGACCGCCTGCCGGATCTCCTCGGCGGTGAGTCGCCGCCCGCGGGTGACCGCGGCCGCCGTGTCGTATTCCCCGCGCACGATGAGGCCGACCAGCGTCTGGACGGCCGTCAACATCGCTTCCCGCATTGCCACCCCCGGAGCCGTTGGGTTCCGACCCTAGGACAAATGTCCCGCTGGCCTGCGGTGATTCGTCTCCTCCGTCAGCGCGCACAGTGCCAGCCCGGCCAGCCGCACCCGGGCGCGGGCGTCGTCCCGGGTGCATCCACCACGCGTCCGGCGCCCCGGGACTGTGCGCCTCGCCGCCCGGCACGGCCGAGACCTCGCGGCCGGCCGACCTCCAGCAGCGCCTCCGCGCGCGAAAGCCGGGCCGAAACCGCGTTGCCGGGCATCGCTCGATACTAGGATTCGCGACCAACCCGCTGCGCGGTCCGCAGCGGCAAGAAGGATCCCGACCGGAGGAGTCCACCGCCGATGCCCGCGACCGCACTTCTGACCGACCGGTTGTCGCGCGCGGGGATCCACGACGTCGTCACCGTGGAACCGGTCAGCGGCGGACTGGCCGCCCTCGCCGCCATAGCCGTCCGCAAGAACGCACCGCCGGTCTTCGTCAAGGCATTCCCAGCGACCGAGGCGCTCCCGGAGGCACAGCACAGCGCCGACGCGTTCGTCGCCGAGGCCGAAGGGCTGGCCGCCCTGCGGGACCTGGGCGGGCTGCCGACCCCCGAGGTGATCGTGGCGAACCACGAACTGCTCGTGCTGTCGCTGCTGCACCCGCGCCCACCGAGCGAGGCCTTCTGGGAGCGGTTCGCCCACGCGCTCGCCCGCCTGCACACGAGCACCGTGCACCCCCGTTTCGGCTGGCACCGCGACAACTGGCTGGGCCGCCGCCGGCAGGTCAACACGTGGAACGACGACGGCTTCGCCTTCTTCGCCGAGCACCGGCTGCTGCGCTGGCTCGCCGAACCGCGCGTCGAGGCGGCGCTCGATCCCGCCGACCGCAGCGCGCTGGAACGCCTGTGCGCCCGGCTGCCCGACCTGTTGCCGCAGCGGCCGGCCTGCCTGACCCACGGCGACCTGTGGGCCCAGAACGTGCTGGCCACCGCGGACGGGCGGGCCGCGCTGATCGATCCGGCGGTGTCGTACATGTGGGCCGAGGTCGACCTGGCCCATCTGTGGATCACGGTGCCGCCGCCGGAGGCGCGCCGGTTCTTCGACGTCTACGCCGACCTGACCGGCCTCGATCGGGACTGGCGCACCCGCATGCCGATCGTGCAGCTTCGGCAGCACCTGGCGGTCCTGGCCCAGTTCGACGACGACTGGGGCGCCGCCGAGACGATCCGCGCCACGCTGGCGCCGTTCCGCGGCAGGACCTGACCGGCTATAAATGCCCCCATCGGGGAAGGGCGGTGCCGTGGATCGACGGGGTGCGCCGGCGGACCGGGTGGTGTCCCGGACGCTCCCGGTGGCATGGGGCGCGGCGGCGACCGGCGTCGCGGCCGTCGCCGGTTTCGCCGTCGCCGGCTGGTGGGCGCTCGCGGCCGCGTCGGCCGCCCTGTCCGCGGGTGTCGTGGGAGCCTCTGTGGGAACGCGGTACGTCACCCGCGCGCAGCGGGCGGAGCTGGACGTCCTGGCGGAGCAGGTGGAGCGGCGGGCGGAGCAGGTGGCCGCGCTCGGCCACGAGCTGCGCACCCCGCTGACCATGATCAAGGGCGCCGCCGACCTGCTGCTGGAACGCACGCCCGGCCCGCTGACGCCGCAGCAGGAGCGGTTCCTGCAGGTGATCGGGCACCAGTGCACCAACGTGGTGGCGCTGTGCGAGAGCCTGCTGACCCAGGCGAAGATCGAGGCGGGGCTCTTCGACCCGCGGCTCGAACCGGCGGACGTGTCCGTGCTGGCCCGGGACGTCGTGACGGCCATGCGCCCGCTGTGCGCCCAGCGGCGACAGCACATCACGTTGGACACACCGCAGGTGGCGCCGCGCATCCCCGCCGATCCGCTGCTGATCTCCCAGGCGCTGACGAACCTGGTCTCCAACGCCAGCCGGTTCACCACGATCGGCGGCAGCATCGACGTGCGGGTGATGGCGGTCGACACCGGCGTGGCGGTGTACGTGACCGACGACGGGGCGGGGATGAGCCGGGAGCAGCGCCGGCAGTTGTTCCGGCGCTTCGCCACCGGCCGCCCGCTGGAGGACGGCACCGGTCTCGGGCTGGTCATCACGAAGACGATCGTCGAACTGCACGGCGGTTCCATCATGGTCGACACCGCCTCGGCGCGCGGCACCACGTTCCTGTTCACCCTGCCGGCCGCGAACGGGGGAAGCGCGCCATGAGCACGGCGTTGGTGGTCGACGACGAGCCCCAGATGACGATGATCATCGGGTACGCGCTGGAGACGCAGGGCTTCAGCGTCCTGGTCGCCCACGACGGCGCCACCGCCCTGCACCTGCTGCGTTCGCGGGAGGTCGATCTGGTCGTGCTCGACGTGCTCATGCCGACGATCGACGGGTTGACGCTGTGCGAACGCATCCGGGCGCGTTCCGACGTGCCGATCATGCTGTTGACCGCACTGGCCCACCACGACGACGTGATCGCCGGGCTGGAACGGGGCGCCGACGACTACGTCACCAAGCCGTTCCACCCGCGCGAGGTCGCGCTGCGCGCGGCGGCGCTGGTGCGGCGTCGGGAGACCGGCACCGTGCTGCGCGTCGGCCGGCTGGTGATCAACCCGGGCGCCCGTTCGGCGACCCTGGCCGGCCTGCGCCTGGAACTGCCGTACACCGAGTTCAAGCTGCTGCTGCAGTTGGCGGTGCACCGCGGCAACCCGCAGTCGTGGCAGGACCTGCTGCGCGCGGTCTGGGGCAGCACGGAGATCATCGGCGGGCGGGACGTGGTTAAGTCGACGGTGTACCGGCTGCGCTCGCGGCTCTCCGGCGACCGCGACGGCACCGCCTACGTGCAGACCATTCGCGGCGCGGGATACGTCATGCCGGACCTGCCGCCCGAGCCGGAGGACGAGCCGGCGGAGCCGCCGCAGCGGTAACAGCCCTGTCACCCGCGCCCACCGCGCTGTCACCGCGGCGGTGTCCCGGGCGGCCTACGTTGGCGACATCCCGCCGGTGCGCGGGTCCCCGCCGGAGGAGGTCGAGTCGATGGCACCGCTGCCACACCCACGGTTCAGGGCCATGTCGATACTGCTGACCGTTGCCGCGCTCGCTGCCGCCGCGGGCTGCGCCCGTTCCGACGCCGGCGGCAGGGGCGCGAAGGACGCGGGAAAGGTCGTGGTCGCCTGCGGCGCGACCGAGGAGTGGTGCGCGGCCATGACCGACCGGTTCACCGAGGCGACCGGGGTGGAGGCCGAGTTCGTGCGGCTCTCCAGCGGCGAGACGGTCGCCCGGTTGCAGGCCGGCAAGGCGAACCCGGAGTTCGACGTCTGGCACGGCGGTCCCGCCGACGGCTTCGTCGCCGCCGGGGAGCAGGGCCTGCTCGACCCGTACGTCTCCGCCAACGCCGCCGCGATCTCCGACCGGTACAAGGATCCGTCGGGCACCTGGACCGGTGTCTACGTCGGCGTCCTCGGCTTCTGCAACAACAGCCGGATCCTCGCCGAGAAGAAGGTTTCCGCCCCGCGGTCCTGGCAGGACCTGCTCAGCCCCGGCCTCGGCAAGAACGTCGGCCTCGCCCACCCCTCCACCTCCGGCACCGCGTACACGATGCTGTGGTCGCAGGTGGCCCTGCACGGCGGCGACGCCGGCGCGGCGCTGGAGTACATGCGACGGCTGCACCCGAACGTGTTGCAGTACAGCAAGTCCGGCATCGCACCGGCCCAGCAGGCCGCCCGCGGGGAGGTCGGCGTGGGCGTCATCTTCTCCCACGACTGCGTGGCCACCCAGGAACAGGGATTCAAGGACCTCACCGTTACGTTCCCCGCCGAGGGCACCGGATACGAGGTCGGCGGAGTGGCGCTGGTGCGCGGTGCGCACAACTCCACGAGCGCCCGCAGGTACGTCGACTGGGCGCTGACGCCGGCCGCGCAGGAGATCGGCCCGTCGGTGAAGTCGTACCAGGTTCCCACGAATCCGCGGGCGAAGGTCTCGGAGAAGTCGGTCGACCTGCGCACGGTGAAGCTCGTCGACTACGACGTGGCGGCGGCGGGACGGGCGAAGAAGGACCTCACCAAACGCTTCGACGCCGAAGTGGCCCAGGCCCCGAAGTCCTGACCCCCGGCCGGTCGGCCGCTTTGCCGGGCGGCCGACCGGCCCCGCCCGAGCCCGGGAGTCCCGTCGTGACCATGCTCGTTCCGCCCCCACCCGCTCCGGTCGAGACCGCGCCGTCCAACCGGCCGCGCCGGCGCTCGCGCGACGTCGGCGTGACCGTGGCGCTCGTCGCGAGCGTGCTGCTGGTGGCCGTCGGCAGCGTCGTGCCGCTGACGGCGATGCTGTCCACCGCGCTGTCGGGCAGCGCCCTGCCCCGCTACGCGCAGTTCGTCACCTCGTCGACCGATCTCGCGATCCTGCGCAACACGCTCGTCCTCGGGCTGCTCGTCGGGGCCTGCGGCACCGCGATCGGGTTCCTGTTCGCCTTCGTGCAGACCCGCCTCGCCGTGCCGGGCAAGCGGATCCTGCACGTGGTGGCGCTGCTGCCGATCGTCAGCCCGCCGTTCGCCGTGGCGACCGCCGCGATCGTCCTCTATGGACGGCAGGGCGCGGTGACGCACGGGCTGCTCGGCGTCGAGTACGACATCTACGGCCTGGACGGTCTGGTGCTCGTGCTGTCGCTGTCGCTGTTCCCGGTCGCCTATCTCGGCATGCTGGGCATGATGCGCGGCCTGGATCCGGCGATGGAGGAGGCCGCGATGAACATGGGCGCGAGCCGCTGGCAGATCTTCCGCACCGTGCAGTTGCCGCTGCTCGCCCCCGGACTGGCGGCGCCGTTCCTGCTGCTGTTCGTGGAGGGCATCGCCGACCTGGCGAACCCGCTGGCGCTCGGCGGCGACTACACCGTGCTGGCGAGCCGGGCCTACCTCGCGGTCACCGGCGAGTACGACACGACCAGCGCCGCCGTCTACAGCCTGATCCTGCTGGTGCCCTCCGTCGCGCTGTTCCTGGCGCAGCGGTACTGGCTCGGCCGCAAGATCCGGACCACGATCACCGGCAAGCCGTCCGGCACCGTGCACCTGATCACCGGCTGGGCGCGGTGGCCGATCCTCGCGCTGGCGGTGTTCGTGTCGCTGATCGTGGTGAGCCTGTACGGCACCGTGCTGCTCGGTTCGCTCACCCGGGTCTTCGGCGTCGACAACACCCTTACGCTGCAACACTTCCGGGAGGTGGTGCTGGGCGCCGGCCGGGAGGCGCTGCGGGACACCACGCTGCTGGCCGCCGTCGCGACCCCGGTCGCCGGGCTCTTCGGGCTCCTCATCGCCTGGCTGGTGACCCGCCGGCTGCGCCGTGCCGCCGGCTGGTTGGACTTCGCCGGCACGCTGGGCGTGGCCGTACCGGGCACGGTTCTCGGCATCGGATATCTCCTCGCCTACCGACCGGACCGTTACGTCGGTGACCTGCTCGTCCTTCCCGGCCTTGTCGGTGGAACGGCGATAGCCGGCGGTTCGCTCGCCATCGTGCTGGCCTACATCACCCGCAGCGTGCCGGCCGGCCTGCGCACCGGCGGAGCCGCCCTGACGCAGCTCGACCCCGGTCTGGAGGAGGCGTCGATGAACCTGGGCGCCGGCTCCGTGCGCACCTTCCGCCGGGTGGTCGTGCCGCTGATCCGGCCCGCGCTGCTGACCGGCCTCAGCTACAGCTTCGCCCGCAGCATGACCTCGATCTCGACGGTGATCCTCCTGGTCACCCCGAACACGAAGATCATCACCTCGCAGATCCTCAGCGCCGCCAACACGGGTCGCTACGGGGTCGCCTTCGCCTACTGCACCGTGCTGACCGCCGTCGTGCTCGCCGGGTTCGGACTGATCCGGCTGCTCATCGGCGGCGCCGTGGTCCTGCACCGAACCGCCGCGCCCACCGGAAGGACGCCACGATGACGACGACCCGTTCGGGCGAACGCCTCGTACCGCCGAAGGCCGGCACCGACGCCGGAGCGCTGCGGCTCGACCGGCTCACCAAGACGTTCGCGTCGAAGTCGGGTGCCGTCACCGCGGTCGACGACGTGACGCTGGACGTGCGACCCGGCGAGTTCATCACCCTGCTCGGCCCCTCGGGCTGCGGCAAGACGACGACGCTGCGGATCGTGGCCGGGTTCGAGACCGCCACCAGCGGCCACATCCTGCTCGACGGAACGTCGATCGACCGCACCCCGCCGCAGCGCCGCACGATGGCGATGGTCTTCCAGAGCTACGCGCTCTTCCCGCACCTGAGCGTCGGCGAGAACATCGCCTACGGGCTGAAGCTGCGCCGCCACGACCACGACGACGTGCGCACCGCCATGCAGATCGCGCTGACGAGCATGAACCTCGTCGGCCTGGAGAACCGCTTCCCGCACGAACTGTCCGGCGGCCAGCAGCAGCGCGTCGCCCTGGCCCGCGCACTGATCATGCAGCCCACGGTGCTGCTGTTCGACGAGCCGCTGTCCAACCTGGACGCCAAGCTGCGGGGCGCCATGCGGGCCGAGATCCGCCGCATCCAGCGCCGGCTCGGCATCACCAGCCTGTACGTCACCCATGACCAGGACGAGGCGATGAGCATGTCCGACCGCATCGTGGTGATGAACAAGGGACGCGTCGAGCAGGTCGCGACGCCGGCCGAGATCTACTTCCGGCCGGCGACCATCTTCGTCGCCGACTTCATCGGTCGGGCCAACTTCGTCGAGGTGGTGCCCGAGCAGGTCACCGACGGAGCGGCACTGGTCAACGCCCTGGGCGAACGCCTGCGGGTGGCCGCCCATCCGGCGGTGCGGGCCAACTCGCCGGCCTACCTGATGATCCGCCCGGAGACGATCTCGTTGCAGCCGGCCGGCGACGCGGGGATCGGCGCCGTGCTGCGCTCCACGTTCCACGGCCACAGCGTCGACTACGAGGTCGAGACGATCAGCGGCACGCTGCACGTCACCGAGGCGGGACCCGACCCGGACGCCCTGATCGACGTCGGCACGAACGTCGCGATCACGCTCCGCCCCGACCGGTCCTACGTGCTCAACGGCAGTTGGACCGGACCCGACCGAACCGCACCGACCGACTGAGGAGAAGCCGTGTTCCGGAAATCCCTGATCATCCTGCTCGCGGGCGTCGTGTCGCTCGCGCTGTGCCTGTTCCTCGCGTTGGTGCTCGAATGGCCGCGGATCGTCGTGTACACGCTCGGGTTGGCACCGCTGTTCGTCGCCGCGGCGTCGTTCGGCTCCGCCGGCAGGCAACCGCCCGAACGCCGGCGGTAGGAGCTACACGCTCTGCAGCGGTTCGGGTGTCTCCGCGCCGTAGAACTCGAACTGCGCGCCCTCGGTACCCTTGCGCCGCTTGGCCCGGTACATCGCGGTGTCGGCGCGGCGCAGCAGTTCGTCGGCGTCGGTGACGGTGCCGTCCGACAGCGCGATGCCGATGCTGGCGCGGGCACACACCGGGGCGTCGCCGAGCATGATCGGATTGCGCATGTCCGTCATGATGCGGCGCACGACCGCGGCCGCCTGGTCCTGGGTGTCGATGTTCGACAGCACGATGGCGAACTCGTCGCCGCCCTGCCGCGCGACGGTGTCGGTGCCCAGGACGTTGCGGCGCAGCAACGCGCCGAACGCGACCAGCAGGCGGTCCCCGGCCTCGTGCCCCAGCGTGTCGTTGACCTCCTTGAACCCGTCGAGGTCGATGAGCATGACGGCCATCCCGGAACCGCTGCGGGTGCTGCGGGCGAGGGCCAGGTCGAGTGCCTGGTACAGCCGCCGCCGGTTGACCAGGCCGGTCAGCGGATCGGTCGCGATCAGCTCGGAGTTCTCCCGGAGCGCGCTGACCTGACGCGCGACGACCAGTGCGGTGACGATCAGCGCGCCGATCACGAGCCCGCCGAACGGCGCCAGCGGCAGGCGGCGCGCGGCGAGCAGAAGCGGCACGTACGCCGCGACGATGCCCAGATACGGCAGCCGACTGACGACGACGTGGTCGCGCCGCTGGTCCGCGGCCAGCCGGTGCGTCCGGGCCCGCAGGCACTGCTCGACCGGCGCGGCGGTGAGCAGCGCGCCGGCGGCCAGCCACAGCGCGTACTGCCAGTGGGACGGCTGCACACTGCCGTGCCGGACCTGCTGGTATCCCAGGTCCACGTCCGCGACGATGTAGGCGAGCAGCGCGAGGCAGATGAGCACCATCGGCCGCCGCACCGAGGCCGCCGCGCCGCGCTGGAGCACCAGGGTCGCCCCGAAGACCCGCATGAGGTCGTTCGCGGGGTAGGCGATGGCGAGCAGGTTCAGCTCGGCGTCGCCGGTGAGACTGGGCCCGACGTACAGGTACCACAGCACCATGCCGGCCGCGACGGCCACGAGCGCGGCGTCGATGTGCGCGCGCTGCCGGTCCCGGCGGGACTGGGAACGCAACGGGAACCACAGCAGCCCGGCGAGCAGCACCGGCCCGGCCGCCAGCCCGAGCACGTCGCCCGGCGCCGGGAAGACGCTCCCCGGCGGCCAGATGCCACGGGCGACGACCGCGGCGAGCGAGAGCACACTGCTCACCGCCATCAGTCGCCAGGCCGTGCGGGTGCGCCGATCCAGCGCCCGGTTGAACCCGGCCACGGTCGTGAAGACCACCGTGGCGACGGTGAACGCCGCCAGGCAGCTCAGCATCACGGCGGTGCCGCCGTCCGGTGCGCCGGTGCCCGGGGTGAACCGGCCGATGAGTTCGAAAAGCACCGCGAACGCGCCGAGGCCGTAGACGATCAGTGCCACGATGCGCCAGGCGCCACCGCGTTCCCGCGCGTACCAGCGCGGCGGCGGTGGGTCGGCGTTCGGGGGACGACGCACGTCAGCGGCCATGGCGGTGCCCCTTGCTACGGCAGGACGGGCTCGGGCAGCCTCCTCATCGGACGTCGCGGGACGGACCTGAGCGACTCAGCCCTTTCGCCCGGCCGGCGCCGTCACCCGGTCCGGGCACCCGCCTCGAGCACGGCGAGGTCGCGCACCGCGTAGCGGTGATGCTCGGCCTCCTCCTTGAGCACCACCGTGAGGCAGCGGCGCACCACGTACTCCCGGTCCGGATACGGGTCCGCCGGCTTGCGGCCGCACACCCGGTCGAGCTCGGCGTCGGTGAGCCCGTCGACGACGCGGCGCATCGTGGCCATGCGGGCGTGCCGCGGCGCGAGGACCTCGTCGAGCGTCGGGGTGGCGTCGACGGTGAGCCCGAGCTTCGCCGTCGCGTCGGCCGGCATCCCGCCGTGCGGAAGGCCCAGCGGGTGGAACGGCGCCTCCTCCTCCAGCACCGCGTTGCCGAGCCAGGCGTCGGCGGCCATCAGCAGGTGCCGCTGGGTCTCGACGAACGACCACTCGCCGTCGACCCGCTCGTGCAGCGCGGCCTCGGGCAGGAGCCGGGCGCGTTCGAGCGTCGCCGCCCACTGCGCCTCGACGGCGTCCCAGGCGGCCCGGTAGTCGGAGCAGGAGGCGGCCTCCCGCGCCAGCACCCGCGTGGGATGCCGGCGGTCGAGTTCGGCCTCGACGTAGGCCGTCACGTCGACGTCGTTGACGACCACCCGCTCGAAGCCGCCGCCGACGTAGACCTCGCCGCCGTAGCAGTCCACGATCTTCAGGCCGCTGACATCGCAGTCGCGGATCTCCAGGCCGGCGAGATCGCACAGGTGGATCCGGGCCCCCCGGAACTGGTCACTCTCGGTGTACGCAGCAGACATCGGGACAACCTCCCGCATCCGCCCCGCAGCGTCAATGGTCAGACAACGGATTCGAGCGTCGCGCACGCGGCCCGCGCCCCGCGGACGGACATCGCGACGCTGGTGAGCGTCGGGTTGCAGCTGAGCTCGGCCGGGATCACCCCGTTGCCGGCCACATGGAGATTGTCGTGCCCCCACACGCGGGAACGGCTGTCGCAGACGGAGGTGCCGTCGTCCCGCGCACCCATGCGGACGGTGCCCAGGTAGTGCAGGGAGATGCCGTGCGGCTGCGTCACGCCCACGACGCCGGAGGCGCCCAGGGCCTCGGCGGCGCGGGTGATGTTGGCGGAGGCGAGCGCCGCGAGTTCGCGGTCGCGGTCGGTCAGCCCGTAGTCGAACTCGATGGCGGGCATGCCGTAGCGGTCGGTCCGGTCGGCACGGAACCGGACGCGGTCCTCGAAGCGGGCCTCCTTCGGCAGCATGTAGCCGAACATCGTGACCCCCTCGCCCCGGGCCCGACCCTCGTGGTAGATCGCGGCCTGCCCGAACTGGCTGTGCAGCGGATGCGTGTCCGGGTTGTACGGCACGGTGCCCAGCCCGTTCGACGGCGTGCCGGTGGTGTTGTTCAGGGTGCGTCCGGCGCCGAACACCGCCGAGACGTCCTCGGGCTTGTCGAGATACTCCGGCGTGAAGATCCCGGCGGTGATCGTGTGATCGCCGAGATAGCGTCCCAGCGCCCGCGGGCGGATTCCCGAGTTCCACAGCAATTGCGGGGTGCGCAGCGAGTCCGCCGCGACGACGAAGACCGACGCGGAGACGGTGACGGTGGAGCCGTCGACCCGGGAGCGGAGCGTGGCGGCCGCGACGCGACCGTCGTGGTCGAGCAGTTCGCTGCAGAGCGTCTGCGCGGCGATGGTGAACGTCTCGCGTCGCTCGGTCGCCAGCCTGCCGAGGACGGTGTCGGTACCGGACCACACGACGGTGCCGTCGGGCCCGATCCGCCGGGCCACGGGCATGTTCCCGGTGCGCCGGCCGGCGGGCAGGCGCCGGTCGAAGACGCCGGAGACCCGGCGCAGGCACTCGCGCCAATCCGCCGAGTCCGTCAGGGGCCGCTCGCTCGTGGCCAACAGGCTGCGGCTCTGCGCGAGTAACGCACGCCATTCCTGTTCCGGAATGAAGGAGGGCAACTCGGAGACATGGGGGGTCGGGGTCGCGCAGGCCCAATGCCGCCCCATTCCGCCGACGCTGGACGATATCGCGGCGGCCGCGAGAGTCCCGGGCGTATTCGCTTCCGCGGCGGCGCGGTCGACGAAGAAGGTGCCCGCCGCGGGAACCGCACCGGGACGACCCTGGCTCAGATGGTCGCCGATCTGCGCGGTGCGGGTGTCGTTGCCGCCCTCCGAACCGCGAATGACCCGCTGCGCCTCTTCCGGATCCGCGATATTGCGGGTGTGCAGTCCCGGAAGTGTCGTCAGGCGGGGACCGACCTCGACCATCAGAATGCGCGCACCGGGATGTGAATCGCTTATCACCCGCGCATATGCGGCCCCGTTCGGCCCGGAACCGACAATGAGCACATCCACCCGCGTGGGGATCGGCCGGCCGGTTCCCGGACCGACGAAAATCGGGCCGGTCGCTGTGGGGGTGTCCATGCGGCTCACCGTAGGAGCGCGATTTAGGATCGTCAACGACAGCTTAATGCACTGAATCGAACTAAATACCTAGGCCGGCGGCCGACCGCCCCGCAGCACGCGGTCGATTCCGGACGGCGCGAGCATCAGCGACGCCGCGAGCTGCGCCGCACCGGGCAGGGCCCCGTCGGCGTCTTTGGTCGAGACGGTCACCTGCAGATGGCGGCTGGACAGCGGCAGGGAGCGCTCGTACACGCCGGTGCGCACCCGGGCCAGGACGTCGCTGGAGAGGTGGATGAGTTCGCCGCTTAGCACCAGCCGTCCCGGGTTGATGACGTCGACGAGAATGGCGGCGAGCCGTCCCACCACGTCCGCCGCGTCGCGGATCCGGCGGATCGCCGCCTCGTCGCCCGTGGCCACGAGTTCGCGCAGGGTCTGCACGAGATCGCTCCCCGCCTCCGACCCGAACGGCAGCCCGAGATCCTTCCCGATCGAGTAGATGCTGGCCACGTTGCTGAGACAGCCGCTCTTGCCGCACCAGCAGCTCCGCTCGGAACTGCCGTCCACCACCAGGTGCCCGACGTCGCCGGCGAGCCCGCTCACGCCACGCACCAGGTCCCCCTGGTCGGTGAGGATCCCGGCGCCCAGCCCCATCGAGGCGTGCAGCCGGATCAGCGGGAAGCGGTCCCGTTCGAGGCCGGCCGCGTCGCCGATCGCCAGCAGGTGCACGTCGTTCTCGAGCACCGCGGGGGTGCCGAAGACCTGCGACAGGTAGGTGGCGGCGGGGTACTCCTCCCAGCCGAGCGACGGGAACGGCACCGCGCGGGACCGGTTGTTGGAGCGCGCCACAGAGCCGGCGCCCACGTTCACCGGTGCCCCGATCGACGCCACGACCTGGGTGATCCGGCTGCCGGGCGAGGCGAGCCGGTCCATCAGTTCGTCCATGGCGAGCGCGGCGCCGTCGATCGCCTCCTGCGGCCCGCACGCGAGTGCCGTGCGAACGCTGTGCCGCGCCAGGATCGCGCCGCTCAGATCGGAGACCGCGACGATCGTCCGGTACGGCCCGAACTCGATCAGGCCGCCGAGCGGCGCCTTCGGCCCCAGCGCCAGAGCCTGGATCGGCCGGCCGCGGCGACCGTCGTGCAGCGCCCGCTCGACCAGGAGCTGCTGGTCGAGCAGGTAGTCCACGGTCAGCCCCACCGTCGAGCGGGCCGCACCGAGGTGGCGTGACACGGCGGCTCGACTGGGCGCCTCGCCGGTGGACACCGCGCGCAGCACGGCGACGACGGCTTCGACCCCCGGCATGCTCACCATGGGCCGCATTTTAGACACACCTCGAACTTAAGTCGGCATCTTGTGGTCAGCTTTGCGCCAAACCTACTCTGTCGAATCACGAGCCGTGAATCGCGAAACAAGCCACGAATTGCTGCCGCATTTCCGGTTCGATTTCATTCACCCTGGTCAGCGATCAGGAAAGGTCATGTCGAATGTCCGAGGTACTCCAGCGCGTCAACAGAAACCAGGCCGATCGCGCCAAGCAGGGAATTGTCGTCTTCTCCCGGGTCGGCCAGCGCGACCTGTTCGCGTCCGACACCATTCGGTCCGCCGAGAACGGCTGGCGCCTGCCCATCCGTAATCCGTTCTACACCGGCACCCACCTCTCCACCCTTTCGGCCCTGGAGGTCGTCGTGAACGGCCACCCGGTGCCGGAGCGGGAAACGTTCATCTCGCTGCGCGGGCAGGTGATCCCGGTCGCCTACGCCAAGAACCTGCACGAGCTCTGGTGGGCCATGGGAGAGGTCGCCGAGGTGCACCTCACGGATCCCGAACTGGCCGGCGTCCTGCTGGCGCGGAACGACGTCCACATCAGCATCGACATGCGCACGACGTTCAGCTACGGATTCCCGAACGACATCCTGCCCTACCGACTGACCGGCGAACTGGGGGTCGCGTGACATGAAACTCGGACTCAGCCTCTACACCTTCGGCGCCGATGTCCACGCCGGCCGGATGGATGTCTACGACGCGATCCGCAAAGCGGCCGAGATCGGCTGCGACGGCGTGGAACTCGTCGCCGAGCAGCACGTCCCCGGTTGGCCCGACCCGAGCCTGGACGACCTGACCGAGATCCGCGACCTGATCGCCTCCTGCGGGATGGAGCTGTTCTGCTTCAGCTGCTACCTCGGCGTGAACATCAGGAGCGATCGCCCGCAGACGCAGGACGAGATACTGCATCGCGCGCGGAACATGATCGCGATGGCCGCCTACATGGGCGCGAAGATCATGCGTCCGGCCTTCAACGCCGACCCGGTGGACAAGCTCATCGACCTCGTGAACGCCGCCCTGCCCACGCTGGAGAAGTACGGCGTGATCTGGGGCGTCGAACTGCACGCCCCCCATCCGCCGTCGTACTACCAGAAGGCGCTGGAGGCGGTCGATTCCCCGTGGTTCCGGCTGGTGCCGGACTTCTCCTGCTGGCAGGGGCCGAACGCACCCGGCCAGATCCGGACCAACGAACTGTCGACGTTCGAACCGCTGCTGCCGTACACGGTGCACTGCCACGCCAAGGCGCACATGTTCGACGAGCACGGCAACGAACCCAACACGCCGTACGAGGAACTGTTGGGAATGCTCAAGGATTACGGCTTCGAAGGCTCCATCTCCGGGGAGTACGAGGGCTGGTTCATCCACGACATGCCCTCCGAGCAGCCGGCGCGCACCCTGTTCCGCCTTCTGGAGAGGCACGGCAGATGACACCGCACCGGCGTTCCGGAGGGCTCCGCCGCGGCCTTCTCGCCGTCGCGGTCGCCGGACATCTCGCCCTCGCGGCCTGTGCCGGCAACGGCGCCGGCGGCAGCACGAACTCGTTCACGCTCTCGTACGGCGTGCCGGGCGCCGGGGTCGTCGTTCCCTTCAAGAAGCTCGCCGAGCAGTACATGAACGACAACCCCGGCGTGAAGATCACGCTCAACGAGGTCCCGAACGACACCTACGGCCAGTCGCTCACCACCCAACTGAACGGCGGCAACGCCTCCGACGCCTTCCAGACGGCGCCGGGCAGCGGGCAGACGTTCAGCCTCCTGACGCTGGCCACCGCCGGGCATCTCGCCCCGCTCGACGACGCGGCGGCCGCGCGAATTCCGAGCGGCTCCAACCCGCTCTTCCAGCACGACGGCCGCACCTACGGCGTGGCGCTCGGCCTGACGGTCGTCAGTTCCATCTTCAACGATTCGACCGCCAGGTCGCTCGGGGTGGCCTATCCGACGGAATGGGGCGCGCTGCTTTCCGCGTGCGCGGCGCTCGCCAAGAAGGACAAGTCGTTCTACACGGTGGCCGGCGCGGTACCGGCAAACACGGGCCTGATGGCGGTGTCGCTCTCGGCGACGCGGGTCTACGCGCAGGAGCCGGACTGGAACCAGAAACGCGCCGTGAGATCGACGACCTTCGCCGGTTCGCAAGGCTGGAGGGACACCCTGCAGGCAATCGTCGCCATGAAGGACGCCGGCTGCTTCCAGAAGGGCGCCGCGGGCGCCGGCCTGGACGCGATCGGTCAACGGACGGCGCAGGGCGCGTCGCTGGCGGCCTTCGCACCGAGCAGCACCGCGATGGATCTGAAGCAGGCGGCCAAGGACGCCACCTTCCTCATCCAGCCGGTGCCCGCCGCACCGGGCGGCAAAGCCTTCGCGCTCGCCGGTGCGATCCACGCCCTGTCGATCAACAAGAACGCGAAGAACGGCGAGGCTGCGCGGAAGTTCGCCGACTGGGTCGCCTCCGACGCCGGTCAGAAGCTCTACGCCGAGGCCTCCGGCTCGCTGCTGCCGGGAACCGACCTGTCCGGCACCGCTTTCGCCCCGGTCGCGGACCTCGTCGCCAAGAAGGACATGGTGCCGCTGCCCAACACCCAGTGGCCGAACCCGCAGGTCTTCGCCGCGCTGGGCACGGGTGTCCAGGGCCTGCTGACCGGGCAGCGGACCCCGGCCGACGTCCTTTCGGCCATGGACACCGCCTGGGGCTGATCCGGTCGCGGGCGGGCGGAACACCACGAGGAAGGGAGCGTCGACCCGTGTCGGCAGGAAATCGTCGGGGTCATTCCCGCCGGGCGGATGGATCCGCGGTGCTGACGTTCGGCCGCGGCTGGTGGAGTCTGCCCGGCGTTCTCCTCGTGCTGGCGATCCACTACGTCGCGACGTCGATCGGCGGCGCCTTCGCGTTCACCGACTGGACCGGCATCGGCTCGTTCGAATGGGTCGGCTCCCGCAACTTCACGACGATCCTCGAGGATCCGACGATGCGGGGTGCGCTCGTCAACACCCTGCTGCTCGCCGCCACATCCGTCGTGCTCGTCAACGTCCTCGGCCTGTCGCTCGCACTCGCCCTGAACCGCACCCTCAGGTCCCGCTATGTGCTGCGGATGCTGTTCTTCATGCCCGTGGTGTTGAGTCCGCTGGCCATTTCCTACATCTGGAAATTCATCTTCGACTACGACGGCCCGGTCAACGCCGCGCTGGCGGCCGTCGGGCTCGGGGAATGGAAACGCGCCTGGCTCGCCGACCCGGATCTCGCGCTGTGGGCGGTTCTCCTCGTCATCGTCTGGCAGACCACGGGAATCGCGATGGTCATCTACACGGCGGGCCTGGCGGCCGTGCCGGCGGAGTTCGAGGAGGCCGCGGCGTTGGACGGAGCCGGCCTGTGGCAACGGTTCTGGCACGTGGTGCTGCCGTGCATCCGCCCGGCCGTCGCCATCTCGACGACGCTCGGCCTGATCAACGGGTTGCGGATCTTCGACCAGATCATCGCGCTTACCGCCGGTGGCCCGGCGGGCGCGACCGAGACGCTGGCCACCAAGGTGTTCCAACAGGCATTTTCTTTGGGGAACTTCGGCCAGGGCGCCGCTCTCGCCCTACTCCTCACGATGATCATCCTCGTGGTCGCGATCATCCAGCAGCGCGTCACCAACGGCACCGCCCGGGAGTCCTGACATGTTCCGGTACACGTGGTTCACCGTGCTCCGCGAGATCGGGGTCTGGATCCTCGCGCTCGCCTTCCTGCTCCCGTTCTACCTGCTGATCGCGAACGCCTTCAAACCCGACGACGAGCTGTACACGACGTCGACCCTCGCGTGGCCCACCGCACCGACGCTGAACAACTTCGCCAACGTCCTGTCGGCACAGGGAAACTCGAACGTCACCCTCGGATTGCGGAACAGCCTCATCATCACCGCCGGAACGACCTGCGGCCTCGTGCTGTTGGGCGCGCTCACCGGCTACGTCATCTCGCGCAGCACCCGCCGGTGGAGCCGGTGGGCGTATTACCTGTTTCTCGTGGCGATCGTGATGCCGACCCAACTCGGTGCCGTCCCGCTGTACGTCGGCGCGCGAACGCTCGGACTGACGGGAAGCCCCTGGGGCATGATCGTGCTCTACACCGGCATGCTCCTGCCGCTGGCGATTTTCCTGTACGCCGGGTTCCTGCGCCAGCTCGGCATCGAGTACGAAGAGGCCGCCGCGATCGACGGTGCCGGTTCCCTCCAGATCTTCGTCCGAATCGTCTTCCCGTTGGTGGCCCCCGCGACCGGCACCGTCGCGATCCTGGCCGGCCTCATCGTCTGGAACGACTTCTTCACCGCGCTCATCTTCCTGGGCGGCTCGGAGAACCAGACGCTGCCGGTGTCGATGTACTACTTCATCGGCGCACTCGTGTCGAAGTGGAACTCCATCTTCGCCGTCGTCATCATTTCGATGCTGCCGATCCTCGCGTTCTACCTGTTCGCCCAGAAGCGTTTCATCCAGGGCTTCTCGGGCGGCCTCAAGGGCTGAAATCGCCACCCCCACTCCGCCGGGAAGGCACCGCGGTACCACGGCCGAACGGCACCGCTCTTCCTCGTCGTCCTCCTCAGCACCGCGCAAACGACCGGGAACGCGGTCCTGTCGTACTGCGTCGCGGCGCTCGTCGCCGTCCTGAGCGCGGCCGGCGTGGCGCGCATCGGCAACGGCCGCCGTCGTTCGGTCATCGGCGAAGCGGGTGACTACCAACCGGCCGGCGCCGGCCGGTCGAGCCGACTCGCCCCGAGCGAATACACCGTCGCCCGACACGTGGCCGATCTCGACGCCATCCGGCAGAAACTGGCGGCGCCGAAGGTGGTGCTCATGGATGACGGTCGCTGGTCGATCAACGCGAGTACCGGGGACATCCGCAGGTCATCGCCCGCTCATAACCTGCGTACGGCCCCGGTACTTGGGGACGCGGACGCGGCAGCGGAGCCGCAACGAAGCGAAGCGAGTGGAGCGCAGCGGTGCGGCTGGGAACTACGGTCGCACGCTCGGCGGACGCGCGACATGGGAGATACGGAGAATCGCTGTCGCGGGGCATCGGTCTCCTCCGGGTTCGACGCGGAACGGCAGGTTTCGGGCGGCACGCTCGACATCGCGGCGTCGGCGCCCGGATGGAACGGGACGGAACCGCATGGAACGCCTCCTCTGAAGGAAAGTGCGGACATCCTTCATGGGAGAAATGTTTTGTTGCTACGCCGGATCTTTGTCGGCGGCATGGCTCTTGCCGCCGCCGTAAGCACGTTGACGGCCTGTGGAGAACGCGGTTCGGAGTCCGGTGGCGCCCTGGGTGCCTCGCCCTCCGCGGTGCGCCCGAAGCAGCTGTTCGCGGACAACTTCGAGCCGGTGTGCGACGGCAAGCCGTTTCCGTTCGCGAAGGCGTACGACGCCGCCGCGACGGGGCACAAGGCCGTCCTGTTCCGGACCTATCGCGACGGCGCCTGGGTCGACGGTTCGAGCGGACTGCCCGCCGATTGGACCGTCAAATTCGAGGCCGGCGGCGACGCCTACGCGGCGGTGGACGTGACCGTCTGCCTCAAACGCACCGCGGCGACGTTCGTCAAGGAATGCCGGGGCTACGAGGTCAACGGCAAACCGGACGCACTCGTCGTCAAGATGCACTCCGCGACCTGGGTGATGAGCGTGCACGAAGCGCAGACCGGCAAGGAACTGGCCTCGAAGGAGGTCGCTGCCACCGACACGACGTGCACGAGGTACGTGGTCGGCGCACCGAAGGACGCGACCACCCTGGACGAGTTCGCCAAGGTTCCGGACGAGGACGTCGTAGCGTTCGCCAAGCCCTTCGTCCAGCCCTAAGCGGTGGCCGCTCGGCCCAGCCCGGTGTGCGGGCGCTCCTGCCGCAGCCGGCGCAGGCGCAGGCCGAAGGCGACCAGCAGGACTCCGAACACGATGGCGAAACCGCCGATCAGCATCACCAGTGCCAGCGCCCCGGTGGCGGGCCAGAGCGCCAGGAGGATTCCGAAGAGCACCGAGGAGGCGCCGCTGAGGACATACAGCCATTCGCCCTGGATCTCCCGGCGCAGCCGGATCGCGGCCATGATTTCCAGGACACCGGTCACCAGCGCCCACCCGGCGATCAGATACAGCAGAGCCAGCGTGGTCACGCCGGGCCAGACGAAGGTGACGATGCCGGCCAGCACACCGGCGACGCCCGCGAGGATGAGCCATCCGCGACGGCCGCGGTCCTCGCCCGTGGCGGCGGCGACGAGGGCGAGCACGCCGTCCACGAAGGCATAGGCGCCGAACAGGACGACCAGCACGAACACGGTGACGTCCGGCCAGATCAGGGCCGAGGCCCCGAAGAGCACGGCCGCCACGCCGCGCAGGACGACGGCCCACCAGTACCGGGTCAGGGTCTCCGACATGTGAGTTCTCCGTTCAGGGTCGGGCCAGATATTCGTGGACCAGTCGTACGGCCATCGCGCCCTCGCCGACGGCGGAGGCGACCCGCTTGATGGAACCGCTGCGGACATCGCCCACGGCCAGAACACCGGGGCGGCTCGTTTCCAGGTTCGTGGGCGGCCGGCCGGACGCGGTGTCATCCGCCGCGTCCGGACCGGTGCAGATGTAGCCGCGCGGGTCGAGCGCCAGCCGGCCGCGAAGCCAGCCGGTGCACGGCTCGGCGCCGATGAAGACGAACAGCAGCGCCGCCTCCAGCTGTTCGTGGGCTCCGGTGCGGTTGTCCTCGACGACGATCGCGCGCAACTGCCCGCCGTCGCCCACCAGTTCCCGGACCTCCGTGTGCCGCCGCACCGTGACGGCCGGGCTCCGCTCGACTCGTTCGACCAGGTAGCGGGACATGTCGCGGGCCAGGTCGTCGTGGCGGATCAGCAGGTCGACCCGGGTTGCGTGCCGCGCGAGGAACACCGCGGCCTGCCCGGCGGAGTTGCCCCCACCGACGACGACCACGGGCAGACGCTCGCAGAACCGTGCCTCCATCATCGTGGCGGCGTAGTAGACGCTGGAGCCTTCGAACTCGTCGAGCCGCGGCACCGCGAGCCGCCGGTACCGGGCACCGGTCGCGATCACCAGAGCGTGGGTGGTGATCTCGGTGCCGTCGTCGAAGCGCACGGTCTGGAAGCTGTCGCGCGCCTCCAGGCCGATCGCCTCGGCGGGGACGGTGATGGTGGCGCCGAACTTCTCCGCCTGGATCACCGCCCGGTCCGCCAGTTCCGCGCCGGAGATCCCGGCCGGGAACCCGAGGTAGTTCTCGATGCGGGACGAGGTACCCGCCTGCCCACCGGTGGCCACCGCGTCCACGACCACCGTCGACAGGCCCTCGGACGCGGCGTACACCGCCGCGGCGAGCCCCGCCGGCCCCGCGCCCACGACAACCACATCGGCGAACTGCCCACCGGCCGACAGCCGGCGCAGACCGACGACGCGGGCGAGTTCGGCGTTGTCGGGCTTGCGCAGTACCTGGTTCCCGCGCCAGATCACCACGGGTGTGTCGCTCGGTGCGACGCCGAGCCGCTCGAGGAGTTGCGCGGCGTGCGGGTCCTCCTCCAGATCGATCCAGGTGTGCGGGATCCGGTTACGGGCGGCGAACTCGCGCAGCCGGCGCACGTCCGGCGAATAGCGCGATCCGACGATCCGCATGCCGGCCACCGCGTCGATCAGGAACTCCCGCCGGCACAGGAACGCCCGCAGAATGAGGTCGCCCAACTCCGGACGCCGGTGGACGGTGTCGCGCAGTGCCTGCCACGGCACCGCCAGAACCTCCCCGGCCTCGAGGGCGATCGACGACACGAACGCCGGCTGCCCGGTCAACAGCCCGATCTCGTCGAGGAACCGGCCCGGGCCGTGGACCCTGATCAGTCGCTGGGCCGGCGTGCCGTAGCCGTCGTAGACACCCACCTTGCCGGAGAGGATCACCAGGAAGTCGCGCTCCCGCTGGCCCTCGGCGATGAGCACGTCGCCCGCCTGCACGGTCTGTCGCCGGCCCTCGTCGCTGAGGGCCCGGATCTGGTCGGCGTCGAGCCGGGGTGCGGCGCCGTCCGTGTCGGGCGTCTCGCTGAGGTCGCCGTCGGTGCGGCCCGGCGTGCTCACGGCGACCGGTCCAATGTCTCCTTGACCCACCGGCGCAGCGCGTCCAGCGGTACGGCGCCGGGCTGGCGGCCGAGGATCTGCCCGTGGTGCATCACCAGGAGAGTGGGCACCGCCTGGACGGAGAACCGTTCGACGAGCTTCGGCGCGGCGTCACAGTCGATCTTGACCAGCTTCAGCTCGCCGGCCCGTTCCCGGGCGAGCTGTTCCAGCGCGGGACTGACCATGCGGCACGGCGCGCACCAGGTGGCCCAGAAGTCGACGAGGACCGGTATGGTCGCCTGCTCGACCGCGCCCGCGAACGTGTCGTCGCCGGCCTCGGCGATCCACGGCAGCGGGCGGTGGCAGTTGCCGCATCGGGGTACGCCGGCGGCAACGGCGGCCACCCGGTTGCGGCGCCCGCAGTTCGGGCACTCGACGATCGGGTCAGCCATGGGACTCGTGCCGCACGACGAGTTCGCCGTTGTCGAGGTCGACGCGGACGGTAGATCCGTCGGCGATGTCACCCCGCACCAGGGCGCGGCCGATCCGGGTCTCCACCTCGCGGGCGATGAACCGGCGCAGCGGCCGGGCCCCGTACACCGGGTCGTAGCCCCGGTCGGCGACGAACCGGCACGCCTCCTCGGTCAGCTCCACCGTGATCCGGCGTTCGCTCAACCGGCTACGCAGGTCGTTGAACATCAGGTCGACGATGCGCTGGATCTCCTCCCGGGTCAGCGGTTTGAACAGCACTATCTCGTCGATCCGGTTGAGGAACTCGGGCCGGAAGTGCTGGCGCAGATCGGCCATCACCAGATCGCGGCCCTCCGGTTTGAGTTCGCCGTCCGGGGTTACGCCGTCGAGCAGGTACTGCGATCCGATGTTGCTGGTCATGACGATGACGGCGTTGCGGAAGTCGACGGTGCGCCCCTGGGCATCGGTCAGCCGGCCGTCGTCGAGCACCTGGAGCAACGTGTTGAAGACGTCGGCGTGGGCCTTCTCGATCTCGTCGAAGAGCACCACGGAGTACGGCTTGCGCCGCACCGCCTCGGTGAGCTGGCCGCCCTCCTCGTACCCGACGTAGCCGGGCGGCGCGCCGACGAGCCGGCTGACGGTATGCCGTTCCTGGTACTCGCTCATGTCGATGCGGACCATGTTGTCCTCGGTGTCGAACAGTTCCGCGGCGAGGGCGCGGGCCAACTCGGTCTTGCCGACGCCCGTGGGCCCGAGGAAGATGAACGACCCGATCGGACGGCGCGGGTCCTTGATGCCGGACCTGGCCCGGATGATGGCGTCGGCGACCAGCTGCACCGCCTCGTCCTGGCCGATCACCCGCTCGTGCAGGATCTGGTCCAGGCGCAGCAGCTTCTCGCGCTCGCCCTCCTCCAGACGGCTCACCGGGATCCCGGTCCAGCGCGAGACGATGCCGGCGATCTCCTCCTCGGTGACCACCTCGCGGAGCAGCCGGCGCCCGCCCTGCTTGGCCGAGAGGCGCTCCTCCTCGGCCCGCGCCCGGCGTTCCAGCTCGGGCAGCTTGCCGTGCCGCAGCTCCGCCGCCCGGTTGAGGTCGTAGCGGCGTTCGGCGTCGGCCGCCTCGTGGCGGACCTGCTCCAACTCCTGGCGCAGCTCCTGCACCCGGCGCAGCGCCTGGCGTTCGGCGTCCCACTGCGCGCGCAGGGCGTCGGTCTCGGCCCGCACGTCGGCCAGTTCCTTGCGGAGCTGTTCGAGCCGCGCCTTGCTGGCCGCGTCGTCCTCTGTGGACAGTGCGGCTTCCTCGATCTCCATACGGGTCAACCGGCGGGTCAGTTGGTCCAGTTCGGTGGGCATCGAGTCGATCTCGGTGCGCAGCATCGCGCACGCCTCGTCGACCAGGTCGATCGCCTTGTCCGGCAGGAACCGGTCGGTGATGTAGCGGTGGCTCAACTTGACGGCCGCCACCAGTGCGCTGTCGGCGATCTTCACGCCGTGGAAGATCTCCAGGCGTTCGCGCAGCCCGCGCAGGATCGACAGGGTGTCCTCTTCGGCCGGTTCCTCGACGAGCACCCGTTGGAAGCGGCGCTCCAGTGCGGCGTCCTTCTCGATGCGCGTGCGGTATTCGTCGATCGTGGTCGCGCCGACCATGTGGAGTTCGCCGCGGGCGAGCATCGGTTTGAGCATGTTGCCGGCGTCCATCGCACCCTCGGCCGCGCCGGCGCCCACCACGGTGTGCAACTCGTCGACGAACAGCAGGATCCGGCCCTCGGCCGCGCGTACCTCGCTCAGCACGGCCTTGAGCCGTTCCTCGAACTCGCCGCGGTACTTCGCGCCGGCGACCAGTGAACCCATGTCGAGCGCGAACACCGTCTTGTCGCGCAGGCCCTCCGGCACGTCGCCGTCGGTGATGCGCTGCGCGAGGCCCTCCACGATCGCCGTCTTGCCCACGCCCGGGTCACCGATCAACACCGGGTTGTTCTTGGTCTTGCGGGACAGGATCTGGACGACCCGGCGGATCTCGTTGTCCCGGCCGATGACCGGGTCGAGCCTGCCCGCGCGGGCGTCGGCCACCAGGTCCCGGCCGTACTTCGCGAGCGCCTCGTACGCCACCTCCGGCATCGCCGAGGTGACCCGCTGGTTGCCCCGGATGCCGGTGAGCGCCTGCAGGAAGCCGTCGCGGGTGAGGCCCTCCTCGTGCAGCAGCCGGCCCGCCGCGGAGCCGGCGCCCTCGTCGATCAACGCGATCACGAGATGCTCCACCGAGACGTACTCGTCCTTGAGCCGGGTCGCCTCCTGCTGAGCGGTCTCGAACAGCCGCGCGAGCCGTGCCGTCACGCGGACCTGACCCGGCGCCGCGCCGGGCCCGGAGACCCGCGGCCGGCGGCCGAGTTCGGCCTCGAGCCGGGAACGCAACCGGTCCGGGTCGGTGTCGGCGGCGCCCAGCAGGCGGGGCACCAGCCCGTCGGGTTGCTCCAGCAGCGCCAGGAGCAGGTGTTCACCGTCCACTTCGGAGTGTCCGAAGCGCAGCGCCTTGGTCTGCGCGTCGTGCAGTGCTTCCTGTGACTTCTGGGTGAGTCGGTTCAGGTCCACGGACTGCCTCCGGTGGGTCCGGTCGGTGGCGTACGCAATTGCCGTTCCAGGTCGGCGATCCGGTCGAGCAGGTCGATCACGACGCCGAGGGCCGTGTAGTTGATCCCCAGGCCGGCGCGTAGCCGCTGGATCCGGCTCACGTCACGCAACTGGTACCGGGCGAAGAACAGCGTGCCCGTGCCGTCGCGGTGCGGTTCGAGCAGGCCGAGGATCACCAGGCGACGGATCAGCTCCGGGTGCACACCCGCGTCGCGGGCGAACGATTCGAGGTCCAGCCGCCGGGATCGCTCCGGGCGGCGGATCGGCACGAGTCCGTAGGTCACGTCGGCCTCCGGGGATCGAACGTCGAGACGGCGGCGAGCTGTTCGAAGAGCTGCCGTTCACGGTCGGTGGGCCGCGGCGGAACCGCGATCCTGGCTTCGGCGTACAGGTCGCCGGGTTGCCCGCGCGGGTTGGGCATGCCGCGGCCGCGCAGTCGCAGCCGCCGTCCGGAGGACGTGCCGGGCGGCACCTTCACCTTCGCCTCGCCGCCCGGCGTGTCCAGCGCGACGGAGGCACCCAGCGCCGCCTCCCACGGTGTCAGCGGCAGATCGACCGTGATGTCTCGGCCGTTCACCCGGTACCGCGGGTCCGGAGCGAGGCGGACGACCAGGTAGAGATCGCCGGCCGTCCCGCCCTCCCCGGCCTGCCCGCCCTGCCCGGCCAGCCGGATGCGCTGGCCGTCGGTCACGCCGGGCGGAATCGTCACCTCGTAGCTGCGGCCGTCGAGGCTGATCCGCCGTCGCCCGCCCCGGTACGCCTCCTCGACCGACAGTTCCAACTCGGCTTCCTGGTCGGCACCTGACACCGGCCCCCAGCCTCGTCGGCGACCGCCGAACATGCCTTCGAGCAGATCGTCGAGGTCGACGCCCCCGCCCATGTCGGACTGGAACCACACGCCGTCGTCCGGTCCCCCGCCCGCCGGACGGCCACGGCCCCCCGTACCCGCCCGGCCACGTGAACCCGCGCCGGCCCGGGCGCGCGCCCAGGTCTGCGGATCGACACCCTCGGGTACCTGCCGGAAGTCCGGGCCGAACGCGTCGTAGCGGCGGCGGGTCTCCGGATCGGAGAGGACGTCGTAGGCCTCGGATATCTCCTTGAACCGCTCCTCGGCGCCCGGATCCTTGTTGACGTCGGGGTGGTAGGTGCGGGCCAGCTTGCGGTACGTCCGCTGGATCTCGTCCTGGCCGGCGTCCCTGGACACCCCCAGGATGCGGTAGAAGTCCCGATCCGGGGCCATCAGCTGTCCTTCGCCACGACCACGGCCGCCGGGCGCAGTTGGTGATCGTCGGTGCCGTAACGCGGGCGTACCACGTGCACCACCGTGCCGGCCGGCGCGTCCGGGCTGGGAATCGTGGCGACCGCCTCGTGCCGGCTCGGGTCGAACTTCTCCCCGACGTCGGACTGGCGGGGGAAGCCCAGGCGTGCCAGCACTGCGAGTGCCTGCTCGCGGATCGCCCGGACGCCTTCGACGATGCTGTCCGGGTCGCTCTGCGCGTGGTCGACCGCCAGGTCGAGGTTGTCCAGCACGGGAAGCCACTGTGCGGCGAGCCGGGCGCGTTCCTGGTCCTGCTGGGCGGCCGTGTCCCGGGCCACCCGCTTGCGGAGGTTGTCGAAGTCCGCCAACGCCCGCCGCCAGAGGTCCTCGAGCTCGGCGATCCGCGCGTGCAGCTTCGCCACGTCACCGTCAGGCGCCCCGGTGCCGGCCCCGGGCGCCGCGTGGCGGGCGGCGGTGTCCGGGGCGCCTCTTTCCGTCGACGGGATCGGTGCGGGGTCCGGCTCAGCCATCGCGCTCATCCGCTGGTGAACTCGGCGTCGATGACGTCGTCGTCCCGACCCGCCCCGGGTTGGCCACCGCCCGGCTGGCCGCCACCGGGTTGCCCGCCACCGGGCTGGCCGCCACCGGACTGGCCGGACGCCGCGCCGCCGGCCGCAGCCAGCCCGTGGTAGACCTGCTGCAGTTCCGAGGCCATCGCGCGAAGCCGGTCGACCGGTGCGTCTTCCTTCAGTGCCTGCCGCGCATCGGAGATCAGCGTCTCGGCCCGGGCCTTCTCGTGCACCGCGACCCGGTCGCCGAGTTCGTTGAGCCGGCGTTCCACCTGGTAGGCAATGGAGTCGAGCTCGTTACGGGCCTCGATCTGGGCGCGCAGCCTGGTGTCCTCGTCGCGGTGCTGCTCCGCATCGGCGATCATCCGGTCGATCTCGGACTTGTCCAATGTGGACGTCTGCGTGATCGTGATCTGCTGCTCGGCGGCCGTGTCCTTGTCCCGGGCGGAGACGTTCAGGATGCCGTTGGCGTCGATGTCGAACGTCACCTCGACCTGCGGCTCACCGCGCGGCGCCGGCCGGATGCCCTCCAGGCGGAAGCGTCCGAGGGCCCGGTTGTCGGCGGCCCGCTCCCGTTCACCCTGCAGAATCACGATGTCCACGGCGGACTGGTTGTCCTCCGCGGTGGAGAACACCTCCGTGCGGCGGGCCGGAATCGTGGTGTTGCGCTCGATGACCCTGGTCATGATCCCGCCGAGGGTTTCGACACCCAACGACAGCGGAGTGACGTCGAGCAGCAGTACGTCCTTGACGTCGCCCTTCACGACCGCCGCCTGGATGGCCGCGCCGAGCGCGACGACCTCGTCGGGGTTGACCGTCATGTTGGGGTCCTTGCCGCCGGTCAGGCGACGAACCAGCGTCTGCACGGCCGGGATACGGGTCGAACCGCCGACCAGGATGACCTCGTCGATGTCGTTCGGGCTGACCTTGGCGTCGGCGAGGGCCTGCTGCACCGGGCCGAGGCAGCGCTCGATCAGGTCGGCGGTGAGTTGCTCGAACGCGGCGCGGGTCAACGTGGTGTTCAGATGTCGGGGACCGTTGGCGTCGGCCGTGATGAACGGAAGATTGATGGTGGTCTGCATGACCGACGACAGCTCCACCTTCGCCCGTTCGGCCGCCTCGGACAGCCGCTGCAACGCCTGAGGGTCGTCGCGCAGATCGATGCCGTTGTCGCGTCGGAAGTCCTCCGCGAGATGGTCGACGATGCGCCGGTCGAAGTCGTCACCGCCCAGGTGGGTGTCGCCGCCCGTCGCGCGGACCTCGACCACGCCGTCGCCGACATCGAGCAGGCTCACGTCGAACGTGCCGCCACCGAGGTCGAAGACCAGCACCGTCTCGTGGCCCCGCTTGTCCAGCCCGTAGGCCAGCGCCGCCGCGGTCGGCTCGTTGATGATGCGCAGGACCTCCAGCCCGGCGATCCGGCCGGCGTCCTTCGTCGCCTGCCGCTGCGCATCGTTGAAGTAGGCGGGCACGGTGATGACCGCCTCGGTCACCTTCTCGCCCAGGAACTTCGACGCGTCGTCGACCAGCTTGCGCAGGATCAGCGCCGACACCTCTTCCGGCGCGTACAGCTTGTCCCGCACCTGGAACCGCACCCCGCCGTCCGGCCCCGGCACGACATCGAAGGTGACGGTCTTGGCCTCCTCCGGCACCTCATCGTGGCGGCGGCCCATGAATCGCTTCGCCGAGTAGATGGTTCCCTTGGGGTTCAGGATCGCCTGGCGCTTGGCCAACTGACCGACCAGACGTTCACCCTGCTCGGTGAACGCCACCACGGACGGGGTGGTGCGGGATCCCTCGGCATTGGGGATTACCGTCGGTTGACCGGCCTCCATGGTAGCGATGACGGAATTGGTCGTGCCGAGATCGATACCCACTGCCTTGGCCATTGCGGTGTCCTCCACGTGTTCGAACCCCGGTGGCGCGGCGCGCGTGCGCTTCACACGCCGCCGATCAAAATGCGTCTGGGTCATTCGATCTCAGCAGCCGCACCCGCTGACTGTCGATTGGCACGATTACCGATAGCTGCCGCGCGCGACGCTCTCCGTGGCCGACGCGAGGGTAAGCCGCCTGCCGTTTTATGTTTCCTCGACCTGCGGTCGGGAAGTAACGGCTGTCTGCTGAGTTGGTCCCCGCTGGCGGCTCCGGTCCCGTCCTCGGTCAACTCACCACAGTGGGCGTGGGGTGGTGGGATGGTCGAGTTTCCGCCGGGTGCCTTCGAGGTGGCCGTGGAGCTCGGCGAGATCGCGTCCGGGCAGGGCGATCTGCGACAACGCGCCGACGCCGTGCTGGGTTCGCTCGGGCGACTCGTGCCGTTCCAGGCCGCCGTGATCAACCTGTTCGATCCGGAGCGCGGGGTCCAGGCGCCGATCGTCTGCCGCGGCTACGACGACGCCACGTGCGGGTACATCACCAGCCGCGCCAACACCGACGAGATCGAATTGCTCGGCTTCACCCGATCGCACTCCGCCATGCGGCTGGTGGACCTTCCCGTCCCACGCCACCAGGTACGCGGCTGGGCCGAGTACCTGGAACCGGCCGGATTCCGGGAGGGTCTCGCCGTCGGTCTGTTCACTTCCGACGGCCGCCACCTGGGTTTGCTGGGCATCAACACCGACACCGCCGCGCATCCGACCGAGGCCTCCCGTGACCTGATCGGCAGGCTCGCGCCGTTGATCGCCAGCACGATCGACCCGATGCGCTCGATCGCGAGGGTCACCGAGATCGTCGGCGATGCCGAAGCCGGGGTCCTGGTCGCCGGCGGCGACACGCGGCCGCTGCCCGGCCTGCCGGCACACGTCCTCCTCCGCGCGGGCTCGGACGTGCTCGGGGTCGCGGTCGAACGGGTGGCCAACGGCTACGCCTACGGCTCCTTTCTCGCTCCCTTCACGGCCGACGGCGTACCACACGTCCACGTCCGGATCACGGTGCTGGCCGACCCCCGCGACCCGTCGCACCCCCTGAGCACCGGCGTGGTTCTGCTGTCCCCGCCCGGCGAGCTGTACGGGCTGACCCCACGGGAACTGCAGGTCCTGGGCCTGATCGTCGAGGGCTGGCCCAACTTACGCATCGCCGATGCCCTGTCGGTCACCAGACGGACGGTCAACGCACACGTCGAACACATCCTCACCAAGCTCGGCGCCGCAACGCGCACACTCGCCGCGGCCCGCTCGATCCGCCTCGGCCTGTACGTACCCCGACCGCTGCACAACACCTGATTCCCAGGATTGCCGCCCGGCGATCGCGGGAACCCTTGTCGTCACACAATGAACGAACGGAGACGGGGGAGTCGGATTGGGTGAGCTTCCGCCCGGAGGGTTGCGGGCTGCCATCGAGATCACGCAGATCGTGTCCATGCCGGGCGGGATCCTCCAGCGGGCGGAGGCGTTGCTGGAGCCGCTGCGCCGGATCGTCCCGTTCGAGGGTGCCTGGCTGTCCCTGCTCGACCCCGAACGCCGCGAGCAACCACCCCTGGTGGCCCGCGGCTACCCCGCGGCGCTGGTCCGGTACATGAGCGGCCCCGGCGGCGTGGCGGAGATCGAACTACTCGGCCTGAACCGCAACAGCGGCGCGACCCGCCTCGCCGACCTGCCCGTTCACCTCGACGAGGTGCGCTCCTGGGCGGACTACCTGGCCCCGGCGGGCTTCCGCGGGGGCCTGGTGGCCGGACTGTTCACCCCGGACGGCCGCTACCTCGGAATGCTCGGCCTCAACACCGACACCGCCGCGCACCCGACCGAGGCCGCCCGCGACCTGATCGCGGCGCTGGTACCCGTCATCGCCCAGGCGATCGACCCGATGCGCGCGATCGGCGCGGCCGCCCGCATCATCCACGACGCGCAGGCCGCGGTCGTGCTGACCCGAGCCGGCCGCACCCTTCCGCTCCACGGCATGCCCCCGCACCGGCTGCTGTCACCCGGCTCCGCGGTGCTCACCGTCGCGGCCGAGCACCTGGCCGACAACGCCGAGGTCGCCACGTTCCTCTGCCCCGACGGCGGGCAGCGCCTCGCCCGCATCACCGTCATCTCCTGCGCCGGACAGCCCGCCCGGCACCTCGCCGGCGTCCTGGTCGTGTCACCCCCCGGCGACCTGCACGGGCTCACCACCGACGACCTGGAAATCCTCGGCCTCCTCGCCGAAGATCGATCCGTCCCGCGCATCGGCGCCGCCCTCGACCTACCCCTTCCCACCATCACCGACCGCATCGCGCACATCCTGACCACACTCGCCGCCCCGTCCCGGACCGCGGCCGTCATGCGAGCCATCCGCCGGGGCCTGTACATCCCCCGACCCCTCGCAACGTGGGGTGCGCGCCGGCGGCAATGACCGGCCCGGGACGGTCGGACGACCCGGCGAACACCGGCGCGGGTGGCCCCGCGCGACCGGTCAGTGGGCCAGATGCGTGCGTCGCAGCCGTATCCAGCGGTAACCGAAGCCGTCCAGCTCAAGATCGCACAGGTCGAGATCCGGGTACTCGCGGTCGCTGAAGATCTCCACCGGCTCGCTGTTCTCGTCGAGTTGTACCGACAGCTTGATGCGGGTCGGACGGTCACTCAAGTTGTGCAGGAACACGATCGAACCGCGGGGTGCATCGGTGCGGTGCGCGAACACATGGGTCGGCTCGACCTGTATCACGTGATGGTCGCCGACGCCGATCTCGTCGCACTCGTGCCTGGTGTGCAGCATCCGTTCGAACCACACCAGCAGCGAGTCGGGGGCCCGGCGCTGGTCGGTCACGTTGACCCGTTCGAAGGAGTAGGGACCGTCGTCGATCACCGGGCGGACCAGGTCCTGCGCCGCGGCGGTGCTGAAGCCCGCGTTGGTGGTGGCCGACCACTGCATGGGCGTCCGGATCGCGTCACGCTCCGGCAGCCGCAGGTCCTCGCCCATGCCGATCTCGTCGCCGTAACGCAGTACCGGGGTGCCGGGCATGGTGAACTGAAGGCTGTACGCCATCCGCAGCCGGCGTTGGCCGTCGAGCATCGTGGCCAGTCGGCGTCGGATGCCCCGGCCGTACAGTTGGTGACGACGTTCGGGGCCGAACGCGGCGAAGACCGCCTCCCGCTCGGATTCCGGCAACTGTGACAGGTCGACCTCGTCGTGGTTGCGCAGAAACGTGGCCCACTGCCCGTGCCGGGGCAGCGGGGGCAGCGTTGCCAGCGCCTCGGCGACCGCTTCGGAGTCCTGCCGGGCAAGAGACAGCATGAGTGCCTCGTTGAGCCGGAACGCGAACAGCATCTGCAGCCGGTTCGCCGCGCCGTCGGCGTTGCCGAAGTACCGGATCAGATCGCCGTTGGGCACGTTGGCCTCGGCGAGAAAGACCGCGTCACCACGGCGCCAGGACATCCGCTCCCGCAGTTCCGTGAGTACCGAGTAGTCCCGGTTCTCCGGATCTTTCCCGGGCTCGGTGCATTCGATCATGAAGGGCGCGCCGTCGATGCGGAACCCGCTCACCCCGAGCCGCTCCCAGAACGACACGATTTTGGCGAGCTCCTCGCGTACATCCGGGTTGCCGATGTTGAGATCGGGCTGGAAGTCGTGGAAGCGATGGTGGTACCAGGCACCGGCCCGGTCGCTGTAGGTCCACGTCGTCTTCTGCACACCGGGAAAGACCATGCCCTCGCTGCGGTCCGGCGGCTCTTCCTCGGACCAGACATACCAATCGCGGTACACCGAACGCGGATCGGAGCAGGCCGACCTGAACCATGGATGCTCGTCGCTGGTGTGGTTCAGCACGAGGTCGAGCATTATCCGCAGACCGCGCTCGTCGGCGACGTTCATCAACTCGGCGAAGTCACCGAGACTGCCGAGGGTCGGGTCGATGTTGTAGTGGTCGGTGACGTCATATCCGCCGTCGCGCCACGGGCTCGGGTGGACGGGACTCAGCCACAGCGCCGTCACCCCGAGCCGGCCGAGGTAGTCGATCCGGCTGATCAGGCCACGCAGGTCACCGACGCCGTCACCGTTGGAGTCCTGGAACGCCCGCACATCGAAGTTGTAAATGACACCGTTGCGGTACCAACGCTCAGCCACCCTCACCCCTCGACGCACCGGATCGCAACGGCGGCCCCGCACACCACTTCCTCAACTCTCACAGGATCACCGGTTCTCATGGTCGACGTCGATTGGCATTCCTACCAATGCGTGCCGGAGGCCGGCGCGCGCAGTCAACACCCGCGACGGGCATTGCGACGGTTATCGGTGCGGATCCGGGGCAGGTACCCGCACATGAGCGGCAAGCAGATGGAAGGCGACAACGAGCAGCGCCGGACACGAGCCAGGCTGGCCCGCGAACGGTCGCAGGCGCCGAGCGAGGCCGGAGTGACACTGGGCGGCTCGAAACAACGTGAACATGTCAAGCGGGCGCACCGCGACGGACCGCCACCGGCGGGCAGCCACAAGCCGGTACCGCACGACCCGATCGAGGGCACGCCACCCCCACCGGATCCCCAATGGCCGCGCACGCCCGGCGGGGAGAGCGGCGGGCGCACCCATGACGGGCCGGATCGAATCCAGTACCGGGAGATGGTCACCGAGGTGGGCCACCGCATCGATGTCGACTTCGCCGACGCCCGACTCGCGGCCCAGGCGACCGTCACGGTGCTGGCCAGGGCGCTGGAGCCGGGTGACCGCCGGCGGCTGCTCGACGCGGTGCCCACCGAGTTGCACGACGACCACGCGACCGATGTGCCGTCCGGCCCCGGCGGCCTACCTGGCTTCCTGCACCAGGTCGCCGCGATCATGGACCGGACGACCGATCAGGCGCGGTATCCGGCACAGGCGGTACTGAGCGTCATGTGCGAACAGGACGGTGGCCTGGTGGAGTCGTTACGGCTGCCGGAATACGTGCGGGATCTCCTCGCGCGGCCGGCCGAAGGCGGGGTTGTCGGCGTGGACGGGCGTACGCCGCCACTGAACGACGACGAGTTGCGCGGCGCGCTGGACCGACTGCCGCAGTGGTCGGGAGACCGGAGCGCGATCGTGCGGACCATCGCCCTCGCTCCCGACGACCTGGAACGCGTGCTGCGGCGGCTCGCGGAGCTGAAGCGCGAGACCGGACGCGGGCCGCACATCGCGCGCCCCGAAGAGGGCACGGCCACGCTCGCCGTGCGCACCAACCGGGTGAACGCGGTGACCGCCCTCGACGTGGAACTCGCCCACCGCGTCGACGCCGCGATCGAGGAGGCCGGCGCGGGAATGGACGCCGGCTGATCCCGACTGCGCTACGACCCGGCCGCCACCGTGTCGATCCAGTCGTGGAGGTGGGCGACCTGTGTGGTCAGCAGTTGGGGGTCGCGCAGGGTGGCCGACAGTATTGCGCCGCCTTGTATTCCGGCGAGCAGGGCGGTGGTGCGATGGTGCTCGCCGCAGCACTCGGCGCGGTTCACGGTTACCCCACACGGCCCACCGTTCCCCATCGACCCCGCCATCGCGACGTCGTCGCCGAGCTTGGCCGGGGTCAGCTCCGCTTGGGTAGGTGGCCGGAGCGGACGAGGCAACCGAGCGTGTCGCAGATGACCCGGGTCGAAATCAGCGATGTGATCTCCGCGTTGTCGTAGGGCGGCGAACACTCGACCACCTCGATGCCGGCCAGCGGTGCGGCGTCGGCGATGATCTGGATGAACTTCAGCACCTCGCGCGGCAGGAACCCGCCGGGCTCGGGCCAGCCGGTGCCGGGCACGAACGCGGCGTCGAGGCAGTCGACGTCGAACGACAGCCAGACCGCCTCGGCACCGTCCCAGGCCACGTCCAGGGCGCGCTCGGCCGCCTGCTGGATGCCCATCTCCACGCAGTCGGTCACCGTCATCACGGTGGTGCCGCGCTCGCGACCGACCTTGACGCCCGGACGCGGCGCCTGCCACCCGCCGATGCCGATCTGCACCAGGTTCTTCGGTGGCACGTTGGGCAGGTCGGTGGCGTGGAACCAGGGAGTCGTGTGCATCCGCTCGTCGAGGTCCGTCTCCTGGGTGTCGACGTGCCGGTCGAAGTGGATGATCCCGAGGTTGCCGGTCAGGTGCTGGGCCACGCCGCGGGTCGTCGGGTAGCCGATCGAGTGGTCACCGCCCAGCACCACCGGGAACGCCCCGGACTCGTAGACGTGCGCGATGCCCTTTGAGATCTGGTCGAACGCCTTCTCGATGTTCGCCGGGATGACGAAGATGTCGCCCAGGTCGCAGATCGTGATGCTCTCGCGGAGATCGACGCCGAGTTCGAAGCTGTAAGGCCCGTACAGCGCGGAGATCTTGCGGATGCCCTGCGGCCCGAACCGGGTGCCTGACCGGTAGGTGGTGCCGCCGTCGAACGGCACCCCGACGACGGCGACGTCGTACTCGCCGCACCGCTTCACGTCCTCCAGGTACGGCGCCTTCAGGAACGTGTTGATGCCGGCGAAGTGCGGCAGTTCCCCGCGGCTGAACGTCGGGATGGTGCGGTCGACGATCGAGTCGGCGCCGGGCAGGCCCATCTCCAGGCCGCGGGCGATCTCGCGTTCGTGTGCGGTGGTCGGCAGGTCCCGCTCGCGTTCGACGGCGTAGCGGGCCTCGTCGCCGTAGGCCGGGCCGGAGCCCTCAGGACGGTGGTGGCCGTGGCCGAATCCCATCGGTGGTTCGCCTTTCTTCGGACGGGCGTGGTCAGGAGGCGACGGTGTCGCGGGCGCGCAGTGCCTCCGCGGCGGCCGCCACCTCGTCGGTGTCCATCGCCCGCACCGGTTGGGACGGCCATATCAGGGTGGCCCCGTAGAAGGTCGCCGCCGACGCGACGAACCCGATGAACGTCGGCCAGCCGTCGAAGCCGGGACCGATGACGTCGTTCTTCACGTACAGGAGCGTGTTCTCGGCGCCGAAGATGGTCGGCGTCAGCACGAACAGGCCGACCCGCACCACGAACCCGACGACGATCGCGGCCAGCGCGGCCTGGTGGTTGCGGCGGGATCCGTAGTGGCCGGCGATGAACGGGATCACCAGGCAGGCCAGCATCACGTCGAACGCCAGGGTCAGCAGGATGCCGGTCTCCGGCACCCGCACCGCGAACAGCACCGCCACGCCGACGACCGGGAACATCGACAGCCGGACCAGCCGCAGCATCGGGTCACGGCCGGTCGGAGCGGGGTCGCGCTTGTAGCCGGCCAGGTTGCGGACGGCCACGGCGGCGGTCCCCAGGATGGCGCCGTTGGCCGTCGAACAGGAGGCGGCGACGATTCCGCTGAGCACCAGGACGGCCAGGCCGGTGGGCGCGTACCCGGACATCAGGTGGAACAGGGCCGGCCCCTCGAACGGCTCGTCGCCGAAGATGCTGACGCTGGACAGCGCGACAAGCGCGTAGGGGATGCCGACCAGCGCGGTGGCGGCGGCACCGACGAAGCAGGCCCGCCGCGCGACGTCCGGTGACTTCGCGGAGAAGATCCGTTGCATGAAGTCGATGGCCACGATGTCGCCGATGCCGAGGGCCAGCAGCGTGCCCCAGTTGACGACGGCGCCCTGCCCGGGATCCGTGAGCTGGCCGAGGTCGAACGGGCCCATCCCCTCGGGCGTGCTGATCCCGAACCGCACCGCCACCCAGATCAGCAGGGACACGGACGCGACCACAGTGATGCACATCTGGATGAACGCGGTGTACGCGTCGCTGAACATCCCGCCGGTGATCGTGTAGGTGAGCACCACGCCGACGATCAGCAGAACGCCCACCTCGTAACTGGTGCCCAGGAACGCCTCGAACAGCAGCCCGCCGGCCACCAGGTTGCCGGCCAGCAGGATGCAGAAGCTGAAGATCATCAGAATGGACGCCAGTACCTCGACCGTGCGGCCGTAGACGATCCGGTAGAAGTCCGGCAGGGTGTGCAGTCGCATGGCGTTCATCCGGCGGGCGAAGAACAGCCCGGTGAACAGCAGGCACAGGCCCAGGCCGAACGGCAGCGAGGCGCCGGCCCAGAACCCGAACCCGAAGGACAGGTCGGTGTTTCCCAGCGTGGCGTTGGAGTCCACCGCCTGGCCCATCAGGCCCGCGGCGGACAGCGGAAGCATCAGCGATCGCCCGGCGACCAGGAAGTTGGTGCTGTCGCCGTCGACCTTGCGGGCCACCAGCAGCCCGACGACGAGCACGGCGACCACGCTGATCGCGACACCAGTGATGATCATCGATTCACCCCTGACGAGACGGCCCCGCGGATGCCCGCGGGTGATGCGGCCATCTCCCGGGCTTTTGTCCCGCCGTGGAACGCAGAACGCACGCCGTGTACGCCCGCGCCTCGTCTCTCGGACCAGACCCTGCCGTCGCGCGACGGCGGCGGAACCCTAGACGCGCCTCACCCGGTGGTGAGTCACGGACCAGGACAACGCCTGGTCGTTTCCGGCCGCGGTTCATGTAGGTAACAACCAGATGACTCGGTGCTCACGCCCCCGTCACTCGGTGGCGGGCGGGCGAACCTACTGCGACGCGGCGGGCGCCTGGAGGCACCTGACGACGTATCGTTCGCAACACATTCGTGCTCGCCGGCCACTGACAGGTGTGATGACCGGACTTCACATCAGTGACCGACAGCTGTGGGCCGAGGCCGTAGCCGGCGGTGAGTCGTCGTTCGCGCTGCTGTTCGAGCGGCATGTGCGAGCTGTCTACAACCACAGTTTCCGTCTGACCGGCTCCTGGGCCGACGCCGAGGACGTCACCCAGCAGGTGTTCCTCGCCGCCTGGCGGCGCCGCAGCGAGGTGACACTGGTCGCCGACTCGGCGCTGCCCTGGCTGCTCGCCACGGCGACGTTCGCCGCGAGGGGGTACCACCGCTCCACCCGGCGCTGGTTGGCGGCGCTCCGACGGCTGCCGCCCGAGCGGTCCAGCGGCGACGACCTCGCCGAAGAGGTGGTCGGCCGGGTCGACGACGAGCGGCGGATGCGCCGGTTGCTACGCGCGGTGAACCGCCTTCCCCGCGGCGAGCGGGAGGCGCTGATGCTGTGCCTCTGGTCCGGGGTGTCCTACCGCGACGCGGCGACCGTTCTGAATATCGCCGAGCCGTCGTTGCGGTCGCGGATATCCCGTGCCCGCGCGAGGTTGGCGCGAATGCTCGACACCGATGCCGCACCACTGACGATCGAGGAGGAACAGGCATGAACAGCGTTCTGGAACCACCGGCCGAGCGGGACCTGCCGCCGGGCCACCGGGAGCGGATGCGGCAGAGCCTGTTGCGGGAGATCGATGGTGGTCGCGACCGCCGGCCACGCCGGCCGCTGGTCCCGCTCGCGGCGCTCGCGGGCGCCGCGGTGCTGATAGCGGCGGTCGTGATGACGACGACGGGCCTGCCGTGGAACGGCGACAGCAGGACCGATGTTCGCGCCTACGCCTACCGGGGTGGCGTCGTCCCGCAGGATGTGCGGCGCACGGCCGACCGGTGCCTGGCGGACAACGACTTCGCGCAGCGGCACGATGACCCCCGCATGCGGCCGGAGGCGGTGGTAGGAGACCTGGAACTGGTCAACTACGTCAGCCGCAACGGTACGGTCGCCGTCTACTACCTGGCGGACAACGTCCTGGTGGCGTGCCTCAACCAGCCCGCGGAAGACAGCCGGTCGATCGCCGTCGAACCGCTGGGGGACTGGCTGCCGGGCGCCGTCCAGATCGACGGCGGCGTATCGGAACACATCGACGGCGGCGGTGCCGCGTTCAGCGTGCTGGGACGGGTCGCACCCGGTGTACACCGGGTCGTGCTCGAGCACGGCGACGGCCTGACGACCGAGGCGAACGTGCTCGACGGTACGTTCGTCGTCATCGCTGACGGTCCGGTGCGACCCGGCCGGGGCAGCCTCGTGTCGTACGACAGCGCCGGGACCGTTCTCGACCGCCGCCCGGCGTGGGCGATGGACCAGAAGGAACCCCGACCCTGCTACACCGACCCGGCCGGAACCGTCGTCGTGGGCTCCGGCTCCACCGGATGTGGAACTGCCGAACGCTGGCGCCGCTGATGTCCTGAGTCCGTAGTTTCCTGTGAAGGCGTTGGCGTTGCGGGCCCGGTTTCTGGCCGAGTGGGTCGATGGGTTGCTCGACGAGGCCCGTCCGGGCCGGCCACGGACCGTTAAAGATGGCACCGCAGCGTCGTCGCGCTGGACAGAGACTGGCGGGTTGCGGAGGCGAGTCAGCCTCGCCGCCAGCGCTGGGTATCACCGCCGGTACAGGGCGTCAATGACACCCAGGAGGTGTCGGTGGGCCGGGTCAGGCACATGCCGCTGGAAACCTGGCGGATCGTGCCGTCGCCGGGCTCGGTCCACTGCTGGTTCGCGCTGCCGTCGCAGTCCCAGACCACCACCGCCGCGCCCGGCGGTACCGCACCGGGCGCGGTCGCCAGGCACTTGTCGAGGACCGTGTAGCGGCCGGCGGACACGAACCACTTCTGGGCGCCGGTGCTGTTGCAGCCGACCGTGTGCACACCGTTGCCGTTGTGGGTGCGGCTGTTGTCGAGGTCCAGGCATTCGCCGTTGCCGGCGAGGATCGTGCCGATGTGGTCGTTGACGGTCCAGCGGATCGTCACGCTGGCGGTCCGCGTCGGGTCCTGCACCGCGGTCACAGTGACGGTGGACCCGTAGACCCCGGACCTCGTCGGCGTGCCGCCGATCAGGCCGTCCTCGCTGACGGTCATGCCGGGCGGGAGACCGGTTGCGGTGAACCGGACGGCCGAGCCGCCCGAACTGCGCAGCTGGACCTGCACCCGTTCACCGACCTTGGCGTTCTGCGGACCGGGATCGCTCACCAGTACCGGGCCGCAGCACGCGGCGAACCGGACACCCGGGTAATCCACCCGCGCCTGCTGAAACTGTCGTTCCCACTCGTCGGGCCAGCCGAACGCGTTCGTCGCCAACGGTCGCAGGTCGACTCCCGCAGCGGCACTCCAGAAGAAGACGAACTCGCCCCAGTTCAGGTTGCGCGCGTACTCGCCGTTGAACTGCGCGAAATGCTGCGTCAGCAGGCGGAGGTAGCGCACCAGCACCTGGGACTGGCCGTAGGTGTCGTAGATCGGCGCGAACCAGTCGGAGAACCACGCGGTGCCTTCGCGCGGAGACCCGTCACGCTGGCCGGCCATCTTCGCCCGCCACCGCTGCGCATCGGCGGTCAGGCCGGCCCCCAGGTACACGTCGTACTGGAAGATCTCGGCCCACTTGCTGTCCATCCAGATCGGGAAGGACGGGGATCCCTGGATCCCGCCGAAGCTCCCCTCGACGATGTGCGCGATCTCGTGGGCGATGATGTCCCGCGGCTGTGCCTCCGACTCGGCCCAGTTGTCCAGACCGATATCGATCACGTTGCGGTAGTCGTGGTGCGCGTCGAAGACCGTCGCCGGGTGGCCGCCGTCGTACCTGCCCTTGTGGAAGACGGCCGCCAGTCGGGCGCTGCCCACCCCGTCGTACGTGGCCCGCACGTAGCGCCAGATCGCGTCGGTGTAGCCGAACAGCCACGTCTGGGACGGTTCCATGTCGGGATCGAAGTACACCCCGAGCGTGTCGTTGTAGGAAACCCTGGTGACCAGCTGGGTGTGTTCATGCCAGTGCTCCTGCCAGGTGACCGGCAGGTCGGCCGTTCCCGTGGTGGCGGAGGCCGGGGTGGCGTAGGCGCTGCTCCCGGTGGCGTTCTCGGCACGGACGCGGTAGTGGTGCGTCGTGTTGCCGGCGAGTCCGACATCGCGGTACCGGGTGGTGCCGGCGGGCAGCGTCCGGGACCAGTTCCACGTCTGGCCGTCGGTCGAACGTTCCAGCCGGACCGCCGTCTCCCAGCGGGTGTTGTCCGCCCAGGAGATCTTCAACTGGTCGCCCGAGACCGCGTCGACGCGCAGTGCGTCCGGGGCTGCCGGCAGCGGCATGGCCTCCGGCGTCGCCATACCGAAGATCGCCAGATCGCCGAGCTGGGTGTCACGCGAGCCGTTGTTCGCCGTGACATCCAGCCGGTAGTACCGATAGGCGGCGGTGTTCGACAACCGGTACGAGTGCGTCTGGAACCGGTCGGTGAAGGACTGGTCGGTGCGGCTGTCGAGGGTGGTCCAGGAGACGCCGTCCGCCGACGCCACCAGCGACCAGTTCCGGGGATCGCGCTCCGGCGCGTCGTTGGCGGCGGTCACGGTGTAGCGGGTCGCGGTCGCGCGCCGGTCGAGCGTGTATCCGAGCCAGGTGGTGGTCGAGCCCCCGACGAAGTACTTGGTGTACGGCGAACGGTCGACACCGCGTTCCGCCCCCTGATCGCCGGTCTGCCCGTACCGGTCGGTCACCGATCCGGGGAGGTCGGTGAGGCGCAGTTCGACGGTGGGGTCGATCGGCGTCGCGACGGCGACGGCGGAGAACTCGGACGCGGGACCCGCCTCGGTGACCGCACGCACCCGGTAGGAGAGGCTGCCGGCGGTGGCGACGGTGTCGGTGAACGCCGTCGCGTCGGCCCCGACGATCGCCACCTGCGCGAACTGTCCGCCGTCGACGGATCGCTGGACCTCGAAGCCGGTCTCGGGATAGCCGGTGTCCACATCGGAGTTGTCCCGCCAGTCGAGGTCGACCGTCCCGGCGGCGACGGCCGCCGCGACGAGCCCGGTCGGCGCGGCCGGCTGACCGTCTCCGGCCCACAGCCCCCATTCGGCCCATTGCAGGTCCCGGGAGCCGTTCGTCTCGGTCAGCGTGAGGCGGTAGTACGTGTACGCAACGGTGTTGGCGACGAGGAAGCCGCGAGTGACCCCGCGCCCGTTGAACGACTCGCCGGTCCGCGAGTCGAGTGTGGTCCACGACGTGCCGTTGGTCGAACCCTCCAGCCGCCAGGCGCTGGGATCGCGGTCGGGGGCGTCGTTCGCTGAGGTGATCGTGTACCGGTCGACCGCCGCCGGTTCCGTCGAGCGGTACTGGACCCAGCCCCGGTCTCCGCCGGCGAAGTACTTGGTGCGCGGGTCGTTGTCGATGAGGTTGGCGTAGCTTTCCGACCCACTCGGCGCTCCGCGCTGTGCGGTGATCGTGCCACCGTTGTCGGTGATGTCGGTGCCGGCCGCGTCCGCTTTCGCGGCGACCACGCCGAACGCCAGGATGGTGCCTGCGACGACCAGCAACCGTCGGGAACGCGTGGTTCGACGTTTGCCTGCTGTGCCATGGCCCATCGAAGGCTGCCCCTTGAGGTGGGAGGATCGGCAAGGAAACGCGGCTGGAGAAGCACTCCGGACGCCGACGTGACTCTAGATTGATCAACGAGTGGCGTCGATGTCCCTGAATCTGCTACGTCGGAATGCCGCGCGCTCCCCCGCGCCTGCGGGCAAGGTCCCCGGATCGGCGACGGCTCGCCGTTGTTCAGGCGGCGGCAACCGACCCTTCGACTCAGGTCCACAGTGGACCGCGGCCCGTCCAGGAGACGACGAGCGCGATGTCGGTCAGCCCACCACCGTCGAAGACGTCGTCGGCGCCGCCGTCGAACTCCAGGCGCCACTCGCCTGTCGGGGTGGTGCCGACGATCGGCACCCAGGCGGGCGCATTCCCACGCCGCGTGCCGGCGGTGCCGTTCGTCGCGGTCGCCGCACCGCCCGCGCCGGCCCGGCGGCGAGCGCCCGGTCGACCTCCCGGGCCGGGACGTCCAGTTCCACGGTGCGGTAGCCGGCCCGCCCTTGCATCCTTCTACCTGTCGGCGCCTCCGTTCCGGGCAGCCTTACGGGCGAGGGCAGGGGACCGGTCCAGCCACGGGC
>NZ_BOPF01000028.1 GCF_016863615.1 Virgisporangium aliadipatigenens | reverse complement strand
CCCACGGCAGGAAAGAAGCGCCGGTCCCCCGGACGGGACCGGCGCTTCGCCGTACCTAGCTGGCCTAGCTGGCTACGAGATTCAGCGGACCGCCTGGCCGCCCTTGTGGTCGAACGACGGAGGCGCACTACGCGCCCGACGGCTCCCGTCCGGGAACAGCCCCGTCTTGGTGACGCCCAACGTCAGCACCGCGTGCGCGGCCGCGTCGCCGAGTTCGTTCAGCGCGTTGGTGTTGAGGTTGACGGTGGTGTCGCACGCCTGGTGGTAGCAGACGTCGTAGGCGACGCCGGCCTGCCCGCCGTACACCGCGGCCTGCTCCGGCGTCTTGATCCCCTCGGCGCCGCTGAACAGCCCACCGGCCGGGATCCCCGCCGCGATGAACGCACCGTAGTCCGACCGGCCGTTGAACTCGGTCGGGTCGGCGGCGAGCCCCTGCGCGGCGAAGTAGTCGTTGAAGATGCCCTCGATCTCGGCCGAGCCGGGCGGCCCCGCGGTGCCCGTGGCGGAACCGTCGCCGTCGTACACGAAGCGCACGTAGTTCGGCGAGCCGACCATGTCGAAGTTCAGGTTGGCGTAGATCTTGGCGAACGCCGCGTCGCTCAGGTTGTTGACGTAGTACTCGGAGCCGATGGTGCCCAGTTCCTCGGCGCCCCAGAAGGCGAAGCGCACCTTCTGCTTCAGCTTCACGTTCTGCGCGGTCAGCTGCTCGGCGATCTCCAGGATGGTGGAGGTGCCGCTGCCGTTGTCGTTGATGCCGGGGCCCTCGATGACGGAGTCGAGGTGCGCGCCGACGACGATCGTGCGGTCGGCGTCACCGCCGGGCGAGTCGGCGATGATGTTCCAGGTCTTGGCGGCGGCGTCGACCTCGGTGGAGGTGACGACGCGCATCGTGACCGCTCCGCCCTGCAGCTGCTGGTACAGCGCGGCACCGTCGGCGAAGCTCAGGCCGACGGCCGGGATGGGCTGAGGCGCGCTCAGGCTGCCGATGAACAGTTCGTCCCGCCCCGGCTGGCCCTCGTTGAAGAAGATCACCGCGTCGTAGCCGGCCGCGATGGCGTTCTCCACCTTGACCTGGAAGAAGCAGGTGCCGCGCTGGATGAGCGCGATCTGCGGCTCCGTCGGGGAGGCCGGCGTGAAGTCGGATGCTTCACAGCCCGAGTTGGACGAACCGGCGACCGGCCCCGGCGGGATGACGATGTCGTTCGTGGGCACGATCGTGCCTGTGACGTCGCCGCTGCCGGAGAAGTCGTAGGTGCCGGTCTCGTACGTCTTCGGTGTCGGCGACACCTGGGTCAGCTGCGCGGGAGCCAGCTCCCGGTAGAACGGGAACGTGAACTCCTGCCGCCGCACCGAGTACCCCGCGTCCCGCAGGGTCCTGGCGACGTAGTTCGCGGAGGCGAGGTAGCCCGGTGTGCCGGATGCGCGGGTGCCGCCGTTGTCGTTGGCGATCCGCTGCAGCGCGCGTTCGTGCTGCATGATCCCGGCAACGGTCACCCCGTCGCGGAACTTCTTGGAGTTGACGTTGTCGAGCGCCGAGGCCGGTAATGGCGTCAACGCGATCAGCGTCATGGCCACGGTGGGGATGATCAGTTTGCGCACGGTTCCTCCCAGAGGCTCGTTACGTAGAGGAAACGTATCGATGCGGCGACCTCTCCGGTACGAGATTAAGTGCTCGGGAGGGCATGGAAAGGGATGTTCGCGATTGAGGGGGGCCATGGCCCCTCCTTCGCCGGATCCGGCGACGGTAGCCTACGGACTGCTCCGGCCACCCCCGTGCCGGATGAGCAGGGAGCGCTCACGTGACTGACCTACGGATCGGCATCGACGGCGACGAGGACGCGGAGCGTTCCCTCGCGGACTGGCTCCGCCTGGAGCCGGCCCTGCGCGGCAGGGTCCGCACCCGGCCCGTGCCTCCGTCGCCGGGCAGCATGGGCGCCTTCACGGAGCTGGTGATCACCGGCGTGACGACCGGGCTCATCGCCGTTCTCATGGAATCGATCAAGGTGTGGATCGGACAGCGACGGGGCCCCGCGGCGGCCGTGCCGGTCTCCATCGCCATCACCACCGAGGACGGTGAGACGGTCTCGGTCTCGGCCGGGACGGTCGAGCAGGCCGACGAGGCGCTGCGGATCGCACTGGAGCGCAGCGGGGACGGGTCCGCGTGAAGGACTGGACCCTCAGCCGCCGGGTGAGCGCGCTCTTCGCCGGCGTCTCGACGGTGCTCGTCCTGATCGCCCTGGTCACGGCCGGTGCGGTGGCGGTGTATCGGGCCGGCGGCGAGCAGGTGATGGACAACCTGACGCCGGCCCGGGTCAACTCCGAGCGGCTCTACCAGGGGCTGTTGCGCCAGCAGACGAGCGCGCGGACCTTTCTTCTGACGGCGCGCGAGGACGACCTGGCGACCTACCGGGACGCGGTCACGGCCGAGTCGGGGCTGATCACCGAGACGCTGCGGCTGCTGCGCGACGAGCCGCAGCTGCGCGATGACCTGGAGGCGATCCGCGACGCGCTGGCCACCTACCGCCGGGAGATCACCGAGCCGTTGATCGCCGCCGCCCGGGCCGACGGCCCGAGCGCGGCCCTTGCCACACCCACGGACCGGTCGAGGACCGTCTACCGCGCCGCCTCCGACCGGATCACCCTTCTGGGAGAGCATCTGGTCGAACGTCGTGACGAGGTGCGCGCCGACGTCAACAGCTCAGGGCGGCTGCTGCTGGCGCTGCTGCTGTTCGCCGCGGCGGTGATCGCGGTCGCCGGGTTCATGCTGGTGACGATCCTGCGCCGGCTGATCACGCTGCCGGTGAGTGCGCTCGCCTCCGAGGTGCGGCTGGTGGCCGACGGCGACTACGAACGCCGATTGTCCGCCAAGGGTGCGCCGGAGCTGGTCGAGCTCGCCACCGACGTGGACCGGATGCGCCGCCAGATCGCCGACGACCTGGCGGTCGTGCGCAACGCGCGGGAGACCATCGAGGAGGCCAACGCACAGCTGCGCGCGCAGACGGAGGAGCTGACCCGTTCCAACCGGGACCTGGAGCAGTTCGCGTACGTCGCCTCGCACGACCTGCAGGAGCCGCTGCGCAAGGTGGCCAGCTTCTGCCAGCTGCTGCAGCGCCGCTACGCGGGCCAGCTGGACGAACGCGCCGACCAGTACATCCACTTCGCCGTGGACGGGGCGCAGCGGATGCAGCGGCTGATCAACGACCTGTTGGCGTTCTCGCGGATCGGCCGGATCACCAACGAGTTCACCGAGATAGATCTGAAGAAACTGGCCTCGGAGGCCGCCGCCTCGCTCGACTCCGTGCGCACGGCGCAGGCCGCGGAGATCACCTGGGACGACGACCTGCCGGTGGTCCGCGGCGAGGAGCCACTCCTGCAGGCCCTCGTGACCAACCTCTTCAGCAACGCCCTCAAGTTTCACAAGCCGGACCTACCGGCGAAGGTGCACCTGTCCGCCCGGCGGGTGGACGACGAGTGGGAGCTCTCCTGCCGCGACAACGGCATCGGCATCCCGCCCGAGTACGCGGACAAGGTTTTCGTCATCTTCCAGCGGCTGCATCCGAAGGACAGCTATCCGGGCACCGGCATCGGGCTGGCCATCGTCAAGAAGATCATCGAGTACCACGGCGGCCGGACCTGGGTCGACGCCGACTATCGGGAGGGTGCGGACATCCGCCTGACCTTCCCGGCCACATGAACGGAAGATAATCCACACGAACGGAAAATCTTCGGGCTGTCGGTGAACCGACACGCCCCGTGTTCCGTCATGCTCTCCGGAGATTCTTTAAGGTCCGTTTAAGGGAGGCCGGATGGCGCAGGGTGGTGTGTGCCGATGACGGCCGCTGAACCCCCGGCCGCGGCAGCCGCTGCAGCCGTGGCCCACGCGCCACGCCCCCGCCACGCACCAGAGATCGACGCGCGGCGACACCGGCGCATCGACGGGCTGCACGACGTGTGGCTCATCCCGCACCCCTCCGGCGGCGTCACCACACCCGACGACCCCCGCACCACCATGACCGCGGGGCTGCTCGCCGAGATGGTGCGCCGTTCCGGCACCGCCGCCGAGGACGTGCGGATCCTGGTCAGCGACGGCGGCAGCCGGCTCGACATGTTCCGCGACATGGCCTCGCTGCTCGGCCACGACGTCCTCGTCTGCCCGGCCGGGGCGGTGCTGCGCCAGCAGGCCGCCAACGGCGACCCCACCGGCCCGCTCGACGCCGTCCCGGTCGACGAGACCACCGGCCGCGTCGTCGACTGGGAACTCGTCCAGCCGCTCGGCCGCGCCACCGACCTGCCCGGCTGGTTCGCGCTGCACGACGGGCTCGTGCGCCCGCGCACCGGCGTCGTCGCGCTGCCGCTGCCCGGCGGGCTCGCCCTCGCCACTCGCGCCGACTTCGTGACCCGCCGCGCCGTCGCCGCCCGCCTGCTCACCCGCATCCCCGGGCTGGCGACCGTCGCCGTCACCGTGCGGGCCGGCGGCTTCCTGGTCGGCGACTACCGGGGAACGCAGGACGTCGTCGGCGGCGACCTGCTCGCCGCGGCGCTCGGCGGCCTTCCCCTGTACGGCGGCGACGTGCGCATGTGGCTCACCTGGCCGACCGAGCCCGAGGCGCAGCAGCGGCTCGTCGCCAACCTCGCGGCCCTCGCCCGCACCGCCGGCGCACGCGTGTGGGCGCCCCCGCCCGGCGGCAGCGTCGAACTCGTCGACGGCGCCGACCTGCGCGCCCTCGACCGCCTCGGCCGGCCCGCGCCGTGGCAGTCGCACGAGATCCCCGGCTGCATGTGGAGCACCCGGTTCCGGCCCGACGACGACGGCACCCTGCACCCCGCCGACGGCACCGTCGTGCGCCACGCGACGGCACCCGTGCGCACCGAACGCCCCGGCCCGCCCGTGCAGCCCGCGCCGCACATGGTCCCGGACACCGTGAAGGGCGCGCCGTTCGGCGTCCCGTGGCTGCCCGACCAGCCGTTCGTCAACGCCGAGACCGTGGAGCTGTACGTCGCCACCGCCCGGCCACCCGTCGCCGTCGCGCTCGCCGGCGTGCCCAGCCCCGACCTGTTCCTGTTCGGGCGGCTGCGGCCGCGGCCGTTCGAGGCCGGCCGGGAGCCCGGGTACCTGCTGCGCGTCAAGGTCGGCAAGGGCGCCGCCGTGCAGATCTCCGGCATGGGCAGCCACGTGCCCGCGCACCTGCAGCACCTCATGCGGGCCAGCGACGCCTATCTGCTGCCGATCGGGCGGCTCGACCGGGTTCGCCTCCTCGCCGGGTACCGCCTCGAGGCGGACGGCACCATCGACGGCGACCCGGACCTGTTCAAGGAGGCGCCGCTGCTCCTGCAGAGCGCGCAGGCGCACCACGGCGCACCGGGGCTGCCCACCGACGTCGAACGCTGGCCGAGCGGCCGCGACCGCACGATGTTCGTGCGCCTGCCGGCCAACGCGCGGCGGCTCCCGCCCGGCTGGCTGGTGCTGCACCGGCGCAAGCCGGACCCGTTGCCCGGACATGTGCTCGTCGAGGTGAGCGTGCCCAAGCGCCGCGCCATCGACATCGTCGCGAGCGAACGCCAACTGGCCGGCTTCCGGGCGTTACGCAGCCGGATCGGCAAACTGCGGGCGGCCGGCCTCGAGCTGATCCTGCCCAGCCGTTCCTACGAACGCGTCACCATGAAGCGGCTCTACAAGGCCACCCCCGGCGGCTGGGAATCCGTCGCCCGCGGCCACTCCCGCCCCCTGACGTCGGGCCTCCCCAACCTCTGACCCGGCGCTCCGTGTCGGCAGGGCTCGTCGGCCCGGTGTAACGCCAGCCACGTCGTGCGGCGCCGATTCGGTGGCTGGCGTGTCACCCGTCGCGATCTTCGCCGATGTCGCCGGCACCATCGGACTGTTGGACGGTGTCGCCGAACCCCCGGGACCCCGCCCTGCGGGCCGCTGCGGCGGACGTCCCGTCAGCCGGTGTGGCCGGCCCGGCCGTGTAGCTGCCGACCGACGACACCCGCGCCGCCGGAACATGCTGCACCCCACCGTCACCGCCCACCGGCACCGGCGTAGCCACCGGCTCGTACGCGATCGGCACCGGTGCACCCGGCTGCGGCCCGCTCTCCACCGGCACCGGCTGCCTGACCGGCCCGCCCTGCCCCGGAACGGGCACCGGCTGCCGCACCGGCCCGCCCTGCCCCGGCACCGGCCTCGGCACCGGCGCCTCCCCCACCGGAACGGGCACCACCCGCGGCGCGCTCCCGTAAGGCCCCGCCTGCTGAGGCACCGGCACGCCGCCGCTCGCCGCCTGAGGCACACCCGCCGCCGAGCCGTGCACGCCGTAGTACCCGGAGGGGCCACCCGCCGTCGGGTCCGGGGTGCCGTGGTGCCCGGCGTCGGCCGGCACCCAGCTCTGCTCCCACTGCTGCGCGGGCACCTCCGGAGCCGAACCCTGCCCCGGCGTCCACTGTGGAGCGTGCCCGTACGGCACCTGGTCCGACGCCCACTGGTCGACCGGCACCTCCGGCACCTGACCCTGCGCCGCCGCGCCCACTCCCGGCTCGGCCGTCCACTGTGGACCGTGGCCATATGGCGCCTGACCATGCATCCAGTGATGGGACGGTGCCTCAGCTGCCGAAGAGGCCGGCACCTGGCCCTCCGCCCACTGCGGCGCCGGCGCGGGGAACGCATGACCCTGCGCCCATTGATGCAGGTCCGCAACCGGCACGTGATCCTGCGCCGGCGCGGTCGGCGTCTGACCCTGCACCCATGGGTGGGCGTTCGCGTCATGCTCCGGGGCGCTCGGCACCGGACCCCGGTGTTGCGCCGGCACGACCGGGGCCTGACCCGGCGGCCACGGCTGCGCCGACGCGTCGTACGGCGGCGGCACGGCATAGGGATCGGACCCGTATGTCGACGGCACGGCATAGGGATCCGGATCCGGCTCTTGCCACTGCGCCTGGCCTTCCGGCACCGGGGCCGCGTTCTGTGCCCACGAGTCATGCGTCGGCGACGGCGGCACATGCGTCCGGGGCGGACCGCTCCACATCGAGCCCGACCCACTCACCTGCGCGGGAGCGCCCACAGGACCACCGACCCCGGGACGCCCGGAAACACCATCCGCGTGACCCACCGACCAGGACGCCCCGGAATCACCCTCCACCCGACCCGCCGGCCAGTGCTGGGCGGAAGCGCCCTCCCCCTGGCCCGCCGGCCAAAGCTGCCCGGCGTCGCCCGGTCCACCCGGCGGAGCGACGCCCGCGTCTGCTTCACTCGCTACCCATGCCGCGGCCGAAGCGGCACCGTGGTGCCCGGCGACCGGCTGCGCGACACCCGCGTCCTCGTGCCCCGCCCACGACGGCGCGACACCGGCCTCCGCCTGATCCCCGGACCACGGCTGCACCGGGACGGCGTCCGCATGCCCCGCTGCCCACGTCCGACCGGCGTCGGCATGCTCCTGGCCGACCACCCGTTGCCACGCGGCACCGGCCTCCGCACTACCTCCCACAATCGGCTGCCCCGAACCGGCACCGCCCGCCCACGACTGCACAGCGCCCGCATCGGCCACCCACGGCTGCGCCGAAACGGCCTCCGCATGCTCCGCCGGGACACCGGTGTCGAAACCCGGGGCGGCATGCTCCTGCGCCCACGCGCTCGATTCCGTCGACCATGCGGCCACGACCCCGGACGGCTCGGCACCGGCCGGAGCCACGTGATCCGCGGCGGAGTCGGCCCGGTCCACACCGTGCTCCGACAACTGGTCACCGGCATCCGCCGGCGCCTCGGGCATCCCGTCCACCACGTGCGCCGCAGACCCGACCTCTGTCTGCGCGACGGCTGCGTCCGGTGCTTCAGCGACCACCCGATCCGCCCCGTGCGTGGGCCTCTCACCCGACACCAGCGGATCATCCTCAATGAAGGCCGGCCCGTCCGGCGCATCCGCCGGCACCCCACCAGACAGCCCGACATCCGCCCGATCCACCTCACGCGAGGCCGACCCATCGGACCCGTCCACCGACACCGGACCCGGCGCACCGGCATCCGCTTCGGTCGTCTCGACCACCGCCGGCTGGTCCGATACGTCCGCAGCCGACGGTGCGGGCGCAGACGAAGGGTCAGGCGCATCGCCGGGCGACAGCCCGGAGGAGTCCGCGGACGATGAGCCGGATGCGTCTACGTGCGAGGAGCCGGATGTGTCCACCTCCGGCGTGCCGTGGGCGAGGGCAGCTGCGGGATCCTGCGACAGTCCCACCGGTGCCGGTTCGGGCAAAGGGGTGACAGCGGAAACGGCCGGTGCCTGTTCGGGGATGCGGGCTGCGGCCGGCTCGTGGGCGTTGGAATGCGTGCCGGCTGCGGGCCCGGCGACGGAAGGGACCGCCAGGTTCCACCGGGCGGGCATGACGGCACCGATCAGCAGCGGCACGTTGCCGGTCGCCGCGAGCAGGTCCCGCGCGACGGCGAGCTCAGCCTCGTTCGGCGACTCGGCGATGACGACGCCCCGATCCCCGCCCGGCGGCGGCCCGAACTCCGCCACGCGCACACATCCCGCCGGCGGCACCGGCCCGAGTACATCGCCGACCACGGTTACCGGCACGCCGTCGGTCATGAGCCGACGCACGATCGCGATCAGGTGACGCTTGCAGGTTTCCGGGTCGCCGGCCATCGTGACGACGTCCGGCGCGCGGCTCAGATCCACCCGTAGCGACCAGGGTCCCCGAGCGCCAAGCACCACCGGGAACTGCGCCGCCGGCGGCTGCTCTCCATCCGCCACCCACGCGTAGGGCGGGTCCGTGGCGTCGCCGCCGATACCGGTCAGGCGCACCCGGATGGGGCCGTCCACTGTGGACAACTCGGCGCGCAGGTCGGGCGCGGCACCGCGGAAGTCCGCGACGGGGCGGGTTCCGTCGTCCGGCACCGAGCGGTCTTCCTCCCAACCGTCGCCGTCGCCCAAGACTGCGGCTCGTTGCGCCGTGGCCGGTGGTCGGCCGGCCGGGCCGGACGGCTCTACCCCGTGGCCGTTGCTACGGGCGCCGCCTGCGTCCGGATCGGCGTCGTCCGCAGACCCGTCCGCCGGCCACTCGCCCCATGGCTCACCGTCCCCGGCCGCATCGTCCCGACCGCCCGCGCCATGTGGACCGCCACCGGCGAACGCACCTCGGGAATCGCCGCCACCCACCGATTCATCACGGTCACGCCAACCCGCACCAGGCGGACCGCCGCCGCGCGAGCCGCCGACACCCGCAGAAACATCACCGTCCCGACGACCGGCACCATGCGGATCGCTGCCGCCAAACGCACCGTCGGAATCGCCATCACCCACTGTGGTGTCATCGTCAGGGCGGCCCGCACCACGCGGACCAACGCCGGCGAAGCCACCGCGCGAATCAGCGTGAGCCGCAGAATCGTCGCCGTCGCTGCCATGCGCACGGGTGCCCCGGAATTCGTCGTCCGGCCCCGGCCCGCCGTAGCGGTCGTCCGGGTCGTCGCTCCACGCATCGTCGCGACCGTCCGCGTCACGTCGCCCGCCGCGGGGCGATGACCCGCCACGACCGCGCTCGCCCCGCCGGTCATCGGCATGGCCGTCCGCTCCCGACGGATCGTCGTGACGGGCCGGATCCACGGAGCCGCCGGACTCGCCGGAGCGACCGACACCGGAGGAACGGCCGGGTGCCCCGGCCTGTCGCGGATCGTCCTCGGCCGAGTGCGGGATCGCCCGCCCGGGTCCGCGTCCGATCGGCCCGGAAAGCCCACCGGTGGACCATCCACCCAACTCCGCCGCACTTCCCCGAAGCGACCCGCCGGAGGTGAACCCGCCGGAGCCGAAGCCCCCGCTGCCCGAGCCGGAAGCCGACCCGCCGCCCGAGGAAGGACCTCCAGAGCCAGGCTCACCACCGGAGGCAGCAACATCCGAGCCAGCCCCACCGCCAGAGCCGGCCCCATCACCCGAAGCAGCACCACCAGAGCGAGACCCACCACGAGAGGCACCACCACGGAAGCCAACGCCGCCCGATGAGGCGCCCTCCCGATCAGCCCCATCCGCAGATGAACCGCCCGCAAACGAGCCGTCCGACGAGGAGCCGTCCCCGGAAGCCGACCCGTCAGCGGATTCCCCGCCCTCGGCAAACCCGCCACGCACCGACTCGTCACGCCCGAACCCGTCACGCCCCCGGCCGAAACCCTGTGGCGCCCGCGCCCCGGGCCGCTGCCCACCGGACCCGGGACCGGACGAATCAGATCCGGCATCCGGAGCATCGGCCCCGCCGCGCGGCATCAGCGACAACGCATCCCGCTCCACCCCGTCGTACTCCTCCGGCACCGCAGCCGTGCGCGCCGGACGCCGAGGCGCACCCGGGCCACCAGCGCCACCAGCGCCACCAGGACGACCAAAGCCACCGGAGCCGCCAGAGGGCTTACGCGGCGATGTCGGCCCCGAGCCGCGCGAACGGCCCCCGGCGGTCGCCGCAGCCGGCCGGCGGGGCCGCCGCAGCACGAGCAGCGCGAGCGCGAACAGCACCACGGTCAGCACCGTCGCGCCGACCCGGATGATCATCGTTTCGGACGCGATGTCGTCCGCGCTCGCCTTGGCATCGGGAGCCGGCGACTGCGCGGGTGGGCGCGACGCCGCCTGGCTGGGCACGCTCGACGGGGTGTACGGGGGGATCGGCCCGACCTTCACGCCGGGGCCGCTCGCATCGGGCGGCAGGGCGAGAATCCAGCCGGGCCGCAGGTCCATCGCGTCGGTGAGGATTCCGCCGTCGGGCTGGACGCGGTCGGCGTTCAGGTCGAAGATCTCCCGGTACCGGTTGCCGTTCTTCAGGGTGCGCACCGCGATGCCGAAGAGGTACTCACGCTGTGCACCGACGGGTTCACCGACGATGTAGTACTTGCCGGTGTCGGGTGCGGCGTGGACCGCTCCGGCGGGCCAGAACGGGACGAGCAGAAGTGCGAGGAGCGCGACCGACAGAACCCGCCGCCGAACCCGACTGTCCACTGTGGTCAGTGCTCCGTCCCTACCCCGCCGGCCACCGGTCCACCTGCGGGAAGGCCCCGAATGGCGGGGTGGTCGATGTCCAGTATGTTGTGAGTGTCCCGACGTGTGCGGAGGTGCCGGTGACCCGATTGCTGGCGGAACGGGTACGGCGGTGGTGCCTGGCCTCCCTCGTGGTCGGACTGTTCGCCGTCGTCGCCGCCGGCGCTGGTGTGCCCGCACTCGCCGAACCCGCCGAAGGGTACGTCAAGTACTACGCGGTCCGCCCTGCGGCGTCGGGCAAGACGGAGACGCTGAGCGCCATCTCCCTGCGACTTCTCGGCGACGCCGCACGTTCCGCCGAGATCTTCGACCTGAACGCGGGCCGCAAGCAGCCCGACGGCGGCGCCCTCAAGGATCCCAACGCCCTGACCGCCGGCTGGCTCCTCGTCCTGCCCTGGGACGCGGTGGGCGACGGCGTGCAGGTGGGGCTGCTGCCCGCGGGCAGCGGCACGGCGCCCTCGCCCGCCCCGACCGGCTCCCCCGCCCCCGGCTCGGCGGCCGGCGGCGACGAGGGCTGCGGCCCGCCCGGCAGCGGCCCCACGGCCAACCTGCCCTGGGCGCAGCTGCGGCTGGCGCCGGATCGGGCCTGGACGAAGGGCAAGGGCGAGGGCGTGACGGTCGCCGTGCTCGACTCGGGGGTCGAGGCCGACGTTCCCGCGCTCGCCGGCCGGGTCCTGCCCGGCAACGACGTGACCGGCACCGGCGGCCGCGCAGACACCGACTGCGTGGGCCACGGCACCGCGATGGCCGGCATCGTGGCGGCCGGCGTGCGGAGCGACACCAGGTTCGTCGGGATGGCGCCGGAGGCCCGGATCCTGCCGGTGCGGATCAACAGCGACGATCCCGCACAACTGGCCGCCGCCCTGGAGGCCGCCACGACGGCCGGGGCGTCGGTGGTGATGTTCGGGGTGTCGGTCAACATCGGCGACGCGAAGGTCTCCGCCGCGATCGACGCCGCGGTCGCGCGCGGGACGGTCGTCGTCGTGCCGGCCGACCGCAACGGCCGCACGCGCAGCGGCCGCGAGGGGCTGCTGCGGGTGGGGGCCGCCGGCACGGACGACCTGCCGGCGGAGAAGTACCCGGCCGGCTCCGTCGACGTGCTCGCCCCGGGGGTCAACGTCGCGAGCCTGAGCGTCAACCCGGCCGCGCAGGTGACCGGCACGGGCGCGGACTTCGCGGTGCCGTTCGTGGCCGGGGTGGCGGCCCTGGTGCGGTCGGTGTTTCCCCAGCTGTCCGCCGCGCAGGCGGCCGACACGGTGCGCCGCACCTCCGGCGGGGGCGGCCGGAGCGCGCCCGATTCCGCCATCGGCTGGGGGATGGTCGACCCCGGCGCGGCCGTCGGCGTGACGGTGCGCCGGGACACCGGCAGTACTCATTCGCAGCAGGTGTGGAAGAACGGTCAGGGCGCGGCGCTGCTGTTCGGCCTGGTGATCGTGGCCACGCTCGCTTTCGCCTTGCGGTGCTGGGGTCCGTTGCGACGTCGGCCGCGGACCGGTCACCGCGGCGATGCCGGCTGACCGGACGTGGCGGGCCGACCCCGGTTGATGTGGGCGGTGACGAGAACGGAGCCGTCGAGCTTCGTGATCGAGAAGAAGGAGAGGCTGTCGACGGGTGCGTCGCACTCGCCGGTGATGTCCTGGATGCCGGCCGCGGCGGTCCAGTCGGAGAGCAGGAAGCTCTCGCCGTTGGTGTTCACCGCGAGGAGCTGGTGGCGTTCGCCGGCGGGCAGGCCGCCGACGGTGGCGGCGACGGTGGAGGTGCGCCCGTTGCCGACGACGCGCACGGAGAGGCTGACCCCGCTGGTCAGGTCGGTGCCGGTCGCGGCGAGCGTGACGTCCTGGCCGGGCGTGCCGCCGCCGCGCATGATCGACCAGCCGAGGCCGATGCCGCTGAGCACGAGCACCAGTGCGACCGCGCCGATCAGGATCCCGTTGCGCCGGCCGCGCTTGGGACGCGTGCCGCCCTTCGGCCGTCCCGCGGGCGACCGCGGTGCCGCGCCGCGTGCGGGGGCGGAGACCCGGGGTCCGCCGTTCTCGCGCGGCGTGGTGGACTCACGGCGTCCGGAGGTACCGGTGGGCCTCGGTCGAACGGGTGATGCGACGGCCTCATTCCGCCGAGGAGCCGCGTTCGGGGTGCGCCGTGGGGAGCCGGGTGCCTCGGGCGGTGCGTAGGCGGCCACGAGCGCCTCAGCCTCGTCCGGCGGCACCAGCGCGAGCATGTCCAGCACGGGCTCCAGCCGTTCGGCCTCGGCCAGGCATTCCCGGCACCGCGCCAGATGCGTCTCGAACGCCTCGCGTTCGGCGGCGGGCAGTGCGCCCACCAGGTACTGGCCGAGCCTGAGGTGCTCGTCGGGGGGCCGCCCACCCGGGGCGGGTTGTGTTTCCACGGTGCCCATCCTCACGCAGCCCCGGCCCGGCGCAGTTCGCCGCAGCTCGCCATGTCGCTCCTTCGCACGGCTCCGGCCGCCGCCCCCGTTAGGTCAGCCTGTCGGAACCCGTGTCAATTGAACGTCTCGCGACCCGGGATGGTTCACAGGATTGCTGCGTGAATTCGAAGAGGTGTGCGTCACACTTTCTCGTCGCCGATTGCGATACCAAGTGCACGTAGTGCGTAGAACGTGCGTGATTTGACCGTTCCCTCGGGAATGCCCAGGCGCTCGGCGGCCTCGGCGGTGGTCGAACCGCGGTAGTAGAGCTCCACGAGGACGCTGCGGTGCTCGGGCGTCAGGGCCGGGAGCGAGGAGCGCACGGTCTGGACGGCCACCATCCGCTCGACGGCGTCGCCGGTGGCCGGCAGCCGGGTGATGTCGGTGAGGTGAACCTCCGACGGGCGGGCCTGGCGGGCCCGGGCCGCGTCGATGGCCGCGTTGCGGGCCACCGTGTACAGCCAGGGGCGCAGACCCTCGCCCTCGGCGGGGAGGTCGTGGATGTTGCGCCAGGCTCGCAGGAGGACCTCTTGGAGCAGGTCCTCGGCGAGCTCACGATCGCCCAGCGTCAACCGGAGCAGATAGCGCAGAAGCGGAGCGGCGTGCGTGTCGTGCAACGCCCGCATGCGCCCGTTTGCGTCTGTCTCGTTCTGGGACTTTGGTCCCGGGTTCCGGGTGATGTGCTGGTCCGGCGTTGTTTCTCTTGACCGCGCGGACACCGGCCTCCCCTTTCTGGACCTCGCCCCATAGAAAAGTGTCGCAAACCTCGCGACAAGTCCCCTTAAGGGGACGGCCGAACCGTCCCCCGGCCTGTCCGTCCAGGTAAGAGCGCCCTTTCGGGCGGAGCGTAACGCAGAAATTCAAAGCGGAACGGAACCGAACCGTGACTAACCGCCGAGCCGCCGGCCCAGGTCGATCAGCTCACCGAAGATCCCGAACGCCCCCATCGCGAGCGGCGCGGTGGCGAGGTTGCAGATCATCAGGACCACTTCGACCTTGGAACGCCGCGGCGGCGGCACGGCACCGCCCAGCTCCAGGTCGGCGTCCCGTTCGGGGCGGATCGGCGACAACACGATCCCCAGCCCGACACAGAGCACGGCGAGCCCACCGGTCGTCAGGAGCGCCGCGACGAGCCCGCCCCCGCCCAGCCAGTGCGCCAGCCCCAGAACGGCCGAGAAGACGCCCACGAGCCCGGCGAGCGCGTACTGCACGATCTCGGTGCCCGTCCCGGCCTGCTGGACGCGTAAGAGCAGTCCGACGGTCGTCACGACGGTCAGCGCGTACGCGAACCCGTGCCCGGCCGTGGCGAGGATCGGCAACGACACGATCAACGCGACGACTGGTCCACCGATCACGATGGACATCAGCTGCCCGGCGCGGTCGAGCATGTTCGTGACCGCCTGGGCCATCGGCCCCCGGCTGCCCGGCGCCCGGGAACCCCACGCGGCGATCCCGGCGGCGAGCCCCTTGGCGGCGCCCATCATCGTCACGGCCACCACGACGACCACGGAGGCGGCCTGGACGCGGTTCGTGTCCAGGAACAGCAGCAGCGGCGCCAACAGGCCGGCCACGAGCAGCTGGATCTCGATGGCGACCAGCACCATCTCGGGCGTGGCGGCGAGCGCCATGACCAGTCCGAGGTTGCCGCCGGCGATGGCGCCCGTCCAGCGGCTGTCGTTGCCGGCGATGGCCTGCGTGACGAGCGCGCCCGCGCCGGCCATCAACACGGCCGCGGTCACCGACATCGCCACGCACAGCAGCGGCGGGACGGCCGCCCGCTTCTGCGCCATCGTCCAGGCGCCGACGAGCAGGCCGAGGGCGCCCAGGGTCAGGCTCACCCCACCGGCGAGCGCGTCGGTGCCGGTGACGGCCACCAGGACCGACGTCCCGGCCAGCCACAGCAGGGAGACCACGGCGAGGACGGTGCCGCGCGACGGGATGCGCTGTCGCCGCCGGGCGGTCTCGTCGGCGACCAGTTCGTCGATGTCCTCGATGACCGGCTCTCCGGCCGGGTCGGCGGCGATGTCGGTCAGGTACAGGACCGACCCGTCGGTGATGCCGGCCGCGGCGAGCGAGGTCTCCAGTGCCAACGGTGCCGCGCCGGCGCGGGCCAGGGACCACGCCGGCGGGAACACGTCGTGCGTGTCCTGTCCGCACATGTCGGCCAGCCGGCCGGCGTACTCCCCCACCGGGGCGACGCTGGGAAGCGCCACGTCCACCCGCTTGCGGGTCCCGACAACGGTCACGCGGCTGCGCTGACCCGACACGTCAGTGCTTCCAGTAGTTCGTGTTGGTGAGCTCGGCCTCGGAGTAGTTCGTCCAGTTGATGTGCATGATCCGGGCGATGATGGCCATGATCCCGTCGGGGCCGAAGAGGCCGTCGGCGGAGAGGTTCCACATGTCCTGCAGGCCCTGGTAGTAGGTGTGCGCCCCACCGACCCAGTCGCCGGCGATGGGGGCGAGCTGGCCCTCCAGCCATTCGAGCTGGTCGAGGATGGCCTGGCCCCGGGTGTGGATGTCCCGGCTGACCGACTCCAGGTCGTTCGGGATCACCATCGTGGTGCCGTCGATGTTGGGCATCGTCCGTCCTTCCTGCCTTCGTCGAACGTGTGCGTCGGGTCAGAGGTTCGCGGGCGGAACCGGGGGACGGATTTCGTCGATCTTGATGCCCGGGATGTCGCCGTCGATGCCGACGAGGTTCTTGATCGCGCTTTCCTCGGCCATGGTGTAGTTGATGTAGTTGCCGCGCAGGCCGCTACCGATGCCGCTGAGCGCGAGGTTGAGCATCCCGGCGTAGATGTCGAAGTCCGTCATCAGCACGCCGAACGTCTCCGACGCGACGCCGTGGTACTTCTCCTGCACGCCCTGGACGTAGGCCTTGAGCTGGCCGAGCTGCTCGGCGACGTTCTGCGCGGTGGTGTCGCACGCGGCGGCACCGGTGCTGACGATGTCCGGTGTGAGCTTGAAGCCGCTGCCATCCATGCGGACCCGGGTCCCTTCTGTCGGTGAGCGTGGGTCAGGCTGCCGGGAACTGGCGTACCTCGGCCGGCAGGTGGCCGAGCTCGATCGCCATCCGGGTGAGTTCGGCCTTGTTGCCGACGTTCAGCTTGGCGCGGATGCGCTTGGCGTAGGTGTTGACCGTCGCCTCGGTCAGCCGCATCCGGTTGGCGATCTGGGCGTGCGTGAGGCCCCGGGCGATCCAGCGCAGGGTCTCCACCTCCCGGGGGGCGAGCCCGCTGGGCTCCTCGGCGCCGCTGCGGCCCATCTCGGCGAGGAACCGGTCGACCAGTTCGGGGCAGACGTAGAAGCCGCCGTCGCCGACCGCCTTCAACGCCGCGACGACCACCTCACCGCGCGAACGGCTGGTGACGTAGCCGCGCGCCTTGGCCCGGATCACCGCGCCGAGCATCGGCGGGCGTTCCCACGCGGCCGACGCCACGATGGGGCCGTGCGCGGAGAGTGCCAGCAGCTCCGGCGCGACGGGCAGGCCGGTGCGCGAGGACAACTCCAGGAACACCGCGTCGAAGCGCGCCTCGACGTCGAGTTCGTCGCTGTTCTGCACCGAGGCCGCCACGGTCAGGCCGGGTGCGTCGGAGACGACCTTCTCCAGACCCAGCCGCTTGACCGGGTGGTCGTCGACGATCGCGATGGTGAGCATCCGTTCCTCCCGGGGAAGGCGTCCCAGGAGGACCCTGGGGAGCCGTATCTACGGTCCGGCCGTGCCGGCGGTTCAATCGTTTGATCTATTTCCTGCGGAAACGTTGTCGTCCTAGCCCGCATCCCTTGCGGCTACTGCGTTCTCCCCGCTCTCGGAGTCGCGATCGCTGTCGTAGCCGGGGTTGTGGGTGTCGTGCGGGAAGTCGTCGTCGTCATCGTCGTCGTCATCGGGACGGGCCCAGCGGCGCAGCCGCAGCGCCAGCATCGCGATCGCCACGATGAGGACGATGACGAGCACGACCACGGCCAGGATCCGGCCGGCCGTTCCGGAACGACCGTCGTCGACCGGCGCCGCGTGCGTCTCGTCGGCCACCGTGGCGGACAGCGCCGCACTCGGGTTGATCATGCCGGAGCCGAACGACGTCGCCTGATCGCCGGCGGCGCCCATCTTGTCCGCGGTGACGCGCATGCGGTTGCGCACCTGCGCGGCGCTGAGGTGCGGGTAGGCCGCACGCACCAGGGCCGCCTCGCCGGCCGCGTACGCCACCGCGTACTGGGTGCCGCTGTTGACGACCACGCCGGTGCCGTTCGTGCCGAGGGTCGGCACCTCGATGCCGGGGGCCACCACGTCCACGGTGCCCGGCTGGTAGCTGCCGGCGAGCTGACCGTCCACGCCGACGCCGGCGACCGACAGCAGCGCGCCCGGTGCGCCCGGCGGGATTGCGGGCAGGCGCACGTTCTCGGTGGGCGCACCCGCCACCACCAGAACGTCGTGCTTCAGCGCACTCGTGACGGCCGCCGACACGGCCGGGTCGCGCAGGTCGACGAACGAGCCGAGCGCCACGACCGACGCGCCGGCCGAGACCGCCACCTCGACGGCTGTCGCCTCGGCGGCGGCGTCCGACTGGGTGGTGCCGTGCACGAGTCGAACGGGCAGGATGGTCGCCTCGGGCGCGATACCGACGACCGCGGCGTCGCCCTCGGGCTGCGCGCCGATGATGCTCGCCATGGCGGTGCCGGAACCCAGGCAGTCGGCGTCGCCGCGACCGCTGCCGGCGACGATGTCGGCGCCCTCGGTGACCCGACCGCTCAGCTGCGGCAGGCTGGCGTCCACGCCGGAGTCGATGACGGCGACGAGCACGCCCTTGCCCTTGGTGCGTTCCCAGGCCTGGTCCGGTGCCATGCGCAGGCCGGCCCAGTTGGACTGCGGGGTCGAGGCGGCGGCGGTGGCGCACTCCTTGCCGGTGTTGGCCGGGTTGTTGTTGGACTGCGGATTGTTCGACGGCTTCGGCGACGCGGGCGGGCTGGACGGCGGCCGTCCCTGGCCCTGCGCCGAGTTCGGCTGCGGCGACTTGGGCGGGGCGACGGGCGCCGCGGCGGGAAGCTCGCCGTACTGGACGCCGTCGCCGACCGCGTCCCACGGCAGGATCAGCGACCAGCCGGACTTCAGGGTGCGGGCGTCGGTGAGCTTGCCCCCGTCGAGCTGCGTGCGGCCGGCGTTCAGGTTGTAGATCTCGGTGGACCGCGCACCGTCGCCGAGGAGGCGCGTCGCGATGTCGTTCAGCTGCTCCGACCCGTCCTTGACGGTGTAGTACTTGACGTACTGCCCCGTCTCCGGCGCGGCCGGCGAGGTCGCCGGAAAGCCGAAGAGGATGACCCCGCCGATCAGCAGCAGGCAAGCCACCACGATCGACAGGCTCCGCCGCGTCGCCAACACCCACGTCCTCCTTCGCGCCTGCGAAACGTCCCCGGTCGGACGCGACACACCACTACGCACGGGTCCCCGGTTCGGTTCACAGCAATTCGGAAAGAAAACCGGGCCCGATGTCAACTGGTGACATCGGACCCGGCCCCGGACATGATCAACGAGCGGCGCAGGTGCCCGGATCAGTCCCCGTGACGCTGTCGGTGTGGGCCGTGCCGGCCGCCCGGAACGCCGCGACGCGGGAGGTCACCGCGGCGGTGTCGACGACCTGGCGCTCCGCGAAGTAGAGGTAGTCGACCTCCTGCTCGTAGGTGCTGGTGCCGCCGGTGTGCGAGTTCAGGTCGATGAACCAGATGTTGAAGTTGATCGACATGACGGTCTCCGGGTAGACGTGCCCGCCGTGCTCGGCGACCTTCACGCCGTCGATGTAGTAGCGCACCGAGCCGTCGCTGACCTGCAGCGTGTAGTCGTGCCAGCCGTTCAGGTCGCGGACGGTGGGAGTGGAGAGGTTGTCGGCCTGCCACGGGTCGGGCTGGTAGGTCTCGTAGGTCGTGTTGTGCATGGTCGGGCGGGTGCCGCCCCAGCCGCCGTTCGGCAGGTACTCGAAGTCGTTCTCGCCGTAGTCGGGGTCGTTGGGGAAGTCCAGCGGGGTGATGGTGAAGAAGGTCTGGTTGATCGGGTCGCCGTCGGCGCCGACGACGGGCGCGTTCGTGAAGCGGATCCGGGCCGAGTAGGTGCCCTCCTTGAACTTCCGCCGCTGGTACAGCTCGGAGTTGACGGTGCCGGTCGGGGTGCCGTTCGTGGTGGCCCGCAGGCGGGCGGTCTTGGCGCTGCCCGTTCCCGGGAAGTCCACATTGGACGGTGACCAGGTGTTGCCGTCGACGCCGGGACCACCGCCGCCGCTGCGCACGGTCCAGCCGCGCTGACGCAGCGCGGCGTCCGAGGAGGAGGTGTAGACGAAGTCGTCGAAGAGCTGCCCGCACGCGGCGGCCGCGGTGGTGTCGGCGTTACCGGCGGGTGCCAGGACCACGGCCGTCATGAGCATTCCGGTGAACGCGGCGGCGCCCAGCCCGATCGAGAGAGTCTTGCGAATTCGCATGCGCATATATGACGGCCGTCGTCATGAATGCGCATTCTTGGTCAAAAGGATTTAAGGCTGGCCAAAGGATCACGCCTCGGTGAGCAGCTCGGCGCGGTTGTCCCCGAGGAGCGCACGCAGCCGCGCCAACGACCGCAGGCTCTGCGTCTTGACGACCGACACCGAGATGTCCAGCACCTCGGCGACGCTCTCCACGCTCTGGTCCTCCCAGTAGCGCAGGATCACGATCGCGCGGTCCCGGTCGGAGAGCGTCTTCAGCGCCTGGATCAACGTGACCCGCAGTTCGGCGGTGTTGCCGGCGGGGTCGCTGCGATCGGGCACCTGCGGGATGGCCACCTCGCCGCCGCTGCGCTTGCGCCGGTGGTCGAACAGCGCGTTCATCAGCACCTTGCGGCTGTACGCCTCGACGCTGGCCGACTGCCGCACCCGCGCCCAGTTGACGTACATCTTCGCCAGGGTGATCTGGGTCAGGTCCTGCGCGAGGTGCCAGTCCTGGCACATCAGGAACGCCGTGCGCCGCAAGCGGGGCGCCGCCGCGTGGGCGAACGCCTCGAAGTCGTCGACGAGTGCGCGTTCCATCCGACCGCCGAACGCGCGGCGCCAGAGGGACTCCCGTGCGGCCGGGCGACCGACGGAGCTGAGGGCCAGGTCGATGGCAACCACGTCAGCCTCCCGAGATCTTCGGCGCGGAACCGAACTTCGCCGCACCGATCGAGACGAGATCGGTCGGCATCCGCACGCCCCAGCGGGGGTCGAGCACCACGTCGATCGCCTCCTGTTCGGTGAGCACCATGCGCCCCTCCGGATTGCGGGTCCCGTCCCAGGCGAGACAGGTCCCGAGGTTGAGCTGCAGGTACACGCCGTCGTCGCGGAACAGCGACACGACCTTCGACTGCACGCAGTTCTCCGGCAGTTCATCGATGGCGACCCGCCCGACGCCCGGCACCTCGTAGCAGCGCTGACCTCTGCCGCACTCGTCGAGGGAGCCGCTGAACGCGGCGACGCCGAGCCGGATCATGCCCGGCCCCTGACCCTTGTCCACGTACGTCTGCACGAACGTCGAACCGGGTGTCGCCTCACCCTCGCCCCACGCCTGGCCGCTGTGCGTGCCGGGCAGCAGCCGATCCAGCAGTTCCAACGAAGCGGCCCAGGTGGCGACCACCGTCGGGCCGCTCGACACGGCCGGGACCGCGAACGTCAGGCCGTCCTTGGCCAGCAGCGGCGACGGGGACGGCGACGGCTGGACCGCGGACTCGGCCGGCTGCACCGCGTAACGGTCGGGTGCGCTCGACGTACCGTCAGTGACGCTCAGCAGCAGTCCGAACGCCACCGCGAGGGTCACGACCGCGGCGACGGCTCCCGCGACGACGCCCACCCGGCGCCGGTACCGCAGGTGTTCGCCCTGGTCGATGGCGGCACGCACGAGGTCGCCGATGGGCGGCGAGTACTCCTCGGCCAACTCCTGCGTGAGGAGCTGGCGCATCCCGTGCGTCACAGACCGTTTCCTCCCTCTGGAAGTAAGACGGAGCCGAAGCTTCAAAAGGTCACCCGGACCCGGTCTTTTTTGAATCATGTCGCGTGGCCGACACAGCCGTACAGTGGCGCGATGGGAATGGTCCACACGGTCGGGCTGGTGCTGCACCCCCGGCGGGACTCGGCGGAAGCGATCGAGACGATCCTCGGCTGGGCGCGCGGCCGCGGGGCGACCGTGTTCGGGCTGCCCGACGAGGTCGACCGCATCGACTGCGAGGCGGTGGCGGTCGACGCCCCCACGCTGGTCGAGAAGGCGGACCTGCTGGTCAGCCTCGGCGGCGACGGGACGATGCTGCGCACCATGCGGCTCATCGCCGGCCGCGACACGCCCGTGCTCGGGGTCAACCTGGGCCGGCTCGGGTTCCTCGCGGAGATCGACGTCGCGGAACTGCCCGAGACGCTCACCGCGATCGACACGCACCGTTACTCCGTGGAGCCGCGGATGGCGGTCCGCGCGACGCTGGCCGGCCGCGGGGTGGTGACGGCGTTCAACGACATCGCCCTGGTCCGCATCCCCGGCGACGGGCTCGCCGCGGTCGAGGTCTCCGTCCAGGGGAACGCCTTCGTCAGGTACGCGGCCGACGCCGTGATCGTGGCGACGTCGACGGGCTCGACGGCGTACAGCTTCTCGGCGGGCGGCCCGATCGTGTCGCCGACGGTGGAGGCGTTCCTGGTGGTGCCGGCGTCGGCGCACTCGACGTTCAGCCGGGCGCTGGTGCTCTCCGCGGACGAGGGCGCCACGCTCGAACTCCTGCCGACGAGCGGACGGCTGGCCGTCGAGGTGGACGGCTCGGTCGAGGGGTATCTGACGCCCGGCGACTGCCTGACCGTGGCGGCCGTTCCGGCGGCGGCGCAGGTGGTGCGGCTGGGCGCGAAGTCGTTCTACGAACGGGCGCGTCGCAAGCTGCGCGTCAACGGGTCGCTGGAGATCGAGGACTAGATCTTTTAGAACATGTGTGCGAACGTTCTCGGGTGGCTCCCGAGGGGCGGTTCCTGCACGCTGACCTGGACGCCTTCTACGCGTCGGTGGAGCAGCGGGACGATCCCGCGCTGCGCGGCCGGCCGGTGATCGTCGGCGGCGGGGTGGTCCTCGCCGCGAGCTACGAGGCGAAGGCCCGCGGGGTGCGCACCGCCATGAGCGGCCGGCAGGCCAGGGGGCTGTGCCCGGACGCGGTCGTGGTGCCGCCGCGCTTCGCCGCCTACACGGCCGCGTCCCGGGCCGTCTTCGAGGTCTTCCGCGACACCACACCCATGGTCGAGGGGCTGTCGATCGACGAGGCGTTCCTCGACGTGGGTGGGCTGTGGCGCATCCGCGGTGCCCCGTCGACCATCGCCGCCAGGCTCCGCACCGACGTGCGCGAACGCGTCGGCCTGCCGATCACGGTGGGCGTGGCGCGCACGAAGTTCCTCGCCAAGGTGGCCAGCGGCGTCGCCAAGCCGGACGGCCTGCTGGTCGTGCCGACCGACGGCGAGCTGGAGTTCCTGCACCCCCTCCCGGTCGAACGCCTCTGGGGCGTCGGCCCCGTCACCGCCGGCAAGCTGCGCGAGCGCGGCATCGGCACGGTCGGCCGGGTGGCGTCGGTGGGCGAGGCCGCCCTCGTGTCGATGCTCGGCGGGCACGCCGGCCGGCACCTGTTCGCGCTGGCTACCGGGCGGGACCCGCGGCGGATCGAGGTGGGGCGGCGGCGCCGGTCGATGGGGGCTCAGCAGGCGCTGGGGCGGCGACCCCGTTCGCCCGAGGCGGTCGACGCGGCGCTGGCCGGGCTGGTCGACCGGGTGACGCGGCGGATGCGCGCCGCCGGCCGGGTGGGGCACACGGTGACGCTGCGGCTGCGGTTCAACGACTTCACGCGGGCCACCCGGTCGCGTTCGCTGCCGCGCGCCACGGCGCACACGCGCACCGTGCTGGACGCCGCGCGCGTGCTGCTCGCGGCGGCCCGCCCGCTCATCGCCGAACGCGGCCTCACGCTCGTCGGCGTCGCCGTCACCAACCTCGACGACGATCGCGCCGTGCAGGAGACGCTGCCCTTCGACGCCTGGTCCGGCGGCGAACTGGACGCAGCCCTCGACGCCGTCCGGGACCGGTTCGGCGGCGGGGCGGTGACCCGCGCGGTGCTGCTCGGCCGGGAACTGGACCCGCAGATGCCGATGCTGCCGGACTAGCTCTTCGTCCCGCCGACCGCGCCGGGACCGACCGGGCGGCCGGGGCGGGGTGCGGTCGGGTTGCTTCTCGACGGATGCCGTGACCGTGCGGCGATCGGCTGGTTACCTTCGGTCTCGCCGGACCGTGTGCACTGGAGGTAGTAGATGGCTCTCGTGGTGGTGGCCGAGGACGACGAGGACGTGCGGGAGTGGATGTGCCAGGTGCTGCGCCGGGCCGGGCACGAGGTGCTCGACGTGCCCGACGGGCAGGCCGCCCTGAACGCGATGTGGCAGCGCACGCCCGACGTCGCCGTGCTGGACATCGACATGCCCCGCATGGACGGACTCGACCTGCGGGCGGCCATCGGGGCGGACCCGTACCTGAAGGGTGTGCCGGTCGTGTTCGCGACGGGCAAGCTGGCCAACTCCGGCGAGAAGATCCAGGGTGTCGACGACGACGTGCTGGTGAAGCCGTTCAGCAAGGAGGTGCTGCTGGCTCACGTGGACAGCGCGCTCCAACGGGAGAGGTCCTGATCCGGCTCAGTCGACCTCGAGGTCGTCGGGGGTGACCGCGTTCTCCAGCAGTTCGGCCGCCATGCGGTCGAGGGAGGCGCGGTCGAGGATGAGGCCGCCGTGCCGGTACAGGCGCCAGCCGTCCCGGTGCTCCTCGGCCCGCCACTGCCCGTCGCGTGATTTCAGAACTCGCACGGTATGTGACTTTAAGTCTGATTTGTTCGCAGTGCGGGCAGAACGGCCGGACCGGCTATTCCGAGCTGCGTGGACGTAGCAGCGGCCCGCTCCGGACGTCGGCACGAGAGCCGGCCGGGACGCGCGCGCTGGTCATCCCCGACCTCGCCGAGCTGCGGAGTCCCACGAGCGGCGTGGTCGAGCTGTCGCACCGGCTGGTCCGGCAGGCCGCCCCGCTGCGCCGCTTCGACCTCGACGACCCCTACGACCTGCGGCACATGTACGAGACCATGCTGCGCGAGACGATCCGCTACGACGAGTTGCGCCGCTGGCTCGACGCCGAAACGCTCGTGCGGCTGTGGCCAGAGATGATCATGCCGCGCGGCGTGCGGGCCGCCTGGCAGGAGCGCTACCCGCAGTTGACGCGCCGACCGCTCGCGGTCTGATGCACATCAGCCTCGGCCATTTGCACCGCACACACGCGCCCGTGGTGCTCGACGTCGGACCGGTCATGCACATCGAGGACCTCCGCGCTTGGAAGGTCGCCGCGTTGGTCGCCCGCGCCGAGCACCGCGACCTGATCGACGTCGCCGCCTTCCTGGCCACGAACACCCCGGACGAGCTGTTGGCGCTCGCCCGGCGGGTCGACCCCGGTATGGAGGCCGACGACATCACCGCCGTGGGGCGTCGGGTCGACGAGGTACCGACTGCCCGCTTCGCCGAATACGGGCTCGACGCCGAGGCGGTCACGGAGTTGCGGCGGCGCTTCGCCGCCTGGCCCGCCGGCTGGCGGCGCACGACCTAGCCGCCCAGCGCCGCGAGGAGGCGGGACGAGCGGTTGGCCGGGTGGGCGGCGAGGCGTTCGAGGAGGACGGCGGTGTCCTCGGTCCAGTCCGGCCCCGGCTGCAGGATCTTGCCCGGCGGCACCTCGTCCGGCCGGTCGTCGAGCGTGGCGTCCAGGACCCGCCGGTGGTCGATCTTCTTGTCGAGCAGGCTCCGGCCGCCGTCGTAGTGCCGCGCGGCGGCGTACGTCAGGTGCGGGTAGGCGGCCGCCACCTCGTGCGTGACGAGCAGCGCGAGCAGGACGTCGTCGGTGCGGGTGGCCCGGCCCTGCCGCTTCGCGCGTTCGTCGGCCTCCAGGCGCGTCCACATCACCGGCCGGGCCGCGTGGTTGATCTCGCGGGCGAGGACGGAGAAGAGCAGCCGGTCCTTGAACCCGCGGCCACGGTAGCGGACGCGGCCGAGCAGCGCGTCGCGGGCGGGACGCAGTTCGGGGGCGAGGCGGTCCGGCCGCTGCGGGGCGGTGCCGGTGCGCAGGGCCTCCCGCACCTGTGCCGGGTCGGCGCCGCAGTCCCGGAGCACGGCGTTCGCCTCCGAGCCGGGGTCGTCGAGCATCGCGGCGAGCAGTGTCATCCGGGAGTCGTCGGTGGCTGCCCGCAGCGCCGTCGCCGCGGCGGCCGAGACCGGGAGCGTGCGGTCGTCGGAGGTTCCTCTTACCTGCACGTTCCCGTCGAACGGCCCCTCGGCGATCGCGCTCTCCCCGTCGTGCACCGTCCCGGCGTCCGGTTCGGCGGCCGCCCGGCCGGGGGTCCGCAGGACGGTGCGCACCACGATCGGCGTGATCTCGAAGGCGTCGAGCAGCGGCCCGACCTCCCTGTCCCGCGACACCGCGTACAGCAGGTGGCCGGTGCCGATCGGGCCGTTGGCCAGCCCTTTCCACGTCGCCAGCGTGTTCATCAGCTTGTCGCCGACCGTCAGCTGCTCCATCGCGCACTCCTCGCCGGGATGATCTATCGACATCGACGACGATATGGGCGCCCGCGATCGCGTCCCTCGGCAGGCCGACGGATCTTCGACTCCACCCCTGGTTAGGGGGCGCCGACGAGGTTCCGCTCCCAGGCCCAGGCGGCGATCTCCACCCGGTTGCGCGCCGCCAGCTTGGTCTGCACGCTGCCGAGGTGCGTCTTCACCGTGCCGATGGAGATGTACAGCTGCTGCGCGATCTCCGCGTTGGTCAGGCCGCGGGCCACCAGGCGCACCACCTCCACCTCCCGCGGGGAGAGCCCGGAGGTGTCACCGCTGGGCGCCGGCGGGTTGAGGCGTTCGAGCAGCCGAACCGTGATCGACGGGCTGATCAGGGCATCCCCGCTGACCGCCGCCCGGATCGCCTCGATGAGCAGCGCCGGCCCGGAGTCCTTGAGCAGGAACCCGCAGGCGCCGTTGCGCAGCGCGCTGTAGACGTACTCGTCCAGGTCGAACGTCGTCACCACGACCACGCGCACCGGATCGGCGACGCCCTCCCCCGCCAGTTGGCGCAGCGCCTCCAAACCGTCCATGCGCGGCATGCGGATGTCCATGAGCGCCACGTCCGGCTTCGTCTGCCGGGCCAGCGCGACGGCGGCCACCCCGTCGGCGGCCTCGCCGACCACCTCCATGTCCGGCTGTGCTCCGACGATCATGCCGAACCCGGTGCGCACCATCGCCTGGTCGTCCGCGATCAGGACTTTGATCCCGGTCATGACGTTCCCACCAATGGGAGGGCCGCGTCGACGACCCAGCCGCGGCCGATACCCGGACCGGCGCGCAGGCGGCCCCCGACGGCCTCGACCCGCTCCCCCAGCCCGACCAGCCCGAACCCCTTGCGATCGCCCGCCCGCACGAACGGCGTGCCGTTGTCGGCGACCCGCACCATCAGCCAGTCGTCGGTGCGGCGCAGGGAGACGTCCACGGCCGTCACGCCCTGCCCGTGCTGCCGCACGTTGGTCAACGCTTCCATGACGACACGGTAGGCGGAGGTGGTCACCTCGACCGGCAGGGCCTCCAGCGCGCCGTCGACGTAGAGCCGCACCGGCGGCCCGCCCGAGGCGGTGAACCCCTCGACCAGCGGCCCGAGGTCGCCGACCCCGGCGAGCGGGGCCAGCGGCGCGTCGCCGGCGGTGCGCAGCACCCCGACCATGCGGCGCATGGCGGTCATCGTCTCGGCGCCGGCGCGTTCGATCTGCTCCAGCGCGGTGATCACCCGGGCCGGATCGGACTCCGCGATGAACTTCGCCCCCTGCGCCTGCACCACGATGCCGGTGACGTGATGGGCGATGAAGTCGTGCAGGTCGCGGGCGAACTCCGCGCGCTGCTCCGCGCGGATCGTGGCGACCTGCCGGTCCCGCGCGTACGCGGTGATGCGCAGGTAGCCGGCGCCCACCCCGACCGCACCGGCGATCATCGACTGGAGCATGCCGAAGATGATGTACGTGTCGTCGACCCCGGAGCGCAGCGGCATCAGCGAGATCGCCAGCCATACGATGCCGCCGGCGACGACCGCGCCCGGCGTGGGTCCCCAGCGGACCACCAGGCCGAGCACGATGAGCAGGCCGATCGTCTCGGCGAGGCCCCACGAGCCGGAGTGTTCGTAGGTGTAGTCGTAGGAGATCGGCGTCAGCAGGATCGAGGCCGCCCCGAGCGCGGCCGCGCGCCGCCACAGCCGCGGCGAGCCGTCCCGCTGGGCGGGCACCCAGACGAGCGTGGTCGACACGGCCATCAGCACCATCGCCACGAGGAGCAACTCCGACCCGCGGCTGATGTTGCTCAGCACGTCGATCAGGCCGACCGCGGCCATCACCACGAACGCCGCGAGCTTGGCCATGCGGACCAGCCACGGCCGGGCCACCCGGATCTGTCGCAGCAGGTCCTGCTGCTGGTTAACGGCGTTCATCGGGATCCCAGCGTAGTGATGCGCCGGCCCGGCGGCCCCGGCTCAAAGTCAGGTCGGAGGGTCGGCCGAAAGTCGTAATGTCGCCCCTCCGCTTCCCGATCACCGGCCGATGCGCACATCGGTCGATGTTCGGCACTCTTCTCGGCGTCAGATGACCCGGAGGAGAACTCATGCGAACGATGGCCACGCAACTGCGGCCGGAGCAGACGGCGGCGGCCGTCGCGGCGGTGGAACTGGTGAAGGTGTACGGCAGCGGCGACGCCGCCGTGCGCGCCCTGGACGGGGTCTCGGTGACCTTCGCCCGGGCGGCGTTCACGGCGATCATGGGCCCGTCCGGGTCCGGCAAGTCGACGCTCATGCACTGTCTGGCCGGGCTGGACCGGGCCACGTCCGGTGCCGCGCTGCTCGGCGGGACGGACCTGACCACGCAGTCCGAACGGGTGCTGACGAAGGTGCGGCGCGACCGGATCGGGTTCGTGTTCCAGTCGTTCAACCTGCTGCCGCAGCTGACCGTGGCGCAGAACATCACGCTGCCGCTCGACCTGTCCGGCAAGAAGGCCGACCGGGCGCTGTTCGCCCAGTTGGTGAACCAGCTCGGCCTCGCCGACCGGCTCACGCACCGCCCGAGCGAACTCTCCGGCGGGCAGCAGCAGCGGGTCGCGTTGGCCCGCGCGCTGGTGACCCGGCCCGAGGTGCTCTTCGCCGACGAGCCCACCGGCAACCTGGACTCGCGCTCGAGCGCGGAGGTGCTCGGGCTGCTGCGCGAGTCGGTGTCGACGCTCGGCCAGACGGTCATCATGGTCACCCACGACCCGGTGGCGGCCGCCTATGCCGACCGCGTGGTGGTGCTGGCCGACGGCCGGATCGTGCGCGACCTCAACCGCCCGTCCGCCGCCGAGATCGCCGACGCGCTGGGAGCCCGCCAATGACCGCCCGGGAAGCACTGAGCGCGCGGCGGGTCGGCGCGGCGGCGCCTGGACTGAGGAGCGAAGCGACGAGGGAAGGCGGCGACTCAGGCGCCGTCCCGCCGCTTGCGCGGGCAACACTGAGCCCCGCGCCGGCCGTCCTCTTCGCCCCGGCCGTGGCGACCATGGGAGGGAAGCGATGAACCCCGTCTTCAGGAGCCAGGTCGGTCTTGCCGCCAGGCGGCCGGCACGACTCGTGCTGACCGGCCTCGCGCTGGCGGTGGCGGCGTTCGTGGTCTCCGGCACGCTGCTGGTCCGCGACGTCGTGCAGCGCACCGTCGTCGCCCAGCTGAGCGGCACGCCCTCGGCGGCCGACCTGGTGGTCGGCGACAGCGAGTCGACCATCACCCGCGAGGCCGCGAACGCCGTCAAGTCGGTGCCGGGCATCGCCGAGTCCGTCGTCCGGTTCAGCACCTATGCCGAGCTGAAGGGCGCCGGCAACGAGTGGCTGTCGATCGACGTGGACCCGGGGGCGGGCCCGCTGGCGACGGTGAAGGTCGTCCAGGGCGCCTACCCGAAGGCGGCGAACCAGATCGCGGTGACCAAGCGCACCGCCGAACGCCTCGGGCTGGCCGTCGGGACGACGACGGTGGCAACGTTCAGCGGCCGCGAGGAGGGCGACACCAAGAGCATCACGCTCACCGTCACGGCCGTCGTCGACGCCGACAACGACTGGGGCGTCAACGGCTACGCGCCGCAGTCGGTCGTGGAGACGCTGCCGGGTGCGGAGTTCACGCAGCGGATCGAGATCGTGCTCGCGGCGGGCGCCGACGCCCAGGCGGTGCAGGACCGGCTCAAGGCGGCGGTGAACGCGCCCGCGGTGAGGTACAAGCCGGAGCCGAACGAGGACGGAACGGTGCCGCCGGGGCCGAAGGAGACGCCGGTGCGCACCGGCGCCGAGGTGCGCGACGCCGAGGTCAAGCAAGCGATCTCCGACGTGGACGAGCTGTTCGCCGTCGTCGGCATGTTCCTCGCCATCGCCATCGGGGCGGCGGTGCTGGTGGCGGTCTCGACGTTCCGGATCGTCTTCGCGCAGCGGATGCGCCAGCTGGCGCTGCTGCGGGCGGTGGGCGCCGGGCGGGCCGCGCTGGTCCGGGCGCTGATCACCGAGGGTGCGCTGACCGGGCTGGTAGCCGGCACGGTGGGCATGCTCGCCGCCGTGGGCACGGGTCTGCTGGCCCCGCAGGTCGCGGCGGCGTTCGACAAGGAGGTGCTGTCGCCGGGCGTGCCGGTGCTGCCGCTGGCGTTCGTGGTGCTCGGGACGGTGTTCGTCGCGATCATGTCGGTGCTGGCGCCGGCGTTCACCGCGTCGCGGGTCGCGCCGCTGGAGGCGCTGCGGGCGGCGAGCACCCAGGGTGGGCGCAGCGGCATCGGCTGGTTCCGCGCCGGATTCGGTGTGTTGACGGTCATCGGTGCCGGGCTTCTCCTGGCGGGGGCCGTGAGCCAGCTGTCGCACGTCGACGACGAGTTTTACGACCCGACGGTTCCGATGCTGATGATCATCGGCTCGGGTGGGCTCGCCTACGTGGCGCTCGTGGCGCTCGGTCCGGTGCTGCTGCGGCCGGTGCTGGCGTTCGTCGGGTGGCCGCTGCGCCGGCTCGGTCCGCTGGGCCGCCTCGCGGTCGGTGGCGTGGGCGGTGCGCCCCGGCGGGCCGCCGCGGTCAGTGTGGTCGTCGCGCTGGGGGTGACCCTGGTGGCCGCGGCCCTCGTCGGTGGCGCCTCGATGCGCGCGCTCGCCGAGCAGGAACTGGCCGTGGCCGCTCCGGCGGACTTCGTGGTCACCGGGGAGAAGGGCGTGCCGCTGCCGGCCGGCAGCGTCGATCGGGCCCGCGCCTCCAAGGACGTGACGCGCGTGCTGCCCTACCGCACGGCCGAGGTCGACATCGACGGGACCAAGGACGAGCAGTCGCAGAAGCCGTGGAAGACCGAGGCCACCGACATCGATCTCAAGGCGCTCAAGGCGTATCCGCAGATGCGCGCCACGGAGGGCTCGCTCGCCGACATCGGTCCGGGCAAGGCCGCGGTGCGCAAGTACCTGGCCGTCAAGCTGGGCGTCGGGGTCGGCGGCACGATGACGTTCCGCAAGGACGGCAAGGCGATGACGGTGACGGTGGTGGCCCTGCTCGAACGCACCCCGCTCGACGTGGGCGTGCTCACCGACGCCGGCACCATGAACGCCCTCGGCCTCTCCGCGGAGCCGAACGCCTTCACCGCCGACCAGGCCCGCGAGGGTGCGGAGGCCCGCAATGCCGCCCGCAAGTCGCTGCGCGGCGTGGGCGGCGCGGAGGCGAGCCTCACGGTGAGCCTGCTCGCCGACCAGCGCGACGACCTCGACAAGGCGATCAACTCGGTCATGCTGGTGCTGCTGGGCCTCGTCGGCCTGACGGTCATCATCGCGGTCGTCGGTGTCGGCAGCACCACCGCGCTCAGCGTGGTCGAACGGGTCCGCGAGGCCGGCCTCCTGCGCGCGGTCGGCATGTCCCGGATGGGCCTGCGCGCGATGCTGACCACCGAGGCGTCGCTGTACGGGATCGTCGGGGCGGCGATGGGGCTGGCGCTGGCCGTTCCCTACTCGTGGCTGGCGATCGCCTCGATCGGTCACGGCGTGCCGGTGGAGATGCCGATCGGGCAGCTCGCGCTCGTGGTGCTGGTGCTGGCGGCGCTCACGGCGCTCGCCGGTGTCCTGCCGGCGCGGCGCGCGGCGAAGACCAGCCCGGTGGTGGCCCTGGCGACCGACGGCTGACGGACCGCACCGAGGGGGAGATAGCGGTGGCGGGGATGTCCTGGGGGGCGTCCCCGCCACCGTTCGTCCTTCAGAGAAACCGCAACCCCGTCAATTACTCGACAGCCATCTCGCCGAGCGCGGACCAGTCGTCCTGCGGAACGGTGAAGTTGACGATGCGGGGCGTCTCGGCCAGGTGCTTCGGCAGGTCCTGCCGGGCCTGGGCGAAGTGCGCCGAGCCCACGTGCGCCGCCCCGGCAGCGTCGTCCCGGAACGCCTCCACCAGCACGTACTCGTTCGGGTCGTCGACGCTGCGGGACCAGTCGAACCAGAGGCAGCCCGCCTCGGCCCGCGTCGCCTCGGTGAACCCCCGCGTGATGCGCGGCCAGTCGTCGGCATACTCCGGCCGCACCCGGAACTTGGCGGTAATGAAGATCATGCGTCACATCCTAGGAGCGCACGGTAATCGGCGTGCTCCGCGCGGCAGGACGGGGAAACGTGCCGATGGCTCGAATCGACTATGGTCGCCCCCGTGACGTACCCACCTGCCGGCCAGCCCGGCACAGATCCGTACGGTGCACCGGCCTCCGGGCCGCCCGCCCAGGGCTACGGTGCACCCGCCTCCGGGCCGCCGGGCTACGGCCCGCCCGCCTCGGGGCCGCCCGAGACCGGCGCTTTCACCGGCGCCTACGGCTCTCCCTATTCCGCGCCGCCCGCCTCCGGGCCCGGTGGCTATCCGTCGCCCGACCAGGCGGCGTTCGGGGCGCCCGCGGGGGGCTACCCGCCGCCGACCGGCATGTTCGGTCAGCCCGACGCGACCGGCTACGCGCCGCAGTATCCGCCGCCGGGTCCGCAGGGATACCCCGGACAGCCCGGATACCCCGGCCAGCCCGGCGCGCCGTGGCAGCCGGTTCCGGCCCGTTCCAACAACTCCACGCCGATGATCATCATCGGCGTCGTCGCGGCCGTGCTCGTGCTGGCGCTCGCCGGCGGCGCGTGGGCGGCGTTCAGCGTCCTGGGCGGTGACGACGAGCCGCCGCAGGCGACCTCGGCCGAGCAGCCCGCGACCGGCGCGACGGCCGCGACCGGCCGACCGACGCCGTCCGGCACCGCGGCCGGCAGCGGCGTCAAGTACGGCAAGCCCGGCGACCTGTGCGCGATCGACCTCGCCGCGCTCGGCCCGTACTCCGCCAAGGTGGAGAAGAAGACGCCGAACGTGCGCACCGTCGGCACCATCGAGCGCTCCGACTGCGACTTCGAACTGCGCACCGCCGCCGGCATGAAGGTGACCCTGCGCGTCCAGTCGCAGGTGTACCAGGCGGCCAAGGAGGCGCAGAGCTACTACAAGGCCGGCTACGACCTCGACAAGAACCGCTACTTCGACGTCGACCTGCCGGGCCTCGGCGAACAGGCCCACGGCACCAACCGGGACTGGGACATCGGCGCCAAGACCAGCGACTACACGGTGCGCCTCTACGACGGCAACCTGTACCTGACGATCAACCTCGTGACGTTCGGCCAGAGCTTCGTGCCGAAGGACGAGATCAAGCCGAAGGCGGTCGAGCAGACGAAGGCCGTGCTGGCGAAGCTGCCCAAGGCGTGAGGACCCTCCTCGCGGCGTTCACCGCCGAGGCGCGGGCCATCGAGGACGCGCTCTCGGCGGCGTCGCAGGAGGAGTTCGACCGGCCGACCCGGTGTGCGCCGTGGCGGGTGCGTGACCTGCTGGCGCATGTCGGGGCGGCCGTCGACCGGGTACCGGCGATGCTCGCCGCAGTGCCGCCAACCGCAGGGCCCCCAACCGCAGGGCCGCCGGCCGCCACGACCGACGCCGCGGGCTACTACCGGCGCGACCGCCGGTTCTCCCCGGAGGTCGACGCGGCCCGGGTCAGCGGCTCGATCGAGGCGGCGAACCGGGAGCCTCACCCGGTGCGACGCTTCGCCGCGTCCTGGCGCGCCGCGCACGCGGCCGCCCTCGTGGCACCCGCCGACCGGCTCGTGCTGACCCGGCACGACGACACGATGCTCCTGAGCGACTTCATGCTCACCCGCGTCGTCGAGCTGGCCCTGCACGGCCTGGATCTCGCCGACGCCCTCGCCCGCCCGGCCTGGCTCTCGCCGCCGTCGTCGGAGATCCTCCTCGGCCTGCTGCTGCCCGGACCGGACATCCCCTGGTCCGCCGAGGTCACCATCCGCAAGGCGACCGGCCGCGCCGAGGCCTCCCCGTCGGATCGCGCCGCACTCGCCGCGGCCGGCCTCAGGCCGTTGGCGCTGAGCCCTCTTTAGAGCCTTATCTACGCGCGTCCGTCGTGCGCACGACCGCACGCTCCCGCGCGCACCGCTCCGCTGCCGGGTCCGCGTTCAGCTCGTCGCCCCACCACCGTGAGCTCACACGGGTGTGAGTTCAGTGCGGACGTGTGTGAGCTCACGGATATCAACGAGCTTGTTGACCTCCCTGAGCTCACACACGTTCGGCGGCGCCGCCGGGGAGGCTGGACGCGGCGCTCGGGTCCTGGAGTCAGGTGGCGGGGTCGGCCTTCGCGGCGGCGGCCCGCTTGCGGCGCTTGCCCTCGTGCATGGCGACGACCCGGGCGACCGGGATGGTGTGGCCCTCGGCGATCAGGTCCTCGGGCAGCGTCTGCGGGGCGGGCATCGCCTCGGCCCACGGGTCCCGGTCGGCCACCAGCGCGGGCACCGTGCGGATCGTGAAGTCGCGTGGGGTGACGTCGTCGAGCTCGTCCCAGGAGACCGGGAAGGAGACCGGTACGCCGGGGCGGATGCGCGGGCTGTAGGCGGCCACCACCGTCGCGCTGCCGGCGCGGGTCGAGTCGAGGAAGACCTTCCCGTGCCGGTCCTCCTTGATGTACGCGGTCGTGGCGAGCGCCGGGTCGAGCCGCTCGGCGCGGGCGGCGACGGCGCGCTGCGCGGCGGCCAGGTCGGCGGCGTCCCCCGCATCCCTCGCGACGGGAACGTAGATGTGCATGCCCTTGGCGCCGCTGGTCTTGACCGCGCCGGCCAGGCCCGCGTCGTCGAGGACCCGCCGGATCAGCCGCGCGGCGGCCACGACCACGGAGAAGTCGCCGCCCTCGGGCGGGTCGAGGTCGAGCACGAGGTGCGTGGGCCGGTCGGGTGAGGAGACGCTGAGCAGCGTCGGGTGGTACTCGACCGCCCGCTGGTTGGCGAGCCACAGCAGCGTCGGGCGTTCCTCGCAGAGCGCGTAGGAGATCTCGCGGTGCGACGCCTCGGCCCACAGCTTCACGGACCGCACGAAGTCCGGCGTGTACTTCGGCAGGTTCTTCTGCATGAACGGCTGCTGTCCGGGCCGCACGCGCAGCACCGACAGCGGCCGGTCGCGCAGCGCCGGGATGATCCGCTCGGCCACCGCGTCGAGGTAGTCCACGAGGTCCCGTTTGGTGGCCTCGGCCCCGTCGAACAGCGGCTGGTCGAGGTTGGTCAGCGCGACCCCGTCACGCGTCTCATCGGCGGCACCCACGGGACCACCCTGCCACAAGTTACTACCGCTGACCTGCTGCGCGACAGACGTTGATATGTGTAAATGTTTCACATGAGACCCCCGCACTTGAAGCCCCTCCGCCCATCAGCCGTCCCGCTCGTCATCGCTCTCGTCGTCGCCCTCGTCGTCGCGGTGGCGACCTGGATACCACCGGCCGCCGGCGCGGCCGCCGACCCGCCGTACCTGGTGGGCGTCGGGAAGGCCGACGTCACCGGCGAGGCCGCCGAGGTCGGCATGATGGGCAACGCCCGCGTCGACCAGAAGACGGCCGGCGTCAAGCAACGCCAGTGGGCGCGGGCGTTCGTCGTCGCGCAGCCGGGCGGCGGGCGTGCCGTGTTCGTCAACGTCGACGTGGGCCAGCTCTTCCAGGGCGTGCACCTGGAGGTGATCCGCCGCCTGTCGAGCCGGATGGGCGGCGTGTACACCGCCGACAACACGATCCTGTCGGCCACTCACAGCCACTCCGGACCGGGCGGGCACTCGCACTACACGCTCTACAACCTGACGATCCTGGGCTACCAGCCCAAGACGTACGAGGCCATCGTGTCGGGCATCGTGCGTTCGATCGAACGGGCGCACGCGAACCTCGCCCCCGGCACCGTCCACATCGGAACGTCGACGCTGACGAACGCGTCGGTGAACCGTTCGCGGGCGGCGTTCGACCTGAATCCGGCGGCCGACCGGGCGCGCTTCCCGGACGCGATCGACTCCCGCATGACGGTGCTGAAACTGGCGCGCGGCGGGCAGCCGGTCGGCGCGATCAGCTGGTTCCCCACGCACGGAACCTCGATGGACCCGGACAACCCGCTGATCACCGGCGACAACAAGGGCTACGCCGAGTGGGCGTGGGAACGCTCGGCGCCCGGCATGGTGACGGCGTTCGCGCAGACGGCCGCCGGCGACATGTCGCCGAACCTGCGCGGCGGCGGCTCTCAGGGCCCCGTCGACGACCGCACGGAGAGCACCCGCATCATCGGCCAGCGCCAGGACGCGGCGGCGCGGCAGGCGTTCGCGAACGCCACGGAGGAACTCACCGGCCCGGTCGGCGGCCGCCTCCGCTACGTGAACATGTCCACTGTGGACGTTCGGCCGGAGTTCACCGGCGACGGCGCCACGCACCGGACGTGCCAGGCGGCGCTCGGTGAGGCGTTCACGGCGGGGGCCGAGGACGCGCCCGGGCCGGACTTCGCCGACGAGGGTTCGCTGCGCTCGAACCCACTGCTGCTGGCGGCCGGGATCCTGGTGTCCGCGCCGTCCCCGCAGCTGCGGGCGTGCCAGGCGCCGAAGGACGTGTTCCTCGCGACGGGGACGCAGGCGCCGTACCCGTGGACGCCGGAGGTGCTGCCGGTGCAGGTGGTGCGGATCGGCCCGCTGGTGCTGGCGGCGGCGCCGGCGGAGTTCACGATCGTGGCGGGTGCGCGGCTGACCGACGCGGTGCGGGCGGCGATGGGGCCCGCGGCGCGGCACGTACTGCTGGCCGGCTACGCGAACGCCTACGCGAACTACGTGACGACGCCGGAGGAGTACGACGCGCAGCACTACGAGGGCGGCTCGACGCTGTTCGGGCGGTGGACGCTTCCGGCGTTCACGCAGGAGTTCACGGCGGTGGCCGCCGCGCTGCGGGCGGGGCAGCCGACGCCGAGCGCGGTGACGCCGCGGGACCTCTCGGACGACCAGGTCGTCGTGGGGCTCGGCGTCGTCTTCGACACCACTCCGGGCGGGGTGAGCTTCGGTCAGGTCGCCGAGGAGCCGGCCGCCTCGTACCCGCGGGGCGGTACGGCACGGGCCGTCTTCTGGAGCGGACACCCGAAGAACAACCTGCGCACCGAGGGGACGTTCCTCGAAATCCAACGCCAGGAGGGAACGACCTGGCACACGGTCGCGGACGACGACGACTGGGAGACCGTCTATCGCTGGACGCGGCACAGCGTCGCGGATTCGAAGGCGGAAATCACCTGGGAGATTCCGCTGGACATCCCGACGGGCGTCTATCGGATCGTGCATCACGGTGACTGGAAAAACGGATGGACCGGGAGGATAACCGCGTTCACGGGCACGAGTCGCCCATTTACCGTCACCTAGGCCCGGAAATCCGGGGCGCAGTGTACGGCATTACAATGACGCACGCCTATATCTATCAATCGTAATACGTGGTCCTTACCATTACGCCTCACATACTGATCGACCCGCTTCGATCGTCGGAGCGGGGATCGGTCACCAGGGGTAGGGGGAAGGAACCACATGGGCAAGGCAGGAACGACCCGGACCGGTTTGCGCCGGTCCGGTTTCCTGATCGCGGCGGCGGCGCTCGCCGTCGCGGCCGGCACGCCGGCCAGTGCCGCTCCCGCGGAGGGCACCATCCTCGACGCAGGTGGGGCGACCGCCATCGCCGACTCCTACATCGTCGTGCTGAACGACCTCGCGGTCAGCAGCGCCGGCGTGCAGGCCACCGCCACTTCGCTCGCGACGCAGTACAACGCCACCGTCGCGCGCACCTATCAGCACGCGCTGCGCGGCTTCGCGGCGAACATGTCCGCGGACGCCGCCCGCAAGCTCGCCGCCGACCCGACGGTCCGCTACGTGACGCAGAACCACACCGTCCAGGCCAGCGGCACCCAGGCGCCGACCCCCTCCTGGGGCCTGGACCGCATCGACCAGCGGGCGCTGCCGCTGAACAACTCCTACACCTACCCGACCCTGGCCTCGACGGTGCGCGCGTACATCGTCGACACCGGCATCAACTTCGGCCACAACGACTTCGGCGGCCGGGCCGTCTCCGGGCGCGACACCATCGACAACGACAACGACGCCACCGACTGCCAGGGGCACGGCACCCACGTCTCCGGCACCGTCGGCGGCAACACCTACGGCGTGGCCAAGGGCGTGACGCTGGTCGGCGTCCGCGTCCTGAACTGCTCCGGCAGCGGCACCTGGGACCAGGTCATCGCCGGCATCGACTGGGTCACCGGCGACCACGACCCGGGTGAGCTGGCCGTGGCGAACATGAGCCTCGGCGGCGGCCTCAACACGGCGCTCAACCAGGCCGTCACCAACTCCATCGCCGACGGCGTCACCTACGGCGTGGCGGCCGGCAACGAGAACGGGTCCAACGCCTGCCAGGTCTCCCCCGCCAGCACCCCGAACGCCATCACGGTCGGCGCCACCACCAACACCGACGCCCGCGCGTCGTACTCCAACATCGGCACCTGCCTGGACATCTTCGCGCCCGGCTCCGGCATCACGTCGGCGTGGATCGGCGGCGCCACCAACACCAACACCATCAGCGGCACCTCGATGGCCACGCCGCACGTCGTCGGCGCGGCCGCCCTGGTCCTGGCCCAGAACCCGAGCTACACGCCGGCGCAGGTCGCCTCGAAGCTGAGCAACGACGCGACCCCGAACGTCGTCACCAGCCCGGGCACCGGCTCCCCCAACAAGCTGCTGTACGTCGACAACTCCGGCCTGCCGGCGAGCGACTTCTCGGTGGCCGTCAGCCCGACCGCGGGCTCGACGAACGCGGGCGGCTCCGTCACGGCGACGGTCTCCACCGCCACCACGGGCGGCTCGGCGCAGTCCGTGGCGTTCTCGGCGAGCGGCCTGCCGAGCGGCGCGACGGCGACGTTCAGCCCGACCTCGGTCACGTCGGGCGGTTCGTCGACGCTGACGATCGCCACCTCGGCGTCGACGCCGGGCGGCACCTACCCGGTGACGATCACCGGCACCGGCAGCAGCGCCGTCAAGACGGCGACCTACACCCTGACGGTGGTCGGCGCGCCGGGCTGCTCCGGCACCAACTCGCAGGACTACACCATCTCCGACAACTCGACGGTGAGCAGCCCGATCACGATCAACGGCTGCGGGCGGGCCGCGTCGGCCGGCAGCACGGCCGAGGTGCACATCGTCCACACCTACCGGGGCGACCTGGTCGTCAGCCTGATCGCGCCGGACGGCTCGGTCTACACGCTGCTCAACCGCAGCGGCGGCTCGGCGGACAACGTGGACCAGACCTTCACGGTCAACCTCGCCGGTGAGCAGGCCGACGGCACGTGGAACCTCCGCGTGCAGGACGCCGCGTCGCTGGACACCGGTTACATCAACAGCTGGACCCTGACGCTGTAAGGCACACACCGCAACGGGCCCGGGGATTGCCCCCGGGCCCGTTGTCACATCCGCTCAACTTCCGCCTCGCGGCGCCGACGAGTAGATCGACATCTGCCGCGAGAAGGGACCCCTGGCGTGCACGCTGCTGATCCGGCAGCAGGCCGCGGGCGTGCTGTGCCGCTGTGGCGCGATCCGGTACTCGTCGGGCTCGCCGGGTCGTCGCTCGCCGCCGTCGGGTGGTTCCTCGCGTGGCCCGCCTCCGCGCACACCAAGCTCGCGGCGTTCTGGCCGATGATCATGGTCGCCGACCTCGGCATGATGGTGCTGACGCTGCGGCTGGTGCGGATCTCGGCGGTGAACCCGATCGTGCGCCGGTTCTGGCTCGGGCTGACGATCGCGGTCGGGATGTTCACGGCCGGCGACGGTGCGCAACTGGTCGACACGTGGGGGCGCATGACCCCGGGCGACGTCAACGGCGGCGTGCTCCAGTCCGTGCTGCTGGTCGCCGGCCTGGCCGTGATGGTCGTCAACATGCTGATCTACCCGAGCGGCACCGGTTCGCCCGGGGCGCGGCTGCGCTTCTGGCTCGACTCGGCGACCGTGATGGTGGCGAGCGGCGTTCTCGCGTGGGCGGTGCTGGCGAGCGGCGGGGGCGGCGACGTCGACGCGACCACCGGCGTGATGACCGTGGCGTTGGTGCTGGTCGCGGGGTTCTCGGCGATCCGGGTGACCCTCGCGGCGGTGCCGCCCGCGACCCGGCTGGCGGCCCTGCCGCTGGTGACGGCCGCGTTCCTGCAGGGGGTCGGCGCCTTCGTCGCGCCGGTCGACTACTCGGCCGAGACCGTGGGGTCGGCGACGCTCGCACTGCGGTTGCTGCCGTCGCTGGTGCTCATGTTCGGGCCGCGGATCCAGGAACTGCGCCAGCGCGGCAATCCGACCGCGCTCATCCCCCTGCGCGAGAAGCCCTACCGGCTGCTGCCGTACGCGGCCGTGCTCGTGACGTTCGCCACCATGATCGTGACCCTGCCGGACGGCCTGGACACACACGTGTGGGGTGCCATCGGCGGCGCCGTGGCCGTGACCGCGATCGTCGTGGTCCGGCAGGTCCTCGCGTTCCGCGACAACTTCCGCCTGATCGACCGCCTGGACGCGGCCCTGCTGGAGGTGCGCGACAAGGAGGGGCGGCTGCGCGAGCAGGCGCTGCAGGACGGCATGACCGGCCTGTTCAACCGGACCGCCTTCGTCGACGCGGTCTCCGGCGCGCTCGCCGGCCGCGCCCCCGGCGAACGCCTCTACCTGCTGCTCATCGACCTGGACGACTTCAAGGCGGTGAACGACACGCTCGGCCACGCGGCCGGCGACGCGATGCTGGTGGCGGTCGCCGCGCGGCTGCGCGGCGCCACCCGGGACGGCGACGTGGTGGCACGCCTCGGCGGTGACGAGTTCGCCGTGCTGCTGCGCGGGCGGGAGTCCGGCGGCGACGGCTCGGCGTACGCGGCGGAACTGCTCGCCGCCGTGAGCCGGCCGGTGCGGGCCGCCAGCTCGGAGATCATGACGCGGGCGAGCGTCGGCGTCGCGGTCGCCGACGGCGAGGACACCCTGGACGAGCTGATCCGTAAGGCCGACATCGCCATGTACGCGGCCAAGGACAGCGGCAAGGGCGGATACGCCGCCTACACCCCGAACATGACCGCGCGGATCCTGGAGACGGCCCGGCTGACGTCGCTGCTGCGCGACGCGATCGGCGCGAACGAGTTCCACCTGCTCTACCAGCCGATCGTAACGCTGCCGGAGGGGGACCTCGTGGGCGTGGAGGCGCTGGTGCGCTGGCACAGCCCGGTGCGCGGGCCGATGTCGCCGGGCGACTTCATCCCGATCGCGGAGCAGACCGGGCTGATCGTGCCGCTCGGCCGCTGGATCCTGCGCGAGGCGTGCCGGCAGGCGGTCGAGTGGCGCGCGCAGCATCCGCGGGCCCGCGCCCTGCGGATGAATGTCAACGTCTCCGGCCGCCAGCTGCAGGAGGCCGGGTTCGCCGACGACGTGGCGGCCGTGCTCGCCGAGACCGGCATGCCCGCCGAACTCCTGACGATCGAGGTCACCGAGTCGGGTGTGCTCTCCGACGCGCCGACGATCGCCACCCTGCACGCACTGCGCGCCCAGGGGATCGGCCTCGCGCTGGACGACTTCGGCACCGCCGCGTCCTCGCTCGGACTGCTGCTGACCTGCCCGGTCGACGCGTTGAAGCTGGACCGGTCGTTCGTCGACCGGGTAACGACCGTCGCCCGCCAGTCGACCGTGGCCACCGCCGTGGTGCAGATGGCCAGGTCGTTGGAGCTGTCCGCGGTGGCCGAGGGAATCGAGACGCCGGAGCAGGCCGCGTTCCTTCACGACCTCGGCTACCGCCTCGGTCAGGGATTCCTATTCGCCCGACCGCTCGAGCCGTCCGCGCTCGCGGATATGTTCTTTGTCGAACGGCTATTAGCGACGGCTCCAATTCGAAACGTTACATTCGCCGAAGATCACTGTATGTAATCGGACCGCAGATTGCACAGGCTTCGCGAAGAAGCGAATATGGCCGTATGACGGATCGGCCGAACGGCCAGGCTAGCGACTACGCTCGCCCGGTTCCGGCTGACCTGGGGGTGGACACGATCGTGGCCACGGCACCGGCGGCGCTGTCCGCACCGTTGAGCCCCGACAGCCGGCGGGTCGCGCGGCTGTGCCTCAATCCCCGTTCGGTGGCGGAGATCGCGGCGACGCTCGACATCCCGCTCACCGACACGTGGAAACTCGTCGACGACCTGGACGCGGCGGGCCACGTCATGTGCACGATCCGTCAGGAGATCGACGACGAGGCCCTGCACCGCATCCTGCGCCACATCAAGCACCTCTAGCCGGCTGCCGCGAGCATCTTGTCGAGCGCGGCGAACGACTGCTCCGTCCCCTCGACCATGCCGGTCTCCAGCATCCCGTCGCGATCCTCCTTCGAGTCGAACCACGTCGTGCTCGTCATCAACGTCCCGCCGTCGTGCGCCTCGAGCGTGAGCGTCTCGACGGCCACGTGCCCCGGCATCCCCTCGAACTCGAACGTCTGCACGATCCGCCCCGGCGGCTCCAGCTCACGGAACTCGCCCCGGAACGCGTACAGCTCCCCGTCGGGCGCGTGCTCGACGAACCGGTAGGTGCCGCCGACCCGTAGGTCGATCTCGACGTCGAGCGGATTGCCCCGGCCCCACCACTGCTTCAGGTATTCCGCCCGGGTGTGCGCGGCGAAGACGAGCTCGGGCGGCGCGGCGAAAACCCGGACGAGCCGGATCTCGTTGTCGGACGGCTGGGTGACCTTGACGCTCATGGTTGATCCCCTTCGCGGTGCGGCGTTCAGCCTTTGTGCGGGACGGCGTTCATGCCTTTTGCGGTACGGCCAACGGGATTCACGTTCGCCGTCCGGTTCTCCGACGTCAACCCTCGGCGTCGAACCCCGGCTTCGTGCCAGGGCTCGGCGCGGGCGACGCGCTGCCGGCCGGGCATGATCGACCATCGGTCGGGTGCCCGTCTTACCGCCCCCGCTGTCGACGCTTCCCAGGTCGACGCCTGGTTCGCTGCGGCCCACCCGCGCCTCGCGCCGGATCGCCGCGCTGGTCGCCGTTTTCACGCTGATCGTGCTGACCCTCTCGCTGCTGCTCTGGTGGAACCCCCTCGACCTGGTGATCCTGCGGCGGGCGGGATATTGGGCACCGCCGTTCGCCGTGGTGGGTACGCCGCTCATGGGGATCGTGGTCGCCTGGCTGACCCTGCGGGACAAGCGGGCAGCGATCGTGGTCACCGTGCTGGCGTCCGTGGCGGCGCTGGCGCTGTCCTGCGTGGCGGGCGCCCTGTGGTTCCTCTCCGACGCCCCGCCGACCGATCATCGGATCGCCGAGCAGGCGGGGCTGGAGCTGGTGATCACCGCCGGCCCCGACGGCTGGGGCGAACGCCAGGAACTCGTGGTGCGCCGCCCCGCCGGTCTTCTCACTCGGGAGTCGCGGTATCCGCTGCTGTGCGCGCGGTCGGAGTTCAACGACCCGCCGCCGCGGCAGTACGAGTCGGCGCGCTTCGCCTCCGCGAACACCGTCGAGGTGGTGCTCACGGACGGGCAGCGGTTCACGGTCCCGTTCGACCGGTCGACGCTGCGGCCGGAGTACACGCTCAACGTGTGGTGTCCGGCGGACGAGTTCGACCATCCGCGGGACCTCGGCCGGCCGTAGCGGCTCATGGTCGCCGGTGGCAGATGTTGCGGCGTGGCGTAGCTCGCCGACGACGAGTCGTTTGGTGCGGCCGACGTCGAGTGGGATGCCGTTGCCGTCCAGCACGGCCAGGCACACTCCGGTGGCAATGTCCTGTGTGGACAGATACAGCGTGCTGGTCTGAAGGCACGGAGCCAGTACGGCTTCGGCTTCCTTCAGCCTGTCCGCATGCCCCCCATTCTCGTACACCTGTCGGACGAATCAACGTTATCCACAGGCCCAATCTGGTGGAGTTCGCTTGACTTAGAGTGCGCTCGAAGGGGAAGAGTGGAACCCGTGGGCGCCTTTCTCTCCGTCAGCGAAGTGGCCGGGCAGGTCGACCTCTCCGCGCACACGCTGCGCTGGTACGAGCGGCTGGGCCTGGTCGGCCCGATCGGACGCGACTCCGCCGGCCGGCGCCGTTACGCCGAGCAGGACGTGGAGCGGCTGCGCTTCCTCTGCAAGCTGCGGGACACCGGGATGCCCGTTCGGGACATGATCCGCTATGTGGAGCTGATAAACGTCGGCGACACCACCAACCACGAACGCCTCGAGATCCTGGTCTCGCACCGGGCCCGCGTCGTGGCGCAGATCGATGCCCTGCAGAAGGACCTGAAGGTCATCGACTGGAAAATCGACTTCTACACGGAGGCCACCTCATGAAGCTTCGCCAGTTGGGCACGAACGGGCCGCAGGTCGCCGCCGTCGGGCTCGGCACCATGTCGTTCGCGGACGTGTACGGGCCGGCCGACGACAACGAGTCGATCGCAGCGGTGCATCGCGCGCTCGACGTCGGGATGACGCACTTCGACACCGCCGACATGTACGGCGCGGGCCACAGCGAACGGGTTCTCGGGCAGGCGCTCAAGGGTCGGCGCGACGAGGCGTTCGTGGCGACGAAGTTCCTCGCGCGGTTCCCCGAGGGCGCCGACCGCGCCTCGTGGCTCGGCCCGAACAGCGGCCAGTACGGGGACACCTCCCCGGAGTGGGTGCCGCAGGCCTGCGACGCCTCGCTCGCCCGGCTCGGGATCGACACGATCGACCTGTACTACATGCACCGGAAGCTGCCGGATGTTCCGATCGAGGACACCGTGGGCGCGATGGCCGGACTGGTGCGGGCGGGGAAGGTGCGGCACCTGGGCCTTTCCGAGGTGGCCGTCGACACGCTGCGTCGCGCGCACGCCGTGCATCCGATCGCGGCAGTTCAGGTGGAGTACTCGCTGTTCACCCGCGATCCCGAGAACGGCCTCCTGGACGCCTGCCGTGAGCTTGGCGTGGCGCTCGTGGCGTACTCGCCCTACGGGCGCGGCATCCTCACCGGCACGGTGCAGAGCAGGGCCGACCTGGCCGAGCGGGACTACCGCCGGTTCAGCCCGCGGTACTCCGAGGAGAACCTCGACCACAACGCCAAGCTGGTCGACGTGGTGCGCACGGTCGCCGACGAGGTGGGCGCCTCGCCGGCGAAGGTAGCGCTCGCGTGGGTGCTCTCCCGGGGCGAGGACGTGTTCGCGATCCCCGGCACCCGGCGGGTCAAGTACGTCGAGGAGAACGCCGACGCCGCCGACCTCACGCTCAGCCCGGAGGCGCTGGCCCGGCTCGACGACGCGCTCCCGCCGGGTGCGGCGGCCGGCACCCGCTACCCCGAACAGGGCATGCGTTCGGTCAACAACTGACCCAGCCGCTCGCGCGGCGCCGGCACCCGACCGGCGCCGCCTCGGCTTCGCACGCCCGGACACGGATGCGTCGCATCGCCCACCCGCACCGAGCCACCGACACCCACCACCGGCTCACGCCGCCGGGCCAGCAAGCGCCGCGCGAACCAGCGACGCCCGCCACCGACGCGCGCTGCCGGCGCGGGCCGCCGGTGCGGGCCGCTGAGTGGGCGAGCGCCGCGCGAGTCGCTGATGCCGTGAGCCGCCGGGCCGGCCGCGGCAGGCGGCGCTCAGTCCGGGCGGCGGCGCACCCGCCACAGGCCGAGCGCACCGGCCGTCGCGGTCATCGCCGCGAACAGACCCACCTCCAGCCACTGGAACCGCCAGTAGCGCCCGGCCGGCTGATACTCGGCACGCACGTGCAGGTCGAGCGCCGCGATGCACTGGGAAGCGAGATCCGGCGAGGCGGAGATGCAACTCCCGTAGTGGGCGAGGTCGACCGGATCGCCGTTCGACCGGCGCATTTTGCTCGTGGAGGTGACCCAGCCGCCGGGGACCGACAGGCCCTCGATCGACGCGTCCGCCCCGAGAAACCGGAGGTTTCGCAGCACTTCCACGGTCATCCTGGCATCCGCCGTGACGGGCGGGACCAGGTGGGGGCGCACGAGCGTCGGCATCGCGACCTGCACGGCGACGAACGCGGCGGCCGTGAGCGCCATCGCGGGCAGCGTGCGCCGCAGCACCAGGCCGAGCAGTGCGCCCAGCACCACGGCGAACGCCGCGTACGCGACCGGCGCCACGTTGCGGGCCCCGAAGATCAGCGCCGTGAACCGGTCCGCCGCGAGCCGGTCGTAGGGCGCGGCCGCCCAGGTCAGCAACGCGCTGCACGCGCCCGCGAGGACGGCCGCGCAGGCCGCGGTGAACAGCAGCTTCACCAGCAGCCAGCGCCGGCGGGACACGCTCTGGTTCCAGACCGTGCGGTGCGTGCCGGCCTCGAGTTCGCGGGCCACGAGCGGCGCGCCCCAGAACATCCCCAGCACCGCCGGCAGCGCCAGCAGCACCGCGTCGAGCAGGTACAGCCGGCCCTGGAAGGCGCGCACACACTCGGCCGCGCAGTCGTCCCGCAGCCGCAGCCCGGTCCACACCACGAACGCCGCGAACGGGACGAGCGCCACGCAAGCCGTCACGCCCTGCGCGCGGAACTGCCGCCAACTGAGCCAGATCATCGGGTCGCCTCCAGGTGGCTGAGCACCAGTTCCTCCAGCCGCCGGCCGTCGGTCAGCAGGTCCCGCACGTCGCCGGCGACCCGGACCCGGCCGCCGCTGAGAACGATCAGGTGGTCACAGACCCGTTCGACGTCGGCGAGCAGGTGCGAGGAGAGGATCGCCGTGCTGCCCAACTCCGCCACGAAGTCGACGAGATCGTGCAGGAAAGCCTTGCGCGCCAAGGGGTCCAGGGCGGCTGCCGGTTCGTCGAGGAGCAACAGGTCGGGTCGTTTGGCGGCCGCCACCGTCAGGGCCAGTTGGGCGCGCTGGCCACCGGAGAGGCGGCCCGCCCTGGCGTTCGGGTCGAGGGCGGCGTCGGCGATCCTGCGCCGCGCGAGGGCGCCGTCCCAGGACGGGTTGAGGCGCGCGCCCATGCGCAGGTGCTCCGCCACGGTCAGGCCCGCGTAGACCGGCGTGTCCTGCGCGACGAAGCCGACCCGCGCGAGGTTCCCGCCGGGCCGCGCGCCGAGCACGCGCAGCGCGCCGGACGTGGGGGTCGTCAGGCCGCAGGTGAGGTTCAGGAGGGTGGACTTGCCGGCGCCGTTCGGGCCGACGAGGCCGACGATCCGCCCGCGCGGCACGGCCAGGGCGCAGTCGTCGAGCGCGGTGCGCTTTCCGTACCGCTTCGTCAGGTGCTCGGCCTCGAGCACCGGTCGGTCTGGGGAATTCATGCGGCTCATCGTTGGGTCCGGAGGCGCGTGCGGCATCGGTCCGCGGGACGGTTCGGCGCCCGCACGACCCGACTTTTGACCGGTGTATGAACGGCGGTTCGCGTTCGTAGCCTGGATTTCGTGAAGCAGACGGGGGTCGGGGTGCTCTTCGGCGGGGTGCTGGTGCTCCAGGTCGCCGCGCTGGCCGTCACGTGGGGCGGCCTGTCGTGGGTGTTCGGGGCGGCCGTCGCCGTGGTGATCTGCGGGCTGGCGTTGCGCCGGCGGTATGCGCTCGGCGCTTACGGGGTGGCGTTCGTGGCCGTCGTCGTGGCGCGCGTCGCCGAGCTGCCCGCCGAACCGGGGCCGGCCGCCGCGCTCGGGCTCGCCGTGCTGACCGGCTCGGTCGTGCGGCGGCAGCGGTTGCGGTTCGCCGCCGTGGTGGTGGCCGCCGGGCTGGCCGTCGTGGTGGTCTCGGTGCTCGCCACCCGGCCGCCGGTGTCGGGGGCCGATCCCGTCGCGGCGTTCCATGGGATCAGCTGGTGCGGCGCGGTGATCACGGGGGCCACGCTGCGCGCCGTGGCAGCACGCCGGCGGATCGTCGCCGCGCGGGTGCGGCGGCAGGAGCGCCTCGACCTCGCCCGCGAACTCCACGACGTCGCCGCCCACCACCTCACCGGCCTGGTGCTCCAGGCGCAGGGCGCCCGCCTCGTCGCCGGCCGCCACCCGGATCGGCTCGACGGCGCCCTGAACGACATCGAGACGGCCGGCGCCGACGCGCTCACCGCGATGCGCCGCGTCGTCGGCCTGCTGCGCACCGACGCCGCTCTCGCCCACGACGACCTCGCCGCCCTGGTGGCGAACTTCGACGGCCCGCCCGTGACGCTGCGCCTGCCGGAGGGCGATCTGCCGCTGCCCGACACCGTCCACCGCATCGTGCGCGAGTCCCTGACGAACATCGCCCGCCACGCCCCGCGGGCCCGTTCGGTGACGGTCGAGGTGCGGCGCGACGGCGACGGCGTCTCGGTCGAGGTGACCGACGACGGACCGCCGCCGCAGTCGTCGGGCGGGGGCGGCTTCGGGCTGCTCGGCATGCGCGAGCGGGTGGAGGCGCTGGGCGGCACCCTGTACGCCGGCCCGGCCGCCGGCGAGGACACCGGCTGGTGCGTACGCGCCCGCCTCCCCCTCCGGGAGGCGCGATGACGATCCGCATCCTCATCGCCGACGACCAGGCGATGGTGCGCGGCGGCCTGCGGATGATCCTGGAGGACCAGCCGGACTTCGAGGTCGTCGCCGAGGCGGTCGACGGGGTGGACGCGATCGAGGCGGCCCGCCGGTTGCGCCCGGACGTCTGCCTGGTCGACATCCGCATGCCGCGCCTGGACGGCATCGCCGTGACGCGGGCGTTGGCGCCGCTGAAGGTGATCGTGGTGACGACGTTCGACCTGGACGAGTACGTGCACGGGGCGCTGCGCGCGGGTGCGGCCGGGTTCCTGTTGAAGGATGCCGGGCCGACGCTGCTCGTGGAGGCCGTGCGCGCGGCCCACGCCGGTGACGCGCTCATCTCCCCGTCGATCACCGTGCGGCTGCTGCGTCACTTCCACCCGGCCGGTGAGCCGCAAAGCAATCCCCTGTCGGAACGGGAGACCGAGGTCGTGCAGGCCGTCGCGCGGGGTCGCACCAATCAGGAGATCGCGGCCGAACTGTTCATCTCGCTGAGCACGGTCAAGTCCCACCTGTCCGGGATCCAGGCGAAGCTGGGTGCCCGCAACCGCACCGAGATCGCCGTGTGGGCGTGGGAGAACCGGGTGGTCCCGGGCGGATCTTGACGCGCGGTGGCTCATGAAGGTCATCACGCGAAGTTGACCTACACGGACGACCGCCCGTCAAGATCGCCGGGCGAGAAGCCCGCGGCCGCCAGCCGAAAGAGGTGTCGCGACTGCCGCAGCGGCTCCGGGTGGTGCGAGGTCGCCATCACCACCCCGACCGCCAGTGCGATCAGGTCCGCCACGGTGACCCCGTGGGCCACCGCCCCGTCGCGCAGCAACGGCCTCGCGGCCTCCTCCAACGCGGCCGAGCAGCTGTTCTCGTGGATGTCGCCGTCGTACGCGATCGCCTCCGCGAGCCCGCGCGCGTCGACGCAGTAGGCGACGACCTCGTCCATCCACTCCAGTAGCGCGGCGCGACCGTTCTCCGCGCCGGCCAGCTCCTCGGCGCGCGCGCACAGCGCCTCGATGCGGTGCCGGGAGACGGCGGTGAGCAGGGCGTGCCGCGTGGGGAAGTGCCGGCGCACGGTCGCCGAGCCGACGCCGGCGACGCGGGCGATCTGTTCCAGGGAGGCGTCCGCGCCGTGTGCGGCGACCTCGTCCTGCGCCACGGCGAGGATCCGCGCGTAGTTGCGTCGCGCGTCGGCGCGCTGCGGCATGGCGACTCCTTGCTAAACGGCGGGCCCCGCCATATCGTAGCGAACAGGAAACGGCGGCCCCCGCCGTTTATCGGAGGGAGTCCGCATGTCCGAGAATCCGGTCCTGGTCACCGGCGCCACCGGCCAGCAGGGCGGGGCCACCGCCCGGGCGCTGCTCGCGGCGGGCGTTCCGGTCCGCGCCCTGGTGCGCGACCCGTCGTCCGCGGGCGCCAAGGCCGTCGAGGCCCTCGGCGCCACGCTCGTCACGGGCGATCTGATGGAACGGGAAAGCGTCCGCCGCGCGGCCGACGGGGCACGCGCGGTCTTCTCCGTGCAGATGCCCGCCTTCACCGCCGACGGCTTCGACTTCGCCGGCGAGGTGACCATGGGCGTCAACCTCGTCGAGGCCGCGCGGGCCGCCGGCGTGACGCAGTTCGTCCACACCTCCGTCACCGGCGCGGGCCAGCACCGGCGGCACCCGGAGTGGGAGAGCCGGTGGTCGGCCGTCGTCCCGTCGATGGACGCCAAGAGCGCCGTGCAGGACGCGGTCCGGGCCGCCGGCTTCCCCCGCTGGACGATCCTCAAGCCGGGCTTCTTCATGGAGAACTTCCTGCCGACGACGGCCTACCTCTTCCCGCGCGGCGTCGACGGCGGCCTGGTGACGCTGATCCGGCCGCGGACCCGCATCTCCCCCGTCGCGGTGCGGGACATCGGCACCGCCGCGGCGGTGGCCTTCGCCGAGCCCGAGCGTTTCCACCAGGTCGAACTCGAACTCGCCGGCGAACACCTGTCGATGACCGAGATCGCCGCGATCCTCTCCCGCGCATGGGGCGTGCCGCTGTCCGCACCCGACCTCACGTTCGAGGAGGCGGTCGCCGCCGGCATGCCGCCCATGGGCATCGCGGGCGAGTGGATGAACGCCGCCCCGCAGCCGGCCCGCCCGGAGTACGCGCGGGCGTTCGGCATCCCGCTCACGAGCCTCGCGGAGTGGGCGGCTACACGCCTGCGAGACGCCGTTCGGACGGGCGCAGGTACACCCACCACGTGAGCCCGAAGCACACCGCGTAGTAGCCGATGAACGCGACATAGGCGGCGTTCCCGCTGCCGGTCTCCACGAACGACTGCCGGAACGCCAGGTTCACCAGCACGCCGCCGAAGGCCCCGACGGCGCCCGCGATGCCGATCAGCGCCCCGGACAGCCGGCGGGCGTCCCGGTCCGCGGCGTCGGGGTCGGTGCCGCCGGCCACCGCCGCCCGGGCCTTCGCCCGGAAGATCGCCGGGATCATCTTGTACGTCGACCCGTTGCCCACGCCGGAGAAGACGAACAGCAGGATGAACCCCAGCAGGAACAGCGACAGCGAGTTCGCGCTGGACGCCAGCAGCACGATCCCGGCACCGCACGCCATCGCGACGAAGTTCCAGAACGTCACCAGCGCACCACCGACCCGGTCGGCGAGCGCACCGCCCAGCGGCCGGATCAGCGAACCCAGCAGCGGCCCCAGGAACGTCAGGTACGCCGCCTTGATCGGAGTGTCGAAGTCGGCCTTGAACTGCACCTGCAGCACCTGCCCGAAGGCGAACCCGAAGCCGATGAACGAGCCGAACGTCCCGATGTACAGCACCGACATGATCCACGTGTGCGAATCGCGGGTGGCGTCACGCATCGCCCGCTTGTCGTTGCGCGCCGACGCGAGATTGTCCATGTACCGCCAGGAACCGAGCGCCGCCAGCACGATCAGCGGGATGTACAGGCCCGGCACGAGGCGCGGGTGCGCCGCACCCGCCGTGGCGAGCACCAGCAGCCCGACGAGTTGCACCGCCGCGACGCCGATGTTGCCGCCGCCGGCGTTCAGGCCGAGGGCCCAGCCCTTGTAGCGTTCCGGGTAGTAGGCGTTGATGTTCGCCATCGAGGAGGCGAAGTTGCCGCCGCCCACACCGGCGACGGCCGCCACGAGCAGCAGCGTCGAGTAGGAGACACCGGGCTCCAGCACGAGCGCGGCGAGCAGGCAGGGCACCAGCAGCAGTGCGGCGCTGAACACCGTCCAATTGCGCCCGCCGAACTTCGCCACCGCGAACGTATACGGCAGCCGCAGCACCGATCCGACCAGCGCCGGCACGGCGGTCAGCACGAACTTGCCGGCCGGGTCGATCCCGTACGCCGGCCCGAGGAACAGCACCAGCACCGACCAGAGCGTCCAGACGGAGAAGCCGATGTGTTCGGAGAAGATGGAGAAGACGAGGTTGCGTCGGGCGACGGCCGCTCCGGTCTGCTTCCAGAACGTCTCGTCCTCCGGCCGCCAGTCCTCGATCCAGCGGCCGGTCCGGCCGTGGCGGCTGTACTCGATGGCGGTCGGCTGTGCGGTCGTCGTCACTGTTCCACCCCGATCACCAGTTCGCCGCCGTCGTCGCGGACGGGATACACGCGCAGCGGCGCCTGCCCGGTTCGCGAACATCCGGTGGCCAGTTCGAAGACGTGCTGGTGCAACGGACAGATGACGACCTCGGCGTCGGCCAGCCCGTCGGCGATGGGCCCGCCCGCGTGCGGGCAGACCGCGGAGACGGCCCGCAGCGAGCCGTCGCGCAGCCGGAACACGGCCACGCCGACACCGTCCACTGTGTACAGTCGGCCCTCCCCGACCGGCAGGTCGGCGACCGGCCCGAGCCGGTACTCCACCGCCGCCGCGGTCATGTCGACTCCCCGGCCACGGCCGACCCGACCGCCGGCACCGGGCCCGTCGCACGGGCACCGTTGCCGACGACGGTCAGCGGCAGCGATTCGCGGAACTGTCCGGGCGTCGCCGGTTCAGCGCCCTCCTTCCAGGGGTCCCGGTACGCGTCGACGGCGGCCTGCACGCGCGCGTCGAGCCCGGCGCACAGCCCCTCGCTGTCCTCGACGAGCACCGCCCGCAGGTGCTCGATGCCGACGCGCGGCACCCACGCGTAGGTGCGTTCGAGCCAGTTCGCCGACTCGCGGTAGTACTGGATGAACCGGCCGGTGAGCGCCAGGACCTCGGCGGGACTGTCCACAGTGGCCAGCAGGTCGCCCTTGCGCACGTGCGCACCGGCGGCGCCACCCACGTAGATCTCCCAGCGGCCGCCCTCGACGGCCACCACGCCGAGGTCCTTCACGTACGCCTCGGCGCAGTTGCGCGGGCAGCCGGTGACGGCCAGCTTCAGCTTGCCCGGGCTCTCCAGCCCCTGGAACCGGCTCTCGATCGCGATCCCGAGCGCGGTCGAGTCACCGAGCCCGAACCGGCAGAAGTCCGCGCCGACACAGGTCTTGACGGTCCGGAAGCTCTTGCCGTAGGCGTAGCCGGAGGGCATGTCGAGCTCGGCCCACACCTTGGGCAGATCCTCCTTGCGCACCCCGAGCAGGTCGATGCGCTGCCCGCCGGTCACCTTCACCAGCGGCAGCGCGTAGCGTTCGGCCACGTCGGCGATGCGCCGCAGCTGCTGCGGGGTGGTGCAGCCGCCCTTCATCTGCGGCACGACCGAGAAGGTGCCGTCCTTCTGGATGTTCGCGTGCACGCGGTCGTTGATGAACCGCGCGTCGCGTTCGTCGACGTACTCGTCGCCCCACATCATGCGCAGCAGCGAGACGAGGCCCATCTTGCTCTTCGCGTCCTCCCGGCCACCCGCGAGCGCGTCGAACACCGACGACACGCTGCGCAGGCCGCGTTCGCGGATCGCCGCCATGAGCTCCGGCTTGGACAGCGGCACCCCGGGCACGTACCAGCCGGCGGACGGGTCCTCCTCGACGGCGCCGCCCGCGGCCCACTCGACGATCTGCGACACCAGCGTCTTGCAGGAGCCGCAGCCCTTGCCGGCGCGGGTCGCGTCCATCACGCCGCCGAGCGTCTTCACTCCACCGTGGACGGTGGCGGCGATGGCGCCCTTGGTGACGCCGTTGCAGTTGCACACCTGCGCGGAGTCGTCCAGTTCGGCGGCGGCGACCTCCTCCGACGGGCCGCCGAGGTCGAAGAGAAGGCGCACCCGCTCCTGCGGCAACGGCAGCCCCCGGTCGAACGCCTGCATGAGGAAGCCGACCTTGTGCACGTCGCCGAGGAGCGTGGCGCCGACGATCCGGTCGTCCCGGATGACCACGCTCTTGTAGACGCCCCGCTTCGGCTCGGCGAAGACCACGAACTCGTCGTCGTCGCGTTCCGGCGCCACGATGCCCATCGCGGCGACGTCGACACCGGCGACCTTCAGCTTGGTTGCCGTGCGCGAGCCGTGGTACGCCGCCTTCGGGTCGCGCCCCGTCAGATGGTCGGCGAGCACCTTCGCCTGTTCCCACAGCGGCGCCACGAGCCCGTACGTCGCGCCGCGGTGCTGCACGCACTCGCCGACCGCGTAGACGTCGGGCTCGTCCTGCACCCGCAGCTGGTCGTCGACGACGATGCCGCGTTCGACCGGCAGCCCGCTCGCCTGCGCCAGCGCCACGTTCGGCCGGATGCCGGCGGCCACCACGACCATGTCGCACGCGACGCTGTTCCCGTCGGCGAAGCGCACCCCCTCGACGCGGTCCCTGCCCAGGATCTCGGTGGTGCGTGCGGGCAGCCGCACGGTGATGCCGAGGCGTTCCACGCTGCGCCGCAGGATGCCGCCGCCCTGCGCGTCGAGCTGGGCGTTCATCAGGTGCCCGGCGGCGTGCACGAGGGTCACCTCGACGCCGTGGGTCTGCAGGCCGCGGGCCGCCTCCAGGCCGAGGAGCCCGCCGCCGATGACGACGGCGCGTTCGTGGTCGCGGGCGTAGCGGACCATCGCGCGGGTGTCGTCGAGCGTGCGGAAGGCGAAGACCCCCTGGTGGAACCCGCGCCGCGGATGGTGCATCCCCTTCACGGGCGGCACGAACGGCGTGCTCCCCGTGGCGATGACGAGCTTGTCGTAGGCCGTCACGGAGCCGTCGTCGGCGTGCACCACCTTCGCGAACGTGTCGATGCGCGTGACCCGCACCCCGGCGCGCAGGTCGATGCCGTTCTCGGCGTACCAGCCGAGGCTGTTGAGGAAGATGCCGTCCTCCTCCTCGGCCCCGGAGAGCACGTTCGACAGGAGGATCCGGTTGTAGTTGCCGTACGGCTCCTCGCCGAACATCGTGATGGCGAAGCCGTCGCCGCGCGCCAGGATCTCCTCGACCGTGCGCGCACCGGCCATCCCGTTGCCGACGACCACCACCTTCGTCATGCGCTCACCCCGTTCATGCGATCTCCACCAGCCCCACGTCGATCACCGCGTAGCCGGCGGCCCCGGCCGGTGCGGCGAGATGCAGTTCGATCGAGGTGCCGCCGTCGAGGTCCTCGACCACGCGCAGCGGCACGTGCGTGTCGGCGCGCGCGCCGATCGGGAAGTAGCGCATCGGCCGCCCGTCGCGCATCAGCACCAGGTAGACCAGTTCGCCGGTGGAGTTGCCGGCGCGCAGGTACACCGGCTGCGTCACGACCCCGTCCGGCACCGTGTACGAAAGGGCGGCATCCAGCGCGAACGGCGCGTCCAGCCCCTTGCCCTCGAACGGGTAGACACCCTGCAGAAACCGTGGACTCGACTGCATCTCATCCGTCCTTTCGTAACGGGGGTTCGGCGGCCGCCGGCGCGTCCGGCCCGGCCACCCGGGTCAGCGCGACGGCGCACGCCTTGAAGGCGGGCATGCGCGAGTGGGGGTCCAGGGTCGGGTCGGTGAGCGCGTTCGCACTCGCCCCGCCGCCCCAGTGGAACGGCGCGAACACCGTGTCCGGCCGGATCGCGTCGGTCAGGTGGGCACGGAAGACGGCGCTGCCCCGGCGGGTACGCAGTTCGACGAGGTCGCTGATGCCGATGCCGTGCCGGCGGGCCAGATCGGGGTGTATCTCCACCCGCGGGTCGTGCGCCGTGGTCTGGAGCGATCTGGCCCGCCGGGTCTGGTTGCCGCTCTGGTACTGCTGCATGACCCGGCCGGTGGTCAGCAGGTACGGGTACTCCGCGTCCGGCGCCTCGACCGCGTCGCGGTGCTCGACCCGCACGAACCGCGCCCGACCGTCCACTGTGGAGAACCGCTCGGTGAACAGCCGCGGGGTGCCCGGGTGCGTCTCGTCGGGGCAGGGCCAGAAGACGCCGTTCTCGGCCTCGACGCGCTCGTAGGTGATGCCGGCGTAGTCCGCGATCCCGCCCGCGCTCGCGCGGCGCAGCTCGTCGAAGACGGTGCGCGGATCCGTGGCGAAGTACTTGCCCCGCCCCAGTTTCTCCGCGAGTTCGCCGAGGACGGTCAGGTCGTCGCGCACCCCGGCCGGCGGGTCGAGCGCGCGGCGGCGGCGCAGCACGCGACCCTCGAGGTTGGTCAGCGTGCCCTCCTCCTCGGCCCACATCGCCGCCGGCAGCACGACGTCGGCGAGCGCCGCCGTCTCGGAGAGGAAGAAATCGGAGACGACGAAGAGGTCGAGAGCGCGGAGGCGTTCGCGGACCCGGTTGCGGTCCGGTGCCGACACCAGGATGTTGCTGGCGAACGTCAGCAGCACGCGCACCCCGCCCGGTGTGCCGATCGCGTCGAGCATCTCGACGGCGGAACGCCCCGGGCCGGGCAGCTCGTCGGGGTCGATCCCCCACACCCGCGCCACGTGTGCCCGGGCGGCCGGGTCGTCGAGCCGGCGGTACCCGGGCAGCTGGTCGCATTTCTGGCCGTGTTCGCGGCCGCCCTGCCCGTTCCCCTGCCCGGTGACGGTGCCGTATCCGCTGAACGGCCGTCCGGGCAGGCCCAGCGCCAGGGCGAGATTGACGAACGCTGACGCGGTGTCCGTTCCCTGGGAATGCTGCTCGGCACCACGGGCGGTGAGGATCATCGCGGACCGTGCCCCCGCGAGCGCCTCGACCGTGCGACGCAGGTCGGCGGCCGGGACGCCGGTGATCCGCTCGACCCGGTCCGGCCAGTAGGCCGCGGCGGACGCCTTGACGGCCGCGAACCCGGTGGTCCGCGCGGCGACGTACGCCTCGTCGACGTGCCCCTCGCGGATCGCGATGTGCAGCAGCCCGTTGGCGAGCGCGAGGTCGGTGCCCGGCGTGGTCTGCAGGTGCAGATGCGACCCGCGCGCCGTGGCCGAACGCCGCGGATCCACCACGATGTGCGTCGCTCCCGCGGCCCGGCCGGCGTCGAAGTACTGCATGGCCGGCGGCATCGTGTCGGCCGGATTGCCGCCGACCACCAGCACCGCCTCCGCTCGCGCGATGTCGGACAGCGGGAACGGCAGCCCCCGGTCCACCCCGAACGCCTTGTTGCCCGCGGTCGCCGCCGAGGACATGCAGAACCGGCCGTTGTAGTCGATGTGCGCCGTGCGCAGCGCCACCCGGGCGAACTTGCCGAGCTGATAGGCCTTCTCGTTGGTCAGCCCGCCGCCGCCGAAGCAGCCGACGCTGTCGTTGCCGTGGCGTTCCTGGCTCGCGCGGATGCCGTCGACGATGCGCGCGTACGCCTCGTCCCAGGTCGCCGGTGCGAGTGTGCCGCCGCGGCGGATCAGCGGGGTGTCCAGCCGGTCCGGATGATCGAGCAGTTCGGCCGCGCTCCAGCCCTTGGCGCACAGGCCGCCGCGGTTGGTGGGGAAATCGGCCGGTTCGAGAACGGGCGCCCGGGGCGGGGCCGGCCGCACCGTGATCCCGCACTGCAGGGAGCAGTACGGACAGTGGGTGGCCGTCTCCATCCCGCGATGGTGGGCAGCGGCCGTTTCACCGGGGTACCGCCGTTGTTACACCGGGTTGGCGATCTGCTCGCAACGCGTGTGCTGCGGAGTGATAATGGCCCATGTTCTACGACCTCGGTGTGCGCGATTTCCTCGACCGGGCCGAGTCGGTCTATCCCGACCGGGTGGCCGTCGTCGACGAGCCCGTCCAGCCCGCTCCCCCGCTCGGCCCGCTGACCTATCGCGAGCTGGCGCGACGCGCCCGCGCGCAGGCGGCCGGCCTGGACGCGCTGGGCGTTCCGGTCGGTGGGCGGGTGGCGATCGTCTCCCACAACTCCGCCCGGATGCTGGTGTCGTTCTTCGGGGTCTCCGGCTGGGGGCGGGTCCTGGTGCCGGTCAACTTCCGGCTCGCCGCCCCCGAGGTGCGTTACATCGTCGAACATTCGGGAGCCGACGTGCTCCTCGTCGACCCCGAGCTGGAGGGCCTGCTGGACACGGTGCAGGCGAAGCACACGTTCGTGCTCGGTTCGCCTGCCGTCGAGGCGGCCTTCGCGGGGAGCGCGGAGCCCGAGCCGTGGGCCGGTGACGAGGGCGCCACCGCGACGATCAACTACACGTCGGGCACCACCGCCCGGCCCAAGGGCGTGCAGCTGACCCAGCGCAACATCTGGCTCAACGCCGTCACGTTCGCGTTGCACACCACCGTCACCGACCGGGACGTGCTGCTGCACACGCTGCCGATGTTCCACGCCAACGGCTGGGGCATGCCGTACGCCGTCACCGGGCTCGGCGGCCGGCACATCGTGCTGCGCAAGGTCGACGGCACCGAGATCCTGCGCCGGGTGCGCGAGCACGGGGTGACGCTGATGTGCGCGGCTCCCGCCGTGGTGGCCGCCGCCCTGGAGGCCGCGCAGGCGTGGGAGGGCGAGATCCCGGGCCGGGACCGGGTGCGCATCGTGGTGGCCGGCGCACCTCCCCCGACCCGCACGATCGAACGGGTGCGCGCCGAGCTCGGTTGGGAGTTCATCCAGATCTACGGCCTGACCGAGACGGCGCCGCTGCTGACGATCAACCGGATGCGCCAGGAGTGGGACGACCTCGACCCGGCGGAGCAGGCCCGCCTGCTCGGGCGCGCCGGCACGCCGGTGATCGGCACCCGGATCGCGGTCGACGGCAGCGGTGAGGTGCTGGCGCGCAGCAACCACAACCTCGACGGCTACTGGCAGAACCCGGAGGAGACGGCCCGGGTGCAGGAGGGCGGCTGGTTCCACACCGGCGACGGCGGCACGTTCGAGGACGGCTATCTGAGCATCGCCGACCGGAAGAAGGACGTGATCATCAGCGGCGGCGAGAACGTCTCCTCGATCGAGGTCGAGGACGCCCTGTACACCCACGCCGGGGTGCGCGAGGCGGCCGTCATCGGCATCCCCGACGACAGGTGGGGCGAACTGGTGACCGCGCTCGTGGTGCGTGAGGACCCGGCCGTGACGGCCGAGGAACTGATCGCGCACTGCCGGGCGCACCTGGCCGGGTACAAGTGCCCGAAGCGGGTGGAGTTCGTCGACGAACTGCCGCGCACCGCCACCGGAAAGGTCCAGAAGTTCAAGCTCCGCGAGCCGTTCTGGAAGGATCGCACCCGTCAGGTGAACTGATGTCGAGAGCCGCTTTCTCGCTCCGACCACCGGACGAGGAGAGGAGCACGACATGAAGTACCTGCTGCTGATCTACGGCAACGAGGAGAAGTGGGGCTCGTTGCCGGCGGACGAGCTGACCCAGATCATCGCCGACCAGGACGCGTGGAACGCCAAGTACCAGCAGACCGGCGAGCTGCTCGGCGCCTACGGGCTCGGCGACGCCGTGACGGCGAAGCTGATCCGCCGGGAGAACGGCCTGCCCGCCGTCACCGACGGCCCCTACCTGGAGACGAAGGAGTACGTCGGCAGCCTGTACGTGCTCGACTGCGAGAGCCCGGAACGCGCCCGCGAGATCGCCGCCGACATGCCGATGGCCGATCGGGATCCGGTGGAGCTGTGGCCGATCCTGCACGAGTCGAGTCCGGACCTCTGAGTACCACTGCGACGATCGAGGGCCTGCTGCGTGAACTCGCGCCGCAGGTCCTCGGTGCGCTCGTGCGCCGGTACGGGCAGTTCGACCAGGCGGAGGACGCCACCCAGGAGGCGCTGCTGGCCGCCACCGTGCAGTGGCCCACCGAGGGCGTCCCGGACAACCCGCGCGGCTGGCTGGTGACGGTCGGCTCCCGTCGCCTGCTCGACGAGATGCGTTCCGAACACGCCCGCCGCCGCCGCGAGGAGAAATCCCCGCCGCAGGAGCAGCCGCCGGTCGACGACACCGACGACTCGCTCACGCTGCTGTTCCTGTGCTGCCATCCGGCGCTGTCGGTGCCGAGCCAGATCGCGCTCACGCTGCGCGCGGTGGGCGGGTTGACGACCGCGCAGATCGCCGCCGCGTTCCTGGTGCCGGAGGCGACGATGGCGCAGCGGATCAGCCGCGCCAAGCAGACGATCCGCGCCGAGGGCCTGCAGGGTGGGAAGGGCGACCTCGCCGTCGTCCTGCACGTGCTGTACCTGATCTTCAACGAGGGCTACACGACGTCGTCCGGCAACGACCTGACCGTCCCGCACCTGTCCGACGAGGCGATCCGGCTCACCCGCTGGCTGCACCGCCTGGTGCCGGAGGATGCCGAGGTGACGGGCCTGCTGGCGCTGATGCTGCTGACCGACGCCCGCCGCCCGGCCCGCACGGCGCCCGACGGGAGCCTGGTGCCGCTGGCCGAGCAGGACCGCTCACGGTGGGACGCCTCCCTGGTGGCCGAGGGCATCGCGCTGGTGACGGCCGCGCTGCCGAAGGGGCGGGTCGGGCCGTACCAGTTGCAGGCGGCGATCGCGGCGGTGCACGACGAGGCGGCGCACGTGGACGACACCGACTGGCCGCAGATCCTCGCCCTGTACGACCTGCTGGAACGGGTCGCGCCCGGCCCGCTGGTCACCCTCAACCGCGCGGTCGCCGTCGCGATGGTGCGTGGCCCGGAGGCCGGCCTCGCGCTGCTGGACACGCTGGCGGCGGAGGCCCGGATGGCCCGCCACCACCGGCTCCTCGCCGCGCGGGCGTTTCTCCGCGACCTCGCCGGCGACCCGGCGGGCGCGGCGGCCGACTACCGCCTCGCGGCGAAGCACGCGACCAGCCTTCCCGAGCGCCGCCACCTGACCGCCCGTGCCGCGCGCCGCACTCAGTAGCCCGACCACTCCCCGCGGGTGTAGCCGACGATGCGCGGTTCGAGCAGCGTCGACGGCGGCATCTCCAACCGCGGCCGGTCGGCCGGGAAGGTCTGCGCGGCGCTCAGCACGCCCGGCGTCAGGAACCGCATCCCCGGCGCGTCGGCCGGCAGCGCCACGGCGGGCGCGGACCCCACGGCCCCGAGCAGGAACCCCCAGTCCCCGAACGTCGGCACGTCCACGTGGTAGGCGGCGGCGGCGATGCCCGCGGCCCGCAGCGTGGCGTCGATGCACCAGTACGAACGCGGCGCGAAGTACGGCGACCCGGCTTGCACGACCAGCCGCGCGCCGGGCGCCAACGCGGCCCGCACCAGCGTGTAGAACTCCACCGAGTACAGCTTCGCCGTGGCCGTCTCGTCCGGGTCGGGCAGGTCCACGATCACGGCGTCGAACGGCGAAGCGTTGTGCCGCAACCACTCCAGCGCGTCGGCGTGCACCACCTGGAGCCGCGGATTGTCGAAGACGTGCCCGTTCAACGCGGCGAGGTCGGCGCGGGTGCGGGCCAGGCGCACCACGGCGGGGTCCAGCTCCACGAGCGTGACGCTTTCGACGTCGGCGTAGCGCAGCACCTCCCGGGCGGCCATCCCGTCCCCGCCGCCCAGGATCAGCACGCGGCCCCGCGCGCCGGCCAGCACCGGATGCACCAGCGCCTCGTGGTACCGGTACTCGTCGACGGAGGAGAACTGCAGGTCCCCGTTGAGGAACAGCCGCAGGTCGGGTACCCGTTCGTTGATGCCCGGCAGCGGCACGGCGCGGGTCAGCACGATCTCCTGGTACCGGCTGCGTTCGGCGTGCACCACCGGATCCTTGTAGAGCTTCTGCCGCGCGGTCACCTCGAACGGCCCGCTCCCGACGTAGACGGTGCCCAGCAGAAGACCGACCAGCGCCGCGGCCGCACCGAGCGACACCCGGGCCCGCACCGAGAGCGAACGCCGGAACGCGGTGAACAGCAGCACCGTCCCCACGAGGGCGTTCACGGCGCCGACGACGAGCGCCCCGCGCAGCAGCCCGAAAACCGGCAGGATCAGGAACGGGAACGCCAAACCGCCGACCAGCGCCCCGATGTAGTCCGCGGCGAACAGGTCCGCCACGGCGCTGCCGGCCTCCTGCCGCCGGATGTCCTGCAGCAGCACCATCAGCAGCGGGATCTCGGCGCCGATGAGCACGCCGAGCACGGCCGCGACGAGCACGAGGATCGGGTGGTACACGTCCATCCACGCGAACGCCGCGTACAGGAGCAGCACGGAGACGCCGCCGAGCAGGGCGAGCAGCAGTTCGACGGCGCCGAACGCCGCGGCCGCGCGGTGCTGCCACGGCTTGGCGAGCAGGGCGCCGACGCCCATCGCGGCCACCATGACGGCGAGCACGATCGAGGCCTGCCCGACCGCGTCGCCGATCAGGTAGCTGCCGAGCGCGACCAGCGCCAGTTCGTAGACGAGCCCGCACGCCGCACACGCGAAGACCGCCGCGAGCACCCCGGCCCGCGCATGCCGCGAATAGCCCCGCGCCCGCGCCGCGCCGGCCGTCGCGGGTAAGGCCGCCTCGGACGGCGCGGGCGAAGACAAGGAAACCTCAGACAATGGCCGCAGCAGCGACCGCCGCCACCGCGAGGTGCGCCGCCGAGGAGACCAGCGTCCCGGGGTGCAGGTGCGGCTCGCACAGCACGTCCCCGAGCTTGCCCGGCGTGATCCAGTCCAGCAGCAGGAACGACACCCCGATGAGGATCAGCCCGAGCACCCCGTAGACGGCCGTCGACGCGAGCCCGAACGCCAGCCGCCCGTCGCTCGCGAAGATCGACGCGACGATGACGCCGCCGAGCCCGAGCAGGTTGGAGGCGAGCAGCAGCGCGGCGTTGGGGTTGCGCTCGACCCAGATCAGTTCGCGCAGCTTGCCGGGCGTGATGATGTCGACGTAGACGAATCCGAGGCCCATGAGTGCGATGCCGACGCCGCCGTAGGCGAGCACCGCGATCGCGTCCCGGAGAAGATCTTCAAACACGAGCGCTCCTACTTTCCTTCTCCGGGGCCGCCGCCGTGCTCATTCTCGCCGGTCGGTCCCCACGCCCACCGGTTGCCGACCCGGTCGCGGTAGCGGTTGTACGCGGTCCCGATCGGCTCGACGCGGATCACGGTGCCGGAGCCGTTGGGGCCGAGGCTGACGACGTGCTGCGGATAGCGCAGCAGCACGCCCTGCGCGTCGGAGAGCCGGTCGCTGGCCTTCCACTTCTTGGTGATCGCCTGCTCGACGGGGCCGGGCGCCTTCGACGAGGTGTAGGCGACGGCGCCGCCGGCGATGTCCAGTGACCGGGCGCGCTTGTACTCGCCCTGCACGTGGTCCTCGACGTCGTCGTCGGTGAATCCGCAGCCACCGGCCAGGAAGGCCACCAGGACCAGGACGACGGTCAGGGCCCGCTTCATGTTCTCCTCCCGAACCGGCGCCGTATCCGCACCGCGCTGAGGGTGTGCGCGATCTCCCCGGTCCGTGGATACAGGTGCCAGGTCTGCCACCGTACGGCACGCCGGTCCGGCGCGGGGTCCGCCAGCAGCGCGGTGATCGCGTCGGGGCTGCCGGGGAAGACCCCGACGAGCGCATGCCTTCTGCCGGCGAGGCGTCCGCGCAGCGCGTCCGCCGCGCGCCGCATCCCGTCCGCGCTCACACGTTCCACTTCTGCGTGGAACGCGTAGTGCGCGCCGCACACGGTTCGCGTGACCCGGCCGGGCAGCTCGCCCGCGAGCACGCCGTCGTGGCAGGCGACGGTCTCGGTGAAGACACCCGCGCCGGTGTCGATCACCACCTGGTGGGAGGCGCCCAGGAGGCGCAGGGACACGGCGGTGCCGCGCCCCGCGGGGGCGTCGAGGCTGAGCTCGCCCAGCGCTTCGATCACCGGCAGCCCGACGGCGAACCCGAGCATGGCGGCGTCGGAGTCGGCGTACGGGACACGCAGGTGCAGGACGGCCAACGCAGCCTCTCTCGCAGAATGGCACGACGAGGCGCGATCTTAGCAACGCCGATCAATAGCGGCATCTACCAGCGGCGATGCTTCCCGGGCATCGCCGCTTGCAATGTGCAGCTTTACTCACACTCTGTCGCTCTTGAACTAACCTCACGTAATCTAGTGGCCCATACCATTGATCACTGCAGATGCGCAGGTCGGGGGTACACCGTGGTAATCAAAGTGGTTGATCGGCTCGACGGTGCTCTGGCCGAGACCTCCTGGGATCTGTACTACGACACGTTCAAGGACGTGAACGCGCTCGCGGTACAGCGGCACCTCATGTACCGGTCCGAGTTCGACGAGGTCATCGCCGACGAGCGGATCGAGAAATACCTGTGCTACAGCGACGCCGGTGAACTGTGCGGGTTCTCCACGTACACCAACCAACTGGAGTCGATGCCGCTCATCGCTCCGGAGTACTTCGCCCGCCGCTGGCCCGACCACTACCGCGAACACCGCATCTGGTACTGCGGATTCGTGGCCGTGACGGCCAACGGACGCGCGAACCACTCGTTCCAGGAGCTGGTGGAGGCCATGTACCTACGCGCCGCCACGCAGAACGGGATCATCAGTCTCGACTTCTGCACGTTTAACGACAAGAAGCGGCACATGTCCCGGGTCATCCAACTCATGCTGCACCGCCTCTCGGGTGACGTGAAGGCCGAACTGATGGATCAACAATCGTTCTGGATGTATCAGTTCCCCAGCGCCGCCTAAAGATCAATTATTGACCGAGATCATTCAGGGGCGGGGCTTCCGCCACATCGACCACACCGGCGGTCCGGCCGGCAATTGGATCACCGTGCGGATCTCGTATCCGTGGCGGAGATAAAGATCGCGATTGCGCGGATCGTTGGCTTCGAGGTACGCCGGAATTCCGGCCGCGTCCAACCGGGCATGGTGGCGATCGAGCAACGAGCTGCCGATGCCCTGGTTCTGCATGTCCGGGTGCACGGCGAGGAACGCCAGGTAGTGGTGCGGGTCGATCGGGTGCTCCTCCTCGAACGCGAGGTCGAGATAGCACGCGCGGTCGAAGGCGGTGTCGGTCGCTTCCTTCAGCCTGCGCTCGTAGTCGATCGGACCGGGGATCGCCGTCGTGTACGGGAACCACAGCGCCACGCCGGAGAGCCGGCCGGTCCGGTCGTCGACCGTCGCGTACACCTCGCCGTACTGGACGGCGTGCGCCGCGTAGATGTGGAAGTACGCCGCGGCGCCGGCGCGTCGGGCAGCGCCGTCCGGCTGCATCCACCGCGCGACGGGCATGTCCCCCATCGCGAGTGCCAGAAGTCCGGTGATCTCATCGGTGTCAACTGGCGCGACGTCGCGAATCACCAGTTCCTGGATGGCGTGGGTCATCAGAGTCCTTTCTTGATGTCGGTCAGCTCGGCGGTGGTGTCGCTCATCTCGGCGATGTCCGAGCGGCGCGGCGCGTTCCGCACGCTGATCGCACCGAGCTGCTCGTCCCACGGGGTCGCCGCGACGCGCCCGTCGGTGCCACGCCCGATCGCGGCGTAGATCTCCGGACGGGTGGTGCGCAGGATCAACGCCCACAGGAAGCCGAGCACCGCGGCGACCACGAACCCGACCTGGAACACCCAGTTGAACGGCGAGTCGCCCTCCACCTGGAGCAGGTCCCCGAGCCCGATCACGGTCGCGGCGAGCACCACACTCAACAACAGGAACGCGATGATCGGCGCGATCTGCCCGCGCCACACGTTCTCCTTGCCGCGGTTGCGGATGAAGAACACCGGCACCGCGATGGACGCGCACCACATGAGGATCAACACGCCGAGCCCGCCGACGACGGTCAGCCACGCGAACAGGTGGACCAGCGGGTCGATCTTCAACACGTTGTACACAACCAGTACCACGAGCGCGAGCGCGGATTGGCTCACCGAGCCCATGATCGGTGCGCCGGTGCGTGGATGGGTGCGCCCCCACGTCTCCGGCAGCACCCCTTCCCGTCCGAGCGCGAACTGGTACCGCGCGACCGCCGCGTGGAACGCCAGCAGCGCGGCGAAGACACTGGTCATGAAGAGGATGTAGCCGGTGCTGATCAACGCCTCCGGCACGTGCGGCGAGACCAGGCTGAAGACCAGGTCGGTCTCCTCGCGCTTGGCCGCCTCGACGATGTTCTGCGGGCCGGTCGCGACCGACATGGCCCACGCCGACAGCCCGCAGAGCAGGCCCGGCAGGAACACCGCCCAGTGCGTCGCCCGCGCGATGGTCTTCTTCGGGTCCTTCGCCTCCTCGGAGAGCACGACCGTCGCCTCGAACCCGACGAAGCCCGCGATCGCCAGCACCAGCATCGCGCCGGCCTCCGGCGTGAAGATGCGCGCCGGATTGAGGTTGGTGACGCTGACCTGCCCCTCGAACGGGTTCAACAGCATCACGACGTCGTAGGTCAGCACGATGAGGATCTCGGCGACCAGGAGCACGGCGAGCACCTTGCCGCTCAGGTCCACCCACAGCACACCGAGAACGGCGACCACGACCCACGCCACGATCGCGCAGTTGAACCAGCCCACGTGGAAGCCGAGAGACCCGAGAATGCCGTCGGCCACCACGCCGAAGAGACCGAAGAGACCGATCTGCATGAGTGCGTACGCCGGCAACGCCACGAACGCCGCACCGACGCCGACCACGCGCCCCAGCCCGTGACTGATGTAGGAGTAGAACGCCCCGGAGTTGACGATGTGGCGGCTCATGGCGACGAAGCCGACCGTGAACATCGACAGGATGCCGGCGGCGACGAAGTACACCAGCGGCACCGCGGTGTTGCCGACCACCGCGTAGATCGTCGTCGCCGCTCCCAGGATCACGGTCAACGGGGCGGCGCCCGCCACCCCGAAGAAGACCACCGACGGAACTCCGAGCCTGTTCTTGGCCAGGGCTCGCGAGACGATATCGGGGTCGGCCGGGTCCGGACGACGGGGCATCAACTGCCTCCCTGCGGTGCCGTTGAGTCGGTCTGAGTAGTTGAACTTGCCGGGGCCGGGATGGTGCCGGCCCCGGGTTCGGGTGGAGATGACGGCCACGGGCGGGTCACCGGCGGCCGGCGGCCATCGCCGAACCGACCAGCGCCTCGGTGTGCTCGATCAGCTCGCGGAGGTCGTCGGGGAGCGAGCCGACGACGTTCGGCAGATGCATGAGCGCCTGGCGATGGGCGGTGAAGTCCCACAGCACGTGCCGGGTGAGCCCGGTCGCGACCACCAGACCGGAGAGCACCCGGTCACCGATGTCCATGGGACGCCGGTGCACGAGGATGTTCGCCAGCCGGATCGGCGCCCACGCGGCGACGTTGCGCTGGTCCTCGTTCATCGGCATGTAGATCGTCTGGGTCGAGAGAATCTTGCGGCGCAGCACCGGCTCGACGACGCCGGCGCGGATCAGCCGTTCGCCGACCTTCTCCGCGGCGTCCTGCGCCAGGAAGTGCAGCCAGGTACGCAGCTCGCGATGCTGCGGCTGCGCGATCAGCAGGTCGAGGATGTTGTGCGACAGCGCGTCGCGCGGAGGTTCGCGGCTCACCACGTCGAGCTCGCCCTCGAAGACCCGGAGCCGGTCGCTCAACATCAGTTCACCGAGAAGAGCGGCGGCCAGACCCAATCCGGTGGCGCGCGGGTGCAGTCGCGACCGTCCACTGCGGTCCTCATGTGCGATCAGGAAGAACTGGTCAGCCAACAATGCCGTCACGCCCCTCATGGCCCACGTCGACAGGCAAGGATGTGGATATTGAAAAGCATTAGCCCCGATGCTCTCAGCATCATGTACCTGACTCAGGGTCTAGCGCAATAAGTACTAGACTCGGAGTACCGAACGCCAGGTAAAGACCCCGAACACGTTCCGCATAGATCGGCTAGATCCTCTAACCTCATGCGGAACGCGCACCGCACCGCAATTGGGGAGGTCTGGGGTGACCGTCGACGAGGGTCCGACACTGCGACGGAGGCGCCTGGGCACCGAGCTGAAGAAGTGCCGCGAGGCGGCCGGCCTCACCCAGGAGCAGGTGTCGCGGCGCTTCGAATGGCACGCGGCCAAGGTCACCCGGATCGAGACCGCCCGCGTGACGGTCACTCCACGTGACGTGCGCGACCTGCTGACCCTCTACGGGGTGACGGACGAGGGGTATCGCGAGGCGCTCACCGAGCTGGCCCGCACCTCCCGGCAACGCACCTGGTGGACGGATTACCGCGACATCATGCGGCCGGGCAACTTCATCGGCCTGGAGGCCGAGGCGACGATCACCCGGGTTTGGGAGCCGATCCTCCTGCCCGGCCTGTTGCAGACAGAGGGTTACATGCGTGCCCTCATGCGCACGGGCCGCAGCGTCGACCCGCAGGAGCACATCGACCGCCGGATCTCGCTGCGCCTCAAGCGCCAGAGCCGACTGACGGCCGACAACCCGCTCTCGCTGTACGCCGTGATCGACGAGTCGGCGGTGCGCCGGATGGTCGGCGGGCGGGACGTGATGGACACCCAGCTGCGCCACCTGATCAAGGTCGGACAGCTACCCAACGTGAGCATTCAGGTGATGCCCTTCAGCGCCGGCGAACATCCCTTCCTCGGCGGCCCCGCTGCATTTCTCGAGTTTGGCGAGAGTGTGCACGCGGATGTGATTTACATGGAGGGGCTGGCGGGAGATTATTACGAAGAGCAACCGAGCGAGGTTGCTCGCTACCGTGAAGAGTTTGATCGACTCAGCAAGAAAGCACTCGATCAACATTCATCGGTAAGCATGATCGAGAGCCTCCTGGACCGGTAAGCTCTCGATCGATTCGATCCGCACGCCTAAGAACCGAATACCGGAAGGGAGTGCCGGCATGTCCGCGCACGATCTAGCGGCTGCTGCCTGGAAAAAGAGCAGCCGCAGCAACGGCAACGGCGGCAGTAACTGCGTCGAGGTGGCAGTCCTCGACACGGCTGTCGCCGTGCGTGATAGCAAGAACCCCACGGGTTCTCCGCTGTTCTTCAACCCCTCCGCCTGGGTCGCGTTCATTGACTCGGCGAAGGGCGGCGAGTTCGACCTCGCCAGCTGACTGTACCCATAGACACACAACGACGGGAAGTGGCAACCCAAAGTCAACATATGCCGTTTCACATTTCGGCCGGGAGGACGTCCAGGCCGGTGTGTTGACCTGACCCCCTTTGCGTGGACGTGTGTCGAGGGTCGTCATTGTCCGGGCGGGGCGCCCACCAGAGCGCCCCGCCCGGGTGCGGCCTGACCGCTCACGCACCGCACCGTCGGCGGTGCGAAGCCGTTGAAGTGGGAGGCGTAGACCGTCGTGTAGGCGCCGGTGCTGCCCAGGTAGACGTGGTCGCCCACGGACAGGTCCGCGGACAGTTCCACGTCGAAGAGGATGGTGTCCTGGCTGTCGCAGGTCGGGCCCGTCAGGTGGAACCTGTCCCGCTGCGCCGAGTCGCGGGAGTCGCGCACCGGGAAGCGCAGCCGGTTGCCCGTTTCCAGGCTCTCCATCAGCCCGTTGAACGCGCCCACGTCCAGGTGTGCCCAGCGGGCCCCGCCGCGCAGCGCGGTGCCGATGACCGACGCGACCAGCGTGCCCGCCTCGGCCACCACGGCCCGGCCCGGTTCGATCACCGCCTCGACGCCGTACGGCAGGCCCGCCAGGCCGGCCTCGATCACCGCGGCGTACTCGGCCAGCGGCAGCGGCGACGCGGCGTAGCGCGCCGGGAACCCGCCCCCGAGGTCCACCATGGACAGTCGGACGCCGTGCTCGGCGAGGCGTTCCATCAACCAGCCCACCGCGCGCAGCGGCCGGCTCCAGGCATCCGGCGCCAGCATCTGCGATCCCACGTGGAACGCCACCCCGTAGGGCCGCAGTCCACGCGCCCGCGCGGCCAGCACCAGTTCGACCGCCTGCTCGGGGTCGACGCCGAACTTGCCCTCGCTCGGCACGTCGCTGCGCGTACGCGGGGCGGCCAGCCGGACCACGACGGCCGCGCCGGGCGCCACCTGCGCCAACTTGGCGATCTCGTCGTGCGAGTCGAACGCGAAGCGCCACACCCCCGTCGCGAACGCCCGCGCGATGTGCGCCACGGGCTTCACCGGATTGCTGTACAGCACCTCCCCCGGCGCGACGCCCAGGGTCTCCAACAGCTCCAGCTCGGCCGCCGACGCGATCTCGAACCGGCTGCCCAGCGCGTGCAGCCGCCGCAGCACGTCCGGGTGGGGATTGCACTTCGTCGCGTAGTGCACGGCGATGCCGGGCAGTGCGGCGGCGATGCCGCGATACGCATCGGCCACCGCGTCCAGATCGATGACGAGCTCGGGCGTGCTGACGGGACGGGCCACGTGACCTCCACACCTGTCGATCCAAGACCACGCTCAGTGTGGCGGTTTACACACATCGTGGGGAAGTACCCGCGGGTGCCACTGCGCCGGACGGCGGTTGAACGAATCCGCCGCCGGGCATACACCGGCCATGGAACTCCCCGAACGCCCTTCTCAGCTGGGATTCCGCGCCTGGTGGGGCGTTCTGCGCCGGACCGTGCGCGAGTACTCCGACGACAATCTCAGCGACTGGGCCGCCGCGCTGACGTACTACTCCGTGTTGTCGATCTTCCCGGGCCTGTTGCTGCTGGTATCGGTGCTCGGCCTCATCGGCCAGAGCGTGACGCAGCCGCTGATCGACAACCTGGCGACCATCGCGCCCGGGGCCGTGCGCGACATCCTCACGCAGGGGGCGCGTTCGTTGCAGGACGCGCAGGGCAGCTCCGGCGTGCTCGCGATCGTGGCGCTGCTGGGGGCGTTCTGGTCGGCGTCGGGCTACATCGCGGCGTTCATGCGCGCGTCGAACGCCATCTACGACGTTCCCGAGGGGCGGCCGCTGTGGAAGACGCTCCCGCTGCGCCTCGTCCTGACCCTGGTGGTCGGCGCACTGCTCGGCGCGACCGCGATCGCCGTGGTCTTCACCGGACGGCTCGCCGAGTGGGTCGGTGACCTGATCGGCGCCGGCGAGTGGGCGGTGGCGGCGTGGGACGTCGTCAAGTGGCCGGTGCTGGTGGTGCTGGTCGGCCTCATGCTCGCCCTGCTCTACTGGGCCGCCCCGAACGCCCGCCCCGCCGGCTTCCGCTGGATCACGCCCGGCGGCGTCGTGGCGGTCCTGATCTGGATCGTCGCCTCGGTCGGCTTCGCGCTCTACGTCTCGAACTTCGAGTCGTACAACAAGACCTACGGCGCACTCGGTGGAGTGATCGTCTTCTTCGTCTGGCTCTACATCTCCAACATCGCGGTGCTGCTCGGTGCCGAGTTCGACGCCGAGCTGCACCGCGGGCGCGCCATCGTCGGCGGGATGCCGCCGGACCAGGAGCCGTTCGTCGAGATGCGGGACGCCCCGAAGGAGGAGGAGCGCCAGAAGGGGCTCACCTAGTTCGCCGGCGCCGGGGAGCTCGGCGAGGCGGCCGGGGCGGCCGGAGCCGGCAGGGCGCTGCCCTTCAGGTACTCCTCCCACGACCGGTTCCAGTCGGTCCAGCCGTTGCCCCACTTGAGTTCGCGGGGCGTGCCCTTGACCGTCACCGGGTCGCCGATCTTCGTGAGGTTCCACAGCCAGGTGGCGTTGGACTCGGACATGTTGGTGCAGCCGTGCGAGACGTTGCGCTTGCCCTGGTCACCGACGGACCACGGGGCCGAGTGCAGGTACTCCCCGCCCCACGTGAGGCGCTGGGTCCACTCGACCTCCTCCTCGTAGGGGTCGGACGGGTCGGTGGACTTGAAGATCTCCTGGCGGTTCTTCTCCATGACGACCATCGCGCCGCTGGACGACGGGGTGCTCGCCTTGCCGAGGCTGATCGGGATCTGCCGGATCTCCTGGTCGTTCTGGTACACGGTCATGTGGTGGGTGGCGTCGTCGGTGACCATCACGATCTTGTCGCCGATGGTGGCGTTCCACGTGAGGTCCTTGGAGCCGTAGGCGTTGTTGCCCATCGGCAGGCCGCCGATCGCCGCGCGCACCGAGATCTTCGTGCCGGACTGCCAGTACTCCTTGGGCCGGTAGTGCACCTCGGTGCCGCTGAACCAGTGCCAGGTGCCGAGCTGCGCCGGTTCGCTGGTGACCCGGAGCCGCTTCTCGACGTTGGCGCGCTGGTCCTGCGGGACCGCCGAGCCGAAGTTCAGCACGATCGGCAGCGCCACCCCGTACGTCTTGCCGTCGGCGAGGGGCGTGTTGACCGAGGTCGTCTTGCCCGGCTTGGCCATCGTCGTGAACGACGTCGTCACCGGCTCGGCCTTCTGCGGCGTGGTGACGGTGACCTTGTAGGCGGTCGCGTACTTGAGCTGTGCGCCGGGGACCCAGGTAGCGCCGTCGGCGCTGAGCGCACCCGGCACGGCCGCGCCGTCGGGGCCGGCGACCGCGACGGTCACGCCCGGGTCGGCCTTGCTGAGCGTCAGCTCGGTGGCCGTGGTGACGTTGGTGGCGCCGTCCGCCGGGGCGGAGACGGTCACGTTGGCGACCGGGGACGGGGAGGGTGTTCCGGGCGGCGCGGCGCCGGGCTCGTACCACGAACCCTTCTCGCCACCGCCGCAGCCGGCCAGGGCCAGGAGCCCGCCGAGCACCCCCACCATGACCAACTTCCGAGCGGTCTTCCTCATCCCGCACCTCCTTCGACCCGCAGATCATGTCCCGCGTGGGACTTAATGCGAATCCCGCCTTTGTGCCAGGTCAACGGAGGTCCCCGTGGCCAAACCGGACGTACTCACTTAAGACTGCTCTAAGTTTCAGGCCGGGCTGTTGCCCATCTGACGCGAAGCGTATCCGCGTTCCTCCTCCGCCGTGGGAACGGCCATCGTCAGGTTCATCATGGCGAAGAAGACGACCAGCACGAAGAGCACCATCGGTGCGAGGAACCAGTTCACTGAGACGCCGTGCAGGGCGGTGAAGCCGGTGCTGGACTCCAGGCGCATGGCCGCCATGCCGGTGTAGTGCATGCCGCAGACCGCGACCCCCATGACGGCCGCCGCCAGGATCGTCGCGCCGAGTCCCCGGATCACCAGCGTGAACCAGAGCGCCACCGTCGCGGCGACCACGGCGATCGCGACGGAGCCGAGGACGAGGTTCCGGTCGTAGCCGATCTTTCCGTCGATCTCCATCGCGGCCATGCCGATGTAGTGCATCGCGGCGACGCTCAGCCCGGCGACCAGACCACCGCTGAGCACCTTGAGCGCGTTCGGCTTCCCCATCCCGACGATGAACAGCCCCACGCCCACCATCACCACCGCGATGACGAAGCTCAGCACCGTCAGCGGCACGTCGTAGCGCACCTCCGAACCGGACACGCTGAACCCGATCATCGCCATGAAATGCATGACCCAGATGCCCGTTCCACCGATTGCCCAGGCGGCGAGAACGAGCAGTCCGGCGCGCTTGCGGTTATCGGTCGCCACACGCGCCCGCGCGGTGCACACCAATCCCAACATCGATCCCAGAAATGACAGCCCGTAGGCGAATACCGGCGTGACCCACCCATACGTGAAGTGGTGTACCTCGCCCACGTCCGACCCCTTCCGATCAGTCCCAGCAGCATCGATACCAGTTCGGCCGCGCCCGTTACAAAATCCGGGAAGCGGAATTGGCCGTCCGGTCGGCGAGTTTCCTCAACCGGCCGAACGGTTTCGCGGCATTGCGCGCCACCCGCTCCGGTAATTCCGGGACCTCCCATTTACCGGGCGATAGGAAATAGTTCCCGGGCATGCCCGGGCGTCCGACTCACTCCTTTTGCGGGGCGATCACGAACCTTTCGGCCGAATCGCCGGACCCGCCGCGACGCCGCCCCGCAAGATGAGATCTGCGGAGCGTGACGACGGAGGAGGCCGCCATGGAGACAGCACGCGTGCTCGTGGTCGACGACGACGAGGACATCCGGGTGCTGGTGGCCGCCCGGCTCGAGGCCGCCGGCTACCGGGCCGACATGGTCGCGGACGGGCCCGAGGCGCTGCGGGCGATCCGCGACGACAAGCCCGACCTGGTGATCCTCGACGTGATGATGCCGGGGATGAGCGGGTTCGACGTGTGTCGGGAGATCCGGGAGGACCCGGCCGTCGCCGACCTGCCCGTGATCATGCTGACCGCCCGGGACGACGGGGTCGCGAAGCTGCTCGGGCGGGCCCGCGGCGCGGACCGGTACCTCGCGAAGCCGTTCGACGCGCCGGACCTGCTGTCAGCCGTCGAGGAGCTGACCGCGCGCGGCAACTGACCTGCAACCGGTCCGCACCCGGGCTTTCGCCCGAAGCGGCCGGAACGTCGCCAGGATGCAGCAATGCGCCTTGTGTTCCGTACCGCGGCCGTTGTCGCCGCTACCGCCGCGTTCGCCTGCGCCGTCCTGTCCGGCGGCGTCGCCGACGCCACGACGCTCTCCGGCGCGCAGTCGACGTTCCTGGCGTCGGCGTCCCGGGCGGCGCGGCTGAGCCAGGCGACCTACGGCGTCCCGGCCTCGGTGACCGTGGCGCAGGCGATCCTCGAGTCCGGCTGGGGCAGGAGCGCGCTGTCGCGCACCGCCAACAACTACTTCGGAATGACGTGCGGCCGGCGCGGCGCCGGTCCCATCGCGATCGGTTGTCGGGCCGGCGCCGATCGGCACTGCGACGCGAACGGCTGCCGTCCCAGCACCGCGCGCTTCCGCGTGTACGCGTCGGCGGCGGACTCGTTCCGCGACCACGGGCTGCTGTTCGTGAACATGCCGCGCTACGCCACCGCATATCTGCACCGCACCGATCCCGACCGGTTCGCGGTCGAACTGCATCGCGCGGGATACGCGACCGATCCGCAATACGCCGCACGGCTGACCGCAATCATGAAGAAGTACGACCTTTATCGGCTGAACCGCGCCGACTGACAAATTTCCGCCGCTACCGGAACCGGCTTTCCGGAATCCCCGGAGGCCCGATCCGGGATAACGTGAGACCGCGCCGACGTCTTGTACACAAGCTCTCCCCCGGGGGCTCACGTGATCCGACTTCTTCTGGTCGAGGACAGCCGGTCCACCCGCGCGGGACTCGTGCGCCTGCTCACCGGCCAGGCGGACATCGCCGTGCTCGGTTCGGTGGACGTGGAGGCCGACGTGCCGGCGCACGCCATGCGGCTCGGCCCGCACGTGGCGCTGTTCAACACCGCGCTGATGGTGAGCCAGTTGCTGCCGGTCGTCGACGAGATGCGCACCCGCAATCCGGTCGGCTATCCACTGATCCTCTCCGACCCGGACGTGCGGGGGATGCTGCCGCCGCGCCGGCGGGCCAGGGAGGCGAGTTTCCTGCTGCGCGGCACGCCGACGCCGGTGCTGGCCGACGCGATCCGTCGGGTGGCCCGCGGCGAGCGGCTGGTCGACCCGCGGCTGGAGATCGCGGCGATCGGCGCGGACAAGGTGGCGAGCACCCGTGAGCTGGAGATCCTGGGCCTCGCCGCGCAGGGCGACACCGTGGCGGACATCGCCCGTCGCCTCTACCTGTCGCTCGGGACCGTGCGCAACCACCTGTCGTCGGTGATCACCAAGACCGGTGCGCGCAACCGGCTCGACGCCATCCGGATCGTCCGCCGCGACGGTTGGCTGCGCTGAGGACACCTCGGTTGCAAGTTGGGTTCACCGAAAGTTGCAATCCAGTAGCTCTCGGTCATGCCGGACATAGGATGCCCCTGTACTCGTGAACCGGGGGTGTGCCATGGCTGAAGCGGGTGTCGACAGCGCCCTGACCGCGTACGAAACGATGATCGACAGCGTCACGGACTACGAGATCATCCGGCTGGACCCCGAGGGAACGATCCTCACCTGGCCCTCCGGCGCGAAACAACTCACCGGTTACTCCGCCGAGGAGACCGTCGGCCAACCGCTGTCCATGCTGTACCCCTCCGACGAGGTTCCCGCCGAACGGCTCCTCGGCGAACTGCGCGTCGCCGCCGACAAGGGCCGGCACAAGATCGAGAGCTGGCAGTCCCGCCGGGACGGCGCACGCTTCTGGGCCTCCGCGGTGCTCACGCCGATCCACGGGCACGACCGTTCGATCAGCGGCTACGTGCTCGTCGCCCGCGACGTCAGCGAGGCGCGTGAGCAGGAACTGGCGATGCGCAGCATGGAGCAGATGCTCGACGCCATCACCGACTACGAGGTGATCCGGCTCGACCAGCAGGGCGTCGTCCGGTCGTGGAACCCGGGTGCGCGCACGCTCAAGCAGTTCACCGCCGAGGAGGTGATCGGGCACCACGTCTCGATGTTCTACACGGAGGAGGACAGGCGGTCCGGCCTCGCGGAACGGGAGATGGCCGCGGCGGCGCGGGCCGGTCGCTACGAGACGGAGGGCTGGCGGGTCCGCAAGGACGGCAGCCGCTTCTGGAGCAGCATCAGCCTCAGCCCGATCCGCGACGACAAGGGCGAGGTGACCGGCTACGTCAAGGTGGCCCGCGACCTGACCGACCGGCGCGAGCAGGAACAGCTGGTGCAGCGCCAACGCGACGAGATCCTCGAACTGTCCACCCCGGTGATCCAGGTCTGGGACAAGGTGCTGGTGCTGCCGATCATCGGCACGCTGGACAGCGCCCGCGCCGCCCGGCTCACCGAGAGCCTGCTCGAACGCATCGCCGTCGACCAGGCCGAGGTGGTGATCCTCGACATCAGCGGCGTGCCGGCGATCGACACCGACGTGGCGCAGCACCTGCTCAAGACGGTCGAGGCGGCCCGGCTCATGGGCACCACCAGCATCCTGAGCGGCGTCCGGCCGGAGACCGCGCAGGCGATCGTGCACCTCGGCATCGAACTGGGCCGGCTGCGCAGCCGCAACTCCCTCCAGGACGCGCTCCAGCTCGCGCTGCGGCTGGTCGGCGGCGGGTCCGCGGATGAACGGGTCAACGCCCATGCTTGAGCAGGTGCCGCTCCAGCGGCTCGGGCACACGATCATCGTGACGCTGCAGGGCGACCTCGACGACGCGACGGTCGAACGGATCGAGCGCGCCGTCACCGACGAGGTCGCCAAGGTGCGCGCCCGCGGGGTGCTGATCGACGTCAGCGGGCTGGCCGTCGTGGACTCGTTCGTGGCGCGGGTGATCGCCCGCCTGGTCGGCATGGTCGCGCTGCTGGGAGCGGTGTCGACCATCGTCGGCATCCAGCCGGCCGTCGCGATCACCCTGGTCGAGCTGGGGGTCCCGATGGACCACGTGCACACGGCGCTCAACGCCGAACAGGGCATGGCGCGATTGCGGAGGATGTGGGATGACACCACTGGCTACCGCCGCTGAACCCCGGGCACCCGGGGAAGCGCCGACCCTCGTGCAGATCACGGGCGAGGCGGACCTGCTGCGGGTCCGCTCGACCCTGCGGGCGCAGGCCCAGGTGGCGGGCCTGGGGCTGACGGCCGCCACCAAGCTGGTCACCGCCGGCAGCGAACTGGCCCGCAACATCGTCCGCTACGCCACCCACGGCCAGGGCGTCGTGCTGGTCGAGACGGCCGAGGAGGGGTCGCGGCGCGGCGTGCGGGCGCGGTTCTCCGACGACGGGCCGGGCATCGTCGACCTGGGTGCCGCGATGACGGACGGCTACAGCTCGGGCGGCAGCATGGGGCTGGGGCTGCCGGGCAGCCGGCGCCTCATGGACGAGTTCGAGATCGACTCCGTCCCGGGCCGTGGCACGACCATTGTGATCTGCCAGTGGAACCGCTGAGGCAGTTCGCCCACGAACGGGTCGCCGTCGCCGACCCCGCCGATGTCGGAGCCGCGCGCCGCGCGGTCAAGCAGCACGCCGAGCGTCTGCACGGCTCCAGCGCGCACGCCGAACTGGTCGCCACCGAGCTGGCGACGAACCTGCTGCGGCACGCCGTTCCGGGTGGGTGGGTGCTGACCCGGCCGGTGCCGCCGGACCGCGTGGAGATCCTGGCCGTCGACCGCGGGCCGGGGATCGCCGACGTGGCGGCCGCCGTCGAGGGGCACGTGCCCGAGCCGAAGGGCCTCGGGTGCGGGCTCGCCTCGGTCCGCCGGGTCTCGGAGCGGTTCGACGTGCACACCGAGAAGGACCGCGGCACCGCCGTGCTGTCGCTCGTCGATGTTCGCCGGGGCCGTCCGGAGCACGCCCCGCGCCGCTGGGCGGGCATGTCCGTCGGCGTCACGGAGGCCTGCGGGGACGGCTGGGCGGTGGCGGAGGCCGGCGGGTGCCTGGCGGTGGCGGTGGTCGACGGGCTGGGGCACGGGGCGTCCGCGTCGGTGGCTGCGGACGCGGTGCTGAAGGCGTTCGCGCTCGATCCGACCGATGTCGAGGGGTACGTGGCCCGCGCGCACGAGGCGGCCCGCATGACCCGGGGCGCGGCCGCCACCCTGTGCGTGATCGACCCGGACGCGGAGATCGTGCGGTACACCGCGGTCGGCAACGTCAACGGCCGCGTCGTCGGCCCGTCCGGGATCCGCGGCCTCGCGACCAGCAACGGCACGCTGGGCCTGCAGGCGACGCCACCCAAGGCGCAGGTGCGGACGCTTTCCTGGGCCCCCGACTCGACGCTGGTGCTGTGGACCGACGGGCTGTCGAGCCGCCTGGAGCTGGAGGGGCGCGCGGATCTGCTGGAGCACGACCCGGCCCTGGTGGCGGCCGTGCTGCACCGCGATCACACCCGCGATCGCGACGACGCCACGGTGGTGGTGGTGCGGAGCACGGCCACATGAGCACCGAGCGCACCGGGCAGCTGCTGTCCGTCCCGGCGGGGCCGCCGGAGGATCCCGAGGAGGTCGCCGTGCGCGTCCGGGACGCCGCCATGGCCGGCGGCCTTCCCCCGGTGCGCGCGGTCCGCCTGGCCCTCGCCGCGATCGAGGCACTCGGACGACCTTCCGAGGGAACGGCGTTGAGCGTGCGTTCCGACGGGCGACGGGTCGAGGTGGAGGTGCCGGGGCCGGACGGCCCACGCCTCCTGTCGGTGAACGTCGACCCGCCCGGCCCCGGCGACGTGGCGCACGACGAGCTGTACCTGGCGGCGGCGACGCTCTCCCCGCGCGCACTCCTCGCGTACCTGCTGGCCGGCGCGGAACAGCACACCAGCCGCCTCACCGCCGCCGAACGCGACGCGAACGAGCTGCGCGGGGAGCTGGACGAGACGAACCGCGGCCTGATGGCGCTCTACGGCGAGCTGTCGGAGGCGCGCACCGCCGCCGAACAGGCGTCGCAGGCGAAGTCGTCGTTCCTGGCGACGATGAGCCACGAGATCCGTTCCCCGTTGAACGCCGTCATCGGCTTCACGTCGCTGCTGCTGGACACCCCGCTCAACGACGAGCAGGACGAGTACGCCCGGGCCGTCCGCGCGGCCGGCAGCCACCTGCACAGCGTCATCGACGACGTGCTCGACACGGCGAAGATCGAGTCCGGGAAGCTGGACCTGGAGGAGATCCCGTTCGACCTGGTGGGCTGCGTGGAGGACGCGGTCGGCATCGTCAGCCCGGCGGCCGAGGCGAAGGGGCTCCCGCTGGCGGCGCTCTTCTCCCCGGGCGCGCCGACGCGGGTGGTCGGCGACCCGCTGCGGCTGCGCCAGATCCTCGTCAACCTGCTGACGAACGCCGTCAAGTTCACCGCGCGGGGCGCCGTCAGCGTGGAGGTGCTCGGCGAACCGGGGACGCCGCTGGTGCGGTTCCTGGTGCGCGACACCGGCATCGGCATCGCACCCGAGGCGATCGAACGCCTCTTCGCGCCGTTCAGTCAGGCGGACGCCGCCACGACGCGCCGCTTCGGCGGGACCGGCCTGGGCCTGTTCATCTGCCGCCACCTCGCGGAACTGATGGGCGGCGGCATCTCGGTCGAGTCGACGGTCGGGGTGGGCTCGACGTTCACCTGTTCGGTGACGGCACGCGCGGTCCCGGAGGCTCCGCGCTACGGCACCCCGGACCGGGCGCTCGCGGGCCGGCGCGCCGTGCTGACGCACCCGGTCGGGCTGATCCGCGAGGCGCTGTGCCGGCACCTGTCCTCGTGGGGCATGCACGTGACCGAGACCCGCGGCGCCGTCGACGTAGCCGGGGCCGATCTGGTCGTGGCCCACGAGGCGCTCGGCGGACTGCGCGGCGAACCGCTGATCGTGGTCGCCGCACCCGGCGCGGCACCACCGGTCGGCGGCGCCGTCACGGCCGTCGTGACCGCACCGGTGCGCCGCGACCGGTTGTACGAGACGGTGGTGCGGATCCTGGACCCGGGCCGCCCGCAGAAGTCCACTGTGGACACTCCCGCGCTGCGCCCGACCGGACACACCCTGCGGATCCTGCTCGCGGAGGACGATCCGGCGAACCGCCGCGCGGCCACGCTCCTGCTCGAACGCCTCGGGCACCGGGTCGACGCGGTGGTCGACGGCGCGGCGGCGGCCGAGGCGGTGCTGCGCGCGGACTACGACGTCGTGCTGATGGACCTGCACATGCCCGACGTCGACGGCCTCGAGGCGACCAGGCGGATCCGCGCCGCGCGCACGGAGGCGGGGCCGCACATCATCGCGCTGACGGCCAGCATCACCGAGGAGAACCGGCGGGCCTGCCGGGACGCCGGCATGGACGACTTCCTGCCCAAGCCGATCGAGCCCGAACGCCTCGCCCGCACGCTCGCCGCGATCCCCGCCGCCGCCGGCGGAGACGCCGGGACGGGAACCCGCACGGTGCTCTACGTCGACGACGACGACATGCTGCTGCGCCTGGTGACCCGGATCGCCGCGGCCGTGCCCGACGTGACGCTGCTGAGCGCCTCCACCCCCGACACCGCTCTGGAACTGGCCCGCGCGCACCGGCCGGACCTGGTGCTGCTCGACCTCAACCTCGCCGGGGCCGGCGGCGAACAGGTGCTGGAGAAGCTGCGCGCCGACCCGGCGACGGCCGGCACGCGGGTGGTGATCGTCAGCGGCGACGTGGCCGACCAGACGGTCGACCGGCTGCGCGCGGCCGGCGCCGACGGCTACCTCGCGAAGCCGTTCTCGGCGGCGCGGCTGAAGGAACTGCTCAGCGGGCAAGCGCCCTAGACACGGCCGCCAGCAGGGTCTCCCGGTTGAACGGCTTCTGCAGCAGGGCGCTGTCCTGGTCCAGGTGCCCCTGCGGGTTGAGCACCCCGGCCGTGTAGCCGGACATGTAGAGCACCCGCAGCGTGGGCCTGCGGGCGCGCAGCGCGCGGGCCAGTTCGGGGCCGGTCATGCCGGGCATGACGACGTCGGTGAGCAACAGGTCGGGATGCGCGCCGGTGTGGATGTGCGCGATGGCGCCGGCCGGATCGGTCGCCACGGTCACCGTGTAGCCGTCCGGCTGGAGCAGCTGCTGGGTGAGCCGGGCCAGCTCCGGCTGGTCCTCCACGACGAGGATGTGCGCGCGGCGGCCGCTCGGGCGTTCCACCACGGCGGGGCGGGGTGGCGCCTCGGGCTCCTCCGTAGCCGGCAGGAACAGGTTGACGGTCGTGCCCAGTCCGGGTTCGGAGTAGAGCTGGATGTGCCCGCCGGCACCGCGCACGATGCGGTCCACCGTCCCGAGGCCCTGGCCGGTCCCGCCGCGTTCCCCCTTGGTGGTGAACGCGTCGTCGAACGCCCGCGCCCGCACGGTCGGGTCCATGCCGACGCCGGTGTCCGAGACGACCAGCCGCACGAAGCGGCCCGCGGCCTTCCCGGCGTTCTCCAGCTGGCCCGGCTCGATCTCGGCGTTGCTCGCCTCGATGGTGAGCGTGCCGCCGCGGCCCATCGCGTCGCGCGCGTTCGTGGCGAGGTTGGCGAGGGCCTGTTCGAGCTGGCCCCGGTCGGCCTTGACGGACCACACGTCGGGCGCGGCACCGATGCTGAGGCGGATGTGCTCGCCGAGCGCGCGGCCGAGCAGTTCACCGACGCCGTGCAGGAGGTCGGCGACCGAGACGGTGTCGGACTTGCGGTTGTGCTGGCCGAACGACTGCAGCTGCCGGGTGAGTTCGCCGCCGCGGGCCGCGGACTCGACGATGCCGGCCGCCAGCTCGTGCTGCGGGGACTCCGGATCCAGCTCGGTGGTGAGCACCTCGGCCGCCCCGGAGATGTACGTCAGCAGGTTGTTGAAGTCGTGCGCGATCCCGCCGACCAGCTGGCCGATGCTGTCGGTGCGGCGCAGTTCGTCCAGCTGGCGGCGCAGCGTCTCGGCGGTGCCGTGCTCGCGGCGCGCGGTGGCGTCGGCGCGTTCGACGGTGCGGGCGGTGGCGAGCGCCGCGGAGACCTGGTCGGCCGCGGCCGCCGCACGGGGCACGTCGACGTCGTTGCCGACGACCGCGAGGTAGCCGAGGAAGGCCTCCCCTGCCACCAACGGGCACAGCACGCCGGCCGTCACGTCGACCCGGTCGAACAGCGCGCGGTGGCTCTCCGGGACGAGCCGCCGCACCCGCTCCCGATCGGCACCGGTGAACGCGAGCTCACGCCGTTCCCCCGGAGGAGCCGAGGGCGGCGCGGAGATCTCTCCGGCGGCGGCGAGCGCCTCGGTGACCAGCCGGTCCGTCTCCGGGTCGCGGTGATGGGCGACGACCGTGCCGCCGCCCTCCTCGCCGCGGACCCAGAGCACGGCCGCGTCGCCGATCAGCGAGGCCGCGGTCCGGGCCGCCGTGTCGAGCACCGTCTCGGTCCGCGTGCACGCCAGCAGCTCCGCGGCCAACTCCGCTTCCCCCACAGGATCACTATCCGGGCTCCGCCGTCCCCGAGGGGAGGAAACGCGCGATATCAGGCCCGCTGCCAGGCGCGGATGTAGTCGACCACCTTGACCGCCGACGTGGTGCCGCCCGACGGGGGCTTCTCGGCGAAGACCGCGAGGTTGGAGAGGATGTTGGTGTGGGCGTCGCTGCTCGCGGGGCTCTTGCAGACCTCGACGCCGTCGATGTACCACGTGGTGCCGCTGGGCTCGATCGCGGCGCCGTACGTGTGGTAGCCCTTGCCGGGGTCGAAGTTCACCTTCGACTTGCAGAAGCCCTTGGTGCCCGAGTGCTGCGTGAGATGGAAGTCGCGGGACTCGTTGGTGTACAGCTCGTACACGTCCGTCTCGGTCGGCTTGGCCGGCGAGCGGCCGTTCTCCAGGGGCGCCTGCCAGGTCCAGAACGCCGGCCAGAAGCCGGGCGCCGTCGGGAGCACCGCGCGTTCCTCGATGTAGCCGTACTGGAAGTCGTAGCCGGGCGTGCTGGAGATGAGGCACGAGGTCCAGTCGTACTTCGTCCCCGACTTCGAGGTGTACGCCTGCTTGCGGGCCGTCATGATCAGTTCGCCGTTCTTGACCTGGCAGTTGGCGAGTTGGTTCCACTCGAGCTGCTTGTTGCCCCGGTTGCCCTGGCCCAGGTCCTCGGCGGCGCTGGTGACGTCGGTCCAGCGGCCGGTGTCGAGGGCGTTCCCCTCGAACTCGTCGGAGAAGGTCAACGCCCAGCCGGACTTCTGGCCGACCGGCATCGGCGGCCCGCCGTCCTCGGCCACGGTCGGGGCGGGCGTGCGGGTGCCGGCGACGCCGGTCGTATCGGTGTCGTCGCCGCTCAGCGCGATGAACAGGATCGTCGACGCCACGATGATCCCGACGACCGCGACGGCGGCCACGATCAACCATTGCCTGTTGACGGGCGGACGGTGGCCCGGACCGGCCGGAGGGGCCGGTGGGGTCGCGTAGTTGGTCGCCATGATCATTCCTCAATACGTGAAACGGAGCCGGCTGATTCGGTTGTCGAAGTTGGACGGCACGAGTTCCGGTTCGCCGACCGAACGGATCTCCGGCAGGCGGGTGAACAGCTCCCGGAACAGCACCGTCATCTCCTGCCGCGCGAGCGAGGTGCCCAGGCAGAAGTGCGGACCGCCGCCGCCGAAGCCGACGTGCGGATTCGGCGACCGGGTCAGGTCGAAGCGGTCCGCATCCTTGAAGACCGTTTCGTCCCTATTAGCCGAATTATAGAAGAGAACGACGTCTTCGCCTTCACGTAACAGGTGGCCGTTCAGCTCGTGGTCACGCGAAAGCGTGCGGCGGAACTGGATGATGGGCGAGCAGTGCCGCACCGTCTCCTCCACGAAGCCGCCGACCCGGCCCTCGTAGTCGGCCAGCAGCAACTCCCGCTGGTCCGGATGAACGGTGATCAGGTGCAGCGCGTGCGCGATGGCGTTCCGGGTGGTCTCGACCCCCGCGACGAGCAGCAGGTTGAAAAACGCGCCGAGCTCACGGGCGTTCAGGCCGCGGCCGTCGACGTCCGCCGTGACGAGCGCGGAGATCAGGTCGTCCGTGGGGTTCGCCCGCTTCTCCTGGCCGATGCGGCCGATGGTGTGCTGCAGGCGGGCCATCGCGCGCAGGGTCTGGCCCGGGATGCGGAACCCACCTGTGTGGCCGCTGCTGCGTTCGACCCGTTCGAAGATGGCGGGGCGCTCCTCCTCGGGGATGCCCATCATGTTGCAGATGACCCGGAACGGCAGCTGTGCCGCCACCGACGCCACGAAGTCGTCCGGGCGTTGCGCCACGACACCGTCCACAATGGACGACGCGATGCCGCCCATGTCGTCGGCGATCTTGCGCACCACCCGCGGCGTGAACGCGCGCGAGACGATGCCCCGCAGCCGCGCGTGCCGCGGGTCGTCGAGGTTGACCATCGAGTCGCCGAAGACCGTGCGTACCCAGCGCGCCGGCTTCGGCATGGTCACCCCGGAGCCGCTGGTGAAGACCTCCGGGTTACGGCTCGCGGCCACCACGTCCGCGTGCCGCACCAGAGCGTAAAAGCCTTTGCCGGAACGTCCTTCAGCGAAGAAGACCGGCTCGCTCCGTTGCCGCAGCGCGGCGAAGGCGGCGGCACGTTCCTCGTGCGGCCGGCGCCAGAACGCGGCGTCGGTCAGGTCCACGGTAAGCGTCGCCGTCATCGGTTCACCGCCATCTTTCTGCGCTCGGCCACCTCGGTGGTGGCGTCCGCGAGCCGGTCGTAGGTGTGCCGCAGGTCGAACCCCTGGGACCTGCGCAGCGCTTCCTTGCCCTCGGCGCGCATCAGCGCCGGTGCCTGCAGCCGGCGGGTGAGCGCCCACGCCAGCGCGCCCGGGTCCTCGGGCTGCACGAGTTCGCCGACCTCCGGGGTGAGCGTCTCGATCAGTCCCGGCACCGCCGAGGCCACCACCGGCCGCCCGGTCGCGAACGCCTCCAGCGCCGTCAGCGGCAGCCCCTCCCAGCGGGAGGGAAGCGCCACGAGGTCGGCGGCGGCCAGCCAGCCCCGCACGTCGTCGACCGGGCCGGTGAACCTCGCCCCCGGCGCCCCGGTCGCCTTCGTCGACTCGTACAGATCGCCGCCGCCGACCAGGGCAAGTTCGGCGGTCGGGCACTCCTGCCGCACCCGGCGCCACGCGTCGAGCAGCACGTCCTGGCCCTTCTGGCGGGTGATGCGCCCGACGCAGACCACCAGGGGCACGTCGCGTCCCACGCCGAGCGCCGCCCGGGCGGCCATGCGCGCCTCGTCGTCCGCCGGCCGGAACCGGGTCAGGTCGACGCCGTTGCGGACCACCGTGTACTCGCCCTTGACGCCGCGTTCGCGCCCCTGGGCGGCCTCCGCCTCGGCCACGCAGACGAACAGGCCGGTGCGGCGGGCGGCGTGGCGTTCCCAGGCGACGGTGGCGTGCCGGAGCGCGCCGGTGACGGCGAGCCAGGACCACGCGTGGGGCTGGAAGAGCACCGGCGTCCGCTGCCGGGGCAGGAGCCGGCCGGCCAGTCCGGCCTTGGAGGCATGCAAGTGCAGGACGTCCGGCCGCTTCGCCGCGACGATCCGGCCCAACGCGCGCGCCTCCCCGAACGCCGACGGCCCCGGACTGCGCACCGCCTCCCACGCCTCGTGCGCGATCCCGTGCTCCCGCAGCCGGGTCGCCAACTGCCCCTCGGCCGGGCAGGCCACGGTCACGTCCCACCCCCGCGCCACCTGGTCCCGGGCGGCCGCGACGAGATACCCCGCGACGCCGCCCTCCCGCGGCTGGGCCACATGCAGCACCCTCATGGCGCCTTCTCCTCGGCCGGTGGCCCGGGCTGGGTGGGCACGCTCGGCTTCGCCCTGCGGGACAGCAGCGCGCGGACCCGGTCCCTGGCTTGCCTGACCCATGGGGCCTTCGCCTTGGCGTAGAGCACGGCGCGCCGCTTCGTCGCCACGAGCGCCACGTACACCGCCGCGCGCGGGCTGCGCGGGCGGCTGAAGAGCAGGCGGAGGTTCTGCGACTCGGCGGGGCGCCAGCGGTACTTGTGCGGCTCCGCCCCGCGCAGCATGCTCATCACCGGCCGGCCCCGCTCGTGCGCGAACGGCAGCGTCGAGCCGATCAGCAACGTGGTCACGTCGAGCTTCTCGCGCAGTTCCGGCAGGGCGCCGAAGAGGTAGCCGCCCACCAGGTCCGGCCCGATCAGCACGAGGTTGGACACCACGTGCCGCCCGTCGATCCGGTACTCCAGCACGGCTGCCTCGCCGGCGCGCACCATGCCCTCCAGCGCGCCGCTCAGGTGCCGCGCGAACTCCGGCCGCAGGTGTTCCGGGTTGACGCCGCGCCCCTGCCACTGCGCCTCGTGCAGGCGCAGCAGGTCGGCGACGGCGCGCGTGGACTCGTCGGCCGGCGCCGGACGTACGTCCACCCCGAGCTTGGCGATCTGGTTGACGCGCCGCTTCACGGTCTTGCGGGTGTGCGCCGGGAGTTCCTTGACGAGGGCGTCCATCGGGCTCGACGGGAGTTCCAGGCACACGGATGCGGCGATCCCCCTGGCCCCGCCGCGCCACGAGGTGGCGAAGACCCCGCCCGCCATGGCGCGCGGCCGCGTCTCGTGCAGGTCGATCACCTGCCAGTCGCGCAGCGCCAGCAGGGCCGTCGTCATGGCCTCCGCCGCCTCGGGCGCACAGGCGTCGTCGAGCAGCAGGTCGGCGAAGTCCGACAGCGCGCCGCCGATCGGCACCAGCACCGCGCACCCGCCGCGGCGGGTCCGGTACAGCGGCGCCGCACCGACCAGCTGCCCGTCGCGCCGGACCGTCACCACGCGCAGCGCACCCGGCCGGCCGTACACCTGCCACCAGGAGAGCAGCCACGCGTGCGACTGGAACGGCGTCGCCCGCGCACACCGTCCGAACAGGACGATCCACTCCTCGCGCAGGGCGGCGAAGGCGTCGGTGTCGCGAATGACCTTCGTGGTGAAGCCCGTCGTCGTCCGCTGGATCACGCTCATTGGTTGCTCCGGTAGATGACGACGGCGCGGCCCACGATCTTGTCGGTGTCGGCGGTGTCCGCCTCGGCCTCCGCGCTGTCGCCGTCGGACTCGACCGGCAGGTACTCCAGCACGGCGGCCTCGTCGTACCAGCCGAGCGCCTTCTGTTCGGGCAGGCGCACCACGTGCTCGCTGGGTCCGGCCGTGATCGCGGGCACGATCGGGATCGGCTGCGTCGCCGCGACGGCCCACACCTGCGCCGTTCCGCTCGGCTGGGTGGGCATCGTCGGGGGTGCCACCGGGGCGGCCGGGCTCGGCGGCCCCTCCGGCGCCTCGGCCTTCCGCCGGCCGCGGCCGACCCCGGCGAGAACCGCCAGCGCGCCGATGAGCAGGCCGCCGGCCGCGCCGACCGCCAGTTCCAACGGGGGCTTGGGAGAGATCGGCGAACCCGGCACCGACGCAGTCGCGAAGACGGCGAGCCCCACCCGGGTCTCGGTCTTGCGCCCGTTGCCGAAGTCGACGAGCGCCTTGGCGAGGGCGTTGGCGACGTCGGTGACCCGCTGCCGGTTCGGCCCGACCACGGTGATACCGATGATCGGGGCGTCCGGCGAGGTCGCCGCGGTGACATTGCCCAGGCTCTTCAGCCCGAGCGCGGCCTTGGCGGCGTCGGCCACCGGCCCCTTCGTGACGATCTTCCCGTAGGCCTGCGCGTAGTTGAGCGCGGCGATCGACTCGACCTGCTCCCCCGGCGCGACGGACACGTATGACTGAGCCTGGTAGGTCGGCGTCTTCATGGCCCCGTACGCGCCTCCCGCGCCGGCGCCGATGAGCGTCAGCAGGAGCAGCAGGCCGAACCGCCGCACCAGGCGCTTGAGGATCTCCGGCGTTCGCACCTTCATGACCTTTCACTCCTGAGTGGACCCCGAGGGGAAACTGATCTGCGCGGGGCTGTCACCCGCTCGTAAAGTCCGCTGACCGCGCTGGCCAGCGGCGCTATGTCGAACCGGGCGACGATCGGTGGCGCCGGTTGCCGTGTGTAGTCACGTCGTTTGACAAGAGTGAGCACATCGCGCAGGGCGTCCTGAAAGGACTTCTCGTCCAATGGGATGCGCGAGGCGGTGGGCGCCGCGGCGGGCGGCGCCTCCTCCAGGGGAGGACAGGCGACGTAGGCGACCGGGAGGCCGGAGGCGAGGGCCTCCAGTATGGCCAGCCCGAACGTCTCGTGCGGCGACGGTGACGCGAACACGTCCATCGCGCACAGCACCTCGCGGGCGTGTGCGGTCGGACCGGCGAACAGCACCCGGTCCGCGAGGCCGCGTTCCCTTGCCGCTTCCCGCAGGGCGGCCTCCTCGGGCCCGCCACCGACGAGCAGCAGCCACGCCTCGGGCAGCGCCGCCGTCGCCCCCACGAGCACGTCGAACCGCTTGGTGGCGACGAGCCGGCCGACGGCCCCGACCACGGGCGCGTCCTGCGGGATGCCGAGCCTGCGGCGGGTCGCCTCGCGGACCACCGGGTCGAAACGGAACTCCGCCGCGTCGATGCCGTTCGGGATCACCTGGATCTTGCGCTCCGGCACGCCCCAGTTCACGAGGCGGGTGCGGACCGTTTCCGAGACGGCGACGGTCGCCTTCGTGAGCCGCTCCGCGCCCAGGTAGAGGGCGCGCACGCCGCGGGTCGTCGGCCGGCCCTCGATGACGCCGTCGCCGAGCGAGTGTTCCGTCGCGACCACGTTCCGGACGCCGGCCAGCCGGGCGGCGAGCGCGCCGTACAGCCCGGCGCGGTAGAGGTGCGTGTGCACCACGTCGTAGCGCCCGGCCCGGATCAGCCTCGCCAGCCGGGGAACGGCCGCCAGGTCGGTGTTGCTCCGCATGAGCACCTCGTGCACCGGCGTGCCGGCGTCGCGGATCGCCGAGGCGATCGGGCCGGGGTTCGCGAGCGTGACCACCTCGCACTCGTCCGGCAGGTGCCGCAGCAGCAGCCGCAACTGGTGCTCGGCGCCGCCCGCGTTCAGCCCGGTGATGACGTGCAGAACCCTCATGAGGCGGCCCTCCGCTGCCGGACGTTGAAGCGGGCCCACTTGGCGCCCAGGCGCAGCAGCCCGTCCCGGTCGCCGACGAACTGCCGGGGCAACGCGAACCGACCGTCCAATGTGGACGGATACACCGAGCAGGCGTACTCGTAGCCGGCCGCCCGCACCGCCTCCATCTCCCGCGGCCCGTAGAAGCCCCACGGGTAGCAGAACCCGGTGACGTCCTGCCCGAGCACGTCGCCGAGCAGTTCGCGGCTGGTGTGCACCTCCTCGTGCAGCACCTTGTCGTCGCAGTCCGGCAGCCGCTTGTGCGTCATGCCGTGCGAGGCGATCTCCATCCCGGCCGCCGCGGCGGTGCGCACGTCGTCGGCCGTCATCAGCGCCTTGCGCGGCCCGGGCGTGTCCCACGCGTTGTCGGCGCCGAAGACGCCCGGCAGCACGAAGACGGTGGCGCCGAAGTCGTGCTCCCGCAGGGCCGGCAGGGCGTTCGACATGAAGTCGGCGTAGCCGTCGTCGAAGGTGAGCCCGATCAGGCCGGCGTCGCGCCCCTCGCGGCGGGCCTGCAGCAGTTCCCCCATGGAGACGCCGCGAAGGCCCGCGCGGCGCAACCACCGCAGCTGCGCGGCGAACCGGCGCGGCGAGACGGTGACCTGGTACGGGTCGGTCTCGTAGGGCTCGACGGAGTGGTACATCAGCACCAGCGGCATGGCTTCAGACACGACGGAACCTCCCCGTCACACGCGAGGCCAGCCTGGCGACCTCGCCGATCCCGAACAGGTGGGCCAGGCCCGTGAACGCCACCAGCACCACCGCGCCACCGCCGACCAGCGTCAGCAGCGGGTGCATGTCGAGCAGCAGCCGCCCGAGCGCCCAACCGAGCGCACCGGCGACGATCGCGGCGGCCCCGAGCCGGGCGGTGGCCGAGGCGACCGCCGGCAGGGAGACCGCGAGGATGCGGTGGCGCAGCCCGACGAGCAGCAGCGCGGCGGTGAGCGTGATGCCGGCGCCGTTCGCGGCCGCGATCGTCCACGCGCCGAGGCGCGGCGCACCGGCGAACGCCACCACCGTGGTGAGCGCCAGCCCTGCGGCCATCGCCCCGAACGGGTGCCACGTCGGGCGTTCCCCGGTGAAGAACGGGCGCGACAGCACACCCACGAGCGCGTGCCCGAGCAGGCCGAGCGCGTACACCCGCAGGATCGCGGCGGTCGCGTTGGTGTCGGCGTTGCTGAACTCCCCGTGTTCCAGCAGCACCTCCACGATCGCCGGGGCGAACACGACCAGGTACGAGGCGGCCACGAGGATCATCGCCGTGACGGTGCGCAGGTCGCTCTCCAGGCGGCGCCGGGCGGCGGCGTCCTCGCCCGCGGCGACGTTGCGGGCCAGCGTGGGGAACGTGACCGTGCAGACCAGCAGCGCCACCAGCATCGGCAGCTGCGCCAGCTTCTGCGCGTAGTTCAGGTACGAGATGGTGCCCTCGGGGAGGTTGGAGCCGAGGAAGCGTTCGACGAAGACCTGCGCCTGACGGGTCAGCGTGTAGGCGGCCAGCGGGACGAACGCGCCGAGCGTCACCAGCGACCGTCCTTTGTGGATGGACCTGGGCAGCCCGACGTGCTTCACGAACGACGGCAGCTGCACCAGCACCATGAAGACGCTGCCGAGCGCGACACCCGCGGCGGCGCTGACGATCCCGATCCGCCCGTGGAGTGTCCACATGAGACCGAGGATCCCGACGTTGTAGGCGAGGTGGATGGCCGCCGGTGCGGCGAAGACGTGGTGCGCCCGCAGCGCCGCGCTGACGTAGCCGGCGAGCCCGAACATCAGCACCGTCACCGACGTGAGGCGGGTGCACGTGACGGCCAGCTCCGGTTCGGCGAGCCCGGGCGCGAGCACCCGCACGATCAGCGGCGCGCTGAGACAGACCACCGTGGACACCACGACGAGAACGGCCGTGATCTTCGGCAGCGTCGCCGCGACGGCCTCCCGCGCGGAGAGGTTGCCCGCCACCGCCCGGCTGAACAGCGGCACCAGCAGGAACGACATCGCCCCCTCGACCACCAGCGGGAACGCCGTCTCGGGCACGGTCCACGAGACGAGGAAGGCGTCGGTGTCGCTGCCGGCGCCGAAGTAGCGCGCCAGCAACAGGTCCCGCACGAAGCCGAGGGCGGAGCCGGAGACGGTGACGACCATCGTGACGATGGCCGCCTTGACCAGGGTGCTGCTCTTCGAGTCGACCGTCCGGGTCATGATGCACCACCGGAGCGAGGGACGATGAGGGAACGCCGGGCCGCGAGGCCGAGCAGGATCGCCAGCACCATGCCGGTGGGACCCGCGCCGATGTCGCCGTACGCGAAGTCGATCATCGTCCAGATCAGGACGGTCGGCGCCGCGTAGTCGAGGAAGCGGGTCTCCACGGTGGACTCCTCGGCGCCCTGGCGGCGGCGCAGTGCGGTCCAGAGGATGCCGAGCAGCAGTCCGGCGAACGCGGTGATCCCGATCAGCCCCTGCTCGGCCAGCACCAGCAGGTACTGGTTGTGCGGCGACAGCAGCGGCTCGCGTTGGAAGTCCGTCGCCCCGTTGGAGACGTCGCTGCCGGCCGACAGTTCGATCGGCGCGTGGCTGTCCCGGTAGTTCGGGAAGTCCTTGAGCCCCACGCCGGTGACCGGCTTCGTGGCCCAGATGTCGACCGCGGCGCTCCACAGCGCATAGCGGTCCCGCACCGAACGGTCCGGCTCCTGCGTGCTGGAGAAGATGCTGGTGACCCGCTCGTCGAGGATCGGCTTCGCCGGGTCCTGCACCACAAAGAGAACGGCCACGGCGAACAGCGCCGTGGCCGAGATAGCGGTCACGAGTCGCCAGCTGAACAGCACGAGCATCAGGAACACCGAACCGGCGGTGGCGATCCACGCGCCGCGGCTCAGCGAGAAGTACAGCGGCGCCAGCAGGAACGCCGTCGTCCCCAGGAACGCCAGGCGGGTCCGTCCCTCGGTGGCGAACGCGAGCGCGAGCGTCACGAGGATGCCGTAGCCCACCAGCGCGCCCAGCGCCTGGATCTGCTCCGCCCCGAACGTGCCGACCGCCCGCGTGTACTCCCCCGCGTACGACGCGCCGGTGGCGGTGAAGTACTGGTACACGCCGACGAGCCCCTCGACCACGGTCGTGGTCACCACGGCGCCGGCCACCAGGAAGAGGTCCAGCCGGTCCCGCACCGCCATCGCGGCGGCCAGCGGCACCAGCACGAACAGCTCCGCGTACCGCACGAACCCGCGCAGGCTCGCCGCGATGTCGGTGCCGAGGATCGTCGCGATCGTGATGGACAGCACCAGCGCCGCGAACGGCACGAAGCCCTTCCGGTCCTCGATCCCCTCGCCGCTGAACAGCTTCAGCGCGACCGCGCCGACCCCGAGGCAGGCGACGATGTCCGGCACGGTGACGAAGCCGACGCCGAGCGGGTCCTGCAACGGCGCGGGCAGGCAGACCAGCAGCACCGCCGCCGCGATCACCACGCTCGGCCGGCGGACCGCCCCGGCCACCCCGGCGAGGAGCCAGGCGAGCGGGGCGAGGGCCACCCGGAGGGGCCCCTGCACCACGGAGACGACGGCGGACATGTCAGCGCCCGCACATTCCGAGCATGGAGCCGAAGGTCCGGACGATGATCTTGATGTCCATCCCGAGGGACCAGTTCTCGATGTAGTAGTTGTCGAAGCGGGTGCGCTCCTCGATCGAGGTGTCGCCGCGCAGGCCGTTGATCTGCGCCCAGCCGGTGATGCCCACCTGCACCCGGTGCCGGTCGGCGTATCCGGCGTAGGTGCGCTGGAACTGGTCCACGAAGTACGGGCGTTCCGGGCGCGGGCCCACGAGCGACATGTCGCCGCGCAGGACGTTGAAGAGCTGCGGGAGTTCGTCCAGCGAGGTGGCGCGGATGAAGCGGCCCACGGGGCCGACCCGGTGGTCGGTGCCGATGTTCCACTTGACCTGCGACTCCGTCTCGGTCGCAGGCGTGAGGGAACGGAACTTGAGGATCGTGAACGGCTTACCGCCCCGGCCGATCCGCTCCTGCTTGAAGATCACACCGGCCCGGCCGGACTCCCACTTCACGGCGAGCGCGCAGGCGACCAGCACCGGCGCCAGCATGGCGATCCCGAACGCGGCACCCGCCACGTCCAGCGCCCGCTTGGCGGCCCGACGCCAGCGCCGCGGCGGCTCCGGGCGCATGCGCACCAGCGGGATGCCCTGCACGAGTTCGGCCTGACCCTCGCCGAGCGCCAGCTCGAACAGCCGCGGCACCACGAACACCGCCACGCCGAGGCTCCGCCAGTGGCGGATGAGGCCGACGAGGTTCGCGTCGGGCGTTCCCGCGAAGGTGACGACGACGGCCCCCGGCGCGAGCTCGGCCGCGAGCGTCTCCAGCTCCTCGATCGGCCCGAGCAGTGGCGCGGGCAGCGTCGGCTCGGTGATCGACGGCGGCCCGACGAGCCCCATCGGCGCGAGCCCGAACGTCCGGTCGGCCGCGAGCACCTCGGTCAGCCGCACCGCGACGTCGCCGGTGCCGATCACCAGGGTCGGCACACCCGGACGCCGGCGCCGCCGCGCATGCAGAACGCCGTACCCGACCAGCCGGCCGATCAGTGCCGCGAAGCCCAGCAGCGCCGGCACGGCCAGCCGCGGCTCGGCGCGCACCAGCAGTTCGGTGGGCAGGACGAGCACCACGCCGAGCAGCAGCCGGGGCAGGTCGTCGAGGACGGAGAAGCGCAGCCGGCGCCGGTACAGCCCCACCGCCGCGAACGCCGCCACGAGTGCGAGCGCCCGCAGGAGCGTGGCCGGGAACGACGACGCGGCCGCGACGGAGATCGCGACCGCGACGGTCAGGTCGAGCACGACCAGGCGCCAACGGTCGCCCGAGAAGGCGCGACCGCGAGCGGTCGAGAGGCGCGATTCGACCGGGCGCGACCGCTCGGCCCGTTCCTCGGAACGGTGCCCGCTGAGACGCTCCCGGTTTCCCGTGGAAGCAAGCTCGTGCTGCACGTCTGGCCCCTCAAAGTCAATGTGTCGATGACAACGTCAGTTATCGCAGGCACCACTGGCACCGTCGGTACCACTAACGACACGTGGCACGGAATAAGGAGGTAATTGGCGCAAGATCTATTACGGACTCGCCCGAACCCGTATCACGAACCAATAAATCCACTCGCATCGCCGCACGCCAGACCACATGCGTGCAGGCGAACGAAACGGACCACCGTCACCCGAAAAGGCGAGCGATGGGCGATGTGAAATCGGAGTGAGTTTCAGATCTCAGCGTGTCAATCGTTTGTCCACTATGTTCCCCAGCTCCGCATCCTCGGCCTTTCGGCGCCAAATGCCCGTCCGCGCAAAGGATCTCATCGAGGGGACCCGCGATCCCAGTTGAAAATGTCATGTGAAACCCGAGCACACTTCGGATTCACGCTTCGGAACCAGGTGACGGGCCGGTCCGTACTCCCTGTGGGAGCCGGCATCGCGCCGGAACCACCCGGAGGAGGTAACCGGATGAGGGCACGCGCACTCGTGGCGGTACTCGCCGCCATCGCCCTGGCGGCGGGGGTAACGGGCTGTGCGGCCAAAACTTCCGGATCTTCCGGGGGTTCCCCGCCGGCCGCCGAGTCCGCCCTCCCGGGCCCCACCGCCTCGGGCACGGCCGCGCCCGTGGTGCCCGCCGGCCTCGCGTTCAAGGGGAAGACGGTCGACGGGAAGAACTACGACGCGGCCGCCCTCGCCGGGAAGCCGGTGGTGCTCTGGTTCTGGGCGCCGTGGTGCGGCAGCTGCATGGGCCAGGGGCCGGTGGTGGCGGAGGTCGAGGAGAAGTACCGCGGCAAGGTGGGCTTCCTCGGCGTCGCCGGGCTCGGCGAGAACGCCGCGATGCGCACGTTCGTGGGTGAGGCGGAGGTCGGCGCGGTGACCCACCTGGACGATCAGACCGGCGCGGTGTGGCGGCAGTACGGGATCACGCAACAGAGCACCTACGTTCTGCTCGACGCCGGCGGCAAGGTGATTCACAAGGGCTGGCTCGACTACGACCAGTTCAACGAGAAGGTCGCGGCACTGGCGCGATGAGTACGGCTGCCCTGATCCCGCTCGCGTTCACCGCCGGCATGCTGGCCGCCGCCAACCCGTGCGGGTTCGCGCTGCTGCCGGCCTACCTGTCGGTGCTGGTGGCGCGGGACGGCGCCGGGTCGGTGTGGCGCGCGCTCACCTGCACGGCCGCGATGACGCTCGGGTTCGTGGCCGTGTTCGCGGCGTTCGGGCTCCTGCTGGCGCCGGTCGCCGGGTGGCTGCAGCCGCGGCTGCCGTGGTTCACGGTCGTTCTGGGGGTGGCGCTGGTGGTGGCCGGCGGGTGGCTGGTCGCCGGGCGAACGCTTCCGGGGCTCGTCCGGCCGGGCCGCGCGCCGGCACTCACGGGCACCGTGGCGTCCGTGGCCCTGTTCGGGGCGGCCTATGCGCTCGCCTCGCTGAGCTGCACGATCGCGCCGTTCCTGGCGATCGTCGTGGCGAGCCTGCGGGCCGGTTCGCCGGGGCAGGCGCTGCTGCTGTTCGTGGTGTACGCCGCCGGCATGGGCGCCACGGTCGGCGTGCTGGCCGTGGCCGTCGCGGCCGTCCGGACGCCACTGGTGCGGCGGTTGCGCGGCGCCTCGGCGGCGGTGTCGCGGGTCGCTGGCGGGCTCATGGCGTGCACCGGCGCGTACGTGGCGTACTACGGCTGGTACGAACTGTCCGGCGCCGCGCCCGACGACCCGGTGGTCGGCGCCGCGACCGGCATGCAGGCGCGGGCCGCCGCCGCACTGGAGTCCGCCGGCCCCGTGACGATCCTGGCGGCGCTCGCGGCGGTCTTCGCGACAGGCGTCCTGCTCGCCCGCCGGCGCCGCGCGTAGCCGCAGCCGCAGCCGCCCGGGACGCGAAATCGCCGAACGTGTGTGAGCTCACGGAGGTCAACTAGCCATTTGATCTCCCTGAGCTCACACACGTCCGCAGTGAGCTCACACCCGTGCGGCGGCAACGCGTTGTTTGATCTTGGTGCGCGGACCCGGCGAGCGGAGTGGCCGGTCACGCGAAGCGGACCGGCCCGGAGCGGGCTCGGCGGGAGCGACGGTCGCGCCCCCGACGGACCGTCGCAATGAAGCACCTCTAGGCATTCTCCTGGTCGTAGGTGTTGACGGATCGATCGATTTCACGTAACACTCAGCGCCCAAGAGAGCGCTCTCCATCATTTCCGCCCCCATTAAAGCGCCGTTAAGCAATCGATCTCTAGCGTTCCGCCACGCCCTTGATCAGAAACCGCTCCCTGATCTTGGGCGGCGCATCCGCACACCCGCACCACGCACCTCCCCCTAGGACCAGAAAGGGCCGGCATGCCCACTCAACCCCCGACCGGTGCCCGCACGGGCCGGCGCCGACTGATCCGGCGCGTCACCGCCGGTGCCGCCGGCGCGGTCGCACTGGTGGCCAGCGTCGCCGTCGTCATCAACGCCAACGCCTCCGTCCCGCCGACGCCGTCCGGCTGGACCTCCGTGTGGACCGACGACTTCGTCGGAAGCGCGAACACCCTGCCGGACTCGGCGAACTGGATCATCGACACCGGCCACAACTACCCGGGCGGCCCCGCCAACTGGGGCACCGGTGAGATCCAGAACTACACGAACAGCACGCAGAACGTGGCCAAGGACGGCAACGGCAACCTGCGCATCACGGCCCTGCGCGACGGTTCGGGCAACTGGACATCGGCGCGTATCGAGACGCAGCGCACCAACTTCCGGCCCCCGGCCGGCGGCGTGATGGCGATGGAAGGCCGCATCCAGATGCCGAACATCACCGGCGCGCCGGCCCTCGGCTACTGGCCGGCGTTCTGGGCGCTGGGCAGCCCGTACCGGGGGAACTACCAGAACTGGCCCAGCATCGGTGAGTTCGACATCATGGAGAACGTCAACGGCATCAACAACGTCCACGGCGTGCTGCACTGCGGCGTCGCGCCGGGCGGGCCGTGCAACGAGTTCAACGGCATCGGCGCCAACCGGGCCTGCCCCGGCGCCTCGTGCCAGTCGGCGTTCCACACGTACCGCTTCGAGTGGGACGAGAGCACCTCGCCCAAGCAGCTGCGCTGGTACGTGGACGGGCAGCAGTTCCACACGGTCACGCAGAGCCAGGTCGGCGAGCCGCACTGGACCAACATGACCAACCACGCCGGCTACTTCATGCTGCTCAACCTGGCCATCGGCGGCGGCTTCCCGAACGGCGTCTGCGGCTGCACCAGCCCGGACGGCGGCACCCAGCCGGGCGCCTCGATGCTGGTCGACTACGTGACCGTGCAGACCCGTGGTGGCACCCCGCCGCCCACCACGCAGCCGCCGACCAGCCCGCCGCCCACCGGCGGTGGCGGCAACGCCTACTCGCGCCTGCAGGCCGAGTCGTTCAACGCCAACAACGGCGTGGGCACCGAGGCCACGACCGACGAGGGCGGCGGCCAGAACATCGGCTGGCTGGCCAACGGCGACTGGGCCCGCTACGACAACATCGACTTCGGCAGCACCCCGGCGACGAACTTCCAGGCGCGGGTCGCCTCGGGTGCCGGGGCCGGAATCAGCGGCCTCCTCGAGGTGCGCCTGGACAGCCCGACGGCCACCCCGATCGGCAGCTTCGCGGTCGGCAACACCGGCGGCTGGCAGACCTGGCGCACGATCCCGGCCAACATCTCGAACGTCACCGGTAAGCACACCGTGTACCTGACCTTCACCAGCGGCCAGCCGGCCGACTTCCTGAACGTCAACTGGTTCACGTTCGTGCACTGATCGCTCGTCGCGCGGCGGGGTCGACTCCACGGGTCGGCCCCGCCGCCTGTTTGTGAACCTCCTGTGACTTGACTTCGGCTCCCACACGTAGAACCCTCCGTGAGAGCGCTCTCTCAACCCCGAGCGCCACGCTCCCGGGCACCACGCCGGCCCCACCCGCCGACGCCGGGGGATTCACACCCCACCGAAAGGAAACCCGCATGGGCGCCACCACCCGACGCCTCGCGGCCGTCGCGAGTGTCGCGGTCCTCGCGTTGACCGGCATCTCCGCCTGCGGCGACGACGAGGGCGGCGACGGCAACGTCACGCTGACCGTCGACGTCTTCGGCCAGTTCGGCTACGACGAGCTCTACCGCAAGTTCGAGGCGAGCCACCCCGGCGTCACCATCAAGGAGCGCGGCACCGGCGCCAACCTCTCCGACTACTCGCCGAAGCTGACGCAGTACCTCGCGACCAACGCGGGTGCCGGCGACATCGTCGCGATCGAGGAGGGCCTCCTCGTCCAGTACAAGCCGCAGGCCGACAAGTTCGAGAACCTGCTGGACCACGGCGCCGGCGACAAGAAGGCCAACTTCCTGGACTGGAAGTGGGACCTGGGCATGGCCGACGGCAAGCTGATGGGCCTCGGCACCGACGTCGGCGGCCTGGCCATGTGCTACCGGCAGGACCTGTTCCAGAAGGCCGGCCTGCCGACCAACCGCGACGAGGTCAGCAAGCTCTGGCCCACCTGGGACGCCTACATCGCCACCGGCGAGCGCTTCAAGTCGGCTCCCGACAACGGCGGGGCGAGCTTCGTCGACGGCGCCACCAACCTGTTCGAGGCCATCCTCAAGCAGAACGGCGCCTCGGTCGGCTACACGTTCTACGACAAGTCGAACAAGCTCGCGGTCGACAGCAACCCGGCCGTGAAGCAGTCGTGGGACACCACCATGAAGATGATCAACGCCGGCCTCTCGGCCAACTACCAGTCGTGGACCGACCAGTGGGTCGCCGGCTTCAAGCAGTCGAAGTTCGCGACGATCGCCTGCCCGGCGTGGATGACCGGTGTCATCCAGGGCAACGCCGGCGACGGCCTCACCGGCAAGTGGGACATCGCCACCGTGCCCGGCGGCGGCGGCAACTGGGGCGGCTCCTGGCTCGGCGTGCCGAAGCAGGGCAAGAACAAGAAGCTCGCGGCCGAACTGGCGATCTTCCTGACCAGCCCCGAGGGTCAGCTCGGCGGTTGGAAGGCGAAGGGCACGCTGCCCTCCTCGCCGCAGGCGCTGGACGACCCGAGCGTCAAGGACGCCACCAACGCCTACTTCTCCGGCGCGCCCACCGGCAAGATCTTCGCGGCCGGCGCGCGGAACCTGAAGCCGTTGCACTACGGCCCGAAGAACCTGGCCGTGCAGGACCAGGTGCTCAACGCCAGCCGCACGGTGGAGCAGAAGCAGCGCACTCCGGATCAGGCCTGGACGCAGGCGGTCGCCGACGCCAAGAAGGCGGCGGCCTAACCCCTGGACTCCGCGCCGGGCCTACGGACTCTCTCTCCCGTGGGCTCGGCGCGGCCTTACCGGAACGGAAAGGTCACCCCACATGACCGCGCAGATCACCCGGGGCCGGCACGACCGCGGTTCCCCGGACGCGGCGCCGCAGCCACCCGCGCCCAGCCGACACCGCCTCACCAAGATCGATCTGAAGTTCTCCCCGTACATCTTCATCTCGCCGTTCTTCATCATCTTCGCGATCTTCGGCGCGTTCCCGCTGGCGTACACGCTCTGGGTGTCGCTGCGCAAATGGGACCTGCTCGGCGGCGACGGGGGCTTCGTCGGCCTCGACAACTACTCGGCGATCCTCAAGGACAGCTGGTTCTGGAACGCCGTCTACAACACCTTCGGCATCTTCCTGCTGGCGACGATCCCCCAGATCCTGCTGGCGCTGGTGACGGCGTACTGGCTCAACAAGAAGCTGCGGGCGCGCACCGCGTTCCGGATGGGCGTCCTCGTCCCGAACGTCACCTCGGTCGCCGCCGTCGCCATCGTGTTCAGCCAGCTCTTCGGGCGCGACTTCGGGCTGATCAACTGGCTGATCGGCTTCGTCGGGATCGACCCCATCGACTGGCCGGCCGGGCGGTACTCCGCGTGGTTCGCCGTCGCGACGATGGTCGACTGGCGCTGGACCGGCTACCACGCCCTGATCCTGCTGGCCGCGATGCAGGCCATCCCGAAGGACCTCTACGAGTCGGCCTCGATCGACGGGGCGTCGGCGCTGCGCCAGTTCTGGCAGATCACTGTGCCGCTGCTGCGGCCGACGCTGCTGTTCAGCGTGATCATCGCGACGATCGGCGGGCTGCAGCTGTTCACCGAGCCGCTGCTGTTCAACGGCTCCAACAACGCCATCCTCGGCGGGTCGCTGCGCCAGTCGCAGACGGTCGCGATGTACCTGTACGAGCAGGGCTTCACGCGCTTCAACTTCGGCTACGGCGCCGCGATCGCGTGGCTGCTGTTCCTGCTGATCATCATCGTGTCGCTGGCGAACCTGGTGCTCGTGCGCCGTCTCGCCGGCGGCAGCAAGGGGGCCGAGCAATGAGCGGACGCTCGCGGGAGCGAATCATGAAGCACTGTGCGCTCCGGTCTCAGGGCGCCGGTGAGCGAAGCGAGGCGGCGGCATGAGTACGAAGGTCAAGGCCACGAAGCGGCCGTGGGACGCGGGACCCGTCACCTACATCGCGTTGACGATCCTGGCGCTGATCTCGCTGTTCCCGTTCTACTGGATGATCGTCATCTCGACGCGCACCAACGACGCGATCGCCGACGTGCCGCCGCCGCTGCTGCCGGGCGGGCGCTTCGCGACCAACGTGGCGCACCTGTTCGACAACTACGAGGCGCACTTCGCGCAGGGTCTGATCAACTCGGCGATCGTCTCCACGACGGTCACGCTGTCGGTGGTGTTCTTCTCCTCGCTGGCCGGGTTCGCGTTCGCGAAACTGCGGTTCGCGGGACGCAACCGGCTGCTGCTGTTCATCATCGGGACCATGATGGTGCCGATCCAGCTCGGCCTCATCCCGCAGTACATGCTCATGGTCAAGCTGGGCTGGAACAACGAGCTCCAGGCCGTCATCGTGCCGTTCCTGGTCAGCGGGTTCGGGGTCTTCATGATGCGGCAGTACGCCGACCAGGCCGTCTCCGACGAGCTGATCGAGGCCGCCCGGGTGGACGGGTGCTCCACGTGGCGGATCTACTGGAACGTGGTCCTGCCGGCGCTGCGCCCGGCCGCGGCGGTTCTGGGGCTGCTGACGTTCATGACCACCTGGAACGAGTTCATCTGGCCGTTCGTCGTACTGAACGACCCGGGCAACCAGACCGTCCAGTTGTCCCTCCGGCTGCTGGGCACCACCTACTACAACGACTTTTCGCTCGTCTTCGCGGGAACGGCCATCGCGACGCTGCCGCTGCTGGTGGTGTTCGTGGTGTTCGGCCGGCAGATCATCAGCGGAATCATGGAAGGCGCGGTCAAGGCGTGACGACGACGCAACCGAAGCAGGAGCAGACCCAGCGCGAGTTCCCCCCGGGGTTCCTCTGGGGCGCGGCGACGGCCTCCTACCAGATCGAGGGTGCGGCGGACGAGGACGGCCGGACCCCGTCGATCTGGGACACGTTCAGCCGCACCCCGGACAAGGTCGCCAAGGGCGACACCGGCGACGTGGCCTGCGACCACTACCACCGGTACAAGGACGACGTCGCGATGATGGCCGCGCTCGGCCTCGACGCGTACCGGTTCTCGGTGGCGTGGCCGCGGGTCCAGCCGGGCGGCTCCGGCCCGGCCAACCAGCGCGGCCTGGACTTCTACCGCCGCCTGGTGGACGAACTGCTGGCCCGCGACATCGAACCGTGGGTGACGCTCTACCACTGGGACCTGCCGCAGGGCGTCGAGGACCGGGGCGGCTGGGTCGCCCGGGACACCGCGGCGCGCTTCGCGGACTACGCCGCGATGGTGCACGACGCGCTCGGCGACCGGGTCCGGCGCTGGACCACCCTGAACGAGCCGTGGGTGGCGGCGTTCCTCGGCTACGGCTCGGGGATCCACGCGCCCGGGCGCACCGAACCGGCGAACGCCGTCGCGGCGGCGCACCACCTGCTGCTCGGCCACGGCCTGGCGGCGCAGCGGCTGGGCGTTCCGGTCGGGATCACGCTCAACACGAACTCGATCTACCCGGCGACCGACCTGCCGGGCGATCTCGACGCGGCGCGGCGCATCGACGGGCTGCTCAACCGGATCTTCATGGATCCGCTGCTGAAGGGGACCTACCCGATCGACGTGCGCGGTGACCTCGCCGGCGTCAGCGACCTCGGGTTCATCCGCGACGGCGACCTGGAGACCATCCACCAGCCGCTGGAGTTCCTGGGGATCAACTACTACACCACCCAGGTGGTGGCCGCACCCGACCCGCAGGAGTCGGCGCTGCCGGACCGCACCTGGCCGGGCAGCGGGGACGTGCGCTTCGTCGGCCGGGGCGCGCCGGTCACCGCGATGGGCTGGGAGATCCACCCGGCCGGTCTGACGGACACGCTGCGCCGGATCGCCACGGACTATCCGGCGGTCGACCTCTACATCACGGAGAACGGCGCCGCGTTCGACGACGAGATCGGGCCCGACGGGCGGGTGGACGACCCGCAGCGCACCGCCTACTACGACGCCCACCTGCGGGCCTGCCACGACGCGATCGCCGCCGGTGTCCCGTTGAAGGGTTACTTCGCGTGGTCGCTGCTCGACAACTTCGAGTGGGCCGAGGGCTACGCCAAGCGCTTCGGGATCGTCTACGTCGACTACCCCACGCAGGCCCGGATCCCTAAGGCAAGCGCCCGCTTCTACTCCGACGTGATCACCCGGAACGGTCTGGCGTGACGAATTACCTTATGGTCGGAGCGTGACGGAGAGAATTGCCGGTCGGGAACGGCCGACCCTGGAGATGGTGGCGTCGCGTGCGGGCGTCTCGCGCGCCACCGTCTCCCGGGTGGTCAACGGCTCCCAGACCGTGGCCCCGCACCTGCGTGAGGTCGTCATGCGTGCGGTCGAGGCGCTCGGCTACGTGCCCAACCAGGCGGCCCGCAGCCTCGTGACGCAGCGAACCGACGCGTTCGCGCTGGTCGCGTCCGAGCCGCAGTCCCGGATCTTCTCCGACGACCCGTACTTCGCGGGCGTCATCCACGGCGTCAGCCAGGAACTGGAGAGCGCCGGCAAGCAGCTCGTGCTGATCATGGCCGCCACCGGGGCCAGCCACCAGCGGGTCGAACGCTACGCGGCCGGCGGTCACGTCGACGGCGTGATGCTCTTCTCCATCCACGGCGCCGACCCGCTGCCGAACACCCTGCTGAGGATGGGCGTTCCGGTGGTCTGCAACGGGCGGCCGCTGCTGCCGCCCAACCAGCCGCCGCCGGAGTTCGGGCCGCTGCCCTACGTGGACGTGGACAACGTGGCCGGCGCCGAGACGGCCGTGCGCTACCTGATGGAACAGGGCCGGCGCCGGATCGCCACGATCGCCGGGCCGCAGGACATGGTCGCGGGCGTCGACCGGCTGCAGGGCTACCGCACGGTGCTGAAGGACTCGGACCGGCGTTCGATCATCGCGGTCGGCGACTTCACCCGCGAGTCGGGCGCCACGGCGATGCGCCAGTTGCTGGCCGACGACCCGGGCATCGACGCGGTGTTCGCCGGTTCCGACCTGATGGCCGACGGGGCGTTGCGCACGCTCAAGCAGGCCGGCCGTCGGGTGCCGGAGGACGTGGCCGTGGTCGGGTTCGACGACAACATGGTGGCGGCGTTCGCGGACCCGCCGCTGACCACGGTGCGCCAGCCCATCCAGGAGATCGGCCGGACCCTGGCCCGGCAGGTGCTGCGGCTGGCCGCGGGCGAGGCGATCGAACAGGCCAAGATGCTCCCCGTCGACCTGGTGGTGCGCGAGTCGACCTGACCGTTCAGCCGCACAGCGCGGCCGCGATCCGGCGGGCCTTGCCCCGGCCCATGTACAGCAGGCTGGCGAACGCCACCCACGAGCCGTCGCCGAACCCGACGGTCAGGCGGGACCAGTTGAGCCGGTACCGGCCGACGCGGGCCGAACGCACGGTCGACACCGGCGTCTCCCACAGCGGGCGCAGCCGCGCCGACGCGGGCTTGTCGTGCTGGTCGGCCCGGTCGACGAAGTGGCCGCCGTCGAGCGGTTCGAACAGCAGCAGCCGCGCGTCGGTGACCACCAACAGCAGGTCGCTCGTGCCCTCGCAGGCCTGCCGGCAGCGCGCCGCGAGCGAGTCGGGCGCCCCGCCGGCGGCGCGGCCGAGCAGGAGCCGCACCAGGCGTTCCCCACCGGGCAGGTTGGGCGAGAGGATCGCGCCGGCGACACCCGCCGCGACCGTCCCGGGGGTGCGCGTCAGGTCCCGCTCGGGCGGCGGGAGCGGGCCGACCCCGGGTGCGGCGTGCGTGACGACCGCGGCCAGCACGCGCTGCCCCGGCGCGAGTTCGGCCAGTGCCTCGGCGTAGGCCCGCAGCGGATCCGGATCAAGGAACATCCGGATACCGATCAACGTCCGGCTCGGTGCGCCCGTCCATGCCGGGCAGCGGGTCCAGCAGCGCGCGCACCGCCGCACGGGACGACTCGGCCGCCTGCTCCTGCGCCCGTTGGGCAGCCTGGAGGAACTCCTCCGCCAGGGTCTGCGACGCGGCACGCATGGCGCGCGGGTCGAGAAGGACGTCGACGATGGTGCCGTCGTTCTTCGCCCGGACGATCACGAAGCCGGAGTCGCTGACGCCCTCGGCGGCCTGCTCGGCCAGTTCGCCGATGCGCTCACCGAGCCGGCCGCCCATCGCGTGCAGCCCGTTGATGAGCTTCTCCAACCGGTCCAGGGCCGGATACTCGTGCCCGCTCACCTACGTGCCCACCAGATCGATGAGGTCCTGGATGGGTCGGGTGTACTCGCCCGTCACATCCTCGTAGGTGCCGTCGACCACGTAGTTGCGGTCCTTGGTGCCGTCGCCGATGTCGCGGAACCCGACCCCGGCGTCGAGGGCCGCACCGCCGAGCCCCGGAAGGTTGACCGGCGAGGCGGCGTTGATGACGAGCTTGCCCGGCAGCATCCACAGGAACTTCTGGACCTGGAAGTTGAATCCGGCTCTGGTATAGAGCGCGCCCTTCCAGGGCGAGTACTGCCGTTTCGTCTTGAAGATCGTCACGAGCTTGCGGGAGTACGTCATCAGCAGCTTCGCCACGGCCCGGATCCGCAGGGCGAGCCGTTCGAGCATCATCGCGAAGCGGCCGATCACCCGCCAGATGCGGCTCAGGACCGCCGCGAGCCGCGCGACCGCACGAACGGCGAAGGCCACCGCGCTCGCCCCGAACGAGACCGCGGCCGCGACCGCGGCGATGATCAGCTCGGCGACGTACCACAGGATGAACTCGAAGATGATCTCGCACAGCAGGTTGAACGCGTCGACCGACGCCTTCGCCGCCTCGACCAGGATCTTCGCCAGTTCGTCGAAGCCCTCGCCCAACTCGTCGACCGCGCCGCTGAACTCGCCCATCGCCTCCTGGAAAGCATCACCCGCCGGCCCTCGCCAGTGTGGGCGCAGCCGCTCGCAGTTGATCCGGTGCTGGGCCGCCGCGAAGCGCACCTTGTCGCCCATGTGCGCCGCCTGCCGGGCACCCTCCATGAGCTCGTCCGGATCACCGGCCACCAGTTCCAGCGCCCATTCGAACGGTAAGAGCACCACCCGGGTCAGCGCCTTGAACGGCTCCGGCGCCCAGCCGACGAGTTGTTCGAAGTAGGTCCGGTTGCGCTCCAGCGCGATCTGGCTCAATTTCCCCCCTCCGGCCGGAACAGGTCGCGGTTGGCCAGGTCGGTGCCCTCGTACGCGGCGCTCTCGTCGGTGACCCCGTCGGCGATGTCCTCGAACGCCGTGAAGCCGTCCTCCAGCCCGGCCAGGAGGGCGTCCGCGATCTCCTGGTACAGGTCCCAGAACTCGTTCGACGCCGGCAGCCGGCCGAAGGCCCAGCGGCTGACGTCGAGTCGCGCCTTGTCGCTGCTCAGACGGTCGAAGGTAGCGGCGAGCGCACGGGTCTTGTCGGCGAAGGCCGCCAACTGCGCGGGGTCGATGTAGCTGTCCGGTGACGTCACGGGTCCCTCCAGGTCACTACAGGACCGGGAGGCTAGCAAATCGACGCAAGTCGTTCAGGCGGCGCGGTCCCGGGTGACGGCGACGACGTGGCCGTAGCGGGCCAGGTCCCACGTGTGCCATGCGCCGGTGGCTCCCGTGGCGGAGCGCCGGACCCGGTATTCGAGCACCGGCCGGGCCAGGAACGCGTTCACCGCGAGGGTGAGCGTCAGGCCACCGGCGGCCGTCCCCGGTGGCAGGGCGACGGTGTGCTCCGCGCGAGCGCCCACCGGGCGGGCCGTCACGGCGATGCCCGCGGGGTCCACCAGGTTGAGGAAGACCACGTCGAAGACCACCTCATCGACGTTCGCCCGGATGTCGGAAAGACCGGTGGGGGCGGCCCGCACGGCCGCGGAGACCAGGTGTCCGACGGAGCCGGGCGGGACTCGGACGACGACGCCGGCGCCCGGCTCCAGCACCCGCTCGACGGGCACGGTGCCGCCCGGCGCACCCGGGATGATCACGTCGGCCACGCCGACCGGCGCCTCGATCCGGTTGGTCAACGCGAGTACGTCGTCGGCCAGGCCGGTCGCCACCGGACCGGTCCACGGGCCGGAGATCCGCGCGAGGTCCAGGACCAGCTCGGACGCGGCCGTCGTGCCGTCGCTGAGCGTGAAGGTCACCCGCCCCCGCACACCCCCGGCGACCAGCGCCGACTCCAGCTCCGCGGCCCCGGCGCCGTCCGTGTCGACACCTATCTGGAACCCCTCGGGGGAACGCACGGTCGCCACCGGCCGCTCCCATCGCACATCGGCGCCGGCCGGCACCGCCGTCACGTGTTCCAGCACCGGCGCCGGATGGTGGCGGGCGCGCAGCTCCACCTCGATCGCGTGGCGCTGCGCCGGGGTCAAATCCGGGTGCAGGCCGGCCGTCAGCAGGCAGCGCGGCGGGTCGATCGTGCCGTGCACGGCCAGTGCGGGCCGGTAGGCGCGTTCGCCCTCCTCGGGGCCGTGGCGCGTGATCGTGTACGCGGCCGGCACCAGCACGAACCGCCCCGGCGCCGGCCGGACCCGCAGGATCGTGGTGCCGGTGGGCGCGGCGTCGACCGGCACCGCCTCGTGCACCGGCCCCGGGGGCGGCGCCGGCGGCGCGTCCAGGCCGGGTGCGATCAGTTCGACGGCGAACGCGCGGCCGTGGGTGCGGCGCACGTGGCGGACGGGTTCCGGCGGGACGGCCGACGGGGCGACGTGCACGGCAACGGAGGGGCGGTCGCGCGGTGGGAGTTCGGCGCCGTCGTCGAAGCGGATCACGCCGCTGCGGGCGTCGACCGTGGTGCCGTGGCCGGGTGTTCCTTCGACGACCGGCAGGCGCAGGGTCATCGGGCCGAGCACGGGTGTGGCGCGTTCGCGGACCCAGCCGGCGAACGTGTACGCCACGGACAGCCGCGCCGTCCGCCACGCGCCGCCGGCCATCGCCGCGCGGGCGGTGTCGGCCCAGGAGGCGGCGACGGCGAAGGTGAACTCGAGGCGTTCGGCGTCGGCGCGCACACCTGTCGCCGGGATCGCCGCCGTCCGGGGGCGGCCGTCGGCGTCGCGGTACGGCAGGTGCAGCGCGGCCGAGAGGTCGTCGAGCGGCAGCGGCCGGGGGTCGTGCCGGGGGTCCGGGGAGGCGGTGGTGCCCGGGGCAGCCGCGGCGGCCGTGCCGGGGTCGGGCGCGGCGGTCGCGGGCGGGGCGGGCGCGACGGCGTCCGGGACGTGCGCGGGCAGGGCCGGCCACGGGGCGGTGGCGGGCGGGGCGGGATCGGGGACGACGGCGGCCACCACCATCAGGTCGCCGGTGGATTGCGTCAGGGTCAGGCCCACCAGCGTGAACGTCGGCGCGTACCAGCGGATCGCCGGGTCGACGCGGTCCGGCCACAGGTCGCTCCCGTCCGGCTCCGGACCAGGGCCGGGTGCGGCGAGCACGCCGTCGGGCAGGACCCACCGCTCGGGTGCGGCCGCCGGGTCGGCGGTGCCGGCCGTCGCGGCCAGCAGCGCGTGCGCGTCGGGTCCGGGGTCGACGGGTTGCGGGCGGACGGCGTTCCACCGGGTGGTGATCCGGCCGGTGACCGTGACCATCGGGGCGGACCTCGGGTCGGTGCGGACCTCGGACGGGACGGCCCTGGTGCGCGCGCCGGCGGTGGTGAGCGCGCGGACGTAGGGGGTCCGGGGGCCGCGGCGCAGGACCTCGGCGACCAGGCGCTCCAGCGGGATCCGCTGCTCGATCCGGCCGGTGCCGGCGGAGGGGTCGGCCGTCTCGACCCACCTGCCGTCGGCGGGTCGCTCCCCGAGGAGGTAGCGGTCTGCGGGCAGTGCGCCCTCACCGGCCGGCGACCCGGGCGTGGGGCCGGCATCCGGGCGGGGTGGGTCAGCGGACACCGGGCCGGGCGAGCGGCCGGCGTCCGGGCCGAGCGCACCAGCCGGCTCCCGTCCCGGCAAGCGGCCGGCGTCCGGGCCGGGCGGGTCAGCCGGCACCGGGTCGGGCGAGGGGTCGGCGTTCGGGTGTCGCGGGGCAACCGGTGAGGGTGTGGCCTGGGTCTGTGGGTGCAGGATCGGGGCGGCCGCCCGGAGGAACGCGGGCAGGGTCGCCACCGCCAGCTCCGCCGTGGCGGTCCGGCCGTCGACGGAGGGCTCGGCCCGCACCACGCCGGCGAGGATCAGGTCGCGCAGGTGCCCCGCGAGGGACGCCGCCGGCAGGGGCGCACCCGCCGCGATCCCGGCGAGCCGGTCGTGCACGGCCGCCAGGTCGAACCCGAGCCGCGGCACCCGGACGCCCGCGACCCGGTACTCGAGTTCGGTGTGCACGGCGAGCGTTCCGGGACGGCCGGCGATCGCATCGTGCGCGGCCCGCGCCGCCGCCCCGTCGAGCGTGCAGGTCAGCGCGGCCGAGCCGGTCGGCGCCGAACCGGTGCCGAGCACCCGCCCGGTGCCGGCGTCGACCAGGCGCACCGTGGTCCGGCGCGGGAAGAGCGCCAGGTGCGTCACGCCCGTCGTCTCGCGCAGGCTCTCCAGCGCCACGGCCGGCGGGGCGGTGTCGACATCGAACGACAGCACGACCCGTTCGACGGTGTCGTCGTCGGCGGAGTGGTGGATCACGGTCGCGGAAAACAGCCGCCCGCCTCCGGCCACCCGGCGCACCCGGGGCTCGGCGAGAACGGCGTACCGCACCCCGCCGCTGCCCGGCACCACGAGCAGGTCCAGCCGGTGCCCCTCGGGGTCGAGCGCGCCGGCGGTGGTCCAGGGGCCGGCGGCGGGCCCGGGGTCGGCCGTGGCGGTGGACGTAGCCACAACCACCATGCCGCACCCCCTTTACCCAGGGGTGAGCCTAAAAGGACGGCGTTCGTCGCAGGTCCGGTTCCAGGTAAATGGTGCAGTCGTAGGGCACCGCGGCGCGGATCTTCTCCTCGGTCGCGTGGATCGCGTCGACCACGTCGCCGGCGGCCCGTTCCGCCGGAACGGCGATCTTCGCGGCGACCAGCAGTTCGTCCGGGCCCAGGTGCAGGGTGCGCAGGTGGATCAGCTCGTCGCCGATCGCCGCGCGGACGGCGTTCTCCATCGTGGGGTCGGCCGCCTCGCCGACGAGCAGGCTGGCGACCTGCGTGGCGAGCACGACCGCGATCGCCACGAGCAGCACACCGATCGCCGCCGAACCCACCCCGTCCCACCGCCCGTCGCCGGTGAGCACCGCGACCGACACCCCGACGAGCGCGAGGACCAGGCCGCACAGCGCGCCGAAGTCCTCCAGGATGACGACCGCGAACTCGGGCGTCTTCGTGCGGCGGATGAAGTCCGGGAGGGAGAGTCCGCGCCGCCGGGGCTTCGCCTCGCGCAGGGCCGTTCGCAGCGAGAAGCCCTCGAGCCCGATGGCGACCACCAGCACCCCGAACGCCCACGCCGGATCCTCCACCGGCGTCGGCGAGTGGAACTTCTCGTACGCCTCGAACAGCGCGAACACCCCACCGGCCAAGAAGATCACGACGGCCACGAGGAACGCGTACACGTACCGCGAACGCCCGTAGCCGAACGGGTGCTCCGCCGTCGGGGGCCGCTTGGCGCGCCTGCCGCCGATCAGCAGGAGGACCTGGTTCGACGAGTCGGCGAACGAGTGCACCGCCTCGGCGAGCATCGACGACGAGCCGGTGAACAGGTACGCCACGAACTTGCTCACCGCGATCCCGAGGTTCGCCCCGAGGGCGGCGATGATCGACTTCAGTCCACCTTCGGCCACGGCCACCCGTGATACCCAGGTGACGACCGGATCCACATGTGACGCGCTTCACGCCATCAATTGATCGCAATCTCTGCACTAGGGAAACCCGTAGTACTCCAGGATCGACACTTCTCCTGGGGGTTCCCGTTGCCCGCAATCGCAGATGTCGCCATGCACTTCTTCCTGCAGATGGCCGTCGTCCTGGCCACCTACCGACTGCTGTGGCCCCTGTTCCGCAGACTCGGTCAGGTCCAGGTCGTCGCCATCATGGTCGCCGGGTTCGTGCTCGGCCCGTCGTTGCTCGGGGCGATCGCGCCCGACGTTCAAGAGTGGATCTTCCCGGCCAAGGCCAGCGTGGCCGGCACCCAGGTCGTCCACCCCAATCTGGCGGCCCTCTACGTCACCGGCCAACTCGGCCTCGTGCTGTACATGTTCATCGTCGGCATGGGCTTCAACGTCGGCATCTTCGCCGATCACCTGCGGCACGCCGCCGTCACGTCGTTCGCGGGCATCGCCGCGCCGATGATCCTCGGCGGTGCCGTCGGCTATCTCATGTGGACCAACGGCCTGTTCCCCGACAAGATGGCGAACTGGCAGGCGGCGCTCTTCGTGGCAGCCGCCGTCGCGATCACCGCGTTCCCGATGCTGGCCTGGATCGTCTACGACTCCGGCCTCCTGCACACCCGCCTCGGCACCATGGCGCTCGCCTGCGCGGCGGCCGACGACGCGGCCGCGTGGATCCTGCTCGCCGCCGTCGTCGCCTCCACCGCCGGCAGCCCCGCCGTGGCGCTGCTCGCGCTCTTCGGCGGGCTCGCCTACCTCCTGGTCATGGTCACCGCCGGGCGTGCCCTGCTGCGCCGCGTCGGCGAGTGGGCCGCGCCCCGGATCGCCGCCGACGGCACGATCCCCCCGGCGGCCCTGCTGATCGTGATGCTGGTCCTCCTGGCCGGCGCGTGGGTCACCGACCGCGTGGGCATCTATGCCGTCTTCGGTGCCTTCATCGCGGGAACGGTGATGCCGCGCGGCGCGCTCACCGAGGCGCTGCGCGACCGGTTGGAACCGCTGACGGCGTACGTGCTGCTGCCGGCGTTCTTCGTCTACTCGGGCCTGAACACCCGGCTGACCCTGCTCTTCGACCCGACCGTGCTGGCGATGCTCGCGCTGGTGCTCGTGGTGTCGTTCGTCGGCAAGGGCGTCTCCGTCGGGCTGGCCGCGCGGATCCAGGGCATGTCGTGGCGGGAGGCCGGCTCGCTCGGTTCCCTCATGAACGCCCGCGGCCTGATGGAACTCATCCTGCTCAACATCGGCCTGAACGCCGGTGTCGTATCGCCCGAGATCTACACGGTGCTAGCCGTCATGGCCATCGTGACGACGTTCGCGGCGACGCCCATGTACCGCTGGATCGCCAGCGGACACACCTTCGACGCCCACGGCGTCCGCGCACCCGTCGCCAAGAGCCCCGAACCGGTCGCCAGCCCCGCCTGAGGAGAATCGTGGACTACATCATCATCGGTGCCGGCCCGGCCGGGCTGCAGCTCGGCAGCCTGCTCGAGGAAGCCGGCCGGGAGTACGTGATCCTGGAGGCCGGGCCGCGGGCCGGCACGTTCTTCCGGAGCCATCCCCGGCACCGCACGCTGATCAGCATCAACAAGCGCCACTGCGGCACCGACGATCCCGAGCTGCGCCTGCGGATGGACTGGAACTCGCTGCTGTCCGACGACCCGTCGCTGCTGTTCACCGCGCGCAACGCGAAGTACTTCCCGGACGCCGACGACATGGTGCGCTATCTGGAGGAGTTCGCCGACGCGCGCGGGCTGAACATCCGCTACGACACCACGGTCACCGAGGTGTCCACAGTGGACGGCGGCGGATTCCGGGTCACCGACGCGTCGGGCAATGTGTACCGCGCACCCCGGGTCGTGGTGGCCACCGGCGTGTCGAAGGAGAACATCGCCCCCATCCCCGGCATCGAACACGCCGAGACGTACGGCACGATGCCGGTCGACCCGGCGGACTACACCGACCAGCGGGTGCTCATCATCGGCAAGGGGAACTCGGCGTTCGAGACCGCCGACAGCCTCGTGGCGCACGCCGCCGTCATCCACCTGGCCGGACCGCACGCGGTGAAGTTCGCGTGGCGCACGCACTACGTGGGACACCTGCGGGCCGTCAACAACAACTTCCTCGACACCTACCAGCTCAAGTCGCAGAACGCCCTGCTCGACGGCGACGTGCTGGGCATCGAGAAGGACGGCGACCAGTACGTGGTGACGTTCTCGTTCGTGCGGGTCAACGAGGTCGTCAAGGAACTGCGCTACGACCGGGTGCTCTCCTGCACCGGCTTCCGTTTCGACAGCGGCATCTTCGCCCCGGGGAACCGGCCGGCGCTGGCCATCAACGACCGCTTCCCGGCGCAGACCTCGGCGTGGGAGTCCACCAACGTGCCCGGGCTCTACTTCGCCGGCACCATCTCGCAGGTGCGCGACTTCAAGAAGTCGACGAACGGCTTCATCCACGGTTTCCGGTACAGCGTCCGGGCGTTGCACCGGATCCTGGAGAGCCGTTACCACGACAACCCGTGGCCGCACCGTCCACTGTCGACGGACGCGGATGCGCTGACCGACGCCGTGCTCGACCGGGTCAACCGCTCGTCCGCGCTGTGGCAGCTGTTCGGGTTCCTGGGTGACGTGGTGGCCGTGCACGACGACGGCACGGCCGCATACCTGGAGGAGGTGCCGATCGACTATCTGCGCGACGGTGGCCTTCCGCCGGCCGCCACGTACTTCACGGTCACGCTGGAGTACGGGGCGGATCACGACGCGGTCGACCCGTTCGACATCTCGATCGACCGCATGGCGCAGAGCGCGGACGGCGGCGCGCTCGACAGCCGCTACCTGCACCCGGTGGTGCGCCAGTACCGGGAGGGCGTCGTCGTCGCCGAGCACCACGTCACCGAGAACCTGGAGAACGAGTGGCGGGCCCCGAACCACGTCGAGCCGCTGCGGGCGTTCTTCGCGGAGGCGCTCGCACCACAGCCGGCCGGGGCCCGGTGAGCATCACCTGCCTCGCCACAGTCGCTTGCCTCGAAGACATGGAGGCGGCGGCGCGTGAGCTGCTGCCGCCTCCGGTGTACGACTTCTTCGCCGGCGGCGCCGACGACGAGAACACGCTGCGGGACAACGTTTCCGCGTTCGACCGGCTCCGGCTGGTGCCGCGCGTGCTGTGCGGCGCCGGCCGGCCGGACCTGCCCACCCCACCCGTGGGCGCCATGCCGGTCGTGCTGGCGCCCACGGCGTTCCACCGGCTGGCACACGAGGACGGGGAACGGGCGACCGCGCGGGCGGCGAGCGCGGCGGGCGTCGTGATGGTGGTGAGCATGGCCGCGACGGTCGCGGTCGAGGAGGTGCTCGACGCGCATCGCGGCGTCGACCCGGACGCGCCGGCGCCGTGGTTCCAGCTGTACCCCCAACCCGACAAAGCCTTCATGGAACGGCTCGTCAAGCGCGTCGAGGCGGCCGGCTGCGGCGCGTTCGTGCTCTCCGTCGACTCGCCCGTCTTCGGCCACCGGCGGCGCGACGTGCGCAACGGCTTCCTCGACCTGCCGGAGGGCCTGCACTGCGAAAACCTGCGCGACCCCGACACCGGGGCGGTCCGAACGATCGCCTTCGACCCGCGCTCGGGATGGGACTGCGTGCGGCGGCTGCGCGAGACGACCCCGCTTCCCCTGTGGCTGAAGGGAATCGCGCATCCCGACGACGCCCGCCTGGCCGTGCGGCACGGCGCCGCCGGGATCGTCGTGTCCAACCACGGCGGGCGCCAGCTCGACGGCATGCCGGCCGCGATCGACCTGCTTCCGTCCATTGTGGACGCGGTCGGCGGCCGGATCCCGGTGCTCATGGACGGCGGCGTGCGGCGCGGCACCGACGTCGTCAAGGCGCTCGCGCTCGGCGCCACCGCGGTCGGGGTCGGCCGGCCGGTGCTGTGGGGCCTGGCCACCGCCGGTGAGGCCGGCGTCACGCGGATGCTCGACCTGCTGCGAGCCGAGATCTCGCGCGCCCTCGCGCTGTGCGGCGTCGCCCGCCCGTCGGACCTGACCAGGAGTGTCCTATGTGGATAGTCGTACCGCCGCTGGCGCTGCTGCTGATCAGCCTTCCGTACTGGCTGCCCGCCCGGGTCACCGCGCTGCGTATGTGGATCTTCGCCCGGATCAACGGCCCGGACGGCATCCCGGTGCCCGGCCCGCTCGTCAGCGTCGACGAGTACCGCGACGTGTACGCCCATCCGGCCGCGGACGGCCGCAGCCGGGGCGCCGCGCTGTCGGACCTGTTCTGGTACTGGCTCTCCCCCGGCGCCCACCTGCACCAGGAACACCTCGAACCCGGGCCGCGCTACGAGGAGGTCGCCCGCACGACGCGCCGGATCCTGGCGATGCGCCACGCGGACACCGCCGCGCTGATGGAGAAGATCCTGGCCGGCGTCACCCTCGCACCCGGCCTGGTGCGCGTCCGCGACCTCGCGATGCCGGTCTGGGCCGAGTACGCCCACGAACTGGTCTTCGGCCGCCCGTGCACGCCCGCGGCCCGCGACCTCATCGTGGCGCACGCCACCGACGTGGTCGACGCGCTGAAGTGCACCCGCCTGCGCCACATGGACCGCCGCGACGCGCTGACCCGCTACATCGTCGCACACCTGGCCGACGTGCCGCACCCGCGGCCGGCCGGCTTCGACGACCTCGAGTTCGCGCTGTACCTGCAGGGGGTCTTCTTCACGACCACGGTCGTGCAGATGTCCGACGCCACCGCGCATCTGGGCATGGCCCTGGCGGCCCACCCCGATGTGCAGGAACGCCTCGCCGCCGACCCCGACGGTCCGCTCATGGCGCACGTGCTGGAGGAGACCGTGCGGCTGTACCCGCTCTTCGGCATCGCGCACCGCATCACCAGCGCCGACATCCGGGTGAACGACCGCACCACGATCCCGGCCGGGTCGGTGCTCTGCTTCAGCTACCCCGAGTACCACCGCACCGGCTTCGCCTCGCCCGAGCGCTTCCTGCCGGACCGCTGGGACACGCTGTCCACAAAGGACGCCAACCACATCCCGTTCGGGATAACGGCCAACCGGCCCTGCCCGGCACGCGGCGTCGCCCCGACGGCGTTGCGCGCGGTGCTGCGGCACATGCTCCTGTCCTGGGAACTGGCCACCTCCGCCGGGCACACCCGTTCGCTGCCGAGCCGTGGGCCGGTGCTCCTCATGCCGCGCGGCACCACGCCGAACGGCCGGCGCCGGCGGGCCGCGCTGGGGTGGCTGCGGGTGCGGGACCGGTGGGAGGACGTGTGGCGCAGCGTGGTTCAGCTCGTGCTCGGGTCGTACATGGTGTGGGACGCGCGCCGCCAGGGCCTCTGCCGCACCTACTTCGCGTGAGGCATCGTCCTAGCGGGCGGGGGGTTCGGCGAAGCTGGCCGTGAGGCGGGTGCCGACCGGGCATTCCAACCGGACCACGCGGATCTCGCCGGCGTTCACGTCGCCGATCGTGACACCCAGCGTGCAGGCGCCGTCCACGACCACGCACTGCCCGACGTCCTTCTGGGAGCCGGCCTTGGTGTACATGTGCACCGAGTACGTCCCGTCCCTCGGTGCGGACGTCACCGTCAGCAGCAGCCAGGACGGGTCGCCCTGGTAGGCGAAGACCCGCCCGACCTGCACGCCGTCCTCGGAGAGCACCTGACCGGCTCGGATGTACTTGCCGTTGCCCGCGGTCAGCGCCCCGCGGTAGTCGGCCGCGACGGAGCGGTCCGTCCCGGTGCGCCACCAGACCAGCCCTCCGCCGAGCGCGGCGACGAGCAGCAGCGCGGCGGCGTAGGCGAGCACGCGGGGCGCCCGGCGGCGGCGCCGCTCGTCGACCAACGACATGGGCCGTTCGGACGACGCGATGCGGTCGAGGACGTACTCGGTGAAATCGGCCGGCGGCTCGCGGTGCGGCACGAGCGGCAGGAGCCCGTCGGCGACGGCGGCGAGGTCGGCCAGCTCGGTGCGGCAGATCACACAGGAATCGGCATGCTGGAGCACCTGATCGCGGTCGGCGCCGGTGGCAGCGCCGGTCGCGACGTCGAGCAGCAGGTCGGCCGCGTCGTCGCAACCGAACCGTTCAACCATCTGTGACTCCCAGCTTGTCCCGCAATCGCAGCAGGCCGGACCGGATCCGGGTCTTGGCGGTACCCAGGGGAATCCCGTCCCGGCTCGCTATCTCGGCGGCCGTCAAGCCGAAGAATACCGATAGAACGACGGAGGTCGCCTGTTCGCGGGGGATCTCGGCGAGCGCCGAACGCAGCCGTAAGGCATCGGCCAGCTGCTCCGTGCCGCCGTCGTAGGAGAGGCTGAGCGCGGCCAGCAGGGAACCGGGGTCGACGGGGACCTCGCGGCGGATCCGCAGCACGTCGACGGAGGCGTTGCGGGTGATGGTGAGCAGCCAGGTGGCGACGCTGCCGCGGCGCGGGTCGTAGGCGCCGGCGTAGCGCCACGCGCGCAGGAACGTGTCCTGGGCGATCTCCTCGGCCTCGGTGGATAAGCCGACGATGGCGATGGCGAGCCCGTAGACGCGCGCCTTGAACCGGCGCACGAACACCCCAGCGGCCTCCTGATCACCGGCGGCCATGCCGGCCAGGAGAGCCTCGTCCGAGACCTCCACACCTGTCACCACCAGGCCATCCGAGCATTGATTGAGCGTTCATGCAACTTTCTGTGAATACCCACAACCCGCCGTAACCCGCCGGAAGCGCACTACGCTGCGGCGCACCGCTCGATTAAATGTCTGACGCCCTGTCCCCTTGTGAAGGTTTCACACTTTCGGCCGATTTTTGAGCGGCGCCGACCTGCTCAAATCGACGGATGCCCAACTCCGTGCCGCCGGAGCCGGTCGAGTCGACCGCCCCGGCCGGGTCCGTCCGCCGTCCGGCGGGCCCCACGATCGTGGCGGCCGTGGCCGTATTCGCCCTGGTCACCACGCTGCTCATGCTCGCCGTGAAGTCGCAGACGCACCTGGAGGAGAACACCGCCGCGCGGGCCGCGGCCGCCGCGGCTCCCGCGTCGGTGACCAGCCCGTCGCCGAGCGTGCCCGTTCCGAGTCCCACCTGGGGGCCGGGTGGCCTGCCGGCACGGCTCGCCGGGCACAACTGGGTCAGCTTCCCGACCTCGCAGCCGGAGATCGCGCTCACCTTCGACGACGGCAACGGGCGCGGCCTGCGTTCGGTCCTCGACACGCTCAAGCGGGAGCACGTGCCGGCGACCTTCTTCTTCACGGGGCAGTTCGTCGAGGGGCACCACGACGCGGTGCAGCGGATCGTGCGCGAGGGACACCGGATGGCGCACCACTCCTACGACCACCCGTACTTCACGCAGATCGGCGACTGGAACGTGCGGGACGAGATCGAGCGGGGCGAGGCGGCCATCCGCGCGGCCGGCGCCGACCCGCGCCCGCTGTTCCGCTTCCCCTACGGCAACCACAACGGTGACCTCGTCGCCAAGGTGAACGCCCTGGGCTACGTCTGCGTCGGCTGGACGGTCGACTCCCGCGGCTGGATGGGCGCGAGCAAGGGGATCACCGTGCAGGGCATCGTCAACGACGTCACGCGGGCCGCTCGCCCCGGCGCGATCGTGTTGATGCACGCCGGGGAGAACAAGTCCGATCACTCCACATTGGACGCCGACGCCCTGCCGCACGTGATCCGTGCGCTCAAGAGCCAGGGCTACCGGTTCGTGACGATGGACCCGCTGCTCGCGGCCCAGTAGTGCGGGGCCGCGGCGGCTAGTGCGTGGCCGACCAGACCACCGCCCTGGCCACCTGGCCGAACGACCCCAGCGGGTGCGCCCGGAACAGCGGTTCGGTGCCGAACAGGACCGTCGCCGTCCCGCGTGCGGCCACCCCGGAGACGATCGCGGGCTGCCCGCCGGCCCGGGTGGGGCCGCCGGTGCCGTCGTCGTTCGGGAGCCAGTGGCCGGCCACGAGCGGATTGCCGGCGGCATAGCGGCTCTCCACCGTGACGCCGGCGCCGGTGACCGTGAACCACAACGGCGTGTAGACGAACGCGTGCGGCAACGAACCGGTGCCGACCGCGCCGGTGCCGTTCTGGACGGCGACGACGCCGTTGGCGTCACCTCGACCGGCCGTGGCCGTCACGGGCAGGAGCCCCGCCGCGGCGTTGAACGCGGCGCCGGTGGCGCCCCGGGTGATCACCGCTCCCCGGCCGAGGAACGCGTCGAGCGCGCCCCTCGCGGTCGGATTGAGCGCGGCGTACGACAGTCCGGCCGACACGTACAGCACGTCGACGCCGGTGAGGTCGAAGCCGCCGTTCAGCAGCGCGGTGGAGACGGGTCGCACCTCGAAGCCCATCCGCCGCAGGGCGAACAGCTCGTCCGCCGCTGCCGCCGCGGCGATCACCGGCCGCTTCAGGGCGTTCCCCGGTGGGCCCTGTGCGCGGGTGAAGCGGACGCCGTAGCGGTCGGCCACGGTCTCCGCCGTGCGCCGGGCCGACGCCGGCACCACGATCGTCCCGTTGTCCCGGGCGCGCAGCGGCACACCGGCGTCGAGGAGGGCGTTCAGGGCCTTGACGTCGGCCTCGGCGGCGAGCGTGAGCTGGAGGTCGGCCCCGCGCGGCGCGTCCACGCCACCGGTCGGCGCCGCCACGCTCACCGGGATGCCGAGCACCGGCAGGAACCGCCCGTCGATCCGGTCGACCGTGGCGCCCCACAGCAGCCCGTGGCTCCAGCCCGAGATGTCGTACATCTGCGGCACCAGTCCGGAGATGTCCCGCCCCGCTTCCAGCAGCGCGTTCGCCAGGCCCCGCTTCGGTTGGTGCATGTCGACCACGTAGGAGCCGGCCGGATAGCGCTTCCCGTGCAGCGTGAACGGAAGAAGAGCGCGGGTCACCCGCACGTCGTTCGATATGAGGTGATCGACGAGCGCGGCGGCCGAGGGGGCGGATCGCTGGCCGCTGCCGGCGGGGATCACCCAGGCCCGTGGGAACTCGGTGCGGTACCGGTCCTCCGGACCGAAACCCGGCACGAACCCGTCCGGGATCTCGCGCTGCGCCTCGCCGGCCCAGCCCCGGCGGAACAGCTCGATCTGGTCCTTGATCAGCTGTTCGCGATTCGCGTCCGTGTAGCCGATCGCGCCGCGGATGGTCGCCTCGGCGACGTCCACGTTGAGCGCCGAACGCCGGCGCAGCTCCTGCACCGGCAGCGTGTTGTAATCGTTGCGGTTGACCCGCAGGGGCAGCTCGACCGTGTGCCCCACCGCGCCGTGGTAGATCGCGTACATCGGCGTGAAGATCGGCGGCCAGTCGTCCCAGTCCCCGGGCGCGTAGTCCCGGAACGGGATGTCCGCCCGCGCCGTCTCCGGGTACCCGAGCGCCTGCACCGCCTTCTCCATGCCGATCGCGTTGGGGTAGGCGTGCTTGATGTAGAGGTCGTAGTCGTAGTTCTGGCCGTGCGGGGCGGTGGCCGGCTCGATCAGCGTCGGGCCGGCGTAGCCGTGTTCGTCGAGCATGACCAGCGGCTGCGTGTGGAGCAGCACCGCACGGTTGGCCCGCGCCTCCGGCTGTGCCGTGGTGGCGTAGTCGCGGTTGATGTCGAACCCGGCCGCGTTGGCGCGGGTGCCGGCGACCCGGCCGTCCGGGTTGTTGGTGACGGTGAAGTAGACGCGGGTGCGCCGGAGCAGGTCCCCGGTCGCCGCGTCGGTCGCGGTCGCCAGCTTCTCGATGAGGCGCAGGGCGCCGTCGGTGCCCTCCCACTCGTCGCCGTGGATGTTCCCGTTGATCCAGATCGGGGCCTTGTAGCCGGCGAGCAGTCCGCGGTCCCGGGCCGCCACCGCCGGAGCGTCCTCGATGAGCTGCCGCCAGCGGGACTGCTGCGCGGTGTCCGACGCCTTCTCCGGCGCCGTCACGGTCACCAGGTAGAGATCGCGGCCGCCGGCCGACCTGCCGATGATCTCGGCGGAGACGCGGTCGCTGCGGGCCTGGAGGTCGTTCAGGCGGGGGGCGATGCCGTGATACGGGACGAGGCCCAATTTGATCGAACGGTCGGTGGGGTCCTCCGGCGGCAGCGGCAGCACACGCTTGCGCGGGTAGCCGGTCTCCCGGGGGAACGTGGTGGTCTGCGCCGTGTCGGCCGCTTCCGACCCGGAAATGGTGACGGGCGCGGAGTCCAACGCCGCCACGTCGTTGCGCTCGGGGCCGTTGCCGAAGTCCCGCGTGTGCGGGTCGACCGGCGGCGCGGCCTGAACGGCCGGTGCTGCGGCGGCCAGTGCCGTGACGATCGTCAGCGCACCGGCGAGCAAGCGTGTGGGTATCGCCATTGGTCGATCCTTCTGAGCGGGGCACCCGCCACACAAGGGCGGGAAACCCTTGGACCATGGGATGAATCATGACGAAGTCGGACGTATTGGCGCACGTTTTGCGGGCATAGTGCGGGCATGCGTCGACCGTTCACCCTGCTCCTGCTCGCCGCCGGCCTCGGACTCGGCGCCTGCGCCGGCCCCGCCTCGACACCGGGCCTCGACCGGGGACTGCCCAGTGCGTCGCCGACCGCCAAGTCGTACGGCACGTTCGCCGCGCCCGGGGCCGACAACCAGGCCGTCACCTACGACCCGGCCCTCGTACCGGTCGGCGCAACGGCCGAGGTCGTGCTCTCCGTCCTCGGTTCGGGCAGCGAGGTCGCGCTCGCCGTCACCGGGCTCGTGGCGAACCGGGCCTACGGGGCACACCTGCACACCAGGCCCTGCGGCCCCACCGGCGACGCGGCCGGGCCGCACTACCAGCACCGGCCGGACCCGGCGGCCTCGGCCTCACCGCCGTCGGTCGACCCGTCCTACGCCAACCCGATCAACGAGGTGTGGCTGGATTTCACCACCGACGGTTCGGGCGCGGCGAACGTCACCATGACCGAGACGTGGCAGTTCCCCGCCGGGGAGGGTGCGCGGTCGCTGGTGATCCACGCGGAGCAGACGAAGTTCGCGCCCGGGCAGTCGGGTACAGCGGGCGCCCGGGCCGCCTGCCTCACGCTGCCCGCGTAGCAACTACTCCCAACGGAAATGGCGGGCCGCCAGGAGCGGGCCGATCAGGCCCCACGCCGCGAGGGTGAGCCAGGTCCAGCCGGCCACCGGGCGGCCCGCCGTCAACGTGTCCCGCAGCGCCTCCGCGTGCGCGGCCAGCGGCAGCACGTACTCGACCGGGCCGAAGCCCTCGAACATCACGCCGCCGGCCGCCAGCATCACGACGTACACGAGGGTCGCCAGGCCGGTCGTCGTCTCCGGCTTGAGCAGGCTCGCCAGCAGCAGGGCGAAGCCGCTGTACGCGGCCGTCGCGAGCAGGGTCACGGCGATCGCCGAGGGCAGGTGCACGATCGTGGGGCGCCAGCCCGCCAGGGCCGCGGCAGCGGCGAGAAGCGTGCACTGGATCAGGACGAGGCAGGCGATCGCTCCCGTCTTCGCGGCCAACAGGCCGCCGCGCGTCAGCGGGGAGGCGCCGAGTCGCTTGAGGACGCCGTAGGAGCGTTCGTAGCCGGTGGTGATCGCCTGGCCGGTGAACGCCGTCGAGAGCACCGTCAGCGCAAGCACGCCGGGAGCCACCCAGCCGAGCCGGTCCTCCGTCGGCAGCCGCGTCACGTCGGTCAGCCCCGCGCCCAGCAGCACCAGCAGCGGAACGCCCAACGCCAGTACGAGCGCCTCGCCGCGGCGCATCGTCAGGCGCAACTCGAGCAGGGTCTGGTGACGCAACACCACGCGCATCGGCGCGCGGCCGGGAGCCGGAACGAAACTCATGCTCCACCACCTTCAACAGCGGCCAAACCCGTGCCGCACGCCAGCCGGCGCTCCGCACCGGCAGTCATGCGGCAGCTTTCGTCAGCGCGAGGTAGACGTCTTCCAGGGTGCGGCGTTCGGAGTTGACGCCCGTGACGTGCGCGCCCTCGGCGGCGTACCAGGAGAGCACGACCGCCACGGTGTCCGTCGCGAGCCGCCCACGGACCGAGTACTCGCCGGGCGCGCACTCCGTCAGCTCCACGCCGTCCGGGAGCTTCTCGCGCAGCCGCGCCAGCGGGAGGTCCGGCTCGGCGCGGATGGTGAGGCGTTCGATGCCGGCGACGGCGGTCAGCTCGGCGGGTGTGCCCGTGGCGACCACCCGGCCCTTGTTGACGATCACGACCGAGTCGGAGAGCCGTTCGGCCTCGTCGAGCAGGTGCGTGGTGAGCACGACGGCCACCCCGTCGGCCCGCAGCTCGGAGATCAGCTCCCAGGTGGCGTGGCGGGCCGCCGGATCCATGCCGGCGGTGGGCTCGTCCAGGAACACCAGCTCCGGCCGGCCGACGACGGCCAGCGCGAGCGCGAGCCGCTGCTGCTCCCCGCCGGAGAGCCGCTTGTAGGCGGTGCCGAGCTTGGGGCGCAGTCCCAAGCGGTCGATCAGCGGGTCCAGCTCCAGCGGATGCGCCGCGAACGACGCGAACAGCCGCAGGATCTCCCCCGCGCGCACCCACGGGTAGACGCCGCCGGACTGCAGCATCACGCCGATGCGCGGCATCAGCTCGTCATGGTCGCCGAACGGGTCGAGGCCCAGCACCCGGGCCGTCCCGGCGTCGGGCCGGCGGAACCCGCCGAGCACCTGCAGCAGGCTGGTCTTGCCCGCGCCGTTGGCCCCGAGCAGGCCGAGCACCTGCCCGCGGGGCACGCTCAGCGAGACCCCGTCGACGGCGGTGGTGTCGCCGTAGCGCACCACGACCCCGGTCACCTCGACGGCGTCCACGACCACCTCCCCCCGCGAACCTACTACAGGCCGTAGTAGGTGCTCGCCACGGGGGCGAACGCGTACAGCACGGCCGACATCAACAGCAGAGCCCTGACCCACACCGGTAGTACGCGCGGCGGCAGGTCCAGTCGCCGCAGCCGGGCCGGAATCCCGGTCGAGGCCGCCGCCAGGCCCATCTGCGGGGGGATCCCGCCGGCGATCCGGCGCAGCGCCGCCCGCACCGCACGCCGCCCGTGCCGGCGCACGGCCTGATCGTCCGCGCACATCTCCACCAGGGTCGCGACCGCCGCGTGCGCCCCCGGCGCCAGCCGGCCCAACGCGGCGAACGGCAACAGCGCCAGGTCGTGCCGTTCGCGCAGGTGCGCCCGTTCGTGGGCGAGAACGGCCGACAGCTCCGCCGCCGACAGCGCGGCCAGCGCACCGGCGCTGATCACCACTCCTCCGGCCCGCCCCGGCAGGCAGTACACCAGCCGCCCCGGATGGTCCACGACCAGCGAACCGTCCGCCGAACGGCGCGCCACCAGCCGCAACAGGCGCAGGTGCCGTCGCCGGCCGCGGGCACGGTGGCCGTATCCCCAGAGAAGAAGAACGAGAACGGCGCAGAGTGCGGGCGGGAAGAGGCCGACCACGGCGGCGGCCACGCCCGCGGTGACCAGGTGCCACACCGCGATCGCCGTACGGGGCGCGCGGGCCGGCCAGCACGCGCGGACCAGGGCCGGCCAGACGAGGGCGCCGATCGCGAGAACGCCGACCTGGGTCATGACTTCTCGCGCAGCGCGGCGCGCAGGGTCGCGGCCTCGTCCGGGCTGACCGAGTCGGCGAAGTGCACGAGCGCCGCGTCCCGGCTGCCCGCCAGGGCCAACGCGTCGAGCATCAGCCGCGCGATGTACTCCTCGCGGTCGTGAACGGCCCGGTACGACCAGGCCTTGCCGTCCCGCTCACGGCTGACGAGACCCTTGCCGGCCAGCCGGTCGAGCACCGTCAGCACCGTCGTGTACGCCGGGCCGCGGTCGTCGAGGCGGTCCACCACGTCCCGCACCCGGACCGGACCGGGGGCGGCCCACACGGCCTCCATGACCGCGCGCTCCAGGTCACCGAGCCCGCGCATACTACGGAATGTAGTAGGTGGTGTCGGTGGGGCGCGTGCGGGGTGGCCGCGTAGGGTTTTCAGCCTATGGATGCGCAGCCGGCCGACGACGTTCGCGGGCTCCGGCCCGGCCGCGACGAGGTGATCGCGCTCGGGCCGGCGGACGGGCTTCCGCTCTCCGGGATTCGCGTGGTCGGGTTGTCGCCGCCGGCCGACCGCCCCGCCCGGGAGACCGCCGCCGCGCTCGCCGACACCGCCGGCCCCGGCCCGCACCGGATCCTCGGCCGGGACGCCGTCGCCCTGTGGTGGGCCGTCGACCGGCCGGAATCGGTGGTCTCACTGGTGCTTGAGGCGCCCACCGCCCTGCACGAGGAGCCGCTCGACGAGGACCTGATCGCCCGGCTGCCGGGGTGCGAGGTGCCGGTGCTGGTGCTGTTCGGGCACGCCGACCCGCAGGCGCATCGCGGGCGGGCCTACCGGCGGCTGCTGCCGCGCTGCACGTACGCGCTGGTCCACGGCGCCGGGGCGGACGTCCGCCGCGACCGGCCCGCACAGTACGCGCGAGTGGTCGGCGACTTCCTCGCCCGGGACGTGCTGTTCGCCATCGGCGGCGACGCGTGAAGTTCTCCGCCTTCAACCCCTTTCCCGTCTACGGCACCGAAGCGGACCCGGCGCGCTGGCCGGTGCCGCCGCGCTACTCCGCCCCCGGCCTGGCGGGTGACGGGCTGGCGCGCGCGTGGGAGCTGTGCGACCTCGCCGACGAACTCGGGTTCGACTACGTGAGCGTGGCCGAACACCACTACCACCCGCGCCAGATGACCCCCAACCCGCTGCTGATGGCGGCGGCGCTGAGCCAGCGGCTGCGTTCGGCCGGGGTGGCGGTGCTCGGCGTCGACCTGCCGCTGACCAACCCGCTGCGCACCGCCGAGGAACTCGCCGTCCTCGACGTCCTCACCGGCGGGCGGCTGCTGGTGGGGCTGTTCCGCGGCGCGCCGAACGAGTTCCTCGCCTACGGTACCGACCCCTACCGCTCCCGCGAGGCCTACGAGGAGGCGCTGGACCTGGTGCGGGCGGCGTGGACGGAGCCGGAGCCGTTCGCGTGGATCGGCCGGCACCACGAGTACCGGACCGTCGCCGTGTGGCCGCGTCCCGTGCAGCAGCCGCATCCGCCGATCCTGGTCGCCGGCAACACGCCCGCGACCGCCCGGTACGCGGCCCGGCAGCGGTGCCGGTTGGGGCTGTCGTTCGTCTCCGCGGCCCGGGCCGCCGCGCTGGTGGCGGCGTACCGGGAGGAGGCCCGGGCCGCCGGGTGGGAACCTACCGCCGACGACGTGCTGTGCCGGCAGTTCGCGCTGGTCGCCCCCTCGGACGACGAGGCGGACGGGCTGGTGCGGCGGTACGGGTACGGGGATCTGACCGCGATGCGGGCCGTCAGCGATCCGCGCGTCTCCCGCGAACTGACCCGCGCCTTCGGCGGCACCGCACCGTCCACTGTGGACGTTCTGCCGGCGGGGCCGATGTTCGTCGGCTCGTCCGCCACCGTCACCGCACAGGTGCGGGACTTCGTGACGGCCACCGGCGTGGGCATTCTCGACCTGGCGTTCAACGAGCTGAACCTGCCGTTCGCACACGCCCGCCGCAGCCTGGAGCTGTTCGGCCGCGAGGTGATCGCCCGGCTATGAGCGTCGACCCCCAGGTGTTCCGCGCGGTCATGGGTTCCGTGGCCACCCCGGTCACCATCGTCACGGCCGCCGGGCCGCACGGCGCGACGGTCAGCTCGTTCGCGTCGCTGTCGCTGCGGCCGCCGATGGTGCTGCTCGCCCTCGACCTCTCCTCGCACCTGCTGGAGGCGGCCAAGCGCAGCCGCCGCTTCGGGGTGAACATCCTCGCCGCCGGGCAGGGCGATCTCGCGCTGCGGTTCGCGCGCAAGGGCGACGACAAGTTCGCGGGCACGCACTGGTTCACCGACGACGGGTTGCCGCGCTTCCCCGCCACGGCCGGATGGCTGGCCTGCGAACTCACGTCGGTGCTGCCGGGCGGCGATCACGAGGTGCTGTTCGGCACGGTGGTGGGCGCCGCCGAGGAGCCGTCGCGTCCGCCGCTGACGTATCACCGGCGCACGTTCGGCACGCACACGCCGCGGCCGGAGCTGGGGCCGCTCGCCGACCGGTTCCCGCACGCGGCCGGCGGCCTCGACGACCTGCCCGGACGGGCCGTCCCCGACGTGTACGACTGGGGCGATTGACCGCGTTATATCGCTGGGGCGGGTGTTCGGACGCGCCTACGATCGGCCGATGGATACGCACCGGGCGCTGCTGCGGCTCGCCGCCGAGCTGCCCGGGCTGCCGCCGGGCGCGGTCCGCCTGCCCACCGACCTCGCGGGCCTGCGACCCGAGTCGGCGCTCCTGCTCGCCGAGCTGTACCGGCGGTACGCGCACGAGCAGCCGTGGCCGGACTGGCGCGCCGCCGACCTCCCGCCCGGCGTACGGGTCGCCTGGCTGCGCGCGGCCATCCGGCACGATCCGGCGCTGCTGCGCACCGAGCCGCCGAGCGAGCTGTTGCACCAGGCCGTCGCCGGTCTCGATCCGCGCGACACGCGCCGTCCGGACATCTTTCTTTCCTTGATGGAACGGGTTGTGGCCCGTCCGCACGAGCCCCTCGGCGGCACGGTCGAGGAGATCCTGAGCGTGGCGGCCCGGGACCCGCTGCGGTACGCGCCGGCGGCCGTCGAGGCGTTCGTGGGGCTGCACCGGCGGGGCACCTTTCCCGACGACGCGCGGGTGCCGGACATTCTGGCGCTGGCGCTCGCCGACCACACCGTCGCGGCGCTCGACGTCGCCGCCGTGCTGTACGTCGGCCGGGCCGCCGCGCTGCGCCACCTCACCGACGCGCCGCCCACCTCCCCGGACTGGCCGCGCCGCCTCGAACTCCTGCTGGCCCTCGCCGCCCAGGGCGTCGGCGACCTGCCGATCGGCGCGGCGATCACGGCTGTCCTGCCGGACGCACCCGACCCGGAGCCCTTCCTACGCGCACTGGCCGAACTGCGCTACGCCCCCGCCGAGGAGGCGGTACTGGCCGCGTTGCCCCGCAGCCCGTCAGCGGCGCTCGAAGCGTTGGCGGCCCTCGGCGGGACCCGCACCGTCGAGGCGCTCGGCACCCTGCTCGGCGCCGACCCGGCCGCGCTGTCCGGCCACGCCACCACCGTCCCGTCCGACCCCGGCACGGGCGCCCCGACCGGCGGGCGCGCGACCACCTCGTCCGGCGCCGGCACGCGCGTCCCGACCGGCACGAGCGCCACCACCTCACCCGACCCCGGCACGGGCGCCCCGACCGGCGCAGGCACGACCACCCCGCCCAGCCCCGGCACGGGCGCCCCGGCCGGCGCGGGCGCTACCACCTCGTCCGGCCCCGGCGCGGGCGGCTCGGATCGGGACGGCCGGGGGCTGGCGGGACTCGCGCCGGACGGGGCGATTCCCGGGTGGCTGCGTCCGATCCGCAAGCGCGCCGTGGAGGTGTGGTGGCTGCTCGGCCCGCCCGACCGGGCCGCCGCACTGGCGCTCCTCGACCCGCGCGACCTGCCCGCGGCGGTGCGCAGGGACCTGGGCGCGCCCGACCCGCACGAGGTGGCGGTGCTCGCCACGGCCCTGGCCCAGGACGTCCCGCCGGTGCGGGTGCCCGCCGGCCGCATCCGGCCTGGCGGCGCCGGCGCCGGCCACACAGCGTGGCTCGAGCTGAGCGGCCAGCATGACGAGTACACGAGCCGCGCCCAGCCGACGCGTGCGGCTCTCGGCGGACGGCCCGGCACCGGCGCGGCTCCGGGCGCGCGGTCCGATGCGGATGCCGCCGTGGCGGCGCTGTGCGCGTTGGCGGAGGTCGGTGACGCGGCCACCCTGCCCGTGATCGCCGACCTGCTGCACCGGGTGGTGGTCGACCTGGCGGCCGTTGCGCCACAGGACTTCGCGCCGGCCGTTCCGGTCGAGGCGGTCAACGCGATCGCCGGGCTCGGGCGTCGGCTCTGGGCGCGGGGCAGGATCCGGCCGGCGGCCCTGATGGACGCGGCCGACGCCACCGGCGCGGGCCACGCGCTCGTCGCGCACCTCGCACTCGACCTGCTCGAACGCCCCGAGCCCGCACCGGGCGAACGGCCGATCCTCCTCGACCTGCTGCGGCACGCCCCGTACGCGCGCACCCACGCCCGGGTGCACCACCTGCTGCGCGACCCGGAGCCGGAGGTCCGCCGCCGGGTCGTGGCGCTGCTGGCCCGGCGCGCGCCGGTGCTGTCGGCCAGTCTGATCGCGTTGACCCGTTCCGACGATGACGGCACGGTCCGCGAGGCCGTGACCGCTCTCGGCGCCGCCCGGGCACGCTGGGCGGCCGAGGCGATCGCCGCCTGCCTCGAACATCCCGCGATGGCGGTGAAGAAGGCGGCCGCCGAGGCGCTGGTCGAGGCGGGCACCCCGGCCGTGGCGCCGGCGCTGGTGGGCTGGCTGGGGCGGCACGACAACCGCGGGTTCCGGCTCGTGCTGCGCAAGGCGCTGGCGGCAGTGCTCGGCGAGAACTGGCCCGAGGCGTTGCTGGCGGCGGCGTCCGGAGCGGATCCGCGCACGCGTGAGCTGCTGCTCCTCGCGGTCGACCGGGCGCTCGACACGGCCCAGGTGCGCCGCTTCGCCGAACGCGCACCCCGCTCCGCCACGCCGCAGGCGGCCGCCTCGCCGAGCGGCCCGGCACAGGAGGCCGCCTCGCCGAGCGGCCCGGCACAGGAGGCCGGCGAAGGCTCCGCCGCAGCGCGGGCCGGCGACTCGCGGGGCGCGGCGGCCCCGGACGGCACGCGCACCGCCGCGGCGCGGGACGATGCCTCACCGGCCGGCGCTTCGTCGGCCGCTCCGTCGGTGGGTGGCGTGCGCCCGGCGGCCTTGCCGCGGGAGGACGGCCCCCAGGATGCCGGGCCCGGCGTGGGCGGTGGCGCCGGTGCGCGTTCCGGCGAGGGCAGTGGCGCGGGTGCGCACTCCGGCGTGCGCGGTGGCGCGGGTGCGCGTGACGGTGTGGGGCCCGTGGCGGGCGGGGATCCCGTCGTGGCCGAAGCGCTGCTGCGGCTCGTCGCCGAGCGGCGGATCGGGCTGCGCGGCGGCGCGCTCGGCGACCTGGCCGGGATGTTCGCGGCGTTCGGGGTCGAGGTGCCGGTCGAGCCGGCGCGCGATCCGGTCGATGTCGACATCGACGCGCTCGCCCGCGAGGGCTGGCAAACGGAGCGGGCCCTCCGCATCGCCGGTGCCGGGCCGCTGCCGGACGCCGAGCGGCTGCGACCGGTGCGGGCGTTCCTCGCGGACTGGCTGTGGCTGGCCGGCTCCTGCGAGGCGTCGACCGCCCGGGACGTGCTGCGGCTCGTCGTCGCGATGTGTCCGCCGCCGTGGACGGAAGCGGAGCTGGGGCACTTCTTTCGGGGGGTGCATGCGCTGATCGGGGCTCTGCGCGACACCGCCGACCGCGGGAGTCGGGAAGGGCTGCTCGCGATCGTGGCCGCCGTCGGGCCGAGGCTCGGGCCGGAGGCGGCGTTCGAGGTGGTGGGTGCGCTGCGGGAGCCGAACGTGTGGCACGTCGGGCAGCTGTCGGCCCTGCGCGCGTGCGGGGCGGTGATCGTGCGCAGCGATCTCGAACGGGCCCTCGACGGCGCCGGCCACGGGCCGGATCCCTGGAAGGCGCGGCTGCGGGTGCTGCGCGAGGCGTTCGGGGAACCGGTGCCGCTGCGGCCGCCGCCCGTGCACGAGGTGCGGGCGTGGCGGGCCGCTCTGGATGCCGCCGCGCGCGTCGACGGCACCGTGGCCGGGTTCCGGCGTGAGGGGAGGCACCCGGCGGACTCGCGCACCGTTCTCGACGGGCTCATCGAGGCCTACCCGCACGCCCGTGCCGACGCCCGCCCGGCACTCCTCGACTGGATGACCGACCTGCAGCCGCTCGACGCTCCACAGTGGACACTCTTGGAACGGCGCGGCCACCCCGAGAAGACGCCGCCCGAGCGGACGCGTTCCACGGTGGAGGGTCGACGGCTGCGCGACGCGCTGCACGCGGCCGACCCCGCCGAACGCGACACCGCCGCGAAAACCCTGCTCGCCTGGCCGGAACCGGAGTACCGCCGCGCCGTGCTGGAGGCGTTCCTCGACGGGCGGGTCGCGCTGAGTCCCACCGCGGCGTTGGCGTCCACAGTGGACACCTCCGTGCTCGACGCGCACCCGCGGGTCGATCGCGTCGCCGCCCTGGTGCAACGGCTGGCGCCGGAACGGCGCACGGCGTTCGCGCCGTGGCTGCTGGAGCAGTGGCGGGGCGGCCGGACCGAGGCGCGCGGCGCCCTGCGCACGGTGCCCGCCGACGCCCTCGCCGATTTGCTGGCCGACCGGCTCGCGGCCGGCGACCGCGGCCTGCTGGACCTGTTCGCCCACCGGCCGCTCCTGCGCACTCCCGCGCTCGTGCGCTTCCGTGCCGCTCTCGCCGAGGCCGGCGACGACCCGGAGGCGCTGATCCTGGTCGACGGCCCGCTGCGCGATCCGCAAGCCGGGGCCGACGACGCCGAACGCCTTGCCGCGCTGCGCCGGCCGGACCGGCAGGCGCGCCCGGCCGCCCCCGACCGCGCGGAGTGGATGGCGCGGGCCAAGGACGGCGACCGCCGCGCCCTGAACGCCCTCCTGCGCGACGCGCACGAAGACGACCCCGCGCTCGTGGCGCTCGTCGACGACCTGCTGCACCACCCGGAACCGCGCGTCCGCCTGCACGCGCTGCGGCTGTCCCGCCGGGTGCTGGAGCGGGCGGCGTACCTGCGGCACGCGGCGATCCTGCTCGACGACCCGCTGCCGGACGTGGTGCGCCGCGCGATCCTGTCCGTCAGCCACGGCGGGTACGAGGCGGCGGTGCCGTTCCTGGTGCGCCTCCTCGAGCACCGGCACCCGATCGTCCGGCGCACCGCCGCTGAAGGCCTGGTCCGCCTGGGCCCGGTCGCCGTGCCGGCGCTGCGCCACGCCGAGGGGCGGGCCCGCCCGGACCGCCGCGCCCGCTACACCGAGGTGCTGAGCGCCGTCGCCGAACGTCCGTAGGGCAGCGGTGACAGCGCCCGGGAGTGCCCGGGCCTCCTGAACGACCGGCTGGCGCGGGGCATCCGCGCCCGGCAACGGCCACGAGAAAATCTACGCGCCGATCGCTAGATTTTCTGGTGCTCGTCGGTTAGCCTTTCTAACGTTGCGTGTGAAGGTTCGACAAAGGACACCTTCGTGCGCACAGCATTCAGCGCAAGAAGATTGAGGAAAGGGAGGGCCGTACACCGTTGGATCGCCCGCTGCCGGCCGCACTGACGGCCGGGTGCGGACACCGCAGTCCCATCGAGAGAGGTGGTGCTCCGGTCACGCTTACGCGATCACCGCACAAGAGGCCGTCCGGCCACGTGCGGACAGAGCAAGCCGACAGTCTGTCGGTAATGGTGTTTCTGACCCGTTGACCCTGGGCCCCGGCGCAAGCGCCGGGGCCCTCGTTCATGGAGGTGGCATGGGCCAATCCGACGACATGCTCGACGACGACGACTACCCCGCCTACACGATGGGCCGCGCCGCGGACATCGTCGGCTGTTCGCAGGACTTCCTTCGCCGGCTCGGCGACGCGCAACTGATCGACCCGCACCGCTCCGCCGGCGGCCATCGCCGCTACTCACGCAGCCAGCTGCGCCTTGCCGCCCGGGCCTACCAGATGTGCGAGCAAGGCACCGACATGGCCGCCGCCTGCCGCATCATCACCCTCGAGGACCAGCTCGCCGAAGCCCGCCGGCACAACGCGTCCCGCCCCGCCCACTGATCGGCCGACGCGGCGCCGACCACGCCACAGTCCCCGGCGATCCGGCCGCCCGGGAGCGGCAGGCAGCCGAGACACGAAAACGGCGGCCCCGCGAAGGAGCCGCCGCCCGGGTGATCAGTGGGTCAGGCGCGCTGACCGGTGAGCGCGAAGGCCGGGAACGCCGCCGCCTTGGCACTGCCGCTCAGCGCGTCGCCCGCCACGTTGACCGTGAAGGTGAGCGTCACCGGGATCGGCGAGGTCAGCGAGAGCTTCCAGGTGGCCTCGTCACCGTTGACCGACCCGTCCTGGATCGGCGTGGAGTTGCCGCCCTGCGTGGCCGTGCCGGTCAGCTTGTCACCGTCGGAGGCGAGGTCGAAGTCGGCGTTCTGCTTGCCCATCGGGGTCTGGATCTCGACCTTCCACTTGCCGTCGATGCTCACAGCGGGTCTCCTGTCGATAGGTCGGCGTATCTACTCACGAGTAGGTTAGCGCGGCCGGGCGCCGGACGCGGGCCCGCCGGCCAGATTTCGACCGCCTCCCCGCGTCGCGGCCGGGTAAGACTGGTGCCGTGAACACGTACCGCATCGCAGTGACCGGTGGCAGCGGCAAGCTCGGTCGCGCCGTCGTCGAGGAGTTGACCGCACACGGCCACGAGGTCGTCAACCTGGACATCCAGGCGCCGCGCACCCCGCAGGGGCCGCACACGCGCGTCGACCTCACCGACTACGGGCAGGTCGTCGGGGCGCTCGCCGGCATCGACGACCGGCACAGCGGGCTCGACGCCGTCGTGCACCTCGCCGCGATCCCCGCGCCGGGCATCGCGCCCAACGCGGCGATCTTCGCCAACAACCTGACCGCCAGTTACAACGTCTTCGCCGCCGCCCGCGTCGCCGGCATCAAGCGCATCGTGTGGGCATCGAGCGAGACGGTGCTCGGGCTGCCGTTCGACGTGCCGCCGCCGTACCTGCCCGTCGACGAGGAGTACCCGGCCCGGCCGGAGAGCACGTACTCGCTGGGCAAGCACCTCGAGGAGCAGATGGTGGCGCAGTTCTGCCGCTGGGACCCCGAACTGACCGCCGTCGGCCTGCGCTTCTCCAACGTGATGGAGCCCGGCGACTACGCCGCGTTCCCCGCGTTCGACAGCGACCCGCGCAAGCGGATCTGGAACCTGTGGGGCTACATCGACGCCCGCGACGGCGCCCAGGCGGTGCGGCTCGCCCTGGACTACGAGCGGCCGGGGACGGAGGTGTTCGTGATCGCCAACGCCGACACGGTGATGAGCCGCCCGAGTGCCGAACTCGCCGCCGAGTACTTCCCGGACACGCCCGTCAAGCGGCCGCTCGAGGGGACCGAGACGCTGCTCTCCATCGACAAGGCCCGGCGGCTGCTCGGCTACACGCCGCGCCACGCCTGGCGGGATCAGCTCGGCGGCTGATCGGCGGGAGCGAAGGCGGGCGCGTCCTCGGCCACGGTGCCGGCGAGCGCGGCCCCGGCGAGGGATACGGCGAGCGCGTGCTTGCACGGCCCGCGCCCGCCCCGGTAGCGGCCCCACCACTCGCAGGTGCAGGTGAACGCCGCGCCGTCGCGCCGCACCCGGTAGGCCCGCTCGCCGCTGCGCACCGTCGCGACCGCGCCGTCGCCGGCCTCGACCGCGCCCGCCTCGACGAGTGCGCGGGCGGCCACCAGGCGGGGATTGTCCCGGGCCGCGCGCGTGGCGTCGTAGGGCAGCACGCGGTGGAAGTACGCCGCCTCGGAGACGTCGTAGCCGACCTGCCCCGCGGTGCCGAGGCGGATGAGCGCGGCGCGGGTCCGTTCGACCGGAATGTCGGCGCGGGCCGCAAGCACGGCGACGTCCACGGTCGGGTCCCACGCCAGGAGGGAACCGATCAGCTCGGCGTCCTCGTCCTCGGCGTCGGCCAGCGACGGCAGCACCGCCCCCTCCCCGGAGAACCCGCGCCGCGGCTCCGGGGAGAGGGTCAGCGACAGCCGCAGCGCACCGGTGTCCAGCTCCCAGGTGCTCGCGACCGGCGCGTTGCCGGCCCCGACCGGCGGCCCGTAGACGCGCAGCGCGGAGGCGAAGCGCAGCAGCGGCCGCAGCGCCGCGAGCCGCCCCGCGCCGGCCAGGCACACGGCGCCGGGCACCGGCCGCGAGGTGAGCCGGAGCGCGCGGCCCGCCGGCACCGCCCACAGCACCGACGTGTCCCGCCCGGCCGGCAGCCGGTGCAGGAAGGCGCGGGCCTCGGCGATGTCCAGCTCGGCCCGCGGGTCGAACGCCGACGCGATCACCGGCACCTCGGCGAACCCGCGCAGCCACCGGTCGGGCAGCGGCACCTTCCGCTCCACCACGGCACCGTCCATTGTGGACACCGTCAGGTCGTCCGGCCCGACGCTCAGGTGCAGCGGCTCCAGGCCGGTGACGTCGGTCAGCGCGCGGCGCAGCGGGTCGTTGACGTCGACGTTTGTCGTGCCGGGTCCGAGCACGTCGCCGTCGAGGCCGGCGGGGAGCACGTCGAGCCGGGCGTAGACGCCGCAGCACCCGGAGAACGACTCGAAGCGCAGCCGGTCGGCGCTGCCCGTCACGACCGGGTCGAGGCCGGCGGGATCGCGCGGCCGGTAGTAGCGGGTGCGGGCCACCTCGGCGACGGCGAGCAGCCCCAGCGCAGCCGGCTCGGGCGTGGTCAGGAACCCGGTGAAGAAGCGCGGGAACCGGCCGTCGGAGGAGGTCTGCAGGCGCAGGTCGCGCCCGGCGAGGCTGGACTCGGCGAGGTACGCGTACGCCTGGATGGTCACGGGCACACGCTAGACCCGCGGTACGACAGAAAGTTCAGGTCGGACGGCGCAGCGCGCGGGGTGCCCCGAGTGCCCGGGAGACCCCCCGCGCCGCGGCCCGCACCACCGGCGTGTACGGCGCGGGAGGTTCGCTCGCGGGGATCACGATCGACAGGGCCGCGGCCACCTGGTCGGTGCGGTCGAAGATGGGCGCGGCCACCGAGAGCGCGTCCAGGTCGACGCCGCCCTCGATGATCACGACCCCCTCCAGGCGCACGGTGGCGAGGACCCGCCGCAGCTCGTGGGCGCTCGTCACGGTTTTTCGGGTGAACGCCCGCAGCGGCCCCGCGAGCACCTGTTCCTGCACGTCGGCGGGGGCGAACGCGAGCAGGGCCAGCCCCACGCCGGTGGCGTGCAGCGGGAGCCGGCCACCCACCCGGGAGATCACCTTGACGGCGCCACGGCCGGAGAGGCGTTCGACGTAGAGCGCCTCGACACCGTCGCGCACCGCGAGCTGGACGTTCTGGTGGGTGGCCTCGTAGAGGTCCTCGAGGAACGGCATCGCCCGTTCCCGCACGCCCAGGCCGCGTGGTGCCAGTGCGCCGACCTCCCACAGCCGCAGTCCGATGTGGTACCTGGCGTCGTCGTCGCGTTCGAGCGCGCCCCAGCGGACCAGTTCGTCGATCATGCGGTGGGCCGTGGCGAGCGGGAGTCCGACCCGGCGGGCGATCTCGGACAGGGTGAGCCGCGGTTGTTCCGCCGTGAACGCCTCGAACACGCGCAACAGCCGCGCCGTCACGGAGACCCCCGGCTCCCTGCGCGTGCTCATGCCGCCGCCTCGCTCCGCTCACCGGCGCCACGAGACGCGAGCGCACAGAGCCCCACGATTCGCTCCGGCAAGCCTCCGCTCATGAACGCCATCCTGCCTTCCGTTCAACGGAAACGCGAGCGGAGTCGGGTAGCCGGTCGACGCAAAGTGGGCCAACACCAGAACGAGGAGGCACCCTGTGCGGACCCGCGTGGGCATCGTCGGTGCGGGCCCGGCCGGCCTCATGCTGGCCCACCTGCTGCGCCTCGCCGGCATCGACTCCGTCGTCCTCGAACGGCGCAGCCGTGAGTACGTCGAGAAGCGGGTGCGCGCCGGCGTGCTCGAGCACCCCACGGTCGAGCTGCTGCGCGAGACCGGCGCCGGTGAACGCCTGGACCGCGAAGGGCTGCCGCACCACGGCTTCGCGCTGCGCTTCGACGGGGTGGACCACCGGGTCGACCTGTCCGGGCTGACCGGCCACCCGATCACGGTCTACGGGCAGCAGGAGGTGGTGAAGGACCTCATCGCGCTGCGCCTGGCCGCCGGGGAGCCGCTCCTGTTCGACGTCTCCGACGTGGCCCTGCACGACCTCACCACCGACGCCCCGCGCATCACCTGGCGCGGCGCCGACGGGACCGCCCAGGAGCTGACCTGCGACGTCGTCGCCGGCTGCGACGGGTTCCACGGGGTGGCCCGGCAGTCGATCCCGCAGAGCGTGCTGACGATCTTCGAACGGGCGTACCCGTTCGCGTGGCTGGGGGTGTTGGCGCGGACCGCACCGTCGGCCGACGAACTGATCTACACGTACCATGAGCGCGGGTTCGCGTTGCACAGCATGCGTTCGCCGGAGATCACCCGCCTGTATCTCCAGGTGCCGCCCGAGGAGGACATCGCCGATTGGTCCGACGCGCGCATCTGGGACGAGTTGAGCGCCCGGCTGGCGACCCGGGACGGGTTCACGCTGACGAGCGGGCCGATCCTGGACAAGGGCGTCACGCCGATGCGCAGCTTCGTCGCCGAACCGCTGCGCCACGGGCGGCTCTTCCTGGCCGGCGACGCGGCTCATATCGTTCCCCCGACCGGGGCCAAGGGGATGAACCTGGCGATCGCCGACGTACGCCTGCTCGCGCGGGCCGTCGAGGAGTTCGTCCGCAACAAGGACGAACGGCTCCTCGACAGCTACTCCGCCGACTGCCTCAAGCGGGTCTGGCGCGCGGAGCACTTCTCCTGGTGGATGACGTCGATGCTGCACCTGGCGCCGGACGCGGACCCGTTCGACCGGCGGCTGCAACTGGCGCAACTGCGCTACACGGCCGCCTCCGACCCGGCCCGCACCAGCCTCGCCGAGAACTACGTCGGTCTCGCGTACGAAAGGCTCTGACGCATGGCGGAACTGGTCTCCCTGCACGACGCCGTCGCGGAACTCGTCCGTGACGGCGACACCGTGGCGCTGGAGGGCTTCACGCACCTGATCCCGTTCGCGGCGGGGCACGAGATCATCCGGCAGAAGCGGCGGGACCTGACGCTCGTGCGCATGACGCCGGACCTGGTCTACGACCAACTCATCGGGGCCGGCTGCGCGCGCAAGCTGATCTTCTCCTGGGGCGGGAACCCGGGCGTGGGCTCGCTGCACCGGTTCCGGGACGCGGTGAAGGACTCCTGGCCGGTGCCGCTGGAGCTGGAGGAGCACAGCCACGCGGGCATGGCGAACCGGTACGTGGCCGGCGCGTCGGGCCTGCCGTTCGCGGTGCTGCGCGGGTACGTGGGCACCGACCTCGTGCACCAGACGGAGACGATCAAGCCGATCACGTGCCCGTTCACCGGGGAGGTGCTGACGGCCGTCCCGGCGCTCAACCCGGACGTCGCGATCGTGCACGCGCAACAGGCCGACCGTGCGGGGAACGTCCAGCTGTGGGGCATCGTCGGCGTGCAGAAGGAGGCGGTGCTGAGCGCACGGCGTTCCCTCGTGACGGTCGAGGAAGTGGTCGACCGGCTGGAGCCACGGCCGGGCGCGGTGGTGCTCCCGTCCTGGGTGATCACCCGCGTGGCGCACGTGCCGGGCGGCGCGCACCCGTCCTACGCCCACGGCTACTCGGTGCGGGACAACGAGTTCTACCAGAAGTGGGATCCGATCGGCCGGGACCGGGAGGCCTTCACACGGTGGCTGGAGGATCTATGAATGCGTACTCCGCTGACGAGATGATGTCGGTGGCGGCGTCGCGGACGTTGCGCGACGGGGCGGTGTGCTTCGTCGGGATCGGCCTGCCGAGCACCGCCGCCAACCTGGCCCGCCGCACGCACGCGCCAAACCTCGTGCTCATCTACGAGTCGGGCACGATCGGCGCGAAGCCCGGCCACCTGCCGCTGTCCATCGGCGACGGCGTGCTCGCCGAGACGGCCGACTCGGTGGTGTCCGTGCCGGAGATCTTCAACTACTGGCTCCAGCCGGGCCGGATCGACGTGGGATTCCTCGGTGCCGCGCAGCTCGACCGGTTCGCGAACATCAACACCACCGTCATCGGCGGCGACTACCGCGATCCGAAGGTGCGGCTGCCGGGCGCCGGCGGGGCGCCGGAGATCGCGGCCTCCTGCAAGGAGGTGACGGTGGTGGTGCGCCAGAGCCCCCGCGCGTTCGTCGAACGGGTCGACTTCGTGACGAGCGTCGGCGCCAAGCGGGACGGGCTGGGCTTCCGGGGCGCCGGGCCGCGCCGGGTGATCACCGATCTCGGGGTCCTCTCCCCCGACCCCGACACGGCGGAGCTGACGCTGACCGCGCTGCACCCGGGCGTGACCGTCGAGCAGGCGCGCGACGCCACCGGCTGGGACCTCGCCGTCGCGGCCGACCTGGAGACCACCCCGCCGCCCACCGCCGAGGAACTGAAGATCCTGCGCCACCTCGAAGCGACCAAGGGAGGGGTTTCCGCGTGAAACTGCCGTCGTACGTGCGGCCGGACGGGGTTCATCCGCCGCTGCTCAGTCCGGAGTACAAATCCACGGTCCTGCGCGCGCCGTCGCAGAAGCCCGTTCTGCTGCCGCATCGGCTGACCGAGATCACCGGGCCGGTGCTGGGCGAGGACCGCGTCACGGCGGACGACGCCGACCTGACCCGGGACAGCGGCGGCGAGGCCGTGGGGCAGCGGATCATCGTGCTGGGCCGGGTGATCGAGTCCGACGGGCGGCCGGTACCGGAAACGCTGGTGGAGATCTGGCAGGCCAATGCGGGCGGTCGCTACAGGCACGCGCGCGACACCTGGCCCGCGCCGCTGGACCCGCACTTCACGGGCGCCGGGCGGGCCCTCACCGACCGGGACGGCGGGTTCCGGTTCCTGACGATCATGCCGGGGGCCTATCCGTGGGGCAATCACCACAACGCCTGGCGACCGGCACACATCCACTTCTCGCTCTTCGGGCGGGCGTTCACGCAGCGGCTCGTGACGCAGATGTACTTCCCGGACGACTCGCTCTTCGCCCAGGATCCCGTCATGAACTCGATCCGCGATCCCAGGGCCCGCAAGCGTCTGGTGTCGCGCTTCGACCTGAGTGCCACGGAGCCCGAGTGGGCGTTGGCCTACCGCTGGGACATCGTGCTGCGCGGCGCCGAAACGACGCCGTTCGAAGAGGAGGGGGACGATGACTGAGACCCCGGCCATCACCGCCTCGCAGACGGTGGGGCCGTTCCTGCACATCGGGCTGCCGTGGGAGGACGGGCCGTTCGTGGTGCCGTCCACTGTGGAGGGTGCGTTCACCATCACCGGCACCGTGTACGACGGCGCCGGGCAGCCCGTCCCGGACGCGCTCATCGAGACCTGGCAGGCCGATCCCGACGGGCGCTTCGACCACCCGGACGACCCGCGCGGCGCGGCGAAGTCCACAGTGGACGGTTTTCGCGGGTTCGGGCGGTGTCCCACCGGGCCGGACGGCACGTACCGGATCGTCACGGTGAAACCCGGCGCGCTGCCGGCCGGCGGCGGGGCCGTCGAGGCGCCGCACCTCGACGTGTCGGTCTTCGCGCGCGGGCTGCTCGACCGGGTCGTGACCCGCCTGTACTTCCCCGACGAGGAGGCCGCCAACGCCGCCGACCCCGTTCTCGTCGGACTGCCGGATCCGAGCCGCGCCGGTACCCTGGTGGCGACCGCGGTCGAGGGCGGATACCGGTTCGACATCCGGCTCCAGGGCGAAGGGGAGACAGTCTTCTTCGATGTCTGATCCACTGTTCGGTGGGCTGTTCAGCACTCCCGAGGTCGACGCGCGGGTCGGTGCGACGGCGTGGCTGCAGGCGATGCTCGACTTCGAGGGTGCGCTGGCGCGGGCCTGCGCGCGGGCGGGACTCGTTCCGGCCGCCGCCGCCGAGGCGGTGTCCGCGGCGTGCGTGGCCGATCAGTTCCCGATCGGCGAGATCGGTCGGGAGGCGGTGTCGGCGGCGACGCCCGTTCCGGCGCTGGTGAAGCACCTGACCGCGCGGGTGCCGGCCGACGCGGCGGTAGCCGTGCACGTGGGCGCCACCAGTCAGGACGTCGTCGACACGGCCATGATGCTGGTGGCGCGTTCGGCCACGGAGCCGGTGCTGGAGGATCTCGCCGTCGCGGCAGACGCGCTCGCCGATCACACCGAGCGCCATCGCGACACGGTCATGCTCGGACGGACGCTGTTGCAGCAGGCGTTGCCGACGACGTTCGGGGTGGTGTGCGCGGGGTGGCTGGTGGCGCTGGACGAGGCGCGCACCCGGCTCGCGCAGGTGCGGCGGGAGCGGTTGGCGGTGCAGTTCGGCGGGGCGGTGGGCACGCTCGCGGCCCTCGGTGACGCCGCGCCGCACGTGGCCGCTCTTCTCGCGCAGGAATTGGGGTTGCCGTCGCCCGACCTGCCGTGGCACACCTCCCGGTCCCGGGTGGCCGAGCTGGCCGCCGCGATCGCCGTCGTCACGGGCGCCGTCGCGACCGTCGCGCTGGACGTCACGTTGCTGTCCCAAACCGAGTTGGGGGAACTGGCGGAGGGCGCACCCGGCGGTTCGTCGGCCATGCCGCACAAACGCAATCCGGCCCGCTCCACCCTCGTGACGGCGTGTGCGCACCGGGTACCCGGACTCGTCGCCTCGATCCTGGCGGGGCAACCGCAGGAGTTACAGCGTTCCCCCGGAAGATGGCAGGCGGAGTGGGGTGCCGTGACCGATCTGCTCAAGCTGTGCGGCGCGGCGGCGGCCCACCACGGCGACCTCGTCGCGGACCTGCGGGTCGACGCGCGCCGGATGCGGTCCAACCTGGACGCGGCCGGCGACCTCTACATGGCGGAGAACGTCGTCACCCGGCTCGCCGCCACCGTCGGCCGGCAGGAGGCGCGGGAGATCGTCGCGGCGGCGGTGGCCAAGGCCCGCGCGGACGACGTCTCCCTGCGGGTGGCGCTGGACCGCCCCGAACTGGCCGACGCCTTCGACCCCACCTCCTACCTGGGTTGGGCCGGCCTGCTGGTCGACCGCGCCCTGACCGCGCACGGAGAAAACACATGAGCGAGCTCGACTACGACCTCAGCGGGCCGGACGGGGCGCCGGTGCTGGTGCTCGGCGGCTCGCTGGGCAGCACCCGCGCGATGTGGGAACCGCAGCTCGCAACGCTTTCGGGCGTGCGGCTGCTGCGCTACGACCACCTGGGCCACGGCGGCTCGGCGGTCCCGCCCGGTCCCTACTCCCTCGACCGGCTCGGCGAGGAGCTGCTGCTCCTGCTGGAGAAGGTGGGCGCCGCGCGGGTCTCGTACGCCGGCCTCTCCTTGGGCGGCATGGTCGGCATGTGGCTCGCCGCGCACCATCCCGACCGGGTCGAACGCCTCGCCCTGCTCTGCACCGCGGCGTTCCTGCCGCCCGCCGCCGGCTGGCTGGAGCGGGCCCGGCTGGTGCGCGCCGAGGGCACCGGCGCCGTGGCGCCCACGGTGGTGAGCCGCTGGCTGACGCCCGCCTACGCGTCGGCGCATCCCGACGAGGTGCGGCGCCTCCAGGAGATGATCGCCTCGACGCCGCCCGAGGGGTACGCGGGCTGCTGCGAGGCGATCGCCGCGATGGACCTGCGGCCGGTCATCGGCCGGATCAGCGCGCCGACGCTGGTCATCGCGGGCCAGGAGGATCCCGCCACGCCGCCCGAGCACGCACGGGCGATCGCCTCGTCGATCCCGGGCGCGCGGTTCGCGTCGATCCCCGATGCCGCCCACCTGGCGAGCCACGAGCAGGCCGCCACCGTCAACCACCTGCTTCGGGAGCACTTCCTTGGATGAGGGCATGCGGGTGCGGCGCGAGGTGCTCGGCGACGCGCACGTCGATCGCGCCGTGGCGAACACCGACGACTTCACGGCCGACTTCCAGGACCTCATCACCCGCTACGCGTGGGGCGAGATCTGGGCCCGGCCCGGCCTCGACCGGCGCACCCGCAGCGTGATCACCCTGTCGATCCTCACCACCCTGCGGGCCGAGGAGGAACTGGCGATGCACGTGCGCGCCGCCCTGCGCAACGGCCTCACCCCGGACGAGATCCGCGAGGTGCTGCTCCAGACGGCGATCTACGCGGGGGTGCCGGCGGCGAACACGGCGTTCAAGGTCGCCCAGGGGGTGCTGCGCGAGTCGGATGACGGCGGCGACGATCGTTCCGCTTGACAGCTAGGGCACCATGCCTGGCATGGGCTATCCGCCGCCTCCCTACCCGATCGACCCGCGCGACGTGCGGCCCAGCCGCGCGTGGTACCTGGTCGCGACCGTCATCGCGGTGCTCGGCATCGTCGCCGCGCCGCTGCTGGTGGTGCTCGGGTTCGCCTCGTTCGGGTCGGCGATCGGGCAGCTGCCCAGCCTCGACACGCAGTTCAACGGCGGCGCCGCGACGACCGTGGAGCTGACGGCCGGAAAGAAGTCGGCGATCTACGCGGTCGTCCTGGAGGACACGGCGGGCTCGGCGGGCGCCACGTGCACGGCCACGCCGGTCTCCGGCGGCACGATCGACCTGAGCCCGCTCAGCTACGACGCCAGCGCCACCGCCGAGGGCAGCACCTGGTCGATCCTCTACGAGATCACGGTCAGCCAGGACGGCCAGTACTCGATCACCTGCACGTCCAACACGCGCGTTCCGGGGACCGATGTGTACGCGATCGGCGACTCCATCGAGGTGGGCGGCTTCATGGCGCGCGTCTTCGGGGGCGCGGGGGCGTTCGTGGGGGCGATCGCGGTGCCGTGCGTGGGACTCTTCATCGCCCTGATCATCGCGATCGTCACCGGGGTGCGGCGCAGTTCGCACAAGGCCCGGCTGCAGCGGGAGCGCATGGGCTACCGGTGACCGGGCCGGCCGGGGTGCACAGGGTGCGGCCCGCCCTGGGGACAACCGGCGTGCGGGTGCCCTAGCGTCCTTCGGCATGAGACTGCCGTTCCGCGTCGAGACCTGGCGCCGCCTCCTGTTCGCGCTCCTCTCCCCCGCCGGGTGGCTGGTCTGCCTGGTGCTGGTGATCGTCGGACGGCGTTCGGCGGCGGCGCGCGTGCTGTCGGCGGTCGGCCGGGGCACTCCGTCCCCGAAGGCGGCCCTGCTCGCACTGCCGGTGCATCTTTTCGCGTCGGGACTGGCCGCCTATGTGGTCGCGGGGCTGGTGCTCAACCTCGCCTACCCGGTCCGCGTCGACGGTCCCGATTCGCTGTCGAACGCCTGGGGCGGGCCCAGCCTCGCCGGAGCCTGGGCGGTGCACGCCGTCGGCGGTTTTCTCGTCTTCGGCTACCTCGGCCTGTGGATGGTGTCGCGGGCGCAGGGATTCCAGGAGCGGCTCATCTATCGACGCTGACCGTTGCGGGGTATCTTCACCGACAGTGCAGAATGGAGGCTGCCCGTGAAGATCCACCGTCTGATCCCGGTCCTCGCGTTGCTAACCACTTTCCTGTCGAACCCGGCCCTCGCCGACACCCCGGTGAAGCACCGGCCGATCGTCTTCCTGCACGGGAGCGCCGGTTCGGGGCTGCAGTACGAGACCCAGGCCAAACGCTTCGCCGGCAACGGCTATCCGGCCGAGTACATCGAGGCGCACGAGTACGACTCACCGAACATCGCCGCTGTCCTGCCGGACGTCTACGCCGGCCTCGACGCGCGCATCGGCCGGCTGCTCAGCGCCACCGGCGCCGACCGGGTGGACCTGGCCGCGCACTCGCTCGGGACGTTCGTGATGCAGGGGTATCTGAACAGTTCCCCCGCCCGCGCCGCGCGCGTCGCCCACTACGTCAATCTCGACGGGCGCACCGCCGCCGCGCCGCCCGGTGGCGTGCCGACGCTGGCAATCTGGGGCGAGGGCGACCAGACCCGCGCGATCGCCGGCGCCACGAACACCTACCTGCCCGACCAGTCGCACACCCAGACCGTGACGTCACAGGAGAGCTTCGTCGCGCAGTACACGTTCTTCAACGGCTCCGCTCCGCGGACCTCGCAGGTGAAGCGCGGCCCGACGACGTTGGCCGGCCGGGCCGTCCTGTTCCCCAGCAACGCCGGCGTCACCGGCGCGCGGCTGGAGATCTACCGGGTCGGCGCGCTCACCGGCCACCGGCTCAGCCACCGGCCGCTGCACACCTACGAACTGAGCGGCGACGGCGCGTTCGGGCCGTTCCGCGCCGATCCGGACGCCCGCTACGAGTTCGCGATCGTCTACGCCGGTGGGCAGACGCACCACCTGTACTTCCAGCCGTTCCGGCGCACCGACCGGCTCATCCGGCTGCTCACCAGCCGCCCGGGCGAGGGCATCGGGGCGCTGACGGAGACCGGCCCGCACCACTCGAACCTGACGATCAGCCGCAACAAGGAGTGGTGGGGCGATCAGGGCGAGGCCGGCGACGCCGTGTTCGTCAACGGCACGAACGTCCTCAACGCCGCCAACTCCCCGCGGGTCAAGCGGGTCATCGGCATGTTCGCCTACGACGCGAACGTCGACCGGGTCACCGACCTGAGCGCGCCCATCCCCGCGTTCTACAGCCAGACCTTCATCACCGGGATGGACGTCTACGTGCCGGCGAGGGGCATCGTCGCGCTGGCCGTGCGACCGCGCGGCGGCGGGCTCGACGTCGTCAACGTGCCCGCTTGGCCCTCTGACCGGCACCGCATCGGCGTGCAGGTCAACGACTACCGGTGAAAGAGCCGGTGCCCGGACGATGCACGCCCGGGCACCGGATCCCCCCGGTTGTGAAGAAGGCTCAGCGTTTCGATCCTTCGCTCTCGGCGACCCTCGGGCCAGGCGATCCGGCGGCAGGACGCCGGCAGGTTCGCGCACCGGTGCCGCGCTACAGGATGCGGTTGGCTCCCTCGGCCGCCGCCCGAACGTCCACAGTGGACCGATCGAGCCCGGCGACCACCACCACCGACGCCCCGACGGACAGCGGCGCGAGCAGCCACCGCAACGGCTCCTCGACCTCGGCCGCGTCGACGAGCACGCGGTCGCCGGCCCGCAGGTCCAGCCGGTCCGCCAACTCCCGCGCCACCGCCCCGAACTGCCGGAACGTCGTGCCGTCGGGATGCGCCGCGTCGGCCGCGCCGATGGTCGCGTACGCCGGCAGGCTGTCCGGGAACCGTTGCGCCTCGGCGAGGAAGTCCCGGTAGCCCGCGGGCGCCTCCCCCAGCAGCACGAACCTGTGCCGCGCCGGAGGCACTTCTTCCAACCACGAGTCGAGCCGTGTGCGCGTCACGAACACCGCGTCGCACTCGGCCTTCTCGAGCCCGGCCGTCGACCAGCGGTGGTACGACACCGGGATCCCCGCCGACCACGCGCCCAGCATGATCGCCGCCGTCTGCCAGTGCGCCGGCGCCAGAACCCCCACCCGACTGCTCGCGTCGAGCCCGCAGCCCTCGTGCAGCAGCCCGGCCACCCGCGCCGCCCACCCGGCCAGCTCACCCGCGCTGAGAGCGACCCGCTCCCCGGTGGTGTCATCGCAAAAGGTGAACTGCTTCTGGTCGCTGTGGACCGGTGCCCCGCTCACGCCGGCCCACGATACGGGACACCTCGGCGCGTCGCGCAACCGAACTTACATCGATCACTGCTTCCGCTTCTTGGTCACCGGAGCCGTGGCGCGAACCGGCGCGGCCGGCAGAATCGGGGCGACGGCCGTCGGGGCGTCCTCGTCGGCGGCCTCCTCCGGATCGGACCCTCGGGCATCCTCGGGGGCGGCCGCCTCGGCGGGGGCGGAGGGCTTGTCCGGGGCCGCCGGAGGGGATTGTGCGGGATCGGCCTCCGTCGGCGGGGTCGGGCGGGGCACGGCCGGGCGGACCGTCGGCACCGCCGCCGAGCCGGCCGGGGTGGCGTGACTCCGCACCGAACCCGACGCGGGCGGGTGCATGGCGCCGCGGCCCGACACCCGGGCGGAAGCGACGGCCGACACGCCACCGAGGCCGAACCCTGGCCCCGATCCGGCGGATGAGCCCTCCGATGCCGACCCAGCGGGTGAGTGCTGCGACACGGGTCGCGTGCCGTCGCCGGTGGGAGGCCTGGTGGCGGCTGACGAGGTGGGCAGTGCGGCTCGGCCGGAGATTGTCGGTGCCGATCGCTCGGCAGAAGTCGGGGCTGCGGAGGGGCCGGGCGCGGCGGGTGGCTTCGAGCGGTCGGCTGCGGAGGCCTGCGTGGCGGATGGTGTCGATTCCGGGGTAGTGCCGGGGGGCGTCGGGTCCGCGCTCGGGGTGGTGTCCGTGGCCGGCACCTGTGCGGTGGGTTCGGAGGCGGCGGCGCCGGGCCGGTGGGCGGGGACGGATGCCGACACGGTGGCCTTCGGGAGCTGCGGGCGGGGGGCGGATGCGGCGGCTGCGCCGGCCGGGGTGGAGGCGCTCGACGCCCCCGCGGTGGAGCCTTCGTGCCGTGCCGGGCGCTCGCGCGAATGGGCCTCCCCGGCCGCCTCGCTTCCCGGGGTGGAGATGCCGCGCGGGGCGGGGCGGTCGGAAGGCGGGGTACCCGTGGCGAACGGGCTCACCGGTGCCGCAACGGCGGTGGGGATGTCCGCCGGGGAGGGGGCCGCTGGAGATGACGCGCCGGCCGGCGACGGGGCTGCGGGCGGCTGCGGCGTGACGACGCCGGGCTGATCGGGCATGGGGACCGGGGTCGCCCACGCGACCGGAGGCGGCGGCGCCTGCGGCGGGAAGACCGGCGCACCCGGCGAGGACAGGCCGGCCGGAGGCGCAACCGGCGATCGGGGAGCCGCCGCCGGGTATGGCGCCGTCGGCGTGTGCGGCGCCGTCGACGTCTGCGGCCCGGCAGGCGTGTGCGGCGTCGGCGGCGTGTGCGGCCCGACAGGAGTCTGCGGCCTGTGTGGCGTCGGCGGTCCGGCCGGGGACTGCGGTGCTTCCGGCGATTGGGACCCGGTCGGCCTGCCCGGAGCGGCCGGGGACTGCGACGCGGGCGCCTCCGAGGGCTGTGGGGCGATCGGTGCATGCGGGGCTGTCGGTGCGGATGAGCCGGAGGGCGCCGGCTGCGGTGCCGGGAGAGTGGGCCAGCCGCCTTCGCCGGGGACCACCCCGTCGCGATACACCGCACCGGGTGGCGCCGACGGAGCAGCACCCGGGCCGTCCGTTGCTGTCGGCGCACCGGTCGGACCCGCCCAAGCCGCAGGGCCGACACGCTCCCCGGGCGAGCCCGCCTGGGCCGCAGCGGCAGGTGCGCCAGAGGGGGCCGACCAGGCCGCAGGGCCGGCAGGCGCGCCGGGCGAAGTGGCAGGCGGAGTCGCGGGGGTGGCGGCTCCAGGTGGGGCCGGTGCGGTGGCCGGGGACCAGGTGAAGCGGGGGGCACGGCGTTCCTGGAAGGCGGTTACGCCCTCGGCGGCGTCCGGACCCACCACGGCCTGGTGGTACCAGTGCGCGACCCGGGCGGGGTCCATCTCGCCCCGGGCCGCCATCTCCACGATGTCCTTGCTGGCGGCGAGCGTGAGCTGAGAGCGGTTCGCGATGACGCGGGCGAAGGCGTCCACCCGGGTCGCCAGTTGATGCGCCGGAACGATCTCGTCGACCAGGCCCATCGCGAGTGCGCGCTGGGCGTCGACGAGTTCGGCGGAGAAGAGAAGGTATTTCGCTGACGACGGGCCGATGAGGTCCACCAGGCGGCGGGTCGTCCGGGCGGGGTAGACGATGCCGAGCTTCGCGGGCGGGATGCCGATGCGCGTGCCGGCCGCCGCGAAACGTAGGTCGCAGGCGACGGCGAGCTGACAGCCGCCGCCGACGCAGTAGCCGTTCAGCTGGGCGAGGGTGGGCTTGGGGAAGGATGCCAGTTTTTCCTCGGCCACCGCGGCAAGGCCGCCGTCGTCGGTGCCGCCGAGGTCACCCAGATTGGTGATGTCGGCCCCGGCGCAGAACGTGTCGCCGGCCCCGCGCAGCACCATCACCCGAACGGAGGAGTCGGCGGCCAGCCGGTCCAGCAGAACGCACAGGTCGTGCCACATCGCGGCGGTCATGACGTTCCGCTTGGTGACGTTGTTGATCGTCACGGTGGCGACGGGGCCGAGCACGTTCAGTTCGAGACGGTCGGGACGCGGTCCTGGCTGGCTCATGCACACCATCCAACCGCAGCCACGGGAGTGTCGCCGGACAGGCCCCCGCGCGTTCGGAATTTTCACACCAATCTGCTGCAAGTCGCTCGTTGCCAGACGATGTGCATGCCCGAGGGAGGTGTCGTGTGTTCTACCGACCGATCGAGGTGCTCTCGGCCAAGGCGCGGGCGTTCATCAGTCGTGCCCTCTGGACCTGGAGCGTGGTCGGTCTCGCGATCATCACCTGGTGGATCACCGGCGATGTGGCGCCGACGCTGCCGGCCGGGTCGGAAGCCCGCGCCGGCCTCGAACGCCTCCACGTCAGCGCGGTCTTCTTCGGCCTGTGCGGCCCGATCGCCCTGTACTTCGCGAAGTCCGCGGTGCGGACCACGATCGACGGAATCGTGACGGTCACGACGGCGATCACGAAAGCCGCTCAGGGGGATCTGACCCAGCAGATCCACATGGAGGGGAAGTTGGAGCTCGGGCTGATGGCTCAGGCGTTCAACGGAATGGTGAAGCAGGTCGGCGCGACGGTGAGCGGCGTGCGCGAGGCCGCGGAACGACTGGCCGAATCCTCCGTCTCCCTCAAGGAGGCGAGCAGCATGATGACGGCCACGGCGGAGGAGACGGTCGCCCGGCTGAGCACGGTCAAGTCGGAGGCCGACGGGACCAGCGGCGAACTCGGCATGGTCGCCCGCGGCGCGGAACAGATGCGGGTGGCCATCGACGAGATCAGCGCGACGACGGACGCGGTCTCCTCGGCGGCCGGCGGCGCGGTCGACAACGCGCGGCTGGCCGCGGAGAACGTCGAACGCCTGCGCGAGCAGAGCCTGCAGATCGGCGACGTGGTCCGTTCGATCACGGCGATCGCCGCCCAGACCAACCTCCTGGCGCTGAACGCCACCATCGAGGCCGCCCGCGCGGGTGAGGCGGGGCGCGGCTTCGCGATCGTGGCCGGCGAGGTGAAGGATCTCGCGGAGGCGACGGCGAAGGCGACCGAGGAGATCACCCGCCGGGTGGAGGAGATCCAGTCGGGGATGGACGGCGCGGTCTCGGCCGTGCACCAGATCACCGAGGTGATCGGCACGATCTCGACGCATCAGGAGTCGGTCGCCTCGACGGTGGTGCAGCAGGGCGCCAGCACGGCCGCGGTGGCGGCGAGCGCGACGCGGGTGGCCGAGAGTTCGGGGTCGATCACCGACGCGATCGCGACGATCAGCGGCGCCGCGGACGAGAGCCGCGCCGCCTCCAACGAGACCTACCGCGCGGCGACCGAACTGTCCGCGATGGCCACCGAGCTGTCGAAGCTCACGGCCGTCTTCCGCACCTGAAACCCACCTCCGCCCACCGGTATCGGCGCGGTCCGGGCCTCCCCCCGTGGGGTCCGGACCGCTTCGTATCCGGCGGGTGTGCGCCCGGGTGTCCGCGGGTTTCGCACACCGCGTTTTCCACAGTCCGGGGGCCGAACGGCCGACCTGTCAGCCGACACCCCTACGACGAACACTCTCCGCTACGAAACAGGCTCGGAAAGTCAGATCTGAATACGCACCGTACAGATGTTGCGTCATCGCAGAGCCGCGCTTGAGCTTCCGCTGAGCCTCGCCGACGACAGTCGATGACGGATACCGAAGACGAGACACCAGATCCCACCCCACGCCAGTTGCAGTCCATGGAAGGAACCCGGTCGATGAGATTCAAGAAAGCAATCGTGCCTCTGATTGCGATAGCCGCTGGTTCGGGGTTTCTGGTGTGGTCCTCGGGCGTGGCCGCCGCAGCA
>NZ_BOPF01000027.1 GCF_016863615.1 Virgisporangium aliadipatigenens | reverse complement strand
GTTGGCATGATCGCTCGTTGGCCACGGCGCCGTCTGACGCGATGGTGCAGTGCTGAGGGTCGACAGCGGTCGTCTGCCAGAATTTGGCGTGACGCGAAAAGTCGATCTTGGACTTCTTCGAGAGCTGGTTGCCGGCGTAGCCCACGGCAACGCTCGACGCGACGCTCATCGCGCTCTCCGGTGCGGTTTGCCCGAGTGGGGCTGCCAGTGCCGCCGGAAGGCGACGTCACCAAAACCGAACAGGCCAGGCTTGCCGTGGCCGAGGTGACCGCCGAGCGGTTGCCGGAAGTCGCGCGGTTGCTGCGCGCCCACGGCGACATGGTCCCGGCGTCCGGAACGACATCGAGGACGCGTTTTGGGCCGCAGACACAACGCCGGACATTTCACAACGGGTCCGTCACAGCGAAGCGGACGCTGTGGCGTCGGCTGCGGCAATGCCTACACTACCTTTCGGCGGGTTCGTCCGATTCACCGCCGCATTCGACGACTTTGTTCAGGACGTACGACGTGAACTGCTGGCCAGGTTGGTCGCGCGCCGGTGCGCGAGACGGGGTCCCGCGCACCGGGCCGAATCGCGCGGTTCGGCCCGGTGATGGAGTAGGAGTGGGCGCCGGCGAGTTTGCCGCCGTCGATGGTGTAGCGTGCCAGCCCGGCCACCCATCGGCGCTCGCCGAAACGCGCGACGGCCGGTAGATCATCGACCTTCACGGCAACCCGCTCGCCGACCTGACCGTTCTCGAACCCGCCACAGCAGCACTCGCCGGACGCATCACGCCCGCACTGCCACGCCTCATGATGGCGGGACCGGCGAAGACAATCCCGAGCGGCGCGCGGCTCGCGCCGATTCGGCTGTGCGATGGACACCTCCCGTCGCCGCGACCTCCGATCGCGTCGCCCGCCGCTCTCACCAGTCGAGGTTCCTCCACCGCGATACTCGCCATCGGCTAGATCAGCTGTACGAGACAGTCGTGTCCTGCAACCGCGCGGGCAAGAAATGCATACCCTTGCAGGGTGCCAAGCCTCCAGGCAGCCCATCGTGGGTATGAGTACCAGGATCTGCTGTCGGCGACACGCTTAGTCGACCTCATCTTGGGGACCGTGGCGGAAGCTTTCGTCGATGTCAAACAGGTACATGACGACCGATTTGATGACCTCACGGTCATCACGATCGATGGTCAACGAGAACGCACCCAGTTCAAGCACAGCGAGAATGACGACAAGCCGCTTACCGTAGAGACCTTCACGACGGACGCCCGTGATTTGCGCCTGGATCGTCTCGTAGCGGCAGCCGTCGCGGATCGAGACGGTCCCGGCTGTGGAGCCGTTGATCTTGCGTTTCGGGTCGTGCTCCGGAACACCCGACCCGAAGACGAGGCGCTGACCGCCGTCTTGGTACCAGCCGACCCTGATCCAGGCCCTTTTGTTGTCGGCATGCAGAGTCGGCGGCTGCGATTCGACGTCGACCAACTCTGGCCAGTAGAGCCCGCGAACGCGACGACGGCGACGATGGCGAAGCGTTCCCGGTTCTCTTTCCTGCGCGCTGGCTCAAAGGCTGTTGACCGCGCAGACCTGGCGTGGCTATGCAGTCGCCTGGTAATCGAGATTGAGGCACCCAAGTCGAGCGGGATCATGCTGGAGCCGGGACCGGCCGAACGGATTCTTTTGTCCCGGGTGCGTACGGAGGTCGGTGCTGAGTCATATCCGAACGCCGGTCGGTCGGCGGAGGACGTGGCGGAGGCGTTTGCGACGTTCGCGAGACAGGCGCGCCAAGGACTCAGTATTCCGTCGGCTGACGCGATTCTGCAACGCGCTCAACTGCGGCGGGACTTCGGCGCGGTGGCTCGGGCTCATCCGGTTGACCGCTCGTTGGAAGTAGCTCGCCCTAGTACCGTGGCCGAGGTCTACGCGGCGGCGAAGCAGTGCGCGGCGCAGGGCGTCTCGTTGCTCTTGACCGGACCGCCGGGTCAGGGTAAGTCCTGGGCATGTGACCAATTGGTCCGGACTTTGATGGCGGCTGGCTGGCTCGTGGCGGAACACTACTGCTACCTCGCTGAGACGCTCGACGAGCGTGACGAGCGTGTACAGGCTGAGACTGTATTCGGAAGTCTGCTGGGACGGCTGGCGGACGCCGAGCCAACCTTGGTTGATACCCAAAGGCCGCGTTATGCCGCAGACGAGGTGGCGCTCGCAAATGCTGTCGGGCGTGCCATGCAGTTGCAACCTGACCGGCGAGTAGCTCTCGTCGTCGACGGCCTAGATCATGTCGCGCGGATCATGCCTGCGAGACCAGGCACCGACCCTTCCGCTGCGCTCGCCTCCGCGCTGGCCGCTCTTGAGCTTCCAGTCGGCAGCGTGCTTGTTGTCCTGACCCAGCCGGGCGATCACCTCGTGCCATTGCAGAGCGCCGGTGCTCGCACCGTCGCTGTCCCGAGTTTAACTGCGCCGGAACTAGGTGCGCTTGCGGCGAAGCGTGGGCTTGTCCTAGGTCCCGCAACTCCTACAGCGATCGTGGATGAACACCTGACCGATGGCTTCCTTGCCGTACTGGAAGAACGGTCCCGCGGAAACGCCCTGTACGCCACATACTTGTGCCGCGAGGTGACGTTGCGTCCCTATGCCGAGGCCGACCCGGTGGAGGTCCTTCGCGCATTGCCGCCCTTCGACGGAACATTGAGGAACTACTACACCCACCTCACGGCTACGCTCGGGCCTGGTGCCGGCATCGCGGAAGTCGTTGGACTTCTCGACTTCCCGGTCACTCGCACTGAACTGGCCGAGATGAGGCCGGACCTGGCCTACCGGCTGGATGACGCACTCGCAACCCTGGCGCCTGTTGTGGTCGAACGCGCGGCCCAGGGCGGCGTGCGGGTCTATCACGAATCGTTCGCACGCTACCTGCGGCGGCGAGTCGAGGCGAACCCGGGAGCACTGGCGGCTAACCTTCGATTCGTCATCGACTGGCTCGCCGCTCGCGGCTTCTACCACGACGAACGCGCGTTTCGCTTCTTGCTACCGACCCTCGCAGCCGCCAGACGCGACAAAGAGGTTCTCGACCTGGTTGATGTCCACTTCGCCGCCAATGCGGTGGCTGGTGGGCATCCAGCTTCCGCCATCGCGGCGAACCTCTCAACCGCGGCCAGCTGCGCTGGACGGCTTGGAGACCTGCCCGCGTTGACGCGATGTATAGAACTGGCGGGCGCGGCCAAGTGCTTCGAAGACGAGCGGCTCGACTCAGCGCTAGCAGCCTACGTCGATGTACCGATGGCACTACTGGGAAGCGAGGAGTTCGCCAGCAGGCTCATGTTCGACGGCAAGGTAGCGGTCCCTCCGCGTGCGGGCCTCTTGCTGTGCGCTGCCATCGATGCTGCGGGCGCAGTGGCTCCCTGGCAGGACTATTTGACTGCCTTCGCCCGTTGGCGGGCAAAGGATACAACGTCCTTCGGACCCGAATCCGATAGAAAGGTTACGCTGGCTTGGGCTCGTGGCCAGCTTCGGCAAGCTTCGACCGAGGAGATGCGCAAGCAGTCACAACACACGCGCATCGCCCGCTTCCTCAACAGCAGCAGACTCCATCCAGACGATGTCGTCACGACTGCCGCTGACGTGCTTGGCCTTGAAGTAACGGCTGAGCTCATCAATGTGTTGAACAGGCCGGAGGACTGTGCGCTCGCGCTCGCTGAACTGGTCTATCACTCGGCCGAATCGAGCGCCGGCGAGTTGCTCACCCAGCTGCTACCAGTCGCGACACGACAGTGCTCGCCGGGCAACGCCCATCGCCTGCTCAAACTGGGCGTCGCACCGGACGACGTTGACGGGGCGCCCGTAAGCGAGGCGCGAGCCGCTTTGATCGCGCTTACCCAAGAAGTAACGAGCAAGGATGCGCTCCACGTTGATGGTCAGGTGTCGAACTGGCTCGACCGATGCACGCTCGCAGCCTGGCGCGACCCGACCATCCTTCCAACCGTCGAAGGAATCCTCAGCGGCGAGGGCTGGTACCGGTGCTGGCTTCGATTCACCCTCGCGCTTGCAGGGGCGCAAGCCGCAGAAAGCGACCAAGCGCAACTGTCGCTTGAGGCTCTCCGTCACCTCACCGGCGACCTGCGCCCATTCGCGGGCCAGCCACGCGCCTGCGATCTCTACCCTATTCATGAGCAAATCGACGAAAGCCTCCGTTGCGCGGTCGCCCTGCTCGACGACGAAGCGTGGCCTACGGCGCTCGCCATCCTTGAGCAGGTCACTGAAGGTGTCGGGGTGTCCTTGCGCGGTGAAGACGCCGGTCCTATCACTCCGGATTTCCTGCTGACACTCGCGATCGACGGAACCACCACATCGGCCCGGCGCCCTGCCACACAGGCGCTGATCGATAAGGCGCTCGCAGAGGGTGGGGGACGTCGCTACTACTCGACCTTGGCCGAGTACCGGCTCATGGCTGCACGCTTCGCTCTCGCATGCGGAGATACGAGCGAGGCACATACCTTCTGGAATGCGGCCTGCGGCCTGATGACCGCGTACGGCTGGCACAAGGACATCACCATCTACGAGGTCCTCGATCCATTGCCGAACCTCATCGCTGCAGACCCGGCCCGTGCTCGGGTTCGGTTGGCGAAGGTGCAGGGGACTTGCGAACGCGTAGTCCTTCACACCGACGGCAAGAGCACACGTAGTGCTTGGAACCAGTGGTGGACCTTCCTTGCCAAGGCCGACCCTGCGGCACTCGTCAGCCTTGCAGTGCCGGCGTTACTCCAACGCTGCGGTCACGTGTACGACCTCTACAACCGCGCTCTTGAAGACCTTTGGAGATCCTGGCACCACCTAGTCGACCCGATCGTCGCAGCCGCGTTGCGCCTCGCGCTGCCGATGCCGCTCGACGACGCGGATCGGACGGTCGTGGAACGGCTCGCCGACATAGCCGACGGATCTGGCACGGACCTTCCCGGACAGATGCTCACGCTTGTGCTCGCACGCGCTGATGAACGCCCTCTCCGTCATCGCTATACCAACAGTGACGAATTGGTTGCCGAGGACAATGCGCGGGTCGAAGCGCTCAATGTCGTCGCGGCGCGGGGGAACGCCGTGCCGGTCGACGTCGAGCCGTTCACCAGCGTTGATAAGACGGACGAGCGTCGGCCCTCCACGCCACGACGAGCATCGCCTGAGGACGGGTGGGAGGAACCGTTCCTTGGGTTCGATGATGGCGCTCTCGGTGTCGCCCGCGCCATCCGCACGTGGCGACGCCGACCCTACGAGTCCACCAGTCCGGACTGGTCGGCAGAACGATTCGCCAACATTCTCGGCTACCGCCTGGTCGAACTCGCTGAGACCGGAAGCGAACAGGAGGCAGAAGCTGCACTACACAGTCTGGCGGGCTCGCTGCCGACACTCGACCGTAGCGGCCTACTCACCGCTCTCGGCGACGGTTTGGAGGGCCACGGTCAACCCCGGCTCGCTGCGGTGGCCCTCGCCTTGGCGTGGACGCGAGCGCGCGGCAATGGCGGATGGATGAACTTCGGAGGCCAGACCGAACTCGAAGCGCTAATCCGCGCTACCCGACTTGACGCAGACGCCGCCTGGAAGACCGTAGTCTCCGAAGTCATCCGGGTAGTGTCAGGCAGCCACCACGGCTCCCACGGCGTCAGCCAGGCGTTAATTCACGCCACGGTCGCGGGCGGCCTCACCACCGACGGAGCCGCGCTCGACGCGGCTTTTGCCGCCTGGGACGAGGCGCACGCGGTGATTGCCCTCCGAACGCCGAGGATGGCCGACGAGGACGACCCAGACGTGCCGTACACGCCCCCGCCGTTGGACGTGAGCGCCAACCCGACCCGCGATATCGCTGCCATCTTCGGCGAAGCCCTCATTGGAACGATGGCCCACCCCGGCCGGGAGAACAAGCGGCGCGCACTTCTGGCTTTCGAGATTCTCCTGGGACACCGACCGGCAGTCATCGGAGAAGCATTGGCAGCTACTCTGGCTGGCTTAGACGAACCCGCATTGCTGTCATGGCTGCTGGCGGTGGTCGATGATGCGGACGCAGCGCAGCCAACGGTCGGCGAGATATGTCACGACGCTCTCCAGCGCCATGCGACCAGCCCGTACTTGACCGTGCGGGCGCTGGCCTCGCGGCTCTTGGGAAATCGAGCCGCACTACCGCCTGTGACTGCCCCCGACAGGGCACTTCTTCCCAACGGAGCATTGTGGCGGCCCGACGGAGATCAGCCAGTGAATGAGCACGCAGGAGGCATGGCTGAAGTGGCCGCTGGCTACCGGATTGCGGCAGCCGAGGAACTGCTGCCCTACCTCGGCCAGGCTGTTGAGGCACGAATTGCGGCAACGCTGGCCGACCACGGTGTCATGAAGGCCATTGACAAGGAGGCAAATGAGCTGGCCGACACCAACCACCGACGATGGGCTGACGCCTTTACCGGCCGCGACGCGCTAGTAGAAGCTGCTTTGCAGCGGGCGGCGTCTGGAGGTCGCGCTGCCCTCGTGGCCGCCGGCAACCCCACGCCTGATCCAGTTGCATGGGAGTACAGGCTGGCTCGCCGCCTGGTCAACGACCCACGGCTACCGCTAGCCATCGAACGCACCCGGCAGCCGCGCCCGAACACCGTTGCACCGCCGGGATCTCGCGACCCCATCTGGACCCAAGCGCGAGACGTCGCCCCAGCCATCGGCGAACAATCGAAAAGGTCCGCGAACGCCGACCTCGTACTCACGGTGGGGTCAACGGCCCTAGCGTCATGTGACACCGTGCAAGCGGGCCGCTTCCGCACCTGGCGAGTGCTTGCAGCGGCCGAAGAACATGTTGTATTGCCGGTTTGGCCCGAGAAGAGCGATCTTCTGCGACGGTCGGGCCGCGACCGAGCAGTAGAACTGCGACAGCCCAACGACACGACAGGGCTCCAGAGTCGGCCCTTTGCCAGCGACACCGCGGCAAACTGGTTTACTCCGACCCCGCCGCTGCTCAACAGCCCGATACCTAACGCCAGCCGTCCGTTGATCGGAATGGACCTCAATGGAGACTTCTTGGCTGACACGCCATACGGCCTAGGCATACACAGCCCAGTGCTCGTGCCGACCGTTTTACTGAAGTTGGTACTGGGCCTGCAGCCGGCCGATGAGGCACTCGTACTTAACGACGATGTCGGACCGGCGCTGGCAATGATCACATGGCGCAGCCACTACGAAACTAGCGACTACCACCTGCCTTGGCCGCGGACGAGCGGAGCAGCACTGGTAGCAAGCCCGCCCGCCTTCGAAAGGCTTCTCGCTTGGGGGGGCGGGCGTTTGATCATTCGAGAGGTTATCCACGGAGACCCGCGGCTCGCCAGCTCCGCCGATGCCAAGGAAAGTGCGTAACCTAGCTCGCTAGAAACTCGGGACTACCGCGTTGGGGTCTGCTGCACCGTAGTTGGCGTCGTGGCGATGCCGGCCATAGTCAGCGGGGTCTTCGTAAGCCATCCCACGCGGGCTTGCAGACGGGCTCGATTTGAATGAGCCGAAGAGAGCCGCACCCGTGGAAGTGTAGGCGTGCTGCGTCGCCGCACTATGGGATAACGACTGTGGCCAGTGCCCTCGAAGGCGCGGTCATGGTTAGGCTCGCCCACGCCCGGACGAGCAACACTGGCGTCCGCGAACCGCATAGATCGCGCCCGATAGAACGCTATGGGTCACCGCATCCAACACCGACGGAACCGGCGGCCCGCGCCACCGCGACGACCGAATTCTTGCCTTCCCGCCAACTACGGCTGTGACATCTGCGATCTCTGCCACCGATGACAGCCAAACCGGACAGACGAGCACATCCAAGCCCATGCTTCGCTACTTGGCATACGGATCAATCTCGGCCACGCCGGTGCGCGCAGCGCTCGGACAGCGCTGGATGAGTGCGTCGCGTGCGCGCTCAGGTTCCTTGCGCGCCCGGAGGATGGGATCATGAGGTTGTGGGGGATCGCGTGGCCGCTCTTCGGGATCTGCTGAACGAGTGGGACTTCATCGGCGTCTTCGACCCGAAGGTCAACACCGACGAGTATGACTGCATGATCGTCCCATTGTTGACGTGCCTGTCAGCCGGTGCGGAGGCGGCCGCTGTCGAACAGTTCCTAAACGAGGAGATCACCGACCACTTCGGGATGCCCGAGACGGACACCGCTCCGGTCGCCGCGCGAATCGTCAGGTGGTGGGCAACGACCGAGTAGAGCGCCTTGCCGAACGGCGCAGCCACGACCACCAAGCCAGCGGACCAGGCTCGGTTGGCTGAAGTCGTCGGCAGTCGGGGCTCGTACCCGGAACGAACGCCGGCGAGCGGCGCACGATCGGCGGCAATGAGTGCGTGTTACTCATATCCGGCCCGAACGATCTCTGCAAACAAGCGCCAGGACGCTTGCTATTGATCAAAATCCGATGCTTCGACGATACGGGCGCCCGCGACTGCGGACAATCCGTCAAGGAAACGATCCAGGGTGCCGTTCCCCCACTCGGCCTGTCCGGCAGACCGGAAGTCAGTTACCACAGCCGACAAGAAGCGGTCGAAGCCATCCCGAGTCTTGACGTTGCACTTGAGGTCGCTGCTAACCGTCGAGTAGGTGGGACGTGCTTCGTCCGTCCGCTTCCGGCGTTTGGCGCAGGCTGTGTCACCGCGGCAAGGTCAGGGCAGGGGACCGCCAGTGGGCGGCCGTCGGCACTGCGGGCCGACTGCCGGCATGAGCAGGGTTGTACGGGTCCATCTGCCGAAGCCTGAGTTGCGCTGGTCGGTCGACTGGCTTCGCCTGCCGACGTGGGTGATCGCGGCCAGCGGTTTCGGGCGAAGGAATAGTTTGGTTCTTTTCCCGAGTTTTGGGCGTAGCGGTATCCGTAAGGTATCGAAGGAGTGATTGGTCTCGACATGCCGACCTTGTCAGCCATAGCATGCCGAATGTAGGCACGCAGTTCGATCAAGCTGTTGGGGTTCGCGCTCCGACTGATGTGGCGTCGAACGCCGCTTCCCGGATGATCCGGGCTCTGTTGTGGATTTTCGCGCGTCTGGCGCGTGGCTGTTTGGATCCCTGTTCGTTCGTCGCGGTCGAGGTTCACCCACCGCTGGCGCTCCGAGTTGACATGTGATCGCGCATCCGTGGCGCCCTGCCAAGGGCGCAACGTCGAACTGGTGGGCTTGTTGGGCTTGCGGGTGCATATCCGACCGGACGACATCCGGTTTTGTCGTACCCGCCTGCCAGGATGCGCGCTGGTCCGTTCGAGACGAGAGGGAGCAGACGTGGGTGTCAGTAAGTTCGTTGATCAGCTTGCCGAGGCGGTGGCATTGTCCGGCAACCGCGCGGTGGTGCGGGTCTCCGCCGTTTATGAGCCGGCCGGCGGCTCGGGAGCGAAGGTGTTTCCGCCGACGTATCCGAGCCGCGACGGGGCTCCATATGTGCGGGAGTCTCGATTGATCGATGGGAAGCCACGGGAGGACGTGGTGTTGGATTCCGTTGCGTCGCAGGCGAACCGGGCGGAGGAGGCGTTGCTGCGGGCTCGCCGGTCCGGGTTGATAGAGATTCCACTGATGGAGTTGCGACATTCTGGCGAGATCGGAGTGGTGTTGACCTCGTTGGAGTGGCCTCACCGGTATGCCGATGCCTACCTGCGCGACAGCCTGTTGGGCGGGGCCAGGTTCGACCGAACAGATCTTGGCCGATCGTTGCAGGCGGCCTCCGCGGCGGATGCATCGTCACTGTATCGGCACGATCCCGGCTCGTTGGTGTTCGGTGCCTGGAACAGCCACCGCAAGGGTCGGCAGCAGAAGTTCCCGCGGGTCTATTCGAGCGAGGTTGTGGGATGGGATCCCGTCGTCGGCGCCCGCAACGCGGGCCGGCTAGATCCGCTCAACCTGGTCGGTGCGGCGCGTCGAAATGGTGATGATTGGGAGTTCCTGCCGGTCGGGGAAAAGATCAAGGGCGAAAAGTTCAGCGAGATCGGACACGGCAACGTGGCGCCGAATCCGCAGCATGGTGGCGTGACGATCTCTTCGGCGTCGCGGTCGGCGACGTTGTCGATGGCGGGCTTGGACCGCATCGGTTTCGGCGACGTGTCGGTAGAGGCGGCGGTTGCCGCCCGCACCGTGTTGGCGGCGTACGCACTTGTCGCCGACCGGCTGGCCTTCGGCGGCGCGAGCATGTGGCTGCGCAGCGGCTGCGAGTTGGTGCTCACCGACGAGCGGCTGGAATGGGTCGGCCGGGGCGGCACGGTGGAGCGGTTCGAGCTTGCGACCGACCACGCCATCGAGGTGCTCCAGGTAGCTGTCGACCGCGCGAACAAGGCGGGAATGGCCTGGTCGACCGAGACGGTGGAACTGACACCGACGCCGTCGCTGGCCAAGGCGATCGAGTTCTCCCTGACCAGGGTCACCACGGTGGAGGACTGACGATGGCGTTCACGGTGACGGTCGACCTGTTGACCGGTTCGTACGACGCGGCGGATCCGGAGGACCGAGAGCTCGCCGAGTGGCCGCCGCAGCCCGCACGCCTGCACTGCGCGTTGGTCGCGGCGGCGCGTGGGGACGCGGAACGGGCGGCGCTGTTGTGGCTGGAGCGGCAGCCGCCACCGCTGGTCCGTGCGGCCATGTCGGCTAGGTCGTCGCGGCGCGATTCCTATGTCGTGACCAACGAGCTGTCGAAGTCGGGTGGTAGCCAGACCCATCCGGGGAGGTCCAACCAGTTGCGGACGCGGACGCGGGCGCTGCCGGCGTCATGCGCGGTGCGGTTCGAATGGCTAGATACTGTGGACGCCGACGACGTGGTGGAGGTCATTGACCGGATCGCCCGGCGGGTGCCTTATCTGGGTCGGTCGACCGGCATCGCGTTGATCGCTGCCCGTGCCGGCACGGACAACGGCCACGATGCCGTCTCGGGCGACGGTGTCAGTGCTTCGGGCGGCCCCGAGTGGGCGGTGTGGGAGCCGTGCGCGTTGACCGAGGCTGAACTGTCGCTGCGTGTCGCCTACAGCGGTTACCTGGCGGAACTCGACGATCTGCACGATGCGGGAAGGTCGTCGTGGGAGGCGAACCGGTTCCACGGATACCGGGTAAGGCGACCGGCCGTGCCAGCCCAGGGGGCCGCACCGCGGTCGGTGTATCCGGATGTTGTCATGCTGCGGTTCGCCGGGGTGAAGCCTGACGGACGGCTTGCCAGCGTGTTCACTGGCCGGTTGCGGTCGCGCGTCTTGGCGTGCGCGGGGCCGGAGGCGCCGGCGGTCTTGCACGGGCACGGCGTGCCGGGGCGGCCGCATGTAGCGTTTCTGGCCTTGCCCGATGTCGGCGGCGAGCACGCCGACGGTCACCTGTTGGGGCTCGCAGTCGCGGTCCCGGAGTTGCCGGCCGAGCAGCGGCGCAGTGTGCTGGCCGCGGTGCCGGGTCTGCGGCCGGGCGGGGCGGGGACGGTCGACCTGGATGTGCCGGGCATCGGAAGGGTCGAGCTCGGTTACCGGCCCGGGTTGGTGCGGCCGTGGGGTGTGAACCCGGACCGGTGGCGGCTCGGAAGCCAGACCTGGGTGTCGGCAACTCCGATGGTGTTCGACCGGTATCCCCGCAGCCCGGATCGGGAGGAAGAGGTGGTTCGGGAGTCGGTGCGGATGCTCGGCCTGCCTGACCCTCTGGATGTGCGGGTCAGTGCTCAGCCGCTGATCGCGGGAGCGGTTCGGATGCGTCCGCGGGACCTGCCCGAGAAGATGCGTGGTCGGCTGTTTCGCCATGTCGCTCTGTCCTTTCGGCAGCGGGTGGCCGGCCCTGTCCTGGTGGGTGCCGGTCGCTATCTCGGTCTGGGGCTGTTCGCTCCGATGCCGGACGGGCAGCGGTGAGATGCTGACCGCGGACGATTTCGTCGAGTTCTACGCCCAGGTCCACCAGCGCCGTCCGTTCGCCTGGCAGCGGGACCTGGTCGACACCGTCCTGCGGGACAATGCCTGGCCCGATCTGGTCGATGTGCCGACCGGTATGGGCAAGACGTCGATGCTCGACGTCTCGGTGTTCGTGACTGCGGCTAGTGCCGCCAAGGAAGGTGCGGGCCGGGTGGGGCGGCGCCGGTGTCTGTTCGTCGTCGACCGGCGGATTGTGGTCGACGAGGCGACCGAGCACGCCTCGACGATCGCGGCGGCGCTTCGCCGGGCTGAAGCGCAACAGCGGTCCGGTTCTCTTGACGATGGCGGCGTGGCCGCGAGAGTCGCGGCGGCGTTGCGATCGTTGGCACCGGATGCGGTATCTGTCCCGCCGTTGACGGTGACCCGGATGCGCGGCGGTACGACGTGGGCAGCCGAGTGGCTGCCGCGTCCCGACCTGCCCGGAATCGTCATCAGCACCGTCGACCAGGTCGGCAGCCGGCTTCTGTTCCGGGGCTACGGAATCAGCGGGCGTCGCCGCCCGATCGATGCCGCGCTGGTGGGGACCGATGCGCTGCTGCTGGTCGACGAGGCGCACCTGGCTACCGCGCTGTTGGACACGGCCGCGGCCCTGCGGGAACGGGACCGGTCAGCTCTGCCGGTACCTGGATTGCAGGTGGTCCGTCTGACGGCCACCGCACGCCGGGAGGTTTCCACGGATACCGGCGGTGGCCGACGCTACCCGTTCGACCTTGAGGCGCACCGCGACGATGTCGAGGCGATGCGACGCCTGAGCGCCACGAAGCGGGTGTTCCCGTTGCTGTCGACGCCGAAGACCGTAGCGGCGGTGATGGCTGCCGCGGCGCGGCGTCTGGCGAGCACCGGTAGCCCGGTCAACCGTAGTGGTTGGGCGCCGACGGTCCTGGTGGTCTGTAATACCGTCGACCGCGCCCGCACCGTTCACTCACTGATCGACAAGGCGGTCCGGACGGAACCGGCCGACGTCGACCTGCTGATCGGCCGTTCGCGACCGGCGGACCGGGACGAACTCGTCGAGCGGATCGCCGGCCGCTTCGGTCTGCGTCGCAGCCCGTCCGAGCGTGCCTCGATCCTGGTCGCCACGCAGACCGTCGAGGTCGGTGTGAACCTCGACGTCGATGCGCTGGTGACCGAGTCGGCGTCGTGGGATGCCCTGGTTCAGAGACTGGGACGGCTCAACAGGTTGGGTCGGGCCGGCGAGCGCATCTTCGACCGGTCGGCGACGGCGCTCGTTGTCCACGACGGCGAACCCGACGGTCCGGTCTACGGCGCCGCACGCGACCGTACCTGGGAGCACCTGTGCCGGCTCGTTCCGGCCGTGAGCGACCTTGCCGCGATCGATGACACGACGGCCTGGCTGGACATGTCCCCGCAGGCCGTCCGTACGGTGACCGCAAGCCTGCCCTCTGACGTGGCCGCGCCGCGCCCCGACGTTCCGGTACTCCAGGTGCCGACGCTGGACGCATGGGTGCGTACCGCCCCGGCCCCGTTGGGTGACACACCCGTCGATGTGTTCCTGCACGGCTTCGGCACCGGTGCTGCCGGCGTCCAGGTGGCCTGGCGTGACGGCCTACTCATCGACGATCCGCTCGACGACCCGTTCGAGGATTCGACCGACACGTCGACACGCGCGGCGAACCTGCTGCTGTCCGCGATGCCGATCCGCACCGCAGAGCAGGTCGAGGTGCCGTTCGTGGCCCTCCGGCAATGGATGGCCGGGTTCGCCGTGCCACCGGTCGCGGATGTCGAGTCGGCACCGGACATCGACGTACGTCCGCAGCAGGTCAGGGACGACTTTCAGGTCCTCGCATGGCGTGACATCGCCAGTGCGGGATCCGCCTCGACCGCGGGCGACGCGGCCACGGCCGGATGGGTATGGATCTCCGCCGCGCAGCTACGGCCGGGAGACCAGATCGTGGTCCCCAGCGCCCGCGGCGGACTCGACCGGTACGGCTGGTGCCCTACCAGCCTGACACGAGTCTCCGATCGTTGTGAGGTCGCTGCGTTCCGGTCCGGCCGCCCACTACTACGCATCACCACGGACCTCGCCGACCGCCTCGGCATCACCGGTCCCGACCGGGTCACGCTCCAGGACGCCATCAACGACCTGTACCGAAGCAGCGCAGACGACCCGGCATCCGAAGCCGCGGAACACCTGATACAGACGCTGCAGGCCACCCTCACCACCGCGGACGGTGCCGAAGCCGCGTCCACCGGTCGACTTCCCATCGGGCTGACGGCGGCGCAGATCGTGGCATGGCTCGACACCGGTCCACAGATGCTCGCCCTCGGGGATGAAGATCGAGCGGCGGTCGTTGGCGGGTTCCGGTCCCCCACCACTGTCTTGTGGCTGCTGACCGGCGGCCGCGCAGCGGACGGTGACCCCGGTCAGGACCCCCCACGCGTTCCGGGCGTGGAGGGCGACGACGACCATGTCGCAGGCAGCAGCGTCAGCACCACTCCCGTCGGTCTCGACCAGCACGGCCACGCAGTGGGACAGCGGGCTGCGGCAATCGCCGCAGCGCTACGGCTGCCACCCGACCTCGCCCGGACGATCGTCGACGCCGCCCGCTGGCACGACGTCGGAAAAGCCGAACCGCGCTTCCAGATCATGCTGCACAACGGCGACTCCCTCACGGCGGCCCTCGCTGCCGAACCGCTGGCCAAGTCCGGCATGTCAACCCGGGACCGAACGGTGTGGCGACTGGCCCGCCAACGCAGCGGACTTCCTCCCCGTGCCCGGCACGAGGCATGGTCTGCCGGACTGATCCGCGAGTACCTTCGCCAGCGCGCCGAACCCTATCCAGGCGACGCCGATCTGCTCATCCACTTGATCGCCAGTCACCACGGCCACGCCCGACCATGGCTGCCCCTCGTGCAGGACAACCAGCCGACCACCATCGAACACCACATCGACGAACAACCCGTCAAGGTCACGTCGGCACAGACCGTGTTCCTGGATCACCCCGCACGGTTCGCCCGGCTGAACGCCCGCTACGGGCGGTGGGGACTCGCCCTGCTGGAAACGATCGTGCGCTGCGCCGACACCACCATCTCCGCGGAGGGATCATGACCGAGCTGTCCCTGCCCGCCCTCGACGGGCGCACACCTCTCGGCTTCCTCGCCGCGCTCGGTATCCTGCGACTCGTCACCGAGAACCGGCACCCGGATGCGCACCTACGATGGAGCCCGGCCGACTGCACCGCGGTGCTGTGCAACGCTCAAGACAACATCGACGACCTCGTGGCCGACCTGAACACCGTCGTCGAGGCCATCCCGGCCGACGGCGTCCTACCCGCAATGCCGATCGACCTTCCCCCGCCCGGCGCCGCCCCCGACAAGATGCGGCTACCGCGCCCCGAGCTGACAGCACTCGCCGCACGAGTCTGGGCCGACGCCGGTGAAGCCGGCGAGCGGTGGATGGCCAGCATGGTTACCGACCTGAGCCTCGACGACCAGAAACGCGCGAACATCAGCCGCTACGCGGCGCCCTCGGGCAAGCAGTCCATGCGGACCATGCTGGAAAAGCCGCTCAGCCACATCCGCACCAACCCTGGCGTTCTACGAGAAGCGATCCTCGGGTGGCGGCGATACCCCGGCGTCACCGGCGAATACCTCGACCATCGGGTCCTGTTCGATGCCGCCGACGCCCCGGACGGCAAACCCATGGAACGCGGCGTACCCGGCGCAACCTGGCTTGCGTTGATGGCCTACCCACTGCTGCGTACCACCGCCACAGCCGGCGAAGCCACGAGCACCGGATGGCAACGCCCACCGGGCCGCCGCACCACACACCAACTGATCTATCCACTGTGGAGTCACCCACTCGACATGCACACCATCCCGACCGTGCTCGACCACCCGATCCTCGACAGCGCCCAACCCGGACGACCTCCGGACCTCGCACAAGTCCTGTCGATCTTCCTGATCTGTTGCGCCCAACGACGCCGCATCCCCGGCCGCAACTTCGCCGGCGTCCTCACCCCGATCCGTCCGCCGCGGGCCACCTCCAACTGACCCAAGGATGCCTTCGTGACACCACGACGCACCTCTTCCCGGCGTTCAGCGTCGGCTCCGTTGCCGCGACGCCGGCTCTTCCCGGCGTTCAGCGTCGGGCTCCGTTGCGGCAAGGCAGCCGTCGAGGGCCTCGGGAAGATCTGGGCTCTTCCCGGCACTAACCGCCGGGCTCTGTTGCGGCGTGTCCACGTAGATGTCGATCCACGCCTTGAGGTTCCTCTTCCCGGCGTTCGCCGCCGGGCTCCGTTGCGGCTTCTGGTTCAGGACCCGGCCGGCGGCGATGAGCGACCTCTTCCCGGCGTTCACCGCCGGGCTCCGTTGCGGCGACGGGTAGGGCACCTCACGCACGAAGCCCGTGAGGCTCTTCCCGGCGTTCGCCGGCGGGCTCCGTTTCGGCAGTTCCTTCGGTGCCGCTACTCTGGCGGTAACGACCCGTTCCCGGCGTTGAGCGCCGGACTCCGTTGCGGCCAGGTCATCGCGGATGCGTTCTCGTCGCCTGAGGTACTTTCCCGGCGTTCACCGCCGGGCTCCGTTGCGGCGAGCGTGACCTGGACCCGCAGGACGTGGAGGCGCTGCTCTTCCCGGCGCTCACTCCGGGCTCCGTTGCGGCGACCAGGTGCAGGCGATGGCTGACGCCCTACGCCGGCTCTTCCCGGCGTTCACCGCCGGGCTTCGTGCTCCGTTGCGGCACCGAATCCCGCTCTGGGAGGTTGGACCCATCTTGCTCTTCCTGGCGCTCACCGCCGGGCTCCGTTGCGGCTACGCGTTCGCCGTCGACCTCTACGAGGCGCCGGTGCCGTTCCTGGCGTTCGACGCCGGGCTCCGTTGCGGCCGCGGCAGGTGGTCGATTAGGTTGAGCAGCTTGCGCCCGTTCCCGGCGTTCAGCGCCGGGCTCCGTTGCGGCCTGTGCTGGAGGTTCACTCCCCGCCCGTGGCCGCCCTGCCGTTCCCGGCAATCAGCGCCGGGCTCCGTTGCGGCTGGTTGCCGCGCGTCGGCGACTGCTGGCCCTACTGACCCCCGTTCCCGGCGTTCAGCGCCGGGCTCCGTTGCGGCTTTCCCTCGCCGCGGCTGGGCGCGAGCAGGACGTGCTGCCGTTCCCGGCGTTCAGCGCCGGGCTCCGTTGCGGCGAATCCCACCGTCTCCGCATGGTCCTGTAGCGCGCCTCTCCCTGGCGTTCGCGGCCGGGCTCCGTTGCGGCCTCCGTGCTCTGTCCGGTGTCGACGTAGGTCAGCTCCTCTACCCGGCGCTCACCGGGCTCCGTTGCGGCCCGAACCCGTCGACCTGGTCGCGTGCGGAACCCCACCTCTTCCCGGCGCTCACTGCCGGGCTCCGTTGCGGCTCCACTGTCCTTAGTATTGTGGGCGCTCACGCAATTGACCTAGGGTCGGCTCACGTTATTGGTCTGGCCCTGCCTATTTCCCGGCGTGGAGTAGCCGTCGGGGCACTCGCTTCGTGCTGGGCCGAGTAGCTAATCTTGCTGGGGCTGGCCGTCGGCATCATCTTGGTGGCGCGACGGGTTGGCTGGTCACCGAGATCCTTCGGCGTGGCGGCGGCTAGCTTGCTGGAGTGAGCTACGACTTGTTCGTCCAGCGCTTCGAGAACGGCGATGCGGCGGCGATGGATGGCATCGCGTTCCGGGCAGTCTGGGGACCGTATGTCGATCGCACTGAGCCAGAGTTCGACCTGTGGCATTTTCAGGTCGACGATGGTGGCGGCGCGGAGATCTACGGCGGTGTCGCAGGTGAGACCTTCGACAGCCTTGTGATCTCCAGGTTCTCGCCGGGCCGCGTTCTGGACCTGCTGGTCGAGTTCGCTGCCGCAGCCGATGCCGTGGTGATGCCGCCAGGCTGCCCAACGCTTCTGGTGCGTGAAGACCAGCGGCGGCATTTGCCTGAGGAACTACGAGCGGACGCGGTCATAGTGCGCGGCGGCGCGGACGTGGAACGCATCCTGGACGAGAACTGATTAGAAGGGTGCTTGTCCGGGCTCGGGTGTGCGCGGTTCGGGGATGTTGTAGGTCCATTCGTCGATGTCATCGGGCCACGGGGCGACGCGGCCTTGGTCGTCCCAGAAGCCGGTTTCGATGTTGTCGGTGAACAGGGCCGCGTTGCGGGCGGCGCGTTCTTCGGGGTCGGGGATGGCGGGGTCGCCGGTGATGTGCGCGGTCATCTTGCGATCTCTCCGGGCGTGGGTGGACCCGCGGGCAGTGGCGAAGGCGTCGATCGAGCCGGGAAGCTCGGCTTCGGGGACCTTGATCAGGTCGGCTACTTGGTGGTGGCTGTTGCCCTGGGTCGTTTGTTCGGCCGGTAGGAAGGGCCGTTCATGAAGACCTGGTGGCTGTTGTTGATGAGTCGGTCGAGCAGTGACTCGGCGACGACGGGGTTGGGGAACAGCGGATACCAGTCCTGCGGTGCCCGGTTGGCGGTGATCGCGATCGAGCGGCCTTCGGCGATGCGTTGGGAGATCAACTCGTAGAGGTCGTCGGCTTGACCGGGGGTGAACTCGCGCATCGCGAAGTCGTCGAGGATGAGCAGGTCGGCTTTGACGTGGGCGGCTAGGCGTTTGTCGAAGGTGTGGTCGGCGTGCCCGCCGGCCAGATCGGCCAGGATGCGGCTGGTCTTGTGGAAGCGGACCTCGGCGCCGGCGCGGATGGCCAGGTGGCCCATGGCCTGGGCGACGTGCGTTTTCCCGACGCCGACGGCGCCGTAGAGGATGATCGATTCCCCGGCTTGCAGCCAGCGCAGCGCGGCGAGGTCACGGATCTGCGCTGCCGGGAGTTTCGAGTTGGCGCCGAAGTCGAAGCCTTCGAGGGTGGTTTCGGTGTCGAACCGGGCGCGGCGCAGCCGGCGGCCCATGGCGACCTGTTCGCGGCGGGTGATCTCGTCGTCGCAGAGGATCTGCAGGAACTCCAGGTAGCCGAGGTCGCCGCCTTGGGCTTGGGCGAGGCGGGCGTCGAGGGTCTCGAGCATCCCGGACAGTTTCAGGGCGCGGAGGCTGTCGGCCAGCGCGGGGCGCAGGATCGTCATCGGTTCGTCTCGTCCTTCGTCGGCGTGGCGAGGGTGAGCAGGGCGCAGGTCATGACACGGCGTCTTGCGGCTCGTCGTCCCCGGCGTCGTCACGACGGTCGGAGTCGGTCACGCTCGTCGTGCCGGCCGTGGTCGCGGTGGACGCGGCCGGGGCGGGAAACGGGATGACGTCGGCGAACAGGCCGGCAGGGCCGTGCAGGAACGCGGGGGCGCCAGCGTCACCGGTGGGCCGGTCGGCTTCAATGTCCTCAAGCCCGGCGGCCAGGATGTTGCGGATCGTGCGGTAGGACGGATCACCGGCCGTGGTGGCTTTGCGGCAGGCCGCCTCAAGGCGGGCGTCGGAATACTTGCCGGCCAGGTTGAGGATCGCCTGCGCCGAGCGCAGCCGATGCAGCAACGGGCCGTCGAGTAGCTCGGCGATCACCACGGCGGTCGCCGGTCCGGTCTGCTCGGCCCGCTCGCGGCACCATTGCGGGGTGCGCGTGTGGAACGCGATCTTCTCCGGCGGGTAGTCCGCGACGTCGGTGACCTTGCCTTTGGCTTTGCGGACGTGGGTCTTGACCAGCTCGCCGTGGTGGAAGATCTGCACCATCGTCGCGGTGGCGCGGATGTCGACCGTCTGTCCGATCAGCTTCCAGGGCAACGAGTAGAGCGCCTTGCCGCACTTGACGTGGACGTCCGAGCCGACGGTGGCCCGCGACCACTCCGCCAAGGTAAACGCCGCGGCCGGCAGCGGAGTCAAGGTTCCGGCCTCGGCTTGGTCGAACACCTCCGCCGGGGTGCGCCCGTCCAGACCGCGGTGTTTGCGTTGCCCGGCGACTTCCCGGCACCAGTGCAGCGCCGAGGCCTGCATCTCGACCAGCGAGGCGAACTCCCGGCCTTTCCACCAGGAGTCCCGGATATAGGGCATCTGCCGCTCGACCCGCGGTTTGTCTTTGGGTTTGCGGGCCCGTGCAGGGTCGACCAGCACGCCGTAGTGCGCGGCGAGTTCTGCGTAGGCCCGGTTCAGTTTCGGGTCGTAGAGGTCGGGCTTGTCGACGCCGGTCTTCAGGTTGTCCGGGATCAGCCGGGCCGGGCAGCCGCCGAAGAACGCGAACGCCTCGACGTGACTGGCCGTCCACGACGCCTGGTCCATGCTGATCACCGGCCGCACGAACATGTGCCGCGAGTGCGACAGGACCATGACGAACGCCCAGATCCGCTGCGACCGGCCAGTGCGCGGGTCCGTCCAGGAGCCGAGCAGGCCGTAGTCGATCTGCGCTTCCAGCCCCGGCTCCGGGTCGGCGCGCAGCACCGTCACCTTCTCCCGGACCGCGTCCTCAGCCAGGTTCGCCGTGACATACCGCTTGAACGACGCCAACGATCCGGTCACTTGATGCTCGTCACGCAGCCGCTGGTGGATCGTCGCCTTGGTCACCCCGGACCGCAGCATCTCGACGATGTAGTCGCGGTGCTTGTCGAAGTCCGGCCAGGTCACCTGCCGCAACCTGGTATCGGTCAGATGCGGGAACCACTGCTTGACCAGCGGTTCCCAGTCCGCCTGGCTCATCGGCGGCGTCCCGCCCGGCACGAACCCTGCCGCGATCGCCGGCTCGACATACCGCCGGATCGTCCCGCGAGCCACACCCAGCGAGCCCGCGACGTCGTACTGAGACCGGCCCGCGTACCAGTGCGCCAGGATCTCGGTTATATCGATCACGTGGAACGTCCTCCTCGCCATCCGCTCCCCAGCCACCAGGGCCGTCGGGCGCAGATCATGGACGGGGAAGAGAAAGGATCTTGATAACTGCGGCCGAACGCTCGTCGCATCCTCCACGAACATCACGAGCGCCTGACCAGGCACGACGAGCGACGACTAGGTCAATTACGTGAGCGAATCAGCCTCTGACAGGAACATTCGGTGAGCGCCGACAGTATTGCCCTCAAGCATGGTTGCACCTCTTCCCGGCGCTCGCCGCCGGGCACCATTGCGGCCACGCCGACGCGCCGACGTGGGACGCCCTGCCGGCCGCTCTTCCCGGCGTTCAGTGTCGGGCTCCGTTGCGGCGCGACACCTGGGCCGTGGTTGACGGAGGTGTCGTAGCCGTTCCCGGCGTTCAGCGCCGGGCTCCGTTGCGGCTCGCCACCGGTGCGGATGCGCTCCAGCATCAGGCGCTCCCGTTCCCGGCGTTCTGCGCCGGGCTCCGTTGCGGCCGCCCCGAGTTGGCGTCGCCGAACGGGGGACGAATCCGTTCCCGGCGTTTAGCGCCGGGTTCCGTCGCGGCAACGTGTACAGCAAGGCCGGCAGCTACCTGCAACTCGCCTTTCCCGGCGTTTCACCGTCGGGTTCCGTTGCAGCAGGCCCTCCTGCGACTCGGCGTCGGAGTGCCCGGAGCTCTTCCCGGCGTTCGCCGCCGGGCTCCGTGCTCCGTTGCGGCACCGAACCCGCTCTGGGATGTCGGACCCACCTTGCTCTTCCCGGCGCTAACCGCAGGGCTGCGTTGCGGCGCGATGTCCTGCATATACTTGTCGCGCAGGGCCTTCAGCTCTTCCTGGCGTTCAGCGCCGGGCTCCGTTGCGGCTAGATCGCCTCGATGTAGGCGTCCCGGTTGTCGCCCCGTTCCCGGCGTTCAGCGCCGGGCTCCGTTGCGGCCGGTCCACGAACAGGCCCAGTACCCGGTAGTACTTACCGTTCTCGGCGTTCAGCGCCGGGCTCCGTTGCGGCCTCTCTCCCTCTGTGTTGAGTGCTGACGCACTCCCACCTCTTCCCGGCACTCACCGCCGGGCACCGCTGCGGCGCGATCGGGGCGGCTGTGGCCCCGCACACCACCCGCACTCTTCCCGGCCGCTCACCGCCGGGCTCCGTTGCGGCGACACCGTCAATGGCGCTCAGACCGTGCGGCCTCTGCCTCTTCCCGGCCTTCAGCATCAAGCTCCGTTGCGGCGGTACGCAGTACGGAGAACCGGAGAACAGCCGGTGCCTTCTTCCCGGCGTTCAGCGTCGGGCTCCGTTGCGGCTAGCCGGTGTCGACCGCGACCCGGGCCCGGCCGCCCCTTCCCGGCGTTCAGCACCGGGCTCCGTTGCGGCACCCCCTGGCGCGGGCGCGCATCCCGAGCGACTCCGTTCCTGGCGTTCAGCGCCGGGCTCCGTTGCGGCTCGCCACCGGTGCGGATGCGCTCCAGCATCAGGCGCTCCCGTTCCCGGCGTTCTGCGCCGGGCTCCG